>NZ_KV808398.1:0-3452 GCF_001812285.1 Rothia sp. HMSC065B04
GAGTTTAGGAAAGAAACTTTGTGGTGCGAATCACGGAAAACGGATTTGCATGACATACAAAACGCTGGTATAGTTGATTGAGTTGCCGCGGGAACGCGGTGATAACGAAATAACATGAATGACCGTTCAACGGTAAGACTTCTCGAAAGAGTAAGTTGAGGTGTTGAATCGGTGTGTTGCTTGAGAACTCAATAGTGTGCTTTGTTCAATAAAATCACCGAATGGTGATGGAAACTGAAACTAATACCAAATATTTATTTATATTTGATAATCATCAAATGGTTTCAAATTTAGTCAGCTTGAGTCACGCACCCCCGTGTGTGATTCGCTGTTTGAGATCAGATTATCAAGCTTTTCTATTTTTTCAACGGAGAGTTTGATTCTGGCTCAGGACGAACGCTGGCGGCGTGCTTAACACATGCAAGTCGAACGATGAAGCCTAGCTTGCTAGGTGGATTAGTGGCGAACGGGTGAGTAATACGTGAGTAACCTACCTTTAACTCTGGGATAAGCCTGGGAAACTGGGTCTAATACCGGATACGACCAATCTCCGCATGGGGTGTTGGTGGAAAGCGTTATGTAGTGGTTATAGATGGGCTCACGGCCTATCAGCTTGTTGGTGAGGTAATGGCTCACCAAGGCGACGACGGGTAGCCGGCCTGAGAGGGTGACCGGCCACACTGGGACTGAGACACGGCCCAGACTCCTACGGGAGGCAGCAGTGGGGAATATTGCACAATGGGCGCAAGCCTGATGCAGCGACGCCGCGTGAGGGATGACGGCCTTCGGGTTGTAAACCTCTGTTAGCAGGGAAGAAGAGAGATTGACGGTACCTGCAGAGAAAGCGCCGGCTAACTACGTGCCAGCAGCCGCGGTAATACGTAGGGCGCGAGCGTTGTCCGGAATTATTGGGCGTAAAGAGCTTGTAGGCGGTTTGTCGCGTCTGCTGTGAAAGGCCGGGGCTTAACTCCGTGTATTGCAGTGGGTACGGGCAGACTAGAGTGCAGTAGGGGAGACTGGAATTCCTGGTGTAGCGGTGGAATGCGCAGATATCAGGAGGAACACCGATGGCGAAGGCAGGTCTCTGGGCTGTAACTGACGCTGAGAAGCGAAAGCATGGGGAGCGAACAGGATTAGATACCCTGGTAGTCCATGCCGTAAACGTTGGGCACTAGGTGTGGGGGACATTCCACGTTTTCCGCGCCGTAGCTAACGCATTAAGTGCCCCGCCTGGGGAGTACGGCCGCAAGGCTAAAACTCAAAGAAATTGACGGGGGCCCGCACAAGCGGCGGAGCATGCGGATTAATTCGATGCAACGCGAAGAACCTTACCAAGGCTTGACATATACTGGACCGCATCAGAGATGGTGTTTCCCTTCGGGGCTGGTATACAGGTGGTGCATGGTTGTCGTCAGCTCGTGTCGTGAGATGTTGGGTTAAGTCCCGCAACGAGCGCAACCCTCGTTCTATGTTGCCAGCACGTTATGGTGGGGACTCATAGGAGACTGCCGGGGTCAACTCGGAGGAAGGTGGGGATGACGTCAAATCATCATGCCCCTTATGTCTTGGGCTTCACGCATGCTACAATGGCCGGTACAGAGGGTTGCGATACTGTGAGGTGGAGCTAATCCCTAAAAGCCGGTCTCAGTTCGGATTGGGGTCTGCAACTCGACCCCATGAAGTCGGAGTCGCTAGTAATCGCAGATCAGCAACGCTGCGGTGAATACGTTCCCGGGCCTTGTACACACCGCCCGTCAAGTCACGAAAGTTGGTAACACCCAAAGCCGGTGGCCTAACCCTTTTGGGAGGGAGCCGTCTAAGGTGGGATTGGCGATTGGGACTAAGTCGTAACAAGGTAGCCGTACCGGAAGGTGCGGCTGGATCACCTCCTTTCTAAGGAGCACATTTAGTTGGCCATGCTACCCGCGAGTGTCGGGTGGGTGGTTTTGCTCATGGGTGGAATGTTGGTTTTGGGTTGGATGAGGCGCATTGTTGGGTTTTGGGGTAACACGCATGTGTTGTTCCTTTGTTTGCCTGGCATGGTGATGATGCAGCTGTTGTGGTTGTGTTGTTGTTGTGTTGTGGGTTGTTGTTTGAGAACTATATAGTGGACGCGAGCATCTTCTGGAATTTGCGTTGAATCAATGCTTTGGTGTTGGTTTGATTGTTGATTTTAGATTCTTATTTTTCTTGATTGTGTGTAAGTTATTAAGGGCACACGGTGGATGCCTTGGCATTAAGAGCCGATGAAGGACGTGTGAATCTGCGATAAGCCTCGGGGAGCCGATAACTGGGCTGTGATCCGAGGATTTCCGAATGGGGAAACCTGGCTCATCTTCATGGTGAGTTACCGCCAGCTGAATGTATAGGCTGGTTGGGGGGAACGCGGGGAAGTGAAACATCTCAGTACCCGCAGGAAGAGAAAATAAAGTAATGATTCTGTGAGTAGTGGCGAGCGAAAGCGGAAGAGACTAAACCTGTGGTGTGTGATAGCGGTTAGGCGTTGCATCATGGGGGTTGTGGGAGTCACAGTGGCAGTTCTAACTGGCTGCCGGCATGATGTTCAGGATGGTAGGTGAACGACTTGGAATGGTCGGCCGTAGAGGGTGAGAGTCCCGTAATCGAAATTGTTCTGTCCGTGGTGTGGCCACCCGAGTAGCACGGGGCTCGTGGAATCTCGTGTGAATCTGCCAGGACCACCTGGTAAGTCTAAATACTTCTTAATGACCGATAGTGAATCAGTACCGTGAGGGAATGGTGAAAAGTACCCCGGGAGGGGAGTGAAATAGTACCTGAAACCGTGTGCTTACAAGCCGTTGGAGCCTTTTGGGGTGACAGCGTGCCTTTTGAAGAATGAGCCTGCGAGTTAGTGTTATGTCGCGAGGTTAACCCGTGTGGGGTATCCGTAGCGAAAGCGAGTCTGAATAGGGCGTTTGAGTGGCATGACCTAGACCCGAAGCGGAGTGATCTATCCATGGCCAGGTTGAAGCGACGGTAAGACGTCGTGGAGGACCGAACCCACTTCAGTTGAAAATGGAGGGGATGAGCTGTGGATAGGGGTGAAAGGCCAATCAAACTCTGTGATAGCTGGTTCTCCCCGAAATGCATTTAGGTGCAGCGTTACGTGTTTCTTGCCGGAGGTAGAGCTACTGGATGGCCGATGGGCCTTCACGGGTTACTGACGTCAGCTAAACTCCGAATGCCGGTAAGTGAGAGCGTAGCAGTGAGACAGTGGGGGATAAGCTTCATTGTCGAGAGGGAAACAGCCCAGACCACCAACTAAGGCCCCTAAGCGTGTGCTAAGTGGGAAAGGATGTGGAGTTGCTTAGACAACCAGGAGGTTGGCTTAGAAGCAGCCATCCTTGAAAGAGTGCGTAACAGCTCACTGGTCAAGTGATTCTGCGCCGATAATGTAGCGGGGCTCAAGTACACCGCCGAAGTTGTGGCAATGA
>NZ_KV808399.1:0-1423 GCF_001812285.1 Rothia sp. HMSC065B04
GTTCATAACGGCCGTAGTCTTGACTCACCAAACCCACATTTGCCAACAAGTCATCAGGTGATATGTCCTGTACCGACTTACCTCCAATGAGGATGTCTCCTTTGGAGGGCTTAAGCATGCCCATGAGTGCATTTACTAGGGTTGTCTTTCCCGATCCGCTGGGCCCGACAATACCAATCATCTGCCCGGGACCAAAAGTGAGATTGATGTTTTTAAGAGCTAAAGAATCAGCTTTTGGATACTGGATAGCAAGATTCCTAATGGAAACGCTGGAGATTTCGGGGTAGGTATCGGCAACCGGATTTTTCTGCCCGGGCTGTGCGCTAGAAATAAACTTTCGATATATATCAATTGCGTTTGACCCCGCCGCCATCGAGCTAAGGTCGCTTCCCATCGAGCCAAGCGAGACTATAGCCGAGGTAATACCTATAACAGCTCCAGCAAGAACACCGGGAGCCGGAAACGAGGCCGCTAGAAGAATAAGGGCTAAAGCTAGCAGCGCAGCGCTTATAAAACCAACAATTGTATATATTCTGAGGATGTAACGAGCTAGGCCAATTTCCTCCTCACCGGATTTTTTCCGTTCTTGATTAGCGCGATGCGCAAAGAATGAACGAGCATTAAGAATTGCAAGCTCACGAGCAGTAGTTATTTGTGCAATCTGGTTAGTGCTATGCCACGCGTTGTAGCTATATGAATATATTTTTTCCATTGCCTCAGCATTTTTACTCGAATAGAGATGTGACATCAAGGCAACAGGAATCATGCCTGCAAGCATGCAGAGTGAAGCATATACATTGATCTTTCCTACGGAATAACTAAGGGCTCCCGTCGAAAAAATGATGAATATCAGAGCACCCATAGTGGAAACTTGAGACCCCAGGCTCCCCCCTGTCACAGCATCATGAGCTGCCCTTGATGAGCGAGCATAATCACCACTCGCGATTTCCTGAGAAGAACAAGTCGCCAAACGAGAAGATACATTCTGAATACCTGTACTTGACATTCGAGAATTTAGAATCATACGCAGAGAGTCTGATGCTTGTCCCAGGGCAATGTATCCTGCCAGCACAAAACTAACCCCCAGAGCTAGCGGAAGCACTTCATCCTGGCTCTGACCCAAATGCTCAACAAGTCTAGTGACAGCCTCCATCTGCAGAGCAGGGAATAGTGATAGGCACACAACAGACACTAGATAGGAAACGGTCCATACGGGGTGATTTTTGAAAGCATAAACCACGGACCAAACAGTATTAGCCATAATCTTACGCATCTTTATAGTCCCTTTCAGCGGAAGTTTTGCGCCCTGCAGAATCTTCAGAGATCTGATTTTTGAAAATTTCCATAAACTTTCCCTCTGCCTTCAGTAGCTCCCGGTAGGTTCCTTGTTCCACCACACACCCACCATCCAACACCACCACAG
>NZ_KV808400.1:0-1847 GCF_001812285.1 Rothia sp. HMSC065B04
TTATCCAAAAACCATACAGTGAACGCAAACAACAAAACACATCTTGAAAAGTAAGCCTTCGGCCTATTAGTACCAGTCAACTCCACGAGTCTTCAGTCCCCGCTTCCATACCCGGCCTATCAACCTCATCATCTATAAGGAGCCTCACACACCAAAGTGCCAGGAAATCTCATCTCGAAACAGGCTTCCCGCTTAGATGCTTTCAGCGGTTATCCCTCCCGAACGTAGCCAATCAGCCATGCACCTGGCGGTACAACTGACATACCAGAGGTTCGTCCGTCCCGGTCCTCTCGTACTAAGGACAGCCTTTCTCAAATTTCCAACGCGCGCAGCGGATAGGGACCGAACTGTCTCACGACGTTCTGAACCCAGCTCGCGTACCGCTTTAATGGGCGAACAGCCCAACCCTTGGGACCGACTCCAGCCCCAGGATGCGACGAGCCGACATCGAGGTGCCAAACCATGCCGTCGATATGGACTCTTGGGCAAGATCAGCCTGTTATCCCCGAGGTACCTTTTATCCGTTGAGCGACGGCCGTTCCACAACGTACCGCCGGATCACTAGTCCCGACTTTCGTCCCTGCTCGACCTGCCAGTCTCACAGTCAAGCTCCCTTGTGCACTTACACTCAACACCTGATTGCCAACCAGGCTGAGGGAACCTTTGGGCGCCTCCGTTACACTTTAGGAGGCAACCGCCCCAGTTAAACTACCCATCAGGCACTGTCCCTGAACCAGATCATGGCCCGAAGTTAGACATCCAGATTGACCAGAGTGGTATTTCAACAACGACTCCACACAAACTAGCGTCCATGCTTCACAGTCTCCCACCTATCCTACACAAGCCAAACCAAACACCAATACCAAACTATAGTAAAGGTCACGGGGTCTTTCCGTCCTGCTGCGCGAAACGAGCATCTTTACTCGTACTGCAATTTCGCCGAGTTCATGGTTGAGACAGTAGGGAAGTCGTTACTCCATTCGTGCAGGTCGGAACTTACCCGACAAGGAATTTCGCTACCTTAGGATGGTTATAGTTACCACCGCCGTTTACTGGGGCTTAAATTCTCAGCTTCGCCCAAAAGAGCTAACCAATCCTCTTAACCTTCCAGCACCGGGCAGGAGTCAGTCCGTATACATCGTCTTACGACTTCGCACGGACCTGTGTTTTTGATAAACAGTCGCTTCCCCCTGGTCTCTGCGACCCATACACGCTCCAGGCAGCAAGTGCCCATCACGCTCAAGGTCCCCCTTCTCCCGAAGTTACGGGGGCATTTTGCCGAGTTCCTTAACCATGATTCTCTCGATCGCCTTAGTATTCTCTACCTGATCACCTGTGTCGGTTTAGGGTACGGGCGGCTAAAACCTCACGCCGATGCTTTTCTCGGCAGCATAGGATCACCAAATCCCCCAAAAACGGGGTCCCATCACGTCTCAGGCACACAGCCGGCGCATTTAACAACCGACAACCCTACACGCTTAGACCACGACAACCATCGCGTGGCTTGGCTACCTTCCTGCGTCACACCTGTTAATACGTTTACCTCCAAAGATCGGGTCCCACAACCCACACAACACACAAACAAAAGCCTGCACATCATGCTTCGCATGGTTAGCATCACAATATCAGTATGGGCGGTTTTTCACCGGTACGGGAATATCAACCCGTTATCCATCGACTACGCCTGTCGGCCTCGCCTTAGGCCCCGACTAACCCAGGGCAGATTAACTTGACCCTGGAACCCTTGATCATCCGGCGGATGAGTTTCTCACTCATCTTTCGCTACTCATGCCTGCATTCTCACTCGCATAGCCTCCACCACTGGTTTACACCGCAGCTTCAACGGC
>NZ_KV808401.1:0-434 GCF_001812285.1 Rothia sp. HMSC065B04
TCCACCACACACCCACCATCCAACACCACCACAGAATCAACACCACGCAACGTCCACGCACGATGAGACACCAACACCACCAAACGCCCCACAGCAGCCACCTTCAACCGAGCAAAAATCTCCTCCTCAGTCTCAGCATCCACAGCACTGGTCGGCTCATCCAACACCCACACCGGCGCATCCCGAAGAACCACACGCGCCAACGCCAAACGCTGCCACTGACCACCCGAAAGACCAACACCACCAAACGACTCACCCAACTGAGCATCCAAACCACCCTCAAGACCACGCACAAAATCATCAGCACAAGCCACCGACAAAGCCGACCACAAATCAGCATCACCAAGACGCTCAACAGCCTCCTGCGGCAAACCCAGAAGAAGATTTTCACGCACAGTCAGTTCATAACGGCCGTAGTCTTGACTCACCAAACC
>NZ_KV808402.1:0-206 GCF_001812285.1 Rothia sp. HMSC065B04
TTCACTCCCGAATTCTTGGCACACCATGAGCTGCGTAGCCTCATTATTGCGCCCAAGGGTTCCTCTACCTATGTGGGCCCTTACCAGGAGCCAACATACCAGGGGCCGCGCTTTGACGTTCCGGCGCCTGCCCCAGACGGGACTTTCAGCGCTGACTTGGATGTGTCTTCCAACGGCATACCTGCGGGCATGGAGTACGAAGTTAT
>NZ_KV808403.1:0-240 GCF_001812285.1 Rothia sp. HMSC065B04
AAATACTCCGGAGGGGTGGATGCGTGCTGAGTTGAAAGGGCGTTTTTTTAATGCTCCGGCTGCGCGCCCCGGTGCCGAATATGAGTGGTGTCTGGCAGAGATTAAGCGTAGGAACGAAGCTAAGGAATTCCCCTTCAACTACAGCGAAGTAACCAGCTTGTATCGTGAGAAGGTAGCTAATGGCGAGCTACCGGATGTTTATGCTGGCACTCCATACGATTTGGCGCTTCTGCCTTTCTA
>NZ_KV808404.1:0-211 GCF_001812285.1 Rothia sp. HMSC065B04
CCCCTGGTTGAGGTTTCCACCGACAAGGTTGACACCGAGGTTCCCTCCCCCGTAGCAGGCGTTGTCGAGCAGATTCTCGTCCCGGAGGACGAGGACGTCGAGGTCGGCGCTGCTCTGGCTATCATTGGCGACGGTTCCGGCGCCGCTGCTCCGGCTGCTCCCGCAGCTGCTGAGGCTCCCGCAGCTCCCGCTCCGGTTGCTGAGGCTCCTG
>NZ_KV808405.1:0-202 GCF_001812285.1 Rothia sp. HMSC065B04
AAAAATAAACCGGCGATGACCTACTCTCCCACACCCACAAAAGTGCAGTACCATCGGCGCGAAGAGTCTTAGCTTCTGGGTTCGGAATGGAACCAGGCGTTTCCCTCTTGCTATAATCACCGGAAAGTGGAGGCGAGGGGACTCGAACCCCTAACCCTCTGCTTGCAAAGCAGATGCGCTACCAATTGCGCCACGCCCCCGT
>NZ_KV808406.1:0-20275 GCF_001812285.1 Rothia sp. HMSC065B04
GGGTGAAGTAGACCACAAGTGGGGCCTTGAAAGGGTCTCAAACACCCTCACAGACACCAAAGCGCCTAGTCAGAGTGTTTTATGGGTGCTAAAAAATCTTTAAAAAACTTCCAAAAAACCTTATAAACGCAGAAGAAACCACTCAAACCCTCACAGAATGCCCTCTAGAGCCCCTCTGCGGCCCCTTATTCCCATGCCCTGCGCTTGATTCCTAACCCTGCATGATTCCTGACCATGCGCCTGGGCGCCCATACCTATAGATACGAAAAAGCCCCTCCCCTTCCATCCGGCAAGGAACAGAAGAAGAGGGGTACAGCTACAGAGTGCTGAAAGCTTAGTACTGAGTTAGTTGAGTACGGGGTTAGTACTGGGGAGGCGCCTCATTCGCCATATTGTTGAAGCGCGAGTACTTACCGCTAAACGCCAACGGGATAGTACGAGTTGGACCACCACGGTGCTTCGCAATAATCATGTCCGCCTCACCCACGCGTTCACTATCCGGGTTATACATATCCTCACGATGCAGCAGAATCACCATATCCGCATCCTGCTCAATAGAACCCGACTCACGCAGATCCGAAACCATCGGACGCTTATCAGTACGCTGCTCCGAACCACGGTTCAGCTGAGACAGCGCAATCACCGGAACATCCAGCTCCTTAGCCAACAGCTTCAGGCTACGAGAGAACTCCGAAACCTCCTGCTGACGCGACTCAACCTTCTTACCCGAACTCATCAGCTGCAGGTAGTCCAGCACCACAAGCTTCAAATCATTACGCTGCTTGAGACGACGGCACTTCGCACGAATCTCCATCAGAGTCATATTCGGCGAATCATCAATAAAGAGAGGAGCAGAATCAATACGCCCCTGCAGAGTCGCCAGGTTCGTCCAGCCCTCAGTATCCAGGTCACCCTTCTTCAGACGACCCATCGAAATCTTGCCCTCCGCAGAGAGAATACGCATCGCCAACTCAGTACGACTCATCTCCAGCGAGAAAAACACAGTCGTCATCTGATGATGAATAGCCGCCGAACGAGCAATATCAAGAGCCAGAGTTGACTTACCCACACCCGGACGAGCTGCAATAACAATCATCTGGCCACCGTGCAGACCACCGGTTAGCTCATCAAACTCGATAAAGTCAGTCGGCACACCGTACACGCCATCGGGGCGGTTCGAGTTCGCATCAATCTCATTGATGGTCTCCTCCAACGCCTCAGAGAAAGACACATAATCTTCCTTCGCGTTACCATCAGTCACCGCATAAATCTCAGCCTGCGCCTGATCGACCAAAGTATCGACCTCAGTCTCATTGGCGTAACCCAGCTGAGCAATCTTCGTACCCGCCTCAATCAGGCGGCGCATAATCGCGTGTTCCTTAACAATCTCAGCGTAATATTGAGCGTTAGCAGCAGTCGGAACCGACGCAATCAGCGTATGAATATAGGACGCGCCACCCACACGAGTCAGCTCGCCGCGCTTCTTCAGCTCATCAGCAACCGTAATCGCATCCGCAGGGCTACCGTGACCGTAAAGAGAAAGAATCGCCTCATAAATCGTCTCGTGCGCCGGCTTATAGAAATCAGACGCACGCAGGCTCTCAACCACATCGGCAATAGCGTCCTTCGACAGCAGCATGCCACCGAGCACCGACTGCTCAGCCACATCATCATGAGGCATAGTGCGGGAACCATAATCAATGGCAGTTTCAGACATGCTTATCCTCGCGTTTCAATCCGGTATCTACGACGTTCCAGAAACAATTTCTGTAGAACTCCTATGCTAGTTTCTCACGAAGGCACACGCGAAACATATACACGCCTAATGGGCAGCGCGCAGATAATCCTCAATCTTCTCAACGGCGAGCGCCGCCCCATCCATGGTGCGCATTGCCTCACCCAGCTGCCGCGCCCTAGCGCGCATGCCCTCATCGCTGAGCAGACGGTCCAGAATATCGCGCATATTGCCGCGGCGCACATCATTCTTCGTGAAACGCAGGGCGTTACCGTAGCGCACGCACTCCTCAATATTCCAGCTTTGCTCCGCCTGCATCGCAATACCGGCAAAGGGCACACCCGCCAGGCACGCCGTCTGTACTGTCCCCTCACCGCCGTGGGTTATCGAGGCATCAATATGACCGGTGAGCAGATGCGCCGGAACAGTCCCGGCGAAATGGATATTGCTGCCCAGCAGGTGGGTATCCGAGAGCTGCACCCCGCCGCCAACCAGCACATCCACCGGAGCGGCTGACAACTGTTGCAGCACCTGCACCAAAATATCTGCGGAGCCGGATGAGCCCATTCCCACGTAAATCAGTGGCCGCTCCCTGCGCTCGCGAACAATCTGCGGCAGTTCACCGGGCGCACGGTAATAAATAGGCCCCACACCAACATCAGGCTCTACCAAAGAATCCCCGCGCAGCTGCGTAAACAGAGAACAGATAAGATTCACGTCGGCACTGAGCATATCAACAGTACGGCGAGGAAGCCTCAGCCCATGCTCACGTGCCACACGAGTAAAAGAAGCCGGCTTATACGACAACACCCGCGCCACCGCACGCAACCACCCCGGTGCCGCAAGCTCGCCACCTACAGGCTTCTTCGAAAAATACGTCGACGAGTAAGCATACGGGCGCGCATAGAAAATAGGGACGCCCGCAATACGCGCAGACAGCAGCATCGTCAGATTAGAACCAATCACCACAGCATCCGCGCTAAAGTCACGAATAGCCTCAAGCTCAGCGGCGACCCGCCGACGCACCATATCGGTCGTGAAAGGATGCCGCACTCCCCTGCCCTGATCCAACGCCATAATCTGCTCCGCCTCAGCATCGCTCATGATTGGCTCACGAAGATGCACAGGAAGCCCGGCGCTTTCCAGTAGCCCCAAATACTTAGGGGAATACACGTGGAACAAGACCGTATGACCTCGCTCCCGAGCCACACGCGCTATCTCAATACAGCGCGTGGTTTCACCCATATTGAAGCTTTCGGGAGAGAAAAGAATACGGCTCATAACAAACTCCGGCAGGCGCACACGTGACTGAGCCGATTCTGCGGCTCATACACCGCGGCTCATACACCTCAGTGTAAAACGGAGCCCCAGTATTCCCTCGGATAGAGGGGAATACTGGGGCTCCGTTTCGCTGTATAAGCTTTGCGGTGTGACTCTGTCTTACTTCTTACGCAGAATCAGACCGATAGCGCCAATGTGGTCCGCGTGGCGGCGGAACACACCGCGCATACCCAGCACACGCTCACGAATCTGCGGCTTACGCGCCAGGTTGAACGCAATCTTCGCAACGCCAGCGGGACCCTCATCAGCCAGCAGACGCTTCGGCTCCAACAGAGCCATATCGGTCTGGTACACATCCAGCACCTCGAAGCCAGCCTCTTCCGCCAGCGCAGTCCACTCGGCAACAGTCAGCGGGCGGGCGTTCACACGGATAGTGCGCGCCAAATCCTTCTGAATCTCTTCCTTCAGCTCGGGGCGCAGATAATCGGGAACCAGCGACATCTCGTGAATAGCGTAGTAGCCGCCCGGACGCAGCAGACGAGCCGCCTCACGCATAATCTCCAGCTTGTGCTTATCGGTCTGCATGGTCAGCATCGCCTCGCCCACCACGGCGTCGTAGCTTTCTGAGGGCAGACCGGTCTCCTGGGCGCTAGCGTTCACCACACGGTAGTTCGGCTTAGTCGATGCGCCAATACGCTCGGTTACGATTTCAGCAGCCTTGGGATCAAGATCCACACCGGTGTAGCTCTTGGGGGAACGCTTCACAATCTCCAGGGCGGTAATACCCAGGCCCGGCGCAAACTCCACGACGTCAATGTTGCCGCCCAGAGCACGAGCCAGCAGCCAGTTGGTGGTCTCGCGGCCGCCGGGGCGCAGAACCTTCTTGCCCAGCTGAGCCAGCAGCCAGTGACCTGCTGCCTTTTCGGCGGGGCGGTCGGTACCGGGAACGGAAGGGGTCTTAGACACGGAAGACAACTCCTCAATACTTGTATTTAATATGCAAAATTTATCTTTCCCAATTCTAGACCCGCCACCCCGAGAAAGGAAATATGACGTTATATAGAAGTATGGTTGCCCTTTATTACAGCATGCCGCAACACCACTACAGCCACCCTTGCTGCACACCCTAGAGATTAAACAGAAACTGGAGCTGGACCTCTCGATCCAACCCCAGTCTCATCACACACACATACATACGAAAATCAGAGCCACTTCCGCAAGGAAAGTCCAACTTTCTGATGGCCCTCTCGAACCATCTATATAAAGTATTACGCGTAAACCTTTATTCCCTGTAGGTTAAAGCTGTAAGAAAGCTGGGAATAGATTTTTCTTCAAAATCGGGGGTAGCGCCCCGGATTTCACGCGGAAACTACACGTCGCGTTAAAAGAAGAAAGGCAAGGCGCTTTTGCCTTGCCATCCTTCTTTCGCTAGCGGGCGACCCCGCTACACGAAACACACACATTCACATCGCAGTCCTCTCGAACCAACACTTATAGTAAACACCCCCAACCTTATGGGAGGATTGAATTTCGCTGGAAACAAGCTGGGAGAAAACCAACAGAACCCTGAGAGCTTTGATATTGTGCAGTTTGCGGACTCTAAACCGGGCTAATAAGCCGCCATATACAGACCCAGCAGCACCAACGGGTTAGCCACTACAGAAATAACCGCCAAGCAAATATTGGTCACGCGGTACTGACGGAACTTCACCAGACCCACCAGCGCGCACACCAGCGCAACACTGGATGCAAGGCCGCCAACTACCAGCAAAAGAAGCAGAAGAGCAGTAGCAACATTCGCGTCCGCAAATGGGATAACCGCTAGAGCGCACAGCAGCAAATTGACGCACTCCAACACCACACCCGTGGACAGAAGCTGCGCACTAGAAGATAAACGTGAAAAAGATCGAGCCATGTCTACCAGTCTACGGGGTCAATTGGTGTACTTCGCAGTCGCAACCGCTCTGACCACCAATCCTTCTGTAGCACAACACATATTCTCAGGCTCCAAAAATAATGTTTCACGTGAAACATGTACAGGAGCGGGCACAGCTATGGGTACAACAAACGGGGTGCCCCTCACGAAGAGGGACACCCCGTCCGACACTCAACGCCGCAGCATCAAAGCACCAGCGTCAAATATCTAAAAACCTACTTACGCAGCAGCAACGACGTCCAGGACAACGTTAGCAACAACGTCAGGGTGCAGGCGGACAGTCACCTTGTACTCACCGGTGCGCTTGATAGCGGAACCCAGGTGGATGGTGCGCTTGTCAACGGAGCCAATGCCAGCAGCCTCAATAGCCTCAGCAATAGCCTCAGCCTTGACGGTACCGAACAGGCGGCCGTCAGCGCCAGCCTTGTGTGCAACGACAACCGGCTTAGCAGCCAGGGCCGCAGCAATTGCCTGAGCCTCTTCCAGAGAAGCCTTAGCACGAGCCGCACGAGCGGCACGGATGGACTCAACCTGCTTCTCGCCACCCTGGGTCCAGGTCACGGCGAAGCCGCGGGGCAGCAGGTAGTTACGTGCGTAACCGTCCTTAACGGTGACAACATCGCCAGCTGCACCGAGGCCGGAAACTTCCTGAGTCAGAATGATCTTAGCCATGTTACTGTCTCTCCTTCTCTTTAGCGGCCAGCGCCGGAGTAGGGCAGCAGTGCAACTTCGCGGGCGTTCTTAATAGCCTGAGCGATCTTGCGCTGCTCCTGAACGGTCACGCCAGTCACGCGGCGAGCGCGGATCTTGCCGCGGTCGGAGATGAACTTGCGCAGAAGTGCGACGTCCTTGTAGTCGATAACGGTGACGTCAGCAGCCTTGAGGGGGTTCTGCTTGGGTTTGGGCTTACGGATTTCAGCCTTAGCCATCGTGGTGCTCCTTAGAGTTGGGAGCCCGCGGCGGATAACCGCGGGATGGATTGATAAATTACTATTCGGAAAACGAAACCGGCTTAGAACGGAGGTTCGTCGTCGGCGCCGCTACCCCAGTCATAGTTACCACCAGACTGAGAACTCCACGGATCAGCAGCAGGAGCTGCGGGGGCCGCCGGAGCAGCCGGAGCGGAGTAGCCAGACTGGCCAGAGTAACCATTACCCTGAGCAGCAGCAAAATTGTTCTGCTGAGGAGCGGAGAAACCGCCCTGAGCAGCAGCGTTGTACCCAGCGCCACCGCCAAAGCCACCCTGCGCACCGCCACCGAAGTTATTACCTCCGGCAGAACGCTGTGCGCGAGTCACCTGAGCAGTAGCAAAACGCAGAGTCGGGCCGATCTCCTCGACCTCAAGCTCAAACGAAGTACGACGCTCGCCTTCCTTGGTCTCGTACGAGCGAGACTTCAGACGGCCCTGCGCGATAACCTGAGTACCCTTCTTCAGAGTCTCTGCAACATTCTCAGCGTAACCACGCCACACCGACGCACGCAGGAACAGGGTCTCCCCATCCTCCCACTGGTTCGTCTGGCGGTTAAAAGTACGCGGAGTCGATGCGATCGTGAAATTAGCAACCGCCGCACCCGCAGGGGTGTAACGAAGCTCCGGATCGCCAGTCAGATTACCAATAACGGTAATAACGGTATCGCCTGCCATTTGATGCCTCCTCGATAAGAGTTACAAGTATGTTGAATCCAGTACAGCGCAACCCCCTGACATTTTTAGGGGGTCAGCCGACCGGAAAGACCAACTACTTGCTGGAGATCTTCTGATCCTCCGGGCGGATGATCTTGGTACGCATGACGGACTCGTTCAGGTTCAGAACACGATCGAGCTCAGCTGCGGTCTCGGGGGTAGAGGTGAAGTTCACCACTGCGTAGATACCCTCAGACTTCTTCTGGATCTCGTATGCCAGGCGACGACGGCCCCAGATGTCGACGTTGTCGACGGAACCACCCTCGTTGGTCACGATCTCGAGGAACTTGGACAGCGACGGCTCAACCGCACGGTCCTCAACCTCGGGGCTGAGGATAACCATCAGTTCATATGCACGCATGATTAAACCCCTCCTTTGGGCTAAACGGCTATGGGATTTCCATAGCAGGAGATTCATTGTGCCCTACACGTGAAACACACCGGGCGGGGAACACGCATAGATTTCTTAACAATACACGAGAAAAAGCAGATAGAACAGTACCGCACCGCGTGACCTCAACCATGCAATGCGGTACCAAAAACCGCAGAAGCTACGCCTCCCGACGCTGCTCCCACCACTGCAGAAGACGAGCCTTCGCCTCCTCCTCAGGAAGCGAACCCTCATCCAGACGCAGATTCAACAAGAACTTATAGGCCTCACCCACCACAGGGCCCGGCGCAATACCAAGAATCTGCATAATCTGGCCACCGTCCAGGTCGGGGCGGATCGCATCCAGCTCCTCCTGAGCAGCCAACTCAGCAATACGACGCTCCAAATCGTCATACGCCTCAGCCAGCGAGCGCGACAGGCGACGATTACGAGTCGTCACATCAGAACGCGACACACGATGCAGACGCTCCAACTGATCGCCCGCATCACGCACATAGCGGCGCACCGCTGAATCAGTCCAACCCGACTCGCGGTAACCATAGAACCGCATATGCAGCTCCACCAGACGAGCCACAGCCTTAATCGTGTCATTATCAAAACGCAGCGCACGCATACGCTTCTTCACCATCTTCGCGCCCACCACCTCGTGGTGCAGGAACGAGACGGAGCCGTCCTTCTCAAACTTACGAGTCTTCGGCTTACCAATATCGTGCATCAACGCCGCAAAACGCAGAATAAAATCAGGAGCCGGGCACGGGCCATCCTCGTCCGTCTCCTTCTCCATCGCCTGCTCCATCACCTTCAACGAATGCGCATACACATCCTTATGGTGATGCGCAGGATCCATCTCCATACGCAACGCAGGAAGCTCCGGCAACACATAATCCGCCAGACCCGTATCCACCAGCAGGTTCAAACCCACCCGCGGATAATCCGCCTCAATCAGCTTCACCAGCTCATCACGCACACGCTCAGCCGAAATAATCTCAATACGGCCAGCCATCTCACGCATCGCCTCGAAAACCTCCGGGGCAACCTCAAGATTAAAACGCGCAGCAAAACGAGCCGCACGCATCATACGCAGCGGATCCTCAGAAAAAGACTCCTCCGGCGAGCGCGGAGTACGCAAAACACCCGCACGCAAATCCTCAACGCCACCAAACAAGTCAACAACCTCACCACTGGGCAAAGCCGCCGCCATCGCATTAATCGTGAAATCACGACGCACCAAATCAGCGCTCAAATCCGTGCCGAATTCAACCGTCGGCTTACGCGAATCCGAAACATACACCTCAGCACGGTACGTGGTCACCTCATACACCACGCCGTTCTTACGCGCACTAATCGTGCCGTACTCCTTACCGATATCCCACGTATGCTCACCCCACCCACGCAGAATCTGCTCACTCTGCTCCGGAGTAGCATCCGTCGTCAAATCAAAATCGGTGAAATGGCCGCCATCATCCAGCAGATTGTCGCGGACAATACCGCCCACCAAGTACAGCTCAAAACCCGCCGCACGGTACAGTTCTCCCAGCTCGGCGGCATCCGGGTACTTCGACACAACATCAATAAACAGCGACATAATCCTTTAATCGTGCCAGAAAAACCACCCACGCGCCCACCCCACACCCACAACACCCCACCAAAGACAGCTATCTCACCCCAAACCGAGACACACAAACCCTCACATATCGGTTAAGGTAGAACCATGAGCATTCCCGTACCCCGCGCCCCCAAAACGCGCTTCACCGCGCCCGCGCGAGCGGTACCCGCCCCCGAAGAAGTCTCCGCAGGCGGGCTCATCATCGACTTTGACCGACCCGAACAGCTACCCGTAGCCATCATCGCCCGCATCAACCGCAACGGACAACGCGAATGGTGCCTACCCAAAGGCCACATCGAACACGGCGAAACCACCGTCGAAGCCGCACAACGCGAAATCAGCGAAGAAACCGGAATCACTGGCTACCCCGTAGCCTCCCTCGGCACTATCGCCTACTGGTTCACCTCCAACGGCACGCGCATCCACAAAACCGTGCACCACTACCTCTTCGCAGCAACCGGCGGCGAACTGAGCATCGACAACGACCCCGACCACGAAGCAATCGACGTCGCATGGGTCCCCCTCGAAGAGCTCCCCACCCGCCTCTCATTCGCCAACGAACAACACATCGCCCGCAGTGCGCGCGAATACATCACCACCCAGCTCTAAACACCCGTTAAATAGAGCCCCAAAAACTAAAAGAAGCAATCACCCGCCGAAACAGGAGAGACATACGTGGCACGTAACGACGCCCGCTCAAGCGCAATCATGGCAGCAGGCACCCTCGTCTCGCGCATCCTCGGATTCGTCAAGACCATCCTGCTCACCGTAGCCATCGGCTCACTCTCAACCGTCGGCGACGTCTTCGAAACCGCCAACACCCTACCCAACCTCATCTACGTCCTCGTAGCAGGCGGCGTGTTCAACGCAGTCCTCGTACCGCAAATCATCAAGGCGGCCAAAGCACAAGACGGCGGCGCACGATACATCTCCAAACTCGTCACCCTCACCGTCACCGCAATCGGCCTCATCACCCTCATCACCGTCGCCTGCGCCTGGCCCATCATCAGCATCATGGGCTCAGGATGGAGCCCCGAACAACGGCAGCTCGGCTTCATCTTCGCCCTCTGGTGCCTACCCCAAATCTTCTTCTACGGCCTCTACACCGTCATCGGACAGGTCCTCAACGCCAAAGACGCATTCGGCGCCTACATGTGGTCGCCCGTACTCAACAACGTCATCACCATCCTGTCGCTGATCCTGTTCATCTTCCTCTTCGGCGCACAAACCCCCAACCCCAACCCGATTCACACCGTAGACAACTGGACCAACGCACAAACCCTCGTGCTCGCAGGCTCCTCCACCTTCGGCGTCATCATGCAGGCACTCGTCCTGTTCATCCCCCTACGCAAGCTCGGCCTGCGCCTCAAGCCCGACTTCGCATGGCGAGGCATCGGCCTGCGCGCAGCCTCCAAGCTCGCCGCCTGGACCCTCGCCTCTGGCATCATCTCCAACCTCGCATTCCTCTATATGACCAAGGTCGCCGCAGGCATCGTCGGTCAGCGCGAACACTACGCCTCCCTCGGCATCCAAATCCCCGGCCTGCAGGCACTCAACTACGCCTCCATGCTGTACATGCTCCCGCACGGCGTCATCGGCATCTCCATCGCCACCGTGCTCTTCAACCGCATGAGCGCCTCCGCCATCGCCGACGACAGCGACAGCGTCATCTACGCACTCTCCCACGGCCTACGCAACGCAGCAGTAGCCACCGTCTTCTGCATGGTCGCACTCATGGTACTCGCAGGCCCCGTCGCCGTGCTCTTCAGCGGCGGCGACCCCATCGCAGCAACCATCATCGCCAAGCTCATCGTCATCACCGCGCTCGGCACCCCCACCCTCACCATCAACTACCTCTACAGCCGCGTGCTCTACGCCCGCGAAGACGCACGCACCCCCTTCCGCATCCAGGTGTACTCCGCCATCATCATGGTCATCATGAGCTTCGCAGCGTCCCTGCTCGACGCACAGTACACCGTGTACATGCTCGCCTTCATCTACCCGGTGCACAACATCCTGATCATGTTCATCAGCCACCACATGGTCCGCCGCCGCCTCGGCTACTACGGCCAGCGCGGCATCGTCAGCGCCTACGCACGCACCACCCTCGCATCCCTCTTCGCCGGCGGCATCGCAGCCATTGCACTCTGGCTGCTCGGCGGCTACCAGCTCGACGGATTCGCCTGGGCGTCCAAGCTCACCGCAATCATCACCCTCGCCGTATGCGGCACCGTCATGGGCCTGGCATACCTCGCCGGTATACAAATCTTCCGCGTCAAGGAAGCCAACGCACTACTGGCGCCCCTCACCGCCAAACTTGAGCGTTTTGCCCGCCGCTAAAGCAGCACACAACGCCCAACCCGGGTAGCTGCCCGTGCACCCACCTCACCCCACGCCGGGGCCCGCAGAGGACACAGGCAACCACCCGGACGCCACAAACTATCACTCAGCCCCAGCATCCTTCAATGCCGGGTAGAATCTAATAGTCAGGGCCCGCCACACGGCAGGCACTATGAAACCACCTCGGGAGAACACGTTGTCGCAACAGATTCCGGTCGGATCGGTCCTCGGAGGCCGCTACGAGATCACCGCACACATCATCATTACGGCAGAATCCGACATGGTGCTTGAAGGCACCGACCAGATTCTCAACCGTAAGGTCTCGGTCGTCGTCGCATCGCCCAGCCGCAGCGCACTGCTGGAAGCAAACTCCCGCGCGCTCGCAACCAACGCACGCGGCAACATCCAGATTCTCGACCTGGGCATCACCCCCGAAGGTAGCCGCTACCTCGTCACCTCCCACACCCGCCCCGACACCCTGCTGGACACCCTGCTGGTCGAAAACCACGCACTCTCCAACGCAGAAGACGCGCTGGGCACCGAAATCTTCGGCGACTCCGAAAGCGGCAGCTCCCCCAACACCTACGAGAAGGTCTCTGCTTCCAGCGCCAACCAGGAGAGCATCACCGCTGCCAAGAACTGGAACGCATCCGACGGCGCAGCCGTCACCGCGTACTCCGAACCCACCAGCATCTACGAGGATGACGAAGACGAAGAAGACGGCAGCCGCGGCACCTGGGCCGTCGCCCTGGCAGCAGTCCTGCTGCTCGTCATCGTCGCAGGCGGTATCCTCACCTCCCTGGGCGCAATCGGCTCCAACCAGGCAGCCGCACCGCACACCCCCAAGTCCTCTATGTCCGCCTCCGAATCGGCTGCGGCAAACGCCAGCGCATCGGCATCCCCGACCGCTAAGGCATCGAACGCACCGGCGAAGATCGCGTCCGTGGCTCGCTTCGTGCCCTCGAACCCCACGTTCATGAACGACATGGACACCCTCATCCCGAACCTGACCGACGGTAACGCCAACACCGCATGGATCAGCTACGGCTTCGGCACCGCCAACTACGCCGGCACCATCAAGGAATTCGGCCTGGCACTGAAGTTGCAGACCCCCACCGTCGTCTCCAAGCTGACCATCCAGCAGAACACCGGCACCGGCGGCTCCTTCACCGTCTACACCAACAGCTCTGCATCCCTGGACGGTGCGGTTGAGGTCGGCAAGGGCACCTTCGAAGGCAAGGATGCAGTCGTCACCCTGGACACCTCCAAGCAGAGCGCGGAAAAGGGTGCCTACGTGATCATCGTGGTCAACGAGCTGCCCCGCCTCTCCCTGCCGATTGGAACGTGGAATTACGGTCTGCGCATCAACGAAATCAAGGTGGACTAATCAACCCATAACGCGACGCCGACAGTGCGCTCACGCCCCAGACACAAGGGCGGGGCTTCTGAACTCAACAGTTCGGAAGCCCCGCCCTTTTTGATGTCTATTTATGACTCTTTATGGCAGGGTGGCTACTCAAAGATTCACAGTGCGCGGAGTATCTGGATAAGGGTCCCCCAAAAATGGAATAATCGAGGATAAAGCCCTGTTATAGGGGCAGAACGAAAGACCTACAACGGAAAGATATATCTGATGACTGAGAATCTGGGAGGCCTCTTCGGAGGCTCCGCCCTGGGCAATCTGAACCTCGCTTCCGCACCCGCCACCAAGGCGGCACCGGCAGCCGAGGTCGAGGCCGACGCAACCGTCCACAACGTCATTATTGTGGGCTCCGGCCCCGCTGGCTACACCGCAGCAATCTACGCGGCACGCGCCGAGTTGAAGCCTGTCCTCTTCGCCAGCTCCCTGGCACCCGGCGGCGCCCTCATGAACACCACCGAGGTCGAGAACTTCCCCGGATTCATTCAGGGCATCCAGGGCCCCGAGCTGATGGAGAACATCGGTCAGCAGGCTGAGCGTTTCGGCACTGACATCCGCTACCAGGACGTAGAAAAGGTCGAACTCACCGGCGACGTGAAGAAGGTCTACACCGCTGACGGCGCCGTTCACCTGGCGAAGACCGTCATCATGACCACCGGTTCTCAGGTCCGTAAGCTCAACATCGAGGGCGAAGACCGACTCTCCGGTTACGGCGTCTCCTGGTGCGCAACCTGCGATGGCTTCTTCTTCAAGGACAAGGAAATCGCAGTGGTCGGCGGTGGCGACTCCGCGCTGGAGGAGGCACTGTTCCTGACGACCTTCGCATCCAAGGTGTACCTGGTGCACCGCCGCGATTCTTTCCGCGCTTCGGAAATCATGCAGACCCGCGTGTTCAACAACCCGAAGATTGAGGTTGTCTGGGACTCGGCTGTCACCGCCGTTCACGGCGAGAGCAACCTCGAGTCGATCACCCTGACCAACACCAAGGACGGTTCTGAGCGCCAGCTGGCTGTTCAGGGCCTGTTCATCGCTATTGGCTCCGATCCTCGCGTGGAACTGGTACGTGACCAGCTGGAGATTACCGAGCACCACACCATCGCGGTTCAGGGTCGTTCCTCGAAGACTTCCGTTCCCGGCGTTTTCGCTGCCGGTGACGTGATTGACCCGACCTACCGCCAGGCAATTATTGCTGCCGGTTCCGGTGCTGTTGCCGCTCTGGACGCGCAGCACTACCTCGAAAACCTCTAAACTATTCGTATTACTCACTGGGGAATCCACCCCGTGTCAGAAAGGAGCACTCCGTGAGCAGTGCACAGCAGGCAACTGATGCCACTTTTGACGAATTGGTTCTGAAGAACGACAAGCCCGTTATCGTGGACTTCTGGGCTGAATGGTGCGGCCCCTGCCGCATGGTTGGCCCCGTGATTGACGAGATCGCTGGCGAGTACGCCGGTCAGGTCGACGTGGTCAAGGTGGATGTTGAGGCGAATGGCGATACCGCCATGAAGTACGGCATTACCTCTATTCCCGCCATCTACCTTTTCAAGGGTGGCGAGGTCGTCAAGAAGACCGTAGGTGCTAAGACGAAGCCCGCTCTGCTGGCTGAGTTCTCCGAGCACCTGGGCTAATCTTTCGAGAAGCTAAAGAAAAACCCTCGGTGATGTTTCACGTGAAACATCACCGAGGGTTTTTTGTATATACAACTGATTTCAGTTGCTAAATATTGTTTTACGCGAAAATTTAGCCCGAGAAATCAGAATCCAAAACACGGATGATACGGTTCAGATCCTCAACATTCGCAAATTCGATGGTCATCTTACCCTTGCGAGCACCCAGCGAAATCTTCACCGAAGTATCGAGCTTGTCAGCAAAAGCCTCCGCAATATAGTCCAGGCGCTCACGGTGCTTCTGAGGCTGAGGAGCCTTGCGCTCCTTCACCTCAGCAGCGCCGGATGCGTGGTTCACCAGCTCCTCAGTTGCGCGAACCGACAGCCCCTCATTCACAATCTTCTGTGCGAGAGTCTCAATCTGAGCCTGGTCTGTCAGAGCCAGCAGGGCACGAGCGTGACCAGCGGAGAGAATACCCGCCGCAACGCGACGCTGCACCAGAGCCGGCAGCTTCAGCAGACGAATCGTGTTCGAAATCTGGGGGCGAGAACGACCAATACGCTTAGCCAACTGCTCCTGAGTAGTGTCGAACTCTTCCATGAGCTGCTGGTATGCCGCTGCCTCTTCAATGGGGTTCAGCTGACTGCGGTGCAGGTTCTCCAGCAGGGCGTCACGGAGCAGGTCGCCGTCTTCAGTCTCACGAACAATCGCCGGGATGGTGCTCAGGCCAGCCGCCTGAGTTGCGCGCCAGCGGCGCTCACCCATGACCAGCTCATACTTTTCGGTACCGTTTTCGCGCGAGGGACGCACGACAATCGGCTGCAGAACACCAATCTCGCGTACCGAGTGGATGAGCTCTTCCATGTCCTGCTCATCAAAGTCGGTTCGGGGCTGCTTGCGGTTCGGATGGATATCGTGAACGTTCAGCTCAGCAAACTGGGCACCGGGAACCGGAACCAAACCACCCTGCTCTTCGGAAGCGGACTGCGGGGTGGAGACATCTTCACCAAAGAAGAAGTCCACCGGGCGGCGAGTCAGGGTGGTGTTGCGCAGTGCCGCACCCATGTCCACGCGAGACTTCTTCTTCGATGTTTCACGTGAAACATCCTGCGAGGAGACGGGAGCTTCGACCTTATCCTCGACCTTCTCAGCAGGAGCAGACTTTTCCTGAGCGGGGGTAGCTTCAGCAGGCTTAGCCTCTACAGACTCAGCTTTAGTGCTCTTACGCTGCTTCTCCGGCTTAGCCTCGTGAGCCATTTCGAAGAGGCCGTCAGTCATCGGCTCTTCAATCGGAGTGGACACCTTCTTGGGTGCAGTCTTTGCTGCAGCAGTCTTTTCGGATGCCTTCGTCTCAGCATTACCAGAATTCTTCGTACTCTGAGGGATCAGTGCCCCCAGGCCACGACCCAAGCCGCGTCGCTTTTCAGCCATCGTTACTCCTTAGGACTCCCGGACGAGCCCGCTCATTTTTTCTTCTTCATCTAGTGTAAACGAAATAAGTACTCGAAAGCAGGAGTAAAAAATGCACGGCACATAATCAACATTATTCCCAATAATTAATTTACTATGGCTGTTTTCTCGGGTTTCATCCAGAAAATACCGCACACAATGAGCCCTTTTGAATCATCAACAGACAATCCAAAAGGGCTCATTTCAAAAGATTTAGATTATGCGGATCGGCGCGAGAGCTCCTGTGCCGCCTCGCGGTAAGCGCGAGCGCCAGTCGACGAAGAATCGTAGGTGATGACGGTCTGCTGATAGCTGGGAGCCTCAGAGATGCGAACCGAACGAGGAATCTTCACACCCAGGGTTTCCTCCGGGAAGTGTTCACGCACCTCCTCTGCCACCTGGAATGCCAGGTTGGTACGAGCATCGTACATGGTCAGCAGGATTGTACTGATGCGCAGCTTGGAGTTCAGGTGCTTCTGAATCATCTGAATATTCTTCAGCAGCTGGCTCAGACCTTCCAGAGCGTAGTACTCGCACTGGATCGGAATCAGAATCTCTTCTGCCGCAACGAAGGCATTGACGGTCAGCAGGCCGAGGCTCGGCGGGCAGTCGATGAAGACATAGTCCAGGCGCTCCATGCCCTGCTTCTCACGCCACTCGGTGTAGTCCACCAGGGCGTTCTTGAGGCGAGTCTCGCGTGCCACCAGGGAGACTAGTTCAATCTCCGCACCCGCGAGGTCGATATTGGCGGGGGCGCAGAACAGGCCGGGCATGTCGGGGCATTCCTGAACAATTTCAGAAAGCGGCTTATCCTCAATCAGGACGTTGTAGACACTGGGAACATCCACGCCGTGCTCAATGCCCAGTGCGGTCGAGGCGTTACCCTGCGGGTCGTTGTCGATCACCAGGACATTCAGCCCAGCCTCCGCGAGCGCGGCTGCGAGGTTCACGGCGGTGCTGGTTTTACCCACGCCACCCTTCTGGTTCGACACGGTGAAGACACGCGTATGCACAGGCTTGGGGAGCAAATCTGCAACAGATTTCTGAGCTTGAGGAGTCATCGGGTGCCTTCCATATTCCGGGTGGTGTGTCTACGGTGATGCTTCGTCTGATGCCTCGCGCACGGCAATACTCTGCGGTATTCGTGCGCGAGGAGGATTCGACCTCCACTTCCCCACCATTCACTCATCTCAGTATGTTTCACGTGAAACATACTCCGCGAGGTGATGAAGTCTGCAATGTTTCACGTGAAACATTGGTGCTGCCCGAATGGTTCTGAAGGGCTCGGTACCCCTTACTGAACCATCAGGCTTTGATGTAGAAGAGTCTAAGGTTTCAATCCTTCCTTAAGGGTACCCGGCATCAGGTCAATACTCCACGCGAGAGGTCATTCTATGTACTCTGCGGATGCAATTGCCGCGCGCCGCCCGGCAAGCCAGTGCACAAAAATGGGCGGTACCGCGTAAGCCAGCCTATTCACTGGCTCATTGCGGTACCGCCCATTCAGGGTGAAACCTTTAGAGGCGAACTCGAACCACCGTCGTCGGCTCTTCAAGCAGGTCGCCGCCGGCGGTGAGAATCTCAGTCTCGCGTGCACCGTAACGGTTCAGCTTCTTCTTCGCCTTAGTAATCTCCTCCGCGGCGCTACGACCCTTCAGAGCCAGCAGCTCACCGGTGCCGCGCAGAATCGGCAGAGTAATGTCCAGCAGGCCCACCAGAGCGGACACAGCACGCGCAGTCACCACATCAGCCTCAACAGCACCCACAGCCTGCTCAGCACGCGAACGAAGCACGGTCACGTTCTCCAGGCCCAGATCCTCGACAACCTCATTCAGCCAGATGACACGGCGTTCCAGAGGCTCAATCAGAGTCAGCTTCAAATCCGGGCGAGCAATCGCCAAGCATAGACCGGGCAGGCCAGCACCAGAGCCAACATCAGCCACCGAAGCATTCGGAGCAATATACTCCTGCACCACAGCACAGTTCAGCACGTGGCGAGCCCACAGGCGCGGCACCTCACGCGGACCAATCAGGCCACGCTCAATGCCGGTCGTCGCCAGGTGCTGCACGTAGCGCTCCGCCAGGGGCAGACGCTCACCGAACACAGCCTCCGCGGCGGCGCGCTCACTCTCGCTGAGAGTAACCATCGAAGTCTCCATACTAGGCTCCTACCTCGGGAAGAGAAATCACCACGTGACGGCGGGGACCCTCACCCTCAGATTCGCTGTACAAGCCAGCAGCAGCCACCACATCGTGCACGACCTTACGCTCGTACGGGCTCAGCGGCTTCATGTGCTCATCGCGACCGGTAGTGCGCACCTTCTCAATCGCGTCAGCAGCGATCTTCTCCAGCTGCTCACGACGCTCAGCACGGTAGCCGGCAACATCCAGAATCAGGCGGGAACGGGTACCATTACCAGCCAGGACGGAGAGGCGCACCAGCTCCTGCAGAGCCTCCAGAACCTCACCGTGGCGGCCAACCAGGTGGCGCAGTTCCTCATTGTCGTCATCGTCATTAACGACCGACAGGTAGATGCGGTTATTGCGCACCTCAATATCAATGTCGCCGTCCATATCGACAATATCGAGGAGTTCTTCGAGGTAGTCAGCGGCGATATCGCCTTCCTCGTCGATGTCCTCAAAATCGTCTTCTTCGCCCTCAAAGGGCTCCTCTACCAGCTGCTCCTCAACGAGCTGCTCGTCCTCATATTCCATAGCTTCAGTCACAATAATCCTCGGGGTGTTCGGAGGGGTGTCCTAGGGGTAAAAAGTATCTCATACACGGCGCCGGGCCCGCGCCACACGTGGCGAGAACCCGGCCCGAATCACGGAAGAAAACTACTTCTTTCCGTTCTGCTTATTGCGCTGCTGCTTCTGGCGCTTCTTACTCACCGGCTGCTGGCGCTGACCGGCTGCGGCACGCTCACGCGCCTCCTGCAGGTCCTTCTCGTGCTGCTCGCGGGTCTTACCCACCGGGGGCAGGCCCTTCGCCGCACGGCGGGCGTTCAGCTCACGCTCGGCCTGGG
The DNA here is from genome assembly GCF_001812285.1 of Rothia sp. HMSC065B04. Taxonomy (NCBI): domain Bacteria; kingdom Bacillati; phylum Actinomycetota; class Actinomycetes; order Micrococcales; family Micrococcaceae; genus Rothia; species Rothia sp. HMSC065B04. Next base: position 18,477 of record NZ_KV808406.1, read on the forward strand.
AACCGGGGGTCGGGTTGTTGCGGATAACCCACCACTGCTGACCCAGCGACCAGAGGTTCGAGACGGTCCAGTAGTACAGCACACCAAGGGGGAAGTTGATACCGGAAACAGCGAAGATGATCGGGAAGATGTACATAATCATCTGCTGCTGACGGAACATCGGGGAGTTCAGAGCAGCCTCCGACATGTTCTTCACGCTCAGCTGCTTCTGGATGTAGAACTGGGTGGCGCTCATCAGAACAATCATGATGACCGCCTGAACAACGGTCGCGGTGGCGTCGCCAGCCCCCGGGTGCATCATGGTCGCGAAGAGCTGAGCACCGAAAATCTGGGAGTCGTTGAACTGATGCACTAGCTCAGCCGGCAGCATGAGCACGCCCTGGTTATTCTGCGCTGCGGTGGGCACGCTCATCAGCACCTGGTACAGACCGAAGAAGATCGGCATCTGCGCCAGAATCGGCAGGCAGGAGGCGAAGGGGTTCGTACCGTGCTTACGGTACATTTCCATCTGCTCCTGAGCCATAGCCTGGCGGGAGAGCTGGTCCTTCTTACCCTTGTACTTCTCCTGCAGCTTCGCCATATCGCCCTGCATCGCGGTCATACCGCGCATAGCCTTAATCTGCTTGACGAACAGCGGAATGGTCAGGGTACGCATCACCAGGGTCAGGAAGATAATGCACAGAACCCAAGTCAGACCGGAAGCCGGGTCCATGCCCAGCGAGGTGAAAAGAGTGTGGAACAGCCACAGGACCACGGAGACGATCCATTTAAACGGCCAAAGAATCAAATCAAAAATATTCACGCGGGAATACTCCTTAAGGACTCGGCTAAGTCATTGTGTGGGAGGCGCCGCCTACTCAGGGCGGGCGTCACCACCAGTGTGAGGGGTGTAAAGATGGGGGTGGTTGAGCAGAATAATTTTCGGTTCTGCTCCGGGAACGAAAGTACGCTTCCCCTCCGGAACTGGGTCGATACCTCCGGTCGCCCAGGGAACACACCGCAGAATACGGCGCACCGTCAGGGAAAGCCCGCCCATCGCACCGTGGGTGGTCAGCGCCTCCAGAGCGTAGGCTGAGCAGGTCGGGTAGTAGCGGCACACATCCCCGTAGAGGGGGGAGACGACCTTGCGGTAGGCCTTCATGCACGCGATCAGCAGGTTCTGCGGTAGAACGTAGAGAGCCTGCAGGAAAGTTTCAGGCCTCACGAATTCGTTAGGTGCTAGTGCCAGCAGCTCGTCGGGGCCCAGAGTCTCAGCAGATGCGCTATAGGTACCGCTGTGATGCGCGTGGAAGCGTTCTTCACAGCGGTCACGCTGGGAACGGCTCACGGCTTCTCCTTGCTCTGAGGCAGGTCGAGCTTAGCGAACGCGGTCTCGAGTGCCGATTCGTAGTCGCGGCGCAGCTGATCCCAGCTGGCGCTCGCGGAGGCGGGAAGCGCTCGCACAGCAATGGCGTAGCCTTCCGGATGCGCGGCGCAGGTGAGCGCGGCAAGTTCACGCAACCGGCGCTTAACCAGGTTGCGTGTGACTGCGTTGCCCACCGCCTTCGACACAATGAAACCTACCTGGGTTGTTTTTCCAGGATTTTTCGCCGTAGATACAACGATGTTCCGACATCCTGTACGGATGCCGGAACGGAAGGCGTGGGAGAATTCTGCGCTGGTGCGCATACGGTGCCGTTGAGGCAGCACGTGTTCCCCTTTACGTAGTGTGGGAGATTCGGCTCATGTGGTGAGCTGACCTCCGCGTGTATTTCACGCTTAATGATAGTTCGCCCGCCGATGCGTGTGCATCGGCGGGG
>NZ_KV808406.1:20375-37400 GCF_001812285.1 Rothia sp. HMSC065B04
CCCCCGCCGATGCGTGTGCATCGGCGGGCGAACTATATGCCGTGATTAGGCCGAGAGCTTTGCGCGGCCCTTACCGCGGCGGTTCGACAGAATCGCGCGGCCTGCACGGGTACGCATACGCAGACGGAAGCCGTGCTTCTTAGCGCGACGGCGGTTGTTCGGCTGGAAAGTACGCTTGCTCATACTTTGTCTCCTTGATTTTTGCGGTTCGTGCCCTCACGGGTATCGGAACCGTACGCTTCTTGGTGCACGGAGGTACCGCGACTATTCGCAGTAGGCGGTGCACACACAACAGCACAACTTTAGAAGAGTGGAGGGCGTAAATCAAGTTCTTAACGCTTTTTTCCGCGTGATTCCGGGCTCGTTTGTGGCGTGGAGGCGGTGATTGCGGCGGGTGTACAGGCTGTGGAGACGCTACGTGATCTTGGGGTGTAAACCTGGGGATATTTGCGGCGGTACGGTATCCACCATGGTGCATATCCCACCCATACCTCCTACTATCAGCGAGTTATCCACACCCTTGAGCTTTTGGAGTTTTCCGCTAAATATCAGGGAAGAAGACCTGTTATACACTTAAATCCACCGCTTATCCACCTCTGTAATTACAAGTTTTCCACCGTGTGGAAAACTCTTGTGGATAACTTTCTCCCCCTGTGTATTAAGCGGGTAGAATCTTAATGACCTCGCGGTGGTTTCCGGCATGATTTCTTTACTGCACCACCGCTTCACATCGAGTGAAAGTAAAGAATTCCATGACCGACTCCCTTCAGGCGCGCTGGGCGCATCTGCTCTCCATTCTTGCCGCCGATCCGGCGGTGACGGCACGTCAGCGCGGTTTCGTGAATCTTGCGCAGCCTCAGGGATTGATGGGTTCTTCTCGCCTCATCATTGAGGTGCCGAATAAGCTCACCCGTGCGGTCTTTGAGGAGCAGATTAGCGCTTCGTTCCGTGCCGCTCTGCACGAGGCATTTGGCCCGTCGACTACCGCGCTTTTCGATGTGAATGAGTCGATGATTCCGGTTGAACCTGCAAGTCAGGATGTTTTCCATGGTGAGCGTGAGGTGCACGTTGAGCAGGCTCCTGCAGTCGCTCCAGCTGTTCCCGCACACCCCGAGGCGCCCGCCGGTTCGCGTGCTTTTGAGTACTACACCGAGCCGCATCCGGGCCCTGACCATTACGAGGTGCCCGCTGATGAGCAGGTCACTCGCCCCTCCCTGCAGGCTTTGGAGGCGGAGCGTGCCGGGTTCCCCTCCGCGCAGCAGCCCGCTCCGGCGGCTCCTGTCGCGGGTGCGCCGGCACCTCGCGAGTACCCGGCACCCACTTTCGTTCCGGAGGCCCCGGCGGTACCGGAGTCCCAGCAGGTGCATCCGCATGAAGACCCGGAAAATGCGCCGACTTGGGATAGCTCTGCCCGACTGAACCCGAACTACACCTTCGACACCTTCGTGATTGGTCAGTCCAACCGCTTTGCACACGCGAGCGCTTTCGCGGTGGCGGAGCAGCCCGGCATTGTCTACAACCCGCTGTTCATCTACGGCGGTTCGGGCCTGGGTAAGACCCACCTGCTGCACGCGATCGGCCACTACACCAAGTATCTGTACCCGAATTTGCGGGTGCGCTACGTGAATTCTGAGGAGTTCACGAATGACTTCATTAACTCGATCCGTGATGATGAGGGTTCGTCGTTCAAGCAGATTTACCGCAATGTTGACGTTCTTCTGATTGACGATATCCAGTTTTTAGCGGGTAAAGAGGCGACGATGGAGGAGTTCTTCCATACGTTTAACGCCCTGTACAACCACCAGAAGCAGATCGTGATTACCTCTGATTTGCCGCCGAAGCAGCTGACCGGTTTTGCTGAGCGTATGCGTTCGCGTTTTGGTTCGGGTCTGAATGTGGATGTGCAGCCTCCGGAGCTGGAGACTCGTATCGCGATTCTGCGGAAGAAGGCTCAGAACGAGATTTTGCCGGTGCGAGATGACGTCATGGAGTACATTGCTTCCCATGTCACGGCCAATATTCGCGAGTTGGAGGGCGCTCTGATTCGTGCGAGCGCTGCCGCCTCGATGAAGAAGCCGCCGGAGCCCATTACCCTGGCTGAGGCTGAGACCTATCTGAAGGATTTGCTCTCTGATACCGGTGGTGCGGAGATTACGTCGGCGCTGGTTTTGGCGACGGTGGCGAAGTATTTTGATGTGTCCATTGAGGATATGCAGTCGAAGTCTCGCACCCGTACGCTCACGAATGCGCGCCAGGTGGCGATGTATCTTCTGCGTGAGCTGACCGAGATGTCCCTGCCGCGTATTGGTAACGATTTGGGCGGCCGCGACCATACGACGGTGATGCACGCGGTGCGTAAGGTGAGCGCACAGATGGCGGAGCGTCAAACGATTTTCAATCAGGTGACTGAGCTGACGAATTTGATTCGCCAGGAGCAGCGCGCCGCCGGCTAGATGTGCTTTTATTCCTGTCCCGTAGCTTATTTTGTGCCTCGACTAGGTGTTTTATAGGCTTCGGGGCAGGGGCTTCACGCTGGATCCAAGATTTTAGCGACTCTGAAAGCTAGATTTTTGGGGTGTGGATAAGCTGTGCTTTAACTCATGCGTTCGTGTGGATGTTAAGTGCATGAATATTCAAAAGGTGTGGAATTGAGGAAATGTATAAATATCCATACACAATGCATCCTCAGCATTGAGTGGTTTCTTCCACTTAATGTCCACAGGCTACTTCCGTGTCATTGCAGGCAAGGAAGGGGTTTTCCACCGTTTCCACAAGCGTTAACAATACTACTGTACTTAAAGAAAAATCCTCCCCATAACAAGTAGTTCTGCTCGACCAACCGAGCTGGTTCAGATTTTTCTGTGTGCCCCTACTGAAAATGTAGATTTTCGCGGATTTGGATCGATAGCTGCACGCTATCTCTGGGGTTGGATGTGAGGGTTGGGTTTGAAGAAGAAACCAACACCGAACCATCACCTAATTCGAACCTGTTTTCGACTGGATTTGATGCACCTTCCGCCTATCTTTGTAATTACAAAAATACAGCAGCCCTACATGCCTCATCTCACCCGATTTTTCGCTGCAGGAGCGACCTCTGTGTCTCTGTGTAATTACAAAATCCGGTAGGATGGATAGACGCGCGCGCGGGAAGATGTACTGCGCACCAGAGCACGCGATATTTCCGGCTCTTTCGCCCATAAGCTTTACGTGCGCCCCAAAATGACTCTCCAATTCCGTGAAAGGCGCCTTCTCGATGAAATTCACCGTTGAACGCGATGTCCTTGCCGAAGCAGTCGGCTGGACGGCACGCTCACTTCCGCTGCGTCCCACCTCCCCCGTACTCAACGGTCTGCTGATTACCGCCTCCGCAGGTGAGGTCAGCATCGCAAGCTTCGATCACGAGACCAGCGCCCGCCAGGTCATCGCAGCTGACGTTGAATCAGAAGGCATTTGCCTGGTTCCCGGCAAGATTCTGGCTGAAATTTGCCGCTCCCTGCCGAACGCACCTGTCGAGTTCACCGCAGATGAGTCCGTGATTCGTATTCACTGCCGTTCCGCTAACTTCCAGCTCGCTGGCATGCCGGTCGTGGACTACCCCGAGCTTCCCGAGCTTCCCGAAATTTCCGGTACCGTGGACGGCGCCGAATTCGCTGAAGCCGTCAAGCAGGTTCAGATTGCGGTGTCCAAGGATGAGACCCTGCCGCTGCTGACCGGTATCCGCGTCGAAATCAACGGCGACACCATGACCCTGCTCGCCACCGACCGCTACCGCCTGGCAATGCGCGAAATCAAGTGGAACCCGACCAACCCTGACGTTCAGGCGGCTGTGCTGCTGAAGGCTAAGACCGTCTCTGAGGTCGGTAGCACCCTCTCCGGTTCCGGCGATCTGTCTATCGCCCTGCCCGCAGCGGGCGAGCTGATCGGCTTCGCAGCGGGTACCCGCCGCACCACCAGCGTTCTGATGGACGGCGACTACCCCAATATCCGTGCGCTGTTCCCCGAGCAGACCCCGATTCACGCGGTGGTTCGCACCTCCGACCTGGCTGAGGCTGCTCGCCGTATCTCCCTCGTGGCGGAGCGCAACACTCCCCTGCGTCTGAAGTTCACTCAGGGTTCGGTTGCTATTGATGCCGGCCGCGGTGATGAGGCTCAGGCTTCCGAGACTCTGCAGGCTCACCTGTCCGGTGATGACATCACCGTTGCGTACAACCCCGCCTACCTCTCGGATGGTTTGAAGGTTTTCGGTACTGAGTTCGTTCGTTTCTCCTTCACCGATGCGCCGAAGCCCGCCGTGATTTCCGGTCAGGACGAGCCGCTGGCTGAGGATGACCGCAACTACCGTTACCTGCTGATGCCGGTTCGCCTGCCGTCGAACTAGTTTCAGCGTCGCTACCCCGCACGTCTTTCGGTGCCCTATGCATCGTGGGTATGTGCGGGGTTGCGCTGTTTTTTCTGTGCTCATCCGTGCGGAAAACCACAGTATTTTGGCCTGCGCACTGTGCCCGCCAGCTGGCGCTGTGAACCCCTGCGACCCCGTATGTGAAACCCCGTGAAAGGAGCTGCTCCGGTGTATATTGACCATATTTCGTTGTTGGATTACCGTACCTACGCCCTGCTGAGCCTGCCTCTTTCGGCGGGAGTTACGGTGTTTCTGGGCTCTAATGGTGTGGGGAAAACCAATATTGTTGAGGCAATCGACTATGCGGCGTCGCTCTCTTCGCACCGTGTGAGCCATGACGGGCCGCTGGTTCGAGCGGGTGCTTCGCGCGCCTATATTCGCACCCGTACGGTGCGCGGTTCGCAGCAGACAGTGACCGAGTTTGAGATTGCTCCGGGGCAGAGTAATCGGGTGCGCATTAATCGTGCCGCGCCAGTGCGCGCCAAGGAGGCGCTGGGCATTGCCCGCACGGTGCTGTTTTCCCCGGAGGATCTGCAACTGGTGAAGGGGGATCCCGCCGGTCGTCGTCGTTTTGTGGATGATTTGGCCAGCTCTTTGCGTCCGGTGGTTGCTGGCTACCGTAGCGAGTACGAGCGGATTTTGCGGCAGCGTAATTCACTGCTGAAATCCATGCAGCGTAAGGCGCGGGACGAGAACGCCTTGAGCACGCTCTCGGTATGGGATGAGCAGCTGTCGACTCTGGGTGCTCAGCTGCTTTCAGCGCGTTTTCGTCTGTTACAGCGTTTTTTGCCGCAGCTTCGCCGCGCCTACACGGGGCTGACAGACGGCTCTAAAGAGGTTGGTTTCAACTATGAGTCGACTGTTTTTTCGAGCATGGGCGAGCGCTCAATCGAGCATGCGGCACTGATGCGCATTGAGGATCTCAAGGAGGCTTTGATGCGTGGTTTTACGGAGCGCCGACGCGACGAGATTGAGCGTGGCGTGACCCTGGTGGGTCCGCACCGTGAGGATATTACCCTGCTGCTCGGTGGCATGCCGGTGAAGCATTTTGCCTCGCACGGCGAGAGCTGGTCTTTTGCTCTGGCTCTGAAGTTGGCGTCCTGGTTTGTGCATGTTGAGGATGACTCCTCGGCGGGTTCTTCGCCGATTCTGATTCTTGATGATGTGTTTGCGGAGCTTGATTCTGCGCGCCGCCACCGCCTGGGTGCGATGGTCGCCAACGCGGAGCAGGTGCTGATTACCTGCGCAGTACTTAGCGATATTCCGGAGGAGCTGGGCGACTACCGCCTGGTGTCGGTGACGGCGGGGCACGCCGAGTATGTGCAACCCGCCGGCGACTCTGTCACTGACTCTGTGGGGCAGTCGAACTCGACCGTTTCTGCGCTCGCGGAAGGTGGCGGCGATGAGTAGCCCCGTCCACCCTCAAAACCATGTTTCACGTGAAACATTCGATGAGTTCGCGGAATCGCAGTTTGCGGAGCCTCAAAACCCGCACGAGGTTGACGGCGTGGATGAGTTCTACCGTGACGAGGTGGACGCCCCCTCCGCCCTGCTAACCCGCATGCGAGTGGCGGCTCAAGAACGCGGCGAGGCGCCCCTGAATGTCTTCTCGGCGAATAAAATCATGCGTGATTTTGGGGCGGTCATGTCCGGTGCCGCCTCGAAGAAGAAATCGCGGCGAGCGCAGGGCTGGGATCCCCGCGTCATGGGTGGCTATAGCGGCCCCGGAGAGAGCTCTCGCGACCCCAAACCCCTCGGCGGCATCGTCAGCGCCCTGATTCGTTCTCGCGGCTGGAAAGAGCCTGTGGCGGTCTCTAGCGTGCTGGCTCGCTGGGCTGAGCTCGTGGGCCCTGAAATCGCGGCACACACCCGCCCTATCAGCTTCGAAAACTCCATTGTTGAAGTCCAGTGCGACTCTACCGCCTGGACGACTCAGCTGCGCCTGATGCACGGGCACCTCATTGAACTTTTCCGCCGCGAATTGGGTGATGGTGTCGTGGCTCAGGTTCGCGTGCTGGGTCCGAACAACGGACGCTGGAATCAGCGAGGCTATCGGCGTGCCACAGGTATGCGCGGTGTGCGCGACACCTACGGGTAGCCTTCTGGGCGCCTCTGGCTCTCGATCACCTGCTGATTGAACGGTGTTAGGTCAAAATAAGCTTTTTTCTGCACGCTATGAAAGCTATAGAATCGCCGGCAACCCCCACGAGGCTGTGAACTGTACCCCCTACCTCAAGAGGGGGTTGAACCACTCTAAACCGCCTTTGCGGGCTTTTGAGCGGGTGATAGCTCTCAAAAAGCTCAATAAATGACGCCCGTAGATGGTTTTATGCTCTCTTGCTCGGTAAAATAAAAGAGACAATGCGTAAAGTGTGCCCACCTATGGGCACCACCGGCAACGCGGGTTGTACGGGCACTTTCTTGTGCCCTCTGTGAGGCGTTCTAGGCTCCCCTCTGAGCGGCCCGCCATTTTTCTTCGCCGGTTGCATCATCTACTCAAGGAGTTCTGCCTCGTGGCATCTGAACAGAATGCATCTGAACAGCAGCATGAATACGGTGCATCCGATATTACCGTGCTGGAAGGTCTGGAAGCGGTTCGCAAGCGCCCCGGCATGTACATTGGCTCGACCACTGAGCGCGGTCTGCACCACCTGGTCTACGAGGTTGTAGATAACTCGGTTGACGAGGCGCTCGCCGGTTACGCCTCCAAAATTGACGTGACCATTCAGGCTGATGGTGCTGTTCGCGTAGAGGATGATGGCCGCGGTATTCCCGTGGATGAGCACCCCACCGAGCACAAGTCCACTGTTGAGGTCGTCATGACCGTGCTGCACGCTGGCGGTAAGTTTGGCGGCGGCGGCTACTCTGTTTCTGGTGGTCTGCACGGTGTGGGTATCTCCGTGGTGAACGCGCTGTCCACCCGCGTGATTACCGAGGTGCACCGCCAGGGCTACGCATGGCACATTTCTTTCTCTAATGGCGGTGTGCCGGACGGCCCCCTGCGTAAGGGTGAACCGTCCGATAAGACCGGTACCATTCAGACCTTCTACCCGGACCCCGAGATTTTCGAGACCGTCGAGTTCGACTTTGAGACTCTGCGCGCCCGTTTCCAGCAGATGGCGTTCCTGAACAAGGGCCTGACCATCACCCTGACCGATGAGCGCGAGAAGTTCGTCGGTGACGAGGTCGCTGAAGAGAGCGAAAAGAAGGAAAACATCCTCAACCGCGTGCACGCGAACGCTGAGGGTTTCACGACTGTCACCTACCGTTACGACAACGGCCTGTTCGACTACGTACACTTCCTCAACGCAGGCGCGAAGACCATTGTGAACGAGGAGATTGTCTCCTTCGAAGCCGAAGACACTGAGCGCAATATGAGCCTGGAAGTGGCGATGCAGTGGACCGGTGCCTACAAGGAATCCGTCTACTCGTACGCGAACACGATTAACACCCACGAGGGCGGTACCCACGAAGAGGGTTTCCGTGCCGCTCTGACCTCGTTGGTGAACCGTTACGCGCGTGAGAACAAGCTGCTGCGCGATAAGGACGATAACCTCACCGGTGAAGACGTGCGTGAGGGCCTGACCGCGGTGATTTCGATTAAGATTTCTGAGCCGCAGTTCGAGGGCCAGACCAAGACCAAGCTGGGTAACTCGGAGGCTAAGTCCTTCACCCAGCGTGAGGTGAACGACCACCTTGGCGACTGGTTCGGTCGTAACCCCGCGGTGGCGAAGGATATTGTGCGCCGCGCAATCACTGCCGCTCAGGCGCGTATTGCAGCTCGTAAGGCACGCGAGACGACCCGCCGTAAGGGCCTGCTGGAGACCAGCTCCATGCCCGGTAAGCTCAAGGACTGCTCCTCGAAGGACCCGTCGATCTCTGAGATTTACCTGGTGGAGGGTGACTCCGCGGGTGGTTCGGCTGTTCAGGGTCGCAACCCGAACACTCAGGCTATTCTGCCGCTACGCGGTAAGATCCTGAACGTTGAGCGCGCTCGCCTGGACCGTGCCCTGTCCAACGCTGAAATTCAGGCGATGATTACCGCTTTTGGTACCGGCATCGGTGATGACTTCGATATTGAGAAGGCACGCTACCACAAAATCGTTCTGATGGCGGATGCGGACGTTGACGGCCAGCACATTACGACTCTGTTGCTGACTCTGCTCTTCCGCTTCATGCGTCCGCTGATTGAGGCTGGCTACGTGTATCTGGCTCAGCCGCCGCTGTACCGCATCAAGTGGTCGAACGCTCCGCACGACTACGTGTACTCGGACGCTGAGCGTGATGAGGCTCTGGCTCGTGGTGCTGCGAAGAACCTGCGCCTGCCCAAGGATAACGGTATTCAGCGTTACAAGGGTCTGGGCGAGATGGACTACACCGAGCTGTGGGATACCACCATGGATCCGGCTCGCCGCACCCTGCTACAGGTGAAGATGGAAGATGCAGCAGCGGCTGACCAGATCTTCTCTGTTCTGATGGGCGAGGACGTTGAGGCTCGCCGTGAGTTTATCCAGCAGAACGCAAAGGACATTCGATTCCTCGATATCTAGCATGAAACGACATATGTCCCGTATGGAATATGTCAAATGAGCTATATAGCCGAGCGAGTCATTGAGGAATGAGAAAGTAATGAGCGAAGAACAGCAGAATAAATCCGCTGAGGTTGACGTAGTCAGCAACGGTGGCGCTGAAAGCGTAGACCACCACGGTCACATTGAACAGGTGGACCTGCAGACTGAAATGCAGCGTTCCTACCTGGACTACGCAATGGCGGTTATTATTGGCCGCGCCCTGCCGGATGTGCGTGACGGCCTCAAGCCCGTGCACCGCCGCGTGATCTACGCGATGTACGACGGCGGCTACCGCCCGGACCGATCCTTCAATAAGTGCGCCCGCGTGGTCGGCGACGTGATGGGTCAGTTCCACCCCCACGGCGATAGGGCTATCTACGACACTCTGGTGCGTCTGATTCAGAGCTGGATTATGCGTTACCCGCTGGCTCTGGGTCAGGGTAACTTCGGCTCCCCCGGTAACGACGGTGCTGCAGCGCCTCGATACACCGAGACCAAGATGGCTCCCATTGCTCTTGAGATGGTGCGTGACATCAACGAAGACACCGTTGATTTCCAGCCCAACTATGACGGCAAGTCCCTGGAGCCTACCGTTCTACCCGCGCGCATCCCGAACCTGCTGGTCAACGGTTCTTCGGGTATTGCTGTGGGTATGGCGACCAATATTCCGCCGCATAACCTGCGTGAGGTTGCCGAGGGTGTGGAGTGGTTCCTGAAGAACCCGCACGCCACCAACGAGGAGCTGCTAAACGCTCTGATGGCGCGCATTAAGGGCCCCGATTTCCCGACCGGTGCGCAGATTCTGGGCACCAAGGGCATTGAGGATGCGTACCGTACTGGCCGCGGCTCTATCACCATGCGCGCGGTGGTCAACGTGGAGGAAATCCACGGTCGTACCTGCCTGGTGGTTACCGAGCTGCCGTACCAGGCGAACCCGGATAACCTGGCGATTAAGATTGCTGAGCTCATCAAGGACGGTAAGGTCACCGGCATCGCGGATCTGCGCGATGAGACTTCGGGCCGTACCGGTCAGCGTCTGGTGATTGTGCTCAAGCGTGATGCTTCCCCGAAGGTTGTGCTGAACAACCTGTACAAGCACACCCAGTTGCAGGAGAACTTCTCCGCGAATATGCTCGCCATTGTGGATGGCGTGCCGCGTACCCTGTCCCTGGATGCGTTTGTGCGTCACTGGGTGGATCACCAGATGGACGTTATCGTTCGTCGTACCCGTTACCGTCTGCGTCAGGCGGAGGAAGAGGCGCACATCCTGCGTGGCCTGCTGAAGGCTCTGGATGCTCTGGATGAGGTTATTGCCCTGATTCGCCGCTCCCCCACTGCTGATGAGGCGCGTAGCGGCCTGATGGAGTTCCTGCAGATTGATGAGGCTCAGGCTCAGGCAATTCTGAACATGCAGCTGCGTCGTTTGGCTGCTTTGGAGCGTCAGAAGATTCAGGATCGTCACGATGAGCTGATGCGCATGATCGCTGAGTACAACGCGATTATTGCTTCGGAGACTCGCCAGCGCGAGATTATCTCTGAGGAGCTGGGCGAGATTGTGAACCGCTACGGCGATGAGCGTCGCACCCAGATTATGTACGGCTACAACGGCGACATGTCCATGGAAGACCTCATCCCCGAGGAAGAGGTCGTGGTTACGATTACTCGCGGCGGCTACATTAAGCGCACCCGCAGTGATCAGTACCGTAGCCAGCACCGCGGCGGTAAGGGCATTAAGGGTGCCTCGCTGCGCGGTGATGACGTGGTGGAGCACTTCTTTGTGACCACTACGCACAGCTGGATTCTGTTCTTCACGAACCTGGGTCGCGTGTACCGTGCGAAGGGTTACGAGCTGCAGGAAGCCGGTCGTGACGCGAAGGGTCAGCACATTGCGAACCTGCTGGAGTTCCAGGGCGGTGAGCATATTGCTCAGGTCATGGAGCTGAAGAGCTACGAGGATGCTGAGTACCTGGTGCTTGCTACTCGCGGTGGCATGGTGAAGAAGAGCCGTCTGAGCGATTACGATACGAACCGTACTGCCGGCCTGATTGCGATTAACCTGCGTGAGGGCGATGAGGTTGTTTCGGCGTTCACCGTTTCGGATAAGGACGATATTCTGCTGGTGTCGCGTAACGGTATGTCGCTGCGCTTCCACGCTGATGATGCGTCGTTGCGCCCGATGGGTCGTTCGACCTCGGGTGTGACCGGTATGAAGTTCCGTGAGGGCGATGAGCTGATTTCTGCGAACGTGGTTACTGAGGGCTCCTTCGTCTTCGTGGTCACTGAGGGTGGTTACGCGAAGCGTACGAGCGTGGATGAGTACCGCGTGCAGGGCCGTAACGGTTTCGGCATTAAGGTTGCTAAGCTAGTTGAGGATCGTGGCGCCCTGGTGAGTGGCCTCATCGTGGACGAAGAGGACGAGGTGCTGGTGGTTATGGCCAGCGGCAAGGTCGTTCGTTCGAATGTGAATGAGGTTCCTGCGAAGGGACGCGATACTATGGGTGTTATCTTTGCAAAGCCCGGTAAGGGCGATTCTATTATTGGTGTTGCACGCAACCAGGATCGTCAGCTGGATGATAGCGACGATGAAACCACTGAGAACACCGAGGCTTCGGAGTCTTCTGAGGCGCCCGGTACGGACAACGAGGGTGAAGCGGCGGCTGCCGATCTCACCGCTACTGGAGGTAACTAATGAGCAGCACTCCCGCGAGCTCCTCTCCTGCGTCGGCACAGCGTTCGGCGTCGGCTGGCGCTTCTAAGTCTTCGGGTGCGGCTAAGGCTGGCGCGCGTCGCCCGGCTCAGTCGCGTTCGGGCCAGGCTCGTCCTGGCGGTACCGCTAAGCGTCCTGCCGGCAAGCGCCCTGTAAACGCTAAGCGTCCGACCGGTTCGCGCCGTCAGCTGGTGCGTCCGGCGCCGCGTTCGAAGATTCGTCGTGCGCGTCTGGTGGTTCAGAAGGTTGATACGTGGTCGGTTGCTAAGCTGATCTTCCTGCTGTCTATTGCCCTGGGTATCGTGACCGTCGTGGCTTCGGTGATTCTCTGGCTGTTCCTGCAGGCTTCTGGCGCGTTTACCGGTGTGAACCAGCTGATTAGCTCGCTGGGTACCGGTTCGACCACTGTGGATATTTCGCAGATGATTTCGCTGGGTCAGGTTGCTTTGGTGACTACTATTTTTGCTGTGGTCAACACTGTGGTCTTTACTCTGCTGGGTATGATTGGCGCGATTCTGTACAACCTGGCTGCGAAGCTGGTTGGTGGCGTGACCTTGACTCTGAGCGATGAGTCCTAGTTTGTAGCTTTTGAGCTTTGTGTGCGGGCGGTGCTGTCTCTGGTGGAGGCGGTGCCGCCCGTTCTGCATGCCCCGCTCTGTATGCTCGGGAACCCCCCAATATTAAAGTGTGATGCAGAACATACTTTTTCGATTTGGTGTTGCCTGCAAACACCTGTATAGTTATATCTCGTTCTACGGAAGAAATTCCGCAGAGGGAGGGCGTATAGCTCAGACGGTTAGAGCGCTTCGCTGATAACGAAGAGGTCCCAAGTTCGATTCTTGGTACGCCCACTCCACACTATGAAAGGCAATAATGAAGAAATTATTGATTCTTGCTGTTCTTTCGTGTGTCACTGTGATGGTTCTGAAAAAGTATCAGAGCAATGAAGTCGTAAAGGCTTGGAAAAATAACTAAACAGTGGTTTCCGCTGAGACGGGGGCGTGGCGCAATTGGTAGCGCATCTGCTTTGCAAGCAGAGGGTTAGGGGTTCGAGTCCCCTCGCCTCCACTTTCCGGTGATTATAGCAAGAGGGAAACGCCTGGTTCCATTCCGAACCCAGAAGCTAAGACTCTTCGCGCCGATGGTACTGCACTTTTGTGGGTGTGGGAGAGTAGGTCATCGCCGGTTTATTTTTAAAGAAGACCCCGTATCGAAAGATACGGGGTCTTTTATTGTATTCGCTGATGCGAGTGGCAGATTCGGCATGGGCGCCTCGTGAAGCTGGCGTATTGTGCGCGCTACGAATTGGCAGCTGGGGCTGTTCCTTCTCGACGCTCAAGCGTGCGCCGCTATAGAAAACCAGCTACCGCAGAGAACTTGCGCCGCCGAAACCCCAGTACTGTAACCCCAGTGCCGCAAAAACCCACAGGGGCATCCTGTACGGGTAGCTCGGCGACCTAAATGAGGTCTGAATAATAAAGGTGTGTCACAAAAAGAAAGCTGGGAGGTTCCTGAAAGTGAACACTTGGTGAACACACTTTATCCTCTTGATGGATATAATCACCCCTCTCCCCCGCACTCTCGCATAAGCCACATAAACCAACTTAAGCATTCCGATAGGTGCACCCTTTTTTCCGCGGAATATCGGGAGAGTTTCCCCTAAAATATGGGCTCTATAGTAAAACCCTCATAAAAACCTGCTCAATACCGTGGGTTTATCTGTTATTTCGTGTTAATTCGGAATACTTTAGATTTCACGAAAACCGACAGATAATTTTCTTGTGACTACAGAACTCATTATTCTCGTGATCGTGGTGCTTACCGCGCTCGCCTTCGACTTTACGAATGGCTTCCACGACACCGGTAACGCGATGGCAACCTCCATCGCCACCGGTGCACTGAAGCCTAAGACCGCCGTGGCGCTGTCTGCGTCCCTGAACCTTGTCGGCGCGTTCCTCTCTGTTGAGGTGGCGCGTTCGGTCGGTAGCGGCATCGTGAACCTGGACCGTATCGATGTAACAACGGACGGTCCGGCGCTGATGCTTATCGTCTTTACCGGTCTGGTGGGCGGTATCCTCTGGAACGTTTTGACCTGGCTTCTGGGTCTTCCCTCATCCTCGTCGCACGCTCTGTTTGGTGGCCTGATTGGTTCGGCTATTGTCGCGATTGGCTTTGACGGCGTGCAGTGGATGGGCGTTCTGTCCAAGATTATTGTTCCCGCGGTCCTCTCCCCCGTCATTGCGGCTATTGTGGCGGCAACCGGCACTTGGCTGGTATACCGTATTGCTGCCCCGGTGGCTGACGACCGTAAGCACGGCGGCTTCCGTAAAGGACAGGTTGCGACCGCATCCCTGATGTCTCTGGCGCACGGTACTAACGATGCGCAGAAGACCATGGGCGTGATCTTCCTGGCTCTGGTTGCCTCGGGCGCTCTGAGCAACGATGACGCGATCCCCCTGTGGGTGAAGGCTTCCTGCGCTATCGCTATTGCTCTGGGTACTTACCTGGGTGGCTGGCGCATTATCCGCACCCTCGGTAAGGGTATCGTTGAGGTAGACACCCCGCAGGGTGTTGCTGCTGATGGTGCATCCGCCGCGATTATTCTGACCTCCTCCCACTTCGGTATGGCACTGTCCACCACTCACGTGGCATCCGGTTCGATTCTGGGTAGTGGCCTGGGCCGTAAGGGTGCTGAGGTTCGCTGGTCTGTTGCTGGCCGCATGGTGGTTGCTTGGCTGATTACTCTGCCGGCTGCCGCAATTGTGGGTGCTCTGACCTGGCTGATTGGTCACGGCCTGAACGCTCTGACCGGCACCCAGTTCGTTGGCGAGCTGACCGTGTTCGCGCTGCTGATTATCTTCTGCTTCCTGATGTGGCGTCATTCCCAGAAGGACAACATTGACGCTTCGAACGTGACTGGCGACTGGGATGAAGAGGAAGGCGCTGCAGTCACCAGCGCTGACGCATCCGCAGAGCAGACTCTTGCTACTGAGAAGGCAGGTTCGTAGCCGTGGAATATCTGATGGACATTGTGAACAAGGTTATTCCGGTGCTGATTGCCGGTCTGTTCTTTGGTGCGGGCCTTCCGGCGCTGTATGCTCTGGGTCTGCGTCTGCTGGCTGGCCGTACCGAGTACACTGCGGACGGTAAGCTCGTTGAAATTGAGCCTCCGGGAACGGTGGCGAAGATTGCCGCGTCTTGCATTTTTGCTATTATCGTAGCAATCGTAATCATCGGTATTCTCTGGGTCGCTAAGGACTTTATCGACCACACTTTCGGCTGGAATATCTTCGGCGTAACCGGTGGAGGCCACTAATCCCGTGAACACTAAATTGCATATGATGACTGCTTCGAAGGAGGGGCTCGATGCCTGATAAGAGCATAATCTCTCGAGTAATCGACTGGCTGAGCGTCGGGTATCCCAAGGATGTTCCGGTGCAGGACCGCGCGGCAGTGATGGCTATTTTGAAGATGCGTCTGACCGATGAGCAGCTGCAGGAAGTTGTTCGCCAGCTCATGCAGTCTCGTGCTGCTCGTGGCGAGGCGTACGTGAGCGACCAGCGCATTAACGAGTACATTCGTCGAGTGGTGGATCATACCCCGACCCCGCAGGATATTGACCGCGTCGCTAAGATTCTGGGTGCGCACGGCTTCCTGATTGCGGAGAACCACGTGAACGAGGACGCTGAGCCTACGACTGGCGGTACCGAGTACGTGACCTACGACGATCCGACGACCGGCGAGATCCGTATTGCTGAGTTGGCTGCTGAATCGGCTAATATTCCGGCTCCGAATGCTACGGCTGCGCAGGATAACTAAATAGCCTGCGGTGAGGGTTGAGAGCTCTCATGAAGTTTGTGACCTATGGGGTGGACTGAGTCCACCCCATAGGTTTTCTTTATGCCCTTCGAATGATGCGCAGCGGGTTGTCGGCATGTGCATGGGTGCGGGCGGTATTCTAGAGGGACTTCACTCCCCTCAAACCGTTGGTGGGCTTTGCGCTCGCCCTGCATCATGGAGATTCTGTGTCTTCTTCCCCTTCTTTGGAACCCGAGAACTCTCACATTCCCGATACTTCTACCCGGGGAGCCTCTCAGGGCTCTTCTGAGGCGGCATCCGTTGCCGCTGAGGACTCTGTGGCTAAGACCCCTTCTACCCGCGTCGATGCCGCTAAAGAGGCTATCGCCGGGCAGGCGCGCCGCCTCGTGGTGCCCCGCCGTTCCCTGCTTCTGACCGGCGGCGTGGTTGCCGCCGCCGGGGTGCTTGCCGCAATGCCGCAGATTGCCGCCACCGGTGTGCTGGGCGAGGATGCGGCGGCGGTGGTTTCAAACGAGAAGCTGCTGGCACGCCGTGAGCGTCTGGTTCGCGAGAATATTGATACCCGCTACCTGAAGATTGAGTCGCTGGGGCGTATCTATGTGGGTAAGGGGCGTAGTGAACAGGACCTGCGCCTGGTGGGTTCTTTCTCCCTCACGGAGGTGGCACAGGCCGATTTGGCGGCGGCCGCTACGGCTCTGACGAACCTGTCCGTTTACGGTTCTCTGCATCGGCTGAGCGTCACCTACGGTGGCGTGGACTCGGCGAATGACCCACAGAACGTTGCTAACACCGCTACGGATGCTCCGGTGAGCCCGCTGCGCGTCAATGATTCGGCGACCCTGAAAGAAGAGCAGTGGCTGAAGGTGCTGACCGCTAACGCGGCGTTGGGAACTAATGTGAGCTATGCGCAGGTGGGTCTGCTGGCGGATGAGTTGCGCCTGAATGCCGTTGTGATTGATGAGAACTATGAATCCCTGCTGAAGCGTTTCCGCTCCCTGGCTGAGCTGGATCTGAAGAACGAGCGGGTGCAGCAGATTCACCTGAATATTCAGTTGGCTCCGGAGAAGGCAGTAACCCTGCCCTCGGGTGCGCAGTCGAAGGTTTCGGTGAGTGTTGCGGAGTCTTCGCGTGTGGCAACGGTGGCTGATGTGCTATCGAAGGCCGCCACGAGGAAGGAGCTGAATACCCTGGCATCGTTCTCGCTGGTGTGGAATGCCCGTGAAAAGTACCCCTCAGCGAGCCAGTGGGATGCTTTCAAGCTGGGCTTCAAGGGACCGGAGTCGAAGGAGGAGTCCGCGAAGGAGGCGCAACGTACCGCGATTCGTAAATATCTGCAGGAGGTTAGCGTCCCCCTGCAGGCTCTGACGAAGCGGGAGGCGACAGTGCCGGGTGAGGTGATTACCTAAACCCATCAGTAATGTGATGGGTCTAACTAAAAAAATATGCATGAGGATTTGGTGAAGCCGCAAAAGGTGTTATAGACTAGTAGAGCACCACGGGGGCGTGGCGCAATTGGTAGCGCATCTGCT
>NZ_KV808406.1:37500-131431 GCF_001812285.1 Rothia sp. HMSC065B04
GTGTGGGAGAGTAGGTCATCGCCGGTTTATTTTTGAACCGAGAACCCCATGTCGAAAGACATGGGGTTCTTTGTATATCGGGTACGTCAGGGTATATCCGGGCATGTCAGGGAACTACCGCAGGGGGCACCCCGGGGTATATGCACGGGGAGATTCAGCGCTCTACCTGTAGCATCTGTAGCGCCTCCTCTCTCCCCTTTCCTCCCCCCATAAAGAACAAACAATAGCCGCCCGCCAGAGTAAAACTCTTGGCGGGCGGCTATCTTTCATAAAGCGCTCCCTCGCGCCGCTAGCGGCGCCTCAGAAAGCTATCTTAGATCCCCTGAGAGAAGAAGAAGATACGGGAACGCTTATGCGTTCTTCCAGGGGTCCTCCACGGGACGAGCTGCGTTGTAGGCTGCGGCGCCTGCAACACCCAGAGCAACCAGCAGACCCAGGAACGCCAGGCCCTTACGGGGGCGCTTGCCGCCGTTACGCTCAATACGAGCCAGTTCCTTCTCAGCGGCACGAACAGTCTTTGCGGTAGCCTTACGAGCCTTCTTCAGGGCCTTCTTGTTGCCGGTCAGCTTCTCAGCGAACATCTCAGCGGTCTTGCCTTCCAGCGCGGACTCAACAGCAGCCAGAGAAGAGACAATAGTCTGAGCCTTAGCAGCCTTGCGTGCCTTACGCTTCTTGCAGCAGAACATGGGGTGACCTCCATCGGTTGAAATGCGCCAGCGACCAGAAAACGCCGCCGCGCGCGTAGTGTTCACCTCTCAGGATATTCAATTCCCGCCCAAAAAGCCCGCCCAACGGTGCGCCCGGGGCGAAAAAACATGTTAGATGGCGAATGAGCGCCGCCCCGTGCCACAATAGAGCCATGACTAATGCAACTGCTAAGGCAACTATCCACACTAACTACGGTGACATCGTCGTCGAGCTCTTCGGCAACCACGCACCGCTGACTGTTGAGAACTTCATCGGCCTGGCTGACGGCTCCCGTCAGTGGAAGCACCCCCGCACCGGTGAAATCATGAACACCCCCCTGTACAAGGACGTCGTGTTCCACCGCATCATCAAGGACTTCATGATTCAGGGTGGTGACCCCCTGGGCATGGGCGTTGGTGGCCCCGGCTACCAGTTCAAGGACGAGATTCACCCCGAGCTCTCCTTCTCCAAGCCCTACCTGCTGGCAATGGCTAACGCAGGCCCCGGCACCAACGGTTCTCAGTTCTTCATCACCACCGTTGAGACCCCTTGGCTGAACGGCCGCCACACCATCTTCGGTGAGGTTACCGACGAGGCATCCAAGAAGGTTGTTGACGCTATTGAGGGCGTTGAGACCGGCTTCCAGGACCGCCCGGTCAAGGACGTTGTCATCTCCTCGATCGACATCGAAAAGCTCTAATAAACCCCATCGGAAGGCTCATACGAGCATTCTGCTGAAGGTGTTGAGAAAACACGTATAGTTCAGGGGCCCGCCAGGATTCTTCCGGTGGGTCCCTGCGCTTATATGCCCCCCCACACCACCCCGGTTGATCCGGCATACCACCCCTGGAGGTTCAGTGGAGAACTTTCCCAACTACATGAACTACGGGCAGAGCCCCACGGTCTGCGTTAACCACCCCAACCGCGTCAGCTACGCCCAGTGCGGGCGCTGCAACCGCACCGTCTGCGGCGAATGCCAGGTAGCGCTGGATGTGGGCATGGTCTGCCCCGATTGCTACCGCGAACTTAAAAGCGGTAGCTCGAAGGCGAAAGGCTCGTTCCTGGCGCGCCACTGGCATATTACGTACACGCTCATTCTGATTAACGTCGTGGTGTATGGTCTGCAACAGCTTATTCCCAACGAATGGGTGGTTAGGCATGGCAACATCTGGTGGCCCTATGTCCAGCACGGCGAGTACTACCGCATCATCAGCTACGGTTTTCTGCACATGCAGAACGACCCGATGCACCTGGTGTGGAACATGATTAACCTCTTCATCTACGGTGTGTCCCTCGAACGCATGATTGGGCGATGGAAGTTCCTTGTGGTGTACCTGGGCTCTATCATCTTTGGTGCATTAGGCGTGTATGTGCTGGCTCCTGGAACGAGCGTGGTGGGTGCCTCCGGTGGTCTATTCGGTCTCATGGGCTCGTTCTTGACCCTGCTAATCATCATGAAGCAGAAGGACACCGCACGAGTGTTCGTCATGATTACTGCCCCGAACATCATCTATAGCATTCTGACCCCGTCGAATATCTCCCACGCATGCCACGCGGGTGGTTTTATCGGTGGTGTGCTGTTGACACTGCTGTTTGTCCCGCTTGTGGATAAGCCCGAGTCCTCGAATCCGCCGCAACAGAGTCCGCAGCAATGGCAAAACGGCAGGTACTAAGCCTGAAAATACGTGAAAAATCTTCGGAAAATCCGGCACAAAATCTTTGGAGGGTCAGTGGAGAACTTTCCCAACTACATGAACTACGGGCAGAGCCCCACGGTCTGCGTTAACCACCCCAACCGCGTCAGCTACGCCCAGTGCGGGCGCTGCAACCGCACCATCTGCGGTGAATGCCAGACGGCACAGGATGCGGGTGTAGTCTGCCCCGATTGCTACCGTGACCTCAATGGAGGCGCCTCGAGCCCGAAGCGTTCCTTCATCGCCCGTCACTGGCATATTACGTACACGCTCATCCTGATTAATGTCGTGGTGTACGGCCTGCAGCTGATCATTCCGTTCCGCTGGGTACACAATCTCGGCATGATGTCTGGTCCCCGTGTCCACCACGGCGAGTACTACCGCCTCATCACGCACGGGTTTGTGCACTCGCAAACTGACCCGATGCACCTGGTGTGGAACATGATTTACCTCTTCATCTTCGGTGTGTCCCTCGAACGCATGATGGGGCGGTGGAAATTCCTCTTTGTATATATGGCGGCTACCGTAGGTGCCGGCTGCAGTGTGTACCTCTTCACCTACTACCGTGGTGCCGTGGGCGCATCAGGCGGTGTGTACGGCCTCTACGGCGCGTTCTTCGTCCTTCTGCTTCTTCGGAAGCAGAAGGATACTGCACGCCTCTTTATTCTGCTCATGGGTATTGACGTTGTGCAGAGCCTCTTCCACCCGAATATTTCTCACGCGGGACACTTTGGCGGTCTTGTCAGTGGCGCACTAGCAACCCTGCTGATTATCCCGTTCGTGAAGAAACCCGAGTCCTCGAATCCGCCGCCGCAGAGCCCGCAGCAGTGGCTCAACGGCAGGTATTAAGCCTGGAAAACCGCGGAAATCCGGTGCAGAGACACGTTATCCACAGCAGTTTTCCACACTGTGTATAACTACATTCGTGTAATTCCACGAGTGTGAGTACATGTTAAAAACCTGTGGATACAGGCTAAAACAACCGAATTACACGGGGTGAATTACACGGGTGTAAGAGTTTTCCCCAGATTTCTCCACAGATGTGGAAAACCTTAAATACCAGGGTGTGTGTAATTACAAAAAATTCCGGTGCTACGCACCAACAAAAAGTGCCCGGAAGGATCAACCTTCCGGGCACTTTCACGTATCGAGCCCCTTACGGGGCAAAGAAGCAGCGGGTGCGAACCTAGTTCGCCTGAGCTTCCGCCTCCTCAACCTCCTCGGGGGTGAGCTCCACGCCGGTGTACAGGCGGAACTGCTCAGCGGCCTGCAGAGCAATCACCTCGCCGCCGTGAATAACTTCCTTACCCGCCGCGCGAGCCGCACGAACCAGCGGAGTCTCAACGGGCATCGCCACCACGTCAAAGACCACCTGTGCCTCAGCAATAGCCTCCTGCGGGTAGGACAGCTCCTCGCTCTCCTCACCGCCAGCCATGCCAATCGGGGTCACGTTCACCAGAATCGGCGCTCGCAGGTTGCCCACCTCCGGCGCCCAGGCGTACTCGTAACGCTCAGCCAGCGCGCGGCCGGTCTCCTCGTTACGGGCAATAATCATGCCCTGCGAGAAGCCCGCATCAAAGAACGCACCAGCCACAGCCGCAGCCATACCGCCCGAACCGCGCAGCAGGAACGGCAGAGACGGATCCACATTATGCGAACGCAGCAGGGAGGCCACCGCAATCACATCCGTGTTGTACGCCTTCAAGAAGCCGTCAGTGTTCACAATCGTGTTCACCGCACCAATAACCGCAGCTGAGTGGTCCATATCGTCCATCAGCGGGATAACAGCCTGCTTAAACGGCATAGACACCGAGCAGCCACGAATACCCAGAGCACGTACGCCGGCGATAGCACCCTCAATGTCGGTGGTGGTCATCGCCTTGTACAGGTAATCCAGACCGTGCTTCTCGTACAGGTAATTGTGGAACTTAATGCCGTGATTCGACGGGCGACCAGACAAGGAAATGCAGACCGTCGTATCGCGGTTCAGCGCCGGGCGAGTCATCTTAAGCCTCGCCGCCAGCGTCGAGAGTGTTCTGGATCAGCTTCTTCACCTTGTTGCGGCTCACCAGGTCAGCGACCACAAAGTGGGTGTCGCCGGTATCCACGGTGGGGACGGTTGCGTTGCCGTCGTTGAGGGACTTCACGTGCGCTTCAGCCTGCGGATCCTCCCAAATGTTGACCCAGGTAGCGTGGTCGCCCAGCTCGCCCAGCTTAGAATCCAGAGCCTCGCAGTAGGGGCAGCCGGGGCGCCAATAAATGACGACGCCGCCATCCTTCATGACCTCGCGTGCCTTCTGCTGATCGGACTGCTGACGTTCAAACATAGTTCCTCCATAAACAGGGTGCTCCGCGGTCTCCAGGAGGCGCTAAAACCTGCCTGAGGGCGCAGCTCAATAAGTTGATGTATCAAGCATAGCCTGAGTACGTAGGTGCGGGGGAGAGGCCCTCATCGGGCGAACGCCCGCGCCGCACCCCGGCAACCCGCACAGCACTCCCGCAGAAGCCTTCACCCTGCGCCCCAGAAGCCTTCCCCCGCGCATTAACGGCATACGCCCCACACCAAGGTTGCCGGACCAATGATGCGGGGCGTATACAGTTCGCGAGAAAGCGCGAGCACTTGTGCTGAGTAAGAGTAAAAGAAGAGTGAAAACAGGCTACCAGGCGGTAACCGAAGCTGAGCAATATGCCGAGTGAGTCGGTGAATGAAAGAACCCAGGCGGGGCAGAACGCCCCATTATTCGAGAGAGATGTTGAGTGAAAGCCGTTGAGTGAAAGCCTGTGATGCAAACCCAGGGAAATGGCGCCCTACCCCATGAGGAAGCGAGGCAGGGCGCCAATCCAAAGGAGGCTGTCGCCTTACTTGCCGAACTTCTCGGTCAGCTTGGAGACGTTCTCGGTCACGACCTCTTCAACCTTGGCAACGTGCTCGTCGGTGACGACCTCCTTGCCAGCCTTCTCGTTGATGACTTCCTGAGCCTTGTCGAGGCCCTGCTCAACGGTGCCCTTGATATCGAAGCCCATGGGGGCCTCCTTTCTGCGCTTTCGCGCTCTAAAGCCTCACTTCAAGTGAGGGGTCTGCCCGGACGGGCAGAAAACTGGAGTGTGATGCTTTGGTGGACGAAACCTGCAAGCTGGGTTTGTATGTGACGGTAGAACCCAGTGTAGATGCTATCCATATGCCGGACTATGCGCATCGAAACTTTACAGCTCACGGATTGCGTCCGTCGATAAGTGTACATACCCGCGAAGGCAAGAAAAACCACCCTCAGAAAACGTGGCGCCACTTTTGACCAATGACCAAAAAATTATGGCTTATCAGCGCGTTATTACGGGGGATGAGCGGAGGAAATTTGCAGAAACTCGCAGGAAACTTCCAGCTATGAATATTGTTCAAAACCCCGAAAAAACGCCCCTATGACACCCCGCTGATTTATGACAGACTTCAGCACCCAACCCTACAACACCGGAATATCCGTAGGAGCAGCGCCCGCAGCCCAATCATGAGACGCCGCAAAACCAGCAACCATCGGCAAAAAACGAGGCGCCGCATAGCCGCGCACAGCATACGCAGTCGCCACCGCATCCGCGGCAGCCTCCAGCTGAGAGGTCGGAATCAGCGCCATCACCGCGCCACCAAAACCAC
Source organism: Rothia sp. HMSC065B04 (assembly GCF_001812285.1). NCBI lineage: Bacteria > Bacillati > Actinomycetota > Actinomycetes > Micrococcales > Micrococcaceae > Rothia > Rothia sp. HMSC065B04. Next base: position 43,528 of record NZ_KV808406.1, read on the forward strand.
CACCCACAATACGGGCACCCAACGCGCCCCGATCCAGGCACACCTGCACCGCATCATCAATCTCAGGGCGAGAAACACGCAACTCATCACGCATCGATACAAACGACTCCGTGAAAATGCGGCCCGCCTCCTCAAACGCCGCAAAGCCCAGCTCATCAGCATGTTGCAGCAAATAGCTCGCACGACCCACCAGAGTCATATCGTGGAACGCATGACGCACCCAACCACGCGGGAACGAACACGGACGACCCGCATCCTCCAGAGCATCCAAGGCACGATTCACCGAAGAATCCACCAAGTCAGCACGCCACGCCTTTGCCGCACGCGCATCCATACCCGCACACGACAAATCCTCCGGTAGGGCATCACGCAAAAAACGCAGACCCAAAGCGTCAGCGCACGTCTCAGACGCCGCACGACGAGCCGCAAAACCGCCATCCGTCAGCTCATGCGGAGTGTTCGTATCGATCACCAAAAAACTCAGGCCATGCTGGGCAATATCCACCGCAACCGGCTCAATCGAAAAATCACGGAAATCAATCACCAGAGCCTGCTCCGGATACGAACGCAACGACGCCGTCTGATCCAGGCCACCCGTATGCGCGCCAGCCACCTTATTCTCAGCCGTAATACACACCTGAGCCAGACGCGCACGCAAAGCATCACTATCAGCCGGGGTAGCATCCGCCTGCGGGCACTCCTCACGCACCGGACACGAGAGCTCCAACAACGCCAACGCCGTCGAACACTCCAAAGCCGCCGAAGACGACAAACCGCCACCCACCGGAACACGAGAATTAATCAGCAGGTCAGCACCAAACTCATCGGGCAGCATAATATCCCTGCCGCCCTCCTGATTCATCGCCCACGCAACACCCGCCACATAGGTGAACCAGCCCTTTAAATGACCCGGCTGGATATCGCGAATCACGACCGTGCGCTCGTCGCCGGGCATCTGCAAAGAAGCCGCGCGCAACACACCATCACGACGCAACGCACCCGCCACATAGGTGCGGTACGGCAACGGCATCGGCAGGCACGAGCCACCCAAAAAATCAATGTACTCGCCCAAAAGATTCAGACGCCCAGGCGCAGACCACACACCATCCGGCTCGTAACCATACGCAGTAATAAACTCCTCACGCACACGCGCAATCTCCGCGCTATGGTCCGGAAGAGCCGCCCACTGGGCGGTAGCGGTCATCGACATGGAACACCTCTGATAAAGCCCAACAGGGCACTAAAACATAAACGACACCCTTCGCGCACCCGATACACTCCGGGTACAAGCACGTGTCACCTCTAGACTAAAGCAGAAAACCAGCGAACATCGACTCAGCCGCCAAACCGCACCGGTATCAGCGTGCGGCAGGGCAGCCAAAAGCCAACGCACGCAAAAGCCCCGCACCCTACAAGGGGGCACGGGGCAACATACATAACTAATAAACCAACAGAAGGGCCAAGCGATTACGCATCCTGCGTATAAGGCTCCTGCACCACCATCATCGTGTCAATGGCAGAAAGCAGATCCTGGCGGTAACGGTTAAACGCATTCTCAATCAGAGGAACATCGCCACTCGCCACAGCCTCCTGAGGCGAAATCAGCGGCAGAGTCTGATACTCCTCCACCAGGCTCAACGCAATATGGGTCAACAAACGAGCACGACGTAGCGCCTCCGCATGACCCAAACCAAGAGCCTGGAACTCATGAGCCATAGCCACCACAGGCTTCAACTCACGCGGGTGCAGAGCCAAACTCAAACGCACCACCTCAGGGCACTCACGAATCGGGTACAGCAGGGAGAACAACGTATCGCCGCGGCGAATCATCGAAGCACGAATAGCCTCCGGATTCGCCTCAGCCTCCTCAGACATCGACTTCGGGGCACGAGCCAGAATGTAATCCGCCAACAGAATCAGAAGCTGCTGCTTATTCTTCACGTGGTAGTACAGGGCGCCGGGAGCCACGTGAAGCTCCTGAGCGAGTCGGCGCATGGAAAGGTCCGCCAAACCGTAGGTCGCCAAGACCTCGTAGGCGGTATCTAGAATCTTTTCACGGGAAAGTACCACCCTTTCATTTTAGGGTGTTCAAATCTGTAACGTGAGCAAGATGCACCCCACGGCAAACAAAAACCCCACAAATACGCGGCACAAACCCAAAAAGCAATGTTGATTCTCACTCACCCGGAGCGAACGGTTCGCGTTTCACGAGCACTTTTGCCACCAAAACCACTCCAGCACGCACAGAACAGGTAGCCGCCCACGCTCTCGGCATAAAATCACGTCTTAAACCGCCCAAAACCGCCAAGACAGGTAAACCTCGCGGGCGCACGCCCCAAAATCAGGTGTTTAATATTCGGTATGAGCAATGCATTTTCTGAACTAATCGAGCGCGCCACCGCAGGCGAAGGCCTCAACCGCGAAGAAATCCACACCCTCCTCGTGGATGGTGAAGGCCAGGACTTCGCCCTCATCGAGGCAGCCTCCGTCGTGCGCCGCAACGAATTCCGCAACATGATTGCGATCCACACCGAAGATGAAGCACTCGCCGACGCCCTCGGTACCCGCTCCATCGCCGTGGACTCCTACGAAGTACTGGATATCTCCCGCGATATCGATTCCGAAGAACTCGCGGCAACCATCGAACGTATTGCTGAATCCTCCGCCATCGGCGTGACCGTACTACTGCCCGAAAATGCAGTACCCATGATGCTGATGCGCGTGCTGTCCATCCTGCGCCTGGCAGCACCCGCCAAGGTCATTCACCTGCCCGAAGGCTACGAACAGTCCCTGCGCTCGCTGACTTCCCTCGCAATGCACGTGGTCAGCGCCATTACCATTACCGACGACATTGAGCAGTGGCCGATGGTTAACGAGGTGCTCAAGGCACTGCGCCACGGTGGTATCGTCATCTCCGGCACCGGTGGACGCGACGCCCTCGCAGGCTACCTGCGTTACCTCTCCGACCTGGGTGTGGATCTCATGGGTCACCGCGATGCACGCGGCTCCGCCTGCGGCTCGGTCGACGGTGGCGGCTGTGGCTGTGGCTCGGGTGGCTGCGGTAGCCACGAGGAGCCGGCACATTCCGCCGGTGGTTGCGGTTGCGGCTCGGGCGGATGCGGTTCTTCCGCTGAAGCTCCCGGTGAGCCTCACGGCCACTCCCACGGTGGTGGCGGTTGCTGCGGCGGCCACGACGAGCCGAAGGAAGAAAAGGGTGGCTGCTGCGGTGGTCACGACGAGCCTGAACCGGTTGTCGAGGAAGCCTCCGCTGGCGGTTGTGGCTGTGGTGCTGGTGGATGCGGCTCTAAGTAATCCGCTAGAGGTAACTACCCCAATCGATATATTCCAAATATAGAATTTTCCCCTGGATAACCTGCTGAAAAGCAAGGATATTCAGGGGAAAACTCTATATTCCGTAAAGAGCATTAGGCTTAGAGGTAAACAACACCACAATAAACGGTGCAGAACCCCCATATCCGAAAAGCGGAATGAGCCCCTCCGGTAGAGTAGAAAGACGTAGCCGACTAACCCTAGCCGCGCGAAAGGAACAACACCGGACCAATGCTTTACCTCTCCGTTATTGTCATCATCCTGATTGCGACCGTGTTTATGGTCAGCGTCGGTGATCGACTCAACCTCCCCTGGCCGGTCATGATGACCCTGCTCGGCACCGCCGCGCTCTTCATCCCCAACCGACCGGATCTTACTATCGACAGCGACATCATCCTGCCGATCTTCCTTCCGCCGCTACTGTGGGCCATCGGCGTTAAATTCTCCTGGGGCACCCTGCGCCGCCGCTGGAGATCCGTACTGCTCTACTCGGTCCTTCTCACCACCGTCTCCGCCCTGGCAATTGCCAGCGCAGCCATGTGGTGGGTCCCCGGTATGACCATCGCCGTCGCCCTTGCCGTCGGTGCCGCCGTCTCCCCGCCCGACCCCGTCGCCGTGGAAGCAGTCGCTGAGCCCGTCGGCATCCCCCGCCGCCTCATCGGTACTCTGCAGACTGAAGGTAGCTTCAACGACGCTATCGCAATCGTTCTCTTCCACGCCGCAATCCACTCCATGACCAGCGGCCACCACATCGAGCCGCTCTCGGTCGCCAAGGACTTCGTGCTCGGCTCGATCCTCGCGGTCATTATTGGTTATATCTTCGGCTGGCTTGGCGGCTACGTTCGCCAGCGTGCCCACGACGTGGTCACCAGCAACGCCGTGACCCTCATGATCCCCTTCGGCGCCTACCTCGCTGCTGAAAGCGTGCACGCCTCCGGCGTTATTGCCGTGGTCATCGGCGCTATCCAGTTCACCAGCACCAAATACATGGCGGCACTCGAAGCGGAAGAACGCCTCTCCTCCACCTCCTTCTGGCAGATTATTGAGCTGCTCATGACCGGTGTCGCTTTCGGCCTCATCGGCCTGCAGGCAAGTAGTATCATCGCCACCGCCGACCCCTCCCGTATCGCAAGCCTCTTCGCTGACGGTGCCCTGGTCGCACTGGTCGCCATCCTGGTGCGCCTCATCTGGTTCACCATCGTCTGGCTGGCAGGACGCAAGAACCCCATCCACGAGGGTGCACCCGAAAGCTTTGCTGAAGTTATCGTTATGACCTGGTCCGGCATGCGAGGCCTCGTGACCCTGATTCTTGCCCTGTCCATCCCCGTGGTCAACGGCACCGAACAGGTACGCCAGGACGCCATCGTCATGATGCTCTCCGTACTCTTCTTCACCCTCGTGCTGCCCGGCCTGACCCTGCCCCTGCTCGTGAAGGTCCTTGGCGTGCAGGCTAACCATGAAGAAGAAACCGCCGTACCCGAGCTGCTCCAAATTGCGCAGGACGCCGCCCTTGAAGCGCTACAGGCTGAAGCGAAGGCAACCACCGACCCGGAAACCTACGCTCGCGTGAAGGAAATGTGCTCCGCCATTACCCGCCGAGACGAAATTAGTGAGGCACTGCCCGAAGAATACAAGCAGTACATGGAGAAACTTAAGGACAAGAGGAACGACTTTGTACGCCTGCGCGACGCCGCCCTCGTCGCCGCGCAGAATGAGGTCATTGCGGCGCAGGACCGCTACGACTCCCACGACGTGACCCGCGTGGTGCGTAAGCTGGACATCCTGGCGCAGGCTGAAAGCATCCGCTCCTCCGGCATGTTCATTCTGCCCGCCATGACCGCCGGCGCGGTCGCCATGGAACGCTACAACCTCTGGAAGAAGCACCAGGGCACCCTGAGCACCCGCGCAATCCCCGTGGTGGAGAACGCGCCCGCCTCGCCCCTGGTCACTAACGAGGTAACCCCCAAGTCCTAGCCGGTACGCCCGTGCGCGAACACTACGTTTCTGCCCCTGCCTACGCCACCGAGTAAAGCCCGCTGGTCTTTAGCTCACAGGCGATAGACAGGGGCAGAAGCAGATTAAGCCTCAACTATCACCTAAAATGAGAACCGAACGTTAGCTCTCTCAAACTCACGAACACATTGAAAGTAGACATGGATTTCAAGACTCTTTCGCCTGCGTACCTGACCTCCCTCGGCGTGATTTTTTGCGGCGCGCTCTTGATCGGAACCTCCAGCCCCTGGCTCCTGTGGCTCGGCTGGATTCTTCTGATTCTTGCGCTGGGTCTGAACGTCCTTGCCTTCGTGCTGTCCGTGGGTAAGGCGAAGGGTAACCCGACCCCCGCACTGGTTGCCAACCTGGACGGCTTCGAGTCCTCTGTGGAGAACCGCATCCGCGAGCGCTCGGAGCACCGCCGTGAAGAGCGTGAAGCTGCTGAGCATGAGGTAGTCGAGCAGGAGGCGGGCGAGCACGAGGTAGTGGCGCAGGCTGAGCAGGAAGTAGCTCCCGCTGAGGCTGTTGAAGCGACCGCGCCCGCTGAAACTGCAGAGGTCCGCGAGGAAGAGCCCACCGAATCTCAGCCGATTGTTGATCGTGCCCCCGGCCGTATGAGCGTTCTGCCCTCGCGTCCCCGTTCGGGTCGTACCCCCAAGCCCCGCTCCAACGCACGCTAGGTAGGTCGGTAGTGAATACGAAGTTTTTGCTTTCCCCGGCGTACCTGGTTTCTGTTGCCCTGATGCTTTCCGGCGCGGTGCTTTCCGGTGGTCGGTTCATGCTGATCGGCTGGATTCTGTGCATTGTGGGTGTCTGCCTGAACGCCATGACCCTGGTGGTGCTGACGAATCGCGAGCAGCTGTACACCATGGAGGCGAAGGCTGCCCGAGGCACCCGCCGCGGCTTTGATGACCGCCCCGCTGTGGTGCAGCGATTGGACGAGGCTCCGGCTACTGACAGCGCAGACGAAGGATCTGCGGAGTCCGTCGAGGAAGCCGCAGAAGAGCCTGCTGAAGCACCCGCACAGAAGACCAACTAGGGTGTAACCCCTAAGACGTAAAAGACCCCCGCAGAGGGTATCTGACGTAAATAAAAGACCGTAACCGCCCCCCGTACAGGGGAGTGGTTACGGTCTTTTGGGTGCCTGAACACTCACCTCGACTAACGCTCGTCGAATACTTTTTGGGAGGGGCGAGCGAGCGCAGCGGGGTCTTTAGCGCTGAGTGCCCAGCTTCTGTGCCGCGAAATCCGCGTACTCTTGCACGTGCGCGCGAGCCTGCTTGGTCAGCGCCTTATTCTCATCCAGGATGCGCGTCGACTGCGCCGCCATCAGCTTCAGGTACTGGCGGTCGCGGGTCTTTTTCCATGCGGTGCGTGCCGCCTCCAGCTCCGCAAAATCGTTGAGCGCCTGACGCTGCATCGTGTAGCGAACCCACATGAGCACCAGAATCAGCACCAGCGGGATGAGACACGCCCAGCTCTGCCACAGCCCGTACAGCGCCGCCGCAATGGCGCCCAAAACAATCAGCACCGGGGAAATGGAGACGATGGGGGAGTCCGGGCGGCTCTTCTGGTTCTTCACGAGCGATTCACGCGCCATAGCGCGGAAGGTGTCGGAGAAGCTGGACGGGTCGTAGGACTGAGCAGGCTCGGCCTGCTGGTTCTTCTGGGACTGGTTCTTCTGGGACTGATTCTTGCCGGGCTGGTTCTTTGGGGGTTGAGCGGGGCACATAGAAACCTCACGGGGATACACGGGGAGTAACGGGAAAGCGGACGTTTCACGTGAAACGGGGGAGTAGGCGGTGAGTGCGCGTGAGAGAAGCGGCGAGTACGCGGAAGCGGCTGGCAGACGGGCGCTCGCCGCACCTAAACGCCACCTCGGCAGCTTCTACAGGGAAGCCTCAATAAACTCGTACGCCTTATCCACACAATCGGTGGTGACAGCCTTAACCTCATCGGGGGAGTAGCAGAACGACGCCGAACGGTCAGCGTAGCGGTGCATGTCGATATCGTTCCACGAATCTCCAATCGTATGCACCTCATAGGAGCTACCCGGATGCTCCGACTGCAGGTACTCCACCAGATGCTGCAGACCGGTGCCCTTTGTGCAGGCGGGCGGCACAATATCCAGGAAATCCTGGTTCTTGTGGCAGTCCACCGAATTACCAAAACGCTCTAGAATCCAGGTGTACGCCGCCTCGCGAACCTGAGCATCCGGAATCCACAGGGGTACACCCACGTACTCGTGGTTCTGTAGGTCATCAGCCGGCAGGGGAGTGAACTCCGGCAGGATATTCGTCGAGGAGCCCACCCGGTCGCAGAGGCTGTAATCGTTATCCAGAGTCGTCGCGAACAGAGCCACGCCGTCCACGGTGCTGAAATGCTCGTAGCACGCCTGCACAACACTCACCGGAAGAGGCTGATGGTAAATCACCCGGTACTGCCGGTCAGTAATCACCGCACCCGTGTACAGCACGTGGTAATCAAAGCGGATGGCGGTCGGGTTCAACGCCAGTTGCGTGGCAAAAATGCTCTTGCCCGTGCACGAGACCGCCAGGTTACCCTCCGCCTGCCAGCGGGCAATCGCCTGCTCAGTGGCAGGCTCCACGGCACGGTTAAACAGGATCGTGCCGTCAAGATCGAAAGCCATCAATTTGGTCATAGAAACTCCTTCGCGGGAGGGCTGCATTGCCGCGAATTGTGCGCCGCAACCGATAGAAAACGCCCATGAAAAACGGGGGTGCCGCCGGTACTTTTAAGTGTACCGACCGCACCTCCGCCACTTGAGATATAGCCCCTGAATCTCACGCTCTCATAGAAGGGTGAAAGGGTTCATCCCTCAGATTTTTAGAGGGCCAGGAATCCCAGGTAGGAACCGAGGATGCCCACGCCGAAGAGGGCGAAAATCAACCAGATGGCGTTAATCTTCTTCTTCAGAAGCCACATGCACAGGAAGCACAGACCCAGCGAGGCCAGGCCCGGCAGCAGATCGTTCAGCACGGACTGGACGGTCACATTTACCGTCTCGCCCGCCTGGTTTGTGTAGCTAGTCAGCGGCAACGGAATGTTCACGCTCGTCCAGCGGTACACCAGAGCACCCATCACGAACAGGCCCATCACGGAGGCGCCCTGAGTAATCTTCTGCAGGGTGTTGCCGCCCGCCTCGGTCACAATCTGGGTGCCCTTCTCGTAGCCGTACTTGAAGCCGTACCAGCGGGTTGCCCAACGAATTGCGGTCATGCCGAAGAAGAACAGCAGCGGGCCCAGAATATTGCCGGTCACCGCCAGGGATGCGCCCAGAGCCGCCAGCACAATACGTGCGGTACCCCAGAAAATCGGGTCGCCCACGCCGGCCAGTGGGCCCATCAGGCCCACCTTAACGTTGGTGATGGCGGCTTCGTCGATGTCCTTACCGGCTGCCTTCTCACGCTCCATCGCAGCGGTCACGCCCATAATCGAGGATGCAACCCACGGCTGGGTGTTGAAGAACTCCAGGTGGCGGGTCAGCGCCTCCGCCTGGTCTTCCTTCTTGGTGTAGAAGCGCTTAATCGCCGGAATCATGGAAACCGCGAAACCGATGGACTGCATACGCTCGAAGTTAAACGAACCAAGCAGAAAAGTGGAGCGGAAGTAGGTTTCGACCTTGTCGCGCTGGGTGAGCTCGGGAACTTCAACGAGCTCGACGTTCTTGTTCTCAGTCATGATGATGCTCCTTACTCGAGCTCGTTATCGAGGTCGTTTGCTACGGCTGCCGGTGCTACGGCGGGTGCCTCGCTCTTATGGAAGAGCGGGGTCAGCTGGGTGTACAGCAGACCCAGGCAGGCGCCCACAATACCGATAGCAACCAGGTTGAACTGTGCCTGACCGGACAGGGTTGCGACGAGGTCCTTCGCGCCTTCGGTGCCAGCAATCGAAATCGACTGGGTTGCCGGGATAGCGGCGGCGGCAATGAAGCCGAGGAAGAAGAAGGGCATGAGAGCCTTCGAACGCATCATGTTGATGACCATTGCGAAACCGACCACGGTAATCATGCCACCGGCGATACGCAGGCCAACGGTCACCTCTGTGGGAATCATGTTCAGCAGGCGGGTCAGCTCTTCGGAGCTAATCAGAGCCACAATAGCGGTCGGGATAGCCACACGCAGACCCTGCAGAGCCATACCGCTGATGTGCATCAACTCAATACCGCGGAAGTTCGCGGTCTTCGCGAAATTATCCGCCTGATGCTGGAAGAACACCGTAATGGTACGAACGAAAATGGTCAGAACCTGACCTGCTGCAGCCAGCGGCACAGCAATAGCAATACCGGTGGTGATGTCCTGGTGACCCTGAATCACAACAACAGCGGAGATGGTGGATGCCAGGGCCGAGTCGGGAGCCATAGCCGCACCGACGTTCATCCAGCCCAGTGCGATGAGCTCCAGTGCGCCACCGAGCATAATGCCGGTAGTCGGGTCACCCAGCGCAAAACCCATCAGGGTACAAGCGACCAGGGGGCGGTGGAACTGACGCTCGTCCACCACGGATGCGACGCCCGCAATGAACGCCACGAGAACAACGAGAATAAACGTCAGGGCGCTCATGCGTCCAGGCCTTTCTGCTTGAGGATCTTTTCCAAATCAACCGGGGAGTGGTTGGGCAGCTGCTGCACCGTCAGCTTCACACCGCGCTTAATGAGTTCGCGGTAGGCTTCCAGGTGCTCCTCGGAGGCGTACACTGCGTCCGAGAGCTGAACCATGCCGGTCTTGAAGGTGACGCCACCAACGTTCACTTCGTTGATCTTGACGCCTTCGTCGAGCAGTCGCACCACGTCAACGGGGGATTCCACGACGAACATGGTCTTCATGCCGGTGTACTTGGGGTTGTTGTACACGCGGCCAGCCTTAGCGATGTCCAGGACATTGGTCTTCACGCTGGTCGGCGCGACCTGCAGCAGCAGGGACTTGCGCAGCTGATCGTGTGCCGCATTATCGGATGCCGCGATGAAGGTCTGCGGTGCGATGTGCGGAACCCAGGTGCCTGCCACCTGACCGTGAATCAGGCGGGAGTCGATGCGGGTGAAGATAGCGTCCATGGTGCCGCCGGGAACCTGCTGAGCAGCCGGAACCTCGACCGCCTTGGTCTCTGTGGGCTTCGCCTCGGCGGGCTTGGCGGCTGCGGGCTGGTTCGCCTCCTGGAAGGAGCGAATACCCTTAGTGCCAGCCTTGTGCGCCTTAGCGACCAGGGACTTGAGGGTTGCGTTCTTACGGCCTGCGCCGGAGATGACCTCAATAAGCATCGGTACGTTGACACCGGAGACGACGTCGACGCCCTCGCGGGTGGCTGCGAACTGCGCACCGGCGTTGTAGGGGCTACCGCCGAAGAGGTCGACCAGCAGCAGGGTTTCTTCTGCTTCAGACGCCTCAACGATGCGGGTGTACTCTTCGACGAGATCTTCGGGGCCCTGACCCGGCAGGAACGTGACCGGGTGGACGTTCTCGAAGTTACCGAGGATCATGCCGGCGGTCTTCAGCAGAGCCGGAGCCGACTCGCCGTGTGCCGCCACAATGATAGTGACCATAGTGGTCCTCTCGTTTTCGTGACATGGTGTGTATAGGGCCCGTGAGGGGCCTCATAATTCTCAGATGGTAACACGTATATTGTGTGTTTTGTGGGTTTTTCTGGTTATGCACACTTTAGGTTCTGGTGACATTTTTTCAAGTGTTGGAATATGGGTTTTTGATGTCAAAACACGTATTTATTACCGGGGTGCGAAAAATTTAAACAGAACACCGAAAAAAGGTTGTCGACACGGGGAGAAATGCGTTATTTTTGTGAAATTTCAGGAATGACGGCATCTTGCAAGCGGACTGACGAGGTGCTTGTTATGGGATATTTTGGACTGTGATAGTGCAAGAAAATGATTTACAAAGAAAATACCGAACAAAAAAATGGGTGCACGGATCAAAAGATGTGGGATTTATAAAAAACCAACATTTTCCTGCGGTCTGTCCACAGAATGGTATTTCTGGAATATGCCGCTATAAACCGTCATTTCAAAATTTAAATCGACGCGCTAACGCGCGAAGGAAAACCCGGGAAAACGACAATTTAGTGACAGGTTGTATATATAAATAGCAACCCACCTTTAACGGCCACGTTCCGCCCGGCATCACCCCTCTAGAATCCTCACTCCCAGATTCTTCACTCCCCGATTCCCCATCCGAACCCCTCACCGGGATTCTGAGGCGCAGATTTCGCGGCATAGAAAAAGCGACCGGGAACCCTCCCGGTCGCTTTCTATCGAACATGCGCTACGCGTTAATGCCCCACATATCCCGCGCCAGACGCGCAATATGAATCGTCAAATACGTCAACTCATCACGAGTCAGGCTCTGCTTCAGCTGCATCTGCAGTACCAACAAAACCTTCTGCGCACACGCGTAGGCGCGCGGTGCATCCTCACGAAGAGCCGCCAACAAACTCGGCTGCGACACCTCATCTGCATCCTCCGCGCGATTCGCGGAGGCGCGGCTCGCCCGCACAAACAGGTACCGCAGGTGCGTCACAAAACGTGCCGCACTCATCGAATCCGGGTCGATCTTCCGCTCGTAGCTTGCCTCAATAATTTCAAAAACCTGCGCGAAAACCTCGGTCATGCGGAATGCCTGAGACATATCCGCCGTCGCAAATTGCGCGTTGACCAGGTGCAACGCCAGGGGGATAGCCTCGTTCGGGTCCAGTTCAACCTGCAGGCGCTCGCGAACCATTTCCAAAACCGTGCGGCCGTACTCCACCTCGCGCGGGTAGAGGACAGTCACCTCCGGGGCGAGCGGATACTGCACCCGCACCCCGTCACGCGCACGAACCACCGCATAGTGCAGGTGATCAGCCAGCGGAAGAATAAATGAGTTCGACAGCTCCAGTGCACCCTCGGCGCGCACCTTCGACTCCAAAAGCGTGGCAATCGACAGAATCTCCGCCGGAATCTCAGACAGAGTCATGCTCAAACGCTCACCCGACATGCCCTGCTCCGGCACAAACGTCTGCTCCACCGCAGACGGGTCAATCAGCTGACCCTTACGCTTACCAAAAGCAATGCCGCGACCAATCATCACGGACTCCTTGCCGTAATGATCCACCGTGAGGACAACATTGTTGTTATAGATACGGCTAATGCGCATGTGTCCTCCTCTGCGGGTGTCGGGGCGCCTGTGTCGGGGTGGCACACTGAAACAATAAAAGGCGATTGAGTATCACCTAAGCTACTACAAATTTTACCGAAAGATTGAACCCGTATAGAAGGGGTAACGCGCGTGGTTGGGATAATGGGCGGCGCGAAACTGTGCCCCAGCTGTGACGCGGGCAAGCATTCCATAAGTTTGCGGCTGAAAACTGGCTCCCGACCCACCGTGAACCCTAAATCGCGATACTCTTAACCACATGAGCAGCAAAGCAACCGAAATCGCAAAGAACCTTCCCGCGCTAGAGCACCCGGACGGTAGTCCCATCCGCGCCCTCGTCGTTGACGATGAGGAGATGCTCAAAGAACTCGTCAGCATGGGTCTGAAAATGATCGGCTGGGATGTGCAGTCCGCAGGTGACGGTCCCTCCGCACTCGCGATTGCCCGCGATTGGCGCCCCGATGTGCTCGTGCTGGATATTATGATGCCCGGCTTCGACGGACTGGAGCTGCTCTCCCGTATCCGTAAGTTCTACCCCGAGGTTCCCTGCCTCTTCCTGACCGCTAAGGACTCGGTGGATAACCGTATTGAGGGCCTTGCCGCAGGTGCGGATGACTACGTGACTAAGCCCTTCTCCATGGAAGAGGTCATGATTCGCCTGCACCGCCTGGTGCAGCGTTCCGGTGTTGCCGCCATTGACGATGCTGAGTTGGTCGTTGGCGACCTGGTGTTGAACCAGGATACCCGTGAGGTCACCCGCGGTGGCGAGCAGATTAACCTCACCGCGACTCAGTTCGACCTGCTGCGCTACCTCATGGAGAACGCGAAGCGCGTGGTCTCCAAGAGTCAGATTCTTGATAATGTCTGGAACTACGATTTCGGTGGTCAGGCAAATATTGTGGAGCTGTACATCTCCTATCTGCGTAAGAAGATTGACGTGGGTCGCGAACCGATGATTCACACCGTGCGCGGTGCCGGTTACGTGCTGCGTCCCGCTGTCTAAGTTTATTCTCTGCTCTTCATATGGCGCGGTATAACACCCGGTTATACCGCGCCATATCAGTTATATTCCGTATTTCGAATATAGAAAGAAAGGATGCTCGTGGGCTCCTACTCACCCGGTGACCCCGCCTCCCTGGATAACGAAGCAACCCGCCCCCTGCGCGCGGGTACCCCCGCACGAGACGGCGCCACGCGCTCGCCGGGGAACTTCTTCGTGCGCCTACGCGCCGCCTGGAAGAGCATGAGGAATCCCGAAGCATCCCCGGAAGAACTCGGGTACGTACCCCACCTTCGTTCACGTCTTATCGCAATCCTCGTGGCAGCCCTCGGCATCGCCTGCCTCATTATTGGCCTGTCCACCTACGTGACCCTGCAGAACTCCCTCTACCAGCAGGCACAAAGCGACCTCAAAGAAACCAGCCACCGTGTAGTGCAGCCAACTTCTCGAGACGGCAAGCGAGAAGAAGTGGACTGCAGCGACCTGCAGAAGAGTAGCTCCCTTTTCGCACCCGGTCAGGCGTCCGGAACCATCATTACCTGTGTCGAGTCCGAAGGTGCTGTGGAAGTCGCCAGCAAGCTCGGTAAGGACGGCACCGTACAAACCCTCTCCGCCAACGACCAGGTAACCCTCGGAACCATGGCGCTGAACGCCACCAAAGAAGAAGTCCGAGAGGTCAAACTGGAATCCGGCCTGTACCTCATCAAAATCACCCCGAAGGCTAATAGCAGCGCTGACGCCCAGGTGGTTGGTATTCCGCTCGCCAATGTACAGCAGACCCTCACCATCTTCGTGATTGTGGTAGCCCTCGGTTCCATTGCCGTGATGGTCGGCGCCGGCGTGGCGGGCTCCTACATTATTCGTGGCACCATGAAGCCCCTGGAGCGAGTCTCCGCGGTGGCAACCGATGTGGCGCACCTGGACCTGGAAGAGCACACCATCTCCTCGGCGGTGCGCGTGGATCCGAAAGATTCCGACCCGCGCACTGAAGTCGGTGCCGTAGGCTACGCCCTCAATCAGCTGCTCGATAACGTGAACTCCGCCCTGGAGGTGCGCGAACGCACCGAACACCAGATTCGCGCCTTTATTGCGGACGCCTCCCACGAGCTGCGCACGCCCCTTGCCGCCATTAAGGGGTACTCCGATATGCTCCGCTGGACCGAGCCGCTCAGCGAATCCGGCCAGTCCTCCCTGGCGCGTATTGATTCGCAGACCGAACGTATGTCACGCCTCGTGGAGGATCTTCTGACCCTTGCCCGCCTGGACGAGGGTCGCGAACCCAAGCTGGAGCAGGTTGACCTGACCGAGCTGGTGCTTGAATGCACCTCCGACATGCAGGCGGCAGCGCGCACCCACGAATGGCACCTGAACCTGCCCGACGAGCCGGTTGAGGTTGTTGCCGATCGCTCCCAGATTCAGCGCGTGATCTTGAACCTGCTCTCGAATGCTCGCAAGCACACCGATGAGGGTACGCGCGTCACCGCGGGCCTGTCGGTGGATGCTGCACGCCGTGAAGCCGTGGTGACCGTGACCGATAATGGCCCGGGTATTGCCCCGGACTTCTTGCCGAAGATTTTTGACCGCTTCACCCGTGCCGATAAGGCGCGTTCGGGTTCGGATGGAACCACCGGTCTGGGGCTGGCAATTGTGCAGGCGATTGTGCAGGCGCACGGCGGTTCGATTCAGGTGCAGAGTCAGCCTGGGCATACGGTCTTTACGGTGCGTCTGCCTTTGGAGGCGGCGCGCGCCTAATGCGCCTGCTCGGTGGCTTGCTGAGCGGCTCGCTGAGCGGGTAGCCGGGTGAGTGCTCGAGGGGGTGGGGTGTGTTGTGCATACCCCGCCCCTTGGTGCGCGTTTTTGGGGTGTTATAGCGCCCTGACGTGCTAAAACACTAAATTGCTTGTTGAGTAAAGATTAAATCTGCACTTCAAGTTTATTGCCTTGAGTGCAAATATGTGGTCAATCTAACCCCAAAATAGTTACCCTCGGTGAAACAATGCGCGTATTGTAAAAAACATGGCTAATCTTGTTGAATCCCCCGCAAACATCACGGACAAGCGTTCCGCCCGCAAGGCAGAGAACCGCATCGCAATCGTTGAGGCAGCAGAATCCCTCATCCTCGAGGGCGGCTACGGCGCCCTCAACGCAGAAGCACTCGCAGAACGCGCCGGCGTCTCCCGCCGCACCATCTTCAACCACTTCGCCTCCGTAGACGACGTGCTGGTCACCCGCATGAACCAGTACTTCAACCGCATCTTCGAAGAATGCGACTTCAGCATCTCCGGCGAAAACGCAAGCATGGAAGCCGAAATGCTCTCCATCGCCCGCAACGTCTTCATGAGCAACACCCTCGAAGAGTACATCGCACCCTTCGCACACCTGCTCTACGCCCTCGAAATGGACAGCCCCGCAAAGTTCGAGGAATACTCGCACGTCATCCTCGAGCGCACCTACGACATCTTCCTCGAGCAGTACCTCGAGGCATACCCCGACCTGCCCTACCTGCGCGTGGCAGTCTTCGCCTCCAACCTCTCCGAAACCATCGGTGAAGGCGTCTACTACTACCTCACCCGCGCCGAAGAAGTAACCGCCAAGGTCGCAGCGGAAGCCCCCGAAGGCACCCACCCCGAAGCACTCGCCATCGAAGCGATGCGCCAGTGCGTACTCGAGGCACTCGACTACCTGGGCCGTCTGGTCCAGGGCGAATTCGCAAGCTAAGCCCCAAAGCGTTCACGCTCAAAAACTCTCGCTTCGGGCACCTCACCTGCAGGTGCCCGAAGCGGGGTGTTTTTTGCCCAAAAACAGGGCACAGCAATCGCAGTACAGGGCAACCACCGTATTCACACGCACCCAACGCACCAAACTCTTCACTCACTCAACTTCAAAGGAATAATTCATGGCTACATGGCTCTACCGCATCGGTGAAGCCGCCGCCCGCCGTGCCTGGGCTGTCATCCTTGCCTGGGTACTCATCATTGCCGGTGTAGCGGGTGCCTACACCGCGTTCCACGGCAAGCTCAGCAACACCTTCACCATGCCCGGAACGCAGACCCAGCAGCTCTCCGACGAGCTCGCACAGCGCTTCCCGAGCGCCAACCGCGGCTCCGGCCAGATCATTATCACCACCGGCGACGGCACCGCCCTCACCGAAGAACAGAAGCAGGCATTCTCCGCCGCACTGAGCGCACTGCCCAGCGAGGTGCCCTCCGTGGATGCGGTCACCGACCCGTTCACCACCACCTCCAAGCTTGCAGAAGCGAAAACCCAGCTCGACGAGGCGCACGCCAAGATTGACGCCGCCCCCTCCCAGATCGAGGACGGCAAAAAGCAGCTGAATGCCGCCACCTCGCAGCTTGAGGGCGGCATGAAGCAGATTGCCGACAACGAGAAGAAGCTCGACGACTCGCAGGAGCAGATTACCGCAGGTCGAAAGCAGCTGGACGACGCGCAGAAGCAGTTGGACGATGCGCAGGCACAGCTGAAGGACGGCTACGCCCAGGCGGAGGCGGCAGGCTCACCCGCCGCCATGATGGAGCAGCTCAACACCCAGCAGGCGCAGCTGACCGAGCAGCAGAACGCGCTCAATCAGCAGCGCGACACTCTCGCCGAGAGTCAGAAGCAGGTTGACGCGGGTCGCGCAGAAATCGCCTCCAAGAAGGACGAGCTGGCTGAGGGCAAGAAGAAGCTGGACGAGCAGCGCAACCAGCTTCAGAAGACCGAGAGTGACCTGCCTGCACAGCGTGAGCAGCTGGAGCGTCAGCAGAAGCTCTACGACTTCACCGCCGGCTACCGTATGGTCTCTGAGGATCAGTCCACGGCGATTGCGACTGTCTCGTTTAAGAAGAAGATTTACGAGGTGCCGTCCGCCGAATTGCAGAAGGTCATGTCCGATCTCGAGTCGGCGAACCTGCACGGGGCGACCGTCCAGTTCGACGCGAACCTGAGTGAATCCGCGCTTGGCGGCGGCTCGCACACCGGTGAGGTTGCGGGTATGGTCATCGCCTTCATCGTGCTCATGGTTATGCTCGGTACTCTCGTTGCTGCCGGCCTGCCGATTCTCATGTCTCTGGTGGGCGTGGTGGTGGGTGTGCTCGGCACGCTTTCGCTTTCCTCCGTCGTGGAGATGAGTTCTACCGCCTACACCCTGGGTCTGATGCTTGGTCTGGCGGTCGGTATCGACTATTCGCTGTTCATTCTGAACCGCTACCGCACGAACCTGCTGGATGGCATGCCGAAGGTCCAGGCGATTGCTCTGGCGAACGGCACGAGCGGTAACGCCGTGATTTTTGCGGCGAGTACCGTGATTATTGCGCTCGTGGCGCTGAACGTGACCGGTATTCCCTTCCTGGGCGTGATGGGTAATGCCGCCGCGTTCTGCGTGGTTGTTGCCGCCCTGATCGCGGTGACGCTCACCCCGGCGGTGCTGTCCCTGGCGGGTACCAAAATCATGTCGAAGAAGCTGTGGGCTTCCATCGATACCCCGCAGAAGATTGCGGAACGCCGCGCGCAGGATGCCGAACGCACCGAGAAACCGAACGGCTGGTTGCGCCTCGTGCTGGCGCGTCCGCTACTGACCCTGGTGGCCGGTACGCTGGCGCTGCTGGCGGTTGCCGCCCCTATGTCTCAGATGCGCCTGGGTCTGCCGGACGCCTCAAACTACCCCTCCGATAGCGCCGCGTACAAGTCGTATGCGCTGGTCAAGGACAAGTTCGGTGAGGGCATGAGCGCCCCGCTGGTTGCGGTCGCGCACACGCCCGCGAACATGAGCGAGGAGCAGGCTCAGCAGGCACAGATTGATATCGTCTCTGCGGTGAAGGAGCGCGGCGGCGCGAACGTGCAGGCTGTGGTTCCCGGCGGTATGACCGATGACCGTACCCTGATGATTTTCCAGGTGATTCCTGCCCACAGTGCAAGTTCTGTGGAGACTGAAGAGCTTGTCCACGAGCTGCGAGCCGTGACCGTTCCGGTTCAGGGCTCTGAGGTGTCTCTCGGCATTGCGGGTCAGACCAGCGGCAATATTGACGTCTCCGAGGTGCTCGCGCAGAAGCTGCCCCTGTACCTGGGCGTGGTGATGGGGCTGTCCTTCCTGGTGCTGATCCTGGTGTTCCGTTCGATTATGGTTCCGCTGGTTGCCTCGGTGGGCTTCCTCTTCTCGGTGCTGGCGAGCTTCGGCGCCGTGGTGTCGATTTACCAGTTGGGCTTTATGAGCTCCCTCTTTGGCGTGGACCATCCGGGTCCGGTGTTGTCCTTCTTGCCGACCCTGCTCATCGGTATTCTTTTCGGTCTTGCGATGGATTACCAGATGTTCCTGGTGACCGGCATGCGTGAAGCGTACGTGCACGGCAAGGATGCGGCGACCGCCATTGTGAGCGGCTACAACCATGCGGTGCGTGTGGTGGTGGCTGCCGCGATCATCATGATTTCAGTGTTTGGTGGCTTCATCTTCGCTGATTCGACAATGATCCGCCCGATGGGCTTCGGTCTGGCGTTCGGTGTGCTCGTGGATGCGTTCATTGTGCGCATGACGCTGACCCCGGCGATTATGGCTCTGCTGGGCGATAAGGCGTGGTGGATGCCTAAGTGGCTGGATCGCCTCACTCCGAATATGGATGTTGAGGGCGCCGCGCTGAGTGAGAAGATGAGCGAGAATATTCAGCACGAGCGTGAGTCTGCTGCCGCCGACTCGGGTGGCAAGCTCGGGTCAGAGTAAAGTATTAGTGTGCGTTTGTGCGCCACGGCGCACTCTGAAGACTAATACGAGATGAAAGGGCAGGTGCACGGCGATGAGGAACCGCGCGAGTATCCGACAGTGGATAGGAGGCGTTCTGAGCCGTGTGCCTGCCCCTTTTCTTGTCTTTTTGGGAGGCGGTACGGGTGCGCTGTGCCGCGTGTACACTCCCGGCGGCGTGCTGGTGGCGAACCTGCTGGGTTCGTTTACGCTGGGCCTGCTGACGATGGTGTGGAACGCCTACGCGCGCCGTGACGGTGAGGAGCGGATTCATTCGTTCCGTCTGCTTTTTGGTGCTGGCATGATGGGCGGCTATACGACGTATTCGTCGATTGCGGCGGTTTTGGCGCAGACGATTTTTCTGCCGTACACGGTGCATGCTCAATATATGATGCTGGCTGTGGCGGTGCTGCTGGTGGGTGGTTTGGTTGCCGCCGCGGCGGGCATGCTGACGGGTCGTTTTGTGGCGTCCCGCTTGGTGCCCGCCCGTGATGTTGAGGAGGGCCGCTAATGTTTTTCGCTCTGATGGTTTTCCTGTGCGGCGGTTTGGGTGCGATGACCCGTTTCTTCTTGGATAAGGCGATGTCGCCTCGCCTGCGTACGGAGTCGTCGATTATTAGCCCGGTGTTCGTGATTAACCTGGTGGGCTCGTTCCTGTACGGCCTGCTGATTATGCCGGTGTCTAATCCTCGCGCGCTGGGGGTGCACTATAACGCCACGGATCAGGTGGCGTTCTGGTGCACGGTGATTACGACCGGTCTGCTGGGTGGGTTTACGACGTTTTCGACCGCCATGGTGGAGGCGCTGACCGCCCGCTCTGAGGGCAAGATGGTGAAGTTCCTGATGCTGTGGCTGGTGCAGGTTGTGGGTGCGATGGTGGCAGCTCTGGCGGGTGCGTTGCTGTTTGTGTTGCTGTTTGGTCGGTATATTGCGCCGGTGTTCCCGCCGGATGTTCTGTACTGACCGCGCCAGCTGTGGTGGTTCTCATGGTGTGTGTGGGTGTGTGTACAGCTTTTTCACAGTTTCGCCTAGGGCGAGCCATAGAGCGGTCTTTTACACTGGTGGTGAACGATATGCGGCGGGTATGAACGGTAACCCGCTATATACCACCAAGAATATATGTTAGAACAGGCATATATGCAGGTGGAGTTCATATAACTCACTCTCACGACCTAAGGAACACACGGCATGCAGGAACTGCTCAGTAAACACATGATTGGCACCTTCGCCATCGAGATTGCGGCGCTTACTGTCGCACTCTCTATCATCGGGTTCATTGGTATGCGCCTGCGCGCCAAGAAGACCGGTCGAGCGCACAGCATCCGCCAGTACCTGTTGACCGCGTCCTTTGCGCTGTTCCTTGCTTCTATTCTTTCTCTGACGCTGACCCCGATTGGCTCTTCCAATAGCGTCACGAACCCCGAGCTGTACTACCCGCGTTTCTATGTGGGCTGGAGCTGGCAGCAGGCGTGGGATCTGACTGCCGGCATGGGTCTGCGCCGCTTCGCAACGACCGTGTATGCGCAGCTCTTCTTCAATATCGCCATGTTTATCCCCTTGGGCTTCTTTACTGCGGGCTGCCTGCGCTGGGGTCTGCGCGCCACGGCGCTGAGTGGCTTCGCGCTGTCGAGCTTCATTGAGTTGAGCCAGTTGACCGGTAACTGGGGCCTGGCGGGCTTCACCTACCGCACTTTCGATGTGGATGACATTGTGAATAACACTGCTGGCGCGGTTCTCGGTGCGGTCTGCATCTGGGTGGTGCGCGCGATTCAGAAGCGTCGCGCGGCTAAGCATGACCGGGCGCTGGCAATGGCTACCGCCGCCTAGTAGATTCTCGGATCGCCAGACGTTTTCATAACATGATTGATATAATTCATGTTATGAAAACATCTGCTCCTAGCCTCCTTCCTATCTTGCGTAGCGACCTGCAGGGTGAAGTGATGGCATTGTTGTTCTCTCACCCTGAGCAGCAATACACGGTGTCACAGATTGCTGATGCGACACGTGCATCATTGCCGACTGTTTCCCGAGAGGTGAATCGTCTGGAACAGTCCGGTTTGGTGGCTGTCCAGAATGTTGGTAGGACCCGTATGGTGCAAGCCAAGGTTGATAATCCGGTGGGCCAGGCGATGCGTCAGTTGATTCTGGTAACTTATGGTCCTGTTCCGGTGCTCCGGGATACTTTGCAGGGTGTTTCCAATATTGAGGGTGCCGCTATTTATGGCTCGTGGGCTAGCCGTCGTTCTGGGGTGGCTGGGCACGTGCCGAACGATATTGATGTGCTGGTTGTGGGCTCCCCTTCACGGCAGAAGCTGTATGAGGCTATCGATGATGCTGAGCAGAAGCTTGGCTATGAGGTAAACGTGAAGCGGCTATCTCCTGAGGCTTGGAACTCGCAGGACGGCTTCGTGCAGACTGTGCGGTCGCGTCCTATGGAGGTTCTCTTTGGGCAGCTGGAGGTGAATGATGTCCACGCTGAAGCCTAAGCTGGGACCTTTTTAAGGTGCACTTCTCATCATCACCTCCGAAGCTTTTCCGTGAGGTAGACGCAACGAACCCCTCATTTTCATAACCTGACCGATATTGTGCAGGTTATGAAAATGAGGGGTTCGCCGTTTTTAGATGAAACCCTAGACAGGGAAGTTCTCGGGCGGGAAGACTAGTCGTCCTCAATCACCTGGTTGACGACGCGGGTGCTACGGTTGCCCTTCACCTCTTCGGGCAGCAGAATCGGCATGGAACCGGTCGGCGTGTAGGTTGCCGCGCGTGCCGCCGCGGTAGCGTGGGTATCCTCAAACTCGGGGATAACCTCGGAGCTGGGTGCACGGTACAGGTGGCTATTAGCCCACCACGCGAAGAGCAGAACCACAATCGCCAGGGCGCTAGAGACGAACAGCCACGGGCTGACCTGACCCTCGTAGTAGAGCTTGAAGAATGCGCCACCCATGAAACCGCCGGCAATCGGGCCGCAGATCGGAACCCACGCGTAGAACCAGCGCGAGGAGCCCTTATCGTGGATGGGCAGCAGGGCGTGCATGAGGCGCGGACCGAAGTCACGGGCGGGGTTCAGGGCGTAGCCGGTCTGACCGCCCAGGCCGATGACGAGTACGGTGACCATGAAGCCGAAGGCGAGGGGCTTGAGCACGTCGTTGAGGTTGAGGGAGAGTTCCACACCGCCGCTGATGGACGGCTTGAAGTTCACGCCGGTGTACAGTGCCGAGAAGACCAGCAT
Source organism: Rothia sp. HMSC065B04 (assembly GCF_001812285.1). NCBI lineage: Bacteria > Bacillati > Actinomycetota > Actinomycetes > Micrococcales > Micrococcaceae > Rothia > Rothia sp. HMSC065B04. Next base: position 65,973 of record NZ_KV808406.1, read on the forward strand.
GAACGTGCCGATCATTTCGGAGAGGGCGTTGGTGAAGTAGTTGTGAATAGCGGGGACGGTGCCGAAAACGCCGAGCTTAATCTTCTTGTCGGCGGTTGCTTTCCAGTGCGGCAGGTAGTTGAGGTAGACCAGTCCGGCGCCGACCATTGCGCCGAGTACCTGGGCGATGATGTAGCCGGGGACCTTCTCCCAGGAGAACTCGCCGAACGCTGCCAGGCCGATAGACACAGCGGGGTTGAGGTGGCCGCCGGAGTAGGCGTGGGAGGCGTAGACGCCGAAGGTGACGGCGAAACCCCAGCCGAAGGCGATGGTGAAGAAGTTGTCGCCGTGGCCTTTGGACCGGCGAAGTTCGACGTTGGCGATGACGCCGCAGCCGATGGTGCACATGATGAGCGTGCCGAGGAATTCGGCGAGGTAGGGGCTGATGGTGTACACGGGGTGTCCTTCAGGTAGTGAACTGCGGGTGGTAAACCGGGATTCGGTCGGGTGCGCAGTGCCGAGCGTGAGGGAGGTGTGGTTTTGTGTGGGTTATGTCGCCTGGGTGGCGTGTTTAACCTTTGGCATCTATGGAACCTTGAATACCCCTGGAAGACAATACTTTTGTGTTATTTCACCCTTAGACATAAGCGGTTTTTCGGGTTTTTCGTTTAAAAATAAATGTGGTGGATGAGGGGAAAAACAGGCATAGTCCACACCTTGGACTCATTCCATAAACCCATACTTAAACCCACAGTTCAACCGATCGTTAAATCCATGGCTCAACCAACACTTGAATCCCCACCTTCACTACCCGCCATCAGCACAAAAAATGCCCGGGCACCGCATGAGGTACCCGGGCATTTTCTGTAATTTTTGTGCGGCTCTTATGAGCCGCCATGGTCTGGGTTCTACGCCGCTACACGGTTGCTATGTGGCTGCTACTTGGCGCTCGCCCAGTCGAGAATCGCCTCGAAGAAGCGCTCACATTCGCTCAGCTGCTCCAGTTCAATCCACTCGTTCGGGGAGTGCGCCTGCGCAATATCGCCGGGGCCGCAGATGATGCTCTGCACGCCGGCGCGCTGGAACTGGCCCGCTTCGGTGCCGTAGGTGACCTTCTGCGGTGCGTCGTTGGTGCCGAGCCACTCGTGGGCGAGGCGCACGATGGGCGCATCGTCTTCGGTACCGAGGCCAGGCACGGCGGCGAGCAGTTCATGCTTCACACCCACGCGGGAGGTGAGGCTACCGGGCTCCGCGCCGGTCAGCTTCTCCGCGCGTGCGGCGCGTGCCTGCAGATCGGGCAGAATCACCTCGGAAATCTCGCGGTCAATGCGCTCCACGAAGGACTCGGTAGTCACCTGCGGCAGGGTGCGCACATCGTACTCCACGACCGCCTGCTCGGCGACGATGTTGTACTGCAGGCCGCCGTTTGCCAGGTTCACGCTACCGGTGGAGTGGGGGATGATGAACGACTCGTCGTAGGGACCTTCTTCTTCCCACTGGTCCGCCATATCGGTGAAGAAGGTGATGAACTCGCCAGCGGCAGCAACCGCGTTCACGCCGTGGGTGGCGAGGGAACCGTGCTTGGGCACGCCGGTGAAGGTGACGCGGCCGCGGTGCGCGCCCTTGTGCGCGTCGATGATGCGCATGCTGGAGGGCTCACCCACAATCGCGTAGTCGGGGGCGAGGTCGCGCGCCACGAACTCCTCGATGAGGGAGGGTGCACCGACGCAGCCGATTTCCTCGTCGTAGGAGAACGCGAAGTGCAGGGGAGTGCGCAGCTTCGCCTCGGCAACGCGCGGCAGCAGCCAGAGGGCGACTGCGAGGAAGCCCTTCATATCGCAGACACCGCGGCCGTAGGCGCGGGTACCCTCCACGCGCAGGGTGAACGGGTCGGCGTCCCAGTCCTGACCGGCGACGGGCACGACGTCCGTGTGGCCGGAGAGAATAACACCGCCGCGGGTGGTGCCGTCCGCTGCGGGGACGGTGACCAGCAGGTTGGCGCGGGTGCCGTCCTCGTTGTAGGTGCGCACGCCGCTGTAACCGTAGCGGGCGAACTCGGCTTCGATGAGCTCAATGAGTTCCAGGTTGGAGCTGCCGGAGATGGTGGGAATCGCGATGAGCTTTTCGAGCCAGGGGAGGGAAGCGGGCTGGGTGGTCTGAGCCGTCATAACTATTCCTTCTGCAATGTAATGCTGTGCGCTGTCATGTGCCGCGTGCGCTGTTATGTTCAGGGTACGCCGCGGGGCGGCATTCGTCGCCTCATGGTCGTCGAATACCGCCCCGTGACCCCTGCGCGGGGTTAGATGCTGTAGTTGTTCACGTTGGAGTGGTCGCCCAGCGCGTGGAAGTTGCGCGAGTGGTAGACCAGCGGGGTGCCTTCGCAGTCGTTGCGGATGAACTCTTCAACCTGCGCGGTGAAGACGAGTGCGGGGCCTGCCTCAACGCGGCTGAGCGGGGTTGCGCGCAGTACGCGGCGCACGCCGTGGACGAGGGGCTCACCGGTGTGGACGAATTCCCAGGTGCTGGGGTCCTCAAAGCGGGGGTAGTCGTGGGTTGCGAAGTTCTTCGCGAGGGTGACATTCTCAGCGTCGAGCATGTGCACGAGGAAGGAGGAAGCAGCCGCGATCTTTGCTGCGGAGCCGCTGTTTGCCTTGAGGGAGAAGGCGATGATGGGCGGTTCTGCGGCGACGGAGGTCAGCGAGGAGGCGGTGAAGCCTGCGGGTTCGCCGTTTTCGTCGGTGGCGGTGATGATGGCAACGCCGGCGGGCTGGTGGCCGAAGGCGAGCTTGAACTGCTCGGAGGTGTCGGCGATGGGTGCCTGTGCTGCAATGGTTTCGGTCATGATCGACCCTTTCTTCTGCGGCTGCGTTTGAGGGGTCGTCCAGATGTGTATGCGTTGGGCGACCCTTTGTTAAGGGGAGATATGTTTCAGAGTAAAGCTAATGGGTGCTGAACACCTTATTTATTGCCCTATGTTTCTTAGGTGCACCTTTCATGACGTAGGGCGTGAAATATTACGTCATATTCTTCGTCATATGGGAGCTTCACACAGACAGCCCAACCAGCGCCCTGCAACACATGATTGAGGTGCTATCCCTCTCTCTTCTGGGGGTTTTGCGGGGGTGAAGAGGGCTCTAGGGTATCCTTGCTTGGTACGCGAAAGCGCACCGCGCCCCGTATTTGAGGGGTTTTTCGGTGCGTGAACTGTGGGGAGAAGAGGGTTAATGAGCTGGTTGGCAACTATTCCGCTGCTACTTTTTGCGGTCGTGTTGGCTTTTGGTCCCGGCTATGCGATGGGCTGGGCGTTGCGTGTTCCTGTGCGTCTGCGTGTTTTTTATGCGCCGCTGCTGACTTTTGCCCTGGTGGCTGTCTCTGCGATTGTGCTGGGTAAGACCGGCATTCCGTGGAGCCTGATTTCTTTTGTGCCGGTCGCTGCCGTGATGGTGGCTGTGGCTGCTGGTCTCATGTGGCTGGTGGGCCGCCGCTGGCCTGCCCTGACCTCTGCGGCTTGGCCGGGTAACGATGTTCCGGTGACCTGGCCCGTGATGGGTGCGGTGCTGGGCGGGTTCCTGGTGACGCATATGACCGAGGACATGGTGTATGGTCCGGAGGCGTTCTCGCAGAGCCTGGATAATTCCTTCCATATGAATGCGATTCGCTGGATTCAGGAGCACGGCGATGCCTCCAGCCTGACCCTTGGAGCAGTCGCTGCTGCGAACCAGGAGCCGACGTTTTACCCGGCGGGTTGGCACGATTTTGTGTCCCTGATTTATAGCACCACGGGTACGAGTATTGCGACCGCCACCATTGTGACCGTGCTACTGGCTTCCGGCATTTTGTGGCCCTGCTCGCTGGTGGCGCTGAGCCTGAGCATCCCGAAGCTGCGCCGCCTGCAGGCCCTAGCTATTCCGGCGATGATTTGCGGTTTTGCGGCTTTCCCGGGCCTGCTACTGCGCTGGGGTGTGCTTTTCCCGAACCTGCTGGGCTATGCCCTGCTACCTTCATTTGTGGCACTCATGGTGTACCTGGTACAGGTGATGGTACGCCGCGAGTATTCGGCATCCCTATCGCTGGGTTTAGCCTCCCTGGTGGGTCTTGCGGGTCTGGCGCTGGTGCATCCGAATGCGGTGGTTTCTGCCGCAGCCTTTGCTGTACCCCTGCTACTGGCTGGTGTGGCGCAGGTCCTGCGTTCGCATGAGTTGATTGCTCGACAGAAATGGGTGGGTTCCATCCTGCTACTGGCTTTCCTGGCTGGTTGTGTAGGGGCCTGGCGTGTATTACGTCCCGCTGAGTTTGCAAGTAATACTTGGTCGCCGATTCTGACCGAGGGTGAGGCCCTCTATCAGTTCCTCTTCCTGGGCCTGGAGAATGGTAATCAGCTGGGTGATAAGTTTAATCCCTCCTACTTGGCGGGTTTCCTGGTTCTGTGGGGTGTGGGGTACCTGCTGTACAAGCGCCGTAACCTGTGGCTGATTGCCAGCTGGGGGCTGATTGGTTACCTGTGGATTGTATCCGCCTCGGTGCCGCGCGGTGAGTTCCGCCTGCTGATGGTGGGCCCCTGGTACACCGACCACTTCCGCCTGGCGGCTCTGGTGGTATTCCCCTCAGTGATCCTAGCTGGTATCGGCTTGGGTGGCTTCGTAGAAGGTCTGCTTACCTGGGTTGCGCGCCGAGCACCACGCCCGGCACGCTTGAAGGTTGCGACCATCGGCATGGGTGTCGCGATGATCCTGGTACTGGTAGTTGCTGGTCTTTCTTCGCGTGTTCCTTCGGTGCAGGAGACGACCCAGGCGGTCTCTCGTGAATACCGCCTGACCCCGACCTCTGTGGTGTTGAATCAGGACGAGATGAACGTCATTAATGAAATCCCGAAGATCGTACCGAAGGACGATGTGATCGTGAATAACCCCTGGGACGGTAGCGCCTATATTTACGCGCTGGCGGATCGTCACCTGACGGGATACCACTTCGAGTTTGAGACCTCACCCAAGTACTCGGCGATTATGCACAACCTCAAGGACGCTCGTACAAACCCGGAGGTGTGCCGCGAAGTGAACGAGTACAAGGCCCACTGGTACGTTCACCTGGAGAACCAGCTGAACTTCGGCCCGGACGCCCAGAAAAACTACGACGGCCTCGTGGCTGCTATCGATACGGATGTTCTGACTCCGGTGTACTCCTCGGGTCCGATGACTCTGTACCGTATTAGCGCGTGCGATAACTAATGCGATAACTAAACGGTGCCTCAGCGCTCCTACGGGGGTGCACGCATCTGCAGAAATTCGTGCAGTGGTCTGCATTCTGGCGCTAAATCTGAGATACTGCGGAACCACTGATATGATGAAAGTCGGTATGTCTACTAGGGCATGCCGGCTTTCACACGCACGGTAAGACACATTCGTTAGGAGGGGTAGCTGCCCTATGGGTTCTCCCACATCGCCTCTTACCCCCCACACGTATCCTCGTACGCTGGTGATTATGCCCGCCTGGAACGAGGAAGAAGCACTGCCCGGCACTATTACTGAGCTGCAGGAGACGGTGCCCTTCGTGGACCTGGTGGTGGTCAATGACGGCTCCACCGACAACACCTCCGCTGTGGCTCGTGAGGCGGGTGCTTTTGTGATTGACCTGCCCTACAACATGGGCGTGGGTGCCGCCATGCGCACCGGCTACAAGTACGCGCAGCGCATGGGTTACGACTACGCCATGCAGGTGGATTCGGATGGTCAGCACCACCCCGAAAGTATCCCCACGCTGATTGAGGCAATCAAGGACTACGATATTGTAATTGGTTCCCGCTTTGCGGAGGGGGCTGCCGACTATGAGGTGTCAGGTCCACGCAAGTGGGCGATGGGCCTGCTATCGTTCCTGTTCACCCGCTCGGCGGGCACCCCGTTCACGGACGTGACCAGCGGCTTTAAGATTGCTAACCGCCGCGGCATCGACTTCTACTGCCGCAACCTGCCCGCCGAATATTTGGGCGACACAATCGACATCACCGCCATGGCTATTAACAATGGCTTGAAGGTGCGTCAGGTGCCGGTGAATATGCGTGAACGTCAGGGAGGTACCCCCTCCTCCGGTCCGCTGAAGTCTGCTGTCTATCTGGTTCGTTCACTGTTTGCCTACGGCATTTCGGTGAGCCGCCGCCCCGAGGAGAAGTAATCATGAGCGCGAGTGTTTTTTTCCTCATTCTGTCCGTACTGGTGTGTGCCTTTGTGATTGTGCAGGTGCGTCACCAGCGCATGAAGGAGCGGTACGCCGCCCTGTGGCTGATTATCGGCGCGGTCATTATCGTGCTGGGCGCTTTCCCGAGTCTGCTAAACGGTGTGGCGGACTTTGTGGGTGTTGCCCTGCCGGTGAACCTGTTGTTCCTGCTGTCGATTCTTTTGCTCATGGGCGTCAGTATTCACCTGACCCTGGAGCTGTCGCGCCTGTCGGAGAAGACCCGTATCCTGGCTGAGGAAGTCGCCATTTTGAAGGCGCTTCAGGAGCAGCCGGAGGGTGCATCTGGCTTAGGCCGTAAATCCTCTGCACGGGGCGAGCAGTAGGAACCATAATTTTCTTTTAGTATTTTTTACCCCTTTGACCTGGAGTAATACCTTATGACCGTTGATATTCTGTTCCCCTACTACGGCGACGTCGCCATGATGAAGCAGGCTGTACTGTCTGTGGTCGGTCAGACCAACCCGGACTGGCGCCTGATTGTTGTCGATGATGGCTACCCGGACGACTCGATTCCTGGCTGGTTCGAGTCGCTGAAGGACGAGCGCATCACCTACATGCGTAATGAAACCAACCTGGGTGCGAACGCGAACTACCGCAAGTGCCTGACCTTCGTGGAGAACGAACTGGTCACCGTCATGGGTGCTGACGACGTCATGCTCCCCAACTACGTGCAGTGGCTCGTGGATGCGGCGGCTAAGCACCCCGAGGCGTCCATCTTCCAGCCCGGCGTGGTCGTGATTGATGAGAACAACGGCCTGTCGAACACCCTGGTGGAGCAGACTAAGTCGTTCTACCGCCCCAAGGGCGAGGCTGTGCTGAAGGGCGAGGAGCTGGCTACCTCCCTGCTGCGCGGCGCGTGGTTCTACTTCCCCTCCCTGGGCTGGCGTAAGGACGCTATCGTGGGCACCGGCTTCCGTGAGGGCCTGAACGTTATCCAGGACATGGCGCTGATCCTCGACATTACGATGCGCGGCGGCTCCCTGTACTACGACCCGCAGGTTGCGTTCATGTACCGCCGTCACGGTGGTTCTGACTCGTCCTGGCGTGCCCTGGAGGGTACCCGCTTTGAGGAGGAGCGCCGCTACTACAACACCATGGTTGAAGAGATGACTGCCCTGGGTTGGACGAAGGCTGCTCGCGTGGCTCGTATTCGCTTCTCTTCGCGTGCTCACGCGCTGACTCTGCTGCCGAAGGCGGCTCTGGCGAAGAAGTGGCAGGGTGTTAAGAACCTTGCTGAGCACGTCGTAAAGTAAAGACTTCAATTCTATAGGTGCGACCAGTAGAGAACGGAGATAGCGTGGAATCATCGGCAGAGTCCCAGCCGAAGAAAATGACTCGTGGTCATTCGATGGCAATTTTGGGATCGTCCGGTTTAGCTGCACTATCTTCTCTAGGAATTACCGTTGTTGTGAAACGGTTTCTGGAGGGCGAAAGCCTGACGGAGTTCCTTCTCTTCTGGTCGCTTCTTTTTGCCCTCTACGGTGTGGTGGTAGGTATCCAGCAGGAAGCTACTCGCGCTGTGGGTACTGCACGCCGCGACGGTAAAACTGGTGCACGTATTGCACCCGTGGGTGCTCTGGTGGGTCTTATTGTGGGCGGGCTGACCTTAGTGACGAGCCCTCTGTGGGCTTCCGCCCAGATTCCTTTGAGTGGGTTTAGCGGTGTGCTGCTCCTGAGTGCCGGTGTGGCCCTCTACGCCATGCACATGACTCTCTATGGTGCGTCTGCTGGCCAGGAAAGCTGGTACCTCTTCGCGAGTGTGTCGGGGTTCGACGCTATTTGGCGTATCGTAGCTATCTGTGCGGTCGGTCTGGTCTCTGCACATCTAATCGGTCTTGAAGCCGCAGCGGTTTCTCCGGTACTTCTGTGGCTGCTGATGGTGCTTCTGCTTCCAGAAGCTCGGCGAGTTTTTAGCTCTCGTGCGGATGTTTCCTCGGGCCGTCTGCTGTATAACTACACGCTGTCGATGGGGTCGTCGACTGCTAACGCGGTTCTTATGATGGGCTTGCCGCTTCTGCTGAACGTTAGCATCGATTCAAACGACCCGCTACAGCAGGTTATTTTGGCGGTTCTGATTCTGGCGATTTCGATTACGCGCTCGCCGATTATGATTCCTTTGCAGGCTTTTCAGGGCGTGGCGGTGTCTGCTTTCTTGAAGCAACAGAACCATCCGTTGCGTGCTTTTGCGAAGCCTGCTGGTGCGCTGTTGGGCGTGGGTCTTGTGGGCGCTGCGGCGGCTTATGTGCTGGGCCCGTGGCTGTTTGGTCTGCTTTACCCGCCGAAGCCTTCAGAGGTTGGAGCGTACGCTCAGGTGGTGACTTCTCCGGTGCTTGCGCTTTTGGTGTTTGCTTCTGCTTTCCTGGCGCTTCTGGTGTTGTCGGGGTCGCTGGTGATTGCGTTGAATATGCACCGGTCGTATGTGGCTGGTTGGGTGCTGGCGGCTGTAGTTGCTTGTGTGGTGGCGGTGTCGCCGTTGCCTCTTCTGACTCGCACTCTTCTTGCCCTGTATGTGGGGCCGATTCTTGGCCTGCTAGTACATTTGGGTGCGATGGTGTGGCAGGCGCGTTCTGTGTCGAATAGCGGCAATGCTGAGCTGGAGAATATTTAATAAATAAATGATGAGGGGTTGAGCAAACGAGTAGTTATGCCCAACCCCTCATTTCTAGTAGAGTGAAGAACCTCTAGTTCTCCGGATTATACGAAGTAACCTTATGCTGTGGTGAATCGGCTGGATGCTTCATCCGTCGCGTAGGAGGGCATCTACTGTGGTCAGTATTCACCCATGCCATCCACAACCCCCAAAGGGCTATCGCGAGACCAGCCCACACACTAGCCTGCTCCTGCGATAGAATGCCGTAGGTTTGTAGAACAGCAGTGGCTGCTGGAATCACTGCATAGAGTTGCTTACGCCACCCCGGACGATGCCTAAGCACGACGCTTCGACTTCACGAGGTTCTCCAAATCTGCAATTTGCTTGTGAAGACGTAGCATATTCTCATCGAACCATTCCACGATAGCTCGAGTGCTGACTTTTGCCTGGCCGAAGCGCTGTACGGCAGGGTCGCCTTCACGCACAAAAGGCGCATCATACACATCGGTCAGAGCTCGATGAGCTGCCTGGTATGCAGTGTTTTCAGAAATAGGTGCCATGATAATCTCCTTGGCGGTTAGGCGGCTATGGTAGCCGCGGTTTAACACAAAACCCCGCCGGGATAAACCCGACGGGGTGAACTACAGCAGTGAAATAACAGCTTCATGCGGTAGTTTTATCTGCCCGGGAAAATGGTGTAATCCTACTTGGATTGGTTACCTATGTTCACAGGCAGAAGCATAATGGTGGACGATATTAGTCCTGGCTATGAAGTAGCAGGGCTAAGGCCTTCATGCCTTCTAACCCTTCCCACATAGCAGAGCATGAACGACAAGATGCTCGTTCAGCGGTGTAATACAGTGCAGATTTGCGTATTGATGTTGAGCTGTCGCAGCTTGTTTTCGTGACTTCCTGCTCCCCGCAGTTAGGGCAAAATCCCTGCAAGTCATGGATGGGATGGCGCAACGCAACAATGGCCCGAATCCAACTAGTCGTTATTGCCAACGCCTCATCATGAAGTTCCTGATGTAAGTGATTGCGAATCCACGCAGAAACCTGATTTTTCAGCGATGCACCTGGGAATGAGCCCATAACAACGGAACGAATAGACTCCTGAACTTGTAGCGCATTAGCAGAAATGGGCATACGACATCCAAAGCGACTGGTGCTGGATGCTCCTCCGGTACGTGAACCGCCCGCTATATAATCTGCCAACTCATCCAATAACGCCTGATGACGTGGAATACGGAACTTTGGGCGGTGCAGACATCGACGGTCTGCGTCCTTCACTGGCGTGCCCACAGTTAGAGCGATTAGATGCTGCTGCAGTTGCTCGCCAGACGAAATGGTAGCCATATGATGTAGCCTCTCTGCTAAATGAGTGAATTATTGATATCCGCTACAGTGCGGAAGGTGTGTGAACCATAGTGTTGGCTCTACAAAGAGTTGCCTTGCTTCTGCTTCTTGGCAGCGAAGCTGAAGCGTGTGACAGGCGTTTTCTCCGTGCGCGTAGGAATGACGCTAAGCCAGTATCATGAACGGCCCATTCATCCTGTCCGCCCTTCTTGCCGATTGGAGCTTCAGTATCCTGGGGCGCATTCTGTCGCTTCAGTTGCCGGTAGTGCTTGCGGCATAAGGGATGCCCAGCACGTCGAGAACCCGCATCTATCGGCTTCTCACAACGCGTGCAATGAGAAAGCTCAAGAAAAAGAACCGGATTTGCTCGCGAAGGGTAAATTCGCTGCTTTGAAGTTCGTCGAGCTCGAGGGTTGACAGGAAGATAGACCCGCGGTGAATCAAGAGGGACGGTACCCTCTGGCGCATGGATACATGCACGGCAGATGGAATAGATGGGATTCCACTGATTCTCTATTGCGATGCGTTGTCCGTAATTTTCAGGTTGGATACTACTGGCTGGAAGGGAGATGCCAGCGGTTCTCCAACATCTAGGACAAATAGGTTGTCCCGATGATATGCGGGGATTCTTGTGGAGGCGTATCGCCCTATGCCGTGCTTGGCATGTGCGGCAACCAGCACGATATGTGTCTGTCGGCTCGTGGCATCCTTTGCATAGCCGGGATGGGTACTTCATGAGTCCTCCTTGGAATCAAGACCTAGCAGAAGATTAATCCGATGTTTATAAAAGACGTAAATTAGCTTTTAATATTCATCGAGGGGGGGGGGTAATATTTAATAAATATTTTTTGTATTTAATTGAAATTCAACTCTTAGAAGTTTATTTTTACTAAAATGATTCACAAAGTGAAAGTATGCTGGTGGTTGAGTGTGTTATATATGAGAATTTAACTTGTTTTGGGTAGGGTCCATGGACCCTACCCAAAACAAGTTTTGATAGTTATATATCTATGAGGCTCTATGCATTAGAGAGCTCGGATTGCATTCTCCAGCTCCTTCAGGCTGGTCTCCAGACGGATCATAGAAGTATCAAACCAATGGATGACACCGCGCAAGCCGACAGTGGCATTGCCATAGCGAGCCTTAGCGAGGTCGCCCTGGCGAACAAAAGGCTCATCAAAAATTGCATTCATCGCATTCTTCGTTGCGCGATAGATAACCTCTTCTTCGTTTACTTCTGCCGGGGGACGATAAATCGTGATTGCGGGACCACCGTTGTACGACCAAATCGTGTCGTGCGGATTGATAGAAATACCATTATGGCCAGCGTTGCAATGGATAATCGTGTCGTGGTCATCATAGAAAATGCCGGTGTGGCCAGCTGCACCGTTGGTGTATCCACGGCGACCCCAAATAAACACGTCGCCACGTCGTGCCGGGTAATTACCCGATGCATCCGGTCGAACCTGAGTCCAGCCGTACTTCTCCAAATCATTAAAGAGAGACTCTGTACTACCAAGTCCCGTACTCTTCGGAAGAAGTCCCGCCTCATGCAGGGCCGAATAGACAGCCGAAGAACAATCGTAAGAATGCGGGCCAGTTCGATAATCCATCGAATAGGTCACCTTGCCCTTACGCTGCTCCATCCATGCAATCGCCTGATCAATCTTGGACATAATAAAATCCTTTCGGAAAGGCGGTAGCCCCGCACTATGAACCTCCCGGGAAGTTCATAGTTCGGGGCTACCGCAAATGAATTGGACACTAAAAACGCCGACCAGCTTTATCTTGGTCGGCGTGACTGCTCGGTAGGCACACTCCTGCCGAGGTGATATTCACTTTACGTGAGTTGGGATGCGAAAGTCCTGTCGCGTATTTTTGAAATTACAAATTTCTTTATTGTTCACTCGGTCTCCGTGTTTCTACCTACTTCAAACCTTGGGAACTTAGGTAACCCTATGGAAAATGGGTGGGGTGCTCCCTACACTGGAAGGGCACATTGACAGACCGCACAGGCCGCCTACACCGCGGCCCCGCCCCTCCCAACGGGTATATTACCGAAGGAGCCACCCATGAGCCGACGCACCGACGCGCCCGCCCGATCACCACGACGAGCCGCCCTCGCCAGCTGGATAGGCTCCGCCCTCGAATACTACGACTTCGCCGTCTACGGCACCGCCGCGGCTATCGTGCTCAACCGCATCTTCTTCCCCGAAGACACCGCCGCCATCGGTATCCTCAAATCCATGGTGGTTGTGGGCGTCGCCTACGTTGTGCGCCCCTTCGGCGCCATGATCGTTGGACCCCTCGGTGACCGTTACGGCCGCCGATTCGTCCTGATGCTCACGCTCTTCCTGATGGGCTTTGCCACCTTCGCAATCGGTTGCCTGCCGACCTACAGCGAGGCAGGTATCCTCGCCCCCACCCTGCTGGTCATCTGCCGCATGATTCAGGGCCTCTCCGCCGCCGGTGAGCAGGCAAGCTCCATCTCCATCTCCCTGGAGCACGCCAACGAGCATCAGCGCGCCTTCACGACCAGCTGGACCCTGCAAGGCACCCAGTTCGGCTCGCTACTGGCAACCGCCGTGTTCATTCCCTTCGCCGCCCTGCCGGACGAGCACCTGCTCAGCTGGGGCTGGCGCGTACCCTTCTGGCTCTCCGCCTTCGTGGTGGTGACCGCCTGGCTGATTCGCCGCACGCTCTCCGAACCGCCCGCCTACCTGCAGCGTGAAAAGCTCACCGAATCCCCGCTCATGCTGGTCTTCAAGCACCACAAGCGCGCCGTGCTCACTATCGCCGTGTGCGCCATGGTCAACACTGTGAACATGGTCTTCACGACCTTCGCGCTTTCCTTCGCCACCAAGGGTTACGGCCTTGACCGCAGCACGATGCTGCTGGTGCCGGTCGCCTCCAACACCCTCGGTCTGATTGCGATTCCGCTCGCCGCCATGCTTGCCGACCGGATCGGTCGTAAGCCCGTGTTCATTACCGGTGCGGTTGCTTCGTCCCTGGTGATGTTCCCGTATCTCGGGGCGATCACCGAGGGTAACTGGGTGGGTATCTTCACCTACGGCGTGCTCATGCACGGTGCGCTGTACTCCATGGCGAACGGCGTGTGGCCCGCCTTCTACGCGGAGATGTTCCCGACCCGCGTGCGCGTGACCGGCCTGGCGCTGGGTACCCAGATTGGCTTCGCAATTTCTGGAGGCGTGGCGCCCGCCGTGGCGACGAGCCTCGCCGGTGCCGACCTGCATAACGCGGTGCTGCCCGCCGTGTTCACGGTCGCCATGTGCGTGCTCGTGGCGTTGGGTGCGTTGACGGCTCGTGAAGGGTACAAGAAGTCCCTGGCTGAGCTGGATGCATAGCCCACAGAATATATTCCGAATATAGAATAAATACAGGTGGGGCTGGATAGTTAGCTATCCAGCCCCACCTGCGTGTTTAACCTTCTAAGCCCCCTGCTGAGCCGCAATCAGCGTCTCAAAATGCGCCGCCATACGCTCAGCGTTCGGTTCCAGCCCGGTGAAGAGACGGAACGCATCCACCGCCTGACCCACCGCCATGTAGCCGCCCGTCAGCACCTCGCACCCGGCGGCACGCGCCGCGCGCACCAGCTGCGTCTGTTGCGGCAGGTAGATGACATCCGCAACCCACAGGCCCTCACGCAACACCCCGGCGCTCAATGCCGACTCGCTCAACGGCATACCCGGATGCACGTGCATACCCACCGGGGTTGCGTTCACCAAACCCTGAGCCTCCAGTAGAGCTTCAACCAAGTGCTCATCGTCGCTCAGCACCTCGATCCGGGTCTGTGGGAAGAGCCCGCCCAGCTGCTCCGCAAGCCCCTGCGCCTTCGCCGCGTCACGCTCAAAGAGACTCAGGCGGCGCACCCCCAGGCGGCACAGCGCGTACGCCGTGGCGCTACCGGCACCGCCAGCACCCAACTGCGCCACGTGCTCCAGGCGCGCCGGATCCTCCGCCACCTGCGGCAGGCCGCGCTTCAATCCCGCAATGAACCCGGAGTAGTCCGTGTTATCGCCGTAGAAGCTGCCGTCCTCACCAATCACCACGCAATTGACCGCACCCAGGGCGCGTGCCGCATCCGAAAGCTCGTGCAGGTGCTCCATGACCGACTGCTTGCACGGGTGCGTGATATTGAAAGCGTTAAAGCCGAGCAGTGCCGCAGCATCCAGAAGCGCCGGTGCGGAGGCGCCATCCAGGTTCAGGGCGTCCAGGTCGACAGGGCGGTACAGGTAGCGCACCCCGTGCGCGTCCGCCTCCGCCTCATGCATGGGAGGGGTCAGGGAGGAGGTGATGCCGTCACCAATGAGACCCACCAGGAAAGATTCAGTACGCAAACTCATAGTTTCACTGTACGTGTCCACCCCTCAAGATGCACCTACTTTCTTGAACCCGTACCAAATGCGCGCTGGATTTGGGAAGAAGATAAAAATAATTTCTACGCCCACAAGAGCGATATGTCTGACAGAAACACCTCGAAGGTATAAGCTTGGTATAAGTGCTCGCGCGCCACGGTGCGCACATGAGACCACACAGACACCGTCACAGTGAAGTGATACCGATATTCGGAGGATAGATTGTCAATGACTGACAAGGCTATGGCACACTTCGCTGGCGCCGATGCATGGGTCGAGCAGTATTTCCTGAACAGCCCCGAAGATGAGCGTGAAGAGTTCACCCCGGCAGAGTTAGAGGATTTGGCTCGCACCCACCGTGCGCTAGCTCAAATCCGCCTGCCCAAGACCCCTGTCGTTGCCGCACGCAATGACGAGTACAACACCACCCTGTACGTCGCGACCGACGACATGCCGCACATCGTCAGCTCCCTGACCGCATGCCTTGCCACGCACTTTGGTGGTTTCGTCACCATTCTTCACCCCACCTTCCTCGCTGAACGCGGCCCGGACGGTACCCTTCTGAGCCTGCGCGGCACCGGCATGCGCGGCAACCTCGCCAGTGGCGATACCGCCACTCTTGGCGTGCCCTCCCTCAAGCTCAGCGAGAACGCCCCGGCGGGTACCACTGTCGCTATTGAATCCTGGATTGCGGTTCGCCTGACCCGCTACCTCACTGAGGAAGAGCAGCGCCGCTGCGAGAAGGAAGTTGAACGCGTCCTCGCTGACGTTCGCGCCTGCCACACCGACCTGGATGCCATGGTCACCCGCGTTTTCGACCTGGCGCAGTCCATGTACGACCTGCGCGGCGCAACCCTGGGTCACGGCGAGGAATCCTACGCCGCCAACCCGCGCGGTGTGGAGCCTGCCTCCCGTGTGGAGGTGGCACAGGACTTCCTGCGCTGGCTGACCCGCGGTAACTTCGTGTTCATGGGCGTTAAGGAGCGCGTGCTGGATGGCACCTCCGGCGCTATTTCTCTGGTGGACCGCCCCGGTTCGGCGCTCGGTATTCTGCGCACTACGGAGGGTAAGAGCCGCATCCCCCTTTCGGGCGAGACCTTGGAGCGTGCCCTATTCCCGCGCCCCCTGTACATCACGAAGGCGAATTCCCGCTCCACCGTCGCACGGAACGACTACCTGGACTACATTGGTGTGCGCCGCTTCGACCTGAACGGTCGCGTGATTGGTGAGTACGTCATTCTGGGTCTGTTCACCCGTCAGTCGTACGCACTGCCCGCCATTGAGACTCCGCTGGTGCGTGAGCGTATCGCGATGGTACGCCGCCGCCTCGGCTACCACCCCGGTTCTTACTCTGACAAGGCGCTTCTGGGTGCCTTGGAGGATTACCCGCGCCTGGAGCTGCTGCACGCTTCCGCTAATGATCTGACCGATACGTTCGGCGGCATCATGGGCCTGGAGGAGCGCCGCAAGACCCGCCTGTTCCTGCGCGCTGACCGGTTCAACCGGTTTATTTCCGCCGTGGTGTACCTGCCTCGGGATCGTTACAACACGAACGTGTGCTCCCGTATCCAGCGGGTGTTCCAACAGGAATTTGATCTTAGTGCCATCGACCATGAGGTGTACCTGTCCTCCTCATCGTTGGCGCGTCTATTTTTCCGCATTCGGCTCACCAACCCCAACGATGTGCCGAAGACGGATCATCAAGCTCTCGAAAAGCGACTGCAAGAAGCCGCCCGCTCCTGGGTGGAAGCAACCGCAGCTGCTATTGAGGCATGGAAACCCGGAGCGGAAGGCCGCCGACTCGCATCAGCCTGGGCAGATGCGACTAGTGCAGCCTACCGAGCCGATTACACAGTAGAACAAGCAATCGAGGATATCGTGATTCTTGAATCTCTCTCGGGCCAGAAGCCCGCCGCAATCAAGGTTGAAGCCGGCGAAGCCAACACCACCCGACTGAAGACCTACCTGTCCGCACCTCACACCCTCACCGAGCTTCTGCCGGTTATGCAGAATATGGGCCTGGTCGTTGTTGATCAGAAGCCCTACGAGTTCAAGCCTGAGGATGGCGAAGACTACGGTTACCTCTACGACTTCGGAGTTGAATTCCCCGAGGGCGTGGACGCAAACGCTGTGGCTTCCCTGTACGAGGATGCCCTGAACGCCTACCTGCTCGGTGAGCGCGAGTCCGATACCCTGGACCGCCTGATCCTGGCTGAGGGCCTGACCTGGCAGGAAGTACGTCTGTTCCGTGCCCTGAACCACTACCTGATTCAGCTGGGCCTGGGCTACACCCCGTCCTTCATGTCGAACACCCTGCTCGCAAACCCGGCCATCACCAAGCACCTGGTCGAGTTCTTCGAGGTCAGCTTCGACCCGAACAACGGTCTCAACGATGAGCAGCGCAACGCACGCCGTGACGAAATCGAAGCAGCCCTGGTTGAGGAACTGAACCAGATTCCCACCCTGGACGCTGACCGCTACCTGCGTTCCCTCGGCAAGGTCATCCGCGCTATCCTGCGCACCAACGCATACCTTGCTGACCGCCCCGCACTCGCGTTCAAGGTGGCACCGCAGGAGATCGACTTCGCACCCCTGCCCCGCCCCAAGTTCGAGATTTTCGTCTACTCCCCGCGCGTTGAGGGTGTTCACCTGCGCTTCGGTAGCGTCGCACGTGGTGGCCTGCGCTGGTCGGACCGCCGTGACGACTTCCGCACCGAGGTTCTGGGCCTGGTCAAGGCACAGATGGTGAAGAACGCCGTCATTATCCCCACCGGCGCGAAGGGTGGCTTCTACCCCAAGCAGCTGCCCGACCCCGCAGTGGATCGTGACGCATGGATCACCGAGGGCCGCGAGTCCTACAAGGTCTTCATCGGCTCCCTGCTGGACGTTACCGACAACCTCGCAGTTGGCACCGACGGCTCCGAGACCGTTGTCCGCCCCGAAGGTGTTGTAGCACGCGACGCTGACGACTACTACCTGGTGGTTGCAGCGGATAAGGGCACCGCAGCATTCTCCGACACCGCAAACGCAATCAGTCTGGAGCGCGGCTTCTGGCTGGGCGACGCCTTCGCATCCGGCGGCTCCGTCGGTTACGACCACAAGGCTATGGGCATCACCGCACGTGGTGCATGGGAGTCCGTCAAGCGTCACTTCGCTGAGCTCGGCCACGACGCTCAGACCGAAGAGTTCACCGCAGTCGGCATTGGCGACATGTCCGGTGACGTGTTCGGTAACGGTCTGCTCCGCTCCAAGGCAACCCGCCTGGTCGCAGCATTCGACCACCGCGACATCTTCCTGGACCCGAACCCGAACGCGGCAGTGTCCTTCGACGAGCGTCAGCGCCTGTACAACCTGCCCCGTTCCTCCTGGCAGGACTACAACCGCGACCTGATTTCCGCCGGTGGTGGCGTGTACTCTCGCGGTCTGAAGTCCATCGAGATTACCCCCGAGGTGCGCGAGGTTCTGGGCCTGGATGAGTCCGTTACCGAGCTGGCACCGACCGAGCTGATTTCCGCAATCCTCAAGGCACCGGTCGACCTGATTTACAACGGCGGTATCGGTACCTACGTGAAGGCATCCACCGAGACCAACGCACAGGTTGGCGACAAGGCTAACGATGCACTGCGCGTCAACGGTAAGGACCTGCGCGCCAAGATTGTTGGCGAGGGCGGTAACCTCGGCTTCACCCAGCTGGGTCGTATTGAGGCTGCGCTCAACGGCGTCATCCTCAACACCGACGCAATCGACAACTCCGCAGGTGTGGAAACCAGTGACCGCGAGGTCAACATCAAGATTCTGGTGGACCGCCTCGTGGCACACGGCGAGCTGTCCAGCGAAGAGCGTGCTTCCTTCATCGAGTCCCTGCAGGACGAGGTCGGCGGCAAGGTCCTCGAGACCAACGTTGAGCAGAACGTTCTGCTGCAGGGTGAGTTCCACGGCTCCTTCCTGGGCACCAACCTGTACAAGCGCCTCATGCACGACCTGGAAGAGCACGCCGGCCTGAACCGCGCCGTCGAGTTCCTGCCCACCGACGAGGAGCTGGACGAGCGTCTGGAGACCACCGGCGACCGCCTGACCCGCCCCGAGCTGTCCGTCCTGGCTGCGTACGTGAAGATTTACCTCACCCACGCACTGGAGCAGACCGACTTCGCGGACGACCCCTACCTGGAAGGCGTTCTGCGCAGCTACTTCCCGGCAGCACTGGTTGAGCGTTTCGGTCAGCACCTGGACTCGCACCCGCTGCGTAAGGAAATCATCTGCACCCGCGTCGCTAACGAGCTGGTCAACATCGGCGGTATCACCTTCGCATACCGCGTGATGGAGGAGTTCAACGTCGGTATCGATTCCGTCGCACGCGCCTTCATCGTCGCTCGTGAGCTCTTCGAGCTGGGCACCGCAGCTAAGTTGCACCGCGAACTGCCCCCGAAGACCCCGCTGGATGCATGGTTCACCGTTCTGCGCGACAACCAGCGCGTTCTGGATCGTGCTGTCCGCTGGTTCATCACCGAGCGTGGCGTGGTTGCTGGCACCAGCATCTCTGAGCTGCTGGAGATCTTCGGCTCCGTCGTCGAGATGCGCCACAACCTGCCCGAGTACCTCTCCGGCACCTCCCGCGAGCGTGTTCGTGCAAAGCGCGACGCAGGCGAGGCATGGGGCCTGCCCGAGGAACTCATCGTCATCTGGATCCGCGGTTTCGAGGGCTACGCCCTGCTGGACGTCATCCGTTCGGCACGCGACCACGACTTCGAGGCAACCTCGCTGGCACCGGTCTACTTCGCAACCTACGACCGCTTCAAGGTGGACGAGCTGCTCGGCCTCATCTCCGACCTGCCCCGCAGCGACCGCTGGGAGATCCTGGCACGTCAGGCACTGCGCGGCAGCCTCTACGAGACCGCTGCAGGTCTGGCACTGTCTGTGGCAGAGGGCGCGAAGGGGGACTTCTCCACCGTGGACGGTGCGCAGAAGGCACTGGCTACCTGGATTGAAGAGCACCCGACCCGCGTGGGTAACATCGACCGCATCCTGCAGGAGATTCGCGAAGCTGCTCCCGACGCATCCGGTCACCCGCGCTTGGCTGTAGTGTCTGTGGCACTGCGTACTCTCTCGAGCGCATCCTAATCAGCTAAGACCCTTACGGGTCGCCGCATAGAGCATCCCGGTTCCCTCCAATCAGAGGGGCCGGGATGCTTTTGCGCAGGGACACATGGTGCGTGCACAGGTAGTGCGGGGGATCTTTGGTCGGGTGAACCTTGTGCCGGTGTGCCAGTGCGTCATCACCTCGCGTGGAGCACCCAAATCAGGGTTGTTGCACCCCGCGTATATTGCATAGAATATTGCTCTCACTAGGTGTTTTGCACTCTTATGTGATGCACATTATGTGGGTGTGTCCTAAATCCCTCCAAATATCAAGTAGAGGGTTAAGGAAACCAAAGGTTTTAGTTGATATATGCCGTATATTGATTCACGGCGGCATCAGCGCAAGCCATGGGGACCCGGCACTTCTCGGTACGACGACTCTTTCCCCTGGCGCGTCACACGGTGCTGTTCAAACACACTGCCCCTAATCTTTACGATTATTGACTGAAAGTCTGCAAGATTGTCTACCAACCACGGTACTGAGGAAAAAAGCAACAGCGCATGGCGCCTCCTCATTAACTTTCTGCTTTACGTCTCTCCGGTCGCCCTGCTGACCACCGTCTTCCCCATGGTCACCCCGACCATTAACCGGTACAACCTCGATGGTGTACCCCTGATCCAGGTGATTCTGGCGGCGTCCATTACCGTTCCTTGGCTCAGCCAGGCGGCCTGCCTGCCCCTTTACCGTGCTATCCAGATGGAGCACAAGAAGATTGCGGATGCCCGCGAAGGTCTACGTATTCACGCTGAAACCCTTGAGCACCAGCTCAAGCGTGCCGAAGCACGAGCCGTACGCGCACGCATGTCCGAGCCGCAGTTCCAGGACATTACCGACCTGACCGCGTTCACCCGCAACTGGCTCTACCTCTTCTTCATGACCATGCCGCTGGTGCTGCTCTTCGCAATTCCGGTCGCCCTCGTTCTTCACTGGAGCCCGACTGCATTCGGTGCGTTCTTCGTCCTGGGCGTTCTCAACATTGCGTTCGCGCAGCTGCTGGTCATCCCGAACCTCGCGAAGAACCGCATCATCTGGTTCATCGCGTGGCTTGGCTACACTCTTGCCTTGTACTGCTACCCCGTCATCTGGTTCCTGCCGCCGCTGGTTGGTTCGCTCATCCTGCTGGTGAGCCTCGGTAAGGACCTGGTGCACCTGCTGCACTTCGCGCGCATCCCGCTCAAGGACATTGCGCTCGACGCCCTGCGCGGCTTCTTCACCGGCTCCATCATCTGGGCCGATAAGTACATGCTCTTCCTGGTCACCGGCGGTGAAATCAACGTCGTGGCAATCTACCTGAGCCTGATCCCCTGCGTTATCGCCTACAACTACTTCTTCGTGGTGGAAGCAGACCGCGTCAACGCAAGCATCCAGCACTTGTGGACCATCTTCGACCGCCTGCCCTACAAGGGCGTTCAGGCGGAGTCTTCGAAGGCTCTGCGCACCTCCAACCACGCTATCCGCAACTCCCTGCTGATTTACATCGCCAGTGCTATCGTCACCGGCATCCTGATGTTCATCTTCCTGCCGCAGTCCTACCCGCTGGCGCTCTCCGGCCTGGTCGTGGCGTTCCTCTTCGTTGCAGTGGCACTGCTGATTTACCAGATCGAGTACATGACCATGTACGTCACCGTGCAGCTGCTCTCCGCAGCGCACCTGGTGCTGCTCTTCATCTCCTTCATGATTCTGCCCAACGAGACCGGCTACCTGCCCATCATCGTGGGCGAGACAGTGCTCGCCTTCGCATGCTACCGCGTCTACCGTCAGGCGTGGGCTGCACCCGAGTACTCCCTCTTCTGGCGTCGAGCCCTCGCCTGGTAAGAACCGCACGGTCCGCGAAAGATACACACGACAATGACTGAACAGATGTACCGAAACCACTACGCGCCGCTGCAGCTTCCGGCTCCCGGCCCCCACTACAGCGACCCCGAATACCCGGACGTTGACGTCGCCATCATCATGGAATCCACCTACCCCTACCTCAAGGGTGGGGTGTCCGCGGTGGTGCACGATATCGTCTGCGAAAACCCGGATCTGACCTACGGCATTATTCACATCGCCTGGGATAAGAACTCCCCCCACGAAGACCTCTACGGCATGCCCGAGAACGTCAAGTGGGTCAAGGTGCTGTACCTGAGCCTGGAAGTCAACCGCGACGCCTTCGCGGAAGCCTGCGACCCCTCCGCACTGCGCATGAACTTTGCGGAGCGTCAGGCGCTCACCCAGCGCCTCATGGACGGATTCAGCGCCCTCATTGCAGGCGACGTGAACCCCCTCTGGAAGCTCTACGACGAGGGCATCAACCCCGCAACCCGCAGCTACAACCTCTTCGGCCTCTTCGGAACCCGCGAGTTCATGCAGGCGATTGCGGGCCTGGGCTTCTTCTCCGAGGTGCCCTTCGGTGAGCTCTTCTGGAAGGTGCGCGACTTCGTCTCCATCCTCTTTGCGATCCTGCACGAGCGGATGCCGCACGCCCGCGTCTACCACGCCCACACCACCGGCTACGCGGCACTCATCGCCGCCGCAGCCGCACGTGACCACGGCACCAGCTTCCTGCTGACCGAGCACAACCTGTACATTCGCGACACCGTGAACACCAAGCTCGAACGCAACATGGCGAAGCCCGTTACCACCGACTACGCCTTCCTCAACGAGGAGCGTGAGCACCCCGGCCTGGGCCCGGTCACCCTCGACGAGCGTGCCTGGTCCGTCTGGTTCGTCGAAATGGGACGCTTCTGTTACCCCAGCGCTGACATGGCAACCTACCTGTACCCCAAGGCTCTGGAAGAGGCACGCGGTATTGGCGCGCCCATCGACCAGATGAACGAGGGCGAGAAGGACCGCGCGATCATTCTGCCTAACGGTATGCTCATCGAGTCCGTGGCGGAAGCCTACTACGCCCGCCAGGCGGCGCGTGCCCGCATCCTCGCTGAGGGCCGCGGCCACGTGTGGCGCTTCGTGTTCATCGCCCGCGTGGTGCCTATTAAGGGCCTGACCGACCTGATTCGCTCCCTCGCGGTGCTGCGCGATCAGGGTCTGGTGAACTTCCACCTGGACGTGCTCGGCCCCAAGGACCACCTGCCCGAGTACTACGAACTGTGCCTGCGCACCATCGAAGAGCTCAACATGGGTGAGTACATCACCTTCCACGGCACCGTGAACGTGCGTGCGATGCTCGACCGCTTCGACCTGCTGCTCATGCCCAGCTACAATGAGGGTCAGCCGATTGTGGCGCTCGAGGCGATGGCTGCGTCCATCCCGCTGGTCAGCACCGACGTGGGCGGTATGTCCCAGCTCATCGACGATGTGCTGGTCGCCCCCGACGGCCACGAAATCGGTAACTGCGGTATCTTGACCATCCCCGGCGATATTCACGGCTTCGCGGCGGCGCTGCGCACCCTCATGGAGGAGCCCAGCATCTACGAACGCTACTGTGTGAACGCCTACGACCGTATCGTCAGCTTCTTCCAGCTGCGACTGGTCATGGACCGCTACAACACGATCTACCGCGAGCTGGGCAAGCTGCCCCCTCGCGCCCCCGAATTCGACCCGGAGTACGATGGCGAATAAACTCACCCGCTTGGGCGGACCCGGCAAATTTGGTGCCTGGGTCCGCTACGGCGGTAAGCCCATTACCCAGCAGCAGCTCGATTTTGCGGTCAAGAACTACTCTGTCGCAATCCTGCAGCCCTGGGAACTGGACGCGGCACGCTACCTGAAGAAGCGTGCACCTCAAATGGTGGTGCTGGCGTACAAGTGCCTGTCTTCCACCCGCTCTTATGAGCCCGGCCCGATCTATTCTTCGGGTGTGTCTTACCCGCTGGCGCAATCGATGGCGAACTCCGGTAAGGATTTCTTCGCCCACCGCCTCAACGGTGACCGTATCGAATGGAAGGGCTACCCCAAGCACTTCCAGATGCAGGTGTGGAACGCCGACTACCGTTGGCAGTGGGTGGACGCTGTGGTGCGCGAAATGCGTAACTCACCCTTCGACGGGGTCATGGCGGATAACGACATCGAGAACGACTACTACGACCTGAACTTGCCCATCCAGGGTGTGGAGTCCATGACGAAGATCCGTGAGCACCTGGATTTTCTGGTCGCGTACGCCGGTATTGAGCTGAATAAAATCGGCAAGATTCTGGTGCCCAATATTGCTGAGTCTCGTCTGCGTTACGGCAAGTGGGAGCGTCACAGCGCCTACGGTGGCGGCTTTGAGGAGGTGTGGCTCGGCTGGGGTCCGAACGACTACCTGTCTTCGCCGTACGCCGTGATGCAGGGTCGTGAGATTGCGAACGGCTCGGCGGGCGACGTGAACCTGGGTACTACTTTTGCGGGTCTGGGTGGCCGTAGCGCCGCCTCGCAGAAGAAGGTGACGATTCTGCGTACCCCGCTCAGCGACCGCAAAGCTGCTATTACCGGTACGGATGAGAACTTCCTGTACGGTTTGGCGGGCTTCTGGGTGTTTGGTGGAGGCGCCTTCACCGGCATCAGCGCAACCCACCACGACGCCTACGACGAGATCCCGCACGCCCCGGAGCTTTCCTACGACCTGGGCGATCCGGTCGGCGGCATTATCGCTCAGAAGACCGCTCAGACTCGTGCCTTCACGCACGGTTGGGCTGCCCTGAACACCGGCTCGAAGGATGTGACCGTGAAGGTTCCTTCCGGCCTGGTGGATGCGGCAAACCGCCCGGTACCGTCGAGCTTCACGCTGCGGGCGCATCAGGGTGTGGTGTACCGCCGTAAGGCGTAATTCACCGCTCGCGTAGCTCTTCTGAGCTTCTGCGTGGCACCTCTTATTTGCGCATATAACCTCATAAACAAACCCACCGGCAATATAGCCAATTGGCTATATGTACCGGTGGGTTTGTTATATGTGTGCTAGATGAGCTGGGGTAGCTTACTTAGCGGGGTAGGAGGGCACTTCGTAGCCGCCCATGCGCTCCAGAACGCGAATCACCTGGCAGGAGTAACCGAACTCGTTGTCGTACCAGACGTAGACAATTGCGGAGTCATCGGTCACCACGGTAGCCAGCGAGTCCACAACACCTGCGGTGCGGGAACCCACGAAGTCGGTGGAAACAGCCTCGGGGGAATCCGAGTAGCCCACCTGGCGGCGCAGTTCGCCGTCGATGGACTCGCGGCGGAACAGCTCGTTCAGTTCCTCAGCGGAACCTGCGGGCTTGGTCAGCTTCACGTTCAGGATTGCCATGGAGACGTCCGGGGTGGGAACGCGGATAGCGTTACCGGTCAGTTTGCCTTCCAGCTGCGGCAGAGCCTTAGAAACAGCCTTTGCTGCACCGGTCTCGGTGATGACCATGTTCAGCACAGCGGAGCGACCGCGGCGGTCACCCTTGTGGAAGTTGTCGATCAGGTTCTGATCGTTGGTGAATGCGTGAACGGTCTCAACGTGGCCGCGCTCAACACCGTATGCGTCATCCAGAACCTTCAGTGCCGGGGTGATCGCGTTGGTGGTGCAGGATGCTGCGGAGAGGATCTTGTCCTCATCGGTGATGACGTTGTCGTTCACGCCGAACACGATGTTCTTCATGTCGCCCTTACCGGGAGCGGTCAGCAGAACACGAGAAATACCGGGGCAGTTCAGGTGCTGCTCGAGGCCCGGAACGTCGCGCCAGCGGCCGGTGTTGTCCACCAGCAGAGCGTCCTTGATGCCGTACTCGGTGTAGTCGACAGTGGTCGGGTCAGAGGAGTAGATGAAGCGAACCGGAACACCGTTAGCGATGATGGTGCTGTTCTCCTCGTCCACCTCAATCACGCCCTTGAACGGGCCGTGAACAGAGTCGCGCTCCAGCAGGGATGCACGCTTGACCAGGTCCTTATCGCCGTTCTTACGCACCACAACAGCGCGCAGGTTCAGGCCAGAACCCAGCGGCGAGGAGGAACGCTCCAGCAGAATACGAGCCAGCAGGCGACCAATACGACCGAAGCCGTACAGCACAACGTCCTGCTCCTTCGGCTGGTCACCCTGGTGGTTCACGGAGGAACCCAGCTGCTCGGGCAGCCACATGGACAGCTCGGGGGAGCCGGCCTCGTGGTGTGCCTTGTGCAGAGCAGCAATGTTAATCGAGCACGCGCCCAGGTTCAGCTCAACCAGGGCGCGAACCAGCTCGAGGGAGTGCGCGGGGTTCAGGGGCGCACCGTCGATGTGGGATACGAAATCGTGCAGCTTCAGCAGCTCAATGACAGACTTGTTGACCAGGCTGCGGCCGTGAATGCTCAGCACCACGCCGTTCTCGCGGTGCAGCTTACCGATGAGGGGGATCAGCTCCTCTGCGGTAGCTTCACGGTTAACCCAGGTAGCGGTTGCAGTCGTCACGTATGACCTTCTTCCTAACTTCGTCGTTGGAGGGTAGGCGCGACGATGCTGTCGCGTCAATACCGTGCCGGGCGTTAAGACCCGGCGTCGGTTTAAGTCTAACCCGTGCGGACCCCTTCAGAGCCTCAAAATTAGCGATATTGAGGCTAAAAGTCAGAAGAGACAGAAGGCAGTTTGTGAACCCACACGGCAAGCCAACATAAGCCCTCAAAAGGGAAAGCAAAACCACTTTAAATACCCACAAAAACACACGTCACGACCCGGAAAACATGAGTAGAATTGAAACCATGTTGACTGTAATCGGTGAAGCACTCGTAGACGTCGTCCACCAGCACGACGGAGAAACCCGCGCCTACCCCGGCGGGTCGCCCATGAACGTAGCCGTCGGCGCACGTCGTCTCGGCCACCCCACCAACTTCGTCGGCCACTACGGCCCCGACGCCTACGGCAAGAGCATTGATGCACACCTGGAAGCATCCCAGGTGACCCTGCCCTTCGAGCACAGTGCTGAGCGCACCTCCGTTGCCCAGGCAACCATCGGTGCCGACGGCGCAGCAGAGTACAAATTCGACATCACCTGGTCCCTCGACTCCGTCGCCGAGAAGCTCACCGAACTGGCACGCACCTCCGACGCAGTGCACACCGGCTCCATCGCCGCCATGCTCGAACCCGGCGCGCACGTGGTCGCAGCAGCCTTCGAAGCTGCCCGCGACAGCGCCCTGCTCAGCTACGACCCGAACTGCCGCCCCACCCTCATCCACAACGTTGACGAGGGCCGCGCATGGGCTGAAAAGTTCGTGTCCCTCTCCACCGTAGTGAAGGCATCCGACGAGGACCTGCAGTGGCTCTACCCCGACCGCTCCCTCGACGACACCGCACGCGCGTGGCTTGACCTCGGCGCCGAGCTGATGGTCATCACCCGTGGCGAGGACGGCCCCATCGCCTTCACCAAGAAGTACCCCGAGGGCATCAGCCAGCCCGCACACCGCGTTGAGGTTGCGGACACTGTTGGTGCCGGCGACTCCCTCATGGCGGCACTCGTTGCGGGCCTGCTAGACCGCGGTATCGCCGGTGCTGAGGCGCGCGCCAAGGTCGCCGTACTGACCGCCGAAGACATCACCGACCTGCTGCGTTTCTCCGCAACCGCAGCCGGCATCACCGTCTCCCGCGCGGGCGCTAACCCGCCCACCCGCGAAGAACTTGACGCCGTACTCAACGGCTAAATAATCTACGCCTCGCCGGCGGATAGCTCACTCTGTCCGCCGGCGTCGCCATATCCACCCGCACCCCAACGCTGAGGAGCACCATGACCAACATCGGCACCGCACCCCTGCCCCGCGAACCCTACGCGGGCCTGCCCGAACTGCCTGAATTCACCCTGACCTCCACCGACATTCAGGACGGCGGCGCCGCCCCCGAATGGATGCGCTCCGCCCTCTTCGGCGTGGCGGGCGGTCAGGACCGCTCCCCGCAACTGTCCTGGAGCGGCTTCCCCGAGGGCACCAAGTCTTTCGTGCTGACCTGCTTCGACCCGGATGCGCCGGTCCCCAGCGGCTTCTGGCACTGGACTGTCTCCAATATTCCTGCCAACGTGACCAGCATTGACACCGGCGCTGATGCACCCGCCGGCGCCCTGACGCACCGCAACGACGCCGGTGTGGCAGGCTTCCTGGGTGCTGCCCCTCCGGCTGGTCATGGCCCGCACCGCTACATCTTCTGCGTCACCGCCGTGGATGTGGAGAAGCTCGACATTGACGAGAACGCCAGCCCCGCCGTCGTGAACTTTAACCTGCTCGGCCACGGCCTGGGTCGCGCGTTCCTGACCGTCACCTACGCGGAACCGGCGGCATAGCGGCATAGCGGCACGCCGGCACAGTCTCACCAGCTCTGCATTCTGACCAGCACCGATACACCCCACCACTGAAGGCATATCTGCATGATTAAACTCATCGCCAGCGACCTGGACGGCACCCTCATCGGGCACGACTTCCGGTTCCGTCCGCGTACCTTGCGCGCCCTTGAGGCCGCCCGTGCCGCCGGGATTGATATCGTCTTCGTCACCGGCCGCCCGAGCCGCTGGCTCACGCCCCTGCGCGAGCAGACCGACTTCGACTCCTACGCCATCTGTTCCAACGGTGCCGTGGTGTACCACCTGGGCGCGAACGAGGTGGAAGAAGTCAACGGCGCTGATCCCGCGGTGATTGCCCGTACTCACGAGCTGCTGGAGCCCATGTTCCCCGACGCCACCTACACCCTCGAAACCGTGGATACCGTCTACATTCAGGGCCCGCACGAGGGCGGTGAGGTGCTTGAGGGCGCCCGCGTGGTGGAGGCGAAAATCGCCGAGGCGCTCGAACGTATTGGTTCAACCCCGGTCATTAAGTACCTGATTCGTGTGCCCGGCATGGACCCGGATATTCTGCAGGCACGCGTGCATCAGGCGGTGGGTTCGCTGGTGTCGGTGACCCGCGGCGTGGTCGGTGAGCCGCTCGTCGAGATGGGCTCTAAGACCGTGAATAAGGGGCGGATTCTGGAGAAGTTCGCGGCACGCCACGGCATTGAGGCGCACGAGGTGATGGCGTTTGGTGACATGCCGAATGACGCGGAGATGCTCTGCTGGGCGGGGGAGGGCTTCGCCATGGCGTCGGGTCAGCCGGCGCTCATTGCGAAGGTGGGGCGCACCTGCCCGCCCTTCCACGAGGACGGTGTGGCGCAGACGATTGAGGCGATGCTCGCCGAACGGTCCTAGCCGCCTAGCACTAGCCAGCCGACACTAGCTATCCAGCACGAGCGGCTAGGTGAGCCTCCGCAGACATAACTCAGACATAAACTTTTATGTCTACACATAAAAAATTTGAGTCTAGACATAAAAATTTATGTCTAGACTCAAATTTTTGTGTCTGATTTACATCTGATTTGTGTCTAGACTAAAATTTTTGTATGAACAACGTGGAATGGACCCCCGAATGGCTTACTGAAACCATCAAACTACTGCGTACTCACGGTAGCGATACGCAGTTTATCGAGGTTAAAAAAGCCCACGGAGGCTACCCCGGAAGCCTAGACGCAACCCTTAGTAGCTTCTCCAATAGTTCCACGGGCGGAATCATTATCTGTGGACTCGATGAGAATAATGACTTTGCACCTGTAGGCGTATACGACCCTGCAGACCTAGAAAAAACCCTCGGCAACAAGCTCCGCAGGGGCCTCAAGCCGCCGAACACCATGGAATCTGGCACTATCCTCTATGAAGGCACCAAAATCTTTGTTGCCACAATTCCTCCGCTGCCTCCCTACGAACGACCCGCCTACATTGGCGGTAAAGCGTACGTGCGTTCCGGCGACGGTGACCACGAAATGAGCCGCCACGAAACCGACCTGATGGTGGCTCAGCGGACACGCACCGGATTCGATGAGGAGCCGGTGGAATACACCTCCATAGCTGACCTAGACGAAGGCCTCAAAACTGCTTATCTGCGAGACGTACGCGCTAAATCACGCCGCCTTGCTGGAAGCTCCGATGAAGAAGTGCTCCGCCGCAAGGGAATTATTGCCCTCGGAACCGACAACCTTTCCCTTGCCGGCCTGTACGCCTTGGGTTCTTACCCCCAAGAGTTCAGGCCCTCGCTCAAAGTCACTGGAGTCGTCATCGACCCAAACGGTAAAGCTCGCAACCTCGACAAATTCGAGGCGGACGGCCCCATCCCCGCCATGCTCGAAGAGACTCTGGCATGGATCAATCGGAACCTGGCACACCCGGTTGTCGAGCTGTCCAATGGGCATCTCATCAACG
The DNA here is from genome assembly GCF_001812285.1 of Rothia sp. HMSC065B04. Classification (NCBI taxonomy): domain Bacteria; kingdom Bacillati; phylum Actinomycetota; class Actinomycetes; order Micrococcales; family Micrococcaceae; genus Rothia; species Rothia sp. HMSC065B04. The sequence goes on from NZ_KV808406.1 coordinate 95,766, forward strand.
GGCAGGAAGTACCCGATATTGCCCTTCGTGAGATTCTGTCGAATGCACTCGTACACCGCAGCCTCAACCCCAAAGCAGATACCGAAGAGGTGCGCGTCAGGATTTTCCCCGACCGAATCTCTGTAGAGAACCCTGGTGGTCTATACGGAATCACTCTCCAGCGCCTGCAAGAGTATGGAGAACGTTCCCGCGTGAACGACCGCCTGTATGACGTCTGCACGCACGTAACAACCCCCGACGACGGATACCGAGTCATCGAGGGCGAGGGTAGCGGCATCTACACTGCCCAGGAGGCGGTGCGTCAGGCAGGGCTGAAACCCATCCAATTCATTGATGGGGTCATTCGTTTTACCGCGATTATCAGCAGGGAGCCTCTGGATGGTACTCGTGCCGCCGATGTTGGTTCACCGCAGCAGAAGTCGGAAGTAGACCCGCGCCAATCGTCATCTACGGTTCCTGGTAACCGTCAGGAGGCGGTGCTCCTGGCTCTGCGCTCGCTACGCCACCCCGCCGGTATCGAGGACATCATGGGTGCTCTTCCCGGGCCTTTTGCTGAGCTGCAGAAGCCGCAGGTCCGGTACGTCCTCACGAAGCTCCTTCAAGAGGGCGTGATTGTGCGTGAAGGTGGTCGAGGTAACCGCAATACGACATACCGCCTGGCCTAACCGAATATCGGGCTAACATGCAAAAGCGGCCCGGATGGAAACCAATCCATCCGGGCCGCTTTTCTACAGCCTACGCATCAGGAGCATCACTCCCAACGGGCGGTGAAGAACTTAGTGTCCCTCAGCGCTCTTCTCAGGGTCGAAGGGCTCCAGCGGGTCGCCAGCAGCCTTCGTGTACTTCGCAATGAAGGTCATCAGGTGGAAGATAATCAGGGTCGCAGCGGTACCCAGAGCAATACCGGCGAAGGTCATCCCATCGAAGGTCCAGGTGTAGTCCGCGATACCCACGATCAGCGCCACAGCGGCGGTGGTCAGGTTGATCTGGTTCGAGAAGTTCACGCGGTTCTCGCTCCAAATACGAACGCCGAGCATACCAATCATGCCGTACAGTACGGTTGCGGCACCGCCCAGAACACCCGCGGGAACGGATGCAATAGCCGCGCCGAAGCCCGGGAAGAGAGACAGGACAATCGCGAAGATAGCCGCCACCCAGTACGCCGCGGTGGAGTACACCTTGGTCGCAGCCATAACGCCGATGTTCTCAGCGTAGGTGGTGGTACCCGAACCGCCACCCATGCCTGCGATGGTGGTTGCCAGGCCGTCCGCCATGAGGGCGCGGCCGGAGTAGTCGTCCAGGTTTTCGCCGCTCATCTGAGCCACCGACTTCACGTGACCGATGTTCTCAGCCACGAGCACCAGAATCACGGGGATGAACAGGCCGGCGAGCTCCCAGTGGAACTCGGGGGTCTGGAACTGCGGCAGGCCAATGAAGCCCTGAGCCTGAACGGTCTCTTGAATCTTCTCGAATTTCACCTCGCCGCGAATCACGGCGGTAATGTAGCCGATGCCCACACCCAGCAGGATGGACAGACGACCAATGATGCCCTTGAACAGCACCGAAATCAGGATGATGGAGCACAGGGTTACCAGCGCGGTCACCGGTGCCACCATGAAGTTGTCCTTAGCGCTCTTCGCCAGGTTGAAGCCAATCAGCGCCACGATCGAACCGGTTACGACCGGGGGCATGAGCTTGGTCAGCCAGCCGGTGCCAGCGAACTGAACAATCAGACCGACCAGGAACAGCGCCACACCCGCCATGACGATACCGCCGAGGGCACCAGCGGGGCCGTGTGAGTTCATGGCAGCCGCCAGGGGCGCAATGAACGCGAAGGAGGAGCCCAGGTAGGAGGGGACGCGTCCGCGGGTAATCAGCAGGAACAGAACCGTGCCGAGACCCGAGAAGAACAGGGTGGTTGCCGGGGGGAAGCCGGTAATAATCGGCACGAGGAAGGTCGCGCCGAACATTGCGACCACGTGCTGCGCGCCGATGCCGATGGTAATCGGCCATGCGAGGCGCTCGTTCGGGGCAACAAAGGAACCGGGCTTGATACTGCGGCCGTCGCCGTGGATCGACCAGTCAAAGCCGAGAAGCTTAGAGATGCTCAAAGGGAGCTCCTGAGGTGAATGTGGTGGTGTATAAAATTCCACATAATTCTACGCGTATGCGGGTGTGGGTCACAGCTAAACGGCTATAAATATGAGCAGGGATACGTTGAGCAGGGCATATATTCTCTTATGATGAGCCCCAAACCCCTAATATATAGCCCAGAATGCATCAATACCCCGTATATGCAGTTCAAGGCATATACGGGGTATTGATGCAAAGAGCGAATAAAAACCTCGCTACACACAGCTCAACGGCTTAGAGAGCGTCACGCAGGTTCTCCAGGTGATCGTAACGCGCCAGCTCATAACGCAGGTGACCCTCAGTCGGGGACTGAACCGGCAGGAACGACGCCTCACGCAGGCGACGAGCAGTCGGGGAATCGGCCACGTAACCGGCGCCTCCAACGACCTGCAGCTCAAAGTGAGTAGCAATGGTCGCAAAGTGAGACACACCCAGACGCAGGCTCAGCAGGTCACGACGCTCAGCACGCGCCGGCTCGGACGCCAGGCGAACCAGTTCCTCACGCAGGCTCTGGTACTCCGCCAGAATCAGCGGGAACTCAGGGCGGAACACGCCCTGCGAGACGTCCAGGTGCTTAGCAGCCTCCTGCAGAGCACCAGCGGCAAGACCCAGGCAGAACGACGACTGAACCAGCAGGAACGGCGCGGTCACATCGTGCAGGAACGCCTCAATATTGTCGCTCAGAATGTCCTCGCTCGGAACGAAAACGTCCTCGAACTTCAGGGTGCCAGACTCGGTGCCGTTCAGCGCCAGCAGGTTGCGGTGGTAGTCAACGCTCAGACCCTCGACGTCCTGGCGGACGGTCACGATGTAGCGGTTCGGGTGGCTTTCCGGGGCGTTCTGCACAGCCACCGGAAGCACAATCACGCCGCCCGGGTACAGGTTCGACGCCCACGACACGGAACCGTTCAGCTTCAGACCGCCCTCAACGAGGGTACCCTCCACCTTGATCGGTGCCAGACCCGAAGCCTCCTTGTACGCCGCCGCCATGGCGGTGGTGCCGCTGACGGTTGCATCCGCCAGACCGGCGGGCAGCTCGCGGCCCACAGCGTCAAAGAACGCAATGGTCGAGCGGTGAGCCCACAGGGAGAACGCCGTGGAGGCGTCCTCGGTAGCAAGGTCGAAAGCCACCGAAACCTGGGGGACCAGGGAGCCGCCGTCGCGGCCCAGGGTAATCAGACCGTCCTTAGCGATTTCGCGCAGGTTTTCGAAGGGGGAACGCTCGCCGCGGTCAACAGCATCTGCGTGGGTTCGGGCGAGTGCGAGCACCTGCTCGCGCTGGGGGTAATCGTAGAGGGGTTCGAGAGTGAACTCGGACATAGGGGTTCTCCTAAGCGGGGAGCATCGCGTCTATGCGTGCAGCTTGAACAGTCGGTCAATGGGGGTGCTGACGGCCTTACGGGCGCGAACAACAGCTTCTTCGTCGGGTGCGTCGTAGAAGCAGAGGCACTTTGCAGTGTCCTCGCGAACGTAGGTGCGCAGGAAGGAAACCTCGGGTACTTCAGCGTACTTGGGGGCGTTTGCCTTCTTGCGGGTCAGGTACTGTTCCATAGTAATCTCTGCGGGGATGTCCCACTCAACCAGGTAGTCTGCGTCCTTCTTGAGCTTCTTGATGTCTTCGAGCTCTGCGCCGACCAGGCGGACTGCGTCGGGGCCTGCGACGGATGCGCGCTCACCGATTGCTGCGGCGAGGTCGGGGCCGAATGCGGTGTTCTCGGATTCGACGATGACGAAGACGATCTTGTGGTCTGCGGAGACCTGGGTTTCGATGAGCTCGGCGCCGTTGGTCAGGGACGAGTTGACGGTCTCGATGAGTACGGTTGCTTCGTCCTTGGACGGCTGTGCGGGGGTCAGTTCTACCAGGTAAAGTGCCATGATTTTCTCCTCGGCTAAGGGTTGAAGGGTCGTGCCGGAAGGTTTTCCGGCTCGTTCTGGATTCACCTTAGACCTGTGCTTGAGGGCTGTCTAGTAGATTTCTGTTCGTGGCTTAATGCGTCCCTTTTTGACCCTGTGTTTCGTCACGCGCGTTCATGCGGAGACATAAATCGTCACAGTTCCGCGTGCGGCAACCCGCCTGTCACAGAAGGGATGCTTATTGAGACAATTGCCCTCGATTTTCTTATTAAGGCGCTTAATAAGAAAATCCGCGCGGATTGTCTCATTAAGGAAAAGGCCCCGAACGCCCCTAAAGCCGCCCCTCCTGAACCTCCTCAACTTGCTGGCACTTCCGGATACCAGGGCGTGCAGCAAAGGCCCCGAACCCTTGGTAATTCAAGGATTCGGGGCCCCTAGCCTAATATACGCTCGCCTATACACGCTCACGCCGCCTGAAAACAGCGAGTCAGCAGTGCAGACAAGCAACTTTGCGGTTACTTCACGCCGCGCATCATCTTCTGAACCGGCTTGTGCACCAGGAACAGCAGAATACCGGTCGCGATGGTGATAATACCCATCCAGGTGAAGTAGGGAACCTCAGTCTCCATGCTGTAGAACGGAGCCAGCCAACCGGACAGCACGGTGCCCATTGCCACGGAGGTGAAGTACAGCGCCATCATGTTCACGCGGTGCGCCTTCGGTGCGAGCTTGGTCGCCAGCGAAATACCCACCGGCGAAATAATCAGCTCAGCGATGGTGCAGACGAACAGAATCAGCACGATCCAGCCGACGTTCACGCTCTGAACGCCTGCTTGAGCGAGGAAGATCCAGAACGCCAGGCCGATGATAATCAGCGCTGCGGAGAACTTCAGGGTGGTGACCGGCTGGCGGTCACCCCACTTGGTCCACAGGGCGGAGAACATCATGCCGAAGACGATGATGAAGATCGGGTTGATGGAGTTGACCAGGTTCGGGCTCAGCTCCATGCCCAGGATGTTCCAGTTGAGGCGCTCATCCGAGTACACCGCCATGACGGTGAACTGCTGCTGGTACAGTGCCCAGAACACGGCGTTTGCAATCCACAGGGGGATGAACGCGGTGACGCGGGAACGCTCATCGGAGGTTACGTCCTTGGCGCTCAGCAGCTGAGCGAACAGGGCGATAGCGCCGATGAAGATGAAGCCCATGACCCAGTTCTTGAGGTTGTCTGCGGTCATCAGACCGGTCGCCAGCAGGATGCCGAGAACGACGACGATACCGACCAGTGCCAGGAAGAAGTTACGCTTCTGGGCGCCGGTGAAGGGGGTACCCACGTGGTGCACAGAGGCGGGCAGGTTCTTGCGGGTCAGCGAGTACTGAATCAGGCCGGCAGCCATACCGATTGCGGCAAGACCGAAGCCGAGGTGGAAGCCGCCAGCCTGCCAGCCCCAACCGGTCAGGATCGGGCCGATCAGTGCACCGGTGTTCACGCCGATGTAGAAGATGGTGAAGCCTGCGTCACGGCGTGAGTCGTTGTCGCTGTAGAGCGAACCGACCAGCACGGATGCGTTACTCTTCAGACCGCCGGAGCCGATAGCGACCAGCAGCAGACCAATCACCACGCCGGGGATGCCGGGGATGAGGGAGAGGGAGACGTGACCCGCCATAATGCCGATGGCGGAGTAGAAGAGGGTACGCTCGGGGCCGAGGATTCGGTCACCGAGGATACCGCCGAGGATTGCCATGAGGTACACGACTGCACCGTACGCACCGATAACGCCGGTGGCGAGGTCCTTGTCGAGGCCCAGGCCGCCCTTGTCGGCGGTGTAGTACAGGTAGTAAATCATGATGCCCTGCATGCCGTAGAAGGAGAAGCGCTCCCACATTTCTACGGTGAACAGGTTCGCGAGCATGCGCGGGTGGCCGAAGAAGGTCTTGGTGTCCTTGGGTTCGGCACCTGTGATGGTGTGAGACATGGTGGTAATTCTTTTCTGTGCAAGCCCGGGGTTCTATGTGACCCGGGCAATATGTGTTTAAGTCTATACCCTTATAGGTGCATATGTATACATGGTGTGTGCCTGTATTTCAAAGATTGAACTATCAATCAGTGCATGAAAAACCATTTCGATTTTTTCGTATGCATCATTTCCGAATCTCACAAACCCCCAAATACCGGGCTAGATGCGCCCCGCACCCCCAACACGATAGAGTGGAACCACAACTATGCCCACCCGGCACTCCACCGTGCCGACCGGCCCGTCCTCATTCAATTCAAAGGAGAACCCCATGACCGCTGTACCCCAGGTTGACCCCCGCGACGTTCCCGCAGGCGCAACTATCATCGACGTGCGTGAAGACTACGAGTGGGAGGGCGGCCACGCCACCGGCGCCAAGCACATCACCCTCGGCACCATCGCTGAGCGTCTGGAAGAACTGCCCGCACCCGGCGAAGACTTCTACGTCATCTGCCACGGTGGCGGCCGTTCGAACCGCGCGGCAACCTTCCTGCGCGAACACGGCTACGCCGCACACAACATTGCGGGCGGCACCAGCGCATGGTTCGCTGCCGGTCTGCCGATGACCAGCGAAAACGGCGAAGCACCCGCAGTCGTTCACTAAACCGCCAGTTCGCCTGTACGCCATACAATGGAGTCCGTGACTGAAACTTCCGCGGACCGTATTTTTTCTACCTCGAACGCTCCCGCTTCTGCGTCCCCTCATGCCCTGCCGAGTATTCTGCAGAGCATCCCGTGGGATGCGCAGACGCGGGAGCTTGTCGTGCGCCCGCTTCCTTTCGCGGTGAACTGCGAGGAGGCGTACCCGCTGCTGAGCGGTGGCGCTGAGTATTCCTTCTGGCTGGATTCGGCGCGTGAGGAGTCGCCTATGTCGGTTGCCTCGTATGTAGGTGTGGTCCCGGCGCAGCTGTCGCCCTTGCGCGTGGATTCGGCGCGTGCGGCGGCTGAGTCTGGCGGGGAAGACCCCTTCGCCCAGTTGGAGGCGGCGCTCGCCCGCGCACCGCGCGTGCACCCGGATACCGCGGCGGCAACCGGTCTGCCCGCGGGTTTGCGTGGCGGTTACGTGGGCTATTTCGGCTATGAGGCGCGTGCCGCCATGGGCATGGAGCACGGCCACCCGGTGCCGGGCTATCTGCCGGCGTATGAGGCGCCGACCCCGGATTCTCTGTGGTTGCCGGCGGTCCGCTACCTGGTGCATGAGCATGCCCGCCCGGGGGCTGCGGCGCGTAGCTGGCTGGTGGGCGATGAGTCGTGGTGTGAGGCAGCGGAACAGCTGCTGAGCGCGGCGGGGAAGCGTGCCTCCGAGGGAACCCCCGTAAATACCCCTGAGCTCGCCGAGCTTCTGCTCTTCCCGGCACCCGCAGCGGAAGCCTACATGGATGCCGTTCGCACTAGTCAGCGCGAAATTTACGAGGGTAACAGCTACGAGGTGTGCCTTACCGCGCAGACGGTCGCGCGCATCCCCAATCCGAGCCCGGAGCTTTTCTTTGAGCTGTACCGCCGCCAGCGCGCCCACAACTCGGCACCGTATGCGGCGTATCTGCGGTGCGGTGATTTTTCGGTGCTTTCTTCTTCGCCGGAGCGTTTTTTGAGCGTGGATACGCACCGCAACGCGCAGACCAAGCCGATTAAGGGCACGATCGCTCGTGGCGTTACTCCGGAAGAAGACGCCGCGGCGGCGGCATGGTTGCGTACCGATGAGAAGACCCGTGCCGAGAACCTCATGATCGTGGATCTGCTGCGTAATGACCTGTCCACGGTGTCTGACCCGGCGTCTGTGCGCGTGCCCGTGCTCATGGGCGTGGAGAGCTATTCGACGGTGCATCAGCTGGTGTCTACGGTCAGTTCGCGTCTGCGTGAGGGCGTGAGTGCGGTGGCTGCCGCGCGGGCGTGCTTCCCGGGCGGTTCGATGACGGGTGCCCCGAAGCCTTCGACCATGCAGATTATTGAGGGCCTGGAGGGTCGCGCTCGCGGCGTGTATTCGGGTGCTTTGGGCTTTGTATCGGCGGATGGTTCGGCGAACCTGTCGATTGTGATTCGCACGCTCGTGGCGCACGATGAGGGCACGGTGACTCTTGCCGCCGGTGGCGCTATCGTGGCTGATTCCGACCCGGCCGCCGAGTATGAGGAGATGCTGACGAAGTTGCGTGCTGCGTTGCCGCCGTCGGTGGGTCGCGTGGTGGAATAACCTAGCGCTGGAATAGTGCAGGGAATAGTCTGCGCCGCCTGCACGTGAGCCGCTACACTTGAACTATGACTAAGCTTTCTGAAAACCTCCCCATTGAAGAAGCCCGTGAACGCCTGCGCCAGCTGATTTCTGAGCTGGCTGTGGTGCGCGGGCACGTGGTCCTCGCCTCCGGCAAGGAAGCCGACTACTACGTTGACCTGCGCCGCATCACCCTGCACCACGAGGCTTCTCGCCTGGTCGGTCAGGTTATGCTGGACCTGCTGGATAAGAACGGCATCGAGTTTGAGGCTGCTGGCGGCCTGACCATGGGCGCTGACCCGGTGGGTACCGCGATTATGCGTGCCGCTGGTGATCAGGACCGTGCGATTGACGCGTTTGTGGTGCGTAAGGCTCAGAAGTCTTACGGCATGGGCCGTCAGGTGGAGGGCCCGAGCGTTGAGGGTCGCCGCGTGGTTGCTGTTGAGGACACCTCCACGACTGGTGGTTCTGCGCTGACTGCTGTTGAGGCGCTGCGTAAGGCTGGCGCTGAGGTTGTGGCGGTTGCTGTGATTGTTGACCGTGCGACCGGTGCGAAGGAGCATGTGGAAGAGGTTGCGGGTGTCCCGTGCCTGTACGCGTACTCGAAGGATGAGCTGGGCCTGGACTAGTCTCTACTGGCTTGGACTAGGACCTCGTGAATTTTTAAGACGTTCCCGTTGCGGCGGGTGAACCCGTGCCGCTGGCTGCTGTGTGTGGCTGGTGGTGCGGGTTTTTGTCTGTAAGATGGCTCTGTGGGCGCCGGTGTGGCGCTGGTTGTTGGCGTGAAGGTGGTTGTGATGGTTGAGAATCGTGAGGCGGCTGAGGCTGTACCTGCTGAGGCTGTGCCTGCGGATGCGGCTGTAGCTGAGGCTGTTGAGGGTACTGAGCAGGGTACTGCCCGTTTTGAGGTGGGTGTGGGCCCGTGGGAGGGTCCGTGGCCTGAGGGCGACCATTGGGATGAGGAGCTGCTGCGTGAGGGCGACCGCCGTAACGTGGTGGATAAGTACCGTTACTGGTCGATGGACGCGATTATTGCTGACCTGGATACGCGCCGCCATGATTTTCATGTGGCGATTGAGAATTGGCAGCATGATTTGAATATTGGCACGGTGGTGCGTACTGCGAATGCGATGTTGGCGAAGGAGGTCCATATTATTGGGCGTCGCCGTTGGAATCGTCGTGGTGCGATGGTGACGGATCGTTATCAGCATGTGCGTCATCATCCGACGATTGAGGATTTTGTGGCGTGGGCGCAGGCTGAGGGTCTGGAAATTATTGGTATTGATATTTTTCCGGATTCGGTGCCCCTGGAGACGTATGATCTGCCGAAGAGGTGTGTGCTGGTTTTTGGTCAGGAGGGCCCGGGTTTGTCGGAGGAGTTGCATGCGGCGGCTAGGGATACTCTGTCGATTGAGCAGTTTGGGTCAACGCGTTCGATGAATGCGGCGACGGCTGCGGGTATTGCGATGCATGCGTGGGTTCGCCGCCATGTGTTTGGCCAGATTCCGTCGTAGCCTGGCGGCTGTTTGGTGTTTAAAGGTTCCGATGCGTTGTGTGCGCGTCGGAACCTTTTTTGTTGGGGGTTTTTATTGGGGGTTTGGGTGATTTTTTTTGTTAGAGTGGGGTGTTGAGTTTTTCACATGAATGTGGGTACCCACGGGGTTTGGTTCGTTGTTTGTGGTGGGGTTGTGTGATGTTATCTGGATTTTTTGTCTTGTAAATGTAGTAAATAATATTTAAATATATCTAAATCGGGTAAATCACATATTATCACATAAGTGATTTAGGTCACTAAATAAATAGTCTAGGTGTGCTAGTGTTAATTCAAGTCACAGGGAATATGAGAATCGCACTCTCAAATTCGGTTTGGGACATGCGATGGATTTCCTGACTTCGGCTCGCTAATGATTGCGGGTTGTGGATATGAATGACCACGGCGTCATTCTTTTGAAAGGAGATTCTGATGAGGATCTTTAATAAGTCTCTTGCTGTTGCGGCCTGTGTGGCTGCGGTGACTTTCGGTGCGGTAGCACCTCCGGCACATGCGGGTGTTACTTTCTATTCGGATGCCAATTTCCTTGGGTCCCGTATGTACACCTGGGATAACCCTCATCTGGGTTGGATGAATGACCGTGCATCTTCATTGCATTCTGATGGGTGCCGGTGGCGCTATTACGAAGACAGCCACTATAGGGGTCGCAGGTTTGATTCTTCTTCCGACCTCAACTATCTGCGGGGTCTAAGCCATGAGGGTCTCCATTGGGGCGAGACTTGGGATGACCGGATTAGCTCAGTTAGGTATGTGTATTGCTAGGTGAATGGTGGTAGAGGGACAGGATGCTTTCCTGCTTTAAGTTTTTCCTCCACTCTGAAAGGAGGGTGTGCTCTTGCATAAAAGTAGTGCATTCACAATCACTGCCCTAGCAGGCGCGCTTTTGCTGTCTTCATGCGCTCAGGGAGGTGCCTCAAATTCTGAGTATAAAGCCAAGCTCGATTACGCGAATAATTTGATTACTCTTCCCCTGGATGAGTATGACTATGACGATGCGTCAAGGGCTGTAATTAATGAGGCGGTCGCCCGTATCATGCAAGTATGTTATGTAGCTAAGGGATACTCTGATGCTGTCCCTGTGTTCTCTGATGATCAGCACAGTAATATATATGGTGCCTGGAATGTTGAATATGCCAAGAAGTATGGATATTTCAATGAAGAAAAGTCTCGAGAGCGCACGCAGGCGGCAGAGAAAATACCGGCAGAGATTAGGAAGGAATGTCGCAAGGAAAGTGCCAATCAGTTGAAAGAAATTGAATACGAGAATGACAATGACTCTTTCGCTTACCGGCTTAGACAGGAAGCCTATGCGAGTGCGAAAAGTGATCCGGAATGGAATAAAGTTCGCTCTGAATGGTGGAGCTGCCTAGAGAGCAATGGGTTAACACCACGCAAGGATGACCAGGCGTGGGGTAGTCAAGAGACGTCCAATATTGACGTAAGTTCTAAGAGTGAGGAGGAAAAAACTCAAGAAGTGATTCGCCTCGCAACTATCGAAGCGGAATGTAATCAGAAGGTTGGTATGGCTCAGCGTCTGGGTGATATTGAGGCATCCTACCAGGGGCCTCTCATTGAGAAGAACCAGGCGAAGCTTAACCAGTTGAAAGAAGAGAAAGAAAAGCATGTGGCGAGGGCGCGTGAAATTATCGCCACTAGTCAATAACACATTCTGTTTGAACTGAATAGTACAACTAATAATTGTGATGGAGGAGCCCAGTGTTTGTGGGCTCCTCCTGACTTTCCTGGTTGAAAGGAGTCGGTAACAATGAAGGAATTTGCTGCTCTGTTCGCCTGCTTTGCTCTTAAAGAGTGCTACGCGAAAAAAGGATGCGATTTTGAAATCCTAGAAAATGGCTGGGTTTCTGGTGATGCCTCCGGTATGGCTCCTGGAATGTGAAGCATGTGTGCGCGTCGGAACCTTTTTTATTGGGGTTTTTATTGGGGTATTGGGTGATTCTTTGTTTGGGTGGGGTGTTGAGTTTTTCACATGAATGTGGGTACCCACGGGGTTTGGTTCGTTGTTTGTGGTGGGGTTGTGTGATGTTATCTGGATTTTTTGTCTTGTAAATGTAGTAAATAATATTTAAATATATCTAAAGCGGGTAAATCCCATATTATCATATAAGTGATTTAAATCACTAAATAAATTGCCTAGGTGTGTTAGTATTAATTCAAGTCACAGGGAATACGAGAGTCGCACTCTCAATTTCGGTTTGGGGCATGCGATGGATTTCCTGACTTCGGCTCGCCAATGGTTGCGGGTTGTGGATATGAATGACCGCGGCGTCATTCTTTTGAAAGGAGATTCTGATGAGGATCTTTAATAAGTCTCTTGCTGTTGCGGCCTGTGTGGCTGCGGTGACTTTCGGTGCGGTAGCACCTCCGGCACATGCGGGTGTTACTTTCTATTCGGATGCCAATTTCCTTGGGCCCCGTATGGAAACTGAGGGGACGACCCATTTGGATTGGATGAGTGACCGTGCATCTTCATTGCATTCTGGTGGGTGTCGGTGGCACTATTACGAAGACATTAATCACAGGGGTCGAAATTTTGAATCTTCTTCCGACCTCAACTATCTTCGCGGTCTAAGCCATGCGGGTCTCCATTGGGGCGAGACTTGGGATGATCGTATTAGTTCTGTTTACAAGGTAAACTGCCGCTGGTAATTGTGATGGAGGAGCCCAATGTTTGTGGGCTCCTCCTGACTTTCTTGATTGAAAGGAGTTGGTAACAATGAAGAAATCTTCTGCCCTACTCGCCTGCTTTGCTTTAGCTTTAAGTTCCTGCGCCGCTGCGCCTAAGGATACTAGCCTCAAAGCCCAGCTGGATTTTGAAAATAACTATATTACTCTTCCCCTCGACGAATACGATATGAGTGACCAGGCCGAAGATATAACATATAGGGCGTATTTGTTGATTCTTAAAGAGTGCTATGCGAAAAAAGGATACGATTTTGAAATTCTAGAAAACGGCTTGGTTTCTGGCAACGCCTCCCAGTACGGCTCCTGGAACGTGAAGCATGCGGCGAATCATTTTACGTCCATCCAAGTCAGAGATGAGCAGGAAAGGATTTATAAGAGCATCCCTGAAGACGTCAGGGCCAGCTGCCGCGAAGAGCATCGGGAAGAACTGGATATGCTCTATTTTGATGAGGATGATGAGAAAAAGTACCGCCCCGTCGAGCGTATCCGTAGTGAAGCGTACATGCGTGCGCAGGCTGACCCTGAATGGAAGAAAGCCCGCTCAGATTGGTGGGACTGCCAGCGTGAGAAAGGGTTGACGCCTCGCACCGGGGACGGTGAATGGACGAGCAAAGAAACGGCCAATCTGAATGCTGATGATCCCAAAGTGTTGGAGGAGGTTATCCGCCTGGCAACCATTGAAGCTCAATGTAGCGAGAAGGTGAGGCTGGCTCAGCGTTTGGGTGATCTTGAGGCGTCTTATCAGGGGCCTTTGATTGAGAAGAATCAGGCGCTGCTGAATGAATTGAAGGCTGAACGTGATGCGAAGATAGCGAAGGCGCGCGAAATTATTGCCACCCACCAGTAGCCACACCCGCTGAAGGGCAGAACGGGTGAACCAGCCGCAGAATGCTCACAAGTTGCCCCTAGAAAATCCGTGCATACGAAAATTTCACAAGAAGGAGCCGGGGAGTGTCACCACTCCCCGGCCCTCACTTTATTCACTCTCAACCTCGCAGCCCATGCTGGCGCACCTACAGGCCCGCCAGCTCAAGGCCACTCAGCGTCAGGCTGCTTAGTCCTTTAGCCCACCGGAACGTTAACGTTCACCAGCGAGTACAGATCCTTCGGATCATCCGGGCTAGCAACCAGGTCAATGAACTGCTGCAGGTCGGTGTCCTGCGTGGCCGCACGGGCATAACGCAGACCCGAGAAGTCAGCAATCGCGAAGCCCACCGAGTCGAACAGGGTAATCTGCTCATCCGACACGCGGCCGGGCTCCTCACCGGTCAGAACCTTCCAGAACTCCACCACCGGGAAGTCCGGGTCCTTCTGCTGAATCTCGCCCTCAATGCGGGTCTGCGGCGGGAACTCAACAAACACGGTGGAGCGGTCCAGAATTTCGCTTTCCAGCTCAGTCTTGCCGGGGCAGTCGCCACCAATAGCGTTCAGGTGCACGCCGGGCTTCACCTGGCGGTCCAGCAGAACCTTCGCCTGCTGCTTATCGGCGGTGCAGGTGGTAATAATGTCTGCACCCTCAACAGCCTCGTCCACGTCCTTAGCCAGGTGGATGCGGAAGCCCAGCGGCTCCAGGTTACGGCGGAACTTCTCCATCGCGTGCGGATCAACGTCGTAGACGGACAGGTCCTCAATGCCGAGCACAGCGCGCATACCCAGCGCCTGGAACTCAGACTGCGAGCCGGTACCAATCATTGCCATCTTCTTCGAATCCTTGCGTGCCAGGTGCTTAGCAACCATGGCGGACACGCCAGCGGTACGCAGCGCGGTCAGCAGGGTCATCTCAGCCAGGAACACCGGGTAGCCGTTGTCCACGTCAGCGAGCAGACCGAATGCGGTCACGGTCTGGAAGCCGCGTGCCGGGTTCGACGGGTGGCCGTTCACGTACTTGAAGGAGTAGGTGATGTTGTCGGAGGTGGGCATCAGCTCAATCACACCGAAGGGGGTGTGGGAGGCGACGCGCGGAATCTTGTCGAAGCTCTGCCACTTCTTGAAGTCTTCTTCGAGGAAGTCGACCATGCCGGCAATGATGTTGCCTACGCCGTCCTTCTGAATCCACTTCGCCATCGAGGCGACGTCAACAAATTCCACCGCGTGTGCGCTAGGACGTTCAGTCATGATTTTCTCCTTTGAATATCTGCACAAAACTTCTTTGTGCATCTGGTGGTCACTGCGGATATCTATTATCTCAAAATATATTGCAGGACACACCGTATTAGAAATGCTGTAGATATGTACTTTGCTTTATGTATTACACGGATGTAATACGGAACGAACACGAAAAGACGTGCAGGGAGGGGGGTTCTAGAGTCTAGAGCTCCTAGAGCCTAGACCTCCTAGAGTCTAGGGCTAGGGTCTAGAACCCCCTCATTCGCCTTCGCCGGGATATTACCGGGATTACAGGCAACCGGTCGGGTTAGCTACCCTTCGGGTTGTCCTCGTCCTCAAGGTCACCCAGGTCAATGTGGGTACGAGGCTCCGAAACGAGCTTCTTCACCACGGGGCGGGCAGCAATCACGGGCACGGAACCGGTGTAGCCTTCACGGACGCGAGCAATCTCGTTGACGCGGTCACGAACCGTGTACCAGCCGATAATCAGCAGCGGGATAACCAGCAACAGCGATGCCAGGGTGTAGGTGCCGACCGGGTAATCCAGTGCCATCAGCACCAGCACAACAGCCAGGAAGACCATCACAGCCCAGTCGCTGAAACGACCGCCGGGTGCACGGTAGTTGGGGCGCTTGTACTTGCCCTCGCCGACCAGCTTCAGGTACTTCTGGTGCGACATTGCGATAGCCGCCCAGCTAGCCATGGTGCCCACCGAGGCGATGTTCAGCACGACCTCGAACGCCTGCTCGGGAACGAAGAAGTTCAGCACAACACCGAAGAGGCCAATCACACCGGTCAGCAGAATACCTGCCACCGGAACGCCGGAGCGGGACACCTTAGTGGTGAACTTCGGTGCCGAACCTGCAACACCCATCGAGTGGAGGATACGACCGGTGGAGTACAGGCCAGCGTTCAGCGAGGAAGCAGCCGCGGTAATAACGACCAGCTGCATAATCGGTGCGGTGCCTTGAATACCGATAGCGTCGAAGAAGGTCACGAACGGCGACTCTGCGTCCTTGTATGCGGTGTAGGGCATGAGCAGGCAGAGCAGAACCACGGAACCAACGTAGAAGATCGCGATACGCCAGATCACGGTGTTGATAGCGCGGGGGATAACCTTCTCAACGTTCTTGGTTTCACCACTGGTGGTGCCGACCAGCTCAATACCGGCGTAGGCGAACACAACGCCCTGAACCACGATAAGAGCGGGAAGAATGCCGTTGGGGAAGAAGCCGTCATTGGCTGCAATAAGGCTCAGGCCGGGGGTGACGCCGTTGATGGGCTCACCGAAGACCAGGTACCAGATACCTACCGCCATGAAGGACAGCAGGGCAAGAATCTTAATGAGTGCGAACCAGAATTCCAGCTCACCGAAGAGCTTCACGGAGATGAGGTTTAGAGCCACAGTGACGATAACGACGATGAATGCGCTGAGCCACTGGGGAATATCTGCGAAGAACTGGTTGTATCGACCGAACCAGCTGATGTAGATAGCGATAGCGGTGGCGTCTGCAACGGCGGTCATTGCCCAGTTCAGCCAGTACAGCCATCCGGATACGAATGCGGCCTTTTCGCCGTAGAATTCGCGGGTGTAAGAGACGAAGGAGCCCGAGGAAGGGCGGTGAAGGATCAGCTCGCCGAGGGCTCGAAGAATCAGGTAGCCGAAGAAGCCGATGACGGCGTAGATAACGGCGAGCATGGGGCCTGCGTCCTGCAGGCGGCTACCGGTGCCCAGGAACAGGCCGGTACCAATAGCGGAACCGATGGCAATCATCTGGAGCTGACGTGCGCCAAGCCCCTTGTGGAAGCCTTCCTGTTCGTGTGCGAACGGGTCATCTGTGGGGGGCTTAGTGTACTGATCCGCTGCAGAAGTCTGCGGGTTCTTGTTCGGTGAGGTGCTCACGCTATACCTCCTTGGATAGTTACGTCTGAAGCACGTGTTACACGAAATGTGGTTGGGAACACGTCTGCGGGTTGTAATGACTATAGCACGGTAATTTAGGTAATATAACTCGCATCACGTAACAATTTATATACATATAATGCATATCTTATAAATATATTTGGTTCATGTTGTATTGTGTGGTTTTCATTGTTTTGTGAAATAGATTAATTGAACCCTGAGTCCAAAAAATCAATTATCCCACCACCGCACAGCACAAGAGCACCCACAACGGGGTGCTCTCACAACCTATTCAAAACGGGGACTTAGCCCTCCATCAGGCGGTCAATCTTCGCCCGCAACGCGCGCTCACGACGATTCAACCACCACCAGCTCGGCCAACGCATCAACGACTTACGGCCCACCTGCACGACCGAGGGGAGCTTCGCCTCCGCAAGCGCCACATCAATCTCGTGGTCACTCGCACCCTCATCACGCATTTTCTCCATCAACTCAAGGGATTTCGCCATATCGCCATGCCCCAAAACATGCCGACTCTTACGCTCCAGAATCTCATCCAACTGGGCGCGCACCGGGGCAATAGCCGCCGCATTCGGATGCTCACGCTCAGCACGACGCTGCGCCTGGCGGGCACGCTTCTCACGTTTCGCGTCGAGCTGTTTTGGATTATTTTTAGCGCTCGCCTTGCTCATGGGAGGTTCCTTTCATCGCGTCCGGGTGATGTGTACGCTGGCCTGCACGCACAGAAGACATCAAGTCATTAACACCTCTACTTTACCGCGGTAATTCGCGGAAATTTCGCTGCAGTAAACCCAAAAAAACCCACAAAAAATTAACGATAAATAAGTCGTATCTTGGTAAAATAGTGCGAGTAGGAGGCGTCTCGCGCGCCAACAAAATATGGTGAACCGGCCCAGCATCGGTAACCGGTCGCATCTATCCAAGGAGTCAGCATATGGCTATTGCAACCCCCGAAGTTTACGCAGAAATGCTGCAGACCGCGAAGGAAAAGGGCTTCGCGTACCCCGCAGTGAACGTGACCTCCTCCCAGACCCTGAATGCTGCAATCCGCGGCTTCGCAGAGGCTGGCTCGGACGGCATCATCCAGGCATCCACCGGTGGTGCAGCATACTGGTCCGGCGCTTCCAAGAAGGACATGGTCGTTGGCTCCCTGGCCTTCGCAGCATACGCACGCGAAGTTGCTAAGCAGTACGACGTGAACATTGCACTGCACACCGACCACTGCCCCAAGGACAAGCTGGAAGGCTTCGTCCTGCCCCTGCTGGCAGAGTCCGAGAAGGCTGTTGCTCGCGGTGAAGACCCCATCTTCAACTCCCACATGTGGGACGGCTCCGCAATCGACCTGGACGAGAACCTGAAGATTGCTGCTGAGCTGATCGAGCGTACCTCCAAGGCAAAGCTCGTTCTCGAGGTTGAGATTGGTGCCGTTGGTGGCGAGGAAGACGGCGTTGAAGGCGCTATCGACGACTCCCTGTACACCACCGTTGCAGACGCAATCAAGACCGTTGAGGCAATCGGCCTGGGCGAGAAGGGCACCTACATGGCTGCTCTGACCTTCGGTAACGTTCACGGCGTGTACAAGCCCGGTAACGTTCACCTGCGCCCCGAGCTGCTCAAGGAAATCCAGACCGAGGTCGGCGCTAAGTACGGCAAGGGCGACAAGCCCTTCTACCTGGTCTTCCACGGTGGCTCCGGCTCCACCGAGCAGGAGATTGCAGACGCAGTGTCCTACGGTGTTATCAAGATGAACATCGACACCGACACCCAGTACGCATTCACCCGCCCCGTTGCTGGCCACATGTTCAGCAACTACGACGGTGTGCTGAAGGTTGACGGCGAGGTCGGCAACAAGAAGACCTACGACCCCCGCGTTTGGGGTGCAGCTGCAGAGGCAGGCATGGCCGCACGCGTGGTCGAGGCTTGCCAGCAGCTCGGTTCCGTCGGTACCTCCATCAAGTAAGGTGCTGTTCGCCCGCCGCAGCTCCCGTAGGTGCTGCCGGGTGTGAACCTAAGCTTCGTTAAGCGAAAGCGGTGCCTGCTTCCTCATCACGAGGAGGCGGGCACCGCTCTTTGTTTATGCAGTTCTTTGGGTGCGCAGTTTAGAACCGGGCGAGCCAGGCGCTCATTGCCGGCAGGGGCGGGTTTACTTGCCGCCGCAGCCGCAACCACCGCATCCGCAGCCACCGGACTTCACAGCCACCGAACCGGAGGTGGGGATACCGTCGCCGGTGTCGCCACCCATGAGGTTCACGCGGTTACCAATCTCGGGGCCGCCGACCGGCTGGGGTGCCTTACCCGCCAGGGTTGCCGCGAAACCGGCGGGTTCGCCGCTCAGGTTCGGAATCATCGACGCCGCCGGGGAACCGGACGGGCCGCACGCAGCCGCTGCCGCGTTCGCCTTCGGCTGGGCGACCAGGTGGGCGCGGGAGAAACGCTTAATCTGCTCGGCGGTCGGGTACGCGAAGGACACCTTCACCTCGCCGTTGACCAGCATGAGCGGCAGAACCTCGATGCCGTTCATCTCAATCTGCTCCGCCACCGGTGCGCACTCTTCGAAGGCGGAAGGGTAGGAGTCGGTGGAGTACACCTCAATGTCCACGCCCGAATCCAGAGCCTCCTGTGCGGCGCCCAGGAATTCGGAGCGCTCCATATCCTGCGGATCCTCCGGGTTCTCACCGGGGCCCGGAATAAATACTTCAAGAACGGTTTCAGCCGCTTCAGTCATCAGTTTCAGCCTTTTCTCTCTTATGGGCACCGGCTCGGAGGAGGGGTGCCAGTCCTTCACTAAGTGTACTCGCGACCTCAAGAGTGCAGAAGTGTGAGTTGAAGTTCCAGATTTGCGGAATATTTGCAGAATTCGAGTCGAATGACCCTCAGCTCGTGAGCTACGGGTTTAGGTGTTGTATTCTGAGTGCATATGCACCGGAGTGTGCGAACCCTGCAATTCAGGCAGGCGCCGCCCGGTGTGAAACCAAGAAGGCAACGACGCCCGCATCCGACGCGGACGCATCAGCGCTACAAATACACGCTATTCATAGCGCAACACGACCAGAAGGAGCATACATGTTCGGTTTCGGCAAGAAGAAGAAGGAAGCTGCCGCACAGGAAGCATCGTCCGCAGACGTCTACGTCGCACCTGCTACCGGCGAGTACCTGCCGCTGAGCGAAGTCTCCGACCCCGTTTTCTCTCAGGGCGTTATGGGCGACGGCTACGCAGTGAACCCCACCGCAGGCACCATCGTCGCACCCGTTGCAGGCACCATTGCACTGATTCAGGACACCCTGCACGCATTCATGCTCCGCACTGAAAACGGCGGTGAGGTACTGGTCCACATCGGTATCGACACCGTTGAGCTCGGCGGCGACGGCTTCACCAAGCTCGCTAACGTAGGTGACAAGGTTGAGGCAGGCGCACCCATTATCGAGGTCGACTGGGCAGCTATCGAGGGCCGCATCCCCTCCAAGGAAACCATGGTGATGATTACCAACACCGCAAAGTTCAACATCTCCAAGGACTCTGAGTCTCGTCGCCCCGTCGCAGCCGGTGACCGCGTCGCTCAGGCATCCAAGAAGTAAGCTGAACCAGCGAAAAATAGCTCAGCTTCAACTGCGGTGAAAACCCGCGAAAATACTTAACGCAAAAGGTCGCGTCCTGCAGGCTCAATCGGTCTACGGGCGCGGCTTTTTTCGTTACACGAGAAATTTTTTAACGCCGCATGAAATGCCGCTATTAAAAGCGGCGGAAAAGGAGGAACACATTCACCCGCATTACACAGCGGGTAAGAATGAGGCGCACATAATACCCTATTTTCCTGTAAACGCAGTGAATCACCGATAAAAAATCGTTATCCTACATAGAGTTGTAGTTTGAGTTGAGAGAATCCGGACCCTCAGCTATAAACCAAAACTTCAATGACCAACCACACACATTACGCTCAACTCATAAACGAAAAAAGGACCACTACGGTGACTGCATTCCCGAAGATCTCCAAGAATCTGAGCCGCCGCGGCTTCATTGGCGCCTCCGCACTGGCACCCGCCGCCCTCATGCTCCAGGCAGGCGAAGCCCACGCCGCAGCCAACACCCGCGCACAGCTCGCGGCAGTACACAGCGGCTCCCCCGCACATCAGCTGCTCTACAAGACCGATGAATTCTTCATCGCCCACCGCGGCGCCGGCAACATCAGCCCCGAACACACCGCCTACGCGTACGCAGAATCTGTACGCCGAGGCGCCCTCGCCGTCGAAATTTCCGTACGCACCACCAGCGACGGCCAGTTCGTCTGCATGCACGACACCAACATCAAGCGCACCACCGGTGCGTCCATGGACGTGCGCGGCCACACCCTCGCCGAACTGCGCCAGCACAAGGTCAACATGCGCAAGAACCTGGGCGAAAAGACCGACCTGTACAACATCCCCACCCTCGAAGAAGCCATCGCAGCCGTTGACGCCGTACCCGCAGGCGGCGAATATGCCTCCGTCGGCGGCAAGAAGGTCGTACTGTTCCTCGAAGCGAAGGACGGCCCCGCACAGGCAGGCCTCGTCAAGTTCATCACCGAACGCGGCCTGCAGCGCCGCACCGTCATCAAGATGTACCGTGACGGCAGCGGCGGCTTCAAGCCCACCTCCCGCTACCTGAAGCTTGCCAACTCCGCAGGCTGCGCCACCTGGTGCTACTTCGACGGCGGCGACCCCATCGACAAGATTTCCGCAATGGCACGCCACGAAAACGTGGACGCCATCGGCGTACCCTACTACGAGAAGCCGACCGGCGCTTCCCAGGGCTCCATGAGCGAAGAGAACGTACGCGCCCTCACCGGCCTCGGCAAGGCAGTCATCGTCTGGGAAATCCACCGCCGCTCCGCCTACGAAAAGTACAAGGCACTGGGCGTGAAGGGCTTCATGTGCCCCGACCCCTACTGGGTAATCGGTGACCCCTTCGACTCCAGCGTCAAGATCAAGACCGGCAAGCGTCCCCACGGCATGCTGCCCGCCGACCCCTCCGTCGCAGCGGACATGCCCGACCTGACCGGCGTAGCCATCGTGCACAACCAGCGCTACGACGAATCCGTACTGCTCGGCCCGCTGGCGAACTACACCACCCGCGAAAAGTACACCCTCGACTTCTCCATGAAGTGGACCGGTGCACTGCCGCAGCAGGACGGCCACTACGGCTACGTCGCTTTCGGTCGCGAACACGACGGCCCCTTCGGCATCGGCAAGAAGTTCGCCGCAAACCAGGAAGACGGCACCTACGTGCTCGCCATCCGCCCCAACTACCGCGGCAACTCCGTAGCGCAGATTCTCTGCTTCGAACCCAAGCAGACCAGCCCGCGCGTGCTGCACACCATGAAGCTGCGCCAGAAGGTCACCACCGGCCAGGCACTGAACTGCAAGATTGTGGTGAACAAGAACAGCTTCTACTACACGGTCAACGGCCAATACTCCAGCCCCATCAACCACAGCGCCTACCGCGGCCCGTACGTACACTTCGGCCGCTTCCACGGCACCAACGATGGCGGTCCTCTGGAGCTGACTCGAATCGAGGCACGTCAGTCCTGGATTTGAGAGGACCGGTGGGCCTAGTCCACCTAGGGGCCCGCCTCACCGCCGCTCAGCGGTGAGAACACGGGTACCGGGCAGAGCGGATGCAACACCGAGCATCCCTTCCGGGCAATGCCTTCCATAATCCTCAGCTAGGACTCTCGCGCGCTGAGCGAGAATCCACCCGAAGGGGGTCGTATCCAACGCGGATGCGGCCCCCTTTGGCGTGCCTGCGGCCTTTCCAGGGTGTGGAGAAGCGCGGGCGAGGGCGTGCAGGCGCGCGGGGCAGGTTCGAGGGGTAGGGGAGCGTGCAGGACTAGAATTAAAAGGGTCAGAGTCGACCGCACCGGCCGCCCCAACCCGAAAGGCACGCCATGACCACCTCACCCGAAAGCTCCGCCGCAAAGACCGCTGCGAAATCCGCCCAGCTGCGAGGCCGCACCGAACCGCACATGCAAAGCATCAACATGCCGCAGCGTGAACCCATCGACCCCTACGAGAGGCCCTCCTACCCCTTCTTCTACGTGCCCACCGACCTGCTCATCGGCGGCACCTGGGTCACCGGCGACAACGGCTCCTTCCCCGTACACAACCCCTCCTGCGGCCAAATCCTCGCGCACGTCGCCGACGCCAGCGTCGAACAGGGCATCGAAGCACTCGACGCCGCCTGCGACGCCCGCACCTCATGGGCGGCAACCAGCGTCCGCGAACGCGCCGACATCCTCAACCGCGCCTACACGCTCATGACGCAGCGCACCGAAGTCATCGCCCGGCTCATGACCCTCGAAATGGGCAAGCCCCTCGACCAGTCCCGCGGCGAAGTCGCCTACGCGGCAAACTACCTGCGCTGGTACGCCGAAGAAGCTGCCCGCAACTTCGGCCGCACCGGCCTCGCCCCCGAATCCGGGCTGCAGATCACCACCGTACGCCGCCCCGTCGGCCCCTGCCTGCTGATTACCCCCTGGAACTTCCCGCTCGCCATGGCGGCACGCAAGGTCGCCCCGGCGCTCGCGGCGGGCTGTACCGCGGTGCTCAAGCCCGCCTCCCTGACTCCGCTCAGCTCCCTGTACTTCGCGTCCCTGATGCGTGAGGCGGGCCTGCCGGACGGCGTGCTGAATGTGGTGACCACTTCCCGTACCGGCGAGGTTGTCTCCGCGCTGATGGCTGATGAGCGCCTACGGAAGGTCTCGTTCACCGGCTCCACCGCCGTGGGCCGCACCCTGCTCGCGCAGGCCTCGCAGAACGTTCTGCGCACCTCCATGGAGCTGGGCGGTAACGCCCCGTTCATTGTCTTTGAGGATGCGGACATCCCCGCCGCCGTGGAGGGCGCCTACGCGGCGAAGATGAGGAACATGGGCGAGGCGTGCACCGCCGCCAACCGATTCATCGTGCACGAGGACATTGCTGAAGAGTTCACCCGCGCCTTCGTGGAGCGTATGGAGGCGACCGTCGTGGGTGACGGAACCGTCGACGGAACCGACTGCGGACCGCTAATTCAACCTTCAGCGGTTGAATCTATGCTTTTTATGGTCGAAGACGCCCTGGGTAAGGGCGCGCTCCTCGCCTGCGGCGGGTACATTCCCGAGCTTGCAGAAAACGTTCCGAGCGATACCGGCGGCATGCCCAAGAACCTGAACAAGGGCAACTTCGTGACCCCCACCGTGCTGACCGGCGTGACCGATTCGATGCGCGTGTGGCGTGAAGAAATCTTCGGCCCCGTCGCCCCGATTGCCACGTTCGGCGGCTACGGTGAGGAGGGCGAACGCACCGCCCTGAAGCTCGCCAACGACACCGAGTACGGCCTGGCGGCGTACGTGTACACGAGCAACCACCCGCGCTTTACGCGCATGGCGGCTGGTCTGGAGTTTGGCCTGATCGGTTACAACTCCGGCGTTATCTCGAATGCGGCGGCCCCCTTCGGTGGTGTGAAGCAGTCCGGTATGGGTCGCGAGGGCGGCCCCGAGGGTCTGGAGGAGTACACCGAGCTACAGTACATCGGTGCGCCGAACCCGTTCGCCGGATAAGCCTGTCCGCTGGATAAGGTTGAAATATCGGTTACGGTGAACCCTGGATACGCCGAACCCTGGATACAGTGAAGCCCCGGCGGGCACCCGAGAAGGTGCCCGCCGGGGCTTTACGCTGTCTACATCATGCGCGGGTGCTAGAGCTGGCGCAGGGGGTTAGAGCTGGTGCAGCGCGAGCAGCTCGCGGCTGAAAGCATCTGCGGGACCCTTGCCGCACGAGTTGGGGCGCGGCTCAAGGGCGACCCGCTCGAAGAAGGTGACCCAGGTGCGTCCGTCGGTGTGGGAGGTGAGTGCCGCCTCTATGGTGGGGTGTTCGGCGGTATCTACCGCGGGGTCGATGCCTGCCTCACGGAGTGTACTCAGTGCCTCCGCTACCGATGTTTCACGTGAAACCAAACCTCCAGAGGTTACTTCTTCACCCTTTTTCTCCAGTTCGAGGCGTACGGCAACCTCCGCCGCCTGCTCCACCGGGGTATCCGTGCTGCGGCCTCGCAGACCGTGCAGCGACGGAATGGAACGACCCGCCAGCGACAGGTACGCCGCCAGCGCCGAAGGCTCCGACAGGCGACCGTAGGTGTAGCCGGTGGGCAGCATAATGCCGACCGGGGCAAAGCGGTGACCGCCCGTATGCGAGCACTCCCAGACCACATTACCCGGCAGGATATCCGCCAGGTGCGCCGCAATGGGGCGACCGCGCAGGGCACAGCAGCGGTCACGCTTGGAGTGGGCGCACACGAGAATGGCGGGGGAATCAATGAGCTCCGCGCCGGTCACCTGAATCAACTCCTGGGGGTTGCCCAGGGGTAGGTCGAGGAGCTGCTCGGGGGTGCTCACGCTGAACGAGTAGAGCTTCTCTTCACCCGGGGTGCAGAGCGCGTAGAGCACCCGGTGGGTCGGGTTGCCGGATGCATCCGGCGCACCGTGCAGCACGCGGCCCGCCCTGCCCGTCTGGCGGATCAGCAGGAACTTCAGCCCCGCCTGCGAGACTGCCTCACCCAACGCCTCCGAAAGCTCCTCGCCGAGGGCGGAGCCGTCCAGCACGTCGCGGCCCCACTGGCCCACGTGCTCGAGAGCCAGCCAAGCGGTGGCGCGTCCGGCGGTGCCGCCGAGAGCCTCGTCGTCGTAGAGGGAGCAGGAATCCGTCGGGATGCTCGTGGCGCGGGTGCGTGAAGAGAGCTCATCGGCGTGTGCGGCACGCAGGTTGTTCAGCTCGGTGGGGTTGGTGGCGCGCGGCTCGGGGGTTGCGGGGGTGCAGGATTCAGTCATGGTTCCTCGATTCTACGCCTGCAGGATGTGAATGACCTATGTTGCCCCTGTATGGTCTAAATGCTGAAAAACAACCGCTCAAGGGTGATTTTTGGGGACTAGCGGGCGGTCAACTACTCAGGAAGAAGTGCTGAGGCGACGCGGTAGAGGCGGTCCTTTTCCTTGGGGGTGCCGAAGAAGGAGCGGAGCATGTACCCCTGGAAGACCATCATGAAGGCGTCTGCAGTGTCGCGGGCGTAGTCGGCGATGAGCGCCTCCTGTTCGGGGGTGCGCTGCGCTGAATTGGGGTTGATTTCGTGTAGAACGCTGAGCTGTTCGGCTGCCCAGGGGGTGAGGGTCTTTACGATGATGCCCTGCAATAGAGGCATGGTGTCTGCGGTTGCCCTGGCGATTTCGGGTGCGTGGAGCGATTTGGCGCGGATGCGCAGCATGGCGGAGAAATTGTCGTTTACCAGCTGGTTCGTGTGGATGGTTTCGAGAATATCCTGGGGGCCTGCGCCTTCGGGGAGTGTTTCGTAGAGCTTTTTGATGTTTTCGAGGCGTTCGTTGATGGCGGTGGTGAGGATGTCTTCTTTGCCGGAGAAGTGCGAGTAGATGGATCCGGAGGACAGCCCGGAGGCTTTGATGATGTCGCTCATGGAGGTGTTGGTGTAGCCCTTTTCGAGGAAGCAGCTAACGGCGGCTTCGATGATTTGGGCTCGGCGTGCGGCTTTGGTGGCGTCTGTTAGTCGGGGCATGGTTCCAGTTTAGGGAGTGGGCACAAAACTTACAAACACAATGGAAGTTCTTTTTGTGACTTTACAAACAAAATAGCTATTTTGTTTGCACTCGGTAAAAATCGAGAGTAGAGTTCTGACTCGTAAACGAAATAAGCATTTTGTTTGGAGATTGTCATGAACAACGAAACCGCCACCGCAGTCACCGCAGAATCGGTGAGCGCCGCCAACCCCACTACCGCCGAAACCACCAAGACCCTGGCAGAAACCCCCGAGCGTTCCTCCTGGATCAAAGTCATCAGCACCTCGCTGCTGGCATCCCTGATCGTTTCGCTCGTTATCCTCGCCTTCACCTGGCCCACCAAAACCATGGAAACCAAAAACCTGCCCGTCTCTATCGCAGGCCCCGAGGTGACCGTCAGTCAGTTTGAACAGTCCCTCAAAGACCAAGGTATTGAAACCTTCGACTTGAAGCAGGCATCCTCCCGCAAAGAGGCTGAACAGCAAATCAAGCAGCGCGAAACCTACGGCGCAATCATCTTCACCGAAGGCGCCGCCCCCGAAGTGCTGACCGCACCAGCCGCAAACGCCGCAGCAACCCAGATGCTCAACGGTGTTGCCACCCAGCTGAACGCGCAGATTCAGCAGAAGGCACTCGCCGCTAAGACGGAAGCCCTCACCCAGGCGGTGCAGACGGGCGGTGAACAGGGTGCGCAGGCCGCCGCCCAGCTGGAGCAGATGAAGGTGCAGGCCGAGCAGGCATCCGCAATGGCGGTGAAGACCACCGTCGTGGTACCCCTGAGTGAGAATGACTCCTCCGGTTCCGGTATCGCTATCTCCGCATTTCCGCTGGTCATTGGCGGTATTCTCGGCGGTTCCTTCTCCGTACTGCGCGTGAACGGCACCTGGCGCCGCTTCGCCACCGCAACCCTGTACTCCGTCATCGGTGGTGCACTGACCGCCCTGATTCTGAACGTCTGGTTCGGCATCATCCCCGGCGACTTCGCAACCCTGTGGGCTGCGTTCGGCGCTACCTACCTGGCGACCGCCTTCTTCATTGTGGGTGTGGGTGCACTGTCTTCGCCGCTGATTGGTCTCGCAG
This sequence comes from Rothia sp. HMSC065B04, assembly GCF_001812285.1. Lineage (NCBI taxonomy): Bacteria > Bacillati > Actinomycetota > Actinomycetes > Micrococcales > Micrococcaceae > Rothia > Rothia sp. HMSC065B04. Next base: position 122,914 of record NZ_KV808406.1, read on the forward strand.
TAGGCGCGGGCATCACCATGTTCATTGGTAACCCGATTTCGGGCGCAAGTATGCCGAGCGTGTTCCTGCCCGGTGTGTGGGGGCAGATTGGTCAGATGTTGGTGCCGGGTGCCTCCTCGACTCTGCTGCGTTCGATTGCGTACTTCCCGGAGGTTGCAACGAGTGACCAGTGGCTGGTGCTTGGTTCCTGGATTGCGTTCGGTCTGCTGACCGGCGTGATTGGCTGGGCTCTCAAGGAGCGCCGCACCGCAACGGTGGAGGCATAACCACCGCGGGTTGGATAACCGGCGCAACGTAGCCGGCACAATATAGCCGGTACAGCTTAAGAAGGGTGTGTGCCGTGTTCACTGAACACGACACACACCCTTTTCTGTCGGCATACTGGCTGTTACCGACTGCTATTCGCTGTTACTGGTTGTCGAGCACGTACTGCTTGAACTGCTCGTCCCGGCGTTTGAATTCTTTGAGCTCATTCTCCAGGGCTGCCTGGTTCTTGGCGACGAGCGGCTTCTGGTACTGCGCTTGCAGGTCGTAGAGCTTCTGCGAACGGCCTATATCCCGGTCGCACTGCGCCTCGATGGTGGCGATTCGAATTTCTTCCTCGGAGGCGACGGCGCTCTGAGGAATATTCTTTTCTTCCTCGACGGTCACCTCACTATCGGGGGTGAGGCCCTTATCCTTGACGCATCGCTTCCACTCGTCGTCAAGAGATTTTTTGAGTTGCCTATCGCCTGCGGCATTTCGGGCGTCGGTCTCCAAACGCGTAAACGTGCTGCTTCCGAAGGGTATCTCTCCAATTTGCTTCATCTCATCGACGGCGCGCTGATAGCATTCGGTGCGGACATCCTTCCCAGGGTCGGATGAGGCGGCAGGGGAGGAGAGGTCCAGCGTATTTGAGTCTTCGCGCTCGTGGAGGCCGTATTTTTGGGCGTGCTCAACGTTCCAGATCCCGTAGGTTCTGCCGAGGTTCCTGCCGGATCCTTCGGTGGGGACGAACATCTCGTAGTGTTGCCCGTGTTCGGCAAAGCACTTTTTGCGGGCGAGCTCAAGGGCTTTGGTGAAGTATTCGCCCTTGCCGGCGGTGTTGTATGCGTCCAGAGGCAGGATCACCCGGTCATTTTCTGTGTCGAAGATTGCTCGGGCGCTTTCATCCTTCTCCAACGTGGGACCGAAGGAGCAAGAAGACAGCACAGTGCTGATGAGGGCAGCCGCCAGAAGCTTTTTCAAAGCTGACATGGTGTATATCCAATCTGTTACGGGGAGCCCGTGGCGTCGCGGCCACAACCCCCTGTAGACCACGCGAACTAGGTGGCCCTGAGAACACTTCTTGAGAAGGTGACTTAACAATACCCCTAGTGGATGCGGGTTTGCGCTCAATAGGGAGGTGCGTGCAGTAGAAAATTTTCTGCCGCTTGGCGGGTTCGGTGCCGGTTGCGGATTTGCCCGGTGAGATTACGGTGAGATTGCGCAGGATAGGTGGGCGCACCTGATTTGGTGCCCCGCCCGCCTCGCGCCACAATGAACACATGACCGCAGAAGACACCACCACACTAACCAGCGCCAGGCTCGACCTCTGGCTCTGGTCAGTGCGCATCTTTAAAACCCGCTCCCTCGCCGCCGACGAATGCAAAGGCGGCCACGTGCGCGTCAACGACGCCCCCGCCAAACCCTCCCAAAAACTCAAAAAAGGAGACGTGGTGCGCGTGCGCTACCCCGGCTGGGAACGCGTCTTCAAAGTTGAAAAACTCCTCGTCAAACGGGTAGGCGCACCCATCGCCGTCACCTGCTACGAAGACCTCTCGGGCCCGCGCCCCGCCTACCTTTCCATGCCTCCGGTCGCTAAACGCGAACGAGGCAGCGGCCGCCCCACCAAGAAGGAACGCCGTGCCCTCGACGAACTGCGCGGCCGAGGCGCCTAAAGCGCATCTCGCAGAGTGCACCCCACCCCGCGCGCAGGCACCCGCGGCGGCGGCGGGGAGTAGCCTAGAAGGATGAGCACACAGAAGCACCCTATTGCTGAACCCGGTAGCACTGCACCCGGCGCGCCCGCGAAGAATACCGCGACGGTAGCGAGCCCCGCCGCGAATACCGCCGCGGGCCCCAGTGCCAACGCCGCTGCGAACACCGCCGAGCCTTCGCTGAACCGGCGCATCCTCGCCCTCGCCGTACCCGCCTTCGGCGCGCTCATTGCTGAACCCATCTTCGTGCTCACCGACTCTGCCCTCATCGGCCAACTCGGTAAGGCAGAACTTGCGGGCATGAGCATCGCCGCCACTCTCGTCACCACGGTCGTGGGCCTCATGAACTTCCTCGCCTACTCCGTCACGCCCGCCGTGGCGCGCGCCTTCGGCGAGAAGAACCTGCGCCGCGCCTGGCAGATCGGTGTGGACGGCGTGTGGGTTGCCTTCGGCCTCGGCATGCTCCTTATGATCGCCGGATACGCCTTCGCAGACCCGCTGCTGCGCGGCCTCGGCGCGACCGACGAAACCATGAGCTACGCCCTCGACTACCTGCACCACTCGCTGTGGGGTATTCCGCCGATGATGATTATCCTCGCGCAGGTCGGCACGCTCCGCGGGCTGCAAGACACCGTCACCCCGCTCAAAGTCGCCACGGTCGGCACGCTCGTAAACATTGTGCTGAACTGGCTACTCATCTACCCGGTCGGCTGGGGTGTCGCCGGTTCGGCGACCGGCACCTCCCTCACCCAGTGGGGCATGGCGGCCGCGCTCGGTGTGGTCATGATGCGCGGCACCCGCGAACACGCCGTCCGCTGGGCACCCGACGTCGCCGGCATGCGTTCGGTGCTCTCACTCGGCTCCTGGCTCATGCTGCGCACCCTGTCCATGCGCATTGCCTCCCTGCTGACCGTGTTCGTCGTGGCACGATTCGGCACCGAACACACCGCCGCATACCAGCTCGGCATGGGCGTATTTAACCTCTTCCTCTACGCCTTGGACTCCCTCGCCATCGCCGCCCAGGCGCTACTCGGCAAGGAACTCGGCGAACGCGACCTCAACGTAGAATCCGAACGTGCGAAGGTGCGCCAGCTGAAAAACCGGCTGCTCCGCATGAGCCTCATCTACGGCGTCATCACCGGCCTGATTTGCCCGCTCATTGGCTTCTTCGGCTCCTGGATTTTCACGCAGGACGCGCAGGTGGCGTTCCTCTTCACCATCGCCACCGTCATCATTGCCCTCGGCCAGCCCATCGCCGCGTACGTGTTCACCCTGGACGGCATCCTCATGGGCGCGCAGGACGTGAAATACCTGGCGATTGGCTGCTTCATCATGCTCGTCATGTACGTGCCGGTCATGCTCGGCCTGCACTGGGCGGTCGGCGCCGGCACCATGGATGCGCTCGCCGGGTATTGCGGCTTGTGGGCGGCGTATATTCTGTACTTCCAAGGAATCCGCGCGGTCATTTTCGGTCGCCGCGCCCGCTCGGATGTGTGGATGAAAGCCGGTGCCTAAACCCCTCCCTAAACCCCTCGAGCCTGATTGCTTCGCGCATACGTGCTCTGGGCGTAATGGCTCACAATTAGACCGCCCGCACCCTCCGCAGGTGTAGCATGACAGGATATTGAAACCCTCATGCAAAGGATGAAACCGTGACCGTAACCCGCGAAGAAGCCCTCGAAATTTTCGCCCGCCGCCGCGCAACCCGTGCCTACGACCCCGACCGCCGCGTCAGCGACGAAGACTTCGCCGCAATCCTCGAATTTGCGCGCCTGTCGCCCAGCTCCGTCGGCACCGAGCCGTGGAAGTTCCTGGTCATCCAGGACCCCGAACTGCGCGAAAAGCTCAAGCCGATTGCCTGGGGCATGGCGGGCGCCCTCGACGACGCGAGCCACGTGGTCGTACTGCTGGCGAAGAAGGGCCTGCGCTACGACACCCCGTGGATGCGCCGCACCCTCGAAGGCCGCAACCTCACCGAAGAGCAGATGCAGGCTGCACTCGAACGCTACGGCAACTTCCAGAAGAACGACATGAAGGTCCTGGAAAGCGACCGCGCGCTCTTCGACTGGGCATCCAAGCAGACCTACATCGCCCTGGGCAACATGATGACCGGCGCCGCAATGCTCGGCATCGACTCCTGCCCCATTGAGGGTATGAACTACGAAGCAGTGAACGAGCTGCTCGTTTCTGCCGGCCTGTTCGACCCGGAAGAGTTCGGTGTGTCCGTGGCTGTGACCTTCGGTTACCGTGCTCGTGAGATTGCGCCGAAGAGCCGCCGCTCCATCGAGGACCTGGTCACCTGGGCATAAGGTTCTTGCCTGGCTCTCGGCAAGGTTTTCTTGCCGGGTTTTAGGCTCGGGCTGTTGAGCTCGGGCTTTCAGGCGGGGCGTTTGAGCTAGATGCTCAAGCCGCCGCCCGTGAAAACTGAATATAAAGAAATGCACCGCCTTTACACGGGCGGTGCATTTCTTTATATCTTTTACCGTGCGAAAAGCACGGCGAGATATGCTTTTGAATTTTTCGTTCAGGCTATTTCAATAGCTAATGTTTGGGCAATTTCGCGTTATGTTTCGCTACTTCCTAAACGCCGTCAGACGCATAGAATTCAGCACCACAAACACCGAACTAAACGCCATTGCCGCACCCGCAATCATCGGGTTCAGCAGGCCCGCCACGGCGACCGGAATAGCCACCGTATTGTAGGCGAACGCCCAGAATAGGTTCGACTTAATGGTGCGCAGCGTAGCGCGGGAGAGGCGCAGCGCCGTCACCACCGAGGCAATATCCGAGCGGGTCAGCACAATATCGGCAGCCTCCGCGGCAACGTCCGTGCCCGAACCCATCGCAATGCCCAGCTCCGCAAGAGCCAGCGCCGGGGCGTCATTCACGCCGTCGCCGACCATCGCCACGCGGTGACCGGCGGCCTGCAACTTCTCAACCACCTGCGACTTACCCTCCGGGGTCACGCCGGCGTACACGTTCTCAGCCGAAATGCCGACCTGCGAGGCGACCGCCTGCGCAACCTGCGGGGCGTCACCGGTGAGCAGGATCGGCTCCAGGCCGAGCTCACGCAGCTGTGCCATGGTCTCTGCAGCCTCCGGCTTGGGGGTGTCGGCAACCGAAATCATGCCGACCGGCTGCAGAGAGGAGGTGGTGTTCGGGGCCTCATCAGGTGCCTCACCGCGGGCAACCACCACGGTCGTCAGACCCGCCCGGCGAGCCTGATCCAGCAGAGCCAACTGGCCCTCACTCAGCTGCGCACCTGCCGCCTGCAGGTACTCGGGAGTACCCACAACAACCAGTCGGGAGGCGCCATTCTCGGTGCTTTCCTTGGCACCGTCACCCGCGCCGCTCAGCACGCCGCGCACGCCTCCGGGAACACCCTCAAAGCCGCTCACACTCGGCGCCGAAGCACCCTCAGCCAGCACACCCTGCTCACGGGCAAAACCGGCAATCGCGCGGGCAATCGGGTGCTCACTCAGCGCCTCCACGGCGGCGGCATCACGCAGAACAGACAGGGAACGCTCATTCTTGGAATCTGCGGATTCCGGCGAAATACCGGCAAAGTCACCCGCCGACTCATAGTCGTCAAAAGTGCCGTAGAACGCCACAGACATCTCACCAGTCGTCACGGTACCGGTCTTATCCAGAACCACACGATCAACCGTGCTCGTCGCCTCCAGCACCTGCGCATTACGAATCAAAATGCCCAACTGCCAGCCGCGACCCGTACCCGCCAACAGAGCCGTCGGAGTCGCCAAGCCCAGGGCGCACGGGCACGCCACCACCAGCACCGACACCGCCGCGTTGAACGCCGCCGCACCGTCACCGGACACCAGCCACCAGCCGACCAGAGTCAGCGCCGAAATCACCAAAATCACCGGCACAAACACCGCAGAAACACGGTCCGCCAGGCGAGCAATAGGAGCCTTCGTCTCCTGCGCGCTCGCCACCAGCTCACCCATCTTCGCCAGAGTCGTCTCAGCGCCCACGCGGGTCGCACGCACCGTCAACGAACCAGACGTATTCACCGTGGCACCCGTGACCGCATCACCCGGACGTACCTCCACCGGCACAGACTCGCCGGTCAGCAGGGACGCATCCACCGCGGAGGTACCCTCGACCACCACGCCGTCCGTGGCAATCTTCTCGCCCGGGCGCACCAGGAACAGGTCATCCGGCATGAGGTCCTCCACCGGAACCTGCACCTGCTTGGTCACGCCCTGCTTATCGGTGCGCAGCAGGGTCGCCTCCTTCGCGCCCATGCTCAGCAGGGTGCGCAGCGCATCCGAGGAGCGGTGGCGGGTGCGGTGCTCAATTGCGCGGCCAATCAGCAGGAACAGCGTCACCATGGACGCCGAATCGAAGTACAGCGGCGCATGGTGGCCGGTAAACATCGACCAGAAGCTGCCGCCCGCATGGTGCACGTGCGCCGTCAACGCCGGGTTCATGAGCAGCTGCGCCAGCGAATAGAAGTACGCCACGACCACGCCGAGGGACACGAGCGTATCCATCGTGGAGGAGCCGTGACGGGCATTGATGAGCGCGGCGCGGTGGAACGGCGCGGCGCACCAGAACGCGACCGGCGCGGTCAGAATCGCCACGACCCAGCCCCAGTTCGGGAACTGGAACGCCGGGAACATGGAAATCAGGAAGATGGGCACACCCAAAATCGCCGCATAAATAATGCGGTCGGTGAAGCCGCCCTTCATGCTCGGGGTGGTGTGCTGACCGCCGCCGCCGGATGCGCTCGCGTTCGTTCCAGCGCCCGCGCGCGGCCCGTTCTTGAGGTGCGCCGTGTAGCCGGCATTGTTGATGGTCTCAACGATCTGCTCGTCGCTCACACCCTCGGGCACGATGACGCGCGCCGACTCCAGCGGCAGGTTCACCGCCGGGTCAACGCCGGGGATTTTGCGGAGCTTACGCTCCACACGACCCACGCAGGATGCGCAGGTCATACCCTGAATATCCACGTGGATGATTCGGGTTGACTCCGTTGATTTTACTGTCGTTCCGGCGGAATTAAAAAGAGAGCGCTCACTCTGTGATGAGGGCTCGCGGGTGGTTGGTGAAGGCTGTGTAGAAGACACAATACTTCCTCAAAACTCAAAAACGGGAGGGTAGAAAAAGCACGCACCAAGCCGGGGGAGGGACCCCGAAGGACCCCGCCCCGGACGGTGTATGGTGCAGTATCAGGACGCGGCGTCGAGCGCGCGCGGGCGAAAGCTGCGGGTAAAACTGCGAGGCTGTAAACGCGGCGGCGAGAGTAAAGCTGCGGCGGCTCAGTGGTCGCCGGGCAGCCCATCCGGCCTGCTCGTATGCGGACGAATACCGGTCACCTTCGCGCCACGATCAGACACACCGTAGGCACGCTTCACGGCAGCCCGCGGGAACGGCGAAGCGTTCGCCTTCTCACGCGCCTTCACGCCCTGCTCGTGCTCGGCGGAACGCTTATTCGCGCTCGTGCCGCTACGTCGCGCCGCACCGGGTGCATCCTCACGCGCCGTGTATTCGGGGCTCTGCTTCACCCACGAATCGACCAGCGCCGCATCCAGATTCATCTGCCTGGCCACGCGGGTGATCGCGTCGCGCAGGTGCATGTTTTCGGCGCCGACAAGGGTGCGGACCGCGCCAACAACCATCGCAATGTACTGCGGAGGGTAAGCCATGATGACTCCTAATCGAGCCGGCTGCCGCGCTAGACGGCGGGGGTGAAGCCAGCCTCTACGATAGCGTCTGCAACAGCCTGGGTGTTGAGGGTGCCCTCGTGCTCAATGGTCACGGTGGAGACGCCGTCCTTGACGACGTCCACGGTCACGCCGGTCACGCCGGGAACTTCGCTGACCTCTTCGCTGACGCTCATAGCGCAGTGGTTGCAGGTCAGGCCGGTTGCCTTAACGGTGGTGGTGCTCATGATGATTTCCTTTCGGTAATGGGTTGAAAACTTGGGGCCGCCCGGTGTTTAGGGGCAGCGTGTTTAGCTGCGCATGAGGCGGGAGATTGCGGCGGTTGCCTCTTTGACCTTGGCCTCTGCGATGGTCGGGTCGCCGGTGCGTTCGGATTCGATGGCGGCGCCGGTCACGCAGTGGCCGATGTGCTCTTCGAGCAGGTTCAGGGAGACGGCGTGGAGCGCCTTGGAGACCGCGGCAACCTGGGTGAGGATGTCGATGCAGTACTTGTCTTCATCGACCATGCGGGCGATGCCGCGGACCTGCCCTTCGATGCGGCGCAGGCGCTTGAGGTGCGCCTCTTTATTGGAGGCGTAACCGTGTTGGGTTTCGGGCGCCTCGCCGCTGCAGCATGCGCCGGTGTGCGCTTCGGACTGTTCCTTGGCGGGTGCGTCGGATGCGGTGCTGACCTGGTCGGATGTGCTGTGGCAGCACTGGTTGCTAGTGGTTTCCATGACTCCAGTATATACCCTAGGGGGGTATACTGCAAGGGGGTGTTACGGGTTGTTACGCGGTGAGGGTGTGGGCTGGTCGGGGAGGGGCTCGTCGATAGGGGGCGCCGATAGGTTACGGCCCTATCGATAGGTTAGTGTCTTCACTGCGGGTTAAAGA
>NZ_KV808406.1:131531-233556 GCF_001812285.1 Rothia sp. HMSC065B04
GGTTAGTGTCTTCACTGCGGGTTAAAGACCCACGACGAAGACACTAACCTATCGAAAGTTCTCCCGACCCTCCCCTATGAACGGCGAAAAGCCATATGTGTTTCGAGAAGCCACCAAAGAAGTGGCTTTTCGAAACACATGTGGCTTCTCAGCGTAAGACCCACGGCAGGAGAACGACCTTACATGTCGGGCCAGTCGCGGTGCAACGAATACTCCGTATCCCCGTCACCGTTATCATTGAGGTGCCAGCGCTGACCGGTACGAATATCGGCCTTGCGTAGGCGCGGGTTCGGGTTATCCTTCTTGCCCATCGTGGGGGCTGCCCCGCACCAAGCGGCTGACGCCGCGGTGCTCTGCGCTCGGGACCGCGCGGGCCGATTTCAGAGACTGCCGCCTTGTTGCCCCTGATCTGTAGAAGAGTCATTTTTCTGTTAAACAAAAAAGGCCTGCCGTATGGCAGGTTATTGCGTTGGTGTAGAAAGCTAGGCGTGGAAGTTACCGGAACGCTGGTAAGCGTAGCTGGTATCCGTTTGACGCGGACGCTCACGAGGGTAGGTGGTGACCGGTTTGCCCGCGGTGTAGTTGGTGGCAGTATCGCCGTTGCCGTACTCGATGACATAGGAGGAGGGCATGAGCTCAATTTCGACGTGTCCGGCGAGCATGTCTGCTTCGAGGCGGTAGGGTCCTCCGTCATCGACGTAGAAGTTGATCTGGTCGCCCTTGTAGACGTTGGGGTCGCCTTCTGCTCGGCCAGTGCCTGCGGGATTGTTATAGGACTGGTGCAGGGTTGGCTTGCCCGGCTCTAGGGACTCTGCAGCATGGCGAATTTCCGTCATAACTTCTTCGTAGGTCGGGCCGGTGGGGCCGGGGCTGTCGGCACTGGTGAGGGTGCGGGTATTGTTCGGGATGCAACTAGCAGAGGAAGGGCTTCGGGGACTTCCGTGATCTACAGGAATGCCAGATTCAAGCGACATATTTGTGAACTTGAATGTTCCTATTCTTCCGTCTTTGGTTGTGCATGACATAATATTGGGATTTTCGTTGGCGTAGGTAACTTTTACGCCGTTTCCCTGATTTACTGTGGAATAAGTATATTGTTGCTGAATTTCCTGGTTGGCATTATCTGCACCTGTATTTTTCTCATCGTAACCATCTTGACTGCCTCGCGAAGTAGTTGTTTCAACTTCGATTTGGCAAACTTTAGCTGATGTGTCAGAACAAGGCGCAGTAATAACGTATGCATCAACGTTAGTGGTACCGCAAAATCCTAGAATGCAAGATAGAGAAAAAATCCCACTGCATTTTATTATTTTTTTCATTATTTTAGTCTTCTACCTGTTCGTAACCGATAATTTTCCATGAAGAATCAGAATACTTAAACTCAAATTTCCAGGTGTCATTATCCTTCTGGATATTTCGGTTTCGGTGCCATTCTCCGGTAGGCTCCACAAGAGTTATATAATTCCACTCGCGATATGCCTTCCAAAAATAGGTTTCCCCATCCTCAGACCACGGATTTCCATCAGCAACATAGTTGTCAATGCCATCAATAATCCACCCGCCGCGCTTATACAAGTCCTCAAAGCTCTTATATCCCTTAAGTTCACTTTCAAAATTACTGGAAATGTATTTTCGGGATTCCGTAAAATCGCCTACTTGAATTCCGTAATTAGTCCATTTCACCCAAGCATCCATCGTCTTACGGATACCTTCAATAGACTTCTCACGATAGCCCTCTTCAGGGGCGTTAGGCTTCGGCACGTTCTGAGCAGGGCCCTTGCCGTCCGCAGGGCGGTACTCACCATCCGGTGCCTTCGAGCCGCCCGAGTAGCCTCGAACAGTAGACGGGGTTGCGCTTGCCGAAGGCGACTCAGATGCCGCCGCAGATGCCGAGGCAGTTTCACTCGGCACGACGGATGCGGTGGCTGCCGCCTCGCTATTTGCCTGCTGGCCACACGCCGCAAGCAGGGCACCAAGGCCCACAAGTGCGCCGCTGCCCAACAGGGTACGGCGATTGAAAATGGTCGAATCCATAGAAGATACGCTCCTATCGTCGGTGACAGTGTGATATATGTGCATGTCGGGCCGTTATTCACAGGTCACATTGACCACCGGAAGAAAAACAACCCTATAGTGCATCCAGCAATCGCATCAATGCGCTATAGAACACTACAATATCCACCCTACCGCATGTTTGCCGTCGTTTGCATTCTTTTGGGTACAACAGCGACTAAACATCACCATACGAACACCTCAATGCTTTATGCATCAAATAATCTGCACTTGTGGAGGTGCCGCCTCAGCAGAATTTGTGTCATGGTTTAGCGTCTTTGACCATGGTTTTTAACTACGACCAAAGACACTAGCCTATGGCACAAATCCGTAACCCATGACCGAATCTCCGGCTGCGCCAGGTAGGCGAGAGCTGGTTATGGGTTATGCCTTGCCTTTTCGTCGATAGGTTAGTGTCTTCACTGCGGGTTAAAGACCCACGGCGAAGGCACTAACCTATCGAAAACCTCGGTCTAAAAAGCAGGCGGCCCCGGACGCACACATGTATCCGGGGCCGCCTGCTGCGGTTATTTATGACCTACGAGGCAATCTTCGCGATCTGGAACATGGACGCCGGCATCGGTCGGTCCAACGACCAGCGAATATGCATCGGCTTGGAGCCCTCGTGAGAAATGTATTTCACGGTGCCCAGGCACATGTAGGGTTCGGGGCCGAGCCTATTCTCCCTGTGCTGGCGGGCGAAGAGCACGATGCGTCGGCCTCGCTCCTCGTGGTGTTGGAAGAGCTGACCAAGCTGACTTTCGGGGGTTGTCGCGCTCTGCGAATCCCACGCGAACTCGTCAGTGCTGATGGCGTAGTCCTTATACATGGTGGCCGGGGAGAAGTGCTTTTCAGACTTTTCCAACGTCACCAGTAGCGCGGTGGTATTCGTCGGGTCGAAGGGCACAACACCGTTGACCACGCCGCCGGGTACCTTGAAGTTCTCCTCCTGACCACCCAGACCAGCAAACAACTCCTCGCGAGAGTAGTAGGCGTGAGTGCGCAGGGGGACGCCTTCACCCTCAAAGAGCGGCAGGGTGGAGGTGGTATCCGTACCGGCGTTGAAGTTCCAGACGCTCTCCATCTCCTGCAACATGCCGCGGTTCTTGCGCAGAGTTGCCAGGCCCTCGTCGAGGCTGAACTTCTCAGAGGACCCGTCCCACTTGGCCTTTGGCCAGATGGAGAACAGGAGCATCCATGCGTGGCGGCGCTGTTCTTCGGTCATGTCCTGTTCCAGGATGTCGGTGTTCAGTAGCTCCAGGTATGCGTTAATGCGGAACGTGTCGTGCACGTGTGTGAGTGCCTTGACGCGCTTATTCGTCTCGACGGCCACGTTGTCCTGGAAGGGAACCACCAGGTCGGGGTACAGTCCACTCGCGGCCTGGAGGCTGGTCCAGGTCGTTGCAACGGGCTTAGCAACACCGGGCAGGGGCACCTTGCTGCTACGGCCGTAAATCTGCGGCAGTCCCAACCCGTAGCGGTTGATGAAGTCGATGACGGTGGGGCGAATATCGGGTTCCGTGGAGTTTCGGCGCATGTCTTCCAGGTAGCTCTTTGCGGTGTCGATGAGGGCGTTCTGGTTCATGCGTAGGGACTCGCGAATCTTCTTGATGACCTGCTTCTGAGTCAGCTCGTCCAGGTGGAAGTGGCAGCCGGCCGGCAGTTCAGGGCTCTCAATGTCCTGCTCGGTCAGGGTACCCTGTCGTACAAAGGCGCGGTACTTGTGGTGAACCATGAAGTTCTTGTTCTGGTGTCCCACGAAGTCGAGGACCGTCAGAACAGACTTCAACGGTGCACGGCGCAGACCGCGGCCCAGCTGCTGCAGGAAGAGGGTGAGCGACTGGGTGGGGCGCAGCATCAGGAGGGTGTCGACGCTCGGAATATCGACGCCCTCGTTGAACAGGTCCACGGTGAAGATCGTGGTCAGCTCGTGCGCTTCGTCTGCAAGGTTTTTCATGACCTCGGCGCGGCGCTCGGCGGAATCCGTACCGACCAAGAAGTCGGCGGGAATACCCACCTCGTTGAATTTCTGCGCCATGTATTCGGCGTGCTTCACGCTCACGCAGAACCCGAGTGCCTTCATGCGCAGGGGGTTGTCGACCTTCTCGCGTAGCTCCTCCACGATGATGCGCAGGCGGCGTTCAGCCTCGTCCTTGGTGTACAGGTTCTCCAGGGCGTTTTCGTCGTATTTGCCACCCCGAACGTTGATGCGGCGCAGGTCGGTGCCGTCGGCAATACCGAAGTACTGGAAGGGTACGAGGAGGTGGTCTTCGAGTGCGTCCCACAGGCGGATTGAGGTCGCCACATAGCCGTCAAAGTACTTGTCGGCGATGTTTACCCCGTCTTCTCGCTCGGGGGTTGCGGTCAGGCCAATAAATTCGCGGGGCTCAAAATAGTTGAAAACTTTGTCCCAGCTGGCGGCCTTAATGTGGTGGCATTCGTCCATGATGATGACATCGAAATAGTCCGGCGCGTAACTTTCGAGGGTGGCACCCGACAAAGTCTGAATGGTCGCAAAAACAGCCTCGTTATATTCGGGCTTTTTGCCGCCGGTCAGGAGCTCACCGAAATTACCTTTAAGCATGACGTCGCCGAAAGTGCGGCGCGCCTGGTCAAGGATTTCTTTGCGGTGCGCAATAAAAAGCAGCTTCAGCTTTTTGCCGGACTGCTCGCAGAGTCGCCTGTAATCGAGAGCCGAGAACACGGTTTTGCCGGTGCCGGTTGCGGCCACGGCGAGGTTGCGGTGACGACCCTTAGAACGAGCGTTCTGCATTTCTTCAAGCATACGCACCTGATGCGGGAACGGGTGCACATCCAGCAGGGACGAGTCGATATCGTACTCCAGGCCCTTGCTTTTACGGCCGGTAATATCCGCCTTGGCCAGGGCAGTGTCGAGATCCTGTTTCTCCTGGTCAGAGGCGGTGTAAAGGGTGAAATCGCCGCTCTTCCAGTAGCTTTCGAAGAGGCCTTCAAACTGGCGGATCAGGCCGGGCGTAATCGGGTTAGAGATGCGAACATTCCACTCCAGGCCGTCAGTGAGCGCGGCACTAGAGAGGTTCGAGCTGCCCACATAGCCGGTGGACATGCCGGTATTGCGGTGGAATAGCCAGGCCTTCGCGTGCAGGCGGGTGCTGTCGCCCTGGTAGCTGATTTTCACCTTGGCGCCGTACTCTTCAACGAGGCGGTCGATAGCCTTACGGTCGGTTGCGCCCATGTAGGTGGTGGTAATAATACGGAAAGGAATACCGCGATTTTTAATAGCTTTAAGTTGCTCGCTCAAACTATTAACGCCGGACATTTTAAGAAATGAGCAGAGCAAATCTACACGGTCTGCACTTTCTAGCTCTTTCTGAATTTCAGTATTGAGATTCAGGTCTTTAGAAGTATTCGTCATCAGAGCAACGTCGCTCAGAGGAATATCGGGGCGCGTAGTTTTTGCGTCAGTGAGGGTGAGCTCGCGCATCTGAATTACGTTGCTGTCGTCGTCGGTCAGCAAGGAGTCGTTCTGCTCTTCGGCGTCCTGCGGTAGGAGCTCCATCATGCGGTTGATGAGTTCCACCTGGTGTGCAGGGGTTTTGAGGCTTTCGAGGGCGGGAGCCAGCTGGGTGGCGAAGAACTGGGTGAGCAGTTCGGAGATGTTGTAGTCGTCCTTTTCGAGGATTTCTTCCTGCCATTGCGCGCCTTCGGGGGTGGCGCGGCCCATGAGCGATGCGCTCTTGAGGTGTTCGTAGAGCCCCAGGGGGAGAGTTTCGTCAGTTACGGTCATAGCAGCAGCCTAGCAGCCCGGGCGGTTTGCCGCTGCTTGGGTGGTCACCGGCTCACGGGGTAGGGGTGGTGGAATCCTGTAATTACAAAAATTCCGGCGACTCCTGCATACACCCCTCCTTGAAAAGCCACATGTGTTTCGAGAAGCCACTTAACATGTTGCTTTTCGAAACACATGTGGCTTCTCGGCGATTAAACTCGGCGCAGCAATCACCCCGCCCCGCACGCAGAACACACCAGCCCAAACGCTATTGATTCGCATCACAGGCCGGCGTTCTTAGGTATCCTTGGGGTAACACCCAGACAGAAGCCCGCCCTCCACCTCGAAAGGGGCCGCATGAAAACCTTCTGAACTAACCTACCCCTCACCATCCGCGCGGCAGTCATCTTCTGCTACGCCTACGCCGCGGTGCGCATCCTCAATCTCTTCGCTGAGGCAGGCACCGCACCGCTGACCCCACGCACGCTCCTCGACGGTGCCCTCACCGTCGCGGTCGTCGTCGGTGCTCTCGTCCTGTACCTGGGTAACGCCCTGAGTGCCGCTCTGCGCGCCCGACGAGAAGGCTACGAGCCCCGCCCGCCCTCGGCCCGGTTCTGACCGCCGTGGGCATGGCTGTTCTTGACGTGATTAACTATGTGCGCCTCCGCCGCACCCGCAAGGTCTAACCGGGGAATGGCACTACAAGAAACCCTGTAATTACAAAAAATCTCCCGCACCGGGTGGAGCACACCTTCACGGCATGCCCCGCCCAGTGCGGGAGATTTCTATATCAACGGAATGCCGCAGCCTTCACGCTACAGCGCCGCGTGCACCTTACAGGCTCTGTGCCTGAATTGCGGTGATCGCAACGGTGTTGATGATGTCCTCAACGGTGGTACCGCGCGACAGGTCGTTCACGGGCTTACGCAGACCCTGCAGAACCGGGCCCACAGCGGCAGCACCCGAAGACTGCTGAACAGCCTTGTAGGTGTTGTTACCGGTGTTCAGGTCGGGGAAGACGAACACGGTAGCCTGACCAGCGACCTCGCTGCCGGGCAGCTTGGTCGACGCAATGGACATGTTCGAAGCAGCGTCGTACTGGATCGGGCCCTCAACCGCGAAGTCGGGGTTCGAGGCGCGCACGAGCTCGGTTGCCTCACGCACAACGTCCACGTCTGCGCCAGCGCCGGAGGTGCCGGTCGAGTAGGACAGCATAGCAACCTTGGGGGTGACGCCGAACTGGCGTGCAGTCTCTGCGGATGCCTTCGCGATGTCGGCGAGCTGCTCTGCGTTGGGGTTCGGGTTCACTGCGCAGTCGCCGTAGACCAGAACGCGGTCTTCCATCAGCATGAGGAAGACGGAGGAGACGATCTTGGTGCCGGGGCGGGTCTTGATGAACTCGAGCGAGGGGCGGATGGTGTTCGCGGTGGTGTTCACTGCACCGGAAACCATGCCGTCGGCGATGCCCTTGTAGACGAGCATGGTGCCGAAGTACGAGGGGTCGGTCATGCGCTCGCGAGCAGCCTCAATGGTGACGCCCTTGTGTGCACGCAGCTCAGCGTAGGTTGCTGCGAAGTCCTCGGTGTACTCGTTGTTTTCGATGTCGATGATACGAATGGTGCTGGGCAGTTCGATACCTTCGGCCCGGCAGATCTCTGCGATCTTGGCGGGGTTGCCGAGCAGGATCAGGTCGCAGAAGTCGCGGCGTGCAATGATTTCGGATGCACGCAGGATACGCACGTCGTAACCCTCGGGCAGGACCACGGAGCGGCGGTTTGCGCGTGCGGTCTCGATGAGGTTGTGCAGGAAGCGCAGCGGGGTCATGGATGCGGGGCGCTCAATTTCGAGGCGTGCCAGCAGTTCGTCCTTGTTGACGTGCTCGTCCCAACCGCCCATTGCCGCTGCGAGCTTGCGCTGGTGGCCGCTTTCGAGGGTGCCGCGGACGCGGGAGACTGCGCGTGCAGACTTGAAGGTGTCCTTGGTGGTGGACAGCACGGGGAACGGCGCGTTGTCGATGAGGGAGCCGACTGCGGTGTTCTTGCCGGGCAGTGCGTCCAGGCC
Organism: Rothia sp. HMSC065B04; assembly: GCF_001812285.1. Classification (NCBI taxonomy): domain Bacteria; kingdom Bacillati; phylum Actinomycetota; class Actinomycetes; order Micrococcales; family Micrococcaceae; genus Rothia; species Rothia sp. HMSC065B04. The sequence continues at coordinate 139,390 of NZ_KV808406.1, forward strand.
GCCGGTGAGCAGCACGCCGGAGGGTGCGGGGAAGGTCGGTGCCAGTGCGGATGCGAGGGTTGCTGCGACGATGTCTGCACGGTCGCCGGGGACGATGACGAAGTCGCCGTCGACGAACTGGTTGAGGAAGTTGGAGACGTTCATTGCTGCGACCTTGATGCCGTGGATGTCGCGGCTGAGGTCTTCTGCCTTGATGCCTTCGGTGTCGAGCTTGAGGGCTTCGGCAACTTCACCGACGGTGGGTGCGTTCAGTTCGGGGATTTCGGGCAGTACGTAGACGGGCAGGTTTGCGTCGCCGCGCTTGACGGACTTTTCGATTTCGTCGTGCAGTTCGGGTTCTGCCCGGCTGACGATGATTGCGAGCAGGTCTACCTTGGAGGCGAGCAGTTCGGTGCGTGCCACGTCGACTGCGGTGACTGCTTCTTCGACGGTTTCTTCCTGTGCGCCGACGATTGCGACGACGGGCAGGCCGAGGTCACGTGCGATCTGGACGTTCAGGTCGAATTCGACTGAGAGCGCGTTGGCGGGCAGGTAGACGCCGTCGACGATTACGACGTCGCTGTTTGCTGCGACCTTTTCGTAGGCGGAGACCGCGCGTGCGGAGATTTCTTCGGTGTCGCCTTCTGCGATGAGTGCGAGTGCGTCGGTCATGGAGACTGCGCCGCCTACCTGCTCTTCGGTCAGGCCGAAGTGTTCACGGATGAGGCGTGCCATGGGGTCGTCGGCGATGGTTGCGCCGTCGAATACGGGGCGGAAGAAGCCGACGCGGTCTGCGCGCTTGATGAGGGAGTCTGCTAGACCCAGGGCTACGAGGGACTTGCCCGAGTTCTGGGACATAGCGGAGAGGTAAAGACCGGTGGTCATTGTTTTACTGTCCTTCTATGCGATGTTCGGCGCTGGGTCCCGCGGTTGCGCAGGGGTGTATGTGCTCCTGTGCGCGGGTGCGTCGAGCTTATAGGTCATCTTCTATCTTAAGGCGTTGTGGGGGTGGCGCCTAACAGGGTGTGCGGTGCGCTGCGTCATGTGGGCGGGCTGTTTCCCTGTTGTGGTGTGCCGTTTAGGGGTTGGGGATGCGCGCGTATCGTACGCTGCGTCCGGGGGCCCAGGAGCCGCGTGCTTGGAAGTACACGCCTTCGTTGCGGTAGCCGAGCCGCTCGTAGAAGGAGAGCGCTCGTTCGTTTTCTGCCATGACCCACAGGTAGGAGTTTTCGTCCGGGTAGATGACGGATTCGTAGAGTGCCTGACCGAGCCCGGTGCCGTGCGTGTGGTTGAGGGTGTACAGGTGTACGAGTTTGCGGGTGCCTGCGGGCAGTTCGGGGAGGGACTCGGCACGTTCGAGTTCCCAGGAGGAGGGCTCACACAGGGAGAGCGCCAGGCCGACCGGCTTATCCCAGTCGATGCGTGCGCCGATAGAGCAGGAGAGCCCGCCGTCGGGGGTCCAGCCGGGCACCTCATAGGCAAAGAAGCCGCGCACGGTGGGGGAGGAGAGGTGGCGGTGGAAGTCTTCGAGGTATTCGTTGCGTTCGGCGCGGTGGCGGGCGGTGAAGCTTTCCCCGAGCGTGTCGAAGTAGATCGGGTCGTAGGTTTGCTCCATGCAGTCCAGCTGCAGGTTGACGTATTTTTCGGCGTCGGTCGGTTCAATTGGTGCGAGCGCGTAGCGGCCCTGACATACAAATCCCATGGGTTCTAGTCTACTCAGCCGGCCCCTGTGAAGGCGGTTCCTTGCGGGTGCGTACGCTAAGGGCGTGCGGGGGCTGTTGCAGAGCGCTCTGTTGCCTTGAGGCTTGTCAGCTAGGCTAGTGGGTATGGCGAAAAAGAGCAGGGCACCCAAGAAGTCCCAGAAGGCGCAGAAAGCCCAGAAGACGCAGAAGCAGCAGAAGAACCGCATCGACGATACCGAGAACACCCCCGTGCAGGGTGCCGCTGCTGGCGTGTACCCGATTTCTACGGGTGAGGCGGAGCTGGTCCCTGACGGCTACCATGCTGACGGCTGGCTGCTGCTCATTAATGGTGTGCAGTCTTCCCACGTGATTGTGGGTGAGCCTCGCCAGCTGGATTTTGAGTACATGCGCTGGATTGCCGCGGTCGTCTCCTCACACGTGGAGGAGCACCTGGACGCCGCGAAGCTGCGCATCACCCACCTGGGCGGCGGCGCGTGCTCGATGGCGCGCTATTTCGCTGACCTGTACCCGACCAGCCGCAACACGGTTGTTGAGCTGGATGCCAAGCTCGCCGAGTATGTGCGCGCCTGGTTCGACATCCCCAAGGCGCCGCGCGTGAAGATTCGCGTGGGCGAGGCGGGTGCCGTCACCGCAACCTTCGCGCCCGCATCCCGTGACGTGCTGATCCGTGACGTATTCGCCGGGGACACCACGCCCGAGGCGCTCACCACTGTCGAGTTCACCCGCACCGTTGCCGAGTCGCTGGCACCCGGTGGCCTGTACATCCTGAACTGCGGTGACGGGCCGGCGCTGACCGGTGCCCGCGCGGAGGCGTCCGCCCTGCTTGAGGTGTTCGAGTACGTGTGTATTGTGGCGGATTCGGCAATGTTGAAGGGCCGCCGCCGCGGCAACGTCATTATTGCTGGCTCGCACGCGCCCCTGCCGGAGGCTGGTTCCGTGCAGGCTGCCGCTATCGCCCGTGAGCTCATGGGTGGAGGCGTGCCCGCCCAGTACTGGGATACCGCGCGGGTGCGCCAGTTCGTGAGGTAGCGGTTCCGGCGGTAGCTTACGTTCTTCAGTCATGACTTAAATTTTTCGACCATAGGTTAGCGACTTTGGTGGGGGCTTTTAACTACCGCCAAAGACCGTAACCTATGGCCCAATTCGGCGCCCCCTCCACGGCAGACGCTACTATAGTGGCATGCGATACACCTACCTTGGCCCCTCCGGCACCTTCACCGAATCCGCCCTGCTGAGCGTCCCCGGCGCATCCGACGCCGAACGGATCCCCGCCACCAGCGTGCCCGACGCGCTCGCACGCCTGAACGCGGGCGAGGTGGACGCCGCCATGGTGCCCATCGAAAACTCCGTGGAGGGCGGCGTGAGCGCCACCCTGGACGCTATCGCAGCCAGCGAGGGTGTACGCATTATCCGTGAAGTGCTCGTACCGATCCGCTTCGTGCTGGTCGCCGCGAAGCCCATCAGTATTGACGATGTTAAGACCATCTCCACCCACTCGCACGCCTGGGCGCAGGTGCGCGGCTGGGCGCAGGAGAACGTACCCGCCGCCGCCTACCTGCCCGGCTCCTCCACCGCGGCGGCGGCTGTCGGCCTGCTCGAAGAGGGCTGCACCTACGATGCGGCAATCTGCTCCCCGGCGCTACTGAACTACCACCCGGAACTGCACGTGTTGCAGGACAACATCGGCGACAACAAGAACGCCGTAACCCGCTTCGTGCTGCTCTCCCGCACCGCCGACATCCCCGAATCGACCGGCTCCGATAAGACCACCCTGACCGTGCCGTTGCCCGCCAACCGCGCCGGCGCCCTGCTCGAACTGCTCGAACAGTTCTCCGTGCGCGGCGTGAACCTCTCCCGCATCGAATCGCGCCCCACCGGCGAAGGCATGGGCTCCTACTCGTTCAGCATCGACGCCGACGGCCACATCTACGAGGCACGCATGCGCGATGCACTGCGCGGCCTGCACCGCGTCTCCCCGACGCTGAAATTCCTCGGCTCCTACCCGCGCGCCGACCACGAAAACACCGAAGTCGACGCCATCCACTCCGATGGCTCCTTCGACGCCGCACACGAATGGGTTGAGTCGCTCTTCCCGAACGGTCGCCCCGCACAGCTGCAGCGCCGCTAGACACCCCCGCACCTACCCGCGCCCCACCAGCGCAAACCCCGCCCACAACCCACCGCAAGATTAGGTAGGATAAAACAGTGATTGATATTAACCTCCTCCGCGAAAACCCCGACGTCTTCCGCGCCTCCCAGCGAGCACGCGGCAAGGACGAAACCCACGTCGACCGCATCCTCGAAGCCGACACCGCACGCCGCGCACTCATCGGCGAATACGAGACCCTGCGCGCCGAACAGAACGCCTTCGGCAAGACCGTCGCAAAGGCACCCAAGGAAGAAAAGCCCGCCCTCGTCGCACAGGCGAAGGAACTGGCAGCCCGCGTCAACGAAGCAAAGGCAGCCTCCGAAGCGAAAACCGCCGAATACGAGGAACTGATCAGCAGCATCGAAAACCTCATCATCGACGGCGTACCCGTCGGCGGCGAAGACGACTACGTAGTCGTCAAGGAAGTCGGCACCCCCCGCGACTTCACCACCGAAGGCTTCGAACCGCGCGACCACCTCGAAATCGGCGAACTCGTCGACGGCATCGACATGGCACGCGGCGCGAAGGTCTCCGGCGCACGCTTCTACTTCCTCAAGGGCCAGGTAGCACGCTTGGAGCAGGCACTCATGTGGATGGCGCTCGACCTCGCAACCGAGCACGGCTTCACCATGATGACCACCCCCACCCTGGTACGCCCCGAAATCATGAACGGCACCGGCTTCAACGTCAAGCACGACGACGAAATCTACCGCCTCGAACGCGACGACCTGTACCTGGTCGGCACCTCCGAGGTGGCGCTCGCCGGCTACCACACCGACGAAATTCTCGACTTCGAGAAGGGTGCGAAGAAGTACCTGGGCTGGTCCTCCTGCTACCGCCGCGAGGCAGGCTCCGCAGGTAAGGACACCCGCGGCATCATTCGCGTGCACCAGTTCAACAAGGCTGAAATGTTCGTCTACTGCCCCGTCGAGCAGGCAGAAGAGATGCACGCAAAGCTGCTGTCCCTCGAAGAGGAAATGCTGCAGCGCTGCGGCCTCGCATACCGCGTGATTGACACCGCCGCAGGCGACCTGGGCACCTCCGCAGCCCGCAAGTTCGACTGCGAGGCGTGGGTCCCCACCCAGGGCACCTACCGCGAGCTGACCTCCACCTCGAACTGCACCACCTACCAGGCGCGCCGCCTGAACATCCGCGAGCGCACCCCGGACACCGTGGATGAGGCAGGCAACGTGCGTAAGGGCCGCACCCGCTCCGTAGCGACCCTGAACGGCACCCTGGCGACGACTCGCTGGGTGGTTGCCATCCTGGAGACTCACCAGCAGGCTGATGGTTCTGTTGTGATTCCTGAGGCTCTTCGCCCGTACATGGGTGGTGCCGAGGTCATCCCGGCTGTCGCTGAGTAAGGGAAACCCCGCCCGCTGAGTAATCTCATAACCAGCTGAAAAACCCGCTCACCGCGTAAACGGTGGGCGGGTTTTTGCGTATCCCGGTAGTCTAAGAACTATGCCTCTTTACCGTAAACTCCTTGGTGTTTCTGCGGCGGCGGCTCTGACCGCCTCCGTCACTCGTGCCCGCCGTGAAGCGCGCCGACGCGCTATCGAACTGGGTGCGCCCTTCGGCGTTCTGCCGACCCTGCCCACCGGTGAGGCGCAGCGCGTGGGCGTGGTGTACAACCCGAGTAAGCCCGGCGCTGCGGCGGCTATCGAGATTCTGGAACGTACCCTCGCGGCGAACGGCCACCCGCAGGCGCTGGTGCGCACCACCCGCGTGGACGAGCCCGGTTCTGAGGCTGCCCGCGAGCTGATCGCTGAGGGTGTTGACCTGCTGATTGCTGCCGGTGGTGACGGTACGGTGCGTGCTGTGGCGGCGGCGCTGGCACATCATGAGGGGCGCAAGCCGCGTCTGGGTATTCTGCCGATGGGTACCGGTAACCTGCTGGCGCGCAACCTGTACATTCCGGTCAGTGACGTGGCGGCGTGTGTGAATATTGCGCTGAACGGTGCAGGTCAGGCCGTTGATGCGATTGAGATGACGACGACGAGCGCCCCCGGCGAAGAAACCGAACACACGTTCTTTGTGATGAGTGGTGCCGGATTTGATGCGCTCGTCATGAATGACACGAACGAGGACATTAAGGCGAAGTTCGGGTGGGTCGCGTACGTGCAATCCGGTATGAAGCATATGCTGGGCAGGTCGCACCCGGTGCGTATTAGTGTGGATGGTGCGCCGTTCCGTACTTTGCCGATGCGTTCGGTGCTGATCGCGAATTGTGGCCGCCTGCAGGGTGGTATTCGCCTGGCGGATATGACGGATGTGCATGACGGCAACCTTGAGGTGATTGTGGCGTCGCCGCGTGACCTGGTGGAGTGGGGGCTGCTGATGGCTAAGGTTACGCGCCGCACGATTCTGGGTTCGCCGCGCATTGAGCTGCCGGTGATTCGCCACTTGGTGGGGTCTGAGGTGGTGTTGGAGTTCCCGGATGGTGCGCAGCCGGTTGAGGTGGATGGTGACCCGGCACCGTCGGCGTACCGCATTAGCGCGCGCGTGCTGCCTGCCGCCGTGGAGGTGGCGGTCCACCCCGAGGTGCTCTAGTGGGTGTAGTGAGGGTGTTCGGGAGCCTTCCTAGCACCCTAACTACCTATTTGTGACCTGGATTATGAAAGAAATCGCGGATTTTTTCACTATTTCCTGAAAATCAGGAGGATAATGAAAAAAACCGCGATTTTTTACACCATCAAGGAGGGTACACGTGAACACCACCGGCACAAGGTACCGCACCCTCAAAAGCATCTTCCACGAACGCGGCAAAGCCGCCGCACAAACCGAACTGCAGGCACGCCGCAACGGCCACTCCACCTACCTCCTCAACGAATTCACGGTAGGGGAGCACCCCCTGTTCTACCTGGCAGACCGCATCGCGCTCGCATCCTTCGAACGCATCATGCGCCGTGAACGGCACATCGAACAGCTGAGCTCCCAACTGCCCAGCATCGCCATGCAAAGCTACCTACTCGACCTGGCAGTACGCAGCATCGTGGCGTCCGACCGCATCGAAGGTGTGCACACCACACGCCAGCTCATCTCTGAGGCACTCACCTCCGGCGACAGCGAGGACCCCCGCGCCAAACGCGCCGTCGAATTCGTGAACCTCCTCAAAGACCTGGGGGCAGGCCGCCCACCCTCCACGGTTGAGCAGGTGCGTAGCCTCTACGACACGCTACTCGAGGGGCACCTCGCGGAAGAAGACCGCCCAGACGGGGCTCTATTCCGCACCAAACCCGTGGTTATCCACGACAACACCCGAGAAATTCACCGCGCCCCCGACAGCGAAGTAACCATCACCGCCAACGTTCAGGCGGCGCTTGACCATGCCCTCGACCCGAACGTGCCGGCGCTATTCTCCGCGATCGCCGCGCATTTCATGGTGGAATACACGCACCCTTTCTACGACGGCAACGGCCGCCTGGGCAGGTACCTGCTGGTGTCCCACCTGGGGCAGACACTCACCCGGCTGACGACCCTCACCCTGCCGAGCACGCTCAACATTCAGAAGAGCCGCTACTACAAGGCGTTTAGCGCGGCGGAAGAACCCCTCAACTACGGTGAGGTGACCGGTTTTCTGCATGTTTTTCTGGGGCTGATCGAGCAAGCGCAGGAGCACCTGGTAGACGAGTTGGAATCACGTGACCGTGCGTGGCGTGCCCTTGGCAAGCGTATCGCTGATCTGGAGGGCAGCCGCACCTGGACGGGTGGCACCCCCGGGCTGACTTCGAAGAAGCTTGATGATGTTCTGCGGCTGCTGTACCTGCTGGGGCAGGTGCAGATTTTCCGTGCGCCGGTTGCCCCCACTTCGAGCGAGTTGCAGGAGGCACTGGGTGTTACGGCGCCGACTCTGCGCGATAGACTCAAACTGCTGCAGGGGCTTGGGCTTGTTGAGGGTGTGAAGGCTGGCCGTACGATGCGCTGGTCGCTCACCGAGGCGGGAACCGCCCTGCTAAGCTTGCCCGCCATTGATGACGACGAAAAATAGCCCACGAGCATAAGAAACAGGGGAGGGGCCGCACCAGAATGTATCCCGCCTATAACTGGCAGAATCGTGGAATCCATCTTTGCAGTAGCGGAACGGGCCGGTTGCAGACATAAGTATCGGTATGTGGTAATCCATCTGCTCACGCCACCATTGTGTAAGGCTCCTGTAGTCGCCGTGTGATTCATCCCATGTCTGCTACATTAGGGTCAGGCGACATAATGCTTCCGGGTGCTTCCACCACTCAGAACACCAGAAAGTATTCTGGATATCTATTTTGCGGTTTAACGAGGCCGTACACCTGAACTCGAATACCGAATGACTGGAAACATAATGGTGATCAATCACAAGCGACGGGGCGAAACACAGAGCGCTGCTCCTAGCCTGCATCTGAGAGACATGCCCATCGAGCACTTGTATGCGCGCTATCAAAGGATAGCGCGGAACCTGCCGAGACGGATCCGCTGGCTTGCTTTGGTATTCGCGCCAACGAGCACGAGTTTCACCGTCTTCACCGCTGGCCTACTGAATGTTGCAGGGGCTCTGATGATTACGGCAGGTATCGGCCAGGTAACGTCAGGTGAGAGGACCCCAGGCAGTGCTATTTGGTTACTCATCTTCGCTTTCCTGGCTGAAAGCCTAGGGTACTGGGTGAAGGAACGCCAAGAGCTTATTCTCACGATCGCGGTTCGACAGCTCACATACCGCCGTTTCCGGGACATCTTTAGTAGGTCATCCCATCCGCCGGAAGCTCACGGGCATGTTCTCACATACCCAGGACAGATCAGCCAGTTTGCCTTCGTTGTTGATTTCGCCGTTTCAACCGTTCAGATTATTGCCTTTCTCGCGGCTTCGCTCGCGCTATATGGTGCAAGCGGCGCAATCGCTGCGTTGCTCATCACTGGATTGGTATTCGTCAGCGTCCGTCTCATCAACTTGGTGGGCCGACTATGGGAACAGTACGTCGCTCTAGAGGGAGAGCGTCGGCAGTGGATCCAGCGTGTAGCAAACGCGCTGCCTCGAGGGCAAAGCATCCCCAGCTGGGGTACCGCCCTGGACAAGGTCGCTAGCATCCGAAACACCGAAGAGCAGCTTCTGCACAGACGAGTCCCGTTGCAGATCCTGAATGGATTCCTTGAACGGGGAGCACTAACTGCGGTGCTCGCTGTGGTTGTGGTTCTCGGCGCGTGGCTCTGGCCATCCGCTCATTTCGGTGTTGGAATTATTTTGGCAGCCCGCTACCTGTACGCAGCGGTGCAGAACAACATCGTAAACTATCGGGTTATTCGGCTCGCTGTGCCAATGATGCGTGAGCTCGACAAGCTCGAGTCGTCTCCAAATTGCACGGTTAAACAGCAGGACTGGGTGGGGCAGCCTTCAAATTCTAGAGAGGTGCTTGCCGCTACGTCTGAGCGCGCTGAAGCATTGCGCACATCCGTGACCACCCCCGATTCTGCTTTCGTACCACGCAACCCGGAAGTGTCCCATTCGGTGTTGTCAGCGTGGCGAGCTTCTGCTTCGCCACATCAGGTATCCCGGTTCACTAGCCTCGCTTTAGGTATGGGGCTCAGTGAGGATGTGATCGGGCGGTTCTGGCAAGACGCAACAACCTTGTCGTCAGGAGAGAGACACCGTGCTGCTGTCGCTATCGTTTTGGCAGACAAACCGGACTGGCTAATTTTGGACGATACGTTCGCAGCGCTTGATCCTGTAGCACGAGAAGTGGTTGCCGAGAGGATCTTAGAGTGCGTGCCAACGTGCACACTTCTGGCAAGCTCGGAGGAGTACGTACCGAGTGCCTTCACCCCCGGCAATGATGCGAGGGTAGACCCTCTTGAGTTGCAGGCTCATAGCCCCGGGGCAGCTAAGGAGGCAGATGCTGGTTCGACGGATGTGAGCGAGGGACAGGACCTTCCTGACCCTGATCCGAAGCGTGCCACATTCCGACGATCGGCCCTGTTGTTGTTTGGACCGCATTTGGTGTGGATTACGTGTGGCGCCCTACTCTTGAGCGGATCCGAAGTTGCTTTTGCATTGACGATTGCTCACAGTGATGGGCTGTCTGCTCAGGTTGCTGGAGTGTCAGCTGCTTGCGCACTGGCAGCAATTGTTGGGTCCGTCATGTTCTTTGGCCCGCTCTACTGGGCTCCCATCGCTAGGCTGAGCGATTTGCACGACCGGGTTATACGCAGGCTCGATCGATTCGCTAGTCCTAGAACAAGCGGTGCGGTCATGGGGCGGATGGGTGAAGACTTCTCCGACCTTCAGATGTCGGTGCCTAGCGCCCTGGGTTCGGTATTTATGGTCATTCTACAGACCTTTATGCTCATTGGAGGCGCAGTGGCTGGCGCCCCGCTGTTCATGATTGCTGTGTTGGCGGTAGCACCCCTAGCGATCCTTGCTATGCGTCAGGGTTCAAAGTGGATTCTCCCTGCCTCGACGACGGCTGCCAATCGCCGAGGTGACTTCATCGGGGTGGCTGGTGCCCAGGCTGGCTTACACGCTGCGCCCGTCAGTGCAGGGCTGCGTCGGGCTGGAGAAGAAGCCTACGCTCATTCGGAGGCTGCATACGTCAGCAGCTCGATTCAGTTGGCGAACGCCTACGCACTGCGTACGGGACTGATCCAGTTGCTTGTGTTGTCACTGAATGTTTCTGCAGTGGGATTGGCACTGATGGTCGAAGGATCGAACTCAGTGGTTGCTCCCGCGGTCGTAATATATTTTGCAGTAACTCTGTCATCTGGCATCCAATCTACGGTGGAGACGCTGCAACAGGTTGGTGTAGTCAGCTTGACTGCGGAGCGTGTTCGGATGCTTGAAGAGTACCGGGCCGACCGTTCTTATCCGCCCGTGCGGTCTGCTGACCTGGCTCTGCTTGAGAGCGTTCTTGACTCTGGGTGTTCTATGGTTGCCTTGATTGGACCAACTGGCGCGGGGAAGTCCGTCATGCTTGATGCTCTATACCGCCGGTATCCCCAAGGCGAAGTGGTAATCGTACCGGATATCGATCCGTTCGCATCTGAAGCATCGAATTCGAGCGGGCTCATGCTTGCGCGTTCCGTGTTACGTGAAGGCGCTGCCCGGCTTGTGTTGCTTGATGAGACCTTGAAGGCTCTCACTCCGTCAGAGGAGCGCGCTGAGCTCGAATCGATGGCGTGCGCTATCGAGGGCAGTGACAAGCAGGTTGTGATTGTCCTTCACTCGCGCTCGAACCTTGACTGTTTCAAAGAAGTGGTGAATTTAGATGCGTGAGCTGACCCAAGTACTACGTTTTTCTCCAAGAACTATCGAGGACGAAATGCGAATCTATAGGGCCAACCTTATAGCCTGGACCGATTCGTCGGTGGCACTTCTGAACGAGTACGGCGCCACACTGTGCACACCCGCCCCTCCTGCACCCGACAATGCCCTGATACCGCCCGCGATAAAAACCCCCGTTAAAAACACAGTCGGGGCCGTCTCGCACGCAGGCTCGAAAAGTGCGAGAATGGAGCAGAAAAGAAAACTACGAAAGAGATACTTTCATGCTTATTCTCGTTGTGAACGCCGGTTCTTCCTCCCTGAAGTACCAGGTGCGTGACACCTCCCTGCCCGAGGCAGAGCAGATGCTGACCTCCGGCCTCGTCGAAAACATCGGCACCGACGTGCCCAACCACGAGGTCGCATTCGACATCATGTCCGAGAAGCTTGAGCCCGTCCTGCACGGCCGCGAGCTGCAGGCAGTCGGCCACCGCGTGGTGCAGGGTGCAGAGAAGTTCACCCACCCCACCCTGCTGACCGAGGAAGTTGTCCAGCAGATCGACGACCTCTCCCCGCTGGCACCGCTGCACAACCCCGCACACGTTCAGGGCATGCGCGCAGCAATGCACAAGTGGCCCTCCCTGCCGCAGGTTGCTATCTTCGACACCGCGTTCCACTCCACCATGCCCGAAGAAGCATGGCGCTACGCGATCCCCTACGACCTGGCTGACAAGTACAGCATCCGCCGCTACGGCTTCCACGGCACCAGCCACGAGTACGTCTCCCACGTTGCAGCTGACATGCTCGGCATTGCACGCGACGAGTTCAACGGCATTGTTGCTCACCTCGGTAACGGCGCGTCCGTGACCGCTGTGAAGGGCGGCAAGTCCGTCGACACCTCCATGGGTTACACCCCGCTGGCCGGCCTGATCATGGGTACCCGCTCCGGCGACATTGACCCCTCGGCACTGACCACCATCCTGTCCCGTGAGGGCATTGACGGTGAACGCCTGGACACCATCCTGAACAAGGAGTCCGGTCTGCTCGCACTGGCTGGCTCCAACGACATGCGTAAGGTTGTTGAGGCTGCACAGTCCGGCGACGAGCGTGCACAGCTCGCACTGGACATGACCTCCTACCGCCTGATGAAGTACATTGGCGGCTACAACCTGGTTGTTGGCGGCGCGCAGGCACTGATCTTCACCGCAGGTATCGGCGAGAACTCCGGTGACTTCCGCAAGCTGGTCCTGGACCGCCTCGGCGCTCTCGGCATCAAGTACAACGAGGAAGAGAACGCTAAGCGTTCCCCCGAGCCGCGCGTGATTTCCACCGAGGATTCCGCTATCAAGGTGCTGGTCATCCCCACCAACGAGGAGAAGGCTATCGCTGAGGCTACCGAGGAACTCGTCAAGAGCCTCTAAGCCCCACGCACCCCGCCGTGTAGGCGACTGAGCGTAAAGTTATCCGCCGTGGTACCCATTCCGTATGGGTGCCGCGGCGGATTACTTATGCCCGCAAGGCGGTGCGCCCCCTGCACTGTGTGTCCCTGAGTCTCTGCACTGCGCGCCCCGGCGCTGTGTATTCCGGCGCGGTGTATTCCGATGCTGGGGCGTACTGTAGCGTCGCGAATGGGCATTCTATGAGAAAAAGCGCATTCACATTCACTAGTAAGTGCCCAAAAACGATAGAGTGGAATCAGATAACACTCGATACGAAGCGGACGAGACATGACTCAACCCCCTGAAAACCACCAGCAGCCCGGCGGACAGTTCAACGCCCAGCCCGGCCAGCAGGCATTCCGTGCCCCCGGTGAGCCCCTCCCGCAGGACCTCTCCGCCGGCTGGCTCCCCGAAGACGAGCGCCAGAAGCCGGTCAGCCCCCTGCCCCAGCCGAAGCTCTTCGCCTACCAGTCGATGCTGCCGCCGAAGGTGCTGCACGCGCTGCGTCACCCCTCCGAAATTCCGTGGCTGGTCGCCGCCTACGCCGTCACCGCGGTCGGCTACATTGTGCTGTTCATGGCGCTGGCTGACCTGTTCAGCTCGATGATGCGTTACGTCTTCAGCTCAACCGGTGAAGGCTCGGTTCGCGTACCTTCCGGTAGCACCTCCGCAAGCCTGGAAGACCTGATTTTCCAGACGGTTGGTCTGCTCATCCTGGGCCCGATTGCCATCTTCATTGTTCGTGCAATCTACTACGCGCAGCAGCGTGTTCGCGGTGTGCGCATCACCCCGACCCAGTTCCCTGAGGCGTACCAGATGCTCGCCGAAGCAGCGGAGGCAGCGGGCCTGCGCCGCGTGCCGGATGCCTACGTTGTTCTCGGTAACGGCACCATGAACGCTTTCGCGGCAGGTCACGGCTTCCGCCGCTACATCTGCCTGTACTCTGACCTGTTCGAGATCGGCGGTAAGTCTCGTGATCCGCAGGCGCTGCGCTTCATCATTGGCCACGAGGTGGGCCACATCGCCGCAGGTCACGTCGGTTATTTCCGTCTGATTTTCACCACGCTGTTCAACCAGATTCCGGTGCTGTCGAGTGCGCTGTCCCGCTCGCAGGAGTACACCGCCGACAACTTCGGCTACCGCTTCTGCCCCGAGGGCGCTGAGGGTGCTGTCAAGGTGCTTGCGGCAGGTAAGTACCTGAACAAGCAGGTCAACTTCGATGAGCTTGCCGACCGTGCCGTGACCGACCGCGGCCTTGCCGTCTGGTACGTGAACCTCCTGGCAAGCCACCCCATCCTCACCTGGCGTGCGCATGCGCTGCGTGACCGCACCCAGCCCGGCCGCCTGTTCTGGCGCCCGACTGAGAACCCGGTCAAGGACACCGCACCGCGCGTTCCTGTCCTGATTCCGGCGGCGGAGCCGGTGCACATGTGGCCCGACCCGATTCAGTCCACCGAGTTCATGCGTGAACACCAGGACGCTTGGGCAGACCACACCCTGGAAACCGTGGACGTGTACTCCAAGCCCGAGAACGCCCCCGAGTTTGATGCGAACTCTACGCTGTTTGCTGGCTGGCTCACCGAGCAGGCTCGTGCCTTCCACGGTCAGCGTTGGGATGCGTACGCTGCCGCCGGTGGCGTGCCGGCACCGGGTGCTCCCGGTGGCCCGCAGATGCCCGCACCGGGTCAGCCCGCACCTAATCAGCCTGCCTACGGTCAGCAGCCCGGCTTCGGTCAGCCTGCCGCAGGTCAGAATGGTGCAGGCCAGAATGGTGCAGGCCAGCCCGCACCTGAGCAGCCCTCTGCCGGTCAGCCTAATGGCCAGCCCGAGCAGTATGGTTACGGCCAGTACGGCAACAACTCCTCTGAGGGCGGCTCGTACGGTTACGGCTTCGACGGCGACAAGAAGTAGCCGCTGAGCCTCCTCTGACCGCCTCATCTGAGCCGCACAGCTCAATAACCTTTCACGAACCCGTCGGGGTGCTAAGGCACTCCGGCGGGTTCGGCTGTTAACCGCCTCCTGCGCACTCCTGAGCATCCCGTGTGACCCCCAGGTGAGAAGATGCGCCCGCCCCAGCATCCGCCGCGGGGTGCGGTCATAGAATGGAAACCATGCTTTCATCACTTCGCTCCATCAAACTCGACCCGCTACTGACCATGCTCATTACCGCGGTCATCCTCGCCATTATCGTGCCTGCGCGCGGCGACTTCGCCGAATGGTTCAGCACCGGAACGAAGTTCGCGGTCGCCTTGCTGTTCTACCTGTACGGCGCTCGCCTCTCCACCGCGGAGGCTATTCGCGGCCTGACCCACTGGCGTCTGCACCTGATGATTTTGAGCTGCACGTTCGTGCTGTTCCCCCTGGTCGGTTTGGCGCTCTCCCCGCTGCGTTTTGTGCTCGGTGATGGGCTGTACATGGGCATTCTGTTCTTGACCTTTGTGCCCTCGACCGTGCAGGCTTCTATCGCGTTTACCTCGATTGCGGGCGGTAACGTGGCGGCGGCGATTGTGAGCGCCTCGCTCTCTTCGATTGTGGGTGTGGTAGCGACCCCGCTGCTCGCCATGCTGCTGATGAACACGGGCCATATTGAGTTCTCCGGCACCGTCTTTCTGGATATCGCCATTCAGCTGTTCTTGCCGTTCGTGCTCGGTCAGCTGACGCGCCGCTGGGTGGGGGAATTCGCCAAGAAGCCGACCACCAAGTGGCTTGATAAGTTCTCGGTCATGATGATTGTGTATTCGGCGTTCTCCGCCTCCGTGGTGCAGGGCGTGTGGACGCGCGTGGCGTGGTGGCAGATTGTGCTGCTGATTGTGCTCATGGCGATCATTGTGGTGTTCATGCTGTGGCTGACCGACCAGCTGGCTAAGCGTCTGGGCTTCAACCGCGCCGACCGCATTACGATTCAGTTCTGCGGTTCGAAGAAGTCGCTGGCGGCCGGCCTGCCGATGGCGATCATTATTTTTGGTGCGGGTTCGCTGGGTCTGATGATGCTGCCAATCATGATTTTCCACCAGGTTCAGCTGATGATTTGCACCTGGCTTGCGGGCCGCTATGCGCGCCTGGATGTGGTGGGTGCCGCCTCCGCGAAGGAAGTTCAGTAGGGGGTTTGAAACCTGTCTGCTGGGGTGCTTGCCGGGGTGGTTGCTGGGCTCTTTGGCTGGCTCCCTGATGGGCGCTCCGACGGATACGCGCGGGCACCTCTGAACCTGTGAGATAAGCCTCTGATGAGGGGTTTTAATGGGTTCTTTGGGTCTGGATGATCTGTCTATGAAGTGATATAGCGCGCACTCATCGAAAAACTCTCTGACTAGTGCATTTACGTGCAAAATGTGGCATTAGTACTTGTCAGTTGGTTTTCTGTGGGTTATCTGCACTCTATTGCACCAAAGTGACCGGCGAGACAATCAACACTATCGGGTGTTGAGCGGTGAAAAAGCCCCAATTTTGCCCTAGAATATTTTGTCGATGGGTTAGACAGATTTGCATCCTGTATGCAAGAATTTATGACTCATGTGGGAATGGTTGAGATTCACTCCCTCACACCGCCCACGAGCATTGATGCAGCGGATTCACTCCCCGCCCGCATCCCACACCGGAAGAGACTCACTCACTCAACCGGAAGGAAGCTCAAAACCATTTATTCACTCAAACACAACTGGATACACTCAGCTTAATGACGCGCTTAGATTCCATCTATGCGCTAATCGCTGTCTGTATCCGCCAAGAAAGAGGACACTCCATGGCTACCATCATGAGCGTGAACGTATGCGATTCCAAGTACAACGCTGACCCCACCGGCGTACGAGACTCCACTAGTGCTATCCAGAAGGCTATCGATGATGTTGCTGCGCAGGGCGGCGGCTCTGTGGAGATTCCCGGCGGCATGTACCGCGTCTCCTACCCCTTCATCGAAATGAAGCACCGCGTCGAGATCTTCGGCCACGGTCAGGCAACCCGAATCGTCGCTTTCACCGACAAGGGTATTCCCTCCACCAAGAACGGTAGCTACGAATGCACCGGCGTTTTCCACACCGGTAGCTACACCACCCCCATGAGCGGTGGCACCAACCAGAACAAGCCCATGCGTATGGGCGTGCGTGACCTGTTCATCCGCACCAACAAGTACAACCTGCCGCTGGATTCTAAGAGCAACCAGATTTTCCTGGAGAAGCACACCCAGCCCGTCGACAACGTTGCAGGCGTCATCCTCCACACCCGCATTGCGGACGCTAACCCCGGTGAGCCGGACGCAGTGCCCACCCTGTCCAACATCGAAATCTGGGACACCGCCATTGGCGTTGCAATCCTGGGCCTGGACGACCAGGGCATGAAGATTGACAAGCTGCGCATCCGCCAGACCCTGCGCCAGGGCCTGCTGGTCGGTAAGCCCGTCGGCCACCCGCTGCGCCCCCGTGAGGGTGACACCCCCGGCGCAGCAGATAACAAGTTCTCCATGATTGACGTCTCTGACGCAAACATGAGCTACGGCACCTTCGCCGGTATTGAGATTTACACTTCTCAGTCCAAGTTCGAGGCGTCCACCAGCTGGTTCAACAAGCGTAACCAGGGTAAGAACGCCCTGTACGAAGTGAAGACCCGCCACGTGGGTGCAGGCTGGTTCATTCAGGGCACCCGCAACATGTTCATTGGCTGCACCGCCCAGGAGAACGCCGGTCACGGCTGGCTCGTGGAGTGGGGCAACAACCAGTTCATTGGCTGCCTGGGCGAGTCCTCCAGCTTCCAGGATGCTGTTACCGGCGCTGCTCGAGGCGACGAGGCAGCGAACTGGTACATTGGCCGTAACGCACGCGGTAGCCGCTTCGTGGCTCCTCGCTCGCACAACCCTTACAGCTGGGCGAAGGCTTCCCTGTACGGCTTCTACATTGAGAACAACATTCGCGATATGCACATTACGACTGCGTCCGCGAAGGATGACCGTATTGGTGATAACAACATGGTTGGCCGCCGCGTTCACGTGACCGGCGCTATGGGCGATAATGTGCTCATCGAGGTGGACCACATCCGCCACGCAACCTTCGCGCCGAAGCAGCTGGAGAAGCGCGGCAACGGCGTGTTCATGGGCTAACCCTCACGGGTTGAGCTGCGCGGGCTGAGGCTCGTGATTACAAAATCTTAAAACGCATACGCCTGAGGGGCGGGGAGTAATCCCCGCCCCTCGGCGTTTAAACACCTCATGAGAAAATTTTTTAGTTAGATAGTGTCGTGATACACACTCAAATATATTACACTTAAGTGCATGAGCCCAGCCTGGCGTACAACCAGACTGGACTTATCTGTATTTGGACTGGTCACGGAAGGCAACACGGTCTGAAGCAGTAAAAATGTTGGCAGTATCCACTGTTTAGGTTCCGTGCGAGCATCGTTGATTGCATGACCGCAGGCGCATTGAGCGCTCAGGCATAACTTGGCAATCACCAATAGTTTCTAGTTAACACACGATGAAGGGTGTGACATATATGCTTCTTGACGCGCACGATATTACCTACGCGTACGGGGCTGGGAAACCCGCCCTCACCGACGTTCATCTCCAAGTTTCTTCCGGAGAAATTCATGGATTGATTGGACCTAACGGCTCTGGAAAATCCACGCTCATGAAACTGATAAGTAACCTCCTGCACTCCAAGAAGGGTGATATTCAGATCAGCGGTCATGAGCACCAGAGCCTTGCTGCTCGCACCTCCTTGATGTACCTGGCAAGTAACGACTATCTACCGGAATTCCTGACCGGTATGGAGTACCTGCGTTTTATCCACTCTCTGTACAAGGAGAAAGTGGATGAGAATGCTGTGGCGGAGTACTTTAAGCGTTACCAGATGACAGGTCGACAGCATGATCTGATGGAAGACTACTCCCACGGCATGCGCAAGAAAACTCAGCTCATTGCAGCGTTGCTATTGCGTCGACCGCTTACTCTCATTGATGAGACGCTTAACGGAATCGACATCGATGCAATTTACACCTTTGAACGAGATATGCGCACATTACGCGATGAAGGGTGCGGAATCCTGCTGTGTAGCCATGATTTCACGCTTCTAGAAAGGTGCGCAGACCGTGTTACCTTCCTCCACCGCGGCGTAGCGCTCGAGGATGACGCTACCGACGTTCTTCTAGAGCGCTATGGAACTCTCGATGCTATGGTCCGAAAAACTGTGGATGAAATCGAGGGGGACCTATGAGGTTCAGCGCGGTATATCAGCTCGTTCACTTCTATTTCCTCTTCCTGCGCCGCCGTGTTTTAGGAAGGGGAGTTCTGGCAAATCGACCAATTCGTTACGGCGCATTTTTTGGTGTCTTAGCGCTATACGCAGGATATGTTCTGCTGAGTATCAGCGTTGTTAGGCAAACATTTAATAACCCGGAAATAATAGCGCCGATTCTGGAAGGAATGGGTATCTCATCTATTTTTTGGGTTGCCGCATTTTACACAATTGTGCGAATCCTATTCCTGAAAGCAGATGAGCTAACAGAACTTACGTACACTCTTCCCGCGACCAATAAAGAACGTCTGATTGCGAGTGTTGTATTCGAGATGCTTCTTGTCGGAACAGCTACTATTGCTCTTTCAAGTGCGCTGGCTATTGCTTGTAGCATTGTCGTGGGGTGGAAAGCTGCGGAGCTCTTCCTCTTTGGTGTTGTGTCACCGGCTCTTGTTACTTACCTGATTCTGCTAGTAATTCATTTGGGAGTAGAGCAACTCCTTGCCCTCGTGGGAATGGCACGTTTGCGCGGTCTTGTGATTCCTGCTCTTCTTGCAGGTCTTATGGCTGTTGCATTTAGCCTGATGCGCGACCAGAGCATCGAATACATGCGGATTCGTTTGCTCGAAGATACGGCCCCATGGGTGCCACAGCTGGCGTTTCTCCGTATTGAGGAAGCTATCGGAGGGCCGCTAGGAGCAGCGGGTGCTGTACTCGCCTTGCTAGGAGTATGTGGACTGCTACTAGCTCTAGCTATAGCAATTGCGCCGAAGGACTACACTCCGCTCAGGAGCTACTTCCTTGCTCTGCCTGGAAGCCTTGCTAACACGCGATTTGGCGCTTTGGTGCTGATGCAGTTCCGTAGCTTCGAGAACCAGTTTGTGCTGGTATCTGCTGTGGTGGCAGCTTTCGCAATTCCTTGGAAGAGCTGGAATGCGCCTCCGGCGTACATTATGCTCCCGGCTTTCTTGGGAATCTACGCGTATGCATCTTCTGAACCCCTGCGTCGCCTTACTCCGTTCCGCCAATCGGCAGGTGTGTTTTACCTTCAGCTGATCGGTTCGCAGGCAACTATCATGCTTGCGCTAGGTGCAGTTCTTGGAACAGTTTATCTAGCGCAAGGAGGTCAGCTATCAGATATCCTGACCGTTTTTGGGTTTGGGCTGGTATCTATCGTCATGACTAATCTTGTGGGTATTATCTTCCCGCCTGAAAAGGGAAATCCATTCTCTGTGGTTATTGGTGTGATTCTTCTGCTCTCGGTGGTGGCAACTTTTGCTTTGGGCCTGAATATGTTTGGGCTCCCAACGGAGGTTAACGTGACCATCATTGCGGTGCTTCTTGGATTCGCCGTGTTCTTTAGTGTCTTGGGAATTTCCCGTAATGAAAAAGGAGTGCGCCATGAAATGGTTCACCTATAGTATTTATTCGCTTGCTACTGCTGCAGTAGTCACCGTATTGGTAGTCGCCGGAAGTACCATCTATACGCTCTTTAGCTTGGGCGAGAATAGTCCTATGGGAGAGGCGTTCTTTGGCGCGATGCTCTTGGAGTCAATTGCACTCCCGGGCGGGGGAGTTAGTATGCGAATGAGCATGGTAAATCCTGTGCCCGTCGTAGTGACGCTCATTCTCTTGACGTTTGTCATCTTTGCTGTGATTGTGGCGTATAACCGACTTTCCGCCTACCGTGCTCAGCTCATTGCAGAGAAATCCTAAGGGATGAGTCGGCGAACTCTTGAACTTTTACAGGAGACATCCCTGCTTCATCAATCGAGGCATTTAGCGGTTGCTATGTTGCGGTCGTTACGGTGGTTCCTTGCGATATGGTGCGGATGTACTGTAGGCATGATTCTCTGGGCTACCAGTGCGGGTGCGCCAGGACTTGCAGAGCCGCTGATATGGGTTCTGATCCATGCGCTTGGCGGATTGACGTTGGGATTCATGATTCATGAATTAGCGCATCTGATCGCTTTGCGGGTTTTAGCTCCGAATGTTGGAATAGTTTCACTTGAAATTACGCCTTTACGGGTGAGCTTGCATCCACACGGTTACATGACGGGCCGACAAGTAGCAGCTGTTGCAGTTGCTGGACCGGGTGCCTGTATTGTGGCAGGGGCAATCCTGTGGGCGTTACCTGTCAATTACGGGCTTCATTGGTGGTATCTTACCCACGTCATATTCCTTCTCCCCATTTTCGGGGACGGTCACGCGTTGGTGCGAGGCATGTTACTTGGTACTAAAGCTAGCCATGTGGGGGAGAACTGACTGTGGGATTCCATAACTAAAGGCGGTTACGCTTTGAGGGGCGGGGAGTAATCCCCGCCCCTCGGCGTTTAACCCGCACCCAAAACGGCCGAAAAACCGTAGAAAAACAGGGTAGGGGAGCGGGCATCACAGTGCCCGGTCGTCGCCTCCACACGCCCAATGCGGTACCCTTGAGCAGGAGGCAGGTCTGCCGGTGCACAGACCCGCACACGCCAAAACACCCGCAGAAATGCGCCCAACACACCGCACCACACAAACTCAACACTGCACCCACGCAGCACCGTACTCACTCAGCACCGTATTCACCGCATACTGCCGTATTCACTCAATTCACTCACCACGCCGCCTTCAGCACCGAACGCGGTATCCATCGAAAGAATTGAGCCCCTCATGCCCGATACGCCCATGAGCATCAATGCCATCAACTACGGCGCAGACCCCACCGGTGCCAAAGACTCCACCGTAGCCATCCAGCGTGCCGTCGACGCTGTCGCCGCACGCGGCGGCGGATCCGTAGAACTACCCCGCGGCATCTACCGCGTCTCCTACCCCTTCATCGACATCAAGCACCGCGTCGAAATCTTCGGCTACGGCTCCTCAACCGTCGTCATCGCGCACTCCGACCGCGCCATCCCCACCACCGCCAACGGCCACACCGAATACACCGGCGTGTTCCACGTCGGCAGCTACACCACCCCCGTCTACGGCAACTACAACGCCAACAAGCCCATGCGTATGGGCGTACGCAACCTGCACATCCGCACTAATGCCGCAAATACCCCCATCAGTAGCTACCCGCTCGATGCGCACACTGCCCCGCTGAATAACGTCGCCGGCGTCATCTTCCACACCCACCTGACCGGCGACATGCTCAACGAACCGGACATCGTGCCCGTTATCGCCGGCGTGGAAGTCTGGGACACCGCCATCGGCGTCGCCGTACTCGGTCTGGATGACCAGGGCATGAAAATTGACGACGTGACCATCCGCCGCACCCTCAACCAGGGCCTGCTGCTCGGCAAACCCGCCGGCCACCCCCGCCGCCCCAATGAAGGACAGAACTCCGGCGCGGCAGACAACAAGCTGCGCGGTATCGACGTTGCCGAGGCGAATCTCAGCGGCGGCTCCTACGCCGGTATCGAGGTGTACGCGGCGCAGGCTAAGTTCGAGAACTGCTCCAGCAACAGCAACCACCGCACCAGCAACAAGAACGCCCTCTACGAGCCCGCCACCCGCCACGCCGGCGCAGGCTGGATCGTGCAGGGTGAACGCAACATGTTCATCGGCTGCACCGCACGCTCCAACGCGGGCCACGGCTGGATTGTTGAGTGGGCGCACAACATCTTTATCGGATGCGAAGCGGAAGGCTCCAGCTGGGCTGGCACCGTCAGCGGTGCCGCCGGTGCCGACGAGGCCGCTAACTGGTACATCAGCCGTAACGCGCGCGGTACCCGCATGGTCGCGCCCGTCTCCTACAACCCGCCGGAGAAGCCCGCCTCCCTGTACGGCTTCTACATTGAAAACAAGATTTACGACCTGCGCATCACTGAAGGCACCGCCAAGGACGACCGCATCGGTGAGGGTAATATGCTCGGCCGCCGCGTGTACGTTACCGGCGCAATCGGCGCGAACGTGGTCATTGAGGTTGAGGAGCTGCGCCACTCCACCTCGCCCGCCGGTCAGCTCACCAAGGAAGCCTATAACGTGATGCGCGGCTAGTAGAGGCTAGTAGACACGCCCGAACCGGTTCGGAACTTTCCTGTGAATCGAGAGGGAGGCGCGTGTGCCCTAGTGGGCGCGTTATACCGCCACATGTCGGCTAAGAATCAGGGCAGCTGCGAATGGAATACATACCATTCGCAGCTGCTTTGTCGTTTAGAACAATGTTTAATTTTTAGTTGATAAAAGTCTCAATTAAATATTGAATAAAATATTAATATGTACTTTAAACTTTCTATGGTGGTGTAAAACAGTCCATTCACTGTGCACCACCATAGCCGTGCGACAGTATACGGAACACGCACATCATTGGTACACACCAAAACCGCGTATCGCCGCACGTCAGCTCCTATTCATTGCCGCTTCTCACTATTCCTCAACGCACTCCTTCCCCCTTTTCTTATTCGCTCCATTTGGCGACCCCGCAGTCGACCCAAAAATCGGTTCCTTCCGGCCGGTTCCCAACCACAATTACATAAGGAAAAATCCATGCTTCCGGTTATCTCCCGAGTCCTCACACCCACCACTCGCGCACGCCGCACTTTCGCACTCACTCTCGCACTCGCCCTCGGTGCCGTACCCGCAGGCACCTCCGCCATCGCCTCCCACCAGGCTGTAGCTCACGCCGCCGAACCTGCCGCAGCCAACGGCCTCATCAAACTTCACCAGCCCAAGAACGACCCCAGCTACGCCGAATGCGTCGCCAACTTCCTCGGCACCATGAGCGCCACCCCCGGCGTGTGGGCGGTCTGCCACGGCTACCTCGACAGCGAAGAATACACCGTCACCCGCCGCCACAGCAGCGCAACTGTCACCCGCGGCCAGCTCGTACGCATGCTCTACCGTATGGCAGGATCCCCGACCGTCAAGGACCTCCCGAAAACCTCGCCCTACAAGGACGTGCCCACCACCGACCCCAACTATGCTGCGTACATTTGGGCAGCGGATGCGGGCATCACCTCCGGCTGGGATGACGGGCTCTTCCACCCGGACGATTACGCCACCCGCCACACCCTCGCCGCGTTCCTGTATCGTGCCGCAGGTAGCCCCGATGGTGCCGCACGCCTGCGCCAGATTCGCCGTCCGCTACGTGCCGAAGTCAAGAAGACTGAGCAGTTCAAGGCTGAAAACCGCTGGGCAGCCCGCACGCTCGGCGCCTACCCCGAAGTGGACCGCGACAGTGACGGCGTGGCAGACGTGGTGAACCCTGCCAGCCCCCTGTACTTCTCCGATGCCCTGTACATGCTCAAGGCGTACGGTGATAAGGGCCTGAAGGTTGTGGGCACTCCCGCCGTTGACTAGGAAGCCGTTGACTAGGAAGCCGTTGACTAGGGGTAATACCGACTAGATGCAGTGCTGACTAGATGCAGTGCTGACTAGCGCATATATTCACCGCCCGCCGGTGCGACCCGAAGGTTGCGCAGGCGGGCGGTGCTCTGTTCCGGGTGCTGTGCTGTTCTGGCAGGTTGCGAGCGCCCGTGCCGCCGCGCAATCGCTTCCGTGCAATGAAAGGTGCATGCTCTGCACCCGCTAAGCTAGAAGGCATGAAGATTGCCACCTGGAACATCAACTCAATCCGCGCCCGTGAGAACCGCGTCGAAGACTGGCTCGACGAACACGACGTTGACGTGCTCGCCCTGCAAGAAACCAAAACCAAGGACGAAACCTTCCCCTTCGACCTCTTCGAATTCATGGGCTACGAGGTTGCGCACTTCGGCCTGAATCAGTGGAATGGCGTGGCAATCGCCTCCCGCGTGGGCCTTGAGGACGTGCAGCGCGGCTTCGATAATCAGCCGCACTTCGGTAAGCCCGGCGAGCCCGAGGTGCTGGAGGCGCGCGCGATCGGTGCGACCTGCGGCGGCGTGCGCGTCTGGAGCCTCTATGTGCCCAACGGCCGCGGCCTGACCGACCCGCACATGGACTACAAGCTCCGCTGGATGGAGGCGCTGTGCCAGAACGTGCACAACGAACTGGCTGCTAACCCGCAGTCGCAGCTCGCCCTGGTCGGTGACTGGAACGTCGCCCCCGAGGATGCCGACGTGTGGGATATAGACTACTTCCTGCGCAACGAAATGACCCACGTTTCCGAACCCGAACGCCGCGCCTTCGCCGCCCTACTCGAAGAGGGCATGGTGGATGTAGTACGCCCGCACACTCCGGGCGAGTACACCTACTGGGACTACCAGGCGGGCCGCTTCACCAAGGATGAGGGCATGCGCATTGACTTCCAGCTGTTCTCGCCCGCGCTCGCCGCGCGCGTGGAACGCGCCTGGATCGATAAGGTGGAACGCGCCGGTGAAGGCGCAAGCGACCACACGCCGGTCGTGGTTGAGATTGCCGACTAATCCGAGCGTATAGCTTGCCGTAGAACCGCGTGCAGTAAGGAGGCGGGGGAGGGGCCCCCGCCTCCTTGCTGTATCTGCCGGTGCTTCTGTCCTGTGTTTCTGCGCGCCTGCTCCTGGGTTTCTGCCAATATTTCAAGGTTTTCTGTGTGGCTTAGTTGAAAAGTTCGGCTAGCCGAACTATTGTTAAATTCCGCCCGGGACGACAGGCAAAAGCGCATTATGATGCCTGCGCAGACACAACCGTGTCCCTAGCGTCCCGGCGCGGCAAATCCCATACATCAACCACATACTCAAACCCGTGACTTCCAATGAAGGATGCCTCATGAACGCTTTCACCCCCGCAGGCAGCAACGCACGCCGCCTCGTCCAGGCGCTCTGCGCCGCCCTCGCACTCACCCTGCTACTCGTGCTCACCGGCTGCGGTAGCACCTCCAGCACCACCGAAGGCGCTAAGAGCAGCAGCGGCAAGAAGACCGTGCTCACCACCTTCACCGTGCTCGCAGACATCGCCCGCAACGTGGCAGGCGACGACCTGAACGTCGAATCCCTCACCAAGCCCGGCGCAGAGATTCACGAGTACGAGCCCACCCCCTCCGACCTGAAGAAGGCACACGCCGCCGACCTGGTGCTCGACAACGGCCTGAACCTGGAATCCTGGTTCGCGAAGTTCGTTGAAGAATCCCATGCTAAGCACGTGACCGTCTCCGAGGGGGTCACGCCCATCTCCATTACCGAGGACGCCTACGCGGGCAAGCCCAACCCCCACGCCTGGATGAGCCCCAGCAACGTGCAAAAGTACGTGGACGTGATGATTCGCGAATTTAGTGCTCTCGACCCGGCCCACGCCGCCGACTACAAGACCCGCGGTGAAGCCTACAAGAAGCAGCTGCAGGGCGTGCGTGACGAGCTCGTCAAGGAAATCTCCACCCTGCCCGAGAACCAGCGCGCACTGGTCACCTGTGAAGGTGCCTTCTCCTACCTGGCGGCAGACGCGGGCCTGAAGGAAAAGTACATTTGGGCGGTCAACTCCGAACAGCAGGCGACCCCCTCGCAGATTTCCTCCGCGATCGATTACGTGCGCGAGAACCAGGTTCCCGCCGTGTTCTGCGAATCCACCGTCTCTGACAACCCGATGCGCCAGGTCGCAGACGCCACCGGCGCACGATTCGGCGGCGTGCTCTACGTGGACTCGCTCTCCGAGGCGAACGGCCCCGTGCCCACCTACCTGGACATGATCCGCTACGACGCACGTACCATCGTTGCGGGCCTCAAGGGCAACTCCTAAACCCGGCATAAACCCCGAATAAACCCGGCATAAACCCGGGCCAACCCCGGCATCGAAAACCCTGGGTAAACCCCAAACCCCCGATAGGATAGGAGGGGCGTCGCCTTCTTGGCTCCGCTCCTCCCACGCCGTTAACACTCGCTCACACAGCACCCACTCAGCAACACGCAAGCAAGTACACCCGCCCCACGCATACGGTGACCACCAGAAAGAACACAAGGAATGAGCACTCTTCTCAGCTGCGAAAATGTGCACGTGAACTACGGGCCAGTCCGCGCCCTCACTGGCGCATCCTTCACCCTGGACACCGGGCGTATCTGCGGCCTGATCGGCATGAACGGCTCCGGCAAATCCACCCTTTTCAAAGCCATCATGGGGGTCGTACCCATGCACGCCGGCAGCATCACCCTCGACGGGCAGCCCGTCGGCGGTAACCGTGGCAGCCGCGGCAAGAACGCGCACCATCACCGCGCCGGGCTCGTCAGCTACGTGCCGCAGAGCGAAGAAATCGACTGGACCTTCCCCATCTCCGTGCGCGAGGTGGTCAGCATGGGACGCTACCGCAACCTCGGCATCACCCGCCGCCTGCGTGCCGCAGACCGTGCCGCCGTGGATGAGGCGCTCGCCCGCGTGGAACTGACCGACCTTGCCGACCGTCAGATTGGGGCGCTTTCGGGCGGTCAGCGTAAGCGCGCCTTCGTGGCACGCGCTATCGCTCAGGGCGCCCAGCTGCTGCTGCTGGATGAGCCTTTCGCCGGCGTGGACAAGCGTAGCGAAGCGATGCTCATTCAGGTCATCGAACAGCTGCGTGACGAGGGCGCGACCGTGCTGGTTTCCACGCACGACTTGGCGAGCCTGCGCCAGTTCGCCGACGAGGCGCTACTGCTACGCGGCGATATTCTGATGCACGACACCCCCGAGAAGGTGCTCGCCCCCGAGAACCTGGTGCGTGCCTTCGGCATGGAAGTGGACGCCGGCGCGTCGGTCGCTACCGGCGCTGCTACCTCCGGCACTACTACGATCAGCTCTGTGGAAGGGAAGAACTAAATGGACATCCTCAACTTTCTGGTGGAGCCGCTGACCCTGCCCTTCATGCTCCGCGCATTCGTGGTCACCGTGCTTGCCGCCGCCGTCTGCGCTCTGCTCTCCTGCTGGCTCGTGCTGCTCGGCTGGTCACTTATGGGGGATGCCATTTCGCACGCGGTGCTACCCGGTGTGGTGCTCGCCTATATTTTTGGTGCGCCCTTCGCAGTGGGTGCGGTGGTTGCCGCCCTCGTGGCGGTAACTCTTATCGGCGGGGTGCGGCGCAGCGGCCGCGTGCGCGAGGACGCCGCGATCGGCATCGTGTTCACGACCATGTTTGCGTTCGGTCTGGTGCTGATTTCGGTTACGCCGTCGAATACCGACCTGAACCATATTCTCTTCGGTAACGTGCTGGGCGTGTCCTGGTCGGACGTCTGGCAGGTCGCCATCCTCGCGGTGATTGTTGCCGCCGTGCTGCTGGTCAAGCGCCGCGACTTCGTGCTGTACGCCTTCGACCCGGGCTTTGCGCAGGCGGTGGGGTTGCGTCCGCGTCTGCTCGGCGCGCTGCTGCTCATTATGCTGGCGCTAACCTCCGTGGTGGCACTGCAGATCGTGGGTGTGGTGCTGGTCGTGGCGATGCTCGTCATCCCCGGCTCCACCGCGCGCCTCATCACGGACCGGTTCGTGCCGATGCTCGCGGTGAGCGTGGGAGTCTCCCTGGTGGGCACGCTGACCGGCTTGTACGCCAGCTACTACGCGGACGTATCCCCCGGTGGTGCCGTGGTCGTCACGCAGGGCATACTGTTCGCCCTGGCGTACGTATTCGCCCCGCGCTACGGTCTGCTGGGCAGGATGCGCGCCCGCCGACTCAGCACTGCCGCAACGAAAACTGAGCCCTCAGCTTCCTAAAACTAACTCAATACAGCGCTAGGCGGAGGCCCTTCATGGGACCTCCGCCTAGCGCTATTTTCTGAAATTCTAGGGTGCCGCTACCGCCCTGTATCTAGCGCACCGTGCGGGACACGAACAGGGAGGCGGTCGCCTCCGCACCCAACGGAATAATGGTACCGCCGGGCTTCACCGCACCGGCCGCGTCCGTCTCGTGCAGGTTGCCGGAACCGGCACCGACCACGCTCACGTTCACCGCCTCCGAGAAGGGCGCACCCTCCTCAATGTGCAGGCGCACGCCGGGCACAAAACCGTGGCCCTGCAGGTAGCGCAGCAGGCGCGGGTCGTCATCGTTGATGCGTTCGAGCACGACTGTTTCGCCGGGTTCGCACTGGCTCAGCGGCACGGTCTGCGGAAAACTAATATGCCCCGAAGAGTCCGGGATCGGGTCGCCGTGCGGGTCGCGGGTCGGGTGCCCCAGCAGGGTGTCGATGCGGTCCACCATGAAGTCGGATACCGCGTGCTCCAGAACCTCCGCCTCGTCGTGCACACGGTCCCAGGTGTAGCCGAGGGTCTCCACGAGGAACGTCTCAATGAGGCGGTGGCGGCGAATCATCGCCAGCGCGTAGGAGCGGCCGGTTTCAGTGAGCTCAATAGCGCCGTAGGGCTGATGCTCAATCAGGTCGGCGGCGGCGAGGCGCTTGAGGCCGTCAGATACCGAAGAAATGCGCAGGCCCATGCGTTCTGCCAGGGCGGATGCGGTGGCAGGGGTTTTGGTCCATTCTTCGAGGCTCCAGATTTCCTTGAGGTAGTTCTGGGTGCTGACGGAAAGTTCTGAGAGAGGCATAAAGATAAGTCTACCTTTTCTCTGGTTTTGCCCGTCGAGCTGCAGGGTATTCAGCGCGGGTTTAAAAAGCGTCCCGCCCGGATAGTTCACCCCTGGCAGGGGGCGACCATCACGGGCGGGATCAGGTGTTCGGTTCCGCGCTGGCAGGCACTAAAGGCTGGCAGGTACCAGGTACGAAGGCTGACAGGCGCGAAAGAATGAGGGGGGCGCGGCGGCGGTTAGGTGGCGCGGCGGCGCGAACGGTCAATACGGGTCAGCAGCTCGATGAGCGCACCGCGTGCCGCCTGCTCCTCATGCCAGAGGGAGCGGACGAGGGTGCGGCTGACCGCCTGGGTGGTGATGCCGAGTGCGGTTGCGGCGGCCTTCTGCTGGCCGCGTACGCCGGGTACGAGCAGGTTTACTACGCGCCATTCGGCGTCGGTGCGGTCGGCGCATACGCGGTAGAGCAGGCGTGCGGAGCCTGCGGCGAGGTCGGCGAGGTGGCGGTTGTCGGCGCTGACGCTGATGCAGCGTACGGGTGCGCCTCCTTGTGCTTCTTCGACGGCGAGACGTGAGAATTCGAGGGCGTCGCCGGTGCAGTCGGTGGTGCTGACGGCGCCGAGTGCGCCTGCGAATCGGGGGATGTTGAGCTCGCCGATTCCGATGCCGACCCAGAAGCCGTTATCGCGCGCGGCAATGAGCGCCGCGTGGAGTGCGTCGCTGGCGCGGTCGAAGGCGCCCTGAATTTCGTCAGGGTATGTCTGGGCGAAGGCAACACGCGGGTTGAGCTTTGCGAGTTCGTCCGACAGTGCAGTGAGTGAGTGCTGTGCGGAACGTTGAATAAAGGTTAGAACGAACACCTTCCTATTATGCCGTAAAACCTTCAACAAGCGGCGTAAGGTTCGCCGTAATACCGGCAACATTTAAACCCCTAAAAATGCGCATTGATAAGGGGAATTATCGTGAGCGTGCACTGTGTGCAGAAATCCTCGAAAGGACGTAGAACACCCCCGAAAGGAAAATAATTTTCATGCAAGTGCACGTTGAATTATTCGCTTTCGGGGGCGTTGAGTGGGGTTGATAGACGGGGCTACCGCGGAACTACTGTGCGTTCGTTACCTGCGAGATATGGGGCAGCTGACGCAGCGGCTTCTGGAATACCATCACCACCAGCGACAGGAAAATGAACACCGCGTAGAACAGCGCCGTGTACGTAATACCCCAATCAACAATGAGGAACCCTGCCAGCAGAACAGCCAGCGGGGTGAGCGCCATGTTCGGGATGCCCTGCACCGAGTGCACGCGACCGATCATGTGCTCCGGGGTGGATGCGTTAATGTACGCAATGATGCTCGAGTTGAAGGAGGGAAGCACAATACCCGCCAGCACAATCAGCAGGCACACCGCCCACAGCATCGAGTGAACCACCGGCAGCAACAGGTAGCAGGCCGACATGATGGCCAGGGAGGTGATACCGAGCGGGCCGAGTGCAAACTTCTCGGTCAGCGGGCCGACCAGGAACGAGCCAAGCAGCACACCCACACCGAAGGCGCTCGCGAAGATGCCGATGAAGAGCGGGTGTGCGCCCTCCAGGGTGTAGTAGTAGATGAAGGTGAGCGGAATGCCGACCGTTCCAAAGTTCGCAAGTGTTGAAACGAATGCAATGGACACCAGCACCTTGTTCTTCAGGATGTACTCGAAACCGGCTTTTGAGTCCTGCCAGAAGCTGGTTTTCTCGCCTTCCTCCTCTTCTGCGGGGTGCCGACTAGCGCCGTAACTCTTGGGTGCGACGATGAATGCCAGCAGGTTGACGACCGCGTGAACTGCGGTCATGAGTACAGTCGAGAAGCCGATAATGATGCCTGCGACCGGGCCGCCCAACAGGTTAGCGGTGGACTCGCGCGTCTCACCCATACCGGAGGCGTACCCCAGGTGTTCCTTGGGGACTACACGGGTGATGATGGACTGCTCGCTCGGGTAATCGAAGGTGGAAATGATAGCGGCGAGAGAAATCGTGATCACCAAAACGTAAATGTTGGTGACGTTGAAAACGAGGTAGAGAAGAATCGCTATCCAGGACAGTGACTGGCCGATACAGGACAGTGCCAGGCACTTTGAGGGGCCGATTCTGTCGACCCATGTTCCAGATATTGCTCCGGCGCAGGTGGCGAGAACACCCGCGACGAAGAGGGTGATGCTCGCAGCTTCGGGGGAGCCGGTCAGCGCCAAAATAATGATGGGCGTGGTGATATAGCTCATCGAGTCTGAGAGCTGGTTGGCTCCAATGGCGAAGAGAGTATTTCGAAAATCTCTATTCTTGAGTAGCTCGGTGTTGACACTCATGGGGGACCTCCACTGTGTATGAATTACTGTAATCGAACATATTTTGATGTATTGCTTTACCTAAACTTTGTGGCTTAAGTTTGGCAAGATACCTAATTCCTTCATATGCGGCAAGTGATCCAGATATAAGGACTATAGGAGATATTGCAGCATTTATCTCTGGGACTTTATCTGTATGAGCTTCCTCGTAACCTAGACGAGTCATATTTCGTAGATTACTTTCACGGATGCATCTATAGCATCCTGTAACCTTTGGGTCATAGATGCAACAATTAATTATTGGGCCATTGTAGCTTGCATCAATCCATGGCTTACCAGATTTTAATGAAGCATCAGAGAACCAAAATGGTATATCGTCTGGACTGTCAGCGCAACGGTACACTAGGTCATATTCATTAAAATATTTAATGAGGTCATCAGAGGAAGTAATTTTCTTATCTTCGGATGTAATAAGAATTTCTGAATTTATTTTTTGGAGATTTTTCATGGCAGCCGTTGATTTTTTGAGCCCAAGGTCTTTTTCTGTGTATAGAATTTGCCTATTGAGATTCGACTCTTCAACATTGTCAAAATCAACTATGTGTATTTGAGATACTCCTGAAGAGGCTAAGTTCATGGCCACGGATCCACCAATTCCTCCAAGACCTACAATTGCAATCTTCGAGGAGGACAGAATATTTTGCACCCGAAAAGGGTCGCTACTTCCTGAAGTGTCAATCCAAGAAAAGAATTCACGACTTCTTGAGTACCTATTAGATTTTGTAGATGATTTAAGGTAGGATCCATCTTCTATGTGACCCATCGTTATGAGTGATTCTATAATTTTCTTTGAATTTTTAGGAGTTAATCCTAAAATTTCTGATGTCTTTATAACTACCTCATCTATCGTGTATTCTCCTGTTAAAATCTCATTCAGGTTCTTAAAATTTCCCGAGGGGTCATGAATTGTGTTTGATATGCCTTGTGTTATAGATCCAATA
This sequence comes from Rothia sp. HMSC065B04, assembly GCF_001812285.1. Lineage (NCBI taxonomy): Bacteria > Bacillati > Actinomycetota > Actinomycetes > Micrococcales > Micrococcaceae > Rothia > Rothia sp. HMSC065B04. Next base: position 171,780 of record NZ_KV808406.1, read on the forward strand.
ATGAATCTATTGTTTTTAATTTTTATAATTGAGTGACCAAATCGAAGCTTTGGGTACATTTTTCCATCTTTCTATCTGTTGGATGTTTGTATGCGTAGAGGGGCTCGAGTAACTGAGATTACCGAGCCCCTCTGGAGGTGGTTATTTACTGTCCGCCTACACGATGTGCCGGAGGACGGGTACCACCATGAGCCCTCTTGAGCTCATCTTCGGATGAGGTAATCAAATCCTGAATATCGAGTTCCATTGGTGTTCCTTTCGACAGATAGTCATCTATGGCTATCGAATCTTGGTTGAGCGAGTCAGCTCAACCCCCAACATCTGTTGGTGTCTTAAATCATAGTGGAGATATGGGTCATATGCATGAACTCATGTTGAAAAACTTTCCTCATTTTGAGTATTGACATTAGGGTTAGGATGACTACAATTCAGTCTTGGTGCTTCCGCCCAACCGAACCCTGAAATAACCCGATTGAACCCGGTTGCGGGCGCACCAAAGACGCCCCCGCAACGCAGCAGGCGGGGGAGTGTAGAAGAGCGCAGAATAAGGGCTGCACTAGGTGCTACTCCACCAGGCCCGCGAAGCCCGACAGAGCCAGCACCTCCTCAACATCCTGCGGCACCGAACGCGCCACCCACGGCGAATGCACCAACACCGCCTGCCACTGACCGCGCGACACCGCCACATTCAAACGATTCGGCGACAGCACAAACCCGGCACCGCGCCCAGAATCAACCCGCGACGATGCCAACGACACCAACACCACCGCAGCCTCCTGACCTTGGAACTTATCCACCGTGCCCACACGCACACCAGCACCCGAAGAATCCGCCAAACCAGCAGCAATCAGCGCCTCACGCACACAATCAACCTGCGCGTTATACGCCGCCACCACAATGCAATCCTCCGCCGCCAACGGGCGCGGCTCAGCACTAGCCGCCGGAACCCACTCACGACCCAACAACTCGCGCACGCAATCCACCACCGCCTGCGCCTCCTGCACAGAACGCACCGAACAACCCGCATGCTCCACCGGATACGACACCACACCCGGCGCAACACCCTGCAAGGCGCGACCAGCCGTCGCCGCCGCGCTCGCCAACGCGCCATCATACGACAGCCACGAAACCCGCTCGCACAACGCCGAATCCATGCGCCACGACTCACCCAAGAAATAGCCAAAACGAGAATCCAGCGCCGCCGCCCCATCAGACAACCAGCCCAACGCCGAAACATCCACCGGGTACGGGTGCACACCCGTCGACACCTGCGGCAACTGCTGCGGATCGCCCAACAGCAGCACCGAACGAGCCGCACGAGCCGCCGCCACCGTATTCGTCAGCGAGAACTGGCCCGCCTCATCAACCACCAGAACATCCAGCGACCCGGCAGGCACACGACGCTCACTCACGTAATCCCACACCGTACCGCCAAACAGCAGGCCGCCCGCACCAGAAATCAGCTCCACCAGCTCAGAATCAGACACCTCAGACCACGGGGCGTCCGGAGTCACCGACTTACCGCGCAGACGCACCGCACGCGAAACATCAAAACCATCACGGGCACAGCACGCCACCATGAGGTTCTCAATCACCGCGTGCGACTGAGCCACCACGCCCACCTTCGCACCCTCAGCCACCAGACGCGCAATCACGTGCGAGGCGAGGAAGGTCTTACCCGCACCCGGAGGGCCCTGAACCGCTACATAGGAATGGTCGAGAGCGCGAACCGCCGCATGCACGGCATCCACCGTGGGCAGGTCAGAGCCGGAAAAATCAACCTCACGGGGTAGATTTTCTGCATTTTTGGCGTTCGAGGCGCTCCTCTTCAGGCGCGGTGCACGGCGGAACAGCAAATCCGCGGAGGCGCTCTCCACCCCCGTCAGCGAAGCCGCCGCATCGAGCACGCTCGGCAGGGCACGGGACGGGTCAGGGGTCTCGGCGGACTCGCTGGAAGCTTCGGAATCCTCGCCGGGCACGGGGTCATTAAGCACGGAGTCGTTGGGCATGAGCGCGCCGCCGAAGAGCAACCCGTGCACATCAGACTGCAGAGCCGCCTCAATCGTCGCCGTAGACACCGGATCGCCAGGACCAATACCCGAAGGCAGGGCACGGTGCGGCTCATCCTTCACGCGGATGCGCTCCTGCAGAAGCACCTCCAAGAACTCGCTAGCCGACTCTTCGCCAGCCGACTCTTCGGCAGCCTTTTCGGGGTCCGCAGAATCCTCGGAACCGGCACCGAAACCGCCCTGCGCCACCGCCAGCACACGCAAGCCAAAGAAACCCGTCGCCGCCAACTCGGCGGGCACACGCTCACCCGGATTCGACGCACGGAAATAATTCACCTGCGACTCCATACGGTCCAGCGCAATCTGCGGGCTCAACCCCGCCTCATACGCACAAAAAACCGCACGGTCAGAGGGCGCAATCACCAGGCTCGGGTCAGCCTCAATTCGCGCACGCAACAGACGCACCTGCGCGCCGCGCACACGATACCAGCCGGGGGCGTCTTCAACCTCGGTGGGCTCCTTCATGGCGGCGGCAAGCGCCTCCAGATCTGCGGGGGTGTTCAGAAGAGCATGCGCATGCTCCACCGAAAGCACCTGCACTCGATCGAGGTACGCGTAATCGCGGCTCGCCACCCAGGCCGTCGGACCGTCCTCCAGTCGGCGAATGTGCTCACGCCAGAACGGGGCACGCTCGCGGCGGTGATAATTCGTCATGGATAGCAGCATTGCCGCCTCAAGCTCGCCGGCACCCCAACCGTGCTCCGCCGCGTGCTCCTCCAGGGATGCGAGCTGGGCATCCAGCAGGCACTGCAGGCGGTACTGTTCACTGTCGTTCTCCACCGCGGCGGGCACCCGGTACATGACCGGGTGCTCCTCAGTTTCCGGATTCTCGGCGGTATCTTCGGCAGTGTCTTCGGTGACGAGCTCCGGGGCGTCGGTCGCGAGGGTAAGAGATGCCGCCGCGTTCAGGCACGCCGGGCACTCGTCGCAGGTCAGAAAATAGGGGATGCGCTCGGCAAGTTCCGCCGGTTCTATACCCTCGTTCAGTGCCTGGGTGAGCAGCAGGAGGCGCTGCTCCTGCAGGCGAATCAGCGGCAGAATACGCGCCGAATCAACCCGGTGAGGTTGAGGAACGGGGGAGTGGTGCTCAGTGGGCTCTGATTTGGACCCCGCGCTGTACTCATTCGCGCCGTGCTCCAGATGAAGGTCGAGGCGCCTCGCATTCTCGGCATTCTCGGTTGCACTAGCGGTCAGCAGGTGTGCCGCCAGGGCACCGCGCAATAGTGCCCGATGTGCCGCCTCACCCAGATGCGGGGTGCAGACGATCTGGGCGGTATTGCTCTCGGCGGCGCTGTCCGCAGCCGGGCAGTCGAGGCGGTCGAGCTCCACCGTGTAGGTCAGCCCCGCCGCGGAGGTCGCCACCAGGGGCACCGGGTGCGCTGTGCCACCCGCATGCTCACTGCTGACTACTCCACTACCGACCATTCCACTGCCGACCATTCCGCCCTCGGTTAGCACCCGCAGGCACTCGCGGTACGCTTCGCGGGCGCGCTCGGACTTCTCGGGGGTCGGGTGGGCAGACTGCTTCTGCGCACGCTCCCGAAGCTCGGTGTAGAGCCGCAACTCGCAGGTGGAGGTGGCGGTCAGATCAGCGAGGGTGAAGGTAAGGTCCATGGTGACTTTTCTGCTGGAGGAGAGAGAAACAAGGCGGGTGTGAAACCTTGCCGGGTAAGTGGGCGTGAGCCCCGGTTGAGGAGTCTATCGGCACCCCGCGCCGCCCCTTGCCCCAAGAGGTCTTGCCCCGAGAGGTTGATTTTCAGGTTTCACGTGAAACACTACAGAAAATCAACCTGCACGGGGTGATTCAGGGGGCTTTCGGGGCTATCCGGGCATACACGCTAGGAGGCTGCACCCGCCGCAGCCGCGGTAGAAACTGCCGCCGAAGCAGCCGCAGAAGCCGGGGCGCTTGCCCCGTCCGAAGCGGGTGCCGAAGCACTCGCTGCTACCGCAGAGGGAGCAACAGAAGCACTCGGCGCGGTCGAACGGTTCGCAATTGCCGCCGTCGCGGCGTCCACGCGTTCCTTCGCGGCGGGCAGCGCATCCGCACCGCCCAGATCGTTCAGAATAATCGCGAAAATCAGGCGGGTGCCGTCGGGTCGGGTCGCTACACCGCACAGCGAAGACACCGTGTACAAGGTGCCGGTCTTCGCCTGCACAAAAGTGCGTGCGTGCACGGCGTTCGCCGCACCAAAACGACCGGACAGGGTGCCGCTCACGCCCGCGACCGGGAACGTGCTCATCAGCTGCTCCGCATGCTCATCAGCATTCAGCAGAGCCACAACCTGCACGAGGGTTCGGGCGGTCACGCGGTCCGTCAGGGACATGCCGCACACGTCCGCCTGCACCAGGTTTTCAATGTTCACGCCGGCATCCACGAGCGCCTGGCGCACGGTCTGCTGTGCCGCCTCGCCGCTGCCTTCCTTACCTGCGGCAACGGCGGCGCAACGGCCGAGCACCTCGGCGAGAGCGTTGTCGGATTCGAGCATCATGTGCTGTGCCTGCTCCAGCAGGGTTGCCGACTCGACCGCGGCGATTTCGGCTGCTTCCGCGGGGGCGGTGCGGCGCTCCGCAAGGGTAAAGCTCATGCCGGACTCCTTGCCGGCGGTGTTGAGCGCATCCACGAACGCCTGCTGAGCGGCAACCGCCGCATCGTCCGGGCGTACCGGGTTGCTTGCGGTGGACTTGCCCGGCACCGTGTGCGATTCGAGCGCAATGGGGTGAATGGGCGTGATCTGGCCGGACGCCACGTCGGCGTCATCCCAGCCGGGGTTCACGCCGGGGCCGGTGAAGAAGGTGCCGTCAAGGTAGACGGGTAGCGCCGCGGTCGGCTTCTCGCCCTGAAGAAGCGCCTTCACGGTCAGCTCGGCGAGGGTGGTGAGGCCTGCGCGTCCGACAATCTGCTTCGGGTTGGAGGCGCCCGCACCGAGCAGGGTGTCGCCGCCCGCCATGAGGTACAGTCCGACGGCGTCGCGGGTTACGCGGGTGCGCAGGCGCGCCTGCAGATTTGCGTAGCGGTTGAGTGCGAACAGGGTCAGCACCTTAAAAGTGGAGGCGGGCACGCGTGCGGTGTCGGCGTTGGCGGCGTACAGGTCGGCGGGCGCGGTGGCCGCCTTGATGCTGGGCAGGTTGCCGTCCATGCCGGTGACGAGCAGGCTGTACTGCGGGTAGGTGCCGTCCGCGAAGAGCGCGGTGAGGGCGGCGCGTAGCTGTTCCTGTTCCGCTTCGGGCAGTGCGGGGGCGAGGGTCGGGGTGGCGCTCGGGGTTGCGGAGGCGGTCGCCTCGGCGGTGCCGGTGGGGCTGCCGGTTGCGCTGCCGGTGGGGCTTGCGGAACCTTCGGGGCGTTTCTGTTCGGTTGCGGCGGATCCGCAGGCGGTGAGGAGGAACATGCCACCGAGGGTGAGGGCGGCGCGGCGGGTGAGGGTGGTGGTCTGGGTGTTGTGCTTGTTGGAAGGCATCTTTTGAGCATAGCGGGCGGATGGGGTGCCTATCGAATTTACGCGCCGGTGCTGGGATGCTCATGCCGTGCTCCTGCTGCCCCTTATAACCCCTATCTGACCTGTCCGGCATGGTGGCGGGGTGCGGCGGCGGGGTGTGCTGGCGGGCGCGGGACTAGGCGGAATGTTAACTGTGGTGTGAGCGTGGTAAATTACGCTGGTTTTGGCGCCAAATACGCGGTTTCGGTGTGCGTGAACGGGTTACAATGGGTGAGTTCAACACCTAACTTTCGCACCTTGCGCGCCGAAGTCGCCGCGAAAGTGACTCTAACTCACGAGAAAGAAGGTTCCGATGGAACTCGACGTCACTATTGAAATTCCCCGCGGCTCCCGCGTGAAGTACGAAGTGGACCACGAGACCGGCCGCCTGCGCCTGGACCGTGTGCTGTTCACCTCCATGCAGTACCCCACCGCTTACGGCTACTTCGAGAACACCCTCGGTGAGGACGGCGACCCGCTGGACGCAATGCTGATCCTGGACGTTGACGTTGTTCCCGGCGTGCTGGTTGAGTCCCGCCCGGTCGCAGTGTTCAACATGACCGACGAGGCTGGCGGCGACGCTAAGGTTCTGTGCGTTCCCACCGACAAGCGCTACGACCACATCAAGTCCCTGGCTGATGTTCCGGAGCAGCTGAAGGCTGAGATTCAGCACTTCTTCGAGCGTTACAAGGACCTGGAGCCCGGCAAGTGGGTTAAGGGCGAGGGCTGGGAAGACCTGGCTGCTGCTGAGAAGATGGTCCAGGAGGCTATCGACCGTTTCGCAGCTGAGGGTCACTAAGCTGCCGCACCGTTAGGTGCACCCGGTTTTTATCAGGGGGGCGTGTTCCCCGTGTCTGGTTTGTGCGAGTTTTCGTGCGTGCTGGAGGCGGTGGGCACGCCCCCTTTTTGTTGTGTCTTTCGCCGCATCTGCCTGCACGCCGGGCGTAGTTGATTGCGCGAGGTGCAGATTCCGGGTATGGTCAAAGGGATTCACTCTTCTTCTACTCTCACACCTTTCACCGAGGATAGAAAATGAAGAAAAACCTTTCGACCCGTGGTGCGGCGGCACTGTTGGCGCTGACTATGGGGTATATGGGTCAGGGCGTAGCCCAGGCGGCATACATTCAGCCGAAATCTGCACAGCCTGTTGAAGAGCTAGAGTTTGATGTTAATTGTTTTGGCATGCACTTCTATTACGGCGCAAACATGATGACCAATTTGCACTGGGCGGAGTGTACCGGCCTGATTACGAAGAAGCAGGTTGTTGGGCTGGCCCGAACCCGTGAAGATAAGTTGCCGAACGGGGTCATGACCATTTCGCGTGGTCGCTTGCTGGAGTACCTGTACCATCTGGCGGGTTCACCCGAGGTGAAGAACCTGCCGGAGAAGTCCCCGTACACCGACCTGACTCCGGGTGATGCTCGTTATAAGGTTGCTATTTGGGCGACCCGTGTGGGTTTGACCACCGGTTGGTCTGACGGCTCCTTCCACTATGACACTCCGGCGAGCCGTGGCGCCTACTTTACCTTCCTTTATCGTGCTGCGGGTAGCCCCAAGGTGGCTCTGGAATCTCTGGATAAGGCGAATGCTGTGCGTGCGGAGAAGGGTGCTGCCCCCATTAAGGAGGGTAGTGAGTTGCATCGAGCAATGAGCTGGATGTATCAGCATGCGCTGGCGAAGGGGGAAGAAGTCCGGGCGTATGACACTGGTTTCCTCACTAACGGGTACACGCCGTGGGATTTCAATGAAACACCAGATTTCTATTACGCTTCGTACCGCACTATTTTCACCCCTCTCATGGTTCTTGATTACCATGAAGAGCTGGCACCGATTGTGGCTCGTCTGCAGTCGCTGTCCTAGTGGCAGGTGAGCGGAGGGCTTGCTGGGGGCGTGTTTCCCGTGTCTGGTTCGTGCGATTTTTCGTGCGTACTGGAGGCGGTGGGCACGCCCCCTTTTGCTGTGCTCCTTGATTGTGTTCGGAGGTTCCTTGGAAGGACATGTGTAACCGAACTATTCTTCGGAAAACAGCCTCGGAGGGCTTCTTGGGGTGCTAATATGGGCATATTACGAAGAATAGTTCGTATAATCTGAGGTTCTGTAGCGGTGAGGAGGGGACATCCATGGCATTCGACGCAACGGGGTTCGCACAGGAATTTGGTGCGCAGGTTCGCGCCGTCCGCAAGTACGAAAAAATCACCCAAATGGAGTTGGCGTGGATGGTCGGGCTCAGCGATAAAACAATCCGCGATATTGAGCGTGGGTTGCCCGGCCCGTCAATTGGTGCGGTCCTCAAAGTCGCCCAAGAGCTCGGTATCGAGCTGGCTATCACCAACCCCCTCACCTAACCCCTCCCGCACACCTATATAAAGGAACCACCATGCAGAATGGACGCGCAGGACGCCTGCACCCCGCCGTCGGCACTGCCCGCCGCCACCTCGCCGCCGCCCTCGAAAAGCTCCTCGGCGCCGGAAGTATCAAAGCCACCGGACGCTCCCGCACCGCCTCCACTGCGGACGCCGCCGATCTACCCCTGCTCCTGGTCGCCTGCAGCGGCGGCCCCGACTCCCTCGCCCTGGCGGCAATTGCCGCGCACTTCGCCCGCCGCGGCGACGTGCGCGTAGGCGCCATCATCGTCGACCACGGCCTGCAAGAAGACTCCGCCGCAGTCGCCGCGCAGACCGCGCAGACCCTCACCGACCTGGGGCTTCACCCCGTCATCACCGAAAAAGTGCAGGTTCCCGTCGGGAACATGGGCCCCGAAATGGCGGCGCGCACCGCCCGCTACACCGCCTTCACGAAAGCCGTCGAAGCCACCGGCGCCCGCGCCGTACTACTCGGCCACACCCTCGACGACCAGGCAGAAACCGTGCTACTCGGCCTAAGCCGCGGCTCCGGCACACGCTCCCTTGCCGGTATGCCGCCCGTACGCGTCGAAAGGGGCGTCACCTACCTGCGTCCCTTCCTCGGTCTGCGCCGCACCGACATGCTCGACATCTGCGATGCCGAAACCCTCACCCCCTGGATCGACCCGACCAACACCGACGAAACCCTCATGCGTGCCCGTATCCGCCACAGTGTGCTGCCCTACCTGGAGGAGCACCTCGGCGGGGACGTCGCCCGCTCCCTGGCGCGCACCGCCGCGGTGGCCGGCCCCGATGCCGAATACCTCGACGAGCAGGCACAGGTAGTCTACGAGCAGGCGCTCCTACCCGCCGGAACCACCGTGCGTGGCATCGAACGTGAGGACGCCGTGCTACTGGACCGTGCGCAGGTGGCGGCGCTGCATCCGGCGCTTCGTTTGCGTGTGCTTGCCACCGCCTGCAAAGCCGCCGGGGGAGAGAACCCGGGCTTCGAGCGACTGCAGGCGCTGGACTCTTTCACCGCCGAATATGCGGTAGCTGGACCCGTTCAGATGCCCGGTCATGTGAGCGCGTACCGCCGCCGCAAAATTGTGCACCCGGCAACCGGTGAACGCCTGGACGTGCTCGTATTAGTGCCAACTCGACCCTAACTAGGTGCCCAGCTAGGTGCCCGCGGAAGCATCCTCAGCACACACTATCTGCGTGGTGAGGTGCGCCGCGGCGCCGTTTTAAGCCATACTTAAGGCGAACACCATCCACATTGTCCGCTGTGGGAAGGCATGAAACCCCGCACCCGGGGCCCCGGCGGAGGCGCAGAGCGTCTAAAGATACGAAGGAATACATCGTGCAGGCTATCGACGTGCAGGACGATATTAAGAACGTTCTCTTCAGCAAGGAAGAGATTAACGCGAAGGTCGCCGAACTGGCGGCGCGCATCGACGAAGACTACGCCGGTAAGGACGTGCTGTTGGTGGGTGTTCTCAAGGGCGCCATCATGATCATGGCTGACCTTTCCCGCGCTCTCAAGGGCCACTACACTATGGACTGGATGGCTGTTTCCTCGTACGGTTCCGGCACCAAGTCCTCCGGCGTTGTGCGTATCCTCAAGGACCTGGACACCGACCTGGTGGGCCGCAACGTCCTGATCGTTGAAGACATCATTGACTCCGGCCTGACCCTGGCATGGCTGCAGCAGAACCTGATTTCTCGCGGCGCAGCTTCCGTTGAGATTTGCACCCTGCTGCGCAAGCCCAAGGTCGTCAAGGCTGACGTTGAGGTCAAGTACGTCGGCTGGGACATCGAGCCTGAGTTCGTTGTTGGTTACGGCCTGGACTTCGCTGAGAAGTACCGCAACCTGGACTGCGTCGCAACCCTGCACCCGCACGTTTACTCCTAAGCCTTCACCTCAGCAACCATGCTGTAGGTGGTGACGCCCCGCCTCCTCACGCTTGTGGGGGAGCGGGGCGTTGCTGTACCCGGAGGTGGATGTACCCGACGCAGAAGATGCACTTTCACCCCCGCCGAGTGCTACAACCCTTTAGCCCGCAGGTGAAATAGAGAAGCCCGGTACCTAGCCGCCCGCCGGGGTAGGGTACATTTAAGGTTGCACCGTTGGGTGTTCCGGCAGGCATGCCGCACCCCAACGGGTCACAGCCGCAACGTAAGGACAAAGCATTGGCGCAAACCCCCAATACTCCGCAGAAAGGCTCGGAGGGCTTCCTGAAGAAGCTGATTAACGGCCCCTGGTTCTGGCCGGGTGCAGCTCTCGTAATCATGCTGGCTTTCCTCATGGCCTCCTTCTTCACCCAGCCCTCGCGTCAGGTGGACACCAACGTGGGTCTTCAGCTGCTCAACGACCACCAGGTCAAGAGCGCAAAGATCTACGACGGCGACCAGCGCGTCGAGCTGCAGCTTAAGGACGACTACAAGAAGGGCAACGACAACTACGGTAAGTCGGTGCGCTTCTACTACGTGCAGCCCCGCGGCGACGAAGTTGCTAAGGCAATGGAATCCGCCGAGCTGGAAAGCTACACGGACCAGCCGGTTGAGCACAGCTTCCTGGGCTCCTTGGTGTCCCTGCTCCTGCCGATTCTGCTCTTTGGTGTGCTCTTCTGGTTCCTGATGGGACGAGTCGGAGGCGGCTCCTCCGTGATGAGCTTCTCCAAGTCCCGTGCGAAGAAGTTCACCAAGGACAAGCCGGAAGTCCGCTTCAGCGACGTCGCCGGCGTGGACGAGGCTCTCGCCGAACTGGAAGAAGTCCGCGAGTTCCTGGCTGAACCCGAAAAGTTCACCCGCCTGGGTGCCAAGATCCCCAAGGGCGTTCTGCTGTACGGTCCTCCCGGCACCGGTAAGACCCTGCTCGCCAAGGCTGTGGCGGGCGAGGCTGGCGTGCCGTTCTACTCGATTTCTGGCTCTGACTTCGTTGAAATGTTCGTGGGTGTGGGTGCGTCCCGCGTGCGCGACCTGTTCAAGGAAGCGAAGAGCGACCCCGCCGCCATCGTCTTCGTCGACGAGATTGACGCTGTTGGCCGCCGCCGCGGCGTCGGCATGGGCGGCGGTAATGACGAGCGTGAGCAGACCCTGAACCAGCTGCTGGTTGAGATGGACGGCTTCGACGGCAACTCGAACGTCATCGTCATTGCTGCAACGAACCGACCCGACGTTCTGGACCCGGCGCTGCTGCGTCCCGGCCGTTTTGACCGTCAGATTGGTGTGGACGCCCCCGACATGCAGGGCCGCGAACACATCCTGCGCGTTCACGCCGCAGGCAAGCCAATCGCTAACACCGTTGACCTGGCTCAGGTTGCTAAGCGCACCCCCGGCTTCACCGGTGCTGACCTGGCGAACGTCATGAACGAGGCGGCTCTGCTGACCGCCCGCGATAACGGCAACGTGATTGACGACCGCGCTATCGACGAGGCAATCGACCGCGTCATGGCTGGTCCGCAGCGTTCCTCGCGCATCATGAACGAGCACGAGCGTAAGGTCACCGCATACCACGAGGGCGGTCACGCCCTGGTCGCGGCGGCACTGCGTAACTCCGCGCCGGTCACCAAGATTACGATTCTTCCGCGCGGCCGCGCCCTGGGTTACACCATGGTCATGCCGCAGGACGATAAGTACTCCACGACCCGCCATGAACTGCTTGACCAGATGGCGTACGCGATGGGTGGCCGTGCGGCTGAGGAAATCGTCTTCCACGACCCGTCCACCGGTGCGTCTAACGACATTCAGAAGGCAACCGACACCGCCCGCAAGATGGTTACCGACTACGGCATGAGCGCCGTCATTGGTTCCGTGAAGCTTGGCGGCGAAGACACCGAACCGTTCCTCGGTGGCGGCGGCGCTTCGGCACGCAACTACTCCGACGCGACCGCGGCAAAGGTCGACGCTGAGATTCGTGCCCTGCTGGAGCAGGCACACGACGAGGCGTTCCAGATTCTGCTGGAAAACCGCGATATTCTGGACCGCCTGGCGTACGCCCTGCTCGAGAAGGAAACCCTGCTCGAGAACGAGATTGCCGAAATCTTCAAGGATGTTCGCAAGCGCCCCGAGCGTGAGCACTGGTACTCCAAGCCGACCCGCGAGCGTACCGACATCCCACCGGTGAAGGCACCGAGCGAGCTGGCGAAGGAAGCCGAAAAGGCTGAGGAAGCACCTGCCGCTACTGCTACGGCACCTACTGTTCCGGTAGCACCGGCTGCACCCGCACAGCAGGTCCCGGTAGCACCTACGCAGCCGTTGCCGCCTCAGGCGCCCCTCAGCGACCCGGACGCCGACCCGACCGTCGCAATGCCCACCCAGCAGTACCCGAACTACCCCGCCCCTCCGGCGCAGCGCCCGGAGAACGGCAACCCGAACCAGAATGGAGCAGAGAATGAGCGAGGCTAAGAACGCCGTCGACCAGCCGCGTATTGAGGCTGCCGTCCGTGAGATTCTGCTCGCGATTGGTGAGGACCCGGACCGTGACGGTCTGCAGCAGACCCCTGCACGTGTGGCGCGCGCCTACGCGGAGTTCTTCTCGGGCCTGCACCAGGACGCCGGCGAGATTCTGGGTACGACCTTCGACATTGCCCACTCTGAGATGGTGCTGGTGAAGGACATCCCGTTCTACTCGACCTGTGAGCATCACCTGGTGCCGTTCCACGGCGTGGCGCATGTGGGTTACATTCCGGGCCCGGACGGTAAGGTGACCGGCCTGAGCAAGCTCGCCCGCGTGGTGGATCTGTACGCTCGCCGCCCGCAGGTGCAGGAGCGTCTGACCACGCAGGTGGTGGAGGCTCTGGAGGAGCACCTGAACCCGCGCGGCGCGATTGTGGTGATTGAAGCTGAGCACATGTGCATGTCGATGCGCGGTGTGCGTAAGCCGGGCGCGAAGACCGTGACTAGCGCGGTGCGCGGTGCGCTGATGAACGGCGCAACCCGTGCGGAGGCGATGAGCCTGATCTTCTCGCAGCGCTAAGCACTCGGGATGAACATATAGCTATACGACAGGGGGCAGGATTCTAAGGAATCCTGCCCCCTGCGCTGTGTAGCGGCATTTGTTGGGTCGTATGACGAGTGCCCTTGCGTAAAGAGCATTAGTGATTGTAAAGTTGTTACTACTAGAACCGGCACCACTGCCTGATGAATGATTGAGAATTCTGAAGGAGTACAGGACCGGTCTTCTTTTTTAAGTGATTGACGCTCATTCCTCATTTGGGGGCAGACACGCTGAAAGGGGCGGAGGTGAAAACCTCCGCCCCCTTTTCGCATCGCCAAAGTGCTCCGAGAATGTGTTCTGAGCCGGTACCTTCCGCGGCCGCGGCAGTGCCGATCATGCCGCACCGCAGAAGCTAGAAGAGCCCGCCGCTAACGCTGCAAGCTACCCTTCGCCTCGCTCGGATTATCCCAACCCAGGGCAAGAGTCACGATCAAGCCCACGGCAATGAAACCGCAACCGGTCGCGGTGCCGAAAGCAATCCAACGCACGGCAGGAACACCTTCAGCGAGCACAATAGTCACCAGTGCGGCAAGAGCTACCAGGGAGAGGATCCAAGCTCCAGTCTTCATATTCACAATGAGTCACTTCCTAGAGTATGTATGTGTGGGTGCGCGCCACCGACTGGGAACGCGCCCGGCACGGTATGCGTGCCCTCCCAGCATACCTTTAAATAAGTATCTGTAATGCAAGTATTGCATGCCGTGTCCCCAGAATCGACCCCACAGCTGCCCCAACCCCCGCCCCAATCACTGCGGCAAATATGGGAGCACCGCAGATTCGGTACGATAAACCCATGACTGAATCCACACACACCACCCGTGTAGCCCCCCTGCCCTGCGACGCGCTCGCCGCCGAACGCACCCTCGTGATGGGCATCCTCAATGTCACCCCCGACTCCTTCAGCGACGGCGGCCAGCACTACGCCGCCACCGACGCCATCGCCCGCGCCGCCCACATGATCGCCGAGGGCGCCTCCATTATCGACATTGGCGGTGAGTCCACCCGCCCCGGTGCCGTGCGCATCAGCGTGGAGGAGGAGCAGCGCCGCATCCTGCCCGTCATCGAGGCAGTCGCGCAGATGGGCACCACCATCAGCGTTGACACCATGAACCCGCAGACCGCTCGCGCCGCCATCGCCGCCGGTGCGCACATCATCAACGATGTGTCCGGTCTGAACGTGAGCGATGAAATGATTGAAACCGCCGCTGAACTGCAGGTGCCGTACATTCTCATGCACGCCCGCGGCACCTCCCAGACCATGAACAGCCTGGCGGAGTACCCGCGCGGCGTGGTCATTGAGGTTGTGGAGGAGCTGACCGGCCTGCGTGAGCGTTTCCTTGCCGCCGGTGTGCTGCCGCAGAACCTGATTCTTGACCCGGGTCTGGGCTTCGCGAAGGGCGGTATGCAGGATTGGGAGCTGCTCGCCGCCGTTGACGAGCTACAGGACCTGGGCCACCGCCTGCTCATTGCCGGTTCTCGCAAGCGTTTTATCGCCAACGCCCTGACTGCGGCGGATATGGCGCTGGCTGAGCGCCTGAACGCGAGCGGTTTCACCGCAACCGATGCGGGTGAGGCTGAACGCGAACTGTGGCAGCCGCTGTCGGAACCGCGCCCGGCTCAGCATCGTGCGGCAGCTTCTGCGGCGGTGACCGCCCTGGTGGCGGCGCGCGGCGTGTGGGCGGTGCGCGTGCATGACGTGCCCGCCAGCGTGGATGCGGTGACGGTCGCCTCCGCGTTGCGCTCCGTAAGCTAAGGCTCTGCCAGCTAGAACCACCACCCCGCGACCGCCGACTACCCGAATACCCTCTAGGAGACCCCCAATGACCCAGGCAGATTACGCACGCCACGACCGCATCACCCTCACCGGCATTACCGCTAAGGGCTACCACGGCGTGCTCGACTTTGAGAAGCGCGACGGCCAACCCTTCGTCGTGGACGCGACCCTGTACAGCGATTTCTCCGCCGCAGCCGCCACGGATGACCTGACGAAGACCACGAACTACGCGCTCGTGGTTGACCTGATTCACCGCCACGTGACGAACGGTTCGCTGGACCTGATTGAGACCCTCGCGGTGAACATTGCCGAGGGTATTCTCGCGATGTTTGAGCTTGTGGAGGCGGTGGAGATTACCGTGTCGAAGCCGCAGGCGCCGATTGAGCTGCCGTTCGGTAACGTTGCGGTGAGCGTGTTCCGTGAGCGCACCGTGGAGGGCGGCCGCTAGTGGCGGGCGCAGCAGAATATACACACCGCGCGGTGCTTGCGCTGGGCTCGAACCTGGGCGAAAGCGAAGACACCCTGGAGCGTGCCGTCGCCGACCTGGTGGCGGGCGGCGTGCAGCTGGTGCGCGCCTCCGGGCTGTACCGTACCGCCCCGGTGGGTGGCCCGGCGGGTCAGCCGGATTTCGTGAACGCGGTCATTGAGGTGACCACTGACCTGGGCGCCTACGAGCTGCTGAAGCTGTGTAATGCGGTGGAGGCGGCGCATCACCGTGAGCGCCTGGTGCGTTGGGGTCCGCGCACCCTCGATATTGACGTGATTGACTATGACGGCGTGATCTCTGAAGATCCGGTGCTGACTTTGCCGCATCCGCGGGCGCAGGAGCGTGCTTTTGTGCTGGTGCCGTGGGCGCAGATGGACCCGCAGGCGTACCTGACGGTGACCCGGCGTGCGGAGCCTTCGGGGGAGCGGCCGGATGAGGTTCCCACACCGCTGAGTCGCGAGGTCGTGAACGTTGCGGAGCTGTCCCGCACGCTGCTTGGGGCGGATGAAGACGCTATTAGCTATATGCGTGAGATGCAGGTACCTGATCAGCCTTAAATGTGGCACTCTGGAAGGTAGAGGAACCTACCGAAAGGAAACACCATGAAGCCCCTGAGTTATCGGGCGATTATTGTGGCGGCTGTGTGCGGTGCCGCTGCCGCTCTTATGGTGAATTCCGTGATGATTGGCGCCGGTTTTGGTGAGCTGAATTTTTCGTGGATGCTCGGCGCGGTGTGCCTGCTGGTTGCGGCGGGTGCCGTGTGGCTGGGTGTGCAGGTGGCTCGTTATCGTCGTATTCAGACGCGTGAGAAGGTGCCGCATATGGGCCCGATTCTTGCTGCGCGTGCGGTGGCGTATGCGCAGGGTTCCATCATGACCGGTGCCCTGTTGACGGGCTGGTGCGCTGCGATTCTTGGTTACCATGTGGCGATGGTGTCTGTGCGCGGTTTTTCGGTGGTCTTTTGGGAGGTTCTTGTTAATTGTGTGGGCAGTGTTGCCCTGCTGATTGCTGGGCTGTGGGCTCAGCATTGTTGTCGTATTCCGCCGGAGGATGATGAGGATGCGGCCTCCTCTTCCGGTGCTGTAAAGCCGCGAGAGGGAGGAACCTATGTCGGCTCCTAACCAGAATAGTTATTCGCCGAATGGCCAGTACGGGCAGGACGCCCAACAGGGTCAGTATGGTCAGTATGGTCAGAGCCAGCCTGCTCAGCAGAACCAGTACGGGCAGTACCAGCAGGCGGCTTACGGTCAGCCTGGTGCCCCGTATGGACAGCAGACCCAGAATAACCAGCAGACGCAGTATGGACAGCAGGTTCCGCCCGCTGCCGCGTACCCGAACGCGCCTCAGCAGGTTCCCGCGCAGCCGGCACCTTCTCAGCCGGTAAGCTCCCAGCCGGTAGCCTCTCAGCCCGTGCCGGAGCCGCAGTGGGTGCCCGCCGCCTCCGGCTACCTGACGGTTCGTTTTGTTCACACTATTTCTGCCTTGGCGCTCCCGATCCTTGCGGGTGTTGCCATGTATTGTGCGGGCACGTTCTTCGGCGGCCCGGAGGCGCTACGCATCGTCGGCCTGGTGGTGGTCGCGGTGTTTGGTCTGTGGGGTCTGTGGTGGATTCTGACCACTCCGCGCCGTACTCGCGCGCTCGGCTACGCGCTGGAGTCGAATCACCTGATGGCTCGCCGCGGTATCGTGTTCCGTTCGATGAGCTCCATGCCGTACGGCCGCATCCAGTATGTTGATGTGGATTCGGGCCCTCTGGAGCGCATGTGCGGTGTTGCCCGCCTGACGGTGCGCACCGCGGGTACGACCACCGGCACGATGGTGCTGTTCGGTATTCCGCTGAACGTGGCGGAGGAGCTGCGCGCGGATCTGGTGCGCCGCGCCGATGAGCGAATGGCGGCACTCTAATGAGTACCCCGGTTCCGAATAATAACGCCCCGAACTCTCAGGAGCAGAAGTGGTGGCGTGCCGATATCCGCACGTTCATCATGAACCTCTGGTTCATTATTCTGCTGGCGTTCGGCTTCTTCCAGAGCATTATCCTGAATATTTTGACCACCCCGCCGAACGAGTGGGGCGCGCGGCTGACGCAGGCATTTGATGAGAACAGTAGCTACTTCAGCGCAACGTACTCGCAGCTTATCGGCTTCGCCGTGCTCGTGCTGATTCTGGTTGCTGGCTCGATTGACTGGTGGTTTACCCGCTATAGCCTGGACGATTTGGCGATTCACCGCCGTAGCGGTTTTCTGTTCAAGAAGAACCGCACGATCCGTCTGGAGAGCGTGCAGAGCGTGGACATTTCGCGTCCTCTGGTGGCTCGTCTGCTGGGTCTGTCGGAGCTGCGTTTTGAGGTGGCTGACGGCTCTTCGGAGGCGCTGCACATCAAGTACGTTTCTGCCCGCAAGGCGGAGGTTCTGCGCCGCACCGCGATGGCGAGTATTAACCTGCTGCGTTCGGAGGCGGCTGGCCGCCCGGTCGATGTGCTGCCCGATAGCATGCAGATTTCGGCGGAGCGCATGCCGGATGCGAATCAGCTGCACCAGCCGTTTGAGGCATCTTACGAGGCGTCCTATGGTGCGCCTCTGCAGGACGGTACCGTACAGGACGGCACTCAGCTGGTAGCGCCTCAGCAGGGCGCCCAGCAGCTCGCACCCGAGCAGTCTGCACCCCAGCGCCCCGGTACTCAGCAGCCCGGCGCATCCCGCCGCGGCGCTCGCATGCCGATGCCGGTCACGGCTGACCCCTCACAGCCGCCGATTTTCCGCATCTCGAATGTGCGTCTGATTGCCTCCATCATGCTGGAGCACCTGGTGTGGCTGGTGCCCGCCGTGGCCCTCATGGTCGGTGCCGCGGTCATTGCCGCGATGATGGGCGGCGAGAGCCCGTTCCTCATTTTCATGGCGATGCTGCCCGGTATGTTCGCGCCCATGGTCGGTTATGTGGTTGCCCTCTGGACACGTTTTGACGGTGCCGCGAACTTCAAAATCACCCCCAGCGGTCAGGGCGGCGTGACCCTGCGCTACGGTTTCACCGGCACGCACACCCAGAACGTGATGGTTGAGCGTATTCAGGCACTCGCCGTGGAGCAGTCCATCCTGTGGCGTGCGTTCGGCTGGTACCGCATCAAGATGACCATTGCCGGTATTGGTATTGAGAAGAACGACAACCAGAAGGTTGTGACCCGCAATGTTGCCCTGCCGGTTGGCAATAAGCAGGAGACGCTGATGGTGTTGCGCCTGCTGTTGCCCGCCCTGGATGAGGCGCAGGCGCAGGTGCTGCTGGATACCGCTGATGGTTCGCTGAAGAGTCAGAAGCCGCAGGTTCCGGCAATGATTGTGACGCCCTCTTCGGCGCGCTGGATGGACCTGCTCACCTGGAAGCGTAACGGCGTGACCACGGTCGGTTACACTGCCGGTTCGGTGCAGGCGAGCACCCGCATTGATTCTGATGCGGCACGTTCGAGCGTTGGTGAGCATACGCGGGGCGACCTGCTGCTGATTCGTGGCGGCTACTTTATCCGCACGCTGTCGATTGTTCCGGTCAGCCGTGTGCTGAGCGTGAGCCGAGGTCAGGGCCCGCTGCAGCGTGTCTTCGGATGCGCGAGCGTGCATTTCGGTACGGTGCCCGGCCCGGTGCGCACCCTCATGATGCACTTGCCGCCGCGCGTCTGCGAGGATTTGGTGTGGTTGATGACGGTTCGGCTGGAGGGTATTGAGCCCTACTACCGCGTACCGGAACCCGCGCTGGGTTCTGTGCCTGCTGCAAACGGGTACAGCGCGAACGGGTACGGTGCGCTCTAACCCGCCGGGTTAGCGGGCAGCAAAACTGCAGATCGCGCCCTGCCGTCAGTGTTCTTCGTGACACCGACGGCAGGGCCTGCGTAAAAGGGAGAATATACTTAAAGCCGTGATACAGCATTCAAAACCTGCGCGTTTGGGCATTGGAATTATTTCAGCCGGGAGGGTCGGATCCGTCCTCGGTGCGGCTTTGCGCGCCTGCGAGCACACTATTGTGGGTGTTCACGCGGTGTCTGAGGCTTCTCAGGAGCGCGCCGCGATGCTGCTTCCCGATGTGCCGCTGCTGCCGGTGGAGCAGATTGCTGAGCGTAGCGAATTGCTGATTCTTGCGGTTCCCGATGATGAGCTGCCGGGCCTCGTCACCTACCTGGCGTCCTCGGGAAGTATTACCGCCGGTCAGATTCTGGTGCACACCTCCGGCCGTCACGGCACCGAGGTTCTCGCACCGGCGACCGCGCTGGGCGCTATCGGTTTGGCGATTCACCCCGCCATGACGTTTACCGGCATGTCCGTGGACCTGCAGCGTCTGAACGGCACCTGCTTCGCAGTGACCGGGCCTGCACCGTTCATCCCGATTGCTCAGGCACTCGTGGTGGAGATGGGCGGCGAACCCGTGCACGTTGCCGAGGCTGACCGAGCGCTCTACCACGTAGCCTTGGCGCACGCCGCGAACCACCTCGTGACCATCCTGGGTCAGTCCCAGCAGATGCTCGCCTCCATCGGTATTGAGGATCCGGCACGCTACATGGGCCCCCTCGTGCGAGCCGCCGTGGACAATGCGCTCGCCAGCGGTGAGGGTGCTCTCACCGGGCCCGTGGCACGTGGAGACGCAGGCACCGTAAAGGCTCACCTTCAGGCTCTGAATGAGTACTCAGAGCATGAGAAAACAGGTGATATTACAGACTCTTATGCCGCTCTGGCACACGCAACCGCAAAAAGAGCGCATAATAGAGGTTTGTTAAACGATGAACAACTGGGACGAATTGAGAATCTGCTGGGTGAGTCTTCGGACCGCAACCACCCCGGCGATATTGATGATTCAGCCCCCGAAAACAAGGAGTTCTCGTCATGACTGAGACTTCGATGCCCCGAGTCGTGACCACCATTGCGGAGTTCCGCACGGCAATCACCGAATCCCTTGCCGCAGCGCAGGAAGAACTGGACCGGGCCGCCCGCCAGGAGGCGGAGCAGAACGGCACCGCAGTTCAGTACACGAACGCATCCCTGGGCTACGTGCCCACCATGGGCGCCCTGCACGACGGCCACGCAACCCTGTTGCGTCGCGCCGCTGAACAGAACGATGTAGTGGTCGCCTCCATTTTCGTGAACCCGCTGCAGTTTGGCCCCGGCGAGGATTACGAAGCATACCCGCGCACCCTGGAGGCAGACGCTGCCCTGGCTGGTGCCGCCGGTGTTGACATTATTTTTGCCCCCGAGGTTGAAGAGATGTACCCCGACGGTGACCCGCTCATCCGCATTTCGAGCGGCGAGCTGGGCACCAAGTTTGAGGGTGCGACCCGTCCGGGCCACTTTGATGGCGTGCTGGCTGTGGTCAATAAGTTCTTCAACATTATTCGCCCCGCAGCCGGTAACCACCCGGTGAATGCGTACTTCGGTCAGAAGGACGCTCAGCAGTACATCCTGATTCAGCGTATGGTGCGCGATTTCAACCACGACGTGACCATGCGCCCTGTGGCGATTGTTCGCGAAGATAACGGCCTGGCGCTGTCTTCGCGTAATAGCTACCTGTCGGATGAGGAGCGCGAGTCTGCCCTGGTGCTGTCCCGCACCCTGGCTATGTTGCGTGAGAATTCGCTGAACCGTGGCTTCCACGAGATTGATTTGGACGGTGCGCGTGAGCGTATCAACTCCACTCCGGGTGTACGCCTTGACTACCTGGAGCTGGTCGACCCGATGACTTTCGGTGAGCCGACTGAGGAGTCGGAGCGAGTGCTGGCACTGGTTGCTGCGTTCGTTGGCCCGACCCGCCTGATTGACAACATGGACCTGCGCTAAGCGTTCGTTCGTTTAGAAGAGTCCCCAACACACTACACAGATAGGTATCACTGTGAGCACTGAGCACACTGCCGCACCGGCGATTGCTGATATGTCTGAGCAGATGCAGATTCGCCTGGAAAAGCGTGCGAAGCTAATCGAGTCGGGTCGCGAGGCATACCCGGTGGGTCTGCTGGATTCTGAGGGTAACCGCGTGGAGCCCAACCACATTGAGGATTTGCGCGCCGAGTACGATCCGAAGCTGGCTGCTGAGGAGCTGAAGGCTGGCGACGAGACTGACCGTGTGGTGCATGTTGGTGGCCGCGTGGTGTTCGTCCGTAACACCGGTAAGCTGTGCTTTGCGACCCTGCAGGGTGGTACCGAGGGTAAGCGCATCCAGGCGATGCTGTCGCTGGCTGAGGTTGGCGAGGAGTCCCTGTCTGAGTGGAAGTCCCTGGTTGATCTGGGTGACCACGTGTTCGTGACCGGCCGCGTGATTGTTTCTCGCCGCGGTGAGCTGTCCATCATGGTGACCGACTGGAAGATGGCGTCGAAGGCGCTGCGCCCCATGCCGGTTCTGCACAAGGACCTGAACGAGGAAACCCGCGTTCGCCAGCGTTACCTGGACCTGATGGTTCGCGAGGAGGCTCGCGAGCTGGTGAAGAAGCGCGCCCTGATTACCCGCACCGTCCGCCGCGTGCTGGAAGATCACGGCTACATTGAGGTTGAGACCCCCGTTCTGCAGCTGGTGCACGGTGGCGCGACGGCTCGCCCGTTCCGTACCCACCTGAACGCTTTTGACCAGCCGATGACCATGCGTATTGCGACTGAGCTGCCGCTCAAGCGTGCAGTGGTTGGTGGCATTGACCGCGTGTACGAGATTGGCCGCGTGTTCCGTAACGAGGGCGTGGACTCGACCCACAGCCCCGAGTTCACCACCCTGGAGTGCTACGAGACCTATGCTGATCAGTTCGTGATGGCTGAGCGCATGAAGGAGATTATCCAGAGCTGCGCGAAGGCTGTCGGTACCGAGCGTATTGAGACTGAGAACGGCACCATTGACCTGTTTGGTGAGTGGAAGTGGGTTGGCGTGTACCCGGGCTTGTCCGAGGCTGTGGGCGTTGAGATCACCCCCGAGACTGACGCATCCGTTCTGCGTGAAATCGCTGAGAAGCACGAGGTTGATATCGACCCGAAGTGGGACGCTGAGAAGCTGGTGACCGAGCTCTTCGGTGAGATTGTTGAGCCGACCCTGGTGAACCCGACCTTCGTGTACGATTACCCGCCGAGCGCTCAGCCGCTGGCTCGTCCGCACCGTTCCGGTGAGCCCCTGATTGAGGCGTGGGACCTGATTATTGGCGGTATGGAGCGCGGTACCGCGTTCTCTGAGCTGATTGACCCGGTCATTCAGCGTGAGCGCCTGACCGCTCAGTCGCTGCTGGCTGCTGCCGGTGACGATGAGGCGATGGAGCTGGATGAGGACTTCCTGCGCGCCCTGGAGCACGGTGCACCCCCGATGGGTGGCCTGGGTCTGGGCATTGACCGTCTGATTATGTTGCTGGCGGGCGATCAGGATCCGGAGCGTCCGGGTACTGTGGTGCGTCAGCCCGGTATTCGTGAGACTATTCTCTTCCCCCTGATGAAGCCGGAGGCCTAAGCTTCCCCTTCACCTGTGAGGGTGTTAATGCGGCGGGTGCCGCGGATACGGTTGTATCTGCGGCACCCGCCGTTTTCTGTGCACTCTTTTGCACGGTGTATAGCTTCTGAGGTGGAGTTTTCTGTTTGTTTGCACAGGTCAGGGACGTTTTAAGGTGCTTTTTTGCTCTATTCTGGTGCTGATTTATGCTGCTCTATTCACTCTGGCGGGGGTTTCTGCTCTTATGCATGAACGCGTTACATAGAAAATAATGAGGGGTTGGGAGATAGCAGAATTTCGCTTTTGAATAGAGCTGAAATGTATGGTGCGAATGGTCTAATGTGCAGGCTCGTGCGGGCGCTATATTTCACTCAGATTGTCGGGGACGCCGGGGTACATTATTAGGTGTCTTTGTCTCTGGGGGCTGTGTCTGCTGCCTGGAAGAATCCAAAGTATTTGCACTCTAAACTTCACTTTAATGTTCTTGTAGCGAGTGCAGATTTAACGGGGATGCACAGAAGCGATATATCGCTGCGGATGATTGGCGTATTGTTTCAAAGCTCAGAATATTTTCGGAATCTTTAATATATTTCTGATACTATATGAAAGAAAATTAGTACATAAATATATCCGGCACACTATTTTCTCAATCCCGATAGAGGCTTTTGAGTTTACTCCACAGGATATATGCAACAGATGAGGAGGTGCCTCAATGGCACAGAAGGTTCGCATCATCCTTGAAGACGATCTCGATGGCGGCCCCGCAGACGAAACTATCCGTTTTGGTCTGGACGGCGCTCACTACGAAATCGATTTGTCCTCCGCAAACGCAGCTCGCCTGCGTGACGCTATCCGCCCCTTCGTAGCGAAGTCCCGCCGCGTGCAGGGCACCGCTACCCAGCGCACCCGTGCCCCCCGTGGTACCGCTGCTCCGGTTAAGCGCAACCCCGAGACCGCAGCAATTCGCGAGTGGGCTAAGGCTAACGGCCACAAGGTTTCTGACCGCGGTCGTATCCACCAGGATGTTCAGGACGCATACTACGAAGCAATGAAGGCTCAGGACTAAAAGTTCTAAGTTATTACGCGTAACCGGAGGGGTTGGTTCTTCAAGGCTCTAAACCTCCGAGCGCTTAGGGCGGACGGTGTTATCACCGTCCGCCTTTAGTTTTGCCCCGGTATTTCTTGATATGCGTTACATATCTGCTGGGGGTGGTGGGGTGTTTTTATATCACCCACCCCAATTAACTATTTACATGTAAAATATATTGATCCTTTGCTGATGCCCGCTTCTGAATTATTAGGAGGAAGAGTGGGGAATCGGATGCGCAATCTGGTGTCGAGTGCGGGTTCCCCATTTAGGTTTCATGCATTGGCAGGAACACTAAAGGTAATGTTGCATTAATCTCTTCAAAGCGGGGGATATGCACTGTGATATTCATGCGATCGTTGCGTTGGGTATTCCATCGAAGGGGCTGGAATGTACTGACTGAAATTTTCGAATAATTGGGAGCCCTGCATCTTCGGTGGGGCTTTCAGAACTTACGGATTATCTCTTGATGGGGCGCCGAAATGATGCGGGAATTATCCGGAAAATAAGCGCCGCGTTATCCGGCAAATATTTTTTGCGAATTATTGAAATTTCTCACTTAAACATATAAATTTTTAAAAATTTCTGCAATATATTCATGCACGTGCAGGAAACAAGCGGTTTAGGTGTTGGTCTATGTGGGTTCTTGTGTGTTCGCCCCTCCCGCAAACCCTCGTATCGGCACCGTAGACCCTCGGAACCCACTTGTAGCACCTGTCCGCGGTACATCCGACGGCAATATGCGCACACTCTGCACAGACTGCCTCCGCAAAAACAGCCAGCCCCGGCAAAAACAGCTGGCCTCGGGAGAAGCAGTCAGCACCGACAAAAACAGCTAGCACCGACCTGGCGGCACCCATCCACCTTCAGGTAGGCTCACCTGCGTGAGCTAGACCCCTCAAAACCGCCCCCGAGCCCCGCCAGAAGCCCCGAAACCGCGCCTAAACCGCCCCTAGAACGCCCGGAACAGCTCATCTGTTCTCTTGATGGCGAACAGACGCCCATCAGCCCGCCCTTTCAGCCGCGCTCAACGTACTCTTGTATCAATAGGAAAATGCAAGGAGTGCGTAAATGTTTGAACGCTTTACCGATCGAGCTCGGCGCGTTGTGGTGCTTGCCCAGGAAGAGGCACGCATGCTCAACCACAACTACATCGGTACCGAACACCTTCTGCTCGGTCTGATTCACGAGGGCGAAGGCATCGGTGCCCGCGCCCTGGAATCATTGGGCGTTACCCTGAACGCAGTACGTGAACAGGTTCAGGACATCGTCGGCCCCGGCCCCCAGGCGCCTAACGGCCACATCCCCTTCACCCCGCGCGCGAAGAAGGTTCTCGAACTGTCCATGCGCGAGGCTATTCAGCTGAACCACGGCTACATCGGCACCGAACACATCCTGCTGGGCATGGTTCGTGCAAACGAGGGCGTGGCAAACCAGGTGCTGGTCAAGCTGGGCGCTGAGCCCGCTGCCGTGCGCCAGGCCGTGATGGACTTGATTTCCGGCTACCCCGGCAACAACTCCGGTGAAAAGGAAACCGCCGGCGTGGGTGCAGGCAACTCTCGCGAAGGCACTCCCGCGGGTTCGACCATCCTGGATCAGTTCGGCCGCAACCTCACCGCAGCAGCGCGTGAGGGCGAGCTGGACCCGGTCATCGGCCGCCACAAGGAGATGGAACGCGTCATGCAGGTCCTCTCCCGCCGTACTAAGAACAACCCCGTGCTGATTGGTGAGCCCGGTGTCGGTAAGACCGCCGTCGTGGAGGGCCTGGCACAGGCTATCGTGCACGGTGACGTCCCCGAAACCCTCAAGGACAAGCACCTGTACACCCTGGACCTGGGCTCCCTGGTCGCAGGTTCGCGCTACCGCGGTGACTTCGAAGAGCGCCTGAAGAAGGTTCTGAAGGAGATTCGCTCCCGCGGCGACATCATCCTGTTCATTGACGAGATCCACACCCTCGTTGGTGCAGGTGCCGCAGAGGGCGCAATTGACGCTGCCTCCATCCTCAAGCCCATGCTGGCTCGAGGCGAACTGCAGACCATCGGTGCAACCACCCTGGACGAGTACCGCAAGCACATTGAGAAGGACGCCGCCCTGGAACGCCGCTTCCAGCCGATTCAGGTTGATGAGCCCTCTCAGGAGCTCGCCGTGCAGATCCTCAAGGGCGTGCGCGATAAGTACGAGGCACACCACCGCGTCACCATTACCGACGAGGCTATCGAGACTGCCGTGAACCTTGCGGCACGCTACATCTCTGACCGCTTCCTGCCGGATAAGGCTGTCGACCTGATTGACGAGGCGGGCGCACGCCTGCGCATCAAGCGCATGACCGCACCCCCGGAAATCAAGCTGCTCGACGAGAAGGCCGCCAAGCTGCGCCAGCAGAAGGAAGACGCCATCAACTCCCAGGATTACGAGAAGGCCGCAGGCCTGCGTGATCAGGAGCAGAAGGTCCTGGCTGAGAAGGAAGAAGCCGAGAAGGCATGGCGCGAAGGCGGCGACGCATTCGGCACCGTGACCCCCGAGGTTATTTCTGAGGTTCTGGCCGCTTCCACCGGTGTTCCCGTCTACAAGATCACCGAGGAAGAGTCCAGCCGCCTGCTGACCATGGAGCAGGAGCTCCACAAGCGCGTTATCGGTCAGGAGCACGCTATTGCGGCACTGTCCCGCGCTATCCGCCGTACCCGCGCAGGTCTGAAGGACCCGCGCCGTCCCGGTGGTTCGTTCATCTTCGCCGGTCCGACCGGTGTGGGTAAGACCGAGCTTGCTAAGGCTCTGGCGGAATTCCTGTTCGGTGATGAGGATTCGCTCATCACCCTGGATATGTCCGAGTACCAGGAGAAGCACACCGTCTCCCGTCTGTTCGGTGCGCCTCCCGGCTACGTTGGCTACGATGAGGGCGGCCAGCTGACCGAGAAGGTCCGCCGCAAGCCCTTCTCCGTGGTCCTGTTCGACGAGGTTGAGAAGGCTCACGCTGACCTGTTCAACTCGCTGCTGCAGATTCTGGAAGACGGTCGCCTGACCGACTCGCAGGGTCGCGTGGTGGACTTCAAGAACACCGTCATCATCATGACCACCAACCTGGGTTCGCGTGACGTGAACCGCCGTATCCCGGTTGGTTTCCAGGCGATGGATGACACTGCAGCCGACTACGAGCGTATGCAGGCACGCGTGATGGAGAACCTCAAGGAGCACTTCCGCCCCGAGTTCCTCAACCGTGTGGATGACATTATCGTCTTCCCGCAGCTCTCCGAGTCTGAGATTCTGCAGATTGTGGACCTCTTCGTGGGTCGCCTGGCTAAGCGCCTGGCGGAGCAGGATATGTCCATTGAGCTGACCAACGCTGCGAAGGTTCTCATGGCGGCTAAGGGTTACGACCCGTCCATGGGTGCTCGTCCGCTGCGCCGCGAGATGCAGCGCAACATTGAGGACGCCCTGTCTGAGAAGATCCTCTTCGGCGACATCAAGCCCGGTGAGAAGATCACCGTGGACGTTGAAGGTGAGGGCGACTCCGCGAAGTTCGTCTTCTCTTCGCAGCCGATGAAGGAGCTGGCTCTGGACTCGGTGCAGGAGCTGAACGAGGGCGAGTCTTCCGAGGCTCCCGCAGCTGAGGCACCTGCCGCTGAGGGTCAGGGCAACGACTAGGCTCTGAAATAAGCTCTAGGTAGCTAGGTTCTAGTGCACTAAACGCATGAGGGGCGGTACCGGAAGTATCCGGTACCGCCCCTCAGGCGTTTCTATGCTTTTGGGAGGCTCTAGGAGCCTCTCTGTGGCGGGTACTAGAGTGAGACGAGCACAGTATCGCCCTGCGTGACTTCGCGGGCGAGAGAGTCCGCCAGCAGCCCCGCGTAGCAGCGCTGCAGCTGCTCGGCGGCGGGGGAGAGCGCATACAGCGCCTTGAGCGGGCGGTGCACCGCGGCGGGTGCATCAGCTGGGAATGCCAGGTCGGGCGAAGTTGTATCGCTAGCTGAAGTTGCACCCGAAGACGCACCCAGGATGAGGTCGCGCTCCACCGGCTCATGCGCCGCACGCAGCACCGCCATCACCGCGCCGCGCACCTGACGGTCCGTGCCGTGCCAGCTCTGACCCTTGGGGGTGTAGTCAGCCTCCGGCTTGCCTGCCGCAACCCAGGCGCACAGATCCTCCACCGGGCACAGCTGACAGCTCGGGGACTTCGCCGTGCAGACCAGCGCACCGAGCTCCATGGTCGCCGCATTCCACAGGCAGGAGGTGGGGGTATCGGCGGGCATGAGCGCCTCCGCCAGGCGAGTCTCAGCCGCGGTCAACGAGCGGGAGGGTAGCGCCTTGCCGGAGACAGCGCGCGCGTGCACGCGGCGGATGTTCGTATCAATGACCGTGGCGCGCAGACCGAACGCGAACACGCTAATCGCCGCCGCCGTGTAGGAACCCACGCCCGGCAGAGCCAGCAGCGCCTCGTAGTCGGCGGGAACCTCACCGCCGTGCTGCTCCACAATCGCCACTGCGGCACCGTGCAGACGCTGCGCGCGGCGCGGGTAACCCAACCTGCCCCAGGCGCGCACCGCCTCCGAGGCGGGCTCGGCGGCAAGGTCGGCGGGGGTGGGCCAGCGGCGCATCCACTCCTCCCACACGGGCAGCACGCGCTTGACGGGGGTCTGCTGCAGCATGAACTCGCTGACCATCACACCCCAGGGGGTGCACTCGTCGCGACGCCACGGCAAATCGCGTGCCTGGTCGAGGAACCATCCATTGATTCGGTGGTGGAGTGCCTCGATGTTGGTGCCTTCGGGTAGGGCGGGTTCGGGGCGTGTGCGTGCGGTGCGTTTGGGCTCTGAGGTCATCCGAAAAGCCTACGCCACAGGGCATATATTCCCAAAACCGCATGAACGGGGTTCACTGTGATTCTCAGGGTTAAACCCGGTATCCTTAAGGGTATGTCTGAAAATGGTCCCGTTCTGCCTCCCGAAGTGTACCGCCGTCGTCGTATCGTAGCGGTCATTGCTCTGCTCGCTGTCATTCTGCTGCTGGTCGCCGGCGTGACCTCCATGGTCGGCATGATTAACGGCAAGAAGGACGCCACTGTAGCCTCCACTGCGACGGCTTCCGGTGCACCCTTCCAGAGCTTCAGCGCTCGCCCCTCCGAAACTGCTTCGGCTACCCCGTCCGCTAGCGCGACTGCCTCTGCAACCGCGTCTGCGTCGGCTAGTGCTACTGCTTCGGCAACTCCTTCGGTGACCGCTTCTGCGGCACCCACCGCAAGCGTGACCCCCACTGCGGCAACCACCCCCGCGGCGACCCCGACTGCTCCCGCACCTACTCCGAGCGTGACCACTGCGGCTGTCGCGGCGGCGTGCACCGCGAACGACCTGAAGGTGACCGTCACCCCCGCGAAGCGTACCTTCGCTGCCGGTGAGCAGGTGTCCTTCCACGTGACCTACACGAACTCCTCGAAGACCCCCTGCGCTGTGGGCGGCGAGGGTGCGAACACCGGCGTGGACCTGAACATCACCTCCGGTGCGGCTCAGGTGTACACCCGCAGCCTGTGCGCGGCGACCGCCGTTCAGAAGGCTGAGGTAGCCGCAGGTGCCGAGGCGGCAACCGACCTGGCGTGGGACCGTAAGATCAACGTCCTGGGTTGCTCTTCCGCTTCGACCGCTCAGAAGGGTTCTTACTGGGCGACCGCTACGGTGAATGGTGTGAGCTCGGCTCAGGTGAACTTTGTGATTCAGTAGTTCACCAACCTGATGTTCACAACGTCTGAACTTTCATAGTTTTTGCCCGTGAATGGGCGCGAAAAGCCCCCGTGCTGGATATTCTCCGGTGCGGGGGCTTTTTGTATAGGTCTATTGCGTGGCGCTATTTGGAGGCGCGCGGCTTGGCGAAGCGGCGCTCACCCAGGTACCCGAGCAGGCTTCCGAATGCGGTCCACTGTAGTGCCGCCAAAAGCAGGGTGGACAGGTCGGTCACCTCAAAGGAATTGGGGATGACCTTGAACCACAGCAGCGGCAGGTAAATTAGGAACAGAATGGGGGACGCCCACACGAAGAACGGGACGGGGTGCTTGGCCGACGGATACTTAGCTCGTGAGTACGACATTGTGACCTCCTTGGGGTGTCAAGGTGCGGAGAAAACTCCGCTGTCACTGCATCATAGCGCAAAAATATTCTCCGGGGGGGGGGATTACGCGCCGCTGACTTAGAGATATTTCTCCAGGCTGCTCTCCGCCATGCGGGAGAGCTGCTCACGCACCGTGCGGGCACGAGCCTCACCCACACCGTCCACGGCGCGCAGGTCCTCAAGGGACGCCGCCATGAGAGCCTGCAGGCTACCAAAGCGCTCCACCAGACGCTCAGAAATAGCGTTCGGGATGCTCGGAATGCCGGCAAGCAGGCGGAAACCGCGAGGCTGCAGGGGTAGCTCCAGGTCGGGGTTCTCACCAAAGCCGACAGTGCGGGCAATCGTGCGCAGATCCACGATGTCCATATCGTCCAGGTTCTGCAGAGCCTCAACGCCGGCGGTAATCAGCTCGTCGTTCACCTCGGGCAGGTAGTCGCGCAGAATCAGGTCGCTGGCGGTCATCTCGGGGGCGCGCAGCTCCTCCAGCTGCAGGGCAATCAGGCGGCCGTGCACGCCGAGCTCCAGCACGTAGTGGCTGACCTCGCGGATAATGCGGTTCACCATCTCCATGCGCTGCAGGGTCATCGCCACGTCGCTCAGGGAAACGTTCGATTCAATCTCCTGGGCAGACAGGTTGGAGAGCACCGAACGCAGACGCTTCTTGTAGCTTTCAAGGGTCTGAATCGCCTGGTTTGCGCGAGCCATCAGGTACTGGCTGTCCTCAACCATGTAGCGGGTGCCGTCAACGTACACCGAAATCACGGACATCGATGCACTCACCGAAATCACCGGGAAACCGGTCTGAATTGCGGTGCGCTCGGCGGTGCGATGGCGGGTGCCGGACTCGTTCGTTTCAATGGAGGCGTCCGGCATGAGCTGCACGCCGGCGTGCAACAGGCGGGTGGCGTCGCGGTCGCAGATGATAGCGCCATCCATCTTCGCCAGCTCGCGCAGGCGGGTTGCCGAGAACTCAGTGTCGATATTGAAACCGCCCGACGACAGGGAGGATACGGTGCGGTCGGATCCGAGTACGATGAGTGCGCCCGTACGGCCACGCATGATGCGTTCCAGGCCCTCGCGGAGCTCGGTGCCGGGGGCGATTCGGGCGATAGTTTTAAGCAATAGGTCACTATAATTCATCTGCACGAAAACCATTGTACCCGTAAGGGTGGTTATTGAGCCAGGTCAGGGGCGGAACGGCGGGCTAAAGTGCCTCAAAAACGAACGGATATTCTCGATATTTATACGGGAGTGCACCGGGCTAAACTATCTGCGTTTAAGAGTAAAAATGCGTTCTGTGGCACCCCATTTCGCCGTGACCAAACACCGCGCGCCATATCGCCCCAGACCCTAAAATAGACCCATGACCGCGCGCACGAAAAACACCAAAACCGCACCCGCCTACCGCTGCACCGAATGCGGCTGGACCACCGCCAAATGGGTAGGCCGCTGCGGCGAATGCCAAACCTGGGGCACCGTTGAAGAAGCCGCCGGGGGCACCCGCGCGCGTACCCGCGCCGCATCCAGCGTGCAGAAACCCGCCCAGCCCATTGCAGAAGTCGACTCGCGCGTAGCCGCCTACATGAGCACCGGAAACCCCGAATTTGATCGCGTGCTCGGCGGCGGACTCGTACCCGGCGCGGTCATCCTCATGGCGGGCGAACCCGGCGTGGGCAAATCCACCCTGCTGCTGGATGTCGCCGCCACCTTCGCGCGCGGCACCGCCGGGATTGCGGGACAGCAGGGGGCGCAGAATATCGCACCCCAGCCGCCGCGCCCGGTCCTGTACATCACCGGCGAGGAATCCGCCGCGCAGGTCAAACTCCGCGCCGACCGCATCGGCGCCATCGCGGACACCCTCTACCTGACCAGCGAAACCGACCTCGGCACCGCCCTGGCGCATATTGAGCAGGTCAACCCCTCCCTGCTGGTCATTGACTCGGTGCAGACCCTCGCCTCCGCGGAAGTTGAGGGTAGCGCCGGCGGCGTGACCCAGGTGCGTGAGGTTGCCGCCTCCGTGATTGCCGCGGCTAAGGAACGCAATATGTGCACCCTGCTCGTGGGCCACGTGACTAAGGAAGGCACCATCGCGGGCCCGCGCCTGCTCGAGCACCTGGTGGACGTGGTCTGCCAGTTCGAGGGCGATAAGCACTCGAATATCCGCATGCTGCGCGCGATTAAGAACCGCTTCGGACCCACCGACGAGGTGGGCTGCTTTGACATGCACGAGGACGGCATCGCACCCGTGCTGGACCCCTCCGGCATGTTTGTTTCGAGCACCCCGCACCCGGTGGCTGGCACCTGCGTGACCGTCACGATGGAGGGCCGCCGCCCCCTGCTCGCCGAGGTTCAGGCGCTGCTGGATCAGGCGGTGGCACCCGCCCCTCGCCGCACCGTTTCCGGTCTGGATTCGGCGCGTATCCAGATGCTGTTGGCGGTGCTGCAGCGCCGCGCCGGGCTGAACGTGGGCAAGCTCGACTGCTACGTCTCCACGGTGGGCGGTGCAAAAATTGCCGAGCCCGCCGCCGACCTGGCGTGCGTCATGGCGCTCGCCTCGGCAGCTCAAAATAAGCCGCTACCGCGCAAGCTCGCGGTCTTTGGCGAGGTCGGTCTGGCGGGTGAGGTGCGCGCCGTTCCGGGCATCCGCCAGCGCATCGCGGAGGTGGGCCGTCTGGGCTTCACACACGTGCTGGTGCCCGCCTCCCCGACCGGCGTGGGGGACGTGCCCGAGGGCGTGACCGTGCGTGAGGTAACCACCCTGGGTGAGGCGCTCGCGCTGCTCTTCCCGCAGAAGTAAAACACCTAAAGACACAGCAAAGGGGACTCCCGGCTGGCGTGAATGCCGCCGGGAGCCCCCTCCGTTGTGTCCTTGATGGTTGCCACTGACCCCGATAGAAGCCCGCTAGAGCCTAGTTAGGAGGAGCGGCTCTCCTCCTCGTTCTCGTGCAACATAATGTTGATCGAGCGGGTGTTGAGCTTGTTCGTGCGGTGGGTGTTCACCGCGCTATCGGTCACGTCATCAACCACCGTGGAATCGTCCATGTCAGCGTCCACAATCGGGATTGCCGAGGTGCGCGGTGCGTGCTTCGTGACCGCCTCGCCGAGGGGCACGAGAACCGCCACGGCGTCCTTGTGGGACATGCCGGTCGCCTCCAAAAAGTCGACCACAATCAGACGGAGCATCAGCACCAGCGACTCGCCCTCAAAAGTTGCCACACCCATGGTGCGCGGCTCGAGGGTGCCGGCAAGCTTAATCATGCGCTCGCGTGCCGCCATCATGTAGTGCTCGCGTTCGCCTTCGGTCGGTGCAGACATGCCCAGGCCGAGGCTTTGCGCCGCCAACGACAGCTCGGTCAGCGCGTCACTGAGCGAAAGCTGTGCGGCAGTACGCAACTGCACGTGGTGAATCGTGGACGCCATGCGGCGGTTGAGCACGCGGTCGTTACGAATCGCCAAATCCACCGCGGCGAGGGTCTTCGCCATGCGCGCCAGCTCGCCCTTGCTCTTGCGGCTATTCCAGGACAGCTCGCTCATGCCCTGCGCGGTAATCAGGTCACCGCGGCATGCATCGTAGAGCGGCTGCAGGGCGCGCGCATCGAGCAGGCTCTGGTACGCCTTGTTGTAATCGTAGTAGCGGATTGCCTCGGAGGAGAGCTGGAAAACCTTCGCGAACGCATCCATGAGAGCCTGCGCGCGGGCACGCGGGTTCTTACGCGGGTCGCGCGGCATCAGGTACATGGCGAGGAACGCAAAGGCGCCACCAACGATACCGTCGAAACTGCGGGTGAACGCATCGTCAGGTACGGGCAGTAGCAACGTGAAACAGGCCTGGAAGCTGAGCTGAATCGTAAAAATAATGCCCTTATCAATAAATCGGGCAATAATCACGGTCAAGAAAAGCACCACTGCCGCCTGCCAGGTGCCGTGACCGAGCAGAATCAGCAGAAGGTCGCCAATGAGAATGCCGAGGGTCACGCCGAAGGAGACCTCAAGGATTCGGCGGGAATGCTTAGCACCGCTTACATAGCCGAGAGATACGAGGGCGGCAACCGGCGCGAAAATGGGTTCCTGGTGGCCCAGGATGTGCTCAGCGAAAAGCCAAGCGCCCATAGACGCCGCAACAATCTGCACAGACTGAAAGAAGTCAGCCCGGACTCGGTGAATACCCTCATGGACGAACTGCCGGGTGTTCTGTTCAGTAGTGCGTAGAATCTCTGCGAAGCGTGCCATGAGCACCATCATACCGGCGCGTGTGCTCTGTACAAGGGGGTAGGGGAGTGTTGGGTGCAAGTGTGAGAGACCCCGCGCCCCGTACCCGCCCTATACCCGCTCCGAAGCCGCGTTTTTCGCGGAAACCTAGCTCCAAAACCGCTGCTCTAGCTCCGTTACGCAGCCTGGCCCCCGTTATGCAACCTAGCCGCGGAGGCGGCGCGCCACCCTCGCCAGCAGGCCCGGCTTCGTCTCGGCGGGCGCTTCAGAAGATGACTCAGGCTCGACGGTGACAGGATGCGTTTCTTCGGCGCCGTGTGCCCCGTGAACACCGCGCGCGCTGTACCCGCCGCCGATTGCGCGGGCACATTCAAGCTGCCGGCGGTGCTCAGCATCCCAGGAGTGTGCCCGGTCAGACATCGCCCACTCGAAACCCGCGGTGAGGGAGGTTTCGGTAAAGAGATCGCGTGCGGCGCGGACGGTTGCACCAAGCGGCTCGGGGAGAGCCAAGGTTTGCTCTGCGGCAGGGAAAGGCGCGGGGGCTTCTGAACCGCCGAGAGTTTCTGCATTGCCGCGAGTTTCTGCACCGGAGGCAAAAATCTGCGCAAGCAGGTAGGCACGCTCGGCTCGCAGAGCCTCCAGCAGTTCGGTGCGACGTACATCCGATGCCACCGCCGCATGTCGTAGAGCGGCGGCAACCATCAGCTCGGGAACGCCACCGGCGAGCATGCCCAGCGGCAGGGTGAACTCGCCCAGCCCGTACAGGTTCAGGGCGCCGCCCACGCGCATCTGCGTGAAGGCATCTGGCACGAGGGCGAGCACGGGAATACCCGCCGCCGCAGAGAACACCGCCGGGTGGTAGCGGCTGGTCAGCGTGAACGCCGCGCCACGGTGCACGGTGACGCTCTGGTCGGTGTGCAGAATCGGCAGCAGGGTTGCCGGAGTGGAGGGGCTGAGCTGCTCAGCGATGCGCTGATGCACCTGAATATCGCCGCTTTCGGGGTTCTGTGGGTCGCCAAAATGGCTCAGGAACACGAGGGCGTAGCCGTGCTCGCGCCACATGCTATCGAGCAGACGCGCGATCTGCTGCGCCTGCTGTTCGGTGCACTCGTTGACGGTCACGCACACGTAGCGTTCGGGCAGCTCATCCAGTGCCTGACCTGCGGAAACGCCCTCCGCATAGTGCAGGGTACGCGCCGGGGAAGCCACCGGGTAGTCGGTGGCGTCATCCACGCTCAGGCGCGCGTCAATACCCCGCTCACGGCACCAAGCGAGGGAAGAACGTTCGCGCACCGTCACCGAACGGGCGGTGCGCAGCATACGCTCCAGAACCTGTGCGTCTTCGGGGTTGAGGACCGGGCCCAGGGATTGACCGGTCACGTACACGGGCACGCCCGCATGCTCGGCGGCACGCACCGCGGCGGCACGCTCGTAGAGGAGCCAACCGAAGCGGGAGTTGAGGTTGCCGCCGCCGGAGACCACGACCGCGTCCATGGCAGCGATAGCGTCAGCGAACTCCACCATGCGCTCAACGGTCTGCGCCAGCGGATGCAGCACCTCCGGCAGCGCTCGAACCTGCGGCAACGCCACCAGCTCGGTAACGGAGGGGCGTTCCCGGTCGGCGTGCAGCTGCGCCAGGATGCACTCGAGCGCCGCGAGGGTCAGCTCGCGTTCAGCCGGCGCCCAGGGGAAGAGGAAAAACGGCAGGTACTCGTAGGGTGCGCCCGCCTCATGCTGTGCCGCCTCATGATGTACCGCCGCGCCAATATAGCGCGCCGAATGGCCCACATCGCGGGTCATGAGGGTGACCGCCGCGCCGCCTTCGGAAAGCGCCTCCGCGCTCGCAATGGTCATGGCTTCGTCGCCCACGTGGTAGGTGTGCTGGCCGATATCGCCAATGACGAGCACACGCGGTGCTTCAGTAACGGGCAGTGCTGTAGAAGAATGATTGTTCTCTGTCACGCCTTATGCGCCCTTCTGATCTGCCGACTCAGCCTCAGCCGAACCAGCCTCTGCCGACTCAACCTCAGCACCGCGACGAACCAGGGAACGCTGGCTGAGGGAACGCTTCGCCAAGGAACGCAACGCGCGGCCCGGGGTGCGCAGGTGCTTGAGAACCCGCAGACGCTCCTCAATAGCCTGCTGGCGGTTCTCAATAGACTGCTGACGGGCCTCGATACGTTCCAGGCGGCTCTCAATAGAGCGCAGAATATCTAGGGATTCGCGGGTCAGATTGTGCCCGTCAATCACGCGGCGCTCCAGGTCAGCCGCCAAATGTGCCTGATACAGGTACGCACCCGGTCGGGCACCCGCCTGCAAATCCTCGCGGATAGCGCGGGCGCGCACCAACGAATCGAAGCGGGCATGATCAGCCTGACGCTTCACGCTATTCGCCTCGGCACCCTCCGCGTCGGGGCGCAGCGACCAGTACGCCAGCGGCTCATCCACCAGCAGAATATCCGCAACAGAGGCGGCACGCATGTTGAACTCCCAGTCGCCGACCACCGGCAGGGACTCGTCATAAAAACCGACCAGCTCGTGCAGGCTGCGGCGGTAGAGAATACCAATCGGCACGGCACGGTTCGTGCGGAACAGGAACTGCAAACCCATGCCGGGCAGGCCGTCGTGGAAAATACGCTCCTCGTACACCTCGAACTCGCCGTCGGCGTTCTCACGTTCGTACCGCTCCACAACGCGGGTGGTGCACATGAGCGCGCCGCTCTCTTCCAGCGCCGCGACGGTGCGCTCCAGGAACTTGGGTGCCCACAGGTCGTCGTCATCGTGAATCGCCACGTACTTGGAGGTGGTCGCCGCCAAACCGGCGTTGGATGCCGCCTCCATGTTGCCGCCGGCGGTGGTCAGCAACTGTACGCGGCTGGAATCCTGCGCGTTAGAACCCAGCGGAGAAGCCTCAATGACGGCGCGGGTTGCCTGTTCGTCGCCTCCGTCGTTAATCACGCAGACCGTGTAGTCGGTGAAGGTCTGCTGCGCAATATTCTCCAGCGCGCGGCTCAAGAAGCGGGGGCGGCCCTTCGTGCGGACCAGAATAGCTACGGTAGGGGAAGACATAACCACAATCAGTCGAGGGTGAATGGGCCCGTGCCAGCCCAGGAACTCAACCCATTATGAAGGTGTGCACTGTTCAGACTCAACCCACCGCCCGGCTAACCCGCAACAGCGTGCACACAGGGGCACGAGCCGCCCCTAAAAACTAGCTGATGGACTGTAGCGCCACCATCGCCAGCACACCGAGCACAAAGCACGCCGGAATGGTTACCAGCCACACCAGAAGAATCTGCAGAACAATCCTGGATTTCAACGCGTTAAAACGCTGGTTCACGCCCGCGCCGAGCGCCGATGCAGTCGCCAGGTGCGATGAGGAGAACGGCACCTGCAGCAGGAAGTAGCCGAGCACCTGCACCACCGCGGTCGTACCCTGGGCGACCGCGCCACGGAACGGGTCCAGGCGCACCATCTTGTAGGCGAAGGTGTAGCCGATGCGGCGGCCACCGGTCAGCGTACCGGCACCCAGGCTGAGGGCAATAATGATGGTGCCCAGCAGCATCCCGCCCCAGGTGAGGGACTGAATCAGCGCCGGATCCATGATGCGTTCGCTCAGTAGCGCCCACAGCAGCAGGTACAGGTAGCCGGTCTGCAAGCCGTGTAGCAGCGAAATTGCGGAGGCAGACACCGCCAGCACCTCGCGGGCATGCTGATTCACCAGGCGCGGGTTGTGGCCGACCACCAGCCGGTAGAACGGCACCACCATCAGCCAGGACAGCAGAAAAATGAGCGGCGGCAGGTAAAAGAGCGGCAGCAGGGTCGCCCCAAAAATATGCGGCAGGAAGGCGAGAGAACCAAAGCCTTCAGCGGCGCTGTCACTCCTCGTCTGGGTCCACCAGCTCACGCCGGCGAGGGCACCGACCAGTGCGTGAGTCGAGGAGGACGGCAACCGCAGAAACCAGGTGAGCACACCCCAAATAGCGCAGACGAGTAGCGCCGCAATGATGCCGTTCAGGCCGGTGGTGCCTTCCGGGGCACTCACCCACGAGGCGGAATACTCACCGAGCAGCAGAAACGCACCGATTACACCGAGCACGTTGAAGAGCGCGGCAAGGTACAGGGCGGAGCGTTCGCCAAGGGCGCGGGTACGCACCGGAACAGCGACGGAGTTGGAGGCGTCGTGCACACCGGTAACGTAGACCGCGGCAATGAAGGCGCAGCAGGCTAGAAGACCCAGGAACATTAGGATTCCTGAACGATAATGCGGCCGATCTCGGCAGACACATCACGCATAGCGTTGGAGGCGGCGGTCAGCTGCGCCAGGAAGGTGGCGTAGCGGCGGTACCGTTCGGGGGTGTAGCGTTCGGCAATGTACGCGTCGTACTCTTCGGCGGTGCGTAGCGCCTGGCGGGAGATGCGCAGCATGTCCATCCAGTAGTTGTCGAGGCCGCGAATATCAGCAAGCTTGGGGATGACGGCGGCGGTCAGCACCGCCTGACGCTGAATGATGTCCAGGATTGAGGTGATGTGCGTGGCGAAGCCGTCAATGCTGTGCAGGGACAGCACGTGCGCGGCGCTGGTGAGCTTCTCAACAGCGTTGGTGAGCTTGCGTGCCAGCGTGTACAGGTCTTCACGCGGAATCGGCGGGGAGAAGGAGCTGCGCACCTCGGTGAGGGTGCGGAACAGCAGGTTCGTGGAGTCCGCCTCGTGGGTGAGCATGCGTTCGAAGAGTTCGGGGTACTCCGCGACGGGGGAGCCGACCATTTCTGAGAGCAACGCAGCGGCCTCACCGACCTGCGCTGAAATTTCAGCGAGGGAGGCGAGGGATTCGTTGGCGTGGGGGAAAAGTCGGTGCAGCATAGTTCCCAGTCTAACCAGTATTGGGTGGTGCGGGTGCGCATAGCCCGCGCGTATCTCATGAGCGCTCGAGCTTCAGACACAACTGCGTCGGGCTGACGGCGGCTTCTAGACGGGGTTTTAAGCAAAAAACGGTGGGGGTCGATTTCTCGACCCCCACCGGAACGTTTAGGGATGTCGGGTTGGGAGCGCCTCTCGGCGGAAGGCCGCTCGAAGCGGCTAAAGATTTGGAGCCCGGGGCTACCTATTAGCAACCCGACATCTTGTAATTATTATCCACCCGAACCCGGCGCAGAGTCAATCGGAAACAGGCTTTTCAGGCCTTTGCGGCCCAATGTGGAACCTGTGCCAATTCGCGGCACGAACCCGTATTTTTGCGCCCCGCAACGTTGTAGAAGACTAGAATGCTTCGATGTTGGTCTGCGATTTTTCCTGCGCAGAACCAGCCCCCGAGCCCCCATTAACCTGCTGACTAGCCTCAACGGCGCGTAGCTGGGCGGCGACCGCCTCCAAATCGTGCGCGATCTGCTCCATCTGCTGAGCCTGACGCGGCAGACGAGCACGACGCTCCACCGCCTCACGCTTCACCTCGTGGCTGCCCGGAACCGCACCATCCTGCCCGGCAGAGCGCGCATAATCGGTGCGGATACCCAACGCCACCACGTGCGCAAACGCGGCGCAACGTTCCATCGCAATGTCCATATCGCCGGTGTACAGGCCCGCCAGGATCTCATCAATCGTGCGGACCACCTCGTCGGCACTCGGCGGGTCGGGAACACCCGCCACCACGTGCGAACGGTAATCCTCCGCCATGCCCAGCTCAAAAGCGCGGCTCACCCCGCGCGGCGAACGATGCACCACGTCCCGCAGCCAGTACATGCGCCACAGCGCACCCGGCAGGGAGTGGGCGCTCGCGTGCGACCAGAGTTCGGCGAGCATCTCAATACCGTAGTCGTCGGTGAAGCTGACGAGCCGTTCGGTCATCTGTTCGTCGGTGCCGCGTCCGCGCATCAGCAGGATGCGTGCGGAGGCGTGCGCCGCCTCTTCGCGTGCGGCGGGGTCCATGCCGCCTTCGTGGCGTTCAAATTTCTCGGCGGAGTAGAGGACGGGGCGGTGGTGGGTACGGTGTCGTGCGCGTCCGGAGGCGCCGGTTGATGATGCGGGTGTAGACATAGGATTTCCCAGTGTACCGTTCATTGGCTGGGGGCCGGTAGTGTATAGTATTTCTATCTGCACACTTTCAGTTTTGTGTGGATAGGAGCGCCTTTAGCTCAGTCGGTAGAGCTACGGACTTTTAATCCGCAGGTCGTGGGTTCGAGCCCCACAGGGCGCACTAGCCGACCCGTCGCCTCCCGCTTTGCGGGGGTCGGCGGGTTTTTGCGTCTTCACCCTCGTGTGCGGGGTTTTACCCCGTGTTGATTCCGTGTGGTGGGGCGTGTCCTGCCGGGTTGGCCTGGCAGTTTTTGATTTGTGTACGTTGACCCGAAAAGATGAGGAAACCCGTGAGCGTCACCATTAAGAACCCCGAAGAGATCACGATTCTTGCCACTGGCGGCACGATCGATAAGTTCTATTCGGTGGCGGGCACCATGGATATTGGTGAGCCTGCCGCTAAGGACCTGCTGGACCGCGTGATTACCGATATCCGTTTTGATATTCGCCCGCTGATTGGCAAGGACAG
This sequence comes from Rothia sp. HMSC065B04, assembly GCF_001812285.1. Lineage (NCBI taxonomy): Bacteria > Bacillati > Actinomycetota > Actinomycetes > Micrococcales > Micrococcaceae > Rothia > Rothia sp. HMSC065B04. The sequence goes on from NZ_KV808406.1 coordinate 212,282, forward strand.
CCTGGACATGACCGATGAGGATCGTGCCGAGCTGACCGAGGTGCTGAACGCTGTCACTAACGACCAGGTACTCATCACCCACGGCACCGACACCATGCCGGAGACCGCCCGCTACCTGCTGGAGCACGCCGACCTGGGCAATAAGGTCGTGGTGCTGACCGGTGCGATGCAGCCCGCCGTGATGGCTCGTTCGGATGCCGGTTTCAACCTGGGTGCCGCTATTGCCGCCCTGAACCTGCTGGAGCCGGGTGTGTACATCAGCATGAGCGGTCGTATTTTCCCTGCTGAGAGCGTGCGTAAGGACCGTTCGCGCGGCATTTTTGAGGGCTAAGATGGCTGATTCCGCTCGTATGCGGCGGGGTGAACCGGTTTCTGCCGCTGAGCTTGCGCCGGTTGAGGGCTCCTCGGATCTTGTGCCGCAGGAGCATATGTCGCAGGCGCAGCTTATGCAGCTGCAGGCTATGGATGAGCTGGAGCAGCAGGCTGATGAGTTCTGGAATGTCACCAGTGATTACCCGCTACCGGCTAAAAACCTGTACCTGGTGCGTGTGCTGCTGCTGGTCGTACCCTCGCTGATTACTGTTTATTACTTCATTCGCGTCACGCTTTTCCCGATTGGTGCGGTGCCGCTGGTCTATCTGGTGATGCATATGTGGGTTGCCATGATTTACCGGGCGAACCGTTCGGTGAAGTTGGTGTTGCTGGCGAATGCAGCGTCCGGGGTCGCGGCGGCGATTATGACGGCGTTCTTTGCCTATGCGCTTGTGACGGTGCAGGGTCCGCAGACGCTGCTGGACCGTGTGGGCGTGTTCTACACGGTGAGCTTGCTGACGGTCATGGCGTCGTTCGCGTTGGAGGTTCTGTTCTCGCTGTTCTATAGTTTGGCGGTTCGTAGGAGCTTGCGTCTGACGCAGAAGAAGCAAGAGGAAGAACAGCGGAACGCAGAACAGCAGCATGCAGAGGACCCGAACGCGGAGGCTTCGCAGGTAGCGGAGTAGGGCTAACGCGCCCCGGCGGGCGGGGATTCTACCCCGCGTATCCGCGCCTCCGACGGGGTGATAACGAGGCGATAAGCGGCGGTGTGACACGCTCCCCGCGACGCCCAGCTACTGCTCAGATTCCCTTAAAGTACGCGTGATACGGTAGAGACAGAAACACGACCCGCACCTGCCAGGAGGCCACTCATGGGCGCTACACACCTGAACACAGATGCCGCTTCATCCGCAGAACACCCGGATGAAGATATCAGTATGCAGACCCGCTTTCAGGCGCCTATCCGTCACGTGACTCCTGCTACGCCGGAGGTATCCGTTCCGCTGAACGCGCCGCCTGTGGTGACTGGCTCGCATCCGGTTATTTCGGCGACTTCTACCGTCATCATTCAGGATGGTACGAACCCTCCGATTGTGGTGCGTACGCATCCGACGGGTCCTCTACCGCCGTTCCCGGGGCAGGGTCAGTTGCCCGCTTTTCTGCGCACCTACACCGCTGACGAGGTGAAGGAGCGCAAGCAGAAGCTCAAGAAGAACCTGCTGGTCCGCGCGGTTATTCTGTGTATTTTGACCCTGGTTGAAGGCCTCATTATCTCTCAGTACACGCAGCCGTTGGCGATTTGCTTTGGGTTTGTTGCGGCGCTTTACTTGGTGGTTCAGATGTGGCCGCTGATGCGCCCTCCGCGTGATTCGGCGGACGCCTCCGTGTATAGCGTTTGGGCTATCTGCTCCCTGATTGGGTTTGTTGCGGTGGGGCTGGTGCTTTCACCGATTACGTTCCTGCTGCTGATGCTCGACTGGGCTGGGGTTTCGATGGGGCTTGACCCCCTGCTGATACTTGTTGTCTTGGGCTTGGTCTGGTTGAGCGAGGTCGGTTTATCGTTGCTGACCATTTACCGCTTCAACAACTTGCGAATTGCGATGGCGAACCGGGCAGATTCTCCGTTGCTACCTGAAAGTATTTCTGCGACGGTTGACCCGTCCACTTCTGCCTAAAGTTTTTTGAGGCGGCGCGGTAGATGAACGCCGCGCCGCCACCCACACACCACACACTCGCTCATACATCTTCCACACACACTATCAGCCGACATTCGAAAGATTCAGCTATGTCCGCCGTCGAGTCCTCTCCGCCATCCGCTCCGAACACCACGCATCCTACGAAGCCTGCCACCCCCACTCTCGTGTCTGTGGCGGGTTGGGTTCTGCTCGCTATTGCCGTGGGTTGGCTGGTGCTGATTGGGTACACGGGTGTCACGTATGCGACGACGCAGCTGTCGCATTTTTCGACTTGGCGCGCCCAGTCGCTGGTGGAGGCGCAGGCGTACTATCCGGTGATGTTTTTGCTGGTCAGCGCCTTCGGTAACGTGACGTTGCACGGTTTCTGCACTGTGGCGTACCTGCGTGGTTACCGTTGGGCGGCGCTGGTGCTGTCGGTGGCGTTGGCGCTGGGTGTGTTGGCATCCCTGCTGATTATGCTGGCAGTCGCGGCTCTTCTGGGTACGTTGAATGGTGCGCCGAGCCAGGATGTTGAGCTGCTGCTCAGTAGCGCCTCCCCGCTGTACACGCCGGTATATATTGCTGCACCGTACATGCTGGTGTGTGTGGTCGCGTTGGCGTTGGTGTGGTCGCGTCAGTCGCGTTCGTACATGGAAGCGCGCCGTGATTGGCGCCTGCGCCGCAGCGAGGACTACCTGATTTAGCCTTGCAGATTCTGGCTGCGGGTCCCGGACCTGCGGCTCACCGATAACTTTATTCACCCAACCACAGTTAGGATGACTCGTGCACCCTACTTCCGAACCTGCGCACGAATCCACATCGCAGACTACCCCCGGCGCTGCTAAGCGCACATATGATGAGCGGGCGGCGTTTGAAGAGGCGAAAAGAAACCTTGGCATAGTTGGCGATAGGGAACAGGAATTTAACCGGGGACTGGAGCTTCTTGGTAAAGCCTATTCCATCAGTATGACTCTCATCCTGGTGTATTTCCTCCTGGATGCGTACCAGATTATCGTTACCGCGGGCCGGAGTGTGAACATCGGCTCGTTCCTTAGCTATGCCCTGCCGAAGGTTCTGTCTGACGCTGTCTTGGTGGTGCCGTTCCTCTGGTTCGTTCTGGACTATACCAAGTCAGGGTACGTTAATCCGCGCCGCCTGCTGATGCTGTACCTTCTGCTGTGTTCCTTGAGCGGTGTGCTCTCTTTTGCGGGTGTCTTTGGTCTGGCTCAGGTGCTTTTCCCTGCGTTTACCGCACTGGATCCGGTGTCGCATCCTGCCGCTGCCTCGTCTATGGTGTCGCAGGCTCTGGTCGGGGTGATTACGGCGGGTAGCGCCGTTCTCCTGTTTTTGCTGACTCGCCCGGCTGTGGGCGTGGTCCCGAGCCCCGCGGCGATTCGGGAGCAGATGCAGATCATCAAGGACAGCATGGCGGATGATGAGGAAGAGCCGACCCGTGAGGATGTTCTTCGTCAGCTTGAGAAGGAAGAAGGCCCGGTCAAGGACTCTACCGAGCAGCTGTTGCGTGAGCTTTCTGCCGATTATGCGCTCTCGAATGATCCGGTGGAGAAGAACCGCCTGCTGGCTGAGATACAGCAGATTCAGCGCGCCCAGAAGACGGGTGTAAAGCCTAACTTCGGAGGCACGTCTGGCGGGTCGGCTAAGCCCCAACAGGAAGCGCACGAGGGTGCGGAGGCGACCGCCGCCTCCACCGCGCCTGCCGCCCCTCAGGTGGTGCTCCCGCCCCGCCCGAAGACGCTGCGCGGCGTCATGTGGCTCGCTACAGCCATTATTATTCTGTCCGCAATCCAACGTATCTATGTATCTATCCATAACGAAGTGCCAGACCGCGTTATGGAAAATATGCCGGGCATCATCATTTCAGGCATATTTGCTACCTTCATCTTCTCTCTCATACCGATTTTCGTCCTCCGTCGACTGTGGAAGGGCCGTAGATGGGCGTACTTCCTCACCCTCTTCGGTAGTGCTTTTGTGGTTTTTATCGGGGCGATGAGTTTGCAATCTTTCATCTCGGCTGATTATTTCTCCAGGCTGGCGGATGAGTCGTTGACTTCAAGGCCCCGAGACTACGTAGTTTCCATCGTGGTGAGTGACATTATGGGAGCTTTTCTTACGGCCTTCTACCTGCTGATAGTCGTGCTGCTCATGAGCCGTCCCACCAGGTCGTTTATGGCTACCGCGAGGTTGGCATGGATAGAAGCACGTGAACAGGTGAACGCCGGTGACGGTTGGATTGTTGCGCATCAGGATGCAGAAACGCGTACTCACCTGGAAGAAGAACAGACACGCAGGGAAGAGAAGGAAGCTAACCGACGCGCTGAAGAAGCGGCCGCGCAACAGTACAAGACGACCCGCCGCACGGATGCGAGGAGGAACTCCCGCAACGAACAGCGTGGCTATAAGGATACTTCCGTGTACACCGAGGAAGGCTACCGCCTCAACTAGGGCGGGAAGCCCCTCCCCATGGGGAGACTCTTTGCCACCCGCCCTGCGCTATAGCGTGCGGGGCGGGGGTGCGAAGAGAAGAAAGGAACAACGATGTCAGAACGTACCCCAAAGCAACCGCTAAACGATCCGGAGTACACGGTTCCCGAGTACAGCGTGCTGTTGCCCTCCGACGAGGCTGAAAATAGCACGGTGGAGAGTGGCGCGGCAGAGGACAACGCACCCGGCGGCAGCGCCCCCGAGCACGCCAGCACCCCCAAGCAAACCACTCCCGGCTACCGGGAGGCGACCGCTGGCTACACTGCCGCCTCCGAGCAGGTAATTCCGGAGCGCCCGAAGGCTATGCGCAGCGTCATGTGGTGCGCTGCCGCCATTATCGTGCTGGGGCCCCTGAGTAATTTTCTGCCGATTCTAAGCTGGTCGTATATCGATTTTGAGATGGTGGTGAGTGTTTTCTTCTCTGCCCTGGTGGTTACCCTCATCATCTCCGCCATCCCGATTTTTGTTCTCTGGAAGATCTGGGATGGCCGCGAGTGGGCGCGCATTCTTACCATCATCTACTGCGCTCTCGCGGCTGCTAGCGGTGTGCTTATTCTTGCGGATAATTTCTCGGGGTTGAGCTCTAGAGCGGCTGCGGCGTCCAGCCTGGTGCGTATCGTGAGCGGCGTTTTTACTCTCGTTCTTTACCTCCTGATGATTGTGCTGCTGACTCGTGCTCCTATTAGGGCGTACACACAAATCGTTAGCGGGGCACGTGCGCTAGAACACCAGCAGATGATGTCTGAGACGAGACAGGCTGCCGGTCAGGTCCCGGCGGAACTTCGAGAGCTTTTCGCTGATGATGAGGACGGCGAACGCACCTCATCAGGGGAGAACACCCCTCGACCCCCGCACCGTAGCGCGGGATGGGGAACATAGAAAGGAACAATGATGTCAGAATACGGATCTCCGGGGCTAGCCCCGCACTACCAGCAAAACCAGCCGTATCAGCCGCATTCTAACGGCCGCCCCGCTGCGCTGATATGGGTAACGGTGCTTACTGTGCTGGTTATTCTGATTGGGGCAACCCAGTCTACTGTGAGTGCTTTGGAGCGGAACCACACCTCCATGAATTCAGAGGCGCTGGTGCAAGTAACGATCCCTGCACTGGTCAAAATTATCCTGTTGGATGCGGTGACTCTTATTGCTCTTCTGTTCCTCTGGTTGAGGCGTAATTGGGCGCGTATCGTCAGTATTATTTTGAGTGTTCTCGGTGCGCTGGGCGGTCTTTTTTCTATTTTTGGTTCCGTCATACTCTTCAACTCTGTTGATGTGCAGGCGCTGAGCGGTGCCGAGCTGGCGCACTTCATTTTTGTCCTTGTGCTGGTGAATCTGCCTACCGTCTGCCATGCGGTGATAGCGGTATTGCTGTTCACTCCAGGTATGCGCCGGTACACGTACGCGGCTGGCTCATACTAAAGGCCTGTCGGTGTGAGAAGGCTGTGATAGAGTCCGATGCGCGGGCATCAAACAGAGCCTGCTGCGGGTGGCAAATTTCTGCGCCTCTTCCGTCGGACTTCTAAAGGTGAAAGGGTGGGGATACCAAATGGTATCCCCACCCTTTCGCGTTAAACATCACAATCTTCTAGCTGGTAAAACCCTTTGAGTTGCCTAAAAGGTTCCAGTCATCCCATAAAAACCCTACTAGCCTCGAAGAGCTTACCCTATACTGAAAAAGTATTATTCTCTCAGCTAACTACATCAAATAACCCTTTTGGGTAGATTTCACGTAAATCTACCCAAACAAGGGCAATAATCACCGACTTACGCACCATAGTGCGAGCATACGAGAGAAAGAACGATGATGTTGAACAATACTTCCGGTGCCTCCGCGGGCACGCTGGCACCTCAGCCTAGCGCCGCAGCATCGAACTTTCCGGCACTGAACTTTGCGGCACCCGCCGCAGTGACGCCTCAGTTTCTGGTTCCTGCTGGTGTCCACCCCGTACACAGCGCGCCAGGCACTCAGCGTGCTATCAATCTTCCGTCGCGCCCCATTGCCATCTGGGCTGTATCCCTATTCTTGGTGCTGTACATGTCCACATACCCTCTACAGCCTCTTGTGGGTCTAGAATTTACGGGCGCTTACATGTTTGCAGGTATGACGATGGGGCTTACGATGGTTCTCCCCATTGTCCTTGGAGCAGTCTCTGCCTGGTACCTCAATGAGGGTTATGAGTGGGCGCGAGTGGTGATTATTATCGAGGGCGCGTTACGCATGATCCTGGATATTGTGTATGTAGGTCTCTGTGCCCACGTTTTCTTTGACAATGGATACAATTCGCAAATGCTTAGGGTGTTGTTCTTTGGCCCGTTTATGACCCTTGAAGTCTTGTGCGCGAAGCTCGCCTTTGATTTTATCAGCCGCATCGTGATTATTGTTCTTCTCTGCCAGCCGCAGGTGGGGCGATACATCCAAATGCGTGGAGACCTGCGACGCATGGGCCTAAAGTAACCCCGCGGAGGTAGTAACCCCGCGGAGGCGTAGCTGGCTTCCGGGGCATCACCTCCACCGGGTTTGAGAGAACGCAAAAAGGTGGGGATACCAGACGGTATCCCCACCCTTTCTCATTCCCGGCTCAGCAGCCGAGAAGGACTCACGTATTACTCAGCAGATTCCTGCTTCGCCTTCGAACGGCCACGCAGGTACTCGATAATAACCGGCACCACAGAAACCGCCACAATAATCACAGCAATGTACTCAATGTTGTTGTGCACGAACGGAATACCGCCCAGCAGCACACCCGCCAGACCAATCGAACCAATCCACGCAACCGCGCCAACAACATTCCACAGGTGGAACTTCTTACGGTCATACGAAGAAATACCAGCCGCAAGAGACACAAAAGTACGAACAATCGGCACGAAACGACCCAGAACCAGAGCCAAGCTACCGCGCTTCTGGAAGAATTCCTCAGTAGTGTGCAGGTTCTTAGTGCTCAGAATCTTCGCGTCATCCTTGAAGATCTTACGGCCGTAACGGGCACCAATCTGGTAGCCAACCTCAGCGCCAGCAATAGCAACCAGCACCAGGACCGGGAAAGCAACCCACAGGGACAGGCCCATCTGCTCATGAAGCATACCCAGAGCAAAAATCAGGGAGTCACCCGGAAGAACCGGGAAAAGAACACCGGACTCAATAAATACGATAATTGCCGAAACAACCAGAACCCAGGGGCCGGTATCGAGCAGGAACTGCTCAAGGTCGAGGCCCAAGAGCGCAACCGGAAGATGCGCCAAAGCGATGGCAAGAAAAGTCATGAAAAATCCTGAACTGTGAGTGGACCGCACGCACGGATCGGCGGCGGAATAACACCAGCATAGAAAGTGTACCTATGGTGAACATTGTGCAAAACTATGCGGAGGCTGTGTATTACTGGCACAATTCTACCGGCATTTACGCCGGACGCACGGGTGAGCGAGGCGTAAATCTCCCCACCATCGCGGCTAAACAGCCGGAGGTGACGCGGCGCTCGCACGCTTCCTCAAGAAATGACTATCCGCAGAGCCGGGCGATACCGGGGTGTGACATGATGGAAAGAGAGCACGGCGCGTCGCGGCGTAGCGATTGACCCAACCATCCACCGTTGGAGAGAACCATGAACCCCGAACAGCCAGCGTCCAGCCCCGCCGATCTCCTGCATGCTGAAGCCCGTGAAGTGTTGCGCTGCCTCACCGGCGTCACTAATGCCGAGTTCCACGACGGCCAGTATGAGGCGATTCGCGCCCTCGTAGCCGACCGCGCCCGCACCCTCGTCGTGCAGCGTACCGGCTGGGGTAAGTCTGCGGTCTACTTTATTTCTTCCCTGCTGTTGCGTGCCCGCGGTATGGGCCCGGCTCTTATCGTCTCCCCGCTGCTTTCCCTCATGCGTGATCAGGTTGAGGCGGCATCCCGCGCGGGAGTGCGTGCCGCCATGGTGAACTCCGCGAACGTCACCGAATGGGATGAAATCCGCACCCACCTTGAAGCTAACGAGCTCGACGTGCTCCTGGTGGGCCCCGAACGCCTCAATAACCCGGCGTTCCGCGAGCAGTGGCTACCGTACCTGCTGCCGCGCCTGGGCCTGCTCGTCATTGATGAGGCGCACTGTATTTCTGACTGGGGCCATGACTTCCGCCCCGATTACCGCCGTATTGGTTCGCTCATTAAGTCTCTGCCGGTGGGTGTGCCGGTGCTGGCGACTACCGCGACCGCGAATGACCGCGTTAGCCGCGATATTGCCGAACAGCTCAGCACTGATACCACCGCACCCGTGCATGTGCTACGCGGTCCGCTGTCCCGCGAGTCCCTGCGCCTGGGTGTTCTGACCCTGCCTGATGAGGCGCAACGCATCGGTTGGCTGCTTACGCACCTGAACAGCCTGCCCGGTTCGGGCATTATCTACACGTTGACTGTCTCTGCGGCAGAAGATACCGCAAATGCTCTGCGTGCCAGCGGCTACGAAGTGCTCGCCTACACCGGCAAAACTGATCCGGATGAGCGGCTGGTTGCAGAGCAGGCACTCAAGGAAAACCGGGTGAAGGCTCTTGTCGCGACAAGTGCCCTCGGTATGGGTTTTGATAAGCCTGATTTGGGTTTTGTCGTGCACCTGGGCGCGCCGTCGTCTGCGGTGAGCTACTACCAGCAGATTGGCCGCGCCGGACGAGGCGCCGTCAACGCTGATGTTCTGCTCCTGCCCGGTCGTGAAGACCGCGCCATTTGGGAGTATTTTGCGACAGCCTCCATGCCTAACGAGGAGCAGGCGTTGGCGGTGCTGGATACCCTCGCCCAGTCCCCGGAGGGGTTGAGCATTACCGCGTTGGAGGCGCGCGTTCAGTTGCGCCGCTCCACCCTGGAGCTTCTGCTGAAGGTGCTGGATGTTGAGGGTGCCGCCGTGAAGGAAGGCAACTATTGGCGTCGAACCTCTTCGCCGTGGCAGTACGATAGTGCCCGTTACGCGGCGGTGGCGCAGGCGCGTGTGCTGGAGCAGAACGCTATGCTCGAGTATGAACGCACTAGTCAGTGTCGTATGCTTTTCCTGGCTCAGCAGCTTGATGATGCTTCCGCGACTGCTTGTGGTCGTTGCGATGTGTGTGCGGGTCCCTGGTACCCGGTTGAAGTTCCTGCTGAGGCGCAGCAGGCGGCGCAGAGTAGCTTCAATACGGTGGGTGTGCCCCTGCAACCGCGCCGTATGTGGCCGAGCGGGCTGGATCAGCTGATGGGTGCGGATGCGCCGCGCGGTCGTTTGTCTAAGGATGAGCAGGCTGAATCCGGTTACGCTTTGGCGCGTCTGAGCGACATGGGGTACGGTACTCGTCTGCGTGAGTTTCTGGCGACGAATGAGCTGGGTGAGCCGGTTGATTCTGAGGTCCCTGCCGAGCTGGGTCGTGCTTGCGTGAAGGTGCTTGCCGCTTGGGAGTGGTCTGAGGCGGGTCGTCCGGTGGCGGTGTTGACTCTGCCTTCGCCGGTGCGTCCTCGTTTGGCTCAGTCCCTGGGTAGGGGATTGGCGTCGGTGGGTCGTCTGGTGGATTTGGGCTGGGTGTCTCTGGTGGGGGAGCCGCGTTTCTTTGGCGGTAATAGCGCGTTCCGTTGTGCGGATGTGCTGCGCTCGTACCGGGTGCCTGCAGAGGTTCTGGACTATGTGCGTGAGCATCGGTGCCCTGTTCTGCTGGTTTCTGATGTGGTGGATTCGCGGTGGGCGTTTACGGTTGTGGCGCGTGAGCTGCGGCTGGCAGGTGCTTCTGCGGTGTATCCTTTCTCTTTGGCTGCCACCCACTAGTTGCGCCCATTAGTGTTTATTTATTCCCCTGACGAGGTTGTATGTCATATTCGGAATATTCAAAATTGACGGTCACAGACGGTTCTTCCGCTGTGCTCAGCGATATTCCCGCTCGCCCCGAACACGGCGAGTGGATGGTCCGCGCCCTCGCCGAGGGTGCCGCCGCGGGTGAGCGTGGCGAGATCCCTATCGGTGCTGTGGTGGTGGATGAGCAGGGTGTCATTATTGGTTCGGCGGGCAATACCCGTGAGCGGGAGCATGACCCCAGTGCCCATGCGGAGGTGAACGCAATTCGTCAGGCGGCGGCGCATCGTGGTCAGTGGCGCCTGGACGGGTGCACGCTCGTGGTGACGGTTGAGCCGTGCCTGATGTGTGCCGGCACGATTCTGGCGTCGCGCGTTTCGACGGTGGTTTTTGGTGCCTGGGAGGAGAAGACGGGGGCTACTGGCAGTCGTTACGATGTACTGCGTGATGGCAGGGTTGCTCCGGTTCCCGAGGTGTATGCGGGGGTGCGTGCTGATGAATGCGCGCAGCTGATGGTGGACTTCTTTAAGGAACGCCGCCCCTGACCTCCCCTAGGCTCACCCCTAAAGATGGTTTGTATAACGCGAAAAGCCGCGCAGAGATTGCGTGGCTTTTCGTGTTATTTGTACGAAAAACCCGATTTATTTGAAAAATGCTTCAAAAATTTCAAAAATGACCCCTGTTTTTCAAGAAAAGCCCACCACATCACACATAACCGGGTCTACCATATATAGGCATTGGAGCCTCCGCCTGCCCGCGCCTGACGTTCTACACCCCGCGCGGTGCCCGCGGATGACTCCCAGAAACTCACCCGAACCATCCATTCTCTGAGGGGATATAACCGTGTTAAGCGTTGACAATATTTGGGCGAAAGGGCGCCACACTCCGCTTTTTGACCGCACCACCTTCTCAGTGGGCGAGGGTGAAGTCATTATTGTTCAGGCGGATAGCCAGTTAGAGCGTACCTCTCTCGCGTTGGCGCTGACTGGTCGCCTTCCCCTGTCCGGCGGAACGATTAGCTGGAGCGAAGGCGATGATGAGCCTCGCCGTATTTCGATGAAGCGTCTGCGTGCTCTCAGCAGCGTGGTGGACTCTCCTGATGTGACTGCTCCTGAGCAGCATATGCGCGTGCACGATTATGTGTCGGAGATGCTCTCCTATAACCTGCCGATTTTTGGTCGTTCCCGTGCGAGCCGCTGGTTGGCCGAGCGCGGTCTTGAGGAGCTGGACAGCCTGTGGATGGATGAGATTAGTGGCGAGATGAATATTGAGCTGATGGCTGCTTTGGCTCAGCATAGCCCCTCTGACCTGCTGGTTTTCGATACTCCTTCCCGACACCTGAACCACACGTACATGTGGCTTCCGTACCTGGAGGAGCTTGCCGCCGATGAGGACCACCCTCGCACGGTTGTGGCTGTTGTTCCGCATATTTCTGAATCGTGGCATGGTGCGCGTGCTGTGGTCGGTCGTGTCCCTGAGGAAAACGTGCCGGCTCCTGTTGAGGGCGAGATTGAACCCTCCAATGATTCCCCCGAACATGGCGAAAACGCTGAGAAGGAGTAAGAATGACTGTTCTGCGTGTGGCTCTTGTTGAGCTTAAGCGCCTGACCAGCGGTGTTTTGCCGGTTCTGGTGCTCATCGCGATGTCCTGTATTCCGCTGCTGTACGGCGCCCTGTACCTGTACGGCAACTGGGATGCTTACGGCCATGTGAATGGCATTGTGGGTGCCCTGGTGGTTGAGGATGAAGGCGCGACGGATTCTGAGGGTCAGCAGGTGAATACCGGTGCGGACGTGAAGAAGAACCTTCTAGACGCTGGCACGTTTGATTGGCGTCAGGTGCAGACTCGCACTGAGGCTGTTGAGGGCGTGGAGAACGGCACCTATGACTTTGCGATGGTGATTCCGAAGGACTTCTCCCGTAATTTGCAGAGTGCCGGTTCGTTCAAGCCTGATGCTGACGGTAAGACGGGCACTATTGATGCGCGTTCGGCGGGTATTGAGGTCATTACGAATGACGCGAACAACTATGTGCTGACGAATATTGTCACGAAGGCGGGCACTGCGGTGCGTGATTCGGTGGCTGAGAAGGTCGGTAATTCTACGGCGAATTCGCTGTTGGCTAGCTTCACGACTATTCATTCGAAGATGGGTGAGGCTGCTGATGGTGCGTCGAAGGTGAATAGCGGCACGGTGAAGCTGGCGGATGCTATCACTCAGCTGAAGGATGGCACCGCCACGGTGAATGATGGTGCTGTGAAGCTGAAGGATGGTACTTCTTCTCTGGCTGATGGTCAGTCCCAGTTGTTGGATGGTCAGAAGCAGTTGGCAGAGGGTGCCGCGAAGCTTGCTGATGGTGTGTCGACTTTGGATTCTGGCGCGGCGAAGCTGGATTCTGGCGCGGCGAAGCTTGCCGATGGTGCGTCGGGTTTGAAGGATGGTTCGTCGACGTTGGCTTCGGCGGCTGCTTCTGCTTCTGATGGTGCGTCGAAGCTGAAGGATGGTTCGGCGACTCTGGCTGAGGGTACTGCGAGCTTGAAGGATGGCTCTGCGTCGGTGGCGAAGGGCGCTAATGATTTGGCGTCGGGTATTCATCAGATGCGTACTGGCATGGATCAGGCGGGTATTCGTGAGTTGCCGGCTGAGCTGAATGCGATGTGCATGCGCTTGCATGAGACGGATACGTCTGCTGGTAGTGGTGATTTTGGTCGTGACTTGTCGAATACTGTGGTGTCTGCGAGTGCGCAGAAGGTGCGTGCTCAGGTGACTCCGCTGGTTGAAGCGGGTACGTTGACTCAGGAGCAGGCTGATCAGCTGGTGGCTGCTGTTGATTCTGAGGAGACGAAGAATGAGGTTGCTGAGCTGAATCAGAAGGCTCTGCAGTCGCACCTGGCTACTCGTGATGCTGCCGCTGCTGATGCCCTGTCGAAGCTGAGCGCATTGAAGTCGAGCCATTGTATTTCTGATGGTTCGTCGTCGACTGCGGTGAAGATTCAGACTTTGGTTGCTGGCGTGGATTCGCTGGATTCCGGTGCGTCTTCGCTTGCCAAGGGCGCTTCGTCGGTAGCTGATGGCGCCGCTCGTGTGGATGCTGGCGCGTCCTCGTTGGCGTCAGGTTCGGCGAGCCTGGCTGATGGTAATTCTAAGATTGCTTCGGGTGCTTCGAGCCTTGCGAGTGGTTCTGCGACTCTGTCGGGTGGTGCTTCTGAGCTGAAGGAGGGTACCGATTCTTTGAAGAGCGGTACTGCCGAGCTGAAGGATGGTAGCGGTACTTTGGCGCAGAAGGAGCAGTCTGCGGTTGAGGGTCAGCAGAAGTTGGCTGATGGCGCGAATGAGCTGAAGGATGGTGCGTCGCAGCTTTCTGACGGTACGGCGAAGCTGTCTGATGGTTCTGCTCAGCTGAATGATGGTGCTTCCGAGTTGAAGGATGGTACTTCGTCGTTGGAGAGCGGCCTGGCTTCTGGTGTTAAGCAGGTTCCGAGCCTTGCTCCGACTGATCAGGCGAAGGTTGCGGATACGATGTCGAACCCGGTGACTTTGTCGCATGATTCCTTGGCGTCGGGCCGTAACTATGGTGAGGGCATGGGCCCGTTCTTCATGTGCTTGGCGTTGTGGATTGGCGGCTTGATGCTGGTTCAGACGTTGCGCGTGATGAATAACCGTGCGTTGGCTTCGCATGCTCCGTCGATTCGTGTGATGCTCGGTAGCTGGATGCCGTTCGGCCTGGTGGGTATTGCTCAGGCGACTTTGATGTTTGCCGCGATTAAGTTTGGTTTGGGCTTTGAGATGGCTCATCCGTGGCTGGTGTGGCTGTTCCTCTGCTATGTGGCTTTGGTCTTTACCGGCTTCATTCACGGTCTGACGGTGATTTTGGGTGCGCCGGGCAAGCTTGTTGCTTTGGTCATTCTGATTCTGCAGCTGATTACTGCGGGCGGCACGATGCCGTATGAGACTTTGCCTGAGTCGATTCGTTGGATGCATGATTTCTTCCCGATGGGTTATGCGGTGGCGGGTACGCGTCGTTTGGCGTATGGCATTAATGAGTCGAGCCTGTGGGGCATCATGCTGGTTTTGACTCTGTGGGGTCTGGCTGGTCTGATGTTGGGTTACATTGGCACGCGTCGTGATCGTACGTGGTCGCTGAAGAAGCTGGCTCCGGAGATTACGGTGTAACAAACCCTGTTTAGTCGCACCGGGGGAAAACTGTCTAATAAAATAGAGATATATCTGCAAAAAGGGAGGGAGGACTGCTGATGTTGCAGCGCCCAGTCGCTGAAGCTTCAAGTCGTCGTCCCGGCCGTACAGGTAGAACTCAGTTGAAGTTGTTCAACGCTGCTATGGAAATCATGACCGAAAAGGGGCTTGAGTACGCCACCGTTGAAGAGGTGGCTGCCCGGGCGGGTGTTTCTAAGGGAACCGTGTATTACAACTTCGGTTCTAAGAAGACCATGGTGGATCAGCTGGTTCAGTACGGCACGCAGTTGCTGCTGAGCGATGCGCGTCGCGCGGCGTCGGTTCATTCTGATCCGCGTGAGGCGTTGCGGAGTGCTGTTCGCGCCGCGTTCCAGTATCTTGAGGACCGTCCGGGTTTTACTCGGATGTGGCTTTCGGAGGCGTGGAAGGGTGCGGATGGTTGGACTGAGGCGATGAGCGATAACCGTCTGAATCTTCTGGATTTTTTGGAGGAGATGACGGAGGCTGTGGCTCGCCGCTATACGGTTGATACCGCTCAGAATCCTCGTGCGATTGCGATCTCTATGTTCGGCGCGATTTACATGTTTGCTATGGATCGTGAAGTGCATCAGGCGGAGCGCAATGCTGAGGATGCAACGCGTGCTGTCATGCTGGTTGTAGATGGGTATATCCGTCATTAGGCGGACCTGTTGGGGTCTGTAGACGTAGCCGGGACTTCGGTGTCGGGTGTCGAAAAGGGCACGGTGAAAAGGGGCCGTGAAGAGGACGACACCCGGCTGCCGCACGTGGTTTTTCTTGCTCTCCTGTTGGGGGTGTGCTATAGTTTTCCACTGTTGGTGGTGTGTCCGAGCGGCCGAAGGTGCATCACTCGAAATGATGTTTGGTGTAAAAGCCAACGGGGGTTCAAATCCCTCCACCACCGCACCAACGAAAACCCGTCGAGATTCGTCTCGGCGGGTTTTTGCATGCCCGGATTGTTCTGGGGTGCTGCTGGCGGGGGTGTTGGGGGGTGTTTGTGCGGGGGTACTTCGCCTCGTTTTATAGGGTGTGTGCCACTTCCGGGGCTTTGCCGGTGCTTGCTGATTTGGGGGTGGGTAAAATCGTATTATGCGTATTAAGATTCTTGACCACCCGCTGGTCTCTCACAAGATTAGTGTTCTGCGTGATAAGAACACCCCGTCCCCGATTTTCCGTCAGCTGGTTGATGAGCTGGTGACCCTTCTTGCCTATGAGGCGACTCGCGAGATTCGTGTGGAAGAGGTTGAGGTTGTGACTCCGGTGGCGACTACTACCGGTGTTCGTATTGCTGATCCGAAGCCGCTGGTTGTTCCGATTCTGCGTGCTGGTCTGGGCATGCTGGAGGGTATGACCCGTCTGGTTCCGACCGCTGAGGTGGGTTTCCTGGGTATGGCTCGTAATGAGGAGACCCTGGATATTGTGACGTATGCTGAGCGTCTGCCGGAGGACCTGACTGGTCGTCAGGTGTACCTGCTGGACCCGATGCTGGCTACCGGTGGCACTCTGATTGAGGCCATTAAGTTCCTGCGTGAGCGTGGTGCTGAGTCTGTGACGTGCGTGTGCCTGATTGCTGCTCCTGAGGGCATTGCTGCTCTGGAGAAGGGCATTGAGGGTATGGAGAATGTTGACCTGTTCCTGGCTGCTCGTGATGAGCGTCTGAACGAGAAGGCGTACATTATTCCGGGTCTGGGCGATGCTGGTGACCGCCTGTACGGTCTGGCTGAGTAGTTTTTCAGCGTTATTCACGTGATGTGAGTGGGGCGCCTCTGCATATGTTTAAGCATGTGCGGGGGCGCTTTGTTGTGTCTGCTGGAGGCCGTGTGCAGGTCATATGGTGTGGTGTTGGGGGATGTGTGTCTAACGGTCTGCTGTCTTGGGCGTTTATGGTGTTGTTGGGCGCTTGTGTGGGTTTATGAAACACCCTTGATAATATGTGATGAGGAACACTATAGTGCTTTGAGGGGCTTAAAATATATTGAGCATATTCACAGCTTCACATGAAAATACAGGGTGAAACCAGTAAATAAAAGAAGCTATGAATATTTATAAGGAAAAAATACTGAAAGCTTCAGGTAGTCCCTGAAACCCCAAAACGCGAGAGGGGGTATTGTACTCCTCTCGCCCATAAAGATGAATCCACTATGCCGAATCCGCTTGATTTATCCGTCAAATAGGAGAAATATTAAGTAAGAGGATTGAAGCTCGAACAGGTATTGGGGACTGTTTGACTCGGCGTCACTTCCGGCGCACCCCACACTACGTACGACAGGGATCCCGTACACAGACTTTGAGAGAAGGTTGAATCATGTCAGGCGCTGTACCTGGATATGTGCACATCTCCCAGCGCGGCCGCGCCGCTAAGCGCCAGGTCGTGCAGCCTCAGCGTCCCGCTGCGCAGGCCGCAACGTTGCGTCCGATGACTTTCTCAGCCGGTGACCCTGCCCATAAGCAGGCTCAGGAAAATGAGGCACGCGGCTTTGTGCTCTATGTTGGTTTGAACGAGGAACTTGCTGCAGCGAACGGCACCTCCCTGGTGCGTATCGTTCAGGATTTGCGCACTTATGCACACCACCTGGCTCCCGAGTCGGAGTCGTACGCCGCTGTGGCGTTGGCTCCGGTGAACGCTGAGGGCAGCGACCTTGAGGTGGTACGTAATGCGCTCGGTGATCCGACCGCGATGTACATGCACCCGGAGGCGCATGTCGCCCGCGAAGCAGAGACCACGAATAGCCACTCTTCGGGTGTGCTGATTGATTTGGCACGTCGCGAGGTGTTCCTGGATGGTGAGCCGCTCATGCTGACCTTCAAGGAATTCGAGCTGCTGGCACACCTGGTGGAGAATTCTTCCCGCACCGTGGGTCGTGAGGAGCTGCTGAAGGCGCTGTGGAGCTCCGGTGACGAGCATCCGCATGAGCGTACGATTGACGTGCATATTCGTCGTCTGCGTTCGAAGCTGGGCCGCCTGTCGGGTACCGTGCGTACGGTGCGCGGTCAGGGTTACCGCTTCTTTGAGCACCCCGAGGTTGTTGTCTGGGCTGCTCCGGAATACTCAATCTAGTTTTTAGAGTGCACCTCGGTGTGCTGGCGTCATGCCGGTGCGCCGGGGTTTACTTGTGCCCCCTAGGGGTGTTAGTGTGCGTGCTGTGGCGGCGTGCGGCACGTTCCGGCGCCCTCTAGATAGAATGGGTGTATGGCTGAAAATTCTTCCAACACTGCATCTGGCTCGCACCGCAGCGGGGTCAAGCGTCTGATTATTATGCGCCATGCGGAGGCTGATTGGGGTCTGAACGATTTTGATCGTCCGCTGACGAAGCGCGGCCATGAGCAGGCTGCCGCTGCTGGCGCCTGGCTGGCGGCTCGCGGTTATATTCCGGAGCAGATTATGTCGTCATCGGCTTTGCGCACTCGTCAGACGACTACTTGGGTTTCGGATGGTTTGGGGGCGAAGGCGCCTACTGCTCATCTGGATGAGGGGCTGTATGAGGTGTCTGCGTCCCGCATTATTGCGCGCATTAACAGCGTTTCGGAGAATGTTCATTCTCTGATGGTGGTGTCGCATCTGCCCGGCGTGCAGGATGCCGCGCAGCGCCTGATGAGCCCTGATTCTGACCCGAACGCGTCCATGGATGTGTATTACGGTTTCCCACCCTCTTCCATTGCGGTGTTTGAGGTGCCGGGGGAGTGGGCTCTGCTTGATGGTGCGGATGCGCGCCTCGTGGACTTCAAGAGCTTCTAGACCAGGAGTTTCTAGCCCAGGTTTTTCTAGGCTTTGTACCTGAATGAAATGGGTAAAGCAAAAGCCCCGTACCAGCCGGTACGGGGCTTTTTGTGGCGGAGACGGGGGGATTTGAACCCCCGGTCGAGTTTAACCCCGACCCTTCATTAGCAGTGAAGTCCATTCGGCCGCTCTGGCACGTCTCCACGGTGCGCTCGTGAGCGCATCCCTATAAGAATATAGGCTGTTTTGCGCTTGGTCAATTCGACCCACGCTTGGGGGATATCTCTGAGCGTGTGTTGCTCTATAGGGCGGACTATGGATTGTAGGCTTTGAGGCTTATAAGCATTTTCGATAAACTGCTACCGTCCGACCGATAAATAGAGGGCGTCTCTGGCGTGTGATTTTTCCATGCAGCGTTGCCAGAGTCGTCTTATTTACTCAACGAAATGAGAAATCATGTCTGAAAACCCCAACAACCCCCAGCCCCAGTTCAACCAGGACCCCCAGTTTAGCCAGCAGGCACCCCAGTTCAATCAGCAGGTTCCTTACGGTGTGCCCGTTCAGACCCCTGAGCAGCAGGCTCAGGCGAAGAAGGCAAAGACCCTGTCGATTGTCTCTCTGGTGAGCGGTATTGTGAGCTTCTTTGTCCTCGGTTTCATCCTTGGTGCTGTAGCTATTGCGACCGGCCGCCTGGCTATGAATAACCCCGAGCTGAAGAACCGCGGTATGGCTATTGCCGGTACTGTTCTGGGTGTCGTCAGTATTATTTTGCTGGTCGCTCTGAAGATTTTTGTAAAGCAGTAAGATTGAAGCTACCTGCAGTAGCCTCATGATTTGAGGAAGCCCGCGTGTACTCCGTGTGCACGCGGGCTTTTGCGTGCCTAATTAGTTTTCTAATTAGTGCATATATGGTGCGTATAGCTCCAGAATGACGAATCCGTTTGTGCCCACCTCAGCGATAGGTTAGGGTGAGTAAGGTTCAATACACACCATTCACACGAAAGAGGGACCACATGTCTCAGAACCCGCAGGACTCTAACTCCTACGACTACAACCCGGAATACGGCAACCTGAACGAGCAGAACGCTCAGAACGGTCAGCAGCAGTACCAGCAGCCTGGTCAGTACGGTCAGCCCATGATGGTGCCCGTCGGCATTGTTCAGAAGACCCCCGAGCAGCTTGCTGGCGAGAAGGCTGGTCAGACCTCCATGGTGCTCGGCATTATTGGTCTGATCTGCAACTTCTTTGTTAGCTGGTGGCTGTTCGGTCTGCCCTCGCTGATCATGGGTGTTATCGGCATTATGAAGGCTAATGAGGCTGAGCGTTTTGGCACTGCAGCTTCGGGTGGTCGCATCATGGGCTGGATTAACGCAGCTTTTGGTGGCCTATTCTTGGTTGTAATCGGTGGTTTCCTGCTGCTGGGTCTTATCGGCGCGGCAGGTGCTGCTTCTTCCTCTTCCAACCACTTTACTGAGCTGGTCAGCACCCTGGCACTCTTCTAAAAGGTCTCGCCCTCCTAGAGGGTACATAAAAGCCCCGTTTCTCGTATTGAGGAGCGGGGCTTTCGCGTACCAGCTGGCACTCTACTGCCCTCTTAAAATGTATTGCGCGGGTTTGTGCGACAGATGTAGTTGTACCCGTTTCGGTGATAGGTTAGGGTGAATACTGTTTAACACACACCAGCCGTACGAAAGTGAGATGCCATGTCTCAGAATCCTCGGGGTTCAGACCCCTACGACTACAACCCGGACTACAACCGTCTGAACGAGCAGTACAACCAGAACGGCCAGTACGGGCAGAACACTCAGTACGGTCAGTATGGCCAATACGGTCAGGGTTCTTACGGCCAGTACGGGCAGAGCTCCTACGATCAGTATTCTTATGACCAGTACGGTCAGAATTCGTACGGTCAAGACTCGTATGGTCAGAATCAGTACGACCCGTACGGTCAGCAGTACCAGCAGCCCGGCCAGTACGGTCAGCCCATGATGGTTCCTATTGGCATTGTTCAGAAGACCCCCGAGCAGCTTGCCGGTGAGAAGGCTGCTCAGACTTCCACGGTGCTGGGTATTATCAGCTTGGCGTGTATAGTGACTCTCAGCTGGTGGCTGTTTGGTCTGCCTTCCCTGATTCTGGGTGTTATCGGTATTTTCAAGGCGAACGAGGCAGAGCGTTATGGCGCGGCTGCTTCGGCTGGGCGTATCTTGAACTGGATTAGCGTAGTCATTGGTGGCATGTTCCTGGTGCTTTTTGGCGGCGGTATGCTGCTGGCGATTATGCTGGCTCTTTCTGATTCTGCCGCAAATTCTAGGCTCGTGGAGACTGCGCAGATGCTGGTACTTTTCTAAACACTTTCACCCTCATTGGAGGGTACGCAAAAGCCCCGTTCCTCACGTTGAGGTGCGGGGCTTTTCTGTATGTATGCCGTATGTTTGGTGAAATCGGCTCGACATACTTGTTCCCTTGGTGGGGGAAAGTCTAGGGTGGGCATAACGCCCGGTATTGAAAGGTTATGATGCCCCAAAATAATGAAGTTTTTGATTACAATCCCGAATATGCCAAGCTCTACCAGGGAAATGGCAGCCCGCAGTCTGACGCTGACAACACGGACGATTGGACGCAACATGCGAGCAAGCAACCTTCCGACGAGCAAAGGGCACAAGACGGTAAAAAGGCAGCGAACGTATCCCTGCTTTTCGGCGCCCTCGGCCTCCTATTTTTCTTTCTAGGGTGCTGGTTGTTTGTCCACGATTTTGACAGTGGTGGTCTGCAGATAGTTGTTGTTGCACCGTTGCTGAACGTCCTGGGTATTTGGCAGGGGCGAGTAGCGAAACAGCACGGTGTACCTGCCCTAGCGGGTCGTATTCTCAGCTGGGCGGGTGTAATTTTTGCCCTTCCCTTCGCCATCATCGTCGCATTGTTCTTGATTGTCCTGACCGGCGGAATATAACTATGTCGACTCCACAGGGAGCCTGCGTGTCCTCTTGTTCTAGTGGATTAGGGGAGGGGCTAGGGGGTAATACTTCTCTAATGTTGAATGTGAAAGGTTGTGGATGCGATGTCGCAGCTACCC
>NZ_KV808406.1:233656-235635 GCF_001812285.1 Rothia sp. HMSC065B04
GTCGCAGCTACCCCAAAACAACGAAGCTTTCGATAACAACTCCGAATACAACATGCTCAACCAGACAAATGGCAGTTGGCAACCCTACGCTGGTGTTTTAGGCAACCAGCTACTACCCGGAAAAAAGGTTTCACCTGGCTTCTCGAAGCGGCGGGATGGGCAGAACGCGGCAAGTCTTTCATTGTTTTTCGGCGCCCTCAGCCTACTGTGTATCCCGCTATTGACCTGGGTCTGGGCACCAGATTTCACCGTTATCTCACTGATACTGGGCATCTTGGGTATCTGGCAGGGGCGAGTGGCTAAACGGCACGGTGTGCCTGCCCTAGCGGGTCGTATTCTCAGCTGGGCGGGTGTAGGTATTGTCCTTGCTCTCTATCTTTTTGTCATCTTGTTTCTGATAAGCCTCAGTCAATCTTTATAAAAGCACCAATAAGGTGGTGGGTCTGAAGATACTCTCGTTTTGTTGGGTATGACCGGTCAGAATGCATGCTGGTGAGCATGAGAAAGCCCTGTTCCTCACGTTGAGGTGCGGGGCTTTGTTGTGTGTATGCCGTATGTTTCCTGGAATGGGCTCGACATGCTTGTTTCCCCGGTGGGGAGGGTCTAGGGTGAAGTTAACACCCCTTGCGTGTGGAACGTGAAAGGTTGTGGATGCGATGTCGCAGCTACCCCAAAACAATGAAGCCTTCGATTACAACCCTGAATACGCTAAGCCCCACCGGGGGAGCGACAGCGTGCAGTCTGTTATGGACGACCAGCCGCTACCCGCGAGTGAGTTCTCTTCGAGCGTGTGGAAGATGGGCCCTGGCGAAAAAGCCGCAAACCTCTCCCTGATTTTCGGTGTCTTCGGTATGCTTATTCTCGCCCTAGCGTTTTGGTGGGTTTCCCATGGCTTTGGTATCGGCATGCCAATAATCATTGCTGCGCCATTACTGAACTTCTTGGGTCTCTGGCAAGCACGGGTGGCAAGACAGCACGGTGAGGACGCCAACGTGGGTCTGTTTCTCAGTGGGATAGGAATGGTCATTGTCATCGCCATCGTCGGCTTCATCATAATGATTGGGTTTGCTCTGTACGGCTTCAATGATGCAGGCCCGTCGACGAGCCTGAGCGCTCTCTCACTTCGATAGACACGTAACACCCGGTATTGAAAGGTTATGATGCAACGATGCAGGATCCAATCCTAGGCCCGTATTCCGACCCAGCAGCTGGTCTGCGCTCGAAACCTCATCGCCACAAACAGGGTGCTGATATTGAAGAGCCCCCTATGATGCAGAGCGGTGGGAAAACAGCGACTAATCTAGGGGAACGAGCCTCCCAACTTTCACTCACTTTCGGTGTGCTCAGCCTCATCAACATCATGGTGTCGGGTCCGTGGTTTTTCGGTATCCCCACCATCATCTTAAGTGTCCTTGGTCTACATAAAGCTAAGGAAGCGGATAGTTACGGCGTAGTTTCTCTTGCGGGTCGAATCCTGAGCTGGATAGCTATCGCCAAGCTTGTCCTCGTGTACGTACTGATTGTGTGGGCGTGGTTCAACGGCGAATAGGTTTTTGCGAAGCACCAGGCTGAGGTATTCAACTAACGCGTGTAGATCCTGAAAGGTTGTGGATGCGATGTCGCAGCTACCCCAAAACAACGAAGCTTTCGATGACAACCCCGAGTACGCCAAGCTCTACCAGGCGAACAACAGCGTGCAACCCAGTGCTGACGATACGGACGACTGGGAGCAACATGCGAGCGAGCAACCTCCCGCTGTGCAAGGAACACAAGACGGTAAAAGGGCTGCGAACTTCTCCCTGCTTTTCGGCTTCCTCAGCCCGCTGTCTTTCGTTCTAGGGTTTTGGTTGCTTGTCCAGGGTCTTGGAGAAAGTGGTCTGCAGGTAGCTCTCGCCGCGCCGGTGCTGAACATCCTGGGTATCTGGCAGGGGTGGGTAGCGCAGAGGCACGGTGTACCTGCCCTAGCGGGTCGTATTCTC
>NZ_KV808406.1:235735-264026 GCF_001812285.1 Rothia sp. HMSC065B04
CACGGTGTACCTGCCCTAGCGGGTCGTATTCTCAACTGGCTGGGGCTATGCTTTTTCATCGGTATCGCCGCCCTCTTCATGTATATTGCGAATGCCTTGTCACAAATCAACTGACGACGCCCTCCGGTAACTCAAAACGGCGTATGCAAAGAGCCCCGTTCCTCAATACGAGGAACGGGGCTCTTTGCGCTCCACACGTGGAGCAGAAGCTAAAACGCGGATGGTAAGGGATTTGAACCCTTGAGACGGGGTCACCGCCTACTGGTTTTCAAGACCAGCTCCTTCGGCCGCTCGGACAACCATCCATACGCACCAGAGACCGGCATTTTATGGCAATACCGTGCCGCAGGGCACTACGAGATTATCTCATGCGATAAGCTTTCTGTAAATCGCGCACCAACGATGGTGCTTCCGGCAATGAGGAGGACTCATGAGAGCAATTATTGAGAACAGTCACGGCGGACCTGAGGCTCTGACAATCAGCGAAGTCCCCGCCCCCGTACCCCGATCCCACGAAGTTCTCGTCCGTGTTCACGCCGCCGGAATCAACCGCGCCGACGCCCTGCAGCGCCGCGGATTCTACCCGCCGCCCGCCGGCGCGAGCGCCATCTACGGCCTCGAAGTAGCCGGCGTCATTGAAGCGGTCGGTGAAGGCGCCTCCGTGGAGAACTGCGGCACCCCCGTCATGGCGCTCCTCGCTGGAGGCGGCTACGCCGACTACGTGACCGTACCGGTCGACCACGTGCTGCCCGTACCCGAACAGCTGAGTTTTGCCGAAGCCGCCGGTATTCCCGAAGTCGCGGCAACCGTCTACTCGAACCTGGTTCTCACCTGTGGTATGAGCATGAACCCCGCCGAAAACCTCAAGGAAGACGGTGAACCCGCGGTGGTGCTCGTGCACGGTGGTACCGGCGGTATCGGTGTGCACGCTATTCAGCTGGCGCTCGCCGTAGGTACCCGCGTGTTTGCAACCGTGGGAACCGAGGAAAAAGCAGAATATGTGCGCTTACTAGGTGCGGAACCCATTATTTATACAGAACATTCGTTCCGTGAAGTTCTGCTGGCTGAAACTGGCGGACGCGGCGCTGACTACATCCTCGACGTCGTGGGCGGAAAGTACCTGGACGACAATCTGCACACCCTCGCCGACGGCGGGCACCTGTGCATTATCGGTCTGATGGGCGGCGCCAAAGCAGAAGTGAACCTGGGGTATATGCTCTCCCGCCGCCTGTCGGTGCACGCTACGAGCCTGCGTACCCGTTCGGATCATCAGAAGGCTGAGATTCTGCGAGGTGTACGCGAACACGTGCTGCCGCTGATTGAATCCGGCAGGATTGGCGTGGGTCTGGACCGTATCTTCGACATGGAGGAGGCGGCTGCCGCCCACGAATACTTCGACTCCGGTCAGCATCGCGGCAAGATTGTGCTGCGCATGGTCTAGAAATCGCTGCGCCCCTGCGGTGCTATTTTAGGCCGGTGCCATTTTAGACTGGCGCTGCGGGGAGCGTCGCGTGAGCGGCGTGAAGAAAATCTGGGTTTGAAATAAACAGTTGACTGCTGACATCTCGTCACCAAAAGAGATTTAGGGTAACCTAAGTATAGGGAGGTTTGCGGGTCGCCGCAGAGCCCATCGCCGGCAGCCTCCACCGACCAACCAACACGGCACACACACCACGCAGAGGAGGGCACATGGGACTTAAAAGCTACCTGCAATCGCGCCGCGACGACGCCGAGCTCGGCAAAGGCATCTGGCGCCGATCCCACGACCGGTTCATTCGCGGTATCGACCGCTTCCACCAGGTCCTCGAACGCCTAGCGGCAACCGACTCATCCGACTCCATGATCGAGCTCATCGTGCCGGATGCAAACGCGCTCGCCGACCTCATCCCGCGCGTGCGTGCAGTCGCCATGGAAGCGCACCGCCTCGCCCCCAGCGACGGCGATATTCCCGCCTCCCCGTTCGGCACCTACTCCGACCTGAACCGCGCCCTCTCCAAGGCGGGCAACGCCGTGGCACTCTGCGCCGAAGCGCTCGCCATGGCACGCTGCTTCGGCAATTGTGCCACCGGATGCGACCGCCAGGTGAGCGTGCACCGCCGCGTGGAAACCGTCATCCAGCACATTGAAGACGCTGAGCGTCTGATTCAGCGCGCCCAGAAGGAAGCCGCCGGCAAGCTGACCTTCGACGATGGAATCCCCGTGGGCCGCACCCAGCTGATTGAGGCATAACACAGGGCCTAAATTGCGGTCAACAGGCGGGTTAGTTTGATGTGCACCTCAACAGGCGATACGCTTAAAGAAGAGGTGTAGGACACTTCTTATGCGGTTCCGTCACAATGGAGGTGACGACACAATGCGATGGTACGCGCGGAAGAACCGCAGGCTTTTTCCTGCCCCTCTACGGCACAACCCAATGCATATACAATTCACGGAAGAAGTCACACACCATGTTTGAATTCCACCGCAATGAGCGTGCGCGTCAGCTGCGCCCCAGCCTCTCACGCTCCTGGCTCCTCGTGCGCGCCAACTCCTCCGAAGAAGTCTTTGAAGAGGCCTTCGAATCCGAGGCCGACTCCATCATTATCGACCTCGAAGACGGCTGCCCCGCCGAAGAGAAGGACGCCGCTCGCGAACAGGTCGTCCGTATGCTCAACTCCGGCGTCGTCGCATGGGTGCGAATCAACGCCATCACCACCGAACACTGGTGGAAGGACGTCAAGGCCCTCAAGAACGTGAAGGGCCTGCGAGGCGTCATGCTCGCTACCGCAGAGCACGCCACCGACATTGACCGCACCGCAGCCGAGCTGCCCCCCGGAACCCCCATCATCGCGCTGATCGAGTCCGCACTCGGCGTGCACCACTCCATCGAAATTGCGCGCGCAATCGGCACTTTCCGCCTCGCATTCGGCGCAGGCGACTACCGCCGCGACACCGGCTCCTCCGCAACCCCCATGGCGCTCGCCTACGTGCGTTCGCAACTGGTGATTGCCTCCACCCTGGGCGGTCTGCCCGGCCCCATCGACGGCCCGACCCTCGGCGCATACGGCGCTGACCTCTCCAAGGCATGCGGCTACGCGAACGACCACGGCATGACCGGTAAGATCACCCTCGACATTCGCCAGGCTGAGACCATCAACGCGGCATTCTCCCCGAGCGAGCTCGAAATCGAAGAAGCACACCAGATGCTCGACGTGCCCCTCGACGGCCCCCGCGACGGCTCCTACCTGCCGCGCTACCTGCGTGCAAAGAAGGTCAAGGAACTCGCCAAGGTCTACGGCCTGTGGGGCAAGACCGACAGCGACTTCCAGCGCGCATCCAAGTAAGGCGCTGGTCTAAAGTACACACGTAAAAAGCCGCGCATCCGACCCCCGAGCGGGGAACCGGATGCGCGGCTTTTGTCTGCCTGAAACCTCACGAGGCTACAGCCTGGCGGGCTGCTGGTCGGCGGTCTAGTTGCGGGGCGATTTGCCGCCCGTCAGCGCATGAGCGCACACGTACGAAGTCACCAAGGAAATCACAATCGGCACCAGGAACGAGGTGTCATCCTCATACACGGAACGGTAGAAGAACCACACCGCCAGGGAAACCACCAGCGCCAGCACGTACACCAGAGCAAAACGCATCGTGGGGCTCATCGGGCGTGCAGAGCCCGCAGCGGCGCGACCTGCCTGCGCACGGCCACTCTGGCGCTTAGCGGATGCGGATCGAGAAGACATGAGAATCTCCTAAAGTTCGACGGTGACATCTTCGAGAAAACGACAACTCTCAGATGCTAAAAACCGCCGCAACACACCGGAAACCGGCACGCGTTACGGCGGATGTGGAGCCCCCAGTGGGATTCGAACCCACGACCTTTTCTTTACGAGGGAAATGCTCTACCCCTGAGCTATAGAGGCGCATATGCTGCCGTTCTCAACTGCCCGAAAGCAACCGGTGAACAGTGCATACCCCGCAATAGTACCAAAAAGGCGGGGGAGAGGCTAATTACTTTCAACACCGGCCCCGCAGCTGGGAGCAGGCGACAGGGCGGCTATGGTGTGCACTGCATTCACCCCGCAAACCCGCCCGAAGATAGGGAAAGTTCAGGGCAGAGGCATACAATAAACCCTATACCCACGGCGGCTGACAGCACCTCAGAGTGCACATCAACCACAGATTAATCAACCACAGATGTAGCAAACAGGCCAGCCCGCCACCCGTAGAGAGAGGAACCACCATGACTTCACCCCTCAACCGCCGCACCCTGCTACTGGGCGTAGTGCCCGCCGCCGCCCTGGGGCTGAGCGCATGCGGTTCCAGCTCCTCCCAGCCTTCCGCATCGGCGTCTGCGAGCGGTTCGGCGAGCGCATCTGCAAGCACCGCCGCTACCTCGGCAAGTGCATCCGCGAGCGCTTCGGCATCCGCTGACCCTTCGGGTACTGCTTCGGCAACCGCCGATGACGGCTACGTCGGTTACCGCCTCAACCGCGAAGTACCCGGTGCAGGCACCGCAACCCTGTACACCGACTACCAGTGCCCCTACTGCGCTAAGGCAGAACCTAAGTTTGAAGAAGCCGCCAAGAAGCTTGACGGCATCATGAACGTGACTGTGCGTCACATGCCGCTGAACATGCACGCCAACGCCGTACCCGCCGCGCTCGCCGTAGAAGCCGCAGCAGCTCAGGGTAAGCACGTTGAAATGGCGAACAAGCTCTTCGCCACCCAGAACGACTGGAAGAACATCAAAGAACGCGATAAGCTGCGCACCCTCTTCAACGACTACGCCAAGGAACTGGGCCTGAACGTCGAAGAATTCGACAAGGTCCTACTCGCCTCCGACACCGTCAAGCCCATCCAACGCGACTACGAGCACGCCGTGAAGATCGGTGTGAAGGGCACCCCCACCTTCGCCGTGAACGACAAGGTCGTTGAGGGCCTGGATTCCTCCTCCTCGGTGGATGACCTGGTCAGCACCTTCAAGCGTGAAGCTGGCGTGAAGTAGTGGCACACATTCAGCTCTCCGGCGGTCAGCGCGCCGAAATTCACCCCGACGGGTTCAGCGACCACGGCTACGTCCTCGAAATCGGTGGCGCCGAGCAGTCCCACGTGGACGTGCAGAACCCCGACTACGTGTTCTACGAGTACCTGCGCCGCATCGCAAACGCGGTGGATGCGCTCGCACCCGCCGGCGAACCCATCACCGCAGCACACCTGGGCGCCGGTGCGCTCACCCTCGTGCGCTATATTCAGGCGACCCGCCCCGGCTCCCGCCAGGTTGCCGTGGATATTGAGCCCGAGCTCATGGGCTTCGTGACGGACCGCCTGCCGCTACCCGCAGGCACCGACTGCCAGCTTGTGGTGGGGGATGCCCGCGAGCAGCTGGCGAACCTGCCCGAACTGCTGGGCGTGCCCGGTTTTGATGCGATCATTCTCGACATCTTCACCGGCATGGACGCACCCGCCCACCTGGCGAACCGCGACTTCTACCGCGAACTCAAGGACGCCCTGAGCGAGCGCGGCATGGTCGCCATCAACGTGGGCGACGACGCGGGTCTGCCCTTCTTCCAGCTGCAGGCAACCGCCATGCTGGAAGTCTTTGACCACGTGTGGTGCCTGTGCGAGAGCTCCATGCTCAGCGGGCAGAACGAAGGCAACCTCGTGCTGGTTGGCACCGCCCGCGAGCTGGACGAGGACACCCAGGACCGGCTGTACGCGATGGGTCCGCATCCGGCGGAAGTGCTCACCACCGATGAGCTCCGCGACCTGCTGGACGAGCTGGCCGAGAGCTAAACCTGACATACAAAACCGTTGAGGCGGGTACCAACCAGGTACCCGCCTCAACGGTTTTTTCTATGAGTTTTCTATAGGGCTTTCTGTACGCCGCACGCCGTACGCCGGCAGAATTTGGATTTTTACTCAGGACTTTGGTTTTACTCGGGACTTTGGCTTTACTCGGGTAGCGGCATGGGGACGGGATCCTTGCCGTCATCCTTCTGCTTGTGGGAATTACCCTTGGTGGTGGTCAGCGTAATGCCCACACTTGCAGTCATCAGCAGGAAAATCGCCACCCAACGAATCGGGCCGGTCTCCTGATCCAGCAACGCCCAACCGGCAATCGCCGCAATCGCCGGTTCCATGCTCATCAGCACGCTAAACACCTGCTGCGGCAGGTTGCGCAGAGCCATCAGCTCCGCGCTATAGGGAATCACCGAAGCGAACATCGCGGTACCAAAAATCATGAGGAGCAGCATCGGATCCTGCGCCGCATTCCACATCGGCTGAGGAGCCGGAACAACCGCTGCCACCGGGGCAATGAATGCGGCACCAACAAGCATCGCAACCGCCAGACCGCTCGCACCCGGAACCAGGGCACCCACCTTCGCGCTCGAGCGAATATACAGCGCCCAGAACACGCCAGCAATCAGCGCGAACGTCAGACCCAGGTAGTCGGTATCCTTGCCGACCGCCGCCTCGTAGCCGAGCACCAGCATGCCCGCCAGGGCGCAGAGCACCCACACCGCGTCGCGGAGCCTGCGCGTCAGCATGGACGCCAACGCCAGCGGGCCCAAGAACTCCACCGCAACCGCCAAACCAATCGGGATGTGGTCAATCGCGCAATAGAAGAAGCCGTTCATCAGACCGAAAGTCATACCGAAAATGATGACGGCACGCCACTGCTCCTTCGACCAAGACAGCGCACCCGGCGGCATTTCGCCGCCGCGGCGGGTACGCCAACGCGCCGCCAACCACACGGCGCTACCCACCACTATGGAAGCAATCGCCAGGCGGCTGACGCTAATAGCTAGAGCACCAAACAGCGGGAAAAGAGTAATCGCGAACGCGGCACCGAACTGCAGCGATGAGCAGGACATCAGCACAAACATAATGCCCAGTGCGGGGCGTTGAGATGAAGTATGCGGCATGATTCTCCTTCCTGCGCCTCACAAGGCGGTACTTCTCCACGTGTGCATGCTGTGCCGCTACGGGGCAGAACGAACGCTCCAATAGCGCCGTTTAAAGAGCGCGCCCCCCGGGCAACACGAGATACTATCCTACTCGTTACCCGGGGGGGGTGGGGGCTAGAAGCCGTTGACACGGCTACAGTTCAGTAGATTAGAGGCCCTTCGCCTCACGGTCAGCCTTAATCTGTTCAGCCGACGGAATCGTAATAGAGTTAGTCGCCATCTGCGCAATATCCACCGCGTGCGCATCCACCGCACCCGGCAGGTAATGGTCCGCATCCTCCAGCGTGCCGTCCTCCTGCGCCTTCTTCTGCGCACGAGCGTGAGAAATCGAAATACCGATACTCGCCGCCACCAGCAGAGCAATAGCAACCCAACGAACCAGGCCGGTAGCTTCACCAAGCATCACAATACCCACAGCCGCCGCAATCGCAGGCTCCAGGGACAGCACCACGCTATAAATGTGCGCGGGCAGCAGACGCAGCGAAGAAACCTCACCCAGCGCCGGCAGGGCAGAAGCCAGCAGACCCATCAGGCAGCCAATAGCCAGCAGGTGCACATCCTGGGTGACCTTCAACAGGTTATTGCCGCTTATCAGGAACGGGAACGGCAGAACCAGCAGGGTAGAGACAACGTTACCCACGACCATGCCGCCCATACCCGGAATCAGAGCGCCAACCTTCTCAGTCGCCAGAATATAGGCGGCACGAGAAATAGCGGTCAGGATTGCGAAAACCACACCCATCAACGCGAAATCTTCAGGCTTCGCCTGGGACTCAGCAGTCAGAATCGCCATGCCCGTAAATGACAGAGCAATCCACACCAGGTCCAGCTTACGGCGCGACATAACCGTCGCCAGCACCAGCGGACCCATAAACTCAATAGCCACCGCAATTGCTAGCGGAACCTGCTCAATAGCCACATAGAAGAAGGCATTCGCACCGGTCAGGGCGACACCGAGGACAATGACCGCCATCCACTGCTGACGGGTCCACGAACGAATCTGCGGGCGGAAGAACACCCACAGCAGGATAGAAGATGTCAGCAGGCGCAGAGCGACCACGCCCCAGGGGCCCAAATCGCCCATGAGCTGCTTGGCAAGAGCCGCACCGAACTGCGCCGAAATAATCGCGCCGGTCGCGTACACAACACCCAGCCCCTGAGTCGCCAGGGGAGAACGCGCAGCATTGGGCGTATGGGTGGAAGAAGTCATAGTATTCCTTAGGATTCAGAAGAGGTATTAGCCGCTATCTGTCATCAGGCGCAACCCGAATCTCCGTGAAGCAGGTCACGCACTATGCAAACAATGAATAGTGTGTAATCTACGACAATTTTACGCGCTTTAAAATTGGGCGCAAATAAAGACCAAAACACCCTAACAAGCGATCAAAAACCTCCACGCCCTCGGTGAAATTTCACCCCCCAAACCCCACCACAGGCCCCATATTCAGGAAAAATTCACCAAGCCGTGATTTACTGAGAGCATGCTTGACCCGAAGAAGTCTCTATTCGATGAAGACGGCAACCCCCGTCCCGCACTGACCACCACCCTCGACAACGTACTGCGCATGCAACGACCGCTCGCGCTGTCCATCGTCAAAAAACTGCGTGAAGCACACCCCGACGAAACCCCCGAACAAATCCACAAGCGCCTCGACCGCACCTACCTGCGTGACATCACCGCCATCGGCGGCGTCACCGGCGCATCCGCATTCGTGCCCGGCGTCGGCACCGTCACCTCCATGAGCCTGTCCGCGCTCGCAGTCGGCGGCTACCTCGAACGCACCGCACTCTACGCCCAGGCAGTCGCAGAACTGCACGGCGTGCACGTACACGACCCCGAAACCGCCCGCTCCATGGTCATGGCAATCATGCTCGGCGAAGAAGGCTCCCAGCTCATGAACACCGTGCTGCTGCAGACCGGCAAGGCAGGCGGTGTCTCCAACAAGTGGGGCATGCTGCTCGGCAACTCCTCCAGCGGCAAGATGTTCAGCGTCGAACGTACCATCCGAAACATGTTCATCCGCCGCTTCCTCACCCGCCAGACCGGTGCACTGCTCGGCCGTGCCCTGCCCTTCGGCGTGGGCGCAGTCGTTGGCGGTGGCGCGAACCTGACCCTCGGCAAGGACGTCGTGCGCAACACCCGCCGAGCCTTCGGCGACGCGCCCGCCTACTTCCCCGCAGAGCTCATGATTACCCCGCGTGCACCGCGCGTACAGGGCGGCGAAGGTTCGGACGGCTCCTCCGGCGTGGCTGGCTCCCTGCTCAAGGGCGTCAAGGACGCAGGTAAGG
Organism: Rothia sp. HMSC065B04; assembly: GCF_001812285.1. NCBI lineage: Bacteria > Bacillati > Actinomycetota > Actinomycetes > Micrococcales > Micrococcaceae > Rothia > Rothia sp. HMSC065B04. The sequence goes on from NZ_KV808406.1 coordinate 244,969, forward strand.
CTGTAGGCAAGGTCTTCACCCGCGACAAGGGCAACGACACCGAAACCGGTCACCACCGCATGCTCGGCCGCTAAAATCCTCGCCGGTCATAAAACCGGAACATAGCGAAGACCCAACACGCTAAAGACCCCGAATCCCTGAATGCAGGGACCCGGGGTCTTTTGTTTATATCTTTGCTACGGACTAAGCGTTCTTCGCATGGTCCAGCAGCTGAGCCGCAATACCGTTATAGGTGTGCGGAGTCAGAGCCGACAGACGCGCCTCAGCCTCGGGGGAGAGGCCCAGAGTAGCCACGAACTCCTTCAGACGAGCTGCATCCACGCGGTGCCCGCGAGTCAGCTCCTTTAGACGCTCGTACGGGTTCTCCATGCCGGGAACACCCGCGATAGCCTCAGCGCGCATCACCATCTGAATTGCCTCAGCCAGAACCTCCCAGTTGGAATCCAGATCAGCAGAAATAACATCGGCCGCAATATCCAGACGCTGCAAGCCCTTCACCACGTTAGAGATAGCCAGCACCGAGTGACCAAACGCCACACCAATATTGCGCTGCGCCGACGAGTCGGTCAGGTCACGCTGCCAACGAGAAGTCACCAGGGTCGAACCCAGCGAATCCAGCAGAGCGTTCGACAGCTCCAGGTTAGCCTCCGCATTCTCAAAACGAATCGGGTTCACCTTGTGCGGCATAGTCGACGAGCCGGTCGCACCAGCCACCGGAATCTGACGGAAGAAACCAATCGAAATGTAGCTCCACACATCGGTGCAGAGGTTGTGCAGCACGCGGTTGAAATGAGCGATATCCGAGTACAGCTCAGCCTGCCAGTCGTGCGACTCAATCTGGGTGGTCAGCGGGTTCCAGGTCAGGCCCAGGTGCTCCACAAAACCACGAGAAATCTTCTGCCAATCAGTGCTCGGCACCGAGGCGTAGTGCGCGGCGTAAGTACCGGTCGCACCATTAATCTTGCCGAGGAACTCTGTCGCCTTCACGTGCTTGACCTGGCGCTTCAGGCGGTAGGCGAGCACGCCCATCTCCTTGCCCAAAGTGGAGGGGGTCGCCGGCTGGCCGTGAGTGCGGCACAGCATCGGCACGTCGCGGCCTTCCTCAGCCAGCTTCAGCAGAACATCAATCAGCTCCTCCGCGGCGGGGATCCACACGTTCTCAACGGCGTCCTTGATACCCAGCGCGTAGGAGAGGTTGTTAATGTCTTCGGAGGTGCAACCGAAGTGAACCAGCGGCACCAGGTGACCCAGGCCCAGGCCCTCCAGACGGCGGCCAATGTAGTACTCGACCGCCTTCACATCGTGAACGGTGACAGCCTCAATCTCAGCCAGCTCCGCCACAGAATCAGCGTTGAAATCGGTCACGATGGCGCGCAGGCCCTTCTTCTGCTCCTCGCTCAGCGGGGACAGACCCGGCAGCACCTCGTGCTCGCACAGGTAAATGAACCACTCAACCTCAACGTGGATGCGGTCGCGGTTCAGAGCCGCCTCAGAAAGGTAGTTGGTCAGGGGCGCGGTTACGGATGCGTAGCGTCCGTCGAGGGGGCCCAGCGCAAGTTCGCCGGTGCCCAGGTCAATACGGCCAGAAGGCAAGAAGGTGTTATTGGTGTGAGACATAGCTCTATTTTTGCATGAATTCGCTGAAAAAAAGAGGCGGGAAGAGCATATGGACGTGACGGGCGGCTTGGTTAGTTACAGAAATATGACAAAACGAGGGGGCGCGGAGGGGGCATTTTTGGGTTTTGAGGACGCAAAACGTGCGAATTTTTCGAAACAAGCTTGAGTTATCCACAGGTTGGCGCACTCCACCTGCACGGTCACCGCGGCAGATTTAGCCTAAAACAAACCCAAACACAGGACAGAAACAGGCGCACAAACAACCAGTCCAACCACCGAAAGGACGCCCCGTGAACACAATCGTCGACACCGCACCACCTCACGCACCCCAACTGCCCAGAATCGAACCAACCGATATCCTCCGCGCAGCAGGACACATGGGCATCGGCACCGCCGCCGGCCACGCCCTCGCCGAACAGCTCATGGCGGCTGCCACCCTCGCCCGCGCCAAAGGGGCAGAACTCGCCCACAGGATGCGCACCGAAGCCCAAGAAATCCGCACCGCACACCAACGCGCCAACGAACTCAACGGCGACCGCTGGGCATCCGAAGCCGGACGCGCCTATCGGCGACAACTCGAAGAACATCGCGAAAAAATCCGCAACCAAGCCGAACAAGCCGAAGGCACCGCCGCCATGATCGCCGCCGCCGGTGAAGAACTCGCCAACGACCTGACCTCCAAAGCCCAAGCAATCCAAGCTGCCGCCTCCGCCGTAGATAACCTACTCGGCAAACTCGCCGACAGCGCCGCCGACGCCCTCGAAAAGCTCAACCCCGGCGAAATCATCGCCCGCTCAGGCGTGCAAAAAGCCCAGTCAACGCTCGATTCACTCATGCACGTGAACCTGCCCGACGGGCTGAGCTCGCTCATCCGAACCCACTAACCTCCCCCTAGGAGACACCATGATTACCGGACCCACCGTTGCGCCCATCGGTGACCTCAGCAACTCCGCAGGGCCCACCGCAGGCACCATCAGCGTCGCCCTTGAAGAAATGCCCGCCATCGCCGACGGGCTCGACACCGTCAGCCGCACCTGCGCCGACCGCACCATGCCCATTCTTGGCATCGCCGCTGAAACCCGGCTCTTCCTCGGCATCAACGGACGCGCCCAGCAGGCTGCCGCCCTCTGCACCGGCGTCGCTGCAGACCTCGGTATGAGTGCCGCAAAGTTCGGCACCACCGCAGCTGCTGTCCGTGCCGCTCACAGCTCCTACCTGCAGACCGAAAATATTGTCGCAGGCTGGTTCGACTCCATGGGCATCGCAAAGGACGGCAAGCTACCCGACGGACGCAGCACCCGAGACCACCTGCGCGGACTCATCGCCGGAGAACCCGGCGAAGCTACCTACCTCTTGAAGCTCACCATTCCCGAGCTTGGGTACTTTGCGGCATCTCGGACGCTTCCGTATTCGCCTCTCGTAGCGGGTATTCTTTTCGGCTTCACCGCCTATATGGATGCCAATTTGAACCCCGAAATTGCTCGTCAGCGAACATTTGACCGCCTTGCAGACATGTTTGGCATTCCGCGAGGACTTGTTCGAAAGGCACTGGGTGGTGGTGCGTTCGGACTTTCTGGAACCAGCCTCATCAAGGCTACTGGGAAAAAAGCTTATAATGTGCGCACTACCTCAGCTGATCAATACGGTGTTGCTGCACATCGTGGCGAGAAAAGCCAGCTCTCTGTAGGTGCCAGCTCGGATCGCCTGCTTGCGGCGGCTCAGGCGCAGGACCAGGAGTTTGAACGTTCCCAGCAGGACCCGACTAAGGGTGAACGCGGTGCCGTGCTCGTCACCGTCATGTACGAAGCAGGACACGAAGGCGACCCCGCCCATGCTCTATACGTCGTGAGTATTCCGGGTACTAACTTTAATTCCTTGGGTGGTTCTCCCATGGACCCGGCAGGTGCCGTACGTGAAACCTTAGGTGAAGATACCACGAAGAACTCTGCTTACCAGATGGTTTTGCAGGCTCTCCGTGATGCTGGAGCACCGCAGGGTGCCCGTGTGTACATGGAGGGTTTCAGTCAGGGAGCCATGATTGCCTACAACATGGCTAATAGTCTCGAGGTTGCTAAGGAAATCAATATCGTGGGTATCTATGCTCAAGGTACTCCGCTACGAGGCTTGCCTGCCAAACGCCGTGGTTTCGCCGTGGATTATGTAGAAGGTGAAGGCGATATTGTTCCGGATAGTGCACGGAGGGAAGAGGGAGGCTGGCGTCCTGATGAACGTGATACAGCAATTACCGTCCAGAACCCTAAACATAGTGGCGAAAAATACCGAGAAGCCCTAGAACGCGAAGGATATAGTGGAGCGGTATTTGGCGGTATGCGTGCCGCGATGGACGGTAAAGAGTATGTGCTGGGGGAACAGAAGGTTACCTCGGGCTCTGCTATGCCAGACGGGTACAGCTCGGCTGAACGAACTAAAGTAACGATCGCACGTATCGGAGCTTACACAGGTCAAGCCTACATGTCGGGAGTTAAGATTGATGAGCAGGGCCTAGACGAAGTGATTGTACAAGCAACAGACGGTAAGGTTAGGGGCGTTCAGGACGCCAAAAATAAGGCGGAAAAAATCAAACAAGGGACTAAAGACGCATGGGAGGCAGGCAAGCCTCGTCTCCCTTACCCCGAGCCGACTCCGCAGGAAAAGCCTCAGAACCCGAAGCCTGCCTGGCCCGAAACCCCCGTGCCGCAGATGCCCAAGGTGCCCCTCCTGCAGGGATACAACCCGCAGAATATTCCGCCCGCCATCAATATGCCGGGCGACCTGAGTCGCCCCGAACCTGCCCCCATCAATATGCCGGTGGACCTGAGTCGTCCGGAGCCTGCGCCCATCAAGATGCCCACTCGAATCGAGGCAGAGGGGCAGCTACCCCCTGCAGGTCTAATCCCGCCGAACATTCTGCCCAAACCTGCAGATCTGCATACGCACATCGAAAAGGCTGTTACTCAGCCAATCATCGATCGCCTGCAGCTCCCTAATGTAGGTTCCGCGCTCAAGAATCCTCCAATCTTCGGAGCCGGGCAGGGCGGAGACTACGACGGCGTTGAGTCGCTCATCCCCACTCTGCCGGGGCTGAAACCCGCGCCCATGCTCCGGCCCAAGAGCATTGACCCGGGATTCCTCGCACCGACTCCGCCCGAGAACATCGACCCCGGGTTCCGCGCACCAGGCCCTCCCGAGGATTTGACTCCCATCGAGGAGCGTGAACCCCTGATGGTCTAAAAGCCCAGCCTCAAGAACCAATCTTGACGGCTCGGTGGAGGGTGGAGGGGACGAGTAGAGTAGAGAAGAGAAAAGGAGGGGCACCGCTGGGAACAACCCCGGCGGCGCCCCTCCATCTATGCGTACAGCGCTCGCGGCTAGTCTCTGCTACCTGCACAGGTACAGCTTGCTCGCGACCTGCTCTCCAGGTGAGAAGCGTTAGCCTCCGAGCCGCCCGCAGGCACATACTGGAACCATGAGCCAGTCAGCTGAACACGCCAATATCCCGGTCCGCCCCGTCTTCAACACCCTGCCCAGCTACGCGGCAGGCAAGCCGCCCGCACCCGTTGAAGGCCTCACCCAGTACAAGCTCTCCTCCAACGAGAACCCGCTGGGCCCCGTACCCGAGGTTGCGCGCGTCCTCGCAGAATTTGCGACCGCGCACCGCTACCCCGACCCGCTCTCCACCGCCCTGCGCCAGAAGCTCTCCGCACGACTGGGCGTGGATGCTGACGACATCGTCACCGGTGCCGGTAGCCTCGGTGCGCTCAACCAGATCCTCAAAACTTTCGCGGGCGTTAACGCCGACGGCGTGCAGGACGAAGTCATCTACGCCTGGCGTTCCTTCGAGGCGTACCCGATCCTTGTCGGCATCATGGGTGCTCGCAGCGTGCAGGTGCCGAACCTGCTCGACGGCTCACACGACCTGGACGCCATGGCGGCAGCTATCACCGACCGCACCCGCCTGATTCTGGTCTGCACCCCCAACAACCCGACCGGTCCCGCCGTCACCGAGAGTCAGATTCGTGCGTTCCTGGCGAAGGTGCCCGCCCACATTCCCGTGGTGATTGATGAGGCGTACTTTGAGTTCTGCGCCGCCTCCACCGTTCCGGAGGGTGAAGAAGCCCCGCTGAACGGCATGGACATCTACCGCGACTACGAGAACGTCATCATTCTGCGCACCTTCTCCAAGGCACAGGGCCTGGCGGGTCTGCGCGTGGGCTACTCAATTTCGCACCCGCAGATTACGCAGCACCTGCGCGTGGCGGCAACCCCGTTCGCCGTGACGGCGCTGGCTGAGGCGGCGGCTATCGCCTCCATCGAGCATGAGGATGCGGTGATGGAGCGTGTGAGACACCTGGTCGCTGAGCGTGAGCGCGTGACCGCTCGACTGCGCGAGCTGGGCTACGATTTCCCGAGCACTTACGCGAACTTCGTGTGGCTGCCTCTGGGGGAGCGCACGGGTGAGTTTGTGCAGCTGATGTCTGAGCATGCGCTGTCGGTGCGTGCGTTCGGTACCGAGGGTGTTCGCGTGAGCATTGGTGAGGTGGAGGCGAATGACCGTTTCCTCTCGCTCTGTGAGGTCTTCGCGAAGGGGCTCTAGAGCGTCTTGTGAAGGGGTGGGGGTACCAGCTCGACCCTAATTGAACAATGTACTATTTTCCCTTGTCGAGGTTTGTTTGGGCTTTTCAAATGGTTCTCGCGCGGAAAAAATGATGACCCGAAAAAGCTCTCAATAGTTAAATTAAACCTCCCATATATTCTCAAAAAAGAATATATGGGAGGTTTAATTTAATGATGTTCAAATAGTGAATGACAGGGCATAATACACTGCGTTATCAGCGTAACTGCCGCGAGATAAAGCCGAAAAGAGTAGACTGGTAACTATATATGCCCAGACCCTCACAGGCTTGCCGGAACACCTCAAACCCTGCACCATCAGGTGAAAGTTGAGACTAAAACCCAAGCCGCTGAGGGCAAGCCCTCGTCACGTGTGGAGGTTAGATGCACGAGAACGACAAGTACCCCGGAGTGCCCGAACGCATCCAGCTCATGGATGAAAACGGCACCGTACACGAACACCCCACCTACAGCCGGTACATCGAAGACGTCAACGCAGACACCCTGCGCGAGGCATACCGCCTCATGTACACCACCCGCCGATTCGACGACGAGGCAACCGCCCTGCAGCGCCAGGGCCAGCTCGCCCTCTGGGTGCCCAGCCGAGGCCAGGAAGCTGCACAGGTCGGCTCCGCACTCGCCTACGCACCCAACGACTACATCTTCCCCTCCTACCGCGAGCACGCCGTCGCCCTGACGCGTGGCGTGGACTTCCGCGACCTGATCACCATCTTCCGCGGCTCCACCACCCACGGCTGGGACATGAAGGCACACAACTTCCATACCTACACCAAGGTGCTTGCTGCCCAGACCCTGCACGCCGTCGGCTACGCCATGGGTCTGAACTTCGACGCCGACATCGAGGCTGAAACCGGCATCCGCCGCACCGGTCAGGGCCAGGCAACCGACCCCGCCGAGGACACCCAGAAGCCCGCCGTGGCGGTCTACTTCGGTGACGGCTCCTCCACCGAGGGTGACGCGCACGAGTCTATGGTTTTTGCCGCCTCCTATAACGCGCCGGTGCTCTTCTTCGTGCAGAACAACCGCTGGGCTATCTCCGTGCCCTTCGAGGTGCAGTCCCGCGTGCCGGTGTCCACCCGCGCCGCAGGCTACGGCTTCGAGGGTATTCGCGTGGACGGCAACGACGTTCTCGCCGTGCTGGCTGCAACCCGCTACGCCATGGAAAAGATTCGCGCCGGCGAAGGCCCGGTGCTGATTGAGGCTGAGACCTACCGCCTCGGCCCGCACACCACCGCGGATGACCCCACCAAGTACCGCACCGATGCCGACCTGGAAGGTCCCCTGCGCCGCGACCCAATGATTCGCCTTGAGAAGTACCTGCGCGAGCAGGGCTACGCCGATGATGCCTTCTTCGAAGAGGTTGCAGAATCTGCGCAGCAGGTCGCGAACGGCGTGCGTGAGGCAGTGCTGAACTCTGAGGTTGCCGACTTTGAGTATTTCTTCGACCGCGTCTACGTGCAGGAACACCAGCAGGTGGAAGACGACCGCGAGTTCTATCGTAACTACGTTGCAGGCTTTGAAGAGGAGTAAGCATGAGCGAGAAAATTGAACGTTTGACCCTCGCCAAGGCGATTACCCGCGGCCTAGAAGATGCCTTGGAAGCCGACCGCACCGTCGTCATGCTCGGTGAGGATATCGGCAAGCTCGGCGGCGTGTACCGTGTGACCGAGGGCCTGCAGGCGCGCTTCGGCAACCGCCGGGTCATGGATGCGCCCCTGGGTGAGTCCGGCATTATCGGCACCTCCATCGGTATGGCGCTGCGCGGCTACCGCCCCGTGCCGGAGATCCAGTTCGACGGCTTCGTGTTCCCCGCATACAACCAGATCACGAGCCAGCTGGCGAAGATTCACAACCGCACCGATAAGCAGTACACGGTGCCGGTGACTATCCGCATTCCGTACGGTGGCGTGATTGGTTCGGTGGAGCACCACTCCGAGTCCCCGGAGGCGCTGTTCGCCCACACTGCGGGTCTGCGCATTGTGACCCCCTCGACCCCGCACGAGGCGTACTGGATGACCCGCAAGGCGATTGAGTGCCCCGACCCGGTCATTATTTTTGAGCCTAAGCGCCGCTACTGGCTCAAGGGTGAAGTGGACTTTAGCGACACCTCCTTTGATCCGTTTAGCGCCCAGGTGGTGCGTGAAGGTACGGACGCGACGATTGTTGCGTACGGTCCGCTGGTGCCGGTTGCTCTGGCTGCTGCGGAGGCTGCCGTGGAGGATGGCCGCTCGATTGAGGTCATTGACCTGCGCTCGATTTCGCCGCTGGATGTGCCGACCGTTGCTGCTTCGGTGGCGAAGACTGGCCGCCTGATTGTCGCGCACGAGGCGCCGACCTTTGGTGGTATGGGTGGTGAGTTGGCTGCGGCGATTACGGAGCGTTGCTTCTACAGCCTGCAGGCGCCGGTGATTCGTGTGGGCGGCTACTACATGCCGTACCCGATTTCCCGCGTTGAGGAAGAGTACGTGCCCGATATTGACCGTATTCTTGAGGCGGTTGACCGCGCTTTTGACTACTAGGCATTCCCTGATCTGACGTATCAGTGTGTTGCGCTATGGCGGGTTGCAAGCCCGCACAGAATATTCCGTATAGGGTATATGCCCTAGTGAGAGGTAAAAATGTCCCAGATTTTCCCGCTCCCTGACGTGGGTGAAGGCCTGACCGAAGCAGAAATCCTCAGCTGGAAGGTTGCCGTCGGCACCGAGGTCGCCATCAACGACGTCCTCGTTGAAATTGAAACCGCGAAGAGCGTCGTAGAACTTCCCTCGCCCTTCGCTGGCACCGTCGAGGCGCTGCTCGTTGCCGAAGGCGAAACCGTTGAGGTGGGCACCCCAATCATCAGTATCTCCGGCGGCGACAACGCACCCGCAACCCCGGCGGCACCCGCCGCAGCGGAGACTGAATCCGGCACCGCACTGGTCGGTTCCGGCCCCAAGGCGGACGCTGTGAAGCGCCGCGCCCGCAAGCGCCCCGCCTCCGTATCCCAGCCCGCACAGGCTACTGCGGCACCGGTCGCACCGGCTGTTCAGGCACCCGTGGCGCACACCCCCGCCGACCCGGTGAATCGCAACCAGGGCCTGCTGAGCGAGCTGGCTGAGCGCGCCTCCCGCTTTGTGGAGAACACCCCGCTGAACTCGGTGGTGCAGCGTCTGGCACCCGAGCCCGTAGCGGCTCCCGCGCCGACTTTGGCTCCCGAGCAGGTTCCGCACCGCCCGACCCTCGCGCCGCCTCCGGTGCGTCTTGCCGCAAAGGAGCTGGGTGTTGACCTGGCGAATGTGACCGCTACCGGTGCGCGCGGCCAGGTGACTAAGCAGGACCTCATGAACTATGTGGCGCACCTGAGCGACGTGCAGCATAGCGGCGCCCGCCAGCCGTTCTGGCAGCCCGCAGCCACCCCCGATGACCGCATTGAGCGCATCCCGGTGCGTGGCGTGCGTAAGGCTACCGCGAAGGCGATGGTTTCTTCGGCGTTTAGCGCCCCGCACGTGTCGATTTTCGTGGACGTTGATGCCTCCCGCACCATGGAGTTCGTGAAGCGCCTGAAGAAGTCCCGCCACTTTGAGGGCGTGAAAGTCACCCCGCTGCTGGTGCTTGCCGCCGCGGTCATTTGGGCTGCTGAGCGTAACCCGCAGGTCAATGCGACCTGGACCGATAGCGAGATCCAGATTAAGCACTTCATGAACCTGGGTATTGCTGCGGCGACCCCGCGCGGCCTGATGGTTCCGAACATTAAGGACGCTCAGGAGCTGTCCCTGCGTGAGCTGGCTATTGCGCTGAACAACCTGACCACTCGCGCCCGTGAGGGTAAGACTCAGCCCGCTGAGATGGCGAACGGTACTCTGACCATTACGAACATCGGTTCGCTGGGTATTGATACGGGTACCCCGATTATTAACCCCGGTGAGGTGGCGATTGTTGCCTTCGGTACGATCAAGCAGAAGCCGTGGGTGGTTGATGGTGAGGTTATTCCTCGCTGGGTGACGACCCTGGGTGGTTCCTTCGATCACCGTGTGGTGGATGGGGACCTGTCGGCTCGTTTCATGGCTGATGTGGCTGCGATTCTTGAGGAGCCTGCACTGCTGCTGGACCACTAGGCGGCACATTTGGGCTAGTCAGCACCGTATTGCTGGGTAGCTGAGGCCGTTTAGGATACAGATATTTAGATACAGAAAACCTCCGGTACCTTACACAAGGTACCGGAGGTTTTCTGTATTCTCTAACGCCGAGGTGCGCGCTTAGAAACCTAAGTTAGGCGTCCTCGCGTGCCACCTGGTCGCTCGGATACTTGTCCACACGGCGGTGGTACAGGCGTCCGCACAGGCCGCCGAGGATAGCTCCGAGGAAGCTCAACGCCAGAACCAGCAGAACCGCGAGCAGGCCGTTCGCGAAATCGCCCGCAATCAGCTTCTGCAGGGACAGGGACGCGACACCGTTCTGGAACAGCTGAGGCGCGAGGAAGGTCGCCAGGGACCCGATGATGAGCGCCATAATCTGCCAGAGCCACACGGCAATGCCCTGCTTCGCGCCGGCGAATCGTGCCATGCGTCCCGCCGCGTAACCGCCCACCAGGTAGGCGAAGAAGATGAGCACGCTCAACGCCACCGCGACCGGCACGGCGTTCGACGCGCCGCTGAAGAGTCGGGAGACCACTGAAGAGTACTCGATGGACTCGCTCTGACCGGTCAGGGTCAGCCACGACTGGATAGCCCACAGGCCACCGTCCATGAGGGAGATGGTAATCAGCCAGCCGAGCAGGCCGGGCAGCAGGTGCATGCGGGAGTAGCGGCTCTTCTGCATGGACAGCGCGGTTGCGGCGGTGAGGATGGGTTCCGAGCCAGCGGCATCACCTGCGGGGGCGGGGATGACGAAGTGGTCATCTGCCGAGGGGGTAGCCTGCGGGGCGTTCGATGCCGCATGGGCGTTGCCGGGTGCGGGCACCTCGTAGCTTGCAGCGGCGGCAGGTGGGGTAGCGGGGGCAGGGGTTGCGCCGCCGCGTACGTTGTCCGTGCTGGGGGCCGCAGGCTTGTCGAGCCAGCTGAGGTTATCGGTAGCGGGTTCGCCCAAGTCAGCACCGGATTCCGCGCCCTGCGAGGTAACGCTGGGGGAGAGGAGCGGCTGGGTTGCGGTAGCCGCCTCGGTGAGGGGGCGGGTCGCATCCTGCGAGGACTGTGCGGAGGACTGCGCCGAAGAGGCCGACTCATGCGCCTTTTCGTGGGCGCGGCGTGCGGCGTTCAGGTCCTCGTCGGTCAGAACCACGGTGGGGTCGTCGGAGGAGAATGCCGCCTCCCACAGGTCACTTTCGGTGGGAGTGGACGCCGCGGCGGTCGGGCGCTGCTGCGGGGTGTTGTTCTGTGCGTTCATTAAATCCTTTGGATTCTAGTCCTGGGTGCTGATTTAGCGGTTGCGGTCAGCGTAGAAGGCGCGTGCTTCTTCCAGGGCTTCTGCGGAGTAGGTGTGCGGGTATGCCGGGCGTTCGTTCTCGTCCAGGGTACGGATGACGCGGCCGGGGTTGCCGACCACGAGGGAGTTAGCCGGGACGTCCTTGGTGACGACGGTGCCCGCGCCAATCACGGAGTTCTTGCCGATGGTCACACCGCCCAGGATAATAGCGCCGCCACCGATCCAGACGTTGTCTTCAACGGTGATGGGCTCGCCACCTTCCCAGTATGCGGCGCGGTCGACCGGGTTGAGCGGATGGGTGGGGGTGAGGAACTGCACGTTGTTGCCGACGAGCACGGTGGAGCCGATGCGGATCGGGCAGACGTCCAGGAAGACGCAGCCAAAGTTGAAGAAGGAGCCGTCACCAATATAGGTGTTCACGCCGTAGTCGAAGCGTGCGCCGGGGCGGATGTGCGAGTGCTCGCCCAGGTGGCCGAGGTGTTCACGGTAGACGTGCATTGCCTGTGCCTGCTCGCCGCGTGCGTAGTGTTCTTCGGCGAGGACGGTTGCAGCGTGGATGCGCTTAGTCTGCGCGGCGCATTCGGCGTCGGGCATGTAGGCGGCGCCGGAGACCATGCGGTTGAAGATGTCGCCGTTGGGGCGCTGCGGGGTGTGCATTAGTGGGCTCCTCCCAGAAGGTAAGCAAGTGCGATGATGGCCATTCCGAACAGGATGACGACTCCTCCGGCGATAGCGAATCGTTTGGAAATTTCGCGGAGGAGCTTCTTGAACTGCTCGTCAGTGATGTCTTGCTGTCGTTTACTCATGCTTTAAGTATCCCAGAGTTGCGGGGTTCTGCCTTAGTGTTTCGGTGTTTATTGCGGTATCTGGGGCGGGTGTACCGTGTGATTTTCAGCGTGGAAAGAAACGGTGCTGAGTTGAAGCGTGAGGGTGTGGGAAGGCACAATCAATGCATGACTGAGGCTCAGAAGAACACGAACCTGCAGGATGCGGCGGCACCTGCATCGCCCGCTGGCGTATCGGCTGGTGCGCATCCGTTGGCGCATCGCCCCTGGTTGAAGAATTATTCTTCGTGGACTGCCCGCGATATTGAGCTGCCCGAAACCTCGCTGAGCCACCTCATTGACGAGGCGGTCCGCACCGTACCCCACAAGGTGGCGCTGGAGTTCTTCGGCGCGACCACGACCTACGCCGAGTTGGGGGATCAGATTGAGCGTGCTGCGGAGGGTCTGCGTGTGGCTGGTGTGCAGGCGGGTGACCGTGTGGCGCTGATCTTGCCGAACTGCCCTCAGCATATTGCGGCGTTTTACGCGATTCTGCGCCTGGGCGCGATTGTGGTGGAGCATAACCCTCTGTACACGGGCGCGGAGTTGCGCCACATGTTTGAGGATCACGGCGCGAAGGTCGCGATTGTGTGGGATAAGATCGCCTCGCATATTACGGGTCTTCCGGCGGATATCCGCCCGAACCATATTTATTCGGTGAACATGATTTCGGCGATGCCCGCGCTGATGCGTACCGCGCTGAAGCTGCCGTTGAAGAGCGCGCGTGCTTCGCGTGAGAAGCTGACCGGTCCTGCGCCGGGTACGGTGCCGTGGGCTCAGCTGGTGAAGAGCGAGCGTATTGACCCGTCGCATCGCCGCCCGACGGCGCACGATATTGCGCTGCTGCAGTACACCTCGGGTACGACCGGTCTGCCGAAGGGCGTGATGCTCACGCACCGCAACCTGGAGTCTAACGGCCGCATGGGTGAGGCATGGATCAACCCGGGCGATGACGAGGTGATTTACTCGGTTCTGCCGCTGTTCCACGCGTACGGTATGACCCTGGGCGTAACGATTGCGTCGCTGTGCCGTGCCCGCCTGGTGCTGTTCCCGACCGTGGACATGGACCTGATTTTGAAGGCGATGAAGAAGACCCGCCCGACCATTCTTCCTGCGGTTCCGCCGGTGTATCGCCGCCTGATGGATGAGGCGAAGAAGCGCGGCGTGTCCCTGGAGGGTATCCGTTACGCGGTTTCTGGTGCGATGAACCTGCCGCCTGAGCTGGTTGCCGAGTGGGAGGAAGCGTCCGGCGGTTTCATGGTGGAAGGCTACGGCCTGACCGAGTGCGCGCCGCTGGTGTCCTGCAACCCGCTCAATGACACTCGCCGTGCCGGTTTTATTGGTGTTCCGTTCCCCTCCACCGATATTCGTGTGGTGGACCCGGAGACCGGTGAGGACGTGCCCGAGGGCGAAGAGGGCGAGCTGTGGGTGAAGGGCCCTCAGCGTTTTGCTGGCTACTGGAAGCGTGAGGACGAGACGGCGAAGACCATCACTCCCGAGGGTTGGCTGCGTACCGGCGATATTGTGCGCTTGGATGAGGACTACTTCATTCAGATTGTCGACCGTATTAAGGAAGTTATTATTACCGGCGGTTTCAACGTCTCCCCGACGGAGGTTGAGGTCGCCCTCAAGCAGCACGACATGGTCGCGGATGCGGCGGTCGTCGGTATTCCGCTGCCCGCCGGTGGTGAGATGGTCGTTGCCGCTGTGGTTGCCGCCCCGGGCCGGGTGGTGCAGGAGCATACTCTGCGTGAGCACTGCTATTCGAAGGTGACCCGTTATAAGGTTCCGCGCCGCATCGTGGTGGTGGATGATCTGCCCCGTTCGATGCTGGGTAAGGTTCTGCGCCGTAAGGTGCGTGAGCAGCTGATTGCTTCGGGCGAGTTCGATCAGTAGTACTGGTTGCCAGTAGCACCGGTTGACTGCCCGCCCGCCCGTAATGGGTGGACACTATGGACGCCGGCTTGGGTTTTTGTACCCGAGCCGGCGTTATGTGTGCGCCTGAATACACCGTCAATGACGCTTTGTGACCTGGCAAATAATCACCGCATGACGAATTGTGACAAAATATGACGACCTTGACGTTCTGTGTCTCATGAATAGCTCTTAACTTCCACACCCGCCCTTGTGCGTGCTGTAATTGTCCCATCATCATTCCCATCGGATGTGCTAGTACCAACGTGAGCACCCGGCGGAACGCATCATCATTCAACAGAAAGATTCATAGCCGTGAAGAAGTTTGCTGCTGCTCTCGCAGTTGTCCCCATGGTCTTTGGCCTGGCAGCCTGCGGTTCCACCAACTCCTCCTCTTCCTCCTCTTCCGCATCCAAGAAGGTCACCATCGGTGTGGTTGGCTCTGAGAAGTTCAACAAGACCCTGAAGGAAGAAGCTAAGAAGCAGGGTATCGACATTGAGTTCAAGGAGTTCAGCGCTTACACCGAGCCGAACCCCGCACTGGACGCCGGTGACATCGACATGAACCGCTTCCAGCACATCGCGTACCTGTCCAACTACAACGTGAGCGCTAAGAAGGACCTGCAGATTGTCGGCCCGACCGTTATCTACCCGATGGCTCTGTTCTCCAAGAAGCACTCCAAGTTGGCTGACATCCCCCAGGGCGGCGAGATCGTTATCCCGAACGACACCGTGAACGAAGCACGCGCTCTGAAGCTGCTGAAGACCAACGGTCTGGTTACCTTCAAGAACGCTGATGTTGACGCACCCACCATCGACGACGTGGACACCGCTAACTCCAAGGTGAAGGTCACCCCCGTCGACGCAACCCAGACCGTGGTCGGCATGGAGTCCGCTGACGGCGCAGTCGTCAACAACGACTTCCTCAAGGATGCAGGCCTGAAGCCCGCAGACGCACTGGCTCAGGACGACCCCAAGACCGACCCCTCGGCAATCAAGTACGTGAACCTCTTCGTTGCTCAGAAGGACAAGGCTGACGACGAGACCTACAAGAAGATTGTTGAAATCTTCCACACCAAGCCCGTCATGGATGTTGTTCAGGAAGAAACCCGCGGCACCGCTGTTGAGGTCAACGTGAGCACCGACGAGCTGCGTCAGTCCCTGGCTAACGAAGAAGCCAAGCTGCGCGCCAAGAAGTAATCTTCTAAATAAACGCCTCCTCTAGGCATACGCAAAGGCGGTAAGTCTAAGCACCCGATGCGGGTCACGACAGGCTTACCGTCCTTTGCGTACCGGCGTTAATGCCCTTTAGCGCCCCAACCACGACATTTACGGATACATATTTATGAGTGAACTGGCACAGAGCTTCGGCGACAGCACCTCGCCCATGGTGGTTCTGGACGGAGTCTCCAAGGTCTTCGGCAATGGCCCCAAGGCGGTAGTTGCTGTCGACAACGTCTCCCTCACCATTAACCGCGGTGAAATCTTTGCAATTATCGGCTACTCCGGCGCCGGTAAGTCCACCCTGGTCCGCCTCATTAACGGCCTGGAAACCACCACCAGCGGCACCCTGACCGTCGGTGGCTTCGAGATTTCCGGTAAGCGCGACTCCGAACTGCGTGAAGCACGCACCAATATCGGCATGATCTTCCAGCAGTTCAACCTGATGAACTCCCGCACCGTGCTCGGTAACGTTGAGTTCCCGCTGAAGATTGCCGGCTGGTCTAAGAAGGACCGCCGTGCCCGCGCCCTGGAAATGCTCGAGTTCGTGGGTCTTGCCGACCGTGCAGGCCACTACCCGAACCAGCTTTCGGGCGGTCAGAAGCAGCGTGTGGGTATTGCTCGTGCGCTCGCGACCAGCCCCGCCCTGCTGCTGGCGGATGAGTCCACCAGCGCGCTGGACCCGGAAACCACTCATGAAGTTCTTGCGCTCCTTAAGCGTGTGAACCGTGAACTGGGTGTGACCGTCGTGGTGATTACCCACGAGATGGACGTGGTCTCCAGCATCGCTGACCGTGTGGCTGTCATGGAGTCTGGCCGCGTGGTGGAGCAGGGCAACGTCTACGACGTCTTCTCCAACCCGCAGACCGACGTGGCAAAGCTGTTTGTTGCGACCACCGTCAAGCTCGCCCCCACCGGCAAGGAAGCGGCTGAGTTGCGCGCAAACCACAAGGGTTACCTCATCAACGTTGAAATCGTGGAGGGTAACCAGGAGCTCGGTAAGGTGCTGTCCTACCTGGGTGCCCGTAACGTCCGCTTCAACATTGTGGGCGGCGGTATTGAGACCCTGCAGGGTAAGGCGTACGGTACCCTCACCCTGGAACTCCTTGGCGAAATCACCAGCATTGATGCCGCCGTTGCCGAACTGAAGACCGTTGCCCGCGTGCAGGAGGTGCGCTAAATGTTTGCTACTACTCTTCCGCTGGCTGCGTCTAAGACGGACTGGTCCGAGTTCCTGCCCGAGAAGCTGCTCCCGGCTATCGGCGATACGTTCTACATGGTGACTATCACCATGGTGTGCGCCGGGCTGGTTGGCCTGATTGTGGGTGCTCTGCTGTACACCACCCGTGAGGGCAACATCTTCCAGAACCGCTTTGTGTACACGGTCCTGAACATTCTGGTGAACGTGATTCGCCCGATTCCGTTCATTATTTTGATTGCGGCTTTGGGCCCGCTGACGAGCGCCGTGGTGGGTACCCGCCTGGGCGTGAATGCGGCGGTCTTCGCGATGAGCTTCGGTGCTGCATTCGCTATTGCCCGTATCGTGGAGCAGAACATGGTCTCCATTGACCCGGGCGTGATTGAGGCGGCGCGTGCGATGGGCGCTTCAAAGCTGACCATCTTGTTCACCGTGATGATTCCGGAGGCGCTTGGCCCGCTGATCCTCGGTTACACCTTCCTCGTCATTGGCGTGGTGGATATGTCCGCTATGGCCGGTTACGTGGGTGCTGGCGGTCTGGGTAAGATCGCGATTGTGGACGGCTACCAGCGCTTTAACGATGAGATCACCTGGGCTGTTGTGGCGATTATTATCGTCCTGGTTCAGCTGGTTCAGTTCCTCGGTAACTTCCTGGCCAAGAAGGTTATGCGCCGATAAGCTCGTGCCCCTTGTAGGCCTTGTAGGTACTGTAGGTACGGCTGATACAGCATAGAAGACCCCCGGTCTGCTCCTTGAGGAGCGGGCCGGGGGTCTTTTTTATGCTGCTACGAGGTGGAGGGCGGATGCCGCTTAGTTCTGCGCCGCCTCCAGGTACATATCCGGGGCAGGCTTACCGGTGGGAACGTCGTTGCTGCTGACCCAGGTGCGCACCAGCGAAAAAAGCATACGCACGTAGGAAAGAAGAAGAGAGGTGGGTGAAAGCAGCAGGGGAAGTGAAGACTGTTTACCGCTGTATCTGCGATAAGAACCTAGAAATGTTTAAGGCAGAGGAGCATCTGAAGCGCATTAAGACGACTTAGGATGCAAGTTTGCTGAGGAGAGAGAACGGGCTGGGAGCTTTAGCAGCTAAATACTATAGTTTGTAGTGGTGCAAATTATTATTGAATCGTTACTAAAATAATCTTGACTCCCATTTTGCTAATTGATATCATAAAAGTATTCCGGCTCACATTAAACTAGAGATATCATCAACAGCTATTGTCGGATGTCGGAGCCGGTATAGAAGGACGTGGAATCGCGTTCTACGCAGATTGGGGTATACCACCGCTGAAAGCAAAAATTGAATAAATATCTGAGGTGATTAAGTTGGTCGACACTAGATACATACCGGTACCTGAATTATGTTTCGCAGGTTATTCTTTCTATTATTTTACATCTTCGCATGATATAATGTTTTATAATGTTGCCAGTATTTTAATTCTTTGTGGATTTGTTGGGTACTCTGCATATCGTGCAAATAAGAACTACGTACAACCTGCGGCATCCTTCATAAAATCCGTATTTTTTATGTTGGCTGTGGTAATTTTACAAGTGTATTGGCTTGACCCTTTGGCTCAGGTTGTAGTTCTACTTATGAGTATCCTGTACGCTTTTGTTTTCTATAAGCAACAGCCGAAATAAGCATCCTTGGAGTTCTAAAACACCTAGCATCACGAGAACCTGCCAATGTTCAGGTTCTCGTGATGTTTTGTATTGGTACCGTTTAGTGAGACTTTGGAAAAGTAGCGCTCTGCGAAAGTGCTGATGAGGTCAAAGGGCTACAAGAGCGGGTGCTAGAGAGGCAGCTGATAAGCATAGAAGACCCCCGGTCTGCTCCTTGAGGAGCAGACCGGGGGTCTTTCTTGATACTGCCTATCAGGTGAGGCGGTGGCGCGGTGAGGCGTCTGCGGTACGTGCTTAGTTCTGCGCTGCCTCAGACTATTGAGCTGCCTCAGACTGCTGTGCCGCCTCAAGCTTGGCGATCCAGGTGCGTGCCGCCTCCCAGAGCTGCGGGTCATTGAACGAATCGAAGCGCCCAAAACCGGCCGGTGCCTTTGCCGGGTCGGTGCCTTCCGGAACGTAAATCATGACCTTCGTACCGGCGTCACGTGCCGCCTGCGCGCCCGCGGGGGAGTCCTCGAACGCCAGCGCCTCGTGACCTTCAAAGCCGAGGCGACGTGCCGCCTCCAGGTACATGTCCGGGGCGGGCTTACCGGCCGGAACGTCGTTGCTGCTGACCCAGGTGCGCACCA
>NZ_KV808406.1:264126-454390 GCF_001812285.1 Rothia sp. HMSC065B04
ACGTCGTTGCTGCTGACCCAGGTGCGCACCAGCGGGGCGTAACCGTAGCTTTCCATTTTCAGGGTCAGAATGTTCGCGGTGGAGTTCGACGCCACCGCAACCGGCATGTGCTCGCTCAGGAAGCCCAGGAACTTCTGCGCACCCTCAATCAGGTCCACGCCGGAGCTGATGACCTCGTGCTCGGTGGTGAGCAGGTCCTTCATCACGCGTTCATGGTGTTCGGCGTACTCTGCGGAGGCGGTGTCCGGCTTCTGGCCGTTCTGCGCCTCGTAGGAGAGCAGTGCAAGCTCCTGCGCGACGTCGGCTGCCGCCAGGCCGGTGAGGCGGTGCTCGACCTCCTCAGTGAAGGGAACAGACCAGCGGGCGAAAAGCTCACGCTGCACATCGTTCCAGACGGTCTCGGAGTCGAGGAGGATGCCGTCGCAGTCGAAGATTGCGCAGCGGGGGAACCAATCGGAGGGTACTGTGTGTTCAAACATAATGTCAGTCTCTCACAGGGCTTTAGGCTATGGAAGCGGTGGCCCGGTGCGTGAGAAAACATGCAGGGTGCAAACCGGGTGAGGGCACAAAAGCACGCAACACAAACGTTGGACATGAAGAAACCCTCCCGCCGCATCCAGAACGGATGCAACGGGAGGGCAGAAGCTAAAACAGCTTAGAGAGCGGACACCGGCTTATGAGTCACCTGACGCATAAACGGAATGGTCGCCAACAGGCCCACATAGACCAGCGCCAAACCCAGCGCAATAGCGCCGAAGGTCATACCGAACATCTTCGTCAGAATCTCACCGGAAAGCCCCTGCGCCGCAATCAACGCCGTCAGCGGCAGACCCAGTAGCGCAGAAACCACGCTAATGAGCACCAGCGGACCGAAAACCACGGTAAGGCGCGAAGCCTGCAACATCCTCGTGGGGGTACCCATCATATTCAGCGAAGAATACAGCGAACCACGCTCGTAAATGGCGGCGCTCTGGTTCAACACTGCGGAGAGGGTGACCAGCAGGTACGAGAAGAACAGCATGAGCAGCATGCCCTGGAACATGTCCGACATGATGGTCATGAAGGGGCCGGCGGCGGGGCCTACCTCCTTCGCCGTTTTGTTCATCTCACCCGCCAGAATCAGGATGGGGCCGAAGAAGGTCACCAAGAAGGTCGACAGTGCCACACCCGAAACCTGACGCCACGCCCCGCGCGGGGACTCTAGCACCGCACGATAACCCAGCAGAACCGACGCCTTCTGGGTCATGCGCACACGAATCTTTGCGTATGCCCACACGAGGAAGGTGCCAAGCAGGTCGATAGCAAACATCATGCCCAGACCCGGCAGAGAAATGTAGACGGCGAGGTTCTTGATCGCGCTATCAGCACCGCCGTCCTGGAAGGGCGAGAACATGCTAAAACCCTTCGAGGTCGATGCCAGAATCATCACGGCAATGACCAGAACAACACCGATACCCAGGGAAATGTAACCGGCGGAACCAGCCTTCGCGCGGGTACGCACACCCAGCGGGCTGATGCTAACCTTCGCCAAACCGAACAGGGAGCTAAGAGCCGCCAGAACCATACAGCCCAGGAAGCAGTAGAAAATCACGCTCACCGGCAGGAGCATATTCTCAGCACCCAGCGGAACGTTCATGAAGTGCAGGGCGCCAAAGGGGAAAATCATCACCAGGTAAAGCAACAGACCAATGATGAAACCCACAAGAGAGTACACCAGCGCGTCCGCAACAGACAGACCCACAATCAGGGTCGTGGAGGCACCAATCAGGCGCAGGGACGCCAGACGCTCATCACGGCGGCGGGCACTCAAACGAGCAGCCGAAGCGCCCAAGGTAAAGAGCGGAACAATCAGCACCAGAGCGGCAACCCACGCCAAACCCATGTAGAGCTTCTGAATGCCCATCAGGTTGATCATTTCGTGGTCAACGTTGGCGTGCTCAAGCCAAGTACTCAGCGCCTGAACACCACCGGCAACCGTCAAAAACAGCGCCGAGGAGGCGGCAAAAGCCAGCACGGGAAGAATCGCCTGCGAACTCCATAGGGTTCGCTTGGCGAGTAGAGCATAGATTTGCATTATGCACCTGCCTGAGACTGAGCGCCGAAGCTCTGAGCGTGGTTCTGGGAAGCGGGAACACCGCCCTGGCTATTGCGCTGGTCGCTCACGATCTGACCGTCCTGCAGGTACACCACGCGGGAGCACGCCGCCGCCACGTTCGGGTCGTGAGTAACCACCAGCAGAGTCTTACCCTGCTGCGGAATCATGGTCAGCAACAGCGCCATCACCTCACGGGCGGTCTTCGAATCCAGTGCGCCGGTCGGCTCATCCGCGAAAGTCACGGGGGCACCGTTCACCTGGGAGCGGGCAATCGCCACACGCTGAGCCTGACCACCGGACATCTCACCCATACGGCGATCCAGCATCTGCCCCAAACCCAGACGGTTCAGCAGATCAGCCGAAATGGAACGCGCCTGCTGGCGGGGAACACCGGCAATCATCGCGGCGAGGGAGACGTTCTCCTCCGCGGTCAGCTCGGGAACCAGCAGACCCTGCTGGAACACGAAACCAAACGAGTTAGCGCGCAGGGAGGTGCGCTCACGCTCGCTGAGGGACTCCACCGCCACCTGACCGGCCGGGCCGTTGAACAGCACAGAACCGGCATCGAGCTTGATAATGCCCGAGAGCGCATGCAACAGGGTGGTCTTACCGGAACCGGAAGGACCCATAATCGCTACAGACTCGCCGGGGTAAATATCGAGGCTCACGTTACGCAGCACCGGGTTATTGCCGTACGACTTGTGCAGGTTACGGGCAGAAATAATCGCGCCGCGCGCGAAGGGCGCCTGCTGCATCTGCTGAGGTGCCTGAGCCGGGTAGCCCTGCGGCTGACTCTGGTAGTAGCCCTGCTGGCCGGGCTGGCCGGGCTGACCCTGCTGGGGATGACCTTGCTGAGCGGAATACTGACCGGCAGGCTGCACCGCCTGCGGAGGGGTCATTGAGTACGGGTTCTGAGCCTGGAACTGCGGGTTCTGGGTTTGAGGATGGTTCTGGGATTGAGGATTCTGCGTCATGACAACCTTCATTGGGTATGAACTAACGGAAGTACACTTCTATCATCTCAGCTTCTTGGCGGCTCATCCCTCCGTCTGGGGGCTGAAAAATATGGGAAAACCCTGAAAAAATTTGCCCGACCGGGCGCTCAACCACCCCGCAGCTCATACCGCGGTATGAGTGCGCTTCATGAGAGAATACGCCTCTTGCCCCCTTGAACTGCGCGGGGGCAATGCCATACTAGAAGGATGACCGACGCACAGAACACCCCCATCATCACTCCGGTACCCGACCCCGAGGCAGGAACCCGCATCATCTTCCTACGCCACGGCCAGACCGACTGGAACATTGACCACCGCTTCCAAGGCGGCACCGACATCCCCCTCAACGACACCGGCAGAGAGCAGGTCCGCACCGCTATCGGTGCCCTGCAGCAGGCAGCAGCTGAGGGCACCGCCGTGGACGCTATCGTCTCCTCGCCCCTTTCCCGTGCCGTAGAAAGCGCCGAAATCGTAGCCGAAGGCCTGGGCGTACCCTACCGCGGTGCCGTTGACGGCTTCCAGGAACGTTCCTTTGGCGACCTGGAGGGCCAGATCGCTACCCCCGAGCTGATTCTCGCCTCCCGCCAGTCCAACAACGCTTTCAACGTGGAACCGAAGAAGGACTTCCTCGCCCGCTCCCTCGCGGCGCTGAACCGCGTCCGCCGCGAATATGAGGGCCAGACCGTTGTGGTCGCCGCGCACGGCATGCTGATTGCCATGGTCGTGACCGCCCTGGTCGCTGAGCGCCACCCCGAACTGCTCAACGAGGACGGTATCTACCCGATCCCGGCCAACGCCTCCCTGACCGAGGTGCCCCTGCAGTACCTGGACGATGCCATCGACCGCCTGGTCGTGCAGCATCTGGAACCCGAGCTGGGCCCCGAGGAAGTACCGGAGGGCGCCGAGAATACGACCCTCACCCTGATTCGTCACGGCCAGACCGACTGGAACAAGGCGAACCTGATGCAGGGCATCACCGACATTCCGCTCAACGACACCGGCCGCGAGCAGGCACGCACCACCGGCAAGAAGCTCGCCGACATGGGCCTGGAATTCACCATGCTAGTGTCCTCGCCGCTCTCCCGCGCCCACGAGACCGCGCAACTGGTCGGTGAGCACTTCGATCTGCAGGTGCACAAGACTTACCCCGAGCTGGTGGAACGCGCCTACGGTGCCGGTGAGGGCCTGGACATTCCCGCCCCCGAACGCCGCGCCCCCGAACGCTACTACCCGAATGTGGAATCCGAACGTGACGTGTACATTCGTGCGGTGCGTACCCTGCGCAATATCGTGCGTGAACTCTCTGAAGCCTCGGGCGACCAGAAGATTATTGCTGTCAGCCACGGCAGCTTTATCCGCCGCGCCCTCTCCGCCGCAGCTGGTGAAGAATGGACCGTGACCGTGCCGAACGCCGAACCGCTCACGATTGACGTACCGGGCCTGTTCGCGTGGGATTCGACCAAGCAGTTCGACGAGGTGGGTCGCCTTGTCTGGTAAAGAATGGTCTGGCGCTCGCGTGTGGCGGCTGATTCTCTGGCCCGTCACGGCGCTGTACTGCGCGGTGGTGGCGAGTATCGTGTTCGCCCCCGTGCACGTGGACGATAACGAGATGGGCGGCCGCCTGGCGCAGCTACTGGATACCGGCCACGCCGAGGGGTGGCTGCCTGCGTTCATCACCTATTCGAGCATTGAGCAGCTTTCGAACGTCATCATGTTCATTCCGGGCGGTTTTCTTTTCGCCCTGCTACTCAAACCGAAGGCTCGCCCGCACGTGCTGTACTCGGGATTTTTGGTCAGCGCCTGCATTGAGACAATCCAGAGTTTCATGCCTGATCGTACCGGCGATCCGGTGGATGTGCTGATGAACGGTTCGGGTGCACTGCTGGGTGCGGCGGGGGCTTTGGGTGTACATCGTTGGCGTCGCGTGCGTCGTGAACGTCAAGGTAAATAAGGTTCTGTGCCCGGTGGAGGCGCTGGTTTCGAGGATTCTCGCTGAGGATTTTCGGAGCTGGCGCCTCCACTTTTTACCCTGTGAGGGCGCCGTGTAGGTGTTGGACACTATGGGGATGGTGGGGAGCGGGAAAACCCAACAGTTCATTAGGTCAAACAGACATAAACAGGCAGTGACCTCCGATATAGTGTGGTTTCTGTAGGGAACATTCGGGTAATATTCCGGTAAATACAGCGTTTTATATTGACTTACCCACAAAAACCCACATAAAATCAAGTATTACCCTCAAGTGTTCTGCTGGCTCACTGAAACCATGTCTCTCACGGTCCTGAAAGCCGAGCAGAACGCAGAAAAGAACGCACAGATTTCCTCCCACTAGCCCAAAGGAACACCAGATTTATGTTCGCAGAAGAACGCCGTGCCGAAATTGCAAAGCTTGTTGCCTCCGCACGTCGTGTCAACGGCGCTGACCTTGCGCGCCGTTACGATGTGACCATGGAGACCGTGCGTCGTGACCTCGCCGCACTGGAAGAGGCAGGTAAGCTCCGCCGTGTCCACGGTGGTGCTGTCACCATTGAGCAGTCCACCTCCCTGGAGTCCTCCATCTCCTCCCGACAGGGCATGAACACCCCCGAAAAGCGCCGCATCGCCACCAAGGCATACCAGATGCTGCGCGACTCCGAGGCGGGCTCCATCGTCCTGGACGCAGGCTCCACCATCGAAATTCTCGCCGACCACATCGGCGCTGAGAACTTCAGCCTCAAGACCGGCAATGACCGCATCGTCATCACCCATGCACTGCACATTGCAGTCAAGCTCGCCGAAGCCGAAGGCGTGACCCTTGAGCTGGTTGGCGGTCAGCTGCGCAAGATGACCTGGGCTGCTGTTGGTGCACGCGCCGCAGAGCACTTCGGCACCATGCGCCCCGATATTGCTTTCATTGGTGCCAACGGTATTGAAGCCCACTTCGGCATCTCCACCCCCGGCATGAACGAAGCCATCGTCAAGACCGCAATCTGCAAATCTGCTCGTCGCGTGGTCTTGCTCTGTGACTCCGCGAAGTTCGGTCAGGAATCTCTGGTCCGCTTCGCTGGATTCGAGGATATTGACACCCTCATTACCGATCGCGAGCCCGAAGGTGCCCTCCGTCAGGCACTTGAGGCCGCAAACGTTGAGATTGTGATTGCCTAATGATTATTACTCTGACTGCAAACCCCAGCCTGGACCGCACCATTGAACTGGGTGCGCCTTTGGCTCACGGTGCCGTGCAGCGTGCTGTCGGTGCCGTACAGGATCCCGGCGGCAAGGGCGTGAATATTTCGCGTGCCCTGCAGGTTTCCGGTGTGCCGACCCTCGCCATTGTGCCCGGTGAAGCAACCGACCCAGTGCTGACTGCTCTGCAGGCTGTGGACGTCGAGTTCGCTAACCTGCCCACCGGTGAGCCGATTCGTTCGAACATCACCGTGGTTGACCCGGACGGCACCACCACTAAGCTGAACGCCCCCGGCACCGTTTTTGATGCCGAACTGCGTCAGAAGCTGGACGAGCTGGTGGTTGAGCGTTCCAAAGGTGCCGACTGGGTGGTTTTGGCTGGTTCGCTGCCTCCGGGTCTGGAACCAACCTACTACTCCGAGCTGGTGGCGGCACTGCGCGCCTCCGGCTACGAGGGCAAGATTGCTATTGATACCTCTGAGGCGCCGCTGATTGCGACCGTCGCCGGTGAGCACAAGCCCACCCTGATTAAGCCCAACTCGGAGGAGCTGGCTCAGCTGACCGGTAGCGATAACTGGGAGGAGCTGGAGGCTAGCCCCGAGCTGACCGCCCGCACCGCCCAGAAGCTGCTCGGCGACGGCATCGAGTACGTGCTTGCCACCCTCGGCGGCGGCGGTGCAGTGCTGGTCACTGAGCAGGGTATTTGGCACGCTGTGCACGAGCCGATTCAGGTTCGTAGCACTGTGGGTGCCGGTGACTCGTCGCTGTCCGGTTTCTTGATTGCTCACACTCGTGGTGAGGATGCCCCCGGTTGCTTGGTTCAGGCGGTAGCTCACGGTTCGGCTGCTGCTGCTCTGCCCGGTACCCGCATGCCTTCGCTGGAGCAGACCACTCCTGAGAAGGTCACTGTTCGTCAGTTGCAGCTCTAATTCGGGCTGTTTTCGCACCTCCAGCTTTTATTCTCAGAAGGGAATATAAGCTGGGGTGCTGTGCACATATGTACACACATATACGCACGCTACACACTCAACGCACACTGCGCACACTTTGAACTCATATAGGGGAGAAGCCCGGCACCGCTGAGCAAATCCCCGCCCCAACACATACCCGAGGAGGGAATATGTCTGATCTGATCACCGCAGATCTCGTCCTGCTGGATGAGAACCTCGGCGAGACCCGATTCGACGTAATTGCCAAGCTCGCCCAGGCAGTCGTAAATGCCGGACGCGCTACTGACTTCGAGCAGCTCTACGCGGCTGCCGAGGCACGCGAATCCAAGACTGACACCGGCATCCCCGGCGGTATTGCGATTCCTCACTGCCGTAGCGCCGCCGTCACCGAGCCGACCCTGGCAATGGCACGCCCCAACCCGGCAGTTTCCTTCGGTGCAAAGGACGGCCCCGCCGACCTGATTTTCTTCATCGCTGCACCCGATGGCGCTGACCAGGCTCACCTGAAGCTGCTCTCCACTCTGGCACGTTCCCTGATGAAGAAGAGCTTCACCGCATCCTTGCGCGAAGCCTCCTCGGCTGAAGAGATTGTTGAACTGGTCAACGGTGCGCTCGGCGTGGGCGAGAAGAAGGCAGAGGCTAAGCCCGCCGAGGCTGCGCCCGCCGCATCTGCCGCCTCCGCTCAGGAAACCCCCGCTGCTTCGGCTCCGGTGAAGAAGATTGTTGCTGTGACCGCATGCCCCACCGGTATCGCTCACACCTACATGGCTGCGGACGCCCTCAAGTACGCTGCTGAAGAGCTCGGCTACGACCTGAAGGTTGAGACCCAGGGCTCCTCGGGTAATGAGAAGCTGACCCAGGCTGATATTGACGCCGCAGACGCCGTGATTTTCGCGGTGTCCGTGAACGTGCGTGAGCGTAACCGCTTCGCGGGTAAGCCCTTTGTTGAGTCTCCCGTCAAGCGCGGTATTGACGAGCCTAAGGAAATGATCGCGGAGGCTCTGGCTGAGGCTGAGAACCCCAACGGTGCACGCGTTGCCGCTGCCGCATCCAGCGGTGAGGATAGCGCAGGCGCTACCGAAGGCGCTTGGGGCTCGCGCATCTACAAGGCTGTGATGACCGGTATCTCCTACATGATTCCGTTCGTTGCTGCCGGCGGTATTCTGGTCGCTCTGGGCTTCGTTTTCGAGGCAATTACGGTGCCGAACCTTGGCGATGTGAACACCAAGGCGATTCTCGACTCGGCAACCCTGTTCAACCTCGGTGATGTGCACTGGACCCTGTACCTGGGTGCTGTTCTGCAGACCATCGGTAGTTTCGGCCTGGGCCTGATGGTCCCGGCTCTTGCCGCGTACATTGCGTACGGTTTGGCTCAGCGTCCCGGTATTGCTCCGGGCTTCATCGCCGGTTCGGTGGCTCTCGCTGTGAACGCGGGCTTCCTTGGCGGTATTGTTGGCGGTATTCTTGCCGGTCTGATTGCGTACGCTCTGGGCACCCTGAAGCTGCCCCGCTGGCTTGGCTCGATGATGCCCGTGGTCATCACTCCGCTGGTGACTTCTCTGGTTGCCGGCCTGGCAATGTACCTGCTGCTCGGTGCGCCCCTGGCTTGGGTTATGACCACCCTGCAGGATTGGCTGACCTCCATGTCTGGTGGTTCCGCTCTGCTGCTGGGTCTGATCCTGGGCGCCATGATGGCTTCTGACCTGGGTGGCCCTATCAACAAGGCTGCTTACCTCTTCGCAACTGCTGGCCTGTCCTCGGGTGCGACCGTGAACCAGGAAATCATGGCTGCCGTCATTATTTCAGGTATGGTTCCGCCGCTGGCTATGGCTCTGGCAACCACCCTGCGTCCCAAGCTGTTCAACGAGAACGAGCGTGAGAACGGTAAGGCTGCGTGGCTGCTGGGTGCTTCCTTCATCTCTGAGGGTGCTATTCCCTTCGCTTCGGCTGACCCGGCTCGCGTGATTCCTTCGACCATTGTTGGTGGCGCTATTGCCGGTGCAATCTCCATGGGTGCGCACGTGGCTTCCCCGGCTCCGCACGGTGGTATTTGGATTATTGGTCTGGCGCAGAACCCGCTGATGTTCCTGGCGGCTGTTGTTGCCGGTACCGTTGTTTCGGCGCTACTGTACGTGGTGCTGAAGTCCCTGGGTGCCCGCTCTAAGGCATCCGCGTAAAGGCCGTATAACCTCACCTTCATTTGATCGTCTGTTTGCAGGCGTGAGCGTGAAAAAACACGTTACACTGTAGACAAACCACAGATAGGACATGAATTTATGACTACCTACAAGGGCGTCGGCGTATACGCCGGCCGCGTTATTGGCCCCGTTCTTCAGATGCCTAAGCCCATCGAGGAACCCAAGGATGGTCTGCGTCTGAGCGGCGAGACCGCTGAGGCTGCAGCGCAGCGCATTAAGGACGCATCGGTCCGCGTCAAGGAAGACCTGCTGGCTCGCGCAGAGAACGCAAGCCGCGACGGTAAGGCTGTTCTGAAGTCCACCTCTCAGATGGCTACCGACCGTGCACTCATCAAGAGTGCTATCAAGCTGGTTGAGAGCCAGGAGATGGCTCCCGAGCGCGCAATTTGGGAGGCTGCAACCTCCTTCGCTGACCAGATGGCTGCCCTGGGTGGCTACATGGCTGAGCGCGTCACCGACATCCACGACGTGCGTGCCCGCATCGTTGCTGAGCTGACCGGCCAGCAGGCTCCCGGCATCCCCGTTTCTGATGAGCCGTTCATCCTGGCTGCTATTGACCTGGCACCGGCTGATACCGCGACTCTGGATCCCGAGAAGGTTATCGCCCTGATCACCTCTGACGGTGGCCCCCAGGCACACACCGCTATTCTGGCTCGCGGCCTGGGCCTGCCCGCTATTGTGGCTGCTAAGGGCGTGACCGACATTGCTGACGGCACCATCGTCTACGTGGACTCCAACGAAGGCATCGTTGACACCGAGCCCACCGACGCTGACCGCGAAGCAGCAATCAAGTACGCAAACCGCAAGCCGGTCGCTGACTTTGACGGTCAGGGTGTGCTGGCTGACGGCACCCGCGTTCCGCTGTACGCAAACGTTGGTGACGGCAAGTCCGCTGAGAAGGCTGCAAGCCTGAAGGCTGAGGGCGTTGGCCTGTTGCGCACCGAGTTCGGCTTCCTGGGCCACGACGCTGAGCCTTCCATCGAGACTCAGGCTAAGACCTACAAGTCCGTGTTTGACGCATTCCCCGGCAAGCACATTGTGGTTCGTACCCTGGACGCTGGCGCTGACAAGCCCCTGCCGTTCCTGAACGTGAACCCCGAGGAGAACCCCGCACTGGGTGTTCGCGGTTTCCGTACCGACTGGACCGTTCCGGGCGTTCTGACCCGCCAGCTGGAGGCTATTAAGGCTGCTTCGGAGAACTCTGACGCTGACATCTGGGTTATGGCTCCGATGATTTCGACCACCTCCGAGGCACGCAACTTCGCGAACATGCTCAAGGAGATCGGCCTGCCCGTTCACGGTGTGATGGTTGAGACCCCCGCAGCTGTGATGAACGCTGAGGCTATCCTGGGCGAGGTCGACTTCGTATCCATTGGTACCAACGACCTGACCCAGTACACCATGGCGGCTGACCGCCTGCTGGGCGACCTGGCGCACCTGAACAACCCCTGGCAGCCTGCAGTGCTGAAGATGATCAAGATGACCGTTGAGGGTGCTCAGCGTGCATCGGTCACCGCGGGTAAGAAGAAGTACGTGAGCGTCTGTGGTGAGGCTGCGGCTGACCCGGCTCTGGCTGTTGTTCTGATTGGTCTGGGTGTTGACACCCTGTCCATGAACGCTGGCGCTATTCCCGCTGTGGCTGCGGTTCTGAAGTCTGTGACCAAGGAGAAGGCACAGCAGATTGCGGCTATCGCTCTGCAGCAGATTTCTTCTGCTGAGGCGAAGGAGAGCGCACGCCAGGCTCTGCCGATTCTGGACGAGCTGGGTCTCTAAGCCTTAAAACGATTTCGGGGCTGCCTGCCGCTCCTTGGTGGGGTGTGCTGGGTGGTGCCTGAGTCCATGAAAATGCCGGGTGTAGAGTTTTATTTCTGCATCCGGCATTTTTGGTACTTGTTAGCGTATGGCTGAACGGTACAATTTATAGAGTAAGGGCGGGTCCTGAAGCGCCCCGTTCATTTAGAATAGGTACTGATATATTTCGGTTCCTTGATCAAAGGAGAAACATAATGGCAGAGCGCGAAGCCACTATTGCAAGCCGTGTTGGCCTGCACGCACGTCCGGCAGCTATCTTCGCTGAGGCAGCTGGCGACCTCCCCGTTGAGGTGACCATCGCTGCTAAGGGTGAGCCCGCAGATGAGGCTATGGACGCTGCATCGATTCTGTCCCTGATGTCCCTGGGTGCAAAGCACGGCGACGTTGTTGTCCTGCGCGCTGAGGGCGAAGGTGCTGAAGAGGCTCTGGACTCGCTGGTTAAGATCCTCGAGACCGACCACGACGCTGAGTAATTGACTTTCGCCTCTGAGGTGACCCCGAGCGGTACGCTTCAGATGCTGTGAAGGCTACAGCCTTAAAGCGTGAATATCCCGTCACTTCGGTGGCGGGATATTTTTTGTTATGAATAATTCATTTCTTATTGAGGTGCGAGTGGGGGTAGGTGGGGGATATTTCTCTGCAAATCTTAATG
Source organism: Rothia sp. HMSC065B04 (assembly GCF_001812285.1). NCBI lineage: Bacteria > Bacillati > Actinomycetota > Actinomycetes > Micrococcales > Micrococcaceae > Rothia > Rothia sp. HMSC065B04. Next base: position 275,992 of record NZ_KV808406.1, read on the forward strand.
TATATATAACCTTTATTTTTCCTCGAAAATAGCTCCAGAAATATCTCCCAAAATATCTTCTGTGCAGTAATGACCTGGATTTCTCTTCATATCTATGAACCTTTCTGCCGTAAGTTCCGCAGAGCGCTTTTGCTCACAAAATCACCGGTCAGAAAAGTGATATTTCTGCTCTTCAGTGCTACCGCAGAATCGTGCCCTTGTTAGACTAAAAAGGCACTGTCTATCTGGGAGGGACATTGGCAGAATCGAGGAACACCCCCGCGACCCCCACATCGCGGGAAGCTTCGCATGCAGGCGAAGCAAACACTGCCGCAACGGAAGGAAGCGAGCAGAATACCACCGCGGGCTACATCGCCGGTAAACGCGGTTTTCCCCTGGTTTCACTAGACCAGGTTACCGACGAGAAATTGCGCCGCGTGCTGGCTCAGCATGCCGCCTCCTCGAAGAACCCCGAGGGCACCGTTAAGGCAGAAGCAGTGAGTGAGGTGCTCCAGGAAGCTGCTGCCGACATGGGCATTACCCCGCAGGAGACCGCAGAGCCCGACTGTGACCCGGAACTGTGCCCCCACGAGCACGATCATGGGGCGCGCACCGTCATTGACCCCTCCCTCGTGCCTGATGACGACCTGGATGCGTACCGTGAGGACTCTAACCCCGTCACATCCAGCAACTTGGTAACTGAGGCGGCGCTGACTCGCCCCTCCCAGCCGGTGCCCATGACCGGCATGATTCCGCAGGTGCCCAACTCTCACGCAGCCCGCCGCTTCGGCGCGGATCCTACCGCAATGCCGAAGACCGGGCCTGTCTCGATGCCCACCACCTCCGTACCGCTGGTTGAGGGCGGCTCTCGCGGCCTGTTTGGGCGCGGTAGCGGTGGTCGCTGGGGTTCGCGTCGCTTCCGCTCCTTCGTGCGCACTGAGGAGGCGGCACCCGCCGCCCCGCGCGGTGCCCAGCGCATTGCGCAGCGCCAGTTCGTGCCGACGATTCGCTCTGAGGAGCATGAGCGTCGTGAGGCGTTCCGCCGTGAGAAGGAGTACGCCCGCGATACTCTGAACTTCACCCTGCGCCTGGCGGAGGCGATGTTCCACTACGGTGCGGACGCAATGGACGTGGACTCGGCGATTATTGCGGTCTCTTCGGCGTACGGGCTGGACTCGGTGGAAGTCGATATTACGAACCAGTCGGTGACCATCAACTACACGTCGGACCCCGATATTTACATGGAGTCCCGCATCGCCAAGCGCAATGCGAATGCTGAGGAGCGCTTCACCCATACCCTGGTGCGTGTGGTGCGTTCCTCTACGGAGAACTACGAGGCGCTTTCTGAAGTGTACGGCCTGATCTACAAGATCACTCGCGGCGGTATGACCCTGGAAATGGCTGATTTGAAGCTGAACCAGATTACGCACCGACCCAAGCCGTTCCCGCCTCTGGTTGTGTGGTTGGCGAACCTGGCGTGTGCCGGAACCCTGACGGCGGCGCTGGGTGCGAGCTTTGCGACGGCGTTGAGCGCGGCGATTATCTTTATTCCGGTGTACCTGCTGATTCAGTGGTTGAGTTCGATTGGCATTCCGGCGTTCTTCCGTATGGCTGCTAGTGCGGGTCTGATGACCTTCTTGGCGATTTGGCTGGGTGGTGAGGGATCCATTCTTTCGGTGTTGCAGCGTCAGGGGGAGGCGATTTCGGCGCCTCTGGTGGTGGCTGCGGGCATGATTATGTTCTTGCCAACGCCGCGCCTGGTGGGTGCCGTGCAGGACGCGATTAATGGCTTCCCGGTGACGGCTGCGGGTCGTTTCGTGTCTACGGGCATGAGCTTCTTGGGTCTGGTGGTTGGCATTGCGACCGCGGTGAGTGCGATCAATATTTTCAACGGCCCGACCCTGGATATTGAGCAGCTGCGTTTTGAGCCGACGACCCCGCTGGTGGCGTCGTTCTTCTTCCTGGTGGCGATTGCGACCTTTGCGATTACCTTGCAGACGAAGCTGGTGAAGGTCGGGTGGCTGATGGTCATTACGGGCTGCGGTCTGGCGGCGTATTACAGTTATGAGCTGCTGGCTGGCCCGAGTACTGGTCGCGGTCCGACGGCGTGTGCGGCGGTTGTGATTGGTGCGTTGAGCACGTATTTTGCGTACCGTCTGCATGTGCCTCAGGCGATCTTCTCGATTCCGGCGATTACGTTCTTGCTGCCGGGTCTGTCGTTCTTCCGTGGCATGTATTTGTTGACGGTTGAGACGGACGTGATTCTGGGTATGCAGAATATGATTACGGCGGTTTCGATTGTGGTGGCGATGGCTTCGGGGGTTGCGTTGGGTAATTACACGATGCAGTATGCGCTACAGCGTTTTACGACTCCGAGGAACGTGGAACCGGCGGATTCTTAGCCCTTTTTCAAGGGTATATAGCCAATATTGCATATATTGGTGGCGAAAAAGAGGCGGTAGCTCTCATACTGGCTCATGTGCTGCGCCTAGCGGACCGTCCAATCCACCGGCTCAGCACCCTGCTGCACCAGCAAAGAATTCACCGTCGAAAACGGCCGCGAACCAAAGAAACCACGACGAGCAGATAGCGGCGAAGGATGCGCCGACTCCACGCTCGGGTACGGCTGCAACATGGGTGCGCACTTGCGCGCATCCGCACCCCACAGCAGACCCACCAGCGGCTGGTTACGCGCCACCAGTGCACGGATAGCGCACTCGGTAATCTCTTCCCAACCCTTGCCGCGGTGCGAACCCGCATCAGAGTCGCGCACCGTCAAAACCCTGTTGAGCAGCATGACACCCTCATCAGCCCAACAGGACAGGTCGCCGTGATCAGCCGGGGCGATACCCAGATCGTCTTCAAGTTCCTTGTAAATATTGTTCAGCGAACGAGGCAACGGCATACCGCGGTGCACCGAGAACGACAGACCCATCGCATTGCCCGGAGTAGGGTAGGGGTCCTGGCCAATAATGAGGACCTTCACCCCGCTCATCGGGCGGCGGAACGCATTGAAAATATCGGCGGCAGGCGGGAACGTACGGTACCCCGCCGCGTGCTCCTCACGCAGGAAAGCGCCCATGGCGTGAATCTGCTCTTCGACGGGGGCGAGTGCTGCCGCCCAATCCTCGCTCATAATGCTGCTGAGGGGCTGGTTCATGAATCTCCTTGGGGAATCTCCTGGTGCTGACGCGACCCGGACGGTGACGGGGCCGGGTGCGGGATGAATGTTTCTCTTCTAGACTGAGTTTCTCTTCTAGACTAGGGGATGACGGATACACGCGCTAGGAGACGCCAGCCGCGGCAGGCGAGCTGCAGACAGGAGGGAACGTGTCAGAACGGGAACGAGCTGAAACCGCGCAGACCCAGCCGGAACAGCAGACCCAGCCGGAAGCACAGAACCAGCCGGAAGCACAGAACCAGCCGGAAGTAGGGAGCCAACCCGGTGGCCTGACCCCGGTGGAGCGCCGCATCCTTGAGGTGGAGCGCCGCCGCTTCAAGCACCAGGGCTCCAAAGAGAAGGCGATTATCGCCGCCGGATTCACGCCCATTGCCTACTACCAGCGCCTGAACGTGATGCTGGACGATGAGCGGGTACGCGCCGCAGCGCCGCAGATAATCGACGTTCTGCGCGCCCGCCGAGACACTGACTAGGGGCTCAAACTGGGAGAGCCGTGCGAGCTTTCCAACTCCTGCTTTTAGCCCTGCGCACCTCAAGTTCAACCAGAGATTGAACACTGTGCGGTGTCCGTCTCTTTCACAGCCGGTTGCGGGGCGTTCACGTTGGTTCTCGCTAGTTGAGACGGTACTCTAGGTACTAGAACACCAAGACCGCACCTTCCGCAGCCGCGCCCGCGCGCCCGGTAGGGCGGTACGGTACCAGCCGGTAAACAGAGACCCGTGAAATGAGGATAAATGAGCTACCCCCGCGACGAATTTGACGAGGTAGACGAAAACACCGCCCGCCGCGGAACCTACCGCGCGGTCAACGCTGACCCGGCAAAGAGCCCCAAGGGCGCTATCCCCCTGGTAGCTGCAGGCGTAGTTGGTCTGCTCATCGGCGGCGCAATGTACGTGTACGCGCCGCGCACCGCCTCCCCGCAGTATTCGGCGTCCACCGCGAAGAGTAGCTCCGCCCCCGCAAGCGCCTCTGCGTCCTCTGCGCCGGCTAAGGCTTCCGCCTCGGCAAGTGCTACGAAGACCGGTCTGGCTGAGTCCATCTCTGTGGCGGTCTACAATGCGGCGGCTCCGGCGGGTAGTGCATCTCGTGCGGCGGCTCTGCTGACCGGCTACACCATCAACGAGACGGCAAACTACACGGGTGCGGCACCGGCAACCAGCGTGGTCTACTACGCTGAGGGCTACCAGTCGCAGGCGCAGAGCATCGCCTCGAAGCTGGACATTTCGCAGGTGCGTCAGGCAACTTCCGATGTGCAGATGGGCAACCACGAGGTGATTGTGGTGCTGGCTTCCGATTACACCGGCTAGGCCCCGGCATCCGCCGCTTTGTAATTACAAACTTTCATCAACCCCACCCGTGCGATCCCACCGATGCACAGGGCGGGGTTGATGCTTTTAACACCCCTCCCGCACTCCCGGCGGGCACACCGGTAACGCCCCTTTTGACGGGGTTGATGAGCGCAGATTAAGCACTGGGCGATTAACCCTTCAACCTTGGGCTTAAACGTTTGCTCCATGCCGGTGCGGGTGCCACAATTGATGTAGCGTTCGGGTACTTTATGCCCTGCTCTGCCCGCGCCTCCGTAACGGGGGTGTTGTGGAGGGGCAGCCACCCGATTTTAGATGTACCGCACCCGCAAGGGTGAAGGAAAAAATCCGATCGTCCAGGAGGACACTTATGGCAAAGCTCATTGCTTTTGACGAAGAGGCACGCCGCGGCCTTGAGCGCGGTTTGAACACCCTCGCCGATGCAGTGAAGGTGACCCTCGGCCCCCGCGGCCGCAACGTTGTGCTGGAGAAGGCGTGGGGCGCCCCCACCATCACCAACGACGGTGTCTCGATCGCGAAGGAAATCGAGCTGGAGGATCCGTACGAGAAGATTGGTGCGGAGCTCGTCAAGGAAGTTGCTAAGAAGACTGACGACATCGCAGGTGACGGTACCACCACCGCTACCGTTCTGGCTCAGGCGCTGGTCCGCGAGGGCCTGCGCAACGTGGCTGCTGGCGCTGACCCGCTGAGCCTCAAGCGCGGCATTGAGAAGGCTGTTGAGGCTGTGACCGAGGCTCTGCTCTCCTCCGCGAAGGAAGTTGAGACCGAGGAAGAGATCGCTGCAACCGCGTCTATTTCCGCTGGCGACGCTGAGATCGGCAAGCTCATTGCTGAGGCAATGGAGAAGGTCGGCAAGGAAGGCGTCATCACCGTTGAGGACTCCAACACTTTCGGTCTGCACCTCGAACTGACTGAGGGTATGCGCTTCGACAAGGGCTTCCTGTCCGGTTACTTTGTGACCGACCCGGAGCGTCAGGAAGCAGTCCTGGAGGACCCCTACATCCTGGTTGTGAACCAGAAGATTTCGAACGTTAAGGACCTCGTCCCCGTCCTGGAGAAGGTCATGCAGTCCGGCAAGCCGCTGCTGATCGTTGCTGAGGACGTTGAGGGTGAGGCTCTGGCTCTGCTGGTGCTGAACAAGATGCGCGGTTCCATCAAGTCTGTGGCTGTGAAGGCTCCGGGCTTCGGTGACCGCCGTAAGGCTCAGATGGCTGATATCGCTATCCTGACCGGTGGCCAGGTCATTACCGAAGAGGTTGGCCTGTCCCTGGACGCAGCAACCCTGGACATGCTCGGTTCCGCTCGCAAGGTCGTTGTGACCAAGGACGAGACCACCATCATCGAGGGTGCAGGCGACGCAGCAGCTATCGAGGGTCGCGTGGCTCAGATTCGCGCAGAGATCGCTAACTCTGACTCTGACTACGACCGTGAGAAGCTGCAGGAGCGCCTGGCTAAGCTCGCCGGTGGTGTGGCTGTGCTGAAGGCTGGTGCGGCAACTGAGGTTGAGCTGAAGGAACGCAAGCACCGCATTGAGGATGCTGTGCGTAACGCTAAGGCTGCTGTTGAGGAGGGTATCGTCCCCGGTGGTGGCGTTGCTCTGATTCAGGCTGGCGTGAAGGTCTTCGACAAGCTGGAGCTGACCGGTGACGAGGCTACCGGTGCGAACATTGTGCGCGTGGCTATTGACGCACCGCTGAAGCAGATTGCTTCTAACGCTGGCCTGGAGCCGGGCGTTGTGGTTGACCGCGTTCGCTCCCTGCCTGCTGGTACCGGCCTGAACGCTGCGACCGGCGAGTACGAGGACCTGATGGCTGCTGGTATTGCTGACCCGGTGAAGGTGACCCGTTCGGCTCTGCAGAACGCTGCGTCGATTGCTGGTCTGTTCCTGACCACTGAGGCTGTTGTTGCGAACAAGCCGGAGCCCGCTGGTGCGGCTGCTCCCGGTGCGGACGCAATGGGCGGAATGATGTAATAACTTTTTGTCCCTGATGGGGCAAAAAGTTATGGAATCCGTGGCGCGCGAAGCGTGACACGGTGGTGACCTGGCGCTGGTACTCAAACCGGCGCAGGTCCACGCATCCGTATGAGGCGGGGGCGGCTACCCACGATGGGTGGCCGCCCCCGCTTTTTGTGTGCTTGTTTCTGATGCCCGCGCATCCTGCGTCTTTGACGGGCCGGCGGCGTGCCGGCTCGTGGAGGCGGTAAAATGGTGCCCCTATGGAATGTGCCTATTTTCGTGATGACCTCTGCTCCTCCTGCCCCAGCATTGAGACCGCCTACACCGCGCAGGTGCAGGCGAAGCAGGAGCATGCCCGCGCCCTGCTTGCCGCGTACCCGCAGCTGCAGTGGCTGGATCCGGTGACCAGTGCGGAGGCGGGCTTCCGCAACAAGGCGAAGCTTGTGGTGGGCGGTTCGGCGAAGAACCCGACCCTCGGCATTGTGGATTACCGTACGGGCGCATCCACTGATCTTGGCGAATGCCCGCTCTATATGGAGCCGATTCAGGCGGCTATTCCGGTGCTGCACGAGCTGATTCAGCGCGCAGATTTGACGCCCTATGACATTCCGAACCGTCGCGGTGAGCTGAAGAATATTCTGGTGACGGCTTCGGCGGCGGGCGAGCTGATGGTGCGTTTCGTGCTGCGTTCGAAGAAGCTTCTGGTGCCGATTCGCCGCCAAATGGACTGGCTGAATGAGCGGCTGCCGAACCTGGCGGTGCTGTCGGTGAACCTGCTGCGTGAGCCGGTAGCACGTGTTGAGGGTGACGAGGAGATTATTCTCTCGGAGCGTCAGACCCTGCCGATGCAGGTGAATGACCTGACCCTGCATTTGCGTCCGCAGAGCTTCTTCCAGACGAACACGAAGGTCGCTGAGGCGATGTACGCGCAGGGTCGTGAGTGGGTGCGTGAGGTGGCTCCGCGCTCACTGTGGGACTTGTACTGCGGCGTGGGCGGTTTTGCCCTGCATGCCGCTTCGGTGATGGACGGCGGTTCGGTGACGGGTATTGAGATTAGTGCGGAGGCGGTCGCTTCGGCGCAGCGCACGGTGGCTGAGTATGGGCTGGAGGGCGTGGACTTTTCGGCTCAGGATGCGCCGGAGTTCGCGGTGTCTTCGGGCGCGGTGCCGCAGATGCTGGTGGTGAATCCGCCGCGCCGCGGTATTGGTGAGAGCTTGTGTGCGTGGATTGAGGGTTCGGGTATTGACCGTGTGGTGTATTCGAGCTGTAACGCGGTGACTTTGGCGAAGGATCTGGAGCGTATGCCCTCGTATGCGCCGGTGCAGGGCCGTGTGCTGGACATGTTCCCGCATACGGACCACTATGAGGTTATGACGTTGCTGAAGCGCGGGTAGGTTTCTCGGGTCAAGCGCTCATTCCTATCCCAAGTCCGCGAGCAGATACATAACACTAGGGCGCGAGCAGGTGATTTTTGGCCGAGCAGGTAGTATTTTTCCTGCATGCTCGGCCAAAAATCACCTGCTCGCGGTGTTATCAGGGTTGCCCGCAACGTGGCGGAGGTGAGGCGATGATGCCCCGAGGCGATATACAGAGCACAGTCATGCACCCGCACGGCTCTTTGCCTCATTCCGCGATTCCTGCGCCCGTATCGCTCGCGCAGTCGGGCCGAGAATGAACGTGAATACGGTGGCGATGATGAAGAGTGCCCCTCCGGTAACAATGGTGTTGATCGCGCCGAACGCTGGTACCGCCCATCCGGTGATGAGGTACCCGACCATACCCGCTAGGGAGAAAACCACACCCATGAAGCTGTAGACGCGCCCGCGCATGTGTTCGTCGATAGCGTCTGCGAAGAGGACTTGCCCGAGCACTTCTTCGGGTCCGTAGAACATGCCCCAGATGAACCAGAGCACGAGTACCGCCCACAGCGCCGGGTGTAGTCCCATACTCAGACAAACGGCGCCGTAGCCGAGTCCGGAGATGCACATCCACCCGCGTTTGGTCATACGCACCCGCCCGGCGCCTGTACCGACGCCGAGTTTGGCTGAAAGCCAGGAGCTGATCACGCATCCGGCGGCGTAGACGGAAGTTGCGATTCCGAAGGCGGTGTAGTCGTGCCCGAGGCCGCGGGTGAGGTATTCGAGCATGGGCAGGGTGGTGATGGGTACGGCGGCGATGGAGAGGAACCAGAAGGTGAGCATACCGCGCACGATGGGGTTGTGTGCGGTGTAGGCGGCGCCTTCGCGCAGGAGTCTGCCGGTGTGGTGTTCCTGCACGGTGGCGGTGCGTTCGGCGTGGGTGAGGTCGTAGTTGCGTATGGTGGCGACGGTGAGGGCAGCGAGCAGGTTGAGGGTGCCTGCGAATCCGACGGCGAGGGCTGGGGTGGTGAAGGATGCGACGGCGGCTGCGATGGTGGGGCCGAGGGTTTGGGCGAGGAAGATGAGGCTGCCGCGGCGTGCCATGTATTTTTGGTAGTCGTCGCCGAGCAGGGAGGGCATGGCGGCGGAGGCTGCGGGGGATGAGAAGGTGCCGAAGGTTGAGACGAGGAATGCGATGGTGAGGAAGGCGGGTAGTCCTGCGGCGGCGTAGAGGGCTGGGGATGCGATGAGTAGGGCGGCGCTGGCGAGCCTGAAGCTGACGGTGAGGGTTTTGCGGTTGAATTTGTCGGCGATAGCGCCTGCGAATGGTGCGAAGAGGATGACGGGGACTGCCTCGACGACCATGACGATAGCGGAGTGGGCGAGGTCGCCGGTGGCGCCGTAGGTCAGCAGGGGCATGGCGATAGCTTGGATACTGGACGCAAGAGCATCAGAAACCTGCGCGGTCAGGAGCGTGAGCTGCCCGCGTGCGTTCAGCGGCGTTGCTGATGTGGGTTTTGCGGTCGCGTCTGGTGTGTTTGTTGGAATGCGCGACGCAGGTGATTCAGGGTGCTCAGGCGAAGGGTCTGTGGTGCGTCTCATAATACTGTGGATTCTATCACGGGTAAGAACGCTGTAACCGAGGCGAAACAAGACACAAGATGCGCGAGCAGATAACAGTCCGTTATCTTCTCGCCGAAATATTATCTGCTCGCGGTGTTATCGGGGTTGCCCGCAACCGGGCGGTGGCGTCTCGGACGGTTGTGTCCGAGGCGCCACCGCTTTTTCGTTCCCCTCTAGTGGGCGTGAAATTCTAACCCTGCGCTGTGAAATTCTGTGCGGCGAGAATACCCGCCACGTACGCCACCTGACCCACGTGCTGTGCCGCGTCGTCAATCAGACTGACTAGGCGCACCCCGCGAGTCACCGGCGGAGTCCACGAACGGTCAATAATCTCACTCAAATCAGCCTCGCTCAGCGTCTGCGCGTAGTCGGCGAGCGCCTCGCCGGTCGCCACAAGGTACTCCACCAACAGGGCAGAATCTTCAACCACGATGGAGCGTGCCTGCTCGGCGGTGTGGCCGTAACCCATGGTGTCGCCCAGCTCGCCCAGGTTGAAACGCTCCCTGAAGCCCTGAGCCTCCCAGACCTGCGGCTGACCATTCAGGGCGGAGAGCTGCATGTCCATTTGTCGTCCGGCGTGCCAAAGGAGCCAGGCGATAGAGTTCGGGTGCCCGCCCGGGTGGGCGTTGAGCGCCTCGGGGGATAGCCCCTTGACGGCTACGGCGGCTTCGGTGCCGGGGCGGCTGGCGGCGTCACGCAGAATATCGTGGGTTTTCATGGAATCCTCCTGACTGTGCTGGCTTCTCGTAGGCTGGCTTCTCGTAGGGAGCCGGTAGTTTTAGTCTACGCCCGCGCGGGCTGAGGGGTGGCTGTAGAGGGGGGGCTTCGTGTTTGTGGCGCGCATCATAGATATAAAACTTGACGGTGTAAGTTTCTACTGTCATAGTTGTACTTGTATCCGATACGGATACAACTAAAGTATGCGGCACACAACCCAGGAGGGGACATGGACACCAAATTCTCGGTAGCACTACACGTCCTAACGATGATCAGCGAAAGCGAAAAAACGCTCAGCTCCGAAGATCTCGCGCGTAGCGTCGGCACCAACGCCAGCTACATCCGCAAAATCATCACCCTTCTCAAAAAGGCAGACATCCTCAGCTCCCAGCGCGGCAAACCCGGCTACCAGCTCACCCGCCCGGCAGAGAACATTAGCCTCCTCGACATCTACCTCGCCGTCCAGGAAAGCCGCAGCATCAACCTCTTCCACACGCACCACAACGCGAACGAAGAATGCCCGGTCGGCGCCCATATCCTCCAGGCGGTCAACCCCATCTTCGAAGAAACCCAGCGGCACCTGGCTCAAGACCTCGCACAGCAAAGTCTGCGCAACGTCATCACAAACCTCTACACCGCGGCAGGAAAAACCCCACCCGCATAACCAGCTCAAACACGGCTAAACCCGGCACCAGAACTTACCGAATAACACCACACCCGAAAGGACACCCCCATGAAGGCAGCACAGATCGTTTCTTACAACAAGAACAACATCGCCCTCACCGTCACCGACGTACCCGCACCCCGCCCCGGCGCACAGCAGGTACTCGTCAAGGTCAGCACCGCAGGCGTCAACCCCCTCGACAACATGATTTCCCGCGGTGAAGTCAAGCTCATCACCCCCTACGCACTGCCCCAAATCGCAGGCAACGAAATCGTCGGCCGCGTAGAAGCCCTCGGCGAAGGCGTCACCTCCTTCAAGGTCGGCGAACGCATCTTCGCCCGCCTGCCGCTGAACAGCATCGGCGCTTTCGCGGAATACGTAGCCGTGGATGCGGCCGCCCTGGCTCGCGTACCCGAATACCTCAGCGACGAAGAAGCGGCGGGCGTTCCCCTGACCGCCCTGACCGTCATACAGGCATTCGACCTGATGGGCGCTCAGCCCGGCAAGACCATCTTCATCTCCGGCGGTACCGGTGGTGTGGGTGCCATGGCAATTCCCCTGGCAAAGGCTAAGGGCCTGACCGTCATCACTAACGGTAGCGCCTCCGGTAAGGAACGCGTGCTGGGTCTTGGCGCTGACCGCTTCATCGACTACAAGACCGAAAACTACGCTGAAACCCTCAGCGGTATTGACTACGTGCTCGACACCCTCGGTGGCGACGAGACTGAAAAGCAGATGAGCATCATGGCGCCCGGCGGCCAGCTCGTCTCCCTGCGCGGCATGCCCAACAAGGCATTCGCACAGCGCATGGGTATGCCCTTCTGGAAGCAGCTGCTCTTCGGCGTGGCAGGTCGCACCATGGACCGCAAGGCACAGAAGTACGGCGTGACCTACCACTTCATCTTCGTCGAATCTAACGGCGCGCAGCTGCAGCAGGTTGCTGACATCTTCGCTGAGCGTCAGATTAAGCCCTCCATCGACACTGTCTTCCCCTTCGAAGACGTCAACGCCGCCCTGGACAAGGTCGCTAACGGCCGCTCCAACGGCAAGACCGTCATCTCCTTCACCGCATAAGCGCCTCACTCAACGAAAAGAAGAATCGTGTCTTACCTCGAAACCCCCACCCGCCACATCTCCGTCAACAACCAGAAGATTGCCTACCGAGAACTCGGCGAAGGCAACTCGGACATTCCGCTGGTCATGCTTGTGCACCTCGCCGCCACCATGGACGACTGGGACCCCAAACTGCTTGACCTGCTCGCTGAGCGCCAGCACCTAATCGTGATGGACCTGCCCGGCGTGGGTTCCAGCGAAGGCTCTGTTGCGACCACCATCCCCGGTATGGCTCACCAGGCAGCAGAAATTATTCAGGCCCTCGGCTACCAGAAGGTCAACCTGCTGGGCCTGTCCATGGGCGGCATGATCGCTCAGGAAGTTGTACGCGCCTACCCCGCCCTCATCAACCGCCTGGTGCTGGTCGGTACCGGCCCGCGCGGCGGCGCAGGAATCGACGCCGTCACCGGAACCACCTTCGGCTACATGGCGCGTGCAGCCCGCGAGAAGATCAGCCCCAAGCGCTACATCTTCTACACCCACGACGCGCAGGGCGGTATTGAGGCGCAACGTGTACTGGACCGTATGGATGCCCGCACCGAGGCGCACCGCGGTGCCCCGATGAAGGTTGTCGGCTTCCTGCGTCAGCTGGTGGCTATTCGCCGCTGGGGCAAGCAGCCGCAGGACGATATGGCATACATTGCCCAGCCCACCCTCATCGTCAACGGTGAAACTGACATGATGGTGCCCAGCGTCAACTCCTACGATATGCACCGCAAGGTTGCCCAGAGCGAGCTGAAGATGTACCGCCGTTCCGGTCACGGTGCTCTCTTCCAGTGCGCAGATGAGTTCGCTGAGGACCTGCTGAAGTTCCTGGAAAGCTAGAGTCCCATACGAAGCCCCTACCATCCTGTGTAGTGCCTCCTGCGCAGCACCTCCTGTGCAGTGTGTCCAGCGCAGTGCGGTAGGGGCTTTGCTCATGTCCTAGCGGTGGGTGGGGGCGTGAATTGGGGTGGCAAGAAAAAATGTGGCGCACGGGAATAATACTCATTTCTTTCCGTTGAACTCTGTGAAAACATCATCATCTAAATTTCACAGGAGAATATTATGACCACCCCCGCTCAGTTGCACTTTGACATGGTCGTCATCGGCTTCGGCAAGGGCGGCAAGACCCTCGCTGGCGCATACGCCAAGACCGGTAAGAACGTTGCCCTCATCGAACAGTCCACCGGCATGTACGGCGGCACCTGCATCAACATTGGTTGTGTACCCACCAAGGCGCTCGTGCACCGCGCCGACGAGTTCCGCGCCAGCGGCGAGCGCACCCTTGAAGAGGCAAACGCCGCCTACGAATCCGCCGTGGTTTTCCGTGACAAGCTGACTGGCATGATGCGCGCCAAGAACCGCGAGATCCTGCTGTCCAACGAGACCGCTAAGCTCATTGACGGTCACGCACGTTTCATCTCCGACACCGAGGTTGAGGTCACCGCGGGTGAGGACACCCTGCGCGTTACCGCCGACTACTTCATCGTCAACACCGGTGCCGTGTCGGTTATCCCGCCGATTGAGGGTATCCGCGAATCTGAGCGTGTGCTCACCTCCACCGAGCTGCAGAAGCTCACCCCGCGCCCCAAGCGCCTGGGCATTATCGGTGGCGGCCCCATCGGTGTTGAGTTTGCCGGTATTTTCTCCTCCTACGGTACCGAGGTGACCATTTTGGATGGCGCACCCGCCCTCTTCGGCCGCTACGACGAGGATGTTGCCCAGGTTGCCCGCGAGATTATCGCAGACCAGGACATTACCGCTCACACCGGCGTGCGTGTGCAGTCCTTCAAGGACGGCGCTGACTCGGTGACCGTGACCTACCTCGACTCCGAGGGCGCTACCCGGGAGCTGGAGGTGGACTACGTGATGGTTGCGACCGGCCGCAAGCCCGCCACCGAGGGTCTGGGTCTGGAGAACACCAGCATCGAAACCAATGACCGCGGCGCAATTGTCGTGGATGAGCACCTGCGCAGCACCGTGCCGAACATTTTTGCGCTCGGTGACGTGAACGGCGGCCCGCAGTTCACCTACATCTCCATGGATGACTACCGCGTGGTACTCTCCCAGCTGGTCGGTGACGGTTCCCGCTCCACTAAGGACCGCAAGGCAGTGGCTTCGACCATTTACATGAACCCGCCGCTGTCTTCCGTGGGTCTGACCGAGCGTGAGGCAATCGAGGCTGGCCACAAGGTGAAGGTCGCTTCGAAGCCGGTTGCCGCGGTTGCCGCGATGCCGCGCGCGAAGACCCAGGAGAACCCGCGCGGCATCATGAAGTTCGTGATTGACGCGCAGACCGACCAGGTTCTGGGTGCCCAGCTGCTGGTAATCGAGTCCATGGAGGTTATTAACCTGGTGGCTCTGGCGATGCGCCACGGCATTACTGCTTCGCAGCTGCGCGATGAGATTTACACTCACCCCTCGATTACTGAGGGCCTGAATGAGGTTCTTGCCGTCGCGGCGCCCGTAAATTAGTTGAACTAGAATCGCGTCTGGATTCGCGGTTCGTATAGCGTTTCTGCTTGTCTGAGTGCTTCCCTGCCCGTCCCACCCGTTGTGCTGTCAACGGAGGTGCGGGTGGGGAAGCATTTTTGTTAAGGCTCATATATACCTAGTAGCTAAGCATGCCCTAAGATGGTTATGAGATAAGCGCAAGCTCACCGATTGGGTGGTCAGCGCGAGAGGGCTCGGAAGAGACACCCACTCGCGGCTACAGCCACCACACCACACCGCCTGCGCCGCGCATACAACCGAAAACCAAAGGCACGAACCGGGAGAATCATGGCACTGCCCAAAATCAAGCCCTACACCTACGTCGACCGTGAACACAGCAACCGAGTGAGCTGGCCCGTGGACCCCTCCCGCGCTGTACTGCTCGTACACGACATGCAGGTACACTTCGTCCAGGCTTTCGAAGGCGCCAACCTGGGTGAGGGCAACGACAACCCGGACGCCCAGATCAACATCGCCATTCGGAACCTGCGCCGCCTCATTGACGCCGCCCACGCCGCCGGAATCCCGGTCTACTACACCGCGCAGCCGCCGCGCCAGAACCCCGAAGACCGCCGCCTGCTCATCGATTTCTGGGGCGACGGCCTGCAGAACGACGAGTCCGCCCGCGTGCTTGACGAACTGGCACCCACCGACCGCGACACCGTGCTGACCAAGTGGCGCTACTCCGCGTTCGTGCGCAGCCCCTTCGAGGACCTGCTCAAGGAGTCCGGTCGCGACCAGCTCATTATCGGCGGCGTGTACGCGCACATTGGCTGCCTGACCACCGCCCTGGAGGCGTTCATGCGTGACATTCAGCCGTTTATGGTTGCGGACGCGCTCGCCGACTTCTCGGAGGAGGAGCACCGCATAGCGTGCGAGTACGCTTCGGGTCGTTGCGCCCGCGTGCTGAACACCGCCGATGTACTCGCCGACCTGCATGCTGCAGAAGGTGCTGAGAAGGCTGAGACTGCTGAGGAGGCGCGCGCATGAGCTGGGTCATTGTGACCGGCGCGAACGGCGGTATTGGTGAGGCAACCGTCCACCAGCTCATCAAGAACGGTTATTCGGTGTTTGCGGCTGACCTTGCGGAGCAGCCCATTGCTTCCTTCGGTACCTACGGGGACGCGATCTTCCGCTACCGCGCCGTAGACGTTACGAGCGAAGAGTCCGTCACCGCCCTCGCCAACGCTGTAGCGGCACTCGACGAACCCATCACCGGCGCAGTGCTCGCCGCGGGCATCGCCCACAGCCAGCCGCTGCTGGAAACCAGTTTCGCGACCTGGAAGCGCCTGCACGCGGTCAACTCCGACGGCGTGTTCCTGTGCCTGCGCGAATTCGCGCGCATCATGATTGACCAGCAGGAGACCGACCCGGCGAACAGCCGCTCCCTGGTGACGGTCGCCTCCAACGCGGCACGTGTGCCCCGCGCGGAGTTTGGTGCCTACGGTGCATCGAAGGCCTCGGCGGCGCGCGTGAGTTCCAGCTTCGGTCTGCAACTTGCCGCGCACGGTATTCGCGTGAACTCGGTCTGCCCCGGCACCACCCGAACCCCCATGGTGACTGACGCCTGGGAGGGTGAGGACCGCTCCGCCCTGCCGGTTGCCGGTAACCCGGAAACGTTCCGCCTGGGCATTCCGCTGCGTCGTATTGCCGACCCGGCAGATATTGCAGCGGTCAACGCTTTCCTCATTTCGGAGGCAGCACGCCACATCACCATGCAGGAGATTGTCGCTGACGGCGGCGCGACCCTCTAACGGCACCCCGCGTCCGGCGTTTAGATGCCCGGCGCGAACCCACACACCACTGATAGAAATACGATGACGAACCTTCCCGACTTTATCTTTGCCACCGGCACCCGCGTCCTGCGCGCATCCGGTGCGATGACCCCTGTAACCTTCGATAATGCCCTGGACGAGGCGAAACGTGCCGGTAGCGCCGTCGTGGGTCTGATTCCTTTTGACCCTGATATGCCCGCCTACCTCTTCGTGCCTGAACGCATGGAGGAGCAGCAGGTGCCGGTCCCCGAGCAGACCGTGGCGCTTGCCGAACCGGTATCGGTCACCGGCCGCCAGAACGACCGGTTCCGTGCCGCCGTGGCGACCGCCGTGGAGCGCATGAAGGCGGGTGAGCTGAGCAAAATCGTGCTTTCGCGTGTGCTCACCGCCCGCTACGCACCCGGCGCTCTCAACCTGGAAGCGCTGTACAACAACCTGCGCGCCCAGCAGCGTTCCGCATTCAACTTTGCGGTGCGCCTGCCCGAGGGCGAGCGCGGCATGAGCGGAAGCTACCTGATGGGTGCCTCCCCGGAGCTGGTGTTCCGCACCGAGGGCCGCGCCTTCAAGACCCACCCGCTTGCCGGTAGCGCCCCGCGCATTGCCGAGCCCGGTAGCGCCGAGGACGAAGCGATTCGTGACCGTCTGTTCGCCTCGCCGAAGGACCGCCACGAGCACGCCTACGTCATCAACGATATTGCCGAGCGCCTGGCACCCATCGCCGAGGAGCTGAACGTGCCGCAGGTGCCCTCGCTGCTGCAGACCCCGCAGCTGTGGCACCTGGCGACCCCCATCGACGGCGTGTTGAAGGAGGGGCTGACTTGCCTGGACGGTGCCCGCGCGATCCACCCGACTCCCGCGATTTGCGGTGCCCCCACTGAGAAGGCGCTGGAGCTGATTCGCCAGCTGGAGTCTTTCGAGCGCCGCTACTTTGGCGGTCTGGTCGGCTACATGGACGCCGAGGGTAACGGCGAGTGGGCGTTGGTGCTGCGCTGCGCCCAGGTCAGCCCGGATGAGGCGGTGCTGTACGCGGGTGCGGGTATTGTGGCTGAGTCCGACCCGGAGCTGGAGCACACGGAGACCGGTACGAAGCTCGGTAGCTTTGGCCGCGCCCTGGGCGTGGATACCCTGGGTGAGGATACCCCTTAGGCTCTGTCTTGAACGCCTTGACGAGGCAGAATACAACGACTGAATAAAACGACGGAACGCGCTCGCTGGCATGGCGGGCGCGTTCCGTCGTTGTATCAGGTGTTAGGGGATTGAGCGCGACTAATCGGTGAGCAGGCGCTTGAGCTCCAGGGGAGTAGCCACCGGCAGAAGCTGAGCCTCAATCTGCGCGGGCTCACCCTCGGTCGGGTTCTCCACTGCCAGGGCGATGAGCATCTTCTGCGCATGCTCGGGGTTCTCCGCGTCGGGCAGTGCCACGGGTACCCACTGCAGGCTAAAGCTTCGCTCGATAGCCTCGCCGCCGCCCTGAGGTGTGGGTGCGCTAAAGGTAGCACGCGCGGTCAAGCTGTCCTGAGTCAGTACACGTAGGGCGGTCGGCTCGGGAGTGCCGCTGCCCAGAAGGTCCCCCGGGACCTCCTCGTTCATGGCAAGTTCGAGCGCATCCAGCAGTGCATCGGTGAGCTGCACCCGAACCAAGGACGGCACCACGCTCAGACCGTGGCCGGTCGCCTTGAGCACCGCCTCCTTAGCGGTCCACAGTGCCACCGAGAGCAGGTGCAGTACGGGCGCGGGGCGTTCCTGCGCCGCCCGCTCATAGAACGAGCGTTCTTCATTGGAGAGCGCTAGGCGCGCAAAACCAGAGAACAGGCGCGCATCCAGGGTCTCAACATCCACGCCGAGCACCGCCGAAGAATTACGACTAAACGCACCCACCACCAGCGGGTTTACCTGCGACATATTGAAATTCACGCCCGCAATACGCGGCTTACCGTGCTTCTTGCCGCTGGTGCACAGGGTGCAGGAACGATCCACCTCAATCTCAGAAGCGGCACTGGACGGCACATCCAGACGAGCCGCCGCCATGGCGCGCATGAGCGCCTGAGTGCTCAGGTAGCTGACCGCCGCCGTGGAGGTCGGCAACTGCGCCGCATGCTGCTGCTCGGCAAGACCCAGGTAGCTCAACCAGCTAAAACGCAGGGAACCGTACATGGTGCGGGTGGGAAGAGCGAAAATCTGCACGCGCTCGCTCGGACGGGCGGTAGGGTGCTCCGGGTGCTGTGCGCTGGGTGTTTCGGTGGCAGAATAGCTCATAGGTTTAGTGTACCCGCCCGGCTATGGTGGGCTCCTATAGGTTGTCCACAGCCGTGACCGCGCGCTACGCACCCTTGCCGCCGGTGCGGTAAAGTCATCACAGACATCATTACGGACAGCCGCCCGCACGATAGAGCGGCGGCGCAGAAAGAAGGTACCGTGAACAGCACGCAAGAGATCATTGCCGCCGCAGACGGCTCGGCGCTGGGCAACCCCGGACCGGCGGGCTGGGCATGGTATATCGACGACGACCACTGGGCGAGCGGAGGCTGGGCGCACGGCACCAACAATATGGGTGAGCTCAAAGCTGTCCTGGACCTGTTCGAGGCGACCGCATCCCGCCCGGAGGCGAAGCTGCGCGTGTACTGCGATAGCCAGTACGTCATTAACTCGCTGACCAAGTGGATGCCCGGCTGGAAGAAGAAGGGCTGGAAGAAATCCGACGGCAAGCCCGTGCTCAACCGCGATCTTCTGGAGGCGCTGGATCAGGCGCTGACCGGCCGCGACTACGAGTTTATTTGGGTCAAGGGCCACGCGGGTCACGAGCTCAACGAGAAGGCGGACTCCCTGGCGAATGGTGCTGCGCGTGCCTATCAGGAGGGACGCGAACCCGCGCACGGCCCCGGCTTCGGCGCGTCTGCTGAACCCGCTACTGCGGCTGTGGAGCCTGTGGAGGCTCCGGCTGTTGAAGCGCCGATTGTGAACGCTCCGGCTGCAGAACCTGCCCTCTCTGAGGTTGCGCTCTCTGGGGCAGCGCCCTCCGAGTCTTCCGCGGACGCCCACCTGCCCGTGCAGGAATTCACCGCAGCCGAGATTGAGAACGCCCAGCGCGGCGTGGAGAGCCTGCGCCTGTCCGGTCTGCTGCGCCCCGCCTCCGCGGTGAACGCCCCCGACCCGGAGGCGGTCCGCACCCGCAAGGAACAGCTGGCGCTCGCGGCAGAGCGTGCCGCTGAGCGTGACGCAAAGGCACTGGCACGCCAGCAGGAGGAGACCGCTCAGCAGGCATCGAGTGCCGCGCAGGCGGAAGAAGAGGATGACCTGACCGGTCTGGAAGAGTTCGCAGGTCTGGACCCGAACGATGTTGACCCGGCGGAACTGCTGGGCGAGACGGAAGCGCACGCAGAAGAGCAGGCGGTAGAGCCCGCCGCGGCGCCCGCACAGACCGTAGAGCCCGCTCAGGTTGAGGCACCCGTGAAGGACGCACCCGCTTCTGCCCCTGCGGCACCCGCGGCACCCGCTCTGAACCCTGAGGAAGCCTCCGCCGCAGAACAGCTGCTCGAAAGCCGCGGCTCCGCCATGGAAGCAGCGCAGCTGGAGTCCATGCTGCACGAGCGTCTGGTGTGGGTGACCGCCACCGGTAAGTCGGTGTCCCGCTCCTCGGTGTTGCAGTACCGCGAACGCGCCTTCACTCAGCAGGGTGCCCCGCTCAAGCAGGGCGTGCAGGTGCTGGATTCTTCTAGCGTGCTGGTCATGGCGGCGGTTGCGACCGCGCGTGGTCGCGTGAGCCGTTCGAGCATTTGGCATTACGATGCTGAGCGCGGCCTGTGGCGTTTGCGTTTCCGCCAGGAGACCCCTGCTTCCTAAAGCTCAGCTCCTAACGCTCAGCTCCTAAGGATTGGGCTCTTGGGCGCAAAGATTTCCGTGCAATAAAACCCCGCCGCATCCTCAATTGCGAGGATGCGGCGGGGTTTTCTCAATAGATGTTCGCCGCCTTCTGGCGAATCTGGCGGGCGGTGTGCCGTGCGGCCGGACCTTTTAGCCGCCCGGTCTACCGCCTGCCTGCGGGTGGGCTTCTGGGCTTATTGCCCTGCCCCCTTAGCCGACGAACATGGAGGCGTTAGCCTGCTCGGTGTCTGCGTAGTTCACACCTGCGCGGGTGAGTGCCTCGTTGATCTGGGTGATGGATGCTTCGACCTGGCGCTGGGTTGCGTGCCACTGGTCCAGTACGCCCTGGAAGTTAGCGGATGCGGAGCCGGTCCAGGAGCTCTGCAGATCGTGCAGGGATGCGGTCATACCGTTGACGTCTGCGGTGATGGATGCGACGTAGGATCGTGCCTGTGCACTCTTGGCTGCGATGACTTCGGAATCGACATTGAACTGTGCCATGGTTTTCTCCTTTGAGATATGTGAGATGGGTGGGGCGGTTGCCCCGTGGTGGTGCTTGGGGTTTGGATCTCTGGAAGGGTTGAGTTCCTGACCGGAAGCTTGTTATCACTATATCTTTCAAAATGCATCAAATAAGCTAAAAAATGATGTTTCGATAAATCTGTGGATAAACCCGCCAGATTCACTCCAGCACCTCGAAAAAATCGAAAACCCGCCCGAAAATGACGCCGCCATGACGCGCGCTAGGTTGCTCCCGCTATTCTTAAACCGCACAGCTTCTCCTTACTCGCACTCTCCTCACTTGCACCGCCGCGAGTTGTCATCCCGCCTCCCGGGCACGGCAAAACCCCCGAACCGTAGAACACTCAAGTTCCACAATCCGGGGGCTTATGCATCAGTGCTACTTCATCAGCTGATCGTCCGAGACGGGCGGCGGGTAGAACGGCAAAGAAATCACGAAGGTAGCACCGCCACCATCGGTCTCTTCAATATGAATCCTGCCCTCATGCTGCTCGATAATCGCAGCCACAATGGACAGACCCAGACCCGTACCGCCGGTCTCACGCGAACGTGAAGCATCGGTGCGGTAGAAACGCTCGAAGACGCGCTCGCGGTCTTCGCCGTGAATACCGGGGCCGTGGTCGCGCACCTCCAGCACGGACAGCGGGAAGCCGGGAACCTCTTCGCGCACGCCCACCGCAATCTCCAGGGGAGAGCCGTCGGGGGTGTAGCGCATGGCGTTGGTCAGCAGGTTCGCCACGACCTGACGCAGGCGTGATTCGTCGCCGAGCACGGTTGCGGAGGTCGGTGCCACCTCTTCGTTCAGACCCACCAGGGACACTGCACGGTCGGGTGCCGTAGCGTAGGCGTCGTTACTAGCGTCCACTGCCAGGTTGAACAGGTCGAAGGGCGCCAGCTTGGATTCGCGGCGCTCATCAATACGCGCCAGGGTCAGCAGGTCTTCCACGAGCTGACCCATACGCTTGGACTCCGATTCGATGCGGCTCATCGCGGTAGCGACAGCCTCGTCGGTCGGTAGCGCTCCCTGACGGTACAGCTCCGAGTAGCCTCGAATACTGACCAGAGGGGTGCGCAGCTCATGCGAAGCGTCACCCACGAAGCGGCGCATTTTCGCCTCGCTCTTCTCGCGGGCTTTGAAGAGCATTTCAATCTGGGTGAGCATCGTGTTCAGCGAAACCGCGAGGTTACCGATCTCGTTGCTGGGGTTGTAGTCCTCAATACGCTGAGAGAGGTCACCGGCAGCGATCTTGGCGGCGGTCTGCTCCACGCGAGCCAGCGGCTCGAAGGTGCGGGTCACAATCACCCAGGTCATCGCAATCGCGGAGGCGAGAGTCGCCAAACCAAACGCGAAGGTCAGCACACCCACGAGGGCGACCACCTGGTTCGTTTGTTTCAGCGGCATGGCAATAACCAGGGATGCCGCCTCCGTCAGCCCAGAAGAATCTTTTGATTCAATGGGTACGGCGAGCACACGCCAATCGGAGGAGCTGCCCACCGAATTGACGGTGACCGCCTCTTCGTTTTGCTTGCGAACCTTCTCTTCGGTCCAGCCTTGCAGTGCCGGCTCGCTGAACTGTTCGCTGTCCTCGGACTTGAGCGAGTACAGTACGTTGCCGTCCTTGTCGAGCAGGTACAGGCGGTAGGTGCTCAGGGATTGTTCCTGATTGCCGGAGGGGCGCACGGTCGCCAGCTGCACGAGTGAGGGGGCGCTGTTCTTCATCTCTTCGTCCAGCTGGTGCACCATCTGGGCGCGCAGAGCGGAAATCGCCACCAGGCTCGTCACCGCAATGGAGAGGGCGATGAGCATGGAGGTGATGAGCACCAGCTGGGTGCGAAGGGAAAGAGACTGGGGGATCCGGTCGAGGGGTTTGAGCGCCACGTTAGCCTCGAGAACCGCGAATCATGTAGCCCACACCGCGCTTGGTGTGGATGAGCGGCTCGTGGTTTTCACGGTTGTTGTCGATCTTGCGGCGCAGGTACGAAATGTAGGACTCAACGATGGAGGAGTCGCCGTTGAAGTCGTACTCCCACACGTGGTCGAGAATCTGCGCCTTGGACAGCACGCGGTTGGCGTTGAGCATCAGGTAGTGCAGCAGGTTGAACTCGGTGGGGGAGAGGTCAATCTCTTCGTCACCGAGGAACACTTCGTGGGTGTCCACGTTCAGGGTGAGTGCGTCAACGCGCAGTACGGCGTCGTCCTCTTCCTGGATGCTGCGGCTACGGCGCAGAATAGCGCGGATGCGGGCGATTACCTCGTCGAGGGAGAAGGGCTTGGTGACGTAGTCGTCGCCGCCAGCACCCAGACCGGTGACTTTGTCTTCGGTGGCGTCCTTCGCGGTCAGGAAGAGCACGGGGGTGGTGGTGCCGTTTTCGCGCAGGCGGCGGGTCACCTCGAAGCCGTCCATGCCGGGCATCATGACGTCCAGGACGATGAGGTCGGGGTTTTCGGCGTGTGCCTTTTCGAGGGCTTCGCGGCCGTTGCCGGCGGTGACTACTTCAAAACCGGCGAAACGCAGGGAGGTGGCGAGCAGTTCAAGAATGTTGAACTCGTCATCGACGACTAGGAGTTTTGCTTCAGCAGACATACTCTATCTTTCTCTCTGAATGGCAGGCTGTACTTGATAAGTGAATGATGTGTGTGTGAGCTTGCGGCTCAAATCTTTATGCCTTGTTGCGGCGCATGACCGACAGAATGAGTGCGGCCATGAGGGCGATAAAGGCGACGGGTAGGAGGACCAGCGGAATCTGGCTCATGAGGGCGGGCGGCGTTGCCCCAACCCACTTCATCACGAGCATGGCAACTCCGGTGAGCAGACAAAGCAGGGCGAGAATCGCGCCGCCTGCACCGAGCCAGCGGATGGCTCCGGCGTAGGGAAGGGGCGCGGGCGCCTGGTCTGCGGTACTGCGCGTGTCCTGTACGGGTTCATTACTCATAAATTTAACCGTATCAGCTCACACACAGCTGTTAATGGGTGAAGCCCCAGATTTAGCGGTTTGAGACTCAAATTCACAGCGTATGCGAAGCTTGGAGCGGGCGCCGCACTGTTTGCGCACGCGAGATGCTTTAATAGGGGTATGTCTGAACAGGTTATTGAACTGCTCCCCGAAACTACGCCCGCTACTGACGCGCCTGCAGAGTCCGTTGTGCCTTCTGCCGCGCCTGAGAGCGCTGACGAGGGTAGCGCTGTACCTGCTGAGACTCAGCCCTCCGTGAACGCTGAGGAGCCTGAGGTGGCTGAGACGCCTGCTGAAGAATCTGCTTCCGAGGAATCCGCTACCGAAGAAACTGAACAGAACGAAGACTCCACCCCCGACCCCTTCACCCCGCTGGATGAAGAGGTAGGTGTCCCCTCCCTGGGTGTTCCGCACAAGCTGCGCCGCACCTCCAAGGTGGATGAGATTCTTGCCGCCGCTAAGGACGTAGCGCTGCAGGGTGTGCGAGAGATCGCCCCGGCACACGCTATCGGTCTGGTTCACCACGTGCGCGCCGAGGAAGAGCGCCTGAGCACTCACCTGTTTGAGTGCACCCTGCCCGGTTACCGTGGCTGGTTCTGGTTCGCGACCCTCTCGCGTGCGCCTCGCTCCCGCGTGGCAACGATCTGCGAGGTTGGTCTGCTGCCCGGTGATGATGCGCTCATCGCTCCGGATTGGGTTCCGTGGGCTGACCGTGTTCGCCCGGAAGACCTGGAGGAGAACGCCGCGCAGGAGAACGCAGAGTCTGATGCTGAGAAATCTGCTGAGTCCGGTGAGCCCGTAGAGAACAACTCGGCGGAGAGTGAAACCGCGCAGAACGCTTCTGCTGCAGAGGAAACTGCCGAGGCTGAGTCCGCAGAATAGAGCCTACTATCCACTCCTCTTACTAAGGGGCGGGCTAACAAAATGTATATATAAGGTGTTGTATTGAGTCGTCCAACGGTTATTGTTGGGCGACTCAATGACTTAAGCCGTGGCAAAAGCCGCTGAAAAAGTACATAATAGATTATTGAATAAGTAACGACTTAGGCAGTGCTATCTAAGCACTGTTGCGGTGATAGCTGGGAGAGATATATGACAGACCTTATCGATACCACAGAGATGTATTTGCGCACCATCCTCGAACTGGAGGAAGAGGGCATTGTCCCCATGCGTGCGCGCATTGCTGAACGACTGGAGCACTCCGGCCCGACCGTTTCCCAGACTGTGGCACGTATGGAGAAGCACGGCCTGCTCACCGTTGAGCCGGATCGCCACCTCGAACTGACTGAGGAAGGCCGCCACAAGGCGGTTGAGGTGATGCGTAAGCACCGCCTGGCTGAGCGCCTGCTCTCCGACATTATTGGTCTGGAACTTGAGTACGTGCACGAAGAGGCATGCCGCTGGGAGCACGTCATGAGTGACAAGGTGGAGAAGCGCATCCTGGGGATGCTCAAGGATCCCAAGTTCTCCCCGTACGGTAACGCTATCCCCGGCCTGGAGGACCTGGGCCACACTAGCGAGAAGAATGATGAGCGCACCGTGCCCATGTCCCTGGCTGCACGCGACTCCGGTCCCGAGGATCGTTTCACCATTTCTCGCTTCCCCGAGTCCATTCAGACTGATGTTGAGCTGCTGAAGCTACTGGCTGACGCAGGTATTGTCTACGGCGCTTCGGTGTCCGTGGTTGCTGGCCAGAACGATGACGTGATTGTTCACGCCGATGGTGAAGAGGACACCCTCTCCCTGGATATGGACGTGGCAAACGCAATTGTGGTCAAGCGCGGTGGCAGCCTCTAAGCTCCAGCTTTGAGAGTCTACTATCCCGCTTCACGCTTTAAATGGTGGTACCGCCTTCTTACTTGAGGAGGCGGTACCACCGTTTTTTGTGCCGTTGACTCCCCGGGATCCGGCACTGTCTTAGATAGTGGATGATTTAGCTCAAGAATCGGCGCAAAATGCCGTATATAAGGGAAGAAACGGACAAAAGCGGAGGAATGCGGCGTATTCGGGCTACAAAAGGTGGGCTAAGCGACGTATATCAGTAGTTCAGACTACCCTCACGTGAGCGAGCATATACTCCTCTCTTAACTTTTTGGCAACTGCGCTTGAGTGCATTTTTCGCGTTTTTCGCTTAAATCTGAGGTTAAAACTGAGAGACACGCCGGTTTCTGAGCGGGTAATGGGCGCAAAATCTTAAGAGACGAGGCTCATTTTTAAGAGTTTTGAACCATGCCCTTAAGGGGTGGTGGTGCATTAAAAGCGAATGTGCATCCTTGTGAAATGCCTAGTCAAACGCCTTAAGTTGCTTAAGCATCCGCAGATAAACGAGGTTCTGGTCGTTCAAGCTCGCTCCGTTCCTCCGGGGGTGAAAGCTCAAAATTTAAGTTCGATTGAGGTGACAACTGGGAGTTTTCTGTGTATTCTCTTTTCTGTGCCCAAATCCTAATCGTAAGAGGGCACCGTCGAAGCGGTTCCGCTGAGTTCTGCCAACGCTTCGATGAACGTCTACCCAATATGGCAGAAGCGGGGGACCCAATCCCCAAGCTGGGATACGGCTTCTCAATCGAGAGGCCTCGGGGCTAAGTCACTTCGGTGGCCGAGCGAATCCATGCTCGAGTCCGACAGCTCACCTCGTCAGGCAATGGAGGAATTACCAATGGCTAACAAGATCGTACGTACCGCAGGCGCAACCCTCGCAGCAGGCGCAATCCTGCTCGGCTCGACCGTTCCCGCGAACGCATTCGCACAGATCCCCGCTGCAGCTGACCTGTCCTACGACTACACCAACTACGAGTTCGACTACACCAGCTACAACACCCCCGCAACCACCTACGTTGCACCCCAGGTTCAGGCACAGCAGACCTACGTTGCACCCGCTGCAGCTCCGGCACCCGCAGTTGAGACCTCCTATGTAGCACCCCAGGCTGAGGCACAGCAGGCTTACGTCGCTCCTCAGGCTGAGGCACAGCAGGCTTACGTTGCACCCGCTGCAGCTCCGGCACCCGCAGCTTCCTCCGCTTCCACCGGTAACGCATCCCGCGACGCAATCGTTGCAACCGCAATGAGCGGTCTGGGCGGCTCCTACGTTTGGGGCGGCAAGACCTTCGGTGCATGGGACTGCTCCGGCTTCACCTCCTGGGTTTTCGCTCAGCACGGCATCAAGCTGACCGCTTTCACCTACGCAATGAAGAACGAGCTGCGCCCGACCGCTAACCCCCAGCCCGGCGACATCGTCTTCCAGAACGGCTACAGCCACGTTGGTATCTACCTGGGCGACGGCAAGATGATTTCCGCTCTGAACCCCAGCTACGGTACCCTGGTGCACCCCACCTCCTGGATGTCCGTTGACGGCTACTACACCGCTCTCTAAGCCTTAGTGCATAAGAGCTGGGTCTAGCCCAACATACTTCTCAAAAGGCGCCTACCCCGCACGGGGTGGGCGCCTTTTGCGTACCCGAGATTTGCGTACCCGAGAGATTCCATGAAAATACCGCCGAGAGCGCACCTTAGTATGGGCGCATTCTCGGCGGTATGTGTTTTAGATGTATGCGGCTAGGACGCGAGAACCTGCAGAAGCCCCTGCGGGTCCTGCGCCCACTCGCTGAGCTCAGCACGCAGATTAGCCCGCGCGGGCTCCTCCCAGAGCTGCAGACCCTCCTCGGAGAGGAAGATGCGCTTACGACCCAGGATCGAACGCAGGAAGGTCATGCGACCGGCACGGAACGCCTCATCGTCAAAATGGGAGTACTCGCTACGCACCCCGCGCAGGTAGCGGCGGTAGCGTGCCGAATCAGCCGCCAGGATAGCCATATCGGCATCGAGGAAAAACTGAATATCCGCTGGCTCATAGCCCGCCGGTAGATCGGCAGACTCGGGCAGCTTGTGGGTTGCCGTGGCACGCACCAGAAGGCTCACCATCTGCAGCTCGTCACCACTGAGCAGGCCCGCGGTAACCAGCGGCTCCAGGGAGATGTTCGCCAGCTGCTCGCTACGGCGCTCATCCTCACCCGGCGCGCCCTCGTACACCGCGTCGTGGAACCACGCCGCCAGAACCAACGCCAGGGGAGTAGAACCCTGCGTGCGGTATGCGTAGAGGCGGTCCAGATCAGTGAGCATCTGCGAAAGGTGCCCGCTGTGGTGGTAGGCGCGGTGCGGCTGCTCCCACGCCTGCAACAGGCTCTCACCCAGCTCCGCGACCTGTTGCTGGAATGTAGCGGGAGCCTTCTCGAGGCGGGGTGCAAACGCCGCCTCCCAGGCGCGAAGCAGGCGCGGGCGAATCTTCTCGGGGCGTTCCTTTAGGGGAATCCGCAGACCGCTGGCAATGAGCGTGCGAGTCAGCTGCGCGCCGCTGAGCTCCTTCGCGCCCGCCCGTACTAGATCCTCGTAGAGGTGCGCCGGAACGTCGTAGTGGTCGCGGTCGAAGGCGCGTTCACTGATGCCCGCTGCTGCGGCGAACTCGTGCAGTTCCGCCAGGGATGCATCGGAGATGAGGTGCGAGAAGACGGTGCCGTGCGCGGGCCAGGTGGGCGGGTCAATGTAGATGCTCATTCGTACATTGTAGGAGCGGTTCTGCCGCCGGGTGCGGGTGTCCTCAAGCGGTGAACACAGGGCGGTGAACACGGGCTGTGCGGACCCTTGGTGCGGGGTGCTTTATACTGGATAGGTACGCCCTCGTAGCTCAGGGGATAGAGCACTTCTCTCCTAAAGAAGGTGTCGGACGTTCGAATCGTCTCGGGGGCACACAGAACCGGTATTCACGCCGGTACGAGAAAACCGCCCGTCGCTTGCATTAGCAGGCGCGGGCGGTTTCTCTGTTTCTGCACGTAACGAGCACTCAAGAAAACACGTTGTTATAGCTGAGACAGGTCAATCTTGCCCATCAGCAGGATTTTCTCGCGAGCGGCCTTATCCGCCATCAGCTCAGCAATATTGTGCGGGACAACCTGCCAAGAAATACCCCAGCGATCTACACACCAGCCGCAACGCTCCGCCTCAGGTATAGCCGAGAGCTGCTCCCAATAGTAATCAATCTCCTCCTGAGTACGGCACGAAAGAACTACCGAAACCCCCGGCGTGAATGTGAAATCGTGGAAAGTGCCGGAATCAGCAGCCGCCATCCAGGTGCCGTGCAGGTTGAAGTCGGTAAACATGACCGCATCTGCCTCAAAGGGGCTACCTTCCGGATAGTGGTACAGGGTACCGCGGCGGGCATCATCAAACATGGAAATCCAGCCGTTGGTGGCTTCCTCTGCATTGCCGTGATTCGTGCCGCCAAACATGAATGAGGGAATGACGAAGGGTCGAGGGTCACCCTCGGGGTTGGTGAGCATCAGCTGCCAGGTCATACCGAAACGATCGCGAACCCAGGCGTAGCGAGGAGAGAACGGGTACTCGCCTAACTCCATGAGTACACCGCCGCCGCTTAGCTTTTCGTAGAGCTCATCAAGGTAGGCGCGCGCCTGATCCTCACCGCCGAACAGGAGTGGGTCAAAGTTTAGGATGCAACTGATGTACTGGTTCGGGACGTACCGGTCATCACCATTAATGAGTGAGAGCTGGAAGCCATGGATGCTTAGAGCCGTCGTAAGTCCGGGCACCTGTTCAACGATAGAAGCATCGCGAAAAACCCTGGTATAGAACTGTGCGGCTTCATCGGCTGAGCCATTGCACCATAGGGCTATTGAGAGGCTCGGAGATAAGGTCTGGGTCATGCGGTCATCCTAGCATGACTATTCTGTGCCACCGGTGTGCCGTTGCCGATTTAGGTTGTGAGGCTGATTGACCGAACGGGTGGGAGCCGCGGAGTAAATGCGGTAGCATGGAATATCGAACGTGTATTCTAGGCAGCGAGGTAGATGATGAGCGACAAGCCCGAACAGCAGAAGCAGCCCTTCACCGAACAGGACGGCCTGTTCGCCGCCGAACTCGTCACCCCCGCAGCACCGGTAGCGGATGATGAGCCGCCCTTCGACCCCTACTACGACGTACCCCCTGCCGAGGACGACTACTACGCCCCTGCCATGGACGCCGCAGTGATGGATGCCCCGGTGATGGAAGCGCCCGCACAGGACGTACCCGCCGCCCTGCCCACCGGCATGCCCGCCTACGGTACCCCTGCTACCAGCGCGCCCGTTCCTGAACCCGGCGCACCCGCAGCCTTCACCGCCGCAGACCCGCTCGGCGACTTCATGCCACCCGCCTACCGCGTCGGCGGCTACGGTGAGGACTTCGACCCCGCTGACCCCTACGGCGAACGCACCCACAGCCTCAACGCCGTGGACCCCGCCTCCCTCACCGCCGGGCTCAATGAACGCCAGGAAGAGGCCGTGCTGCACTCCGGCTCGCCCCTGCTCATCGTCGCGGGTGCCGGCTCCGGCAAGACTCGCGTGCTTACCCACCGCATCGCGTACCTGCTCGCAACCCACCGCGCGACCCCCGGCCAGATTCTCGCCATCACCTTCACCAACAAGGCCGCCGCCGAAATGCGTGAACGTATCGAGGCGCTGGTTGGCCCGCGCGCCAAGCACATGTGGATCTCGACCTTCCACAGCTTCTGCGTGCGCGTGCTGCGCCGTGAGGCCGCCGCCCTCGGGTTGAAGTCCACCTTCACCATCTACGATTCGACCGACTCGCAGCGCCTACTGAGCCTCATCATCAAAGAGCTCAACCTGGACACCAAGAAGTTCACCGCCAAGGCAGTGGGCAACCGCATCTCCGCGCTGAAGAACGAGCTGGTCAGTGCCGAAGCTTATGCATCCCGCGTGGCAAGCGATAACCCGTACGAGAAGACCGTCTCGCAGATTTACACCGTCTACACGCAGCGTCTGCGCGCCGCCAACTCCCTCGACTTTGACGACCTGATCGGCCGCACCGTCTTCCTTCTGAAGAAGTTCCCCGAAATCGCGAACTACTACCGCCGCAAGTTCCGCCACATCCTCGTGGACGAGTACCAGGACACCAACCACGCCCAGTACCAGCTGGTGCGTGAACTGGTCGGCGCCCACACGAAGGCGCCTGCTGACCGCGGCCCCTACCCGGATGCGGTGCCCCCTGCCGAGCTGACCGTGGTGGGTGACTCCGACCAGTCCATTTACGCCTTCCGCGGTGCGGATATCCGCAATATTACGGACTTCGAGAAGGACTACCCGAACGCCCACACCATTCTGCTCGAGCAGAACTACCGCTCCACGCAGAACATCCTCTCGGCGGCGAACGCGGTCATTGAACGCAATCCCGACCGCCGCCCCAAGAAGCTGTGGACCGCCTCCGGCGCGGGTGCGAAGATTATCGGTTACGTCGCCGAATCCGAGCACGCCGAGGCACGCTTCATCACCCGTGAAATTGACCGCCTTGCCGATGAGCACGGCGTGCAGCCCGGTGACGTCGCAATCTTCTACCGCACCAACGCGCAGTCCCGAACCCTCGAGGACATGCTCATGCGTGCCGGCCTGCCCTACCGCGTGGTCGGCGGTACCCGCTTCTACGAGCGTAAGGAAATCAAGGACGCGCTCGCCTACCTGCGCGCCCTGAGCAACCCCGATGACGACGTGAACGTGCGCCGCATCCTGAATGAGCCCAAGCGCGGTATCGGTGCCAAGTCTGAGTCCGTGGTGGCGGAGTACGCGAGTGCGAACCGCATCTCCTTCTACGCCGCCGCACGCCAGGCAGCCGATATTCCCGGCCTGGGTGCCGCCGCGGTGAAGAAGTACGCCGAGTTCGTTCGCCTCATGGACGACCTGGCGCAGATTGCCCGCACCGAACCCGCCGCAACCTGCCTGGAAGCGGTCCTGGAGCAGACCGGGTACCTGGCGGCTCTGCGCGCCTCTAAGGACATTCAGGACGAATCGCGCGTGGAGAACCTCTCCGAGCTACTTGACGCCATGGTCGAGTTCGAGACCGAGAACCCCGGCGCCGACCTGGAGCAGTTCCTCGAACACGTGGCTCTGGTCGCCGACGCCGACTCAATCCCGAACCGCCCCGCCAGCGCGGAGGGTGAGAACGCCTCTGCCGCACAGATTGCGGCCGAAGCCGCTGAGGCGAAGGCGCAGGGCATGGTCACCCTCATGACCCTGCACACCGCCAAGGGCCTGGAGTTCCCCGTGGTGTTCCTGACCGGCATGGAGCACGGCCTGTTCCCGCATCAGCGTGCCCTGACCGATGAGAAGGAAATGAGCGAGGAACGCCGCCTGGCGTACGTGGGTCTGACCCGCGCCATGGAGCGCCTGTACCTGACCCGCTCGGAAACCCGCACCATGTGGGGTAAGAGCCAGTTCAACCCGCCCTCGCCCTTCCTGGAGGAAATCCCGGAGGAGCTGATTGACTGGAAGCGTACCGCCGGTTTTTCGGGCTTTGGCGCCTCCGGTATGGGTGCGTACGGCGCTCGCGGCGGCGGTTCCTATGGCGGCAGCTCCTACGGCAACTCGTACGGTGGCGGCTATTCGGGTGGTTCCCGTTCCGGCTACGGTGGCTATTCGGGCGGCTATGGCTCGGGTGGTTACAGCGTCGGTAGCTCGCGCGGCTCTTACGACCCCTACGAGTCTCGCCCCGTACGCCGTTCCGAGCCGTCCACCGCGGATATTAATGGCTCGGCAAGCTACGGGCTGGCGGCGGCCACCTCGAAGGTGACGAACCGTTCCCGCGTGCACCAGAGCAAGGAAATCCCGACTCTGACGGTCGGCGATACCGTGCGCCACACCAAGTTTGGTGAGGGTCGCGTGCTCGCCGTTGAGGGTAGCGGCGATAAGACCGTGGCGAAGGTCCGCTTCGGTTCGGAAGAGAAGCGCCTGCTGCTGCGTTACGCGCCGCTAGAGAAGGTGAGCTAACGCGTCAGGCGTGCGAACCTGACAACGCCGATGGAGGGGCGGGTACCTGAGGTTCCCGCCCCTCTTTTGTGCGCCGTACCGGGCGTGTTGTCCGCCTGCTGAGAAGGGGACTGGGGCTTTGCAGAGCACGGCGGTAAACGCCGCATTTTCGCCGGTATTTCGCGGCGGATGGGGGAGCGCGAGTTTGGGTTAGTTACCCGGTGCACAGCCTTTGGGTAGAATGTACCCAAAATATTTGTGAGCTGAGTCGCTAAAATCTCAGATTTAGGGTTCCGTGAGTGCGAGCTCACGCCGAATCCGATAGAGTAGAGACGAGAGAAATTCCCCGCGTCAATGATGCGTGTGCGCCGGGTGCGAGAGACACCTATCGCACGTACCGGACACACAGGGGAACCTCCTCTAATGACCAAGCCGAGTGCACCAGTACTCGGCACCACTTCGAAGAAGAAGGACACCTGTGGACCTTTTCGAATACCAGGCGCGCGAGCTCTTCGCAAAGCACGGTGTACCCGTGCTCAAGGGCATTGTTGCGACCACCCCTGAAGAAGCAAAGGCAGCAGCTGAGGAAATTGGCGGCCTGACCGTCATTAAGGCTCAGGTTAAGACCGGCGGCCGCGGTAAGGCTGGCGGCGTTAAGCTCGCAAAGTCCCCCGAAGAAGCTTACGAGCACGCTAAGGCAATTCTCGGCATGGACATCAAGGGCCACACCGTTCACCGCGTGCTGGTCGCTGACGGCGCAGACATCGCCGAAGAATACTACTTCTCCCTCCTGCTGGACCGCGCAAACCGCTCCTACCTGGCAATGTGCTCGGTAGAAGGCGGTATGGAAATTGAGCAGCTCGCTGCTGAGCGCCCCGAGGCACTGGCAAAGATCGAGGTTGACCCGCTGGTTGGCCTGGACCAGGCTAAGGCTGAGGAAATTGCTAAGGCAGCAGGTTTCTCCGCAGAACTGCAGGAGAAGGTTGTTCCCGTTCTCGTCAAGCTGGGCGAAGTCTACACCAAGGAAGACGCAACCCTGGTTGAGGTTAACCCCCTCGTTCTGACCCCCGAGGGCACCATCCTCGCCCTGGACGGCAAGGTCTCCCTGGACGACAACGCAGAATTCCGCCAGCCCGAGCACGAGGCTCTCGTGGACAAGTCCGCTGAGAACCCGCTGGAAGCTAAGGCAAAGCAGTTCGACCTGAACTACGTGAAGCTGGACGGCGAGGTCGGCATCGTTGGTAACGGTGCAGGTCTGGTTATGTCCACCCTGGACGTCGTTGCATACGCTGGTGAGAACCACGGCAACGTCAAGCCCGCAAACTTCCTTGATATTGGTGGCGGCGCGTCCGCTGAGGTTATGGCTGCTGGTCTGGAAATCATTCTGGGCGACGAGCAGGTCAAGAGCGTTTTCGTGAACGTCTTCGGCGGCATCACCGCATGTGACGCAGTGGCAGACGGCATTGTGAAGGCTCTGGAGATTCTGGGCGACGCAGCAACCAAGCCCCTGGTTGTGCGCCTGGACGGCAACAACGTTGCTGAGGGTCGCCGCATCCTCTCCGAGGCGAACCACCCGCTGGTTGTTCTGGCTGAGACCATGGACTCCGGCGCCGACAAGGCAGCAGAGCTCGCTCACAAGGCGTAATCGCCAGCAAAGGATTTCAAGGAAGTAATATGTCTATCTTTGTGAACAAGGACTCCAAGGTCATCGTTCAGGGCATCACCGGTGGCGAGGGTACCAAGCACACCGCACGCATGCTCGCAGCAGGCACCAACATTGTGGGCGGCGTGAACGCTCGCAAGGCTGGTACCACCGTCACCCACAAGGCGAAGGACGGCTCCGACATCGAGCTGGACGTCTTCGGTTCCGTAGCTGAGGCTATGGAGAAGACCGGCGCGAACGTCTCCATCGTCTTCGTTCCCCCGGCCTTCACCAAGGCAGCAGTTCTCGAGGCTATCGAGGCTAAGATCGGCCTCGTCGTCGTCATCACCGAGGGCGTTCCGGTTCAGGACTCCGCAGAGTTCTGGGCAGCTGCTAAGGCATCCGTGGACGAGAACGGCAAGCAGATCACCCGTATCATTGGCCCCAACTGCCCCGGCATCATCTCCCCCGAGGAGTGCCTGGTTGGTATTATCCCGGCGAACATCACCGGCAAGGGCAAGATTGGTCTGGTTTCCAAGTCCGGTACCCTGACCTACCAGCTGATGTACGAACTGTCCGACATTGGTTTCACCACCGCTATCGGTATTGGTGGCGACCCCATCATCGGCACCACCCACATCGACGCTCTGGAAGCTTTCGAAGCTGACCCCGAGACCGAAGCAATCGTCATGATTGGTGAGATCGGTGGTGACGCTGAGGAGCGTGCTGCAGAGTACATCAAGGCAAACGTGACCAAGCCCGTCGTTGGTTACATTGCAGGCTTCACCGCTCCTGAGGGTAAGACCATGGGCCACGCAGGCGCTATTGTCTCCGGTTCCTCCGGTACCGCTCAGGCGAAGAAGGAAGCTCTGGAAGCAGCAGGCGTGAAGGTCGGTAAGACCCCCTCCGAGGCTGCAAACCTGATGCGCGAAATCTTCGCAGCGAAGTAAACAGCATAGTATTGCGGCAGATGCCGGTAGTCCATGAGGCTACCGGCATCTGTGCTTTAACCGGGAACTCAACAGAGACAGTGCCGAAGAACGCCCAGAGGTGCTGGAGGGGAATGCACCGGGGAAAAGAGGAAGGTTGAGCCGCTCCAGCTGCCGAATAGTGCTGGGATTTGAGGATGCTTTTGAGATGTTTGAAACCGGGCGGTAGAACTTACGGAGGAAAGTAAGATTGTGCACATCCGCCCTCATAAGGTGCAGATATAACCTCAACCTTTGTATACTGGAGTGCATTGAGCCTAGTCAGAACCATTCTGAGCGGCTCTAAGAAACACCAAACACTCACAGGAGATCACTACACTCATGACTCAGCCCATCTCTCGCCGCACCATCGCAAAGGCAGGCGTCTGGTCCGCACCCGTCGTCGCAGCCTCCGCAGCAGTACCTGCCTACGCCGCATCCAAGGAAACCCCCGGCGTGCAGTACGGCGTGTACGTCAGCGTGCAGAACAACGGCGGCTACGTCGGCTACGCATCCTCCAACAACACCGGCACCATCAACCCGGCAAGCCCCGAGGCACACTTCACTGCCTCCGGCACCCCCGACTCCGACATCAACTGGGACGACGCAACCTCCAAGCCCAAGAGCGCAACCTACGTCAACGGCGAAGGTAAGTTCACCCCCGTCACCAACTCCCAGACCGGCGCAAACGGCGCATACATGTCCTCCAGCGGCTTCTGGTGGTCCGTACCGACCAAGGACACCGCAACCGGCACCGGCTACATCCCCGGCAGCAGCGTCACCCTCGCAGCTGGCGCAACCTTCGTAACCGAGGTTGAGTACACCGTCGCCGCCAGCGCACAGTCGCTCCTTAAGCTCGGTAAGATCAACGGTCAGGCATGGGCCCCCTCCGGTCGCAAGCTGACCGGTAAGACCACCGAACTGGTAGCCTCCGCAGGCCAGGCAAAGTACCTGTCCGTCGCGCAGACCGCCGGCACCTGGACCGCAGAAGTACCGACCGTCACCAAAAACTCTGACGGCACCTACACCTTCAAGGGTCGTATCGTCTACACCACCAGCAAGGCGTACACCATGAAGCAGTCCGGCACCAAGTACTACAGCCAGACCAACTTCATGCCGGCGCAGCTGCGCTTCCCGGCAAACGACGGCTGGGTTTCGTACAAGCAGACCTCCAGCGTGCAGGTCGCAAACCTGACCTACTCCGGCAACGGCGCGAGCGGTTCGGAGAGCGTTTCCGGTCAGGCCACCACCGCGGAGATTCACCCGTAATAGATCAACCCCTCATGCAGGGTAAGAACATATAGAAAACCCCCGGCGGATACACTGAATGTATCCACCGGGGGATTTCTGCATCCGAATAGTTCTCAAACGCTTGAAAACAAATTCCAGAGCGGCTATATACACTTGTCGAGAGCTTATTGGGGGTGTTGTAACTAGCCGACCGTCGTGCCGAACGCCAGACCCAGCAGGTAGGTCACGAATGCAGCGCCAAAGCCAATTAGAATCTGACGAACACCGCGCTTGAGCGGGGAAGCACCCGAAAGCAGGCCCACCACGCCGCCGGTGAAGCCCAGCGCCGCACCCACAAACAGCAGGGACAACACCATCGCGAACACACCCGACAAGCCAAAGATATACGGCAGAATCGGAACCAACGCACCCGAAGCGAAGAACGCGAACGACGCTGCGGCGGCACCAATATCGGTACCCAAAGCCACATTCTCCTCACGATCCTCTTCCTCGCGGTGAGACAGCGACGGATCGCAGTCACAATCCAGGTAGCCGAAACGCTCCATCGCACGGTGATGCGCCGCGTCCGGCTCCATGCCGCGGGCACGGTAAATGAGCTCCAGCTCGTTCGAATCCAAATCCAAATCGTGCGCAACACGCAGGGTCACCTGGGTCGGCTGGGAGGCATCCAGCAGCTCACGCTGAGAACGCACCGACACGAACTCACCCGCCGCCATCGACAGCGCACCCGCCAGCAGACCCGCAATACCCGACAGCAGAACCATCGAACTGGACGCGCCCGACGCGGTAATACCCATAGTCAGCGCCAGATTCGACACCAAACCGTCGTTAGCGCCAAAGACCGCCGCACGGAAATTACCCGAAAGCTTCTCGCGACCGTTAGTCGCCAGGGCGCGAATAATCTCCTCGTGAATCGCCTCGTCAGCCGCCATTTCCTCGGTGGCGTCCGGGTCCTCAGCGTAGGGGGAGCGGGACTCGGCGCGCTGAGCCATCGCAAGAATAAACACCGAACCGAAGTTCTTCGCCAAGAACTGCAACACCAGAGACTGCATGGACGGGCGCACGTGAACATCCGCGTGTTCGCCGAGCATGTCACGCCAATGCTGCTGGTGACGCTTCTCCGCCTCGGCAACCTGCAGAAGGATCTCGCGGTCGGTACCCTCGGCGCGGCGAGCCAGGTAGCGGTAGATGCGCGCCTCCGACTCTTCATCAGCCAGGTAGCGGCGCCAACGCTTAATCTGCGCGGGGGAGGGGGAAGTAACTGCACTGTGGCGGGTCAGTTCGTGCTCGGTCGCCTCAGCTACGGTCCCTTCAGCCTCGGCCGCGTTAGCCTGAAGCTTCTCGGTCTGCTCGCCGTGCTTGTCTTCGCCGTGCTCGTTTGGGGCGTGCGTGCTCATATCTCTCTTTCCGCCGGGTACGGGCCGCGCCGAGTATCTTTCGGGCGCTCAATCATGTGTTCGATCTGTGTGCTCTGTGTTGATCAGTGAACCACTGTAGAGCACTCCGAACAGAAAATCTAGGACGGCCTAACCCGGTGTTATTGTTCGCCTCAACGTACTTTGTGATACCGCACGGGCGAGGAACGATAGGTGAACTCGACGTCTATCTCGTGCAAAAAACCGGGCGGGTGCACCCTCCGTCAAGGAGAGCGCACCCGCCCGGTTTGTGGCTCTAAAAGATAGCGTCTACATGGCTTGCCGCCATAAGTAGGCTGCAGTTTAGAGGCTACAACTTAGATGGTTGCGGCTTAGATGTTGCCTTCGCCGTTCTCCAGGAATGCGCGGATGAACCACTGGAACTTCTCCAGCTCGGCGGTCTGACCAATCAGCAGGTCCTCGGTGACGGGGTCGGACTCGCCAGCGAATTCAATCGCCTTGCGGTGAGCCTCAATCACGCGGGTGTAGACGTCGTTCAGGGCGCGCAGGTGAGCGGCGACGGGTGCGCGGCCAACTGCGTAGTCCTCGACGGTGCGCTGTGCGACCAGTGCGCCAGCCAGACCGTTGGGGGTTGCGCCCAGGGTTGCCATGCGCTCTGCGATGGCGTCAACGAACTCGCGGACGGTGTCGACCTGGGGGTCAATCATCTCGTGAACGGCGATGAAGCCGGGGCCAGTCACGTTCCAGTGAGCGTGCTTCAGCAGCAGGTGCAGGTCGTTCAGGTCGTGCAGACGTGCCTGGAGAACCTCGGAAATGCCCTTGCCTTCTTCGAGGGTCAGGCCGGGTGCGGTGTAGTTTGCGAATGCCATGATGGTCTCCTTCATGATGCTGTGATGCTTGTGGTTCGGTGGGATCTGTTGCCCCGCCGAATCGTTATTATGAGTAAATCATTTTAAGAAACCGCTGTCAAGGTTATTTTGAGTAATTCGTAATAAATTGTCATCTATGTGTCACACTGCACTTAAAAGCTCCTGCCCAAGCTTGCCTGCCCCAAATGCCTGCGTGGCTCACCGCTCAGGCGCGCACAAAGGGTGGGACGCGCGGTATCTCATATCGCGCATCCCACCCTTTATGGTGAAGCGTATTCAGTTTTCTGCAGGGCTTCCAGCCTTTCTGCAGAGCTTCCCGCGTGTGAATCGGGTGGCTACG
The DNA here is from genome assembly GCF_001812285.1 of Rothia sp. HMSC065B04. Taxonomy (NCBI): domain Bacteria; kingdom Bacillati; phylum Actinomycetota; class Actinomycetes; order Micrococcales; family Micrococcaceae; genus Rothia; species Rothia sp. HMSC065B04. Next base: position 314,747 of record NZ_KV808406.1, read on the forward strand.
CCAGCGCGCGAACCGCCTCCAAGGTCAGCTCCTCATGCTTGAGGCGCACGGTGCCCAGCTCCGCCGGAACCTCCAGCTCGCCCGGCACAACAATGACACGCATACCCGCCGCGGTCGCACTGCGCACGCCCGACGGGGAGTCCTCAAGAGCCACGCACTGAGTCGGATCAACACCCAGACGCTCCGCCGCCAAAAGATAGGGCTGCGGGTTCGGCTTGGGGTGGGTGGTCTCATCATTGCCAATAACCACCGAGAACGTGCCCTCGGGTGCCGCATCCGCGGTGCGGCGAGCCACGGAAGTGGTCGCATTCGTGACGACTGCCGCCGGAATCTGCGCGTCGCGAACCTCCGAGAGGAAGCGCTCAATGCCGGGCAGGAATTCGACCGGCTGCTGCGCCAGGGTTTCGTGCACCTTCGCCACCAGTCGATCGTTAATCTCCTCGTCTGGCAGGTTTACGCCGCGCTCGCGCAGGCGATCCAGGGTGAACTGCATGGATAGGCCCAGGCAGTCGAGGGTGTCCTGCTCGGTCCAGGTGCCGCCAAATTCTGCGGTGAGAGCAACCTTTGCGGCAGCCCATACGGGTTCGGTATCGACGAGGGTTCCGTCGTGGTCGAAGAGAATGGCGGCGGGGAAGGTGTTCGTAGTCGTCATGTCATTAAGCCTACCGGTTTATTTCTGGGGCGAGCGTAGCACGGCGTCCCCAATCGTCACCAAAAAATCCGTACCCGCGTTCTGGGGGTTCTTGGCGATAGTGAGCAGCGCATCGGCAACGTCTTCACGGGCAATCGTCGGAATGCCCGGAGTTCGCTCGACGCTCGCCATATCAAACACCTTCACCCCGCCCTTACCGGGCTTGTCGGTCAGCCTGCCCGGATGAGCACGCGAAATATACGGCTGATATTCGACAACCAGGGCGTCCGCCTTAACCTTGTCGGTAAAAATGCCGCGCATGATGACCTTGCACACCAGGCGCATGGGGAGGGATGCGGTCCGTACCGTATCGCCCACACCGTAGGCGCTCATCAGAACGCAGTGCTTCACGCCTGCGCCCGTGACCGCCTCCATGATGAGAGGCAGGCGCTCCTGCATGAACGTGGAGGAGAGAAATTCTCGCACCGTGGCTTTCTGCCCCAGGATGCTCACCATGACGTCCTGTCCGGAGGATACTGCGGCGAGTCGCTCGGCATCATCTAGAATGCCGGGGGTAATCGTGAGGTTCGGGTGGGTTCCCAGTAGTGTTCGCGCCTTATGGGGGTTGCGCACATAGGCGGTGACGGTGTGCCCCTGTTCTAGTACTTTGCGGGTGAAGAGGTAGCCGGTGCGGCCGGTTGCACCTAGAACCAGTATTTTCATGTGGGTCCCCATTCGTGACTGTGATTGTTGTGGGAGCCCGCAAGCACCCAGCCTCGCAAGTACCCAGTCCGGTCAGTATAACAATGCGGTTTTGACTGGGGCTTTTGTCCGGGGCTTTTGTTTGGGGGTCAGGGGTGTGAGGTGGGGTGAGGTGGGGTGAAAAATATGAAAATTTTTTTGCAGGAGGCTTGCGAAACATAATTGAGTGGAGTAGACTCAAGTTATGTAATGCAGGGGCGCATAGGATAAGCCCCTCGAAATGCGAAAGGAACATCATGGACAACAAGTTCACCACCAAGAGTCAAGAAGTCATCTCGGCGGCAAATACTAATGCTCAAACCGCCGGCAACCCCACTATTGAAACCGCACACATCCTCAAGGCCCTCATGGACCAGCGCGAAGGCGTCGCCGTAGCAGTCCTCAAGGCTGCAGGCCTGGATGTGGACGCTATCTCCGAGGCGGCATCCGCTGAAATCAAGAAGCTGCCGAAGGCATCCGGTGCCTCCGTGCAGAACGCCTCCCTCAGCCGTGCCGCGCTCTCCGCTCTGCAGGCGGCACAGACCCGCGCCCAGGGATTCGGAGATACCTACGTTTCTACCGAAATGATTCTGCTGGGCATTGCCAGCGGAACCGATAGCACCGCTGAAGCAATGCACAAGCTCGGCGCTACCGCAGAGCTCATCGCACAGACCATCCCCAACGTCCGAGGAGACCGCACCGTGGACACCCCCGACCCCGAGGGCACCTTCCAGGCTCTCGAAAAGTACGGCACCGACCTGACCGCCATTGCCCGCGCAGGCAAGCTTGACCCGGTCATCGGCCGCGACTCTGAGATTCGCCGCGTCGTGCAGGTGCTCTCCCGCCGAACCAAGAACAACCCCGTTCTGATTGGTGAGCCCGGCGTCGGTAAGACCGCCGTCGTGGAAGGCCTGGCACAGCGCATGGTTTCCGGCGACGTGCCCGAATCCCTGCGCGGCAAGACCCTCATCAGCCTGGACCTGGGCTCCATGGTTGCAGGCGCAAAGTACCGCGGTGAATTCGAGGAGCGCCTGAAGGCAGTCCTCGAAGAAATCAAGAAGTCCGAGGGCCAGATTGTGACCTTCATCGACGAGATTCACACCGTTGTCGGTGCTGGCGCATCCGAAGGCTCCATGGACGCAGGCAACATGCTCAAGCCCATGCTCGCCCGAGGCGAGTTGCGCCTGATCGGTGCCACCACCCTCGACGAGTACCGCGAGAACATCGAGAAGGACCCCGCCCTGGAGCGCCGCTTCCAGCAGGTGTACGTGGGCGAGCCCAGCGTAGATGACACCATCGGTATTCTGCGCGGTCTGAAGGAACGCTACGAGGCACACCACAAGGTGCAGATTGCTGACTCCGCGCTGGTTGCCGCAGCAACCCTGTCTAACCGCTACATTCCCTCCCGTCAGCTGCCGGACAAGGCAATTGACCTGATTGATGAGGCAGCATCCCGCCTGCGCATGGAAATTGACTCCGCACCGGAGGAAATCGACCAGCTGCGCCGCGCCGTGGACCGCCTCACCATGGAGGAACTGGCACTTGCCGGCGAAACCGACCCCGCATCCGTGGAGCGTCTGGAAGCGTTGCGCAAGGACATGGCTGACAAGAAGGAACAGCTCGACTCCCTCAACGCCCGTTGGGAAGCCGAGAAGGCGAACCTGAACCGCGTGGGTGACCTCAAGACTGAGATTGACGAGCTGCGCTCCCGCGCAGAGGTTGCACAGCGCGAGGGTAACCTCGCCGAGGCATCTCGCCTGCTCTACGGTGAAATTCCCGCGAAGCAGGCTGAGCTGGAAGAAGCACAGCGCGCCGAGGACACCGCCAAGAGCGAGTCCATGGTCTCCGAAGAGGTTACCGCGGACGATATTGCCGAGGTGATCTCCTCCTGGACCGGCATTCCCGCAGGTCGCATGATGCAGGGCGAGTCCGAGAAGCTGCTCGAAATGGAGAAGCGCATCGGTGCCCGCCTTATCGGCCAGGAAGCCGCAGTGGTCGCTGTCTCTGACGCTGTGCGCCGCGCCCGCGCCGGTATTTCCGACCCGAACCGCCCGATTGGTTCCTTCCTGTTCCTGGGCCCGACCGGTGTTGGTAAGACCGAGCTGGCTAAGGCACTGGCTGAGTTCCAGTTCGATGACGAGCGTGCCCTGGTGCGTATCGACATGAGCGAGTACTCCGAGAAGCACACCGTGTCCCGCCTGGTCGGTGCCCCTCCCGGATACGTCGGCCACGAAGAGGGCGGTCAGCTGACCGAGGCTGTACGCCGTCGCCCCTACTCGGTGGTCCTGCTCGACGAGGTCGAGAAGGCACACCCCGAGGTCTTCGACATCCTGCTGCAGGTACTCGATGACGGCCGCCTGACCGACGGCCAGGGCCGCACCGTGGACTTCCGCAACGTCATCCTGATCCTGACCTCGAACCTCGGTTCGCAGTACCTGGTCAACCAGGACCTGCCCTTCGACGAGCGCTCCGAGAAGGCGCTGGAGGTTGTGCACCAGGCATTCCGCCCCGAGTTCCTCAACCGACTGGACGACATCATCATGTTCCAGCCCCTGTCGGCTGAGAACCTGGGCCAGATTGTGGGCCTGCAGATCAAGAGCATGGCTAAGCGTCTGGAGGACCGCCGCCTCACCCTGAACGTCACCCCCGCCGCTCTGGAGTGGCTGGGTAAGACCGGCTACGACCCGGCATTCGGTGCCCGCCCGCTGCGCCGCCTGGTACAGCGCGAGATTGGCGACCGCCTGGCTCGAGGCATCCTCTCCGGTGCAATCCACGACGGCGACACCGTGACCGTGGACGTGAACCCGGACGTTGCCAGCGACGGCCTGTCGGTGACCTCCGAGCGTGAGCAGAAGGCTGAGGACTAAAACTCAACCGGCTGGCTGGACGGAGCCGATTGGCTCGGCGGGCTTAGCCTGTGGCTGAGTTTGCCAGTTCGAAACCATAAGAAATAGGCTGTGGGGTACCCTCGAAATGGAGGGTGCCCCACAGCCGTTTAACGTATTGAGCACATTAAAGTATTGAGCACAGAGCATAGGAGAAGAATGGACCGCTGGACTGACCAACAGAACTTCGCCGCAGCCGGTGAACAGCGCGAAGAAATCGCCTCCGTGCACCGTGCCGCGATCCGCTCCATTCAGCGAGTTGTCTCCGAGAACGCCACCCCGCACGATGAGGAGTACGCTGCCGAAGGTATCGCGCGCCTGCTCAAGGCGGGTAAGGTTCTCGTGCTCACCGGTGCCGGCGTGAGCACCGAATCCGGCATCCCCGACTATCGTGGCCCCGGCGGATCCCTGCACGATCACCGACCCATGACATACCAGGAATTCCGCTACGATGACGCCGCCCGCCAACGCTACTGGGCGCGCTCCTACGTAGGTTGGCGCCGCATGCGCCGCGCCGAACCGAACCGCGCCCACTATGCGCTCGCTGAGCTGGAGCAGTTGGGTGCTATCAGTGGCGTCATCACGCAGAACGTGGACGGCCTGCACGCCCGCGCCGGGAGTTCTAATCTGCTGGCCCTGCATGGCGACCTATCGCGCATCGTCTGCCTGGACTGCGGGCGAGATGAGGGCCGCGAGAGCTTGGATGCGCGCCTGGATGCCGCGAACCCCGGCTACCTGGACCGCTTGGAAGGCCGTGACCTGCGCGTGAACCCCGACGGTGACGTGGAACTGGACGACCGCTACATCCGCGACTTTCAGATGGTGCCCTGCTTGAATTGCGGTTCGACCCGCCTCAAGCCGGACGTGGTGTACTTTGGCGAATCCGTGCCCGCCGAGCGTAAGGCGCGCAAGGACGCCATGCTCGCCGAGTGCTCGGCGCTGCTGGTGGTCGGCTCTTCGGTGGCGGTTATGAGCAGCTACAAGATTGTGCTGGAGGCTCTGCGCGCCGGCAAGCCGGTCGCCGTCATCAATGGCGGTCCGGGTCGTGCGGATGCGAAAGCAACCTACCTGTGGCGCAGCGGCGTGGGTGAGGCACTGGAACTCATGCTCGACGCCGTTGACGTTTAAGGTTGCAGGGAGCGTTGCCGGGAATGTTGCAGAGGTCTAGACGGCGCTGTTTCTGCAGTGAATGCTGTTTCTCTGGCGAATTTTGCCGCGCGTGCACTGACCCAAAGTTAAGTGCACGAAAGTGCTATTTTGTGTTGCAAGTCATTGCAAATAGCCCCTGGACAGGCGGATACACCCATCGTGCGGGGATAAAATGATGGGATGGACATTCGACACACTATCACTCGCTTCGGTGCCACCGCCCTGATCGGCTGCGGTCTGGCGGTCACCGCAATCCCCGCAACGTTCGCTCAGAACGGTGAAGAGTCCGTCACCCACGTCTACTCCGACAAGGCGACTTCCCACATCTCTGAGGTCTGGTACAAGGGCGAAACCCTGAAGATTACCGGCGAAGGCTTCCTGACTCAGGACGGCACCTCCGGCTCCGTCATCGCTATCAAGCTGAACAAGGGCTCCGTCAAGATTGACGGCAAGGACTACCTGGAAGTTCAGGCTGACGAGAAGGGCAACTTCTCCGTTTCCATTCCCTGGCAGAACGACCTGGATGAGCGTATCTCCGTGGACGTCTACCTGCTCTCCGGCTCCCTGAAGGACAACGACACCGCTCGCGGCGGCAAGGCTGCGACCGTGAAGATTGAGGCTCGTTCCGTTCAGGAAGCAACCCCCTCCGCTACCGCTTCGGTGAGCCCTTCGGCAACCGCTTCTGCTTCGGCTTCCGTGGTGGCTACCCCCTCCGCTTCTGTTGCGCCCTCCGCATCTGCGACTCCTTCGGCTTCGGCTACCGCCGCTGATGAGGTTGTTGCCTCCGTGGATGCAAAGATCAAGGACCGCGCCGATGAGAAGGCGTCCGCTACCGCTTCGGTGAGCCCCTCGGCTACCGCGTCGGCTTCCGCTTCTGTGGTTGCAACCCCCTCTGCTTCGGCTTCTGCTTCCGCATCGGCTTCCGCTTCGGCCACTACTGAGCAGAACGCACCTGTAGCGAACGAAGCGAAGGATCAGCTGGGTGATTCCACCTCCGCTACCGAGCAGGTGACCGCTTCGGCTGAGAGCACCCGCTTCGCGAACTGCGCAGAGGTTGCGGCTGCTGGCCTGGCGCCCATTCACGAAAGCCACCCGGACTTCCGTAAGAAGTTCGATAATGACAAGAATGATTGGGGCTGCGAGGTCATTAACAGCGAGGTGACCGACGGTTCCTCCTCCAACAGCTCCTCGGGTTCTTCTTCCCGTAACTCGGGCGGCCTGGACAACCTGGGCGGCGACTCCTCCTCTTCGAGCAGCTACACTTCGAGCCGTGCTCAGCGCTCTTCCCTGGCTAACACCGGTGCTTCTAACGCCTTCACCATTGCCGGTATGGGTCTGGTAGCTCTGGGTCTGGGCGTTGCTGGCGTGACCGCTGTGCGTAACCGCAAGAACTCCTAAAACTATCGTCACCGCCCGGTGCGGTGCGTGAGAGTCCCCTCTCCTGAACGCTTTTGAATGTTCGGCGGAGGGGATTCTTGCGTTTAACGGGGTGGTTTTTGTTGGCGTGTTGTGTCGGTGGGATGGCGCATGTACTTGCTGGTTTCTTCAAGTCTCAATTGAGACTTTAGGGGTGCACGGCGGTGCAAAAGGTCTCTATGGTTCAACCATGCCTTCAATAAACCTTCAAGAAAACCCCGGTTTGTGAGTCAGGTCATGGCAAATTGGCGTCTTGGGAGCCGGTATCCCAAGCTTCGCTCGTTAGAATGGGGGGCATGAACATTCGAAACAACATCGCACGCATCGGTGCCACCGCTCTGATTGGCTGTGGCCTCATTGCTACTTCCGTTCCCGCAACCTTCGCTGTTGAAGGCGCGCCTCAGACTGTCTACACCTACGCAGACTCTGCACAGTTCATTGCCCCCGACACCTGGTATGAGGGTCAGGGCCTGAACATTGGTGGCGAGGGCTTCAAGACCGCTGACGGCACCTCCGGCTCCGTTCTGGCTCTGAAGCTGAACAAGGGCGCCGTTAAGATTAACGGCCAGGACTACCTGGAAATCCACGCTGATAGCGATGGTAACTTCTCCGCCACCATCCCCTGGCAGGAAGAGCTGCACGGCAGCGTTTCCGTTGACATTTACCTGCTGTCCGGCTCCCTGAAGGACGGCGACGTTCCCCGTGGCGGCAAGGCAGCTACCGTGACCATTAAGGTCGCAGAGCAGCCCACCCCCGAGCCCACTCTGGACCCGACTCCGGAACCCACCCAGGATCCGACCCCCGAGCCGTCCAAGGACGCAACTGCTGAGCCGACCACCGAGGCTCCCAAGCCTGCTGACGAGACCTCCGCACCCGCCGTTGAGGAGGCTAAGGAAACCAAGCCCGCTGAGGATCAGAAGCCTGCCGAAGAGCAGAAGTCTGATGAGCAGAAGTCTGAGCAGGGCTCCGACTCCTCCGCAAAGGATGAGAAGACCTACAAGTACCAGAACTGTGCTGACGTGTGGGCAGACCGTGGCGGCCCCATTTACAAGGGTGATCCCGAATTCCGTGAGAAGTTCGACGCTGACGGTGACAATAAGGGCTGTGACGAGGACCCCAACTATGAGAATAAGGCTGACTCTAAGGGCTCTTCTAGCGGATCTGGAAAGTCTCGTTACCCGAACTGCGCTGATGTGTGGGCAGACCGTGGCGGCCCCATCTACAAGGGTGATCCCGACTTCCTGGAGAAGTTCGACGCCGACGGTGACGGTATTGGTTGCGAGTTGCGTCCCGACTACCAGAACTCCGACAGCGTTTCGCTGAGCTCCGGCTCCGGTGACAACCTGGACTCCGGTTCCTCGAACGCATCCTCCAAGAGCTCTTCTTCCCTGGCTAAGACCGGTGCATCCGGTGCGATGACCGCTGCTGGTCTGGGTCTGATTGCTCTGGGTGCTGGTGGCGCGACCATCGTGGCAACCCGCATGCGCAAGAAGGCATAATAACGCCTAGTCGCTAAGCTTTTAGCTACTTTTATGGGCTCCCTCCATATCGGAGGGGGCCCATTTTTTGTGCCTTTTGAGGCTGTGGGGGATGCTCCGTCAAGGACGCGAGAAAAGAGAAAAATTACGATTGAATAGCGCCACGATAAGGGTATTTATTAGAGACATATAACACTTATCTCTAAGTTAAGGGCAACACAGGGTAAACACAGGCTTGCACGGGAATCTAGATACTACAAAGAACGCACAGCCCGAAGCTGATGAACAGACAGCAAAGAGCACCGCGAACATCACGACACGATATCTGGAGCACCCAATGACTATTCTGACCATGGCGATTGCCGATGCCATAGCCATCGCAGCTCTCTGCACCCTCTACATGGTGCGGCACCGCAACCGCGAACTGATGATTTCCTACGCGGTCATCAACGCCGGCATCTTCACCGTCTCGGTGGCGCTGGTATCCGCCGGATCGAACGCATCCGCTATGGGTATGGGCCTCTTCGGTGTCCTGTCGATTATCCGATTGCGATCCACCGCCCTGAGCCAGCGCGAGGTGGGTTACTACTTCGTAGCTCTCTCGGTCGGCATGATCGCAGGTGTGAACATTAGCCCGGCGTACATCGCCTTCGGCCTCATGGCTACCCTGGTCGGCCTCATCGCGATTCTCGACTCGCGCAGCACCCCGGTCTCTACCGATCAGACTCAGACCGTCACCGCCGATCGTGCGATCAGCGATGAGGAAGAGCTCAAGGTATACCTGAGCGCTCGCCTGGGTTACACCGTCATCTCGGCGAAGATCACCGAGCTGGACATGGTGAACAACCTGACCCGCGCCACCGTCACCTACCAGCCCAAGGAAACCACCGAGGGCGGCATCCCTGCGGCAGTGGAGGCGGCTCAGCCTGTAGCCGCTCAGACGGTAGCATCGCAGGCTCCTGCGGCTTACCCGGCAGCACCTCAGGTTCCCACCGCCGAGGCGCACACCACCCTGGACACCCGGATGGTTCCGCTCCAGCGCACCCCGGTAGGCAAGTAAGACCAGCCGGTATAAAAGCCTCCGATTCACTCTAACTGCACAAACATCTCCGATACCCACGACACGCCGCCCCCAGCGCACAGCACGCAGGGACGGCGCCCCAGAAGGACGAAGACCCATGACTAACGCAGCCGCAAACATCATCCCCGCAGAGTGGAAGAGCATCAGCCTCGAAGCCATGAACGAGAAGGCAGCCATGCAGACCCGCGTGGACCGCAAGTACATTGTCGACGCAGAAACGGCCGCCAAGGTACTCTCCACGCTCGGCGCAGATGCCTCCGTCATGGAAATCGATGGCCAGCGCGACTTCGCCTACGACTCGGTCTACTTCGACACCCCGCAGATGCAGAGCTACCACTCGGCAGCCTACAGCCGCGATGACACCTTCAAGATTCGTACCCGTAGCTACCTGGACTCGGAGCTGACCTTCCTGGAGGTCAAGACCGACGGTGAGCAGGATATGACCGTCAAGAAGCGTATCCCGTACACCTTCGAGAACCGCGATACGCTTACCGCGGAAGGTTACGAGTACATCACCGCAGCACTCGGCGATATTCTCGCCGGCCCCGTGCACAAGCTGGAGGCGGTTCTGACCACCGGCTACCGCCGTACCACGGTCTTCCTGCCGCAGAGCGAGAAGAACCCGGTCGCCTCCCGTATGACCGTAGATAACGCCCTGACCTGGACCCCTCTGTCCGAGAACATCCTCATGGCGGGCGTGAACTACCGTAACTTCCACGGCAACCTGGTTGGCACCACCTACGGCCTGCCGAACGCGGTCATCATCGAAACCAAGTCCGGCGTGGAGCCTTCCGTGGCAGATCAGCACCTCTGGGATGCGGGCATCACCCCCGCGAAGATTTCCAAGTTTGCAACCGGTATGGCGGCGTTGAACCCGCAGCTGGCAAGCAACAAGTGGGAAGAAACCCTGAAGAACTGGATGCACCTGGAACCGGTTGAGGGCACCCGCCTGAACGTGGATGACATGACCGAAGAGGACTACCAGAAGCTGCTGACCGAGCGTTTCGCAGCTGCCTAAAACGGCAATCTGGCTAAAACGGCAATCTGGGATGCGCGGGTAGGGTAGTGCACCTACCTTACCCGCACCCCCAGCCCCTCATCTATACCCCCGAACCAAGCACAACATCGGCTTTATTCGCCCCACACAGGCAATAACCGCTCTCACACATATTTACATTTCACATACGTCTTACCCCTGTGGCGCTGGCTCTACGCGAGTGGTCACCCAAACACAAAGGAAAACCCGTGAAAAAGAGCAATATGATTAAGAGCGCAACCTCCATTACCCTCCTGGCAGCCTTGGCGTTGACCGGCTGCTCGGCAACCTCGGCATCGAATGCCAGCGCATCGAGTGCAATCAGTACCTCCGCTTCGAGCACTTCGGGCACCACGTCGAAGGTGGCAGACTCCTTCTCCACCGACGTGAAGAGTGGCGCGAAGCTCGCCGAGGACACCCACTACTCCGCGAAGGATCTGACCTGGGATTCCTCTAGCGAAGTTACTATCGATCTTTCTAACCCGACCGCGACCGACGGTGTGACCGTCAGCGACGGCGTCATCACCATCACCAAGGCGGGTAACTACAAGCTCACCGGCACCTACGAGGGCCAGATCAAGGTTGAGGCAGCCGACAGTGACATGGTCCGCCTGATTCTGAACAACGCGACGATCACCAACTCCACCGGTGCTGCTATCAACGTTGTTGAGGCGGACGAGGTCGTTATCTACACCGCCTCGGGTACCACCAACACCGTCTCTGACGGCTCCTCCTACTCGGATACCGCCAGCTGTAGCCCCGACGCAGCTATCTACTCCAAGAGTGACCTGACCCTGGCGGGCGAAGGTACCCTGAAGGTTGAAGGTAAGTACGAAGAGGGTATCCACACCTCTGACGGCCTGGTCATTGCCTCCGGCACCCTGGAAGTGAACGCGGCAAACACCGGCATCAAGGGTAAGGACTACGTCGATATCTTGGACGGCACCATCACCGTGACCGCCACCAAGGACGGCATCAAGGCAACCAATGACACCGACGGCAACCGCGGCTGGGTACGCCTGAGCGGCGGTACCGTGAACATCTCTGCAGGTGATGACGGCTTCAAGGCCGAGCGCGTGCTGGAGATTTCGGGCGGTACCCTGAACATTACCCAGGCGAACGAGGGTATCGAGGCGCAGTACATCAACATCCTGGACGGCACCGTGAACGTGACCAGCTCCGATGACGGTATCAACGCCTCGTACAGCACCACCAGCACTAGCTCGACCGGTACTGAGTCGGCTTCGACCTCTACCACGCAGACTACCCAGACCGCACAGGGCGGTCAGGCTGGTCAGGCTCCGGCAGGCGGTCAGGCTCCCTCGGGCACTATGGGTCAGCCCCCGGCTGGCGGTGGCGCAGGTGGCGGTATGGGCGGTGGCGGCGGCACCTTCGAGGTCGTCGACGCAACCATCAACATCTCCGGCGGTACGGTCACCGTGAACGCGAACGGCGATGGCATCGACTCCAACGGTACGGCAACCCTCTCCGGTGGCACCGTGATTGTCAACGGCCCCTTCACTGGTGGTAACACCTCCCTGGATACCAATGGCGACCTGCTGCTCAACGGCGCGACCGTGACCGCGGCTAACTCCGGTGACATGTTCGAGGCGCCCTCGACCAACTCCACCAGCGGCTACGTGAAGATCAGCAACGTATCGAACCTGAGTGCCGGCACCACCGTACAGGTGACCGACTCCTCCGGTAACGTGGTGGCGAACTACAAGGTGGCTAACTCCAGCACCACACTGATCCTGGTCTCCAGCTCCAAGATCACCAAGGGCGAGAGCTACACCGTGTACACCACCACCGATAGCGTGGATGCCTCCAGCACCACCCTGGCTTCTAACGCCACCTCGCTGGGCTCCTTCACTGCAAGCTAAGCGGCAGGAGTGCCCCTCAAGCTCCGTGCTGGATGTCATGACCGGCACGGTACCCTCTCCGACCCCGGTCTTGTGAGTGAGCCGGAGGCAGAGACACCCGCCCCGCATCGGATGTAGTGATATATCCGATGCGGGGCTACGTGTTATATAGGGTGTGTGGCGTCTGGGGTAAAAAGCCGCGGGTGCAAAATAAAACGGTTGTTCCGGTGCGAAGAAGTGTCATGATACGCAAAATAGGTGCCGTTGAGCGAGACATTCAGGGCTGAAACAGGGTACTCTATAGTGTAGTAAAGACTGTTGAACGATCCGAGAGCGATGCGCCGCGCGCGCTGTTCGCCTCGGACAGGATGAAAGAGGGGGTCACGCCATGGGGCGCGGCCGTCAGAAGGCTAAAGCAACTAGGCAGGCTCGGGAGATGAAGTACTTCAGCCCCGAGACCGACTACAGCGCACTCGAGCGCGAGCTCAGCAGCGCGAAGAAAACGAAGTCCTCCGATTCGTCCCGCCGTCGCTATGACGACGAGGACGACTACTCGGCATACGCAGAAAAGTACGCGTCCTACGAGGATGAGGCATAAAGAATACGCGGAATGATTCGGTGTATATCGACCGAGCGTATTTCATAGATGATGAACCGGCTTGAGGCCCCGCACGGGGTGCTCAGCCGGTTTTTTCGTGCCCGCAGTTTTTGAGGATGCACTCTCAGGCGTGTGCGCGAGGACAGGTTGCCCGCGGGGGTTCTTGACTATGCGGAACACAAAGCCAATACACATGTTTATACATAGATATGCATAGCGCCATCTGGTAATAAAGCATAGGCAGTAATAAAAAAGTTTGAAATGAATAAGTATACATAGCTTCTGCACAGCTTAGTCATGCCTGGCACAGAGAATAGCCCGGCATTCTAGAGACATGAACAACGAACAGAACATGACTCAGAACATTGACCAGACCACCCAGACCGCGGCTGAACAAGCAACTGCCGCACAAACCGCCGCAGAGCAGAAGCTAGCCAAGAAGAAGCTCACCCGTCGAATCTTCATCGGCGGCGGCCTCGGCGCACTCGCAGTAGTCGGCGGCGGCGCAGGCTGGGCATACAACCGCTACCTGGCAGAGCACACCGAAATCGAAGACACCACCGCCTACGAGGCGGCAGCAGCTCAGGCAAACGCAAGCGCCTCCGGCTCCGCCACCGCAGACCCCACCGAACTGACCGGCGTGAAGGTCAACGGCCAGAGCCTCACCGCTAACGAAGGCTCGATCACCATCACCTCCAACACCACCGGCAGCGGCTCGGATGCGGTCGTCTCCTTCGTAGCAGACATCAAGCTCGACAACGCAACCCTGCTGCGAAGCGCCTTCGCCAACAACAAGTTCGGCCAGAACATCATCGACACCCCCTCGAACATTGCCTCCGAACACAATGGCATCTGGGCGATCAACGGTGACTACTACGGCTTCCGTACCACCGGCATCGTGATCCGAAACGGTGTTGTCTACCGTGACTCCGGCGCTCGCGAGGGGTTGGCTTTCTACCGCGACGGCTCCGTCAAGCTCTACGACGAAACCGCAACCAACGCCCAGACCCTCGTCAACGAGGGGGTGTGGAACACCCTCTCCTTCGGCCCCGCACTGGTCAAGGACTCCGCAATCGTCGACGGCATCGACAGCGTCGAGGTGGACACCAACTTCGGTAACCACTCCATCCAGGGCTACCAGCCGCGAACCGGCGTGGGCGTGCTCGGCACCAACCACCTGGTCTTCATCGTGGTCGACGGCCGCTCCACCAACTACTCGCGTGGCGTGACCATGCCCGAGTTCGCCCAGATGTTCAAGGACCTCGGCTGCGTGAGCGCCTACAACCTGGATGGTGGTGGCTCCTCCGCCATGGTCTTCAACAACAAGCTGGTCAACCGCCCGCAGGGTGGCACCAAGGAACGTGGCACCAGCGACATCCTCTACATTGCAGGGAGCGCATCGTGATTATCCTGATACCCGCCTATAAGCCGGACCAATCACTGGTCCGCCTTGCCCGGGCCCTGCGCGAACAGGACCCGGACGCCGAAATCCTCGTGATTGACGACGGATCCGGCAGCACCTACGCACCCATCTTTACCGAACTGCGCATCGACGGCGTGACCGTGCAGATCCACCCCGCCAACAAAGGCAAGGGTGCGGCACTGCGCACCGGCATCGCCTGGGCGAAAGCAAACCGCCCCGACGAGGTCATCGTCACCGCCGACGCGGATGGCCAGCACCTACCTCGGGACATCTTCCGTGTGGGCGTGCGCACCGAAACCGCCGCGGTGGCAGGGCAGCGGAGCATCATCCTCGGCGTGCGTACCAAGCCCGACCCGAACGCCGGCGAAGAAGGCACCAGGGTGCCGCTGCGCTCCAAAATTGGCAACAGCGCAACCGTAGGCTTCTTCGCCCTGGCGACCGGAGCCCGCGTGGCAGACACCCAGACCGGTCTGCGAGGCTTCACCCCGCAGATCCTGGACTGGCTACTGCAGATTCCCGGCGATAAGTACGAGTACGAGTTCTCCATGCTGCTGCGCGCAACCCGCGCAGACGTGGAACTGGTGCAGGTACCCATCGTGAAGGTCTACGAGCCCGGCAACCCGACCAGCCACTTTAGGCCCCTGCAGGACTCGGCGCTCATTTACGCACCGCTGCTTGCCTTCCTGGCATCGTCTTTCCTGACCGGCTTCCTCGTGGATGCTATCGCCCTCTTCATCCTGGTGGGCTTGGGTGCTCCGCTCCTGGCAGCCGTAGTCGGTGCACGTATCATCTCGGCGCTGACGAACTTCACCGTCAACCGAATGCTCATGCACGACGGAGGCGCACGCCCCTCGGCATCTTCCTCGCTGGTGCGGTACGCCGTGCTGGCGGTGGGTATCCTCGCAGCCAACGCGGCTCTCATGGAAGCCCTAACCGGTCTGGGCGCGTCCCTGCTGGTTGCCAAGATCCTGACCGAGCTGATCCTTATTCCGGTCAGCTTCGCGGTCCAGCGCCGCTGGGTTTTTCTACCCGCCAAGAGTCAGGAAAAGCTGCGAGCGAAGGAAATTGCCACCAACGCACCTTCGGGTCTGCGCGCGGTGAGCTACGAGTCCGCTCGCATGGAGGCAGCCGGTATCCGTACCGGTGTGCGCGCCTCCCAGGTACGCCCCTAGCGGCTAGTTCACTAGGGGCTACCTACAAAACTTCTCCCACCTGTCAGTCGTGAGGGTGGGTGGGAGATGCAAGCTGCAGCACCAAAAGCCGCAGCGTTTCTGTTCACGAAAAGCCCCCGCTGAGAAAACTCAACGGGGGCTTTTTGTATGTGGCATCCTTCAGAAGCCTATTGGCTCACCGGCTTCCGAGCTGGCAACATGCCGATTACTGACCGGGAATCAGGCCGTGAGCAGTAATCAGGAACGGCGGGTTGTGGTTAACAGCCGGGTTAGTCACGTAACCAACACGAGCCGCACGGGTCGGGTGCTTGGGTGCACGCTTCGGCCAGGGCTTTGCCTGCGGGTTCGGGTCCTTCTTGCCCTGCACCATAGCCAGTGCGCTCGCGGCGTTCACAATGCCGGAACCGCAACCGTTCACATCGCAGGTGAGCGGCTTGGAGCTCTGCTTCAGAATCTGCTTTGCACGCTCAGCGTTCAGCGAGGGATCCACGGACTTCATTAGAGCAATCACGCCAGCAACCTGGGGTGCCGCCATGGAGGTGCCGTCGTACTCGGTGTAGCCCGCACCCTTGGAAACGGTGGTGCCCAGGTCCACGGTGGACATGATGCTACTGCCGGGGGCGCTCACATCAACAAGCTTGCCGTAGTTGGAGAAGTCGCTACGCTTACCGTTCTGGTCGGTAGCGCCCACCACGATCGAACCGCCGCAGTTAGCCGGAGCGACCTTGGAAGTGTCCTGACCATCGTTACCAGCAGCGACAACGAGAATCGCGCCGCGCTTGTTCACTTCAGCAATAGCCTTGGAGTAGGTTGCGGGGCAGGTGCCTTCGCCGCCGAGGGAGAGGTTAATGATCTTGGCGGGGTTGGAGTTCGCAGGAACGCCTTCAACGGTGCCGCCGGCTGCCCAAACCATTGCATCCGCAATGTCGGAGTCGTAGCCGCCGCACATGCCCAGGGCACGCACGGGCAGGATCTTGGTGGAGGGTGCCACGCCGACGATACCGCGCTTATTGTTCATAATCGCCGCGATGGAGCCGGCAACGTGGGTGCCGTGCCAGTTCGACTCGCTTGCCTCTGCATCAGCACCGCAGACGCCCGCTTCTTCCCAGTTGCCCTGGTCGGTCGGGTCGGAGTCGCGGCCGTTGCCGTCACGAGCAATGGAGGGCTCGGTGATGAAGTCGTAGCCGGGCAGGACGTTAGCGTCCAGGTCGGGGTGCTTGACGATGCCGGAGTCAATCACAGCAACGGTCACGCCGGCACCCTGGGTGGTCTTCCACGCTTCGGGGGTAGCCAGACCCTTGGTGCCGTGCAGGTTCCACTGCTGCGGGTAGAGGGTGTCGTTCGGCGCCACAACCTGGTTCGACGCCTGGGCAGCCTGGGCTACCTGAGCGACCTTGGAGTTTGCGGCGGTACGGGTGCGTGCGTTGGAGCGGCGCAGCAGGTCGGGCTCAACCGACGCGACGGAGGGGTTAGAGCTCAGCGCCGCCATGTACTTCTCTGCCTGCTCCGCGGTGAGCTTGGAGGAGAGAGTCACCACGGTTGCCTTCTGAGCGGTGGTGCGTACGTAGCTGGTCTTGATTTTGAAGAGGTCATCGACGCTCTTCACCTCGGAGGTGAGGCCCCGGTAGAGGGCGTCGTTCCAGGTGGCGACCTGGGTGCCTGCGGGGCTTGCCCAGTTGATGCCGCCTGCGTTTAGTGCGCTATCGGTGTAGGTGATAACGAAGCGGTTGAAGCCTGCCTTCTGCTGCTCGGAGCTGAGGGAGGAGATGGTGGTGTGGGCTTTGGCGTGTTCGGCGCTGTTGGCCTGTGCGGGTGCCGCGAAGGATGCGGGGGCGCCCAGAGTCGCGACGAGTGTTGCTGCAGTACCCAGGCTCAGTGCGGTGCGTGCGACACCGCGTGCTGAGGGGTGAGTGGTAAAAGACATCGGGGTCCTTTGCGTATGTGAGTGCCGGAAGCGGCATGTGGGTTGGTTATTCACTCACATAAATGCACCTTTGAGAAATTTTTTGCATTCTTTTGCATATTTGCTTGTGAGGAGCGAATAGAAAAAGAAAATGCACATCACTGCATTGATGTGTATTTTTCTCTAAACCCCCGTGCGGGAGTTCATCGGAAGTAGTTTATGTGGTGAGATATCGCTATCCTAGCACCTTTTTCTATGTTTGGCGGGGCTAAAACTCGATAGTGTGGCGTAAATAATGAGATTTTTCTTTCATGTAAATGCAGATAAAGAAATGCCTAGTCGGAATATTCTCGCGACTTAAAGTAGTGATTTAAGTTTTACTCATCTATGCATAAAATGACCTGCATCACAAAGGTTATTTTATTCATAAAGTAACTGAAAAAGGGTGCTAGAGTATCTCACGGTGCGTACCCGTGCACGCACATTGTGGAACCACTTCACAGCACACACAATGCACCAACACCTCACTCTTCCGTATTCACTCGTACCGAGCACACGCCCTCAACGCGAGACGGCAACGCTACGCCGCATCGTGCGCACCCGGTACCACTCACCTCAAGGACGTCCATGCTTCGCATTGCTCGCCCCTCGCAGGCACGCTCCTCACAGCGTTCCCTGCTGAGCTTCGTCACCGCAACCTGCCTGCTCTCGGCAAGCGTGATCCCCGCCGTGGCGGCACCCACCGCGCAGGCTACCCACGCAACCCAGGCTTCTGTGGCGACACAGGCTTCTAACACCACCCAGTCCGCGCCCGTGGCATACAACCGCTTCATCATCACTTACACCGATGAGGCGAAGAACGCCGCCTCCACCGATGCCACCGCAGATCAGATTGACTGGTCCGCGGCCGCCGGCACCCAGCAGGCAACCTGGAACGACGCACTCTACGCGGGTATCACCTCCGAGGTGCAGAGCATTGACGAGCTGCTGAACATTAAGACCAGCTACGTCCGCTCCACCGCGCTGGATGCCAGCGTGGTCACCACCTCCGCAGAGCTCACCCCCGCTCAGGCCCAGCAGTACATGGACGCCCTGAGCGCGAACTCCAAGGTCGCCTCCGTGTCGCCAGATATGCGCCGCTACGCCACCGTGGATAACACCTCGGAGACCGTCAAGATCAACGACCCGAAGATGAACCGAATGTGGTCCCTCACCGGTGAGAAGGGCATCTCCGCCCTGGAGGCGTGGGGCACCACTCGCGGCAAGGGCGTGACCGTGGCGGTGCTGGATTCCGGCATTACCGCCCACCCGGACCTGGACGCTAACGTGCTGCCCGGCTACGACTTTATTGCCGAGTCGGCGTTCTCCAACGACGGTAATGGCCGTGACTCCGACCCGACCGACGCCGGTAACTGGACTGTGGACGACCAGTGCTTCACCGGTTCGAAGGCGACCGCCTCCGACTGGCACGGCACCCACGTGGCGGGCACCATTGCCGCTATTGCGAACAATAACGAGGGCATTGCCGGTGTGGCACCCGAGGCGAAGATCGTGCCCGTGCGCGTTCTGGGCGCCTGCGGTGGCTTCGACTCAGACATCACCGACGGCATTATTTGGGCTGCCGGTGGTAGCGTGCGCGGCGTTCCTGCGAACCACCATCCTGCCCAGGTCATTAACATGTCCATCGGCAGCGAGGGCACCTGCACCACCCCGTACCGCCAGGCGATTGCTCAGGCGAATAAGCGCGGCTCCATCGTGGTCGTCGCAGCGGGTAACAACAACTTTGATGCCTCGAAGTCCAGCCCCGGCAACTGCGAGGACGTCATCAACGTGGGCGCAACCGATAAGAACGGCAAGCGCTCCTACTTCTCCAATTACGGCTCCCGCGTGGACGTGAGCGCGCCCGGTGGCGACCGCCGCTACTGGGGTGGCGGTATTCTCTCCACCCTGAACGCCGGTAAGACCGCTCCCGGTAAGGCTGACTACGCCGAGTACCAGGGCACTTCCATGGCGGCACCGCATGTTGCCGGTATTGTGGCGCTCATGAAGGCGGTCGACCCGAAGCTGACGTACGCTCAGACGAAGAAGGCCCTGCAGTCCACCTCTCAGGGTGTTGAGTGCGACCAGTCCGCGTGCGGTTCCGGCATTGTGAATGCGGCGCGCGCGGTTCAGCAGGTCCGTTCCGACCGCGAGGCTGCGGATGCTGCCGCGGCTGAGGCGGCACGCAAGAAGGCTGAGGAGGAGGCCGCACGTAAGAAGGCGGCTGAAGAGGCGGCACGCAAGAAGGCTGAAGAGGCGGCACGCAAGAAGGCTGAAGAGGACGCTAAGCGTCAGCAGGCCCCCGCACCTAAGGCAACCCCTGCACCGAAGGTGACCCCCGCTCCTAAGACTAGGACCCGCCCGTCCCGCCCGGTGACTCGCCCCTCCTACCCGTCGCGTCCGCGTCACGGCCACACCCCGCGTTACCGCTCCTGGTACGGTGCTTCTGCGAACACCTACCCGAGCAGCGGTTACCCGAGCAGTGCATACCCGAACACTGGCTACCTGGGCTTTGCGACCGGTAACCGCCGCTAGTCAAAACTCGTTTTAGATACGAAAAGCCCCCGATGAGTTCTCTCATCGGGGGCTTTTACTATGCGCTGTCGACTGGGCCTGATGGGGTGTCGGTAGCGGATAGCTTATTGCTCATTGACCTCGCGGGGCTTCTGCGCGGGGTTGGTGACCAGCGGTTCGTCCTGGGTGATGGGCTCGGCGTCACCGTTCAGGTCGTAGACCTGGGCATCTTCGGGGATTTCCATGGCGGGCGCGCCGGGAATTCGGTCGTAGTCGCCGGTGAGGCTCTCGCCGTTGGCTCCTGCCGTGAGAGCTTCTGCTGTCGCCTCGGCTGCCTCGTCGGTGGCGGCCCTGTCTGCAATCTTGGTGTTGGACGCTCCGGCGCTCAGGCCCTTAGAAATAATCTTGCGCGGTCGCAGGTAGGTCACCCTGCCGTTCGCGTCCAGGTTTCCAGCCTTTTTAGCCAGGTTGAAGCTGTTGATAATACCTCGGCTGCAGAAATACTTATCGCACTTGATGCGGTTTCCCCCCGCGAGGGTGAACGCCTCCTCGACCTGCTTAGTGGTCATGGAGGTGCCGTTGACCAGCTGCTGCGCCAGCAGGGCGGAGACGTGCGGTGCCGACATGGAGGTGCCGCTCTCATAGTCGTAGCTGAACTTAGTGTTATCAGGGCGGTCGAGGCTGTTCATGGACAGGGTGAGGATGTCCTCACCCGGTGCCGAGATGTTAACCCTCGTGCCGTAGTTCGAGAATGATGCTCGCGTGCCAGCCTTGGTGGTTGCACCAACCGTGATGACGCCCATGCAGTTGGCGGGCGCGTACTTGGACGCCTCCGTGTTGCCGTTACCTGCCGCGGCGACCACGATTGCGCCCTTGGAGCGTGCAATGTTGATGGCGCGCTGGTACGCGGCGGGGCATTGGGTTACGGTGCCGATGGACATATTGATGATCTTGGCGGGGTAGGCGTTGTCCGGTACTCCGTCAACGTGTCCGCCGGCAGCCCAGATGATGGCGTCGGCAATGTCTGAGGTGCGGCCACCGCATCGGCCCAGTACGCGCACGGGCTGCACGCGGGCGAGGTCGGCAACGCCGACGATGCCCATGCGGTTATTGCCGCGGGCACCGATAATGCCAGCAACGCTGGTGCCGTGCCAGGTGGAGGTGTGGGCGTTCGCCTGGTCCTTGCAGAGGTTGTAGGGTGCGTAGTCGCCTTCATCCCTGGGGTTGGGGTCGCGGCCGTCGCCGTCGCGGGCGCTGAGCGGGTCGCTGACGAAGTCGTAGCCGTTCGCCATGCCGGTAACCAGGTCGGGGTGCGGCACGTAGCCGGTGTCAAGTACGGCGACCTTCACGTTTGCGCCGCGGCGCAGGCGCGCGTTACCGGTGTTCTGAACGCCGGTGGTGGGGTTGGTGAGGTTCCACTGCTTGCTGTACTGCGGGTCGTTGAACTGGAAGGTGATGTCACCCTCTGCGGCGGGGTAGTTGATGTAGTCGGGCTCGACGGAGGCTACATCCGGGTCGGAGGCGACCTTCGCCATGAACTCCTTCGCCTCGTTTTTGTTGAGGGTTTTGGAGGTCTGGATGACGGCGTCATCGGTGGAGGTGTTGTGCAGGAACTTGGTGTCGACGTTCAGTGCTTCGCTGACGACGTCGACGGTGTCCATGATGTCGTCAACGATGCCGCGGACTGCATCCCACTCGCCGTCGCGCAGCATTTTGCGCTGCTTGGCTTCGTTGGTGTAGGTGACGATGAATCGGTCGAAGTTCTGCTGGGGGAGCGTGCCGGGTGCCGCCACGGTGGGGGTGGTGGGGCGTGTTACGCCGTTGCGTGTGAGGGTGAGGGGGCTGACGGGCCCTTCAATCTGGGGCGCTGCCTGAGCTGCTGCCAGGATGGCTTCGTCGCTGGGCCCCTGCGCGAGGACGGCGGGTAGGTCGCCTCCGAAGAGGATGACGCCGGCGGCGAGCAGGCTCAGTGCTGCGCGTGCGGGGCGCTTGCGGCGGCGGTTATCGATGCAGTGGTTATCGATGCGGGGGCGAGGAGGTGTTTCGGTGCGCTGCGCACCGATGTATGGAAGCCTCATCTGGTTCTCCTGATGTAGGTGGTATGCGAACTGTGTGATGTGTACTGGTGTTTCCGTCTGTAGGTGCACGAGGTGCGTATAGGGTTTTTACGGGGCAGCAAAAGGGACCTGTTTTTGGGCGCGCTGAAGTAATGAATGGGGTGAGGGAATAGTGTTTTGTAGACCCTTTTTCGTACCGGAAGAACCCTTTTTGGACGGTGTGCAACGTACATTTCTAAGGTATCACTTCAAGGTGAACTTGAGGGATTTTTGAGGTGCTTTTCACGGGTTAATGTGCAGAAAATCAACCTCTGGAGACTGAATAGTGCCCAATGATTGAGAGTTTATGTAAGTAAAGCTTGAGGGTTGGAATATGCGAGGCAGGATATGCGGTACCTCTTGCTGACAGGGGAGAGGAATAAATGTTTTAACACTGTGGTGCAAGCACTGAAATGCATTAAAAATGCAGTTGATAGCAAAAAATAAAAATAGCCTGAAATGCGCGTGAAAATAAATAAAAAGCTGGCATCAATACACTGGACAGCACGCACCGCCGGTAGACACACACACAGACCGGGGCGGCCACCGCGTCGGTGACCGCCCCGGTCTATAGAATCATCAGCACCAGCAAACTGGCGCTCGCAATCTACTGGAGAAAGCGTCCTTAGGAAGCGTAGGAGCCCAGCAGGCGAACCGCTCCGCCGTCCACGCCCTTAGCTCCCTGAACGTAATCGGGGTTGTTAGCCTCGGGCTCGCCGGCGGCAACAACGTCACCCATAATCCAGGAGGGGATGCCGCGGTCGTTCAGGCGCTTGGTAGCGGCCTCAGCCACGGAGGGATCAACGATAGCAATCATGCCCACGCCCAGGTTCAGGGTGCGCTCCAGATCGGCCAGGGGCACGTTGCCCAGCGAACCGATCAGGGAGAAGATTGCAGGAATCTGCCAGGTGGAGCGGTCCACGCGACCCTCCAGGCCCTGGGGCAGAACGCGAGCCAGGTTGGCAGCCAGGCCGCCGCCGGTCACGTGAGAGAAGCCGCGCACACCGCTACCGGTGGTGCCGTCCTCACCGTTGACGGGGAATGCTGCCGCCAAATCCAGGCAGTCTGCCGCGTACACGCGGGTGGGTTCGAGCAGCTCTTCACCGATGGTGCGGCCCAGCTCGTCCACCTGACGCTCCAGACCCCAACCGGCAACGTTCAGGACCTTGCGGACCAGGGAGTAGCCGTTGGAGTGAATACCGGAGGACGCCATAGCAATCAGTACGTCGCCCTCACGCACGCGCTCGGGGCCGAGCAGCTCATCTGCCTCGACCAGACCGGTTGCTGCGCCCGCGACGTCGTACTCGTCTTCTGCGAGCAGGCCGGGGTGCTCAGCGGTTTCGCCGCCAACCAGGGCGGTACCAGCCTGTGCACATGCGCCAGCGATACCGCGCACAATGTCAGCGATACGTTCGGGAACGACCTTGCCAGTGGCAATGTAGTCGGTCATGAACAGCGGCTTCGCACCGCAGACCACGATGTCGTCCACGACCATGCCGACCAGGTCGTAACCGATGGTGTCGTGAATATCGAGTGCCTGCGCGATAGCGACCTTGGTACCCACACCGTCGGTGGAGGTAGCCAGGTAGGGCTTGCGGTACTTGACGAGCTCGGAGA
This sequence comes from Rothia sp. HMSC065B04, assembly GCF_001812285.1. Lineage (NCBI taxonomy): Bacteria > Bacillati > Actinomycetota > Actinomycetes > Micrococcales > Micrococcaceae > Rothia > Rothia sp. HMSC065B04. The sequence continues at coordinate 338,388 of NZ_KV808406.1, forward strand.
CGTCGTACAGGCCCGCGAAGCCGCCCACGCCACCAACGACGGAGGAGTTGTGGGTCGCCTTGATAGCGCCCTTCATCAGCTCAACGGCGCGATCGCCAGCCTCTACGTCAACACCTGCGCTCGCGTAGGTTACGGTGGTGGTGTTCTCGCTCATTAGGATTCCTTCGGGGTAGCGGTAGCGGAGGAGTTTGCGGGGATGCGGTCCTGCTCGGTGAGCAATGCCTCGAGGTCGGCGTCGGGGCCGGGGTTGCACATGCCCATACCGGCGTCGTCTGCGGCAACCTGTACTGCGGAGGGATCGAACTTCGTTTCGAGAGTTTCGGTGCCTTCGCGGGTCTCAATGGAGACGGCCTCAGCATGCTCAGGCTTGGAGGGGACGGGGCGCTCCACGGTTACCTCAGCTGCCTTGCCGGCGAGGGGTCCGCCCTTGCCCTTCTCCGCGGAGTCGAAGAGGGACTTGCCGCGTCGTTCCTCACTCGGCAACTCAATCGGGTATTTGCCGGTGAAGCATGCGGTGCACATGTTTTCGGCGGGCTGCTCGGTGGCTGCCATCATGCCGTCCTGAGAGATGAAGCCGAGCGAATCGGCACCCAGGGAGGACGCGATTTCGTCCACGGACAGGCCGTTAGCGATCAGCTCCGCGCGGGAAGCGAAGTCAATACCGTAGAAGCAAGGCCACTTCACGGGCGGGGAGGAGATGCGCACGTGCACTTCCTTCGCGCCAGCTTCGCGGAGCATACGCACGAGGGCACGCTGGGTGTTACCGCGAACGATGGAGTCGTCAATGACGACGAGGCGCTTACCTGCAACCACAGACTTGAGCGGGTTCAGCTTGAGTCGAATACCGAGCTGGCGGATAGTCTGCGAGGGCTGAATGAAGGTTCGACCCACGTAGGCGTTCTTGACCAGACCGTTACCGTAGGGAATGCCGGACTCTTCGGCGTAACCAATAGCAGCCGGAACACCGGATTCGGGAGTGGGCATGACCAGGTCAGCTTCAACAGCGTGTTCGCGGGCAAGCTGACGGCCCATCTCTACGCGGGATTCGTAGACGCTACGGCCGGAGATGGTGGTGTCCGGGCGAGCGAGGTAGACGTACTCAAAGACGCAGCCGGCGGGCTTAGCTTCTGCGAAACGCTGGGAACGCAGACCGTTCTCGTCAATGGTGATGAACTCGCCGGGCTCCACTTCACGCACGAAGGACGCGCCGACAATATCAAGTGCCGCGGTTTCGGATGCGACAACCCAGCCACGCTCCAGACGACCGAGCACGAGGGGGCGTACACCCTGCGGGTCGCGTGCAGCGTAGAGGGTGTTCTCGTCCATGAAGGTGAGGCAGAAAGCACCGCGCAGGGTCGGCAACAGGTCGAGTGCTGCTTCTTCGAGGGAATCGAAGTCATGCTCTGCCAGTAGAGCCGTAACGAGTGCGGTGTCGGTGGTGTTACCCTGAGCAAGCTCACCGTGCTTGGGGGGCTTGCCACCGTTCTTTTCGAGAATACGCTCGTAAAGGTCAGCGGAATTGGTGAGGTTACCGTTATGCGCCAGGCAGAGCGTGCCGTGCGGGGTGGTGCCGAGGGTGGGCTGTGCGTTAGCCCAGTGGGATGCGCCGGTGGTGGAGTATCGAGCGTGGCCGATAGCATGGTCGCCGGGCATGGAACTGAGGGTGGCTTCGTCAAAGACCTGGGAGACCAGTCCCATATCTTTGTACACGTGGATGCGTTTGCCGTTACTGGTTGCGATACCTGCTGATTCCTGGCCGCGGTGCTGGAGCGCGTACAGGCCGTAGTAGGTTAGCTTTGCCACGTCCTCGCCGGGAGCCCAGACACCGAAGACGCCGCAGGCGTCCTTGGGGCCGTGGTCAATCGGATCGAGGTCGTGAGTGAGTTTTCCGTCGGGGCGAATCAATTCACTTCTTTTCGACGATGGGACTGCGGATGCGTCTGTGCAAGCGCAAGATTAGGGCGTGTTGCCGCACTCACACCTGCCTGTGTGTGCCGTAGCATACACCAGACCTTTAAAAGTGTACCGGGTTTCGGAGCCGATGCGGTGAAAGATACGCTAAATACCTCAGGATGGACCACTAGAACAGGCACCAAACACGCCAAATCACGAAAACTGCGTGGACCTGTGAGCTCGTAGCGAATTCTAGAAGAGCGGCAACAAACCCGAAAGGTCACTACGCTCACCCGACGCATCCAGCGCACCGGCACTCACCGCCTGCGCCCACGAACAGGCACCCAGAACCAGCGCCGCCCACACGAGTGGACGCGCCTCCACCACGGACGGCGGGGTACCGCGCGTATGGCGAGGACCCGCCACGCACTGGGTCACGCCCAGCGGGGGCACGCGCACCTCCACGCTATTGCCGGGGGCGAGGGTTGCCAGCTCTTCCAGAGTGAAGCGCACGAAGGTCGCACGCACCGAGCGGGGGAACGCGGCAAACGCCTGCTCCGCCTCGGGGCTGTTCAGCAGGTACTCGCCTCGGGCCTGCAAATCTGCAGGCTCGCCGACTGCCGCACACTGCGCCTCAAAGAAGGCACGCACTTCGCGTACCGCCGCCATGCCGTCTGCTTCGCTAGTTTTACGTCGAATCGCCACGACTAGTTCTCTTCCGCGGCGCCGGGAGTCGGGTTCTCGCGGGCGAAAAGCTCCTCATGTACGCGCAGCTCGCCCACCTCAACCGGCTTACCGTCCACGAAGCCGCCGGTCACCGGGTGAACTACCAGCGCGAGTAGGCGCTCGCATTCCTCGGCGCTCAGGTAGCCGCCAGCGGCGAGAGCGCGCAGAGCCACGGCGTACATGGCGCGGTGCGAACCGTCGCTCATCTTCACCACCACGGACGCGCCCGAACGCAGACCAATGCAGAGCACGCCCTCCGCACCGCCCTTGACGATCGCGTCCAGTTCTTCGCTGAGCACGGTGTCGGGGGAGCCGGGCGCTTGAATCAGCTCGGGGTAGTCCACCATGGCGGTCGCGACCGTGGAGGCGCGCGCATCCGCCCCGAGGTTGCGGATTGCCGCACCCAGGGTCGAGTAGGCGCGTGCAGCACCGGCCAGGGAGACGGCGTGCACGGGTGCGCCGCAGCCGTCAACGCCGATTGCGGCTACGGGCTCGCCGGTGAACGCCTCAATTTCTTCGGTGATGACCTGTTGCAGCGGGTGGGAGGGGTCGAGGTAGTTGTGTAGAGTCCAGTTCTGCGATCCCTCTTCGAGGTCGCCGCGCTCAAGCTTGGCGGTGCACGCCCACAGGAATGCGGCGTGCTTGCCGGAGCAGGGGTGCGCCAGGGCAGTAGCGGCAAGGTTCGCCTGAACCATTGCCTGGCGTGCCTGCTTGTCGGAGGGGAGCGTGGGCTTGAGCGCCAGGTTTGCCGGGGTGAGCGGGTTGGTTTCGGTGCTGCCCTGGGTGAGTACGTCCTGCACGGCGCGCATCTGCTCGAAGGTGCCGCGGTGCGAGCCGCAGGCGATGGCGACCTGGGAGCCGCGCAGGGGTGCGCCCGCCTTCATGGATCCGATGGCCTGCAGCGGCTTGGCGGCGGAGCGCAGGTAGAAGGGCTCGTGAATGTCGCCGAGGGCAAGCTGTACTTCGCCGTCGGGGCCCAGCAGGATGAGGCGGCCGCGGTGGCGTGCCTCAATGAAGTTGTTGCGGGTGAGCTGCGCGAGTTCTACGTCGAAGGTGCTGCTGTGGTCGGTGGTGTGAGTGGTTGCCTGTGGGGTGGTGCTGTTGGTCATTCTTCTAGTTTAAACGGGGCGTGCGGCTTGACCCTATTTGTCTCTGGTGGCGCGGAGCTAGGATGGGCTGGCACCGTCGAGGGAGAGCCCTGTGAAGAGATTCACGTTTACTGCGAGTTGAAGCTATGAGTAATTCATTTTTATAATTGAAGTGTGCTCAAGCGCAACGGGTAAGACTAAGGTAAGTGAGCGAGGCGCAGCCCGCACGAACCGAAAAACCCAGCACCGCATAGGACCGACCACGATTGACGCCCGACGAACCATTCTGGCGCCTCGACGTACCGCCTCATGAACATGGCGATGACCAAGGCAGCGGCAGATGAGCAAAACCCCACCCCGTCAATCGATGAGCTATGAGTGTATCCACGGTTCATCATCTCTGACATGCCCCAATATGCAGTCTGAGAACGGGCGTAATGTATCCAGTACGCAATTGATGCAGTCCCGGGGCCTCTATATCTAGGCGAAACTAGTTAGACGTGACCCGGTACGAGTATGCATCGCTTAATGCCCCTTACCCCTCAACTCACTCTTGATTGGTGAGCGGCAAACCATGTAAAGGAGTACATCCATGGCAGAGCAGAACAACACCTCCGCAAACACCTCCGCACAGAACGTCTCCCCCAAGGGTGGCGTGGGCGTGGATTCTGAATTCCACGCAAAGTTCTTCCCCATCCTGGCTCGCGTTGCTTCTGTGACCGCAGTGCTCATGTATGTCTTCTACTTCCCGCAGATTATCGGTAACCTGAACGGTCACAAGGGTGACTGGATCCAGCCGCTGGTCGCTGCGGTGAACTGCACCCTGTGGGTTCTGTACGGTCTGTGGCGCCCCAAGAAGGATGTTCCGATTATCATCGCGAACCTCCCGGGTATTGTCTTCGGTGGTGTGGCTGCCATTACCGCCCTCATCTAGTGCTTTTAGCTTGATTCGGTAGCTTCGGTTACCGCGCTGTGCGGCTCTTCTCTAGCGTGCATTCTTACGAATGTGCCGCTACATGAGAAGAGCCGCATTTTTAGTGAGCCCAGCTCACGTTTTTAGAGTGATACCGGGTACCCTGAATAGCATGAAGGTTTTGGTACTGGGCCCCGGCGGCCGCGAACACGCAATTATTCGAGCGCTTCTGCGCGACCCTGAGGTAACCGAGGTGCACAGCGCCCCCGGCAACGCCGGCATTGCCCAGGATGTTCCCGTCCATGCAATTGATGCGAATGACCCCGCCCAGGCAACCGCCCTGGCACGCGAACTGAACGCCGACCTGGTCGTTATTGGCCCGGAGGCGCCGCTGGTCGCCGGTGTTTCTGACGCACTGCGTGAGGCGGGTTTTGATGTTTTCGGCCCCTCCGCAGCTGCCGCTCAGCTGGAGGGTTCTAAGGCTTTCGCTAAGCAGGTCATGGAAGAGGCTTCCGTGCCGACTGCCCGCGCTTACGTGGCAACGAATGCTGCTGAGGCGCAGGCTGCCCTGGACGAGTTCGGTGCACCCTATGTGGTGAAGGACGACGGCCTGGCAGCAGGTAAGGGCGTTGTGGTGACCGAGGACCGCACCGCAGCACTGGAGCACGCTCAGGCTTGCTTCAACGCTGGCGGTACCGTGGTCATCGAAGAGTTCCTGGACGGCCCCGAGGTGTCCCTCTTCGTCATTTCTGACGGTAAGAACGTTCTGCCGCTGTCCCCGGCTCAGGACTTCAAGCGCATTTTTGACAACGATGAGGGCCCGAATACCGGCGGTATGGGCGCCTACACCCCGCTTCCCTGGCTGCCCGAGGGCTTCGTGCAGGAGGTCGTGGAGAAGGTTGCCCGCCCGACCGTGGCTCGTATGGCTGAGCGCGGCACCCCGTTCGTGGGTGTGCTCTTCTGCGGCCTGGCTGTGACCAGCCGCGGCGTGCGCGTTATCGAGTTCAACGCCCGCTTTGGCGACCCGGAAACCCAGGCGGTTCTGGCGCGTCTGCGCACCCCGCTGGGTCAGCTGCTGCGTGCGGCTGCTCGCGGTGAAATTTCTGAGGGTACCGAGCTGGATTGGGATCCCCGCACCGCAGTTGACGTGGTTATGGCTGCTGAGAACTACCCGGACACTCCCCGCAAGGGTGACGTTATCTCCGGCCTGGATGAGGCGAACGCCCTGGAGGGCGTGCACGTGATTCACGCGGGCACTGTCGCATCCGAGGAGGGTGTGCTGACTGCTGGCGGTCGTGTGCTGGCTGTTGTTGCTCTCGGCGATGACCTGGCTGCCGCCCGTAACGCCGCCTACGAGGGTGTTCGCGCTATCTCCTGGGCTGGCGCGCAGTACCGCACCGATATCGCGCTGAAGGCTGTGGAGAACCGCATCCACATTCCCGCTCCGCGCGGCTAAAACCTAAGGTGACCGGCTTCCCCGCTTGAGGGTGGGGGAGCCGGTCGCTTCTTTGCCACTCGCTTCTTTATTCCTCGCCGCCTCAGCTTTTCCCCGGTTCATTTCCTCGGCTCGGGGTGCTGTCGGCGGCGACCGGGGTAGGTTGGGCTCTCAAGATTGTGCCGTATTGATGCCTGATTGGCACTATCGGGAGCTGTGCCTGTCGCGGTATTGTAATTACACAGACTTTTTGCATCCACATCACACCACCTCATCAGGAGAAATTCTCATGACTTCTCGTTCTAACCCCCTGGAAATCCCGGGCTGGACTCACATTTATTCCGGTAAGGTCCGCGACCTGTATGTTCCGAATGAGGAACGTTTTGACGCTACCGGCTTGACTGTCAATGATGACGCTGAGCTGCGTGCCGGTTCGGTCATGGTTGTTGCCTCGGACCGTATTAGCGCGTTTGACCGTATTCTACCCACCGAGATCCCGGATAAGGGCAAGATTCTGACTCAGATGTCCCTGTGGTGGTTTGAGCAGCTTAAGCAGGTTCCGAACCACGTGTTGTCCACTGACGTTCCGGATGTTGTGGCTGGTCGAGCAATGATTTGCCGCTCCCTGAACATGTTCCCGGTGGAGTGCATTGTGCGCGGTTACCTGACCGGTTCGGGTTTGGCTGTGTACAACGAGACTGGTGAGATTGCTGGCGTGAAGCTGCCTGCGGGTCTGGTGGATGGTTCCCGCCTGGACACCCCGATTTTCACTCCGACCGGTAAGGCTGAGGTGGGTGAGCATGATGAGCTGGTGACCCGTGAGGAGCTGTACGCTGAGGTTGGTCAGCCGGTGGGTGAGCGCCTGGAGGAGCTGAGCCTGAGCCTGTACACCACTGCGGAGAAGATTGCTCGTGAGCAGGGCATTATTCTGGCGGATACCAAGATGGAGTTCGGTACTGATTCGTACCGCGGCGAGATCACCCTGGGTGATGAGGTTCTGACTCCGGATTCTTCGCGTTTCTGGGACGCTCAGCAGTATGAGCCGGGTCGTGCGCAGCCGAGCTTTGATAAGCAGTATGTGCGTGACTGGTTGCGTTCCCCGGAGGCGGGTTGGGACGGTTCGGATAACGTGCCGCACCTGCCTGAGGGGGTTGTGGAGAAGACTCGTGCCCGTTACGTTGAGGCGTATGAGCGTCTGACCGGCACGAAGTTCTAAACCGAATATTCGGGCTCAATAAGTCTTTGATAAAGGGCGGTGCCCCGGAAGGTCATTCTTCCGGGGCACCGCCCTTTAGCTATGTGGGTTTATGCGATTGAGGGGGAAGCCTAGCCGTTGCACTTATCTTCGCTGTGAATGTCTCTGGAAGTCTATAAAACGTCCTGAATCTATTCTTGATACGATACACACAAGTAGATATTTATATGATTTAAATCACTACATAATGATGCAGATTTTCATTGCATCTAAATATAGAGCCTTGCTATGATTCTTCTACCGTCTAACAAGTTGCGTTTTTTATATAAAACGCAATAAATCACATATGTAAGTTGCATGATCCCCTTTATGCGGTGAATCGATGTAAATAGTTATATGTCGACAAGATGGTATATCCACTCATGGGGGTCAGTAATTCAGACTCCTACCTAAGCAATAAGGAGATTCGCTATGTCGCGTTCTACTTTTGTCCGTGCGTTGTCCGCTATCGGCGTTGCCGCCGCCTTGTCGGTTGGGGCAGCTATGCCCGCTGCTCACGCTGATTTTCACGCATACGACCATGTTGGTCTCAAGGGTGAACTGGTTCGTTCTGGTTTCAGCAACTTCATCGATGTCCCCGACAATATGCTTTCGTCAGCAGCCAACTGGACCGGCGGCCATCTCAGGGGTATTAACACTAACTGGTGGGGAAACAATGTTACCTTCCACATTAACCCAGGACAGGTGTTTTACTATGTTGGTGATACCGCCAACGACACTACTGATTATGTAGTTTCCCGGTAACTACGACACTACATCTGTCAGAGGGTAGGAGCCTACTCTTAGGGTTTAGGCTCCTACCTTCCCTGCTCCTTACTGTTGAGAAAGATGAAGTCCATGGCAAAGAAGCCCTTCACACCCCTCGCCCTTATCGGTATTGCCTGTTGCCTGGGCGTATCGAGTTGCTCCACCACCGTTGAAGTTAAGCAAGACATTCGCAATGTCCTGGCAAGCTACGAGAATCCCTCCCCGGACATTAACGTGGCCCTCGTTAACGAAGTCAAAAAGTGCATGAGTGAGAAGTCCTTCACCTACTCCGGTAGCCAGAACATTATTGACGGCAGCTCCGTTCATGAACTTGCGATGAGTGACGCCCACTTCGCCAACGAAGAAGCGGCCACCCAAGGGTACTTATCCACCCGGCAGGGCAACGCTAGCTCCAGCAATGCACCCGCGATGGAAAACCCGGCATATCGGAAAGCATTTCAAGGCGACCCCCAAGCCGCAGACAGCAAAACCGTTACCATCACGATGAGTAACGGTTCCCAGACCGGCATGGCAACAGATTCATGCCTGGGACGTGCGGCAGAGGCTGTCTTTGGCTCAGCAGAAAACTACCTCAAATACATCAACTTCATTAACGAGCTCATCGTGGGTGGATCCAAAAATAACGCAGTAGAAGAAATGGGGAAATACTACCGTAATGACACCACCTACGGTGCATGCATGAAAGAAAGCGGATACACCGATATCCAGCACTTCGGAGATGCTCCCAGCTACGCAGAGAAAACCTGGGGTAAGTATAAGGCAGCCAATGCCGCCGCCAATGCGGAAGAGCAATCCCTAGCTCATGCTGACTACAACTGCCAAAAGTCTACTGGAATCCTGACTAAGGCACAGAATATCTACTACGAAAAGGCTGCGACCTGGCTCAATGAGCATGAGCCGCTCATCCTTGAAGTACGCGATATTGAACGTCAGGCACAGGAGCGTGCCGCAGCTCTAGTCAACGGCAACTAGCCAACGGCAACCAGTAAACGCTGATTCCTCGTTGGACATTTTCTAGCGAAAATTTTCTACCGGTCCTCTGCTCTCAACCGCGTTCACCCGCGGATGAGAGCAGAGGATACACCCCTTTATTCAACCCCCGCCACGTTGTTACCCTCAGCAATTACCCCTAGTCCCGCCCCATATTTCACCGCAGAAAGGTGAACCCATGAACACGCAGCAGAGTTCAGAAAACCCCCGCCGCGCCGCCACGACGGCAACCATACGCGCCTACCTGGTTCCGGTGCTCGTCATTCTGCTCGTCATCACCGGCGGGTTCTCCATCTACGCACTTAATACGGGGCTACGCACCAATGTTGAATCCAATGCGCAGCCGTCCCGCGCCGCGCAACTAACAACCCGAATCAGCACGCAGACTGTTACCCGCACCTATTCGGGAGAAGTCAGCGTGTCACCCGCCCGAAGCTACACCGTAGGAACCCCTCAAGGAGTGGTGACCAGGGACGGCGCCAAGGCGGGTACCCAGCTGAGTAACGGCTCAATTATCACCACTATCAATGAGCGTCCCATCATTGCGTTCAAAGGTAGTATTCCCGCCTACCGCGACCTTGCCGTAGGCGCTCGCGGCGATGATGTTAAACAGCTCCAAGAAGCTCTAGAATCGCTCGGCTACAGTATCTGGGATGAGGAAGGAAACTACGGCGAAGCAACCGCCAACGCTGTCTACCGTTTCTACCTGGACCGTGGCTACTACCCTCCCGGGGATACTGACCGAACCGAAGAAGGACGCTACAGCACCGCACTGCCGCTCTCTGAATACCTCTTCGCTGACGGCAATGAATACACCGTAGACAACAGCTGCGGCACCAAAGGCCAAACCTCAACTCCGGCGCTGTGCACCCTATCCGCGGGTGGGTACCGTCTGGTACTCTCCGCGGACGGTAGCGCTCTCAGCAATGAACTCGCTGAAGGACAGAAAGTCCAGATTCTTACCGATAACGGAAGTCCGCTCGAAGGCACTCTGGGCGCGGCCCTCACACCCGAAGGCTCAACTAACGCTGACGGCGGCGCTAACGCAGGTGCCTCCAACGGTGCGCAGAACAGCGCGCGACCTAACAGCGATACCTCCGCACCGGGAGCTACTGCGCGGAAACGCTACCCCATCACAATCGACTTGCCGGAAAACACGACGGCATCAACACGTTTTCAAGCCACCGTCACTCTCAACCGAGGTGCTGAAAACGCCCTCGCGGTGCTCGAAGCAGCCGTCAAAACCGAAGAAAACGGAACGCACTCCATCACCCTGGATAACGGTCAGAGCGTTCCCGTCACCCTTGGCGTGTGCTCCGCCGGAATCTGCGAGCTCGTCAACCCTGCTGCAGAACTCAAGGCAGGTACCGTCGTGAAGCTGAAGGAGCGCTAAAATGCCTCATCACGAGACAGAACGTGCCCTCCCCACGAGCGCTACCGCCACAAAACCTAATATCGAGTGCCACAATATTGCGCGTTTCTTCCCGCCCTCCACCTGGGCGCTAAAAAACGCGACCCTCAGCATTCATGAAGGCGAATCAGTGGCCATTACCGGCGCCTCCGGAAGCGGAAAATCTACGCTCCTCTCTATCATCGGGCTACTCGATCAGCCCTCCGAAGGTGAGCTGAAAATATTGGGCCAAAACATGGGCACCGCCAGCGACGCCGAGCGAACTGTAGCACGCCGTGAGCACATCGCTTTCGTCTTTCAGGCGTACCACCTTATCGCTCATCTGAACGCCACCGAGAACATTGCCCACACCCTCCGGATGCGCGGCGTACCGGGCCGTCAGGCACATCAGCGTGCGTTGCAGGCACTCGAACAGGTGGGTCTGGGGCACCGTTTGGAGGTTCTTCCACGCAATATGTCCGGTGGTGAACAGCAACGAGTCGCGGTTGCGCGCGCGTTAGCCTGCGCCCCGCGTATCCTACTGTGCGATGAGCCTACAGGAAACCTCGACACTGAAAACTCTCACAAGGTGTTGGATCTGCTCCTCGCCGGCCGTGCGGAGAAGCAAAGCCTGGTCATAATCACCCATGAACCCGATATTGCGGCTCGTTGCGACCGGCAGCTACACATGGTCGATGGGATGCTCGTTAGCCCCGAACTCACTAGTCCCGAAGAGCCTGCCCACCAATCGCTCAAAGAACCCGTTGTCAGGGGAGGATAGATGCTAAGGAATAACCTTCACTACGCTCTCCTTGCAGTTGTTCGCCGTTGGCGCCGCAACCTGCTCACGGTACTGGCGATGCTCGCGGGAACAACCACCATCATCATGCTGGTGGGCGTCAGCGAGTCATCGGCGCTCAATACGAGCTCGCAGCTGGCCAGCTACGATTCCACCCGGCTCGGTGTGCGCCTCCAGCCGCAGACCTGGGATATACCGGAGGATGAACTGCTCTGGCGCGTTAACCAAGTTCCAGAGGTCAAAGCTGCCGGTACAGTCACCATCGATACGCAGACAACGCGTCCACAGGTCAACAGGCCGGGGCAGGAGGGCCAACAGACACCCCTCGCAATCGTTTCAGAAGCAGGTTTGAAAGCACGAGGTGCGCACATTGTCGAAGGGCACTTTTCGGAGCCTGCCCGCGAACGCCCCGGTGAGCCTACCGTCTATCTGGGCGTTGCCCTCGCAAAAGAGCTAGGGGTCAGTACTGAGCCCGGGCGGAACATGATTGAGGTCAACGGAATGCGAGCCTACGTGCTCGGCATTATCCGTGACGGCGGCAAAAACGCTGCTCTCAGTAGCGCTCTTATCCTGCCGACCACCTCCACTTTCTTGCCGCAAGCCCACACCCTGCAACGCGGTATGGACGTTATCGTGAATCCAGGAAGTGCAGATACGGTCGCGGAACAGCTCAAGCAGGTACTCGATCCGCAGCGCGCCCCCGTTGATACAAACATTGAGATTCCGCCTTCACCGGTGACTCTTCGTGCTTCCTTGACGAAGGATAGCCGAGCTCTTACGACCATTATTCTGGTGGTTCTTATCGTCTCGACAAGCTTCGGCATTGTGATGACCATGCAGATTTCGGTCTGGGAACGCCGCAGGGAAATCGGCATTAACCGTGCATTAGGGTTGGGACGGCGAGATGTGGCGGTGAGCTTCCTGGCGGAGGCGGCTCTCCTCGGGGCCCTGGGCGCTCTTGGAGGCTTCATCCTCGGTATTCTCGGTTCCTGGGTTGTGTGCCTTCTCAACGGATGGGCGCTATCTCTGCCGCCCCTTATCCTAGGGATTCCTTTCCTCGGCTTGGGTGTGGGCATCGTGGCGGGTGCATTGCCCGCCTACGCGGCAACGAAGGTTCAGCCGCTTGAGCTGCTACAATAACTGCCCAGCGAATAAGGGCGGTGCCCCGGAAGGTCATTCTTCCGGGGCACCGCCCTTTAGCTATGTGGGTTTATGCGGTTGAGGGGCGAAGCCTAGCCGGCGTGAACGTCTTCATCGTGCACACCTTCGTGGCATAAATCCTCGTGCAGAATATCCCGCGCCGGATGCTGCCGCGCCCGCTCCTCCGCAGCCCGGTCAGACAGCGAATAGAACCACGTAATGTGCTCACACACCCGCTCATAGGCTGCCTGCTCATCGTGAGAGGCAATCGCCTCAATAATGCCGTAATGCTGCTGCTGCAACGTGCGCTTGACCGCTTCCCAATCCTTCAAGAAAGGAACTGCCTCCTGCACATAGCTCATCGTCGCCATGTGCAGAGAGTCAATCACCGTATCAAGCACAATATTGCCGCCGAGCTTCGACAGCTCATAGTGAAAACGCGTATCGCAGAAATGGAAACGCTCATCGCTGATCTGCTCATCCATCTCCGCCAGATGTACGCGCGCCCGCTCCAACGCTGCCGCACGCTCCGGGGTGTCCGGCGCGGCAGCCGCCGCACGCGCCGCAGGGCCCTCCAGTAGCAGACGGGTTGAGACAACGTCCTTCACCGGCAGGCTACGGGTCGCAATGTGCATGCGCAGCGCCCAGCTGAGTGCATCCGACGGCTCCGAAATGATAATCGCGCCCGACTTCGGTCCCGAACCGGTACTGGAACGAATCAGACCCAGTGCGTTCAAAACCCGAAGGCCCTCACGGACCGAGGGACGGGAAATACCGTGCCGTGCCGCCAGCTCACGCTCGGAGGGGAGCTTATCGCCCACACGCAACTCACCCAGGCGCAGGCGCCGCTCAAAGGTCTCCAGAATGATGCTGTAGCTGCGGTCCGCCAGAATCGGCTGGCGCTCAACCACAGGGGGCGCCTCTGCAGGCTGGGTGTCGTCAAAAGAACGAGGCATACTCTCTCCTGATAACGAGGCGGATAACGAAAAGAAGTCTCGACTCAGCATGTTCTCCCAAACTATTGGGGCAACCTATCGAGTCATAAGGGGCATAAAAAGCGGGGCGGCGATACCGGAAAGGTACGCCGCCCCGCTGTGGCCTCCGGTCAAACCGGGGCGAATGTCCTACTGTTCGTGAAGCGGATGCTTCAGGAACTCTCTAAAACCTGAGCTTCAGATTAGGGAATCATGAAGGACAGCACGTTGGTCTGCAGGAAGACCAGGACGCAGACGAACAGGAGCATAGCGAAGGACCAGGGGAGGACAGCCTTGAGGATGTCGGATTCCTTGCCTTCCATGTCCACGGAGGTAGCAGCAATAGCCAGCGACTGCGGGGAGATCATCTTACCGACCACACCACCGGTGGTGTTAGCAGCCAGCATGAGCTCGGGGGTTGCTCCGTGGATACCTGCGTGCTGCAGGTTCTCAGCGGCAGACACCTGCAGCTTGGAGAACAGTGCGTTGGCGCTGGTGTCCGAACCGGTCACAGCGGTACCGATCCAGCCCAGAGCCGGTGCGAGGAACGCGTAGACGGTGCCCAGGCCTGCCAGGAAGGTACCCATGGCAATGGTCTGACCGGAGAAGTTCATGACGTATGCCAGTGCCAGAACCGAAGCAATGGTCAGGATGGACCAACGCATGCGGTAGACAACGGAACCGAACTCGGTGAAGATTGCCGGGAACTTGAAGGCGTAGCGGCCCTTCTCGTTGAAGAAGAAGTAGACGACAGCAACAACCAGACCGGAGATGATCAGCAGGGTGCCGGGGTTGGACATCCACGCGAAGTTGTAGACAGCGTCCTTGACGGGCTTGCCGTCAGCGGTGACGAGGCGGGAGCTCAGAGCCTGGATATCAATCTTGATGACGAAGCTCTTCAGCCATGCCTTCAGGCCAGCGTGCAGGTTAGCAACACCGAAGATTGCAACGACGATGACGTAGGGCAGCAGTGCCATCCAGACGCGAACGGCGGGCAGAGCTTCCTTCTCTTCAGCCTGTGCGGGCAGACCGTAGCGTTCACGAACGCCTGCGACGCCGCGCGGCTTCCAGAACTGCAGGAAGACAACAGCAACACCCATGGAGACGATGCAAGCAACAACGTCGGTCAGGTTGAATGCGGGGGTAGCAGCGGTGACCCACTGTGCAATTGCGAAGGAGACACCGATGACCAGTGCGGGCAGCCATGCGTCCTTCAGACCCTTCATACCGTCAAGGATGACGAGCAGGATGAGCGGAACGAGCATTGCCAGGAACGGAGCCTGGTGACCAACGATGGTTGCGATAACGTGTGCGTCCTTGCCGCCAACGTCAGCTGCGGTGGTAATCGGGACAGCAACTGCGCCGAATGCCACGGGTGCGGTGTTAGCGATCAGAACGGTGACAGCAGCCTTAAGGGGCTTAACGCCCAGGGAGAGAATCATGGTTGCGGTAATTGCAACGGGAGCGCCGAAGCCAGCCAGTGCCTCGAGCAGACCGCCGAAGCAGAATGCGATGAGGATAGCCTGGATGCGCAGGTCGCCGCCGCCGAGGCGGTCGAAGACGCGGCGCAGGTCTTCAAAGCGGCCGGAGAGAACGGTGAGCTGGTAGAACCAGATTGCACCGAGGATAACCCAGCAGATGACCAGGCCGTAGATGCCACCGCGGACGGCGCTCAGACCGGCGAGGTCAGCGGGCATGTGGAAGCCCAGCGCTGCTACGAGGATAGATGCTGCCAGTGCCACGAGTGCGGACCAGTGGGCGCGTGCCTTAACGCCCAGTAGCATCACAAAGAAGGTGAGGAGGGGAATGGTTGCCACGAGCGCGCTGAGGCCGAGGCTACCTCCCACTGCATTGGTTACAGCGGTATAAGTTTCCACTGGAACTCCTTTGGTTCAGGGTGTGTTTTGTGTGTGGTCAGACCATAGATAATTCTGTGGGGAACGAGTCATTGTTCCCTGCATGGGGATGTGGTCAGACCATTGATCGCATGTTTAGAAGAGTACCGGATAATGTGGTGTTTCACCAAAAGTGACCTGACTCATTTTTGTGGAAGGCGACCGGAACCTGGGCTCGCTTCCAGTGAAACTGCCGAAATATTGCGGTTCTGATAGTTAATTCCAGGTTCTGAAACTCGAATATTTTCAGATACATCACGAGTTGGGTGTATGGGTCATTGGTTTACCCAGGGGAGAGTCTTCATTTGGACGCATATACCCGAAAAGAATGTTGTTTTAAAAAGGAAAAGCCCCATAAAACAACCATAAAATCTTCAGAACGGCGGATTTCTAGGGGGTTTATGGTCCACTTCTGTGTGTTTGATAAATGTTCAATCTGCGAAAAGAATATAGGGGTCTTACGGGGGGTGCATGGGAGATGAGGTCACATGTACCGGAAGGTAGGGAAATATACCTTAAGGTCAGGTCGACCTAACCGGTTATTTAACAAGGAAAGTATGTGCTATTCCAACTAGAGAAAAGCCGTCCAACGGTGTTAAATGGCTAGAAAGATAAAAGACATCACCACGGTTTCTGATCCCACCGCATCCCACCTCCACTTGGGGCGCGCACATTAGCCGGAACCATCCGGCCCAGCTTCCCCGACTCAATACATCTGAGTCGCTTCTTTGGAAGACCGAACTTGTTCGGACTGTGCCCCGCCTGCCCCAGACGCAGGCGGTGAGACCGAGAAACTCTGAACACAGAGGAAAGGACGGACAAGTCATGCGCATTGCACTCTTCTCCACGTGCATCGTTGACGGCATGTACCCCCGCGTAGCACGCGCCACCGTCGAAATTCTTGAGCGCCTGGGCCACGAGGTTGTCTTCCCCCCGAACCAGACCTGCTGCTCTCAGATGCACGTCAACTCGGGCTACTTCGATGACGGTTACGAAGTCATCAAGAACCACGTTGAAGCTTTCGACTCCTGGGACTGGGACGTAGCTGTTGCACCCTCCGGCTCCTGCGTTGCTTCCCTGCGTCACCAGCAGGCAATGGTCGCACGTAGCCGCGGCGACGAGGCACTGGCTCTGAAGGCAGAGCAGATTGCTTCCCGCACCTTCGAGCTCTCCCAGCTGCTGATCGACATCCTCGGCATCACCAATGCCGCTGAGCAGCTCGGCTCCTACTTCCCCGAGCACGTCACCTACCACAGCTCCTGCCACGGTATGCGCATGCTCGGCCTGGGCACCCGCCAGCAGGACCTGGTCCGCACCGTTGAGGGCATCAAGTACACCCAGATTGAGGGTATGGACCAGTGCTGCGGCTTCGGTGGTACCTTCTCCTTCAAGAACGCTGACGTCTCCGGCGCAATGGTCAACGACAAGGCCGACAACGTCGAGGCAACCGGCGCATCCGTCTGCACCGGCGGCGACTGCTCCTGCCTGATGAACATCGGTGGCGCACTCTCCCGTCGCGGCTCCGACGTGAAGACCATCCACTTCGCTGAGATCCTCGCATCCACCAAGGAAAACCCGCTCAAGATTAACTCCGAGCGCGTCGAGCTCTCGATCGGCTAAGGAAAGATAAGACCTCATGACCGCTATTCAGCTTGGTATGCCCAAGGTCGTTCACTACGGCGAGGGCAACATTTTCGAAGAAACCCCCTTCCCCAAGTACGCGAAGGAAGAGCTCAAGAACGAGCAGCTACGCGCCAACCTGCGCTTCGTGACCCACGCGATCCGTAACAAGCGCGCACGCGTCACCGCAGAGGTGCCCGACTGGCAGGACCTGCGTAACACCGGTGAGTCCGTCAAGAACTACGTTCTGGCGAACCTGCCCGAGCTGCTCGAACAGTTCGAGCGTAACTTCACTGCCGCAGGCGGCCACGTGCACTGGGCACGCAACGCCACCGAGGCGAACCAGATTGCTCTGGACCTGATTCGCGAGCAGGGCGTGGACGAAATCATCAAGATTAAGTCCATGGCAACCGCAGAGACCGGCCTGAACGAATTCCTCGAGGAAAACGGCATCAACGCTATTGAGACCGACCTCGCGGAAGAAATCGTCCAGCTCGGCCACGACCGCCCCTCCCACATTCTGGTGCCCGCAATTCACCGCAACCGCCGCGAAATCCGCGACATCTTCCTGCGCGAAATTGAGGGTATTAACCCGGACATCACCGATGAGCCGGCAGAACTGGCAGAGGCATCGCGTAACCGTCTGCGTAACAAGTTCCTGAACACCACCGTGGCAGTCTCCGGCACCAACTTCGGTATTGCCGAGACCGGTACCCTGACCATCGTGGAGTCCGAAGGTAACGGCCGTATGTGCCTGACCCTGCCCGACACCCTCATTACCTTCATGGGTATTGAGAAGATTCTGCCCACCTTCCAGGACTACGAGGCATTCCTGCAGCTGCTGCCCCGTTCCTCCACCGGTGAGCGCATGAACCCCTACACCTCCATGTGGACCGGTGTGACCCCCGGTGACGGCCCGCAGAACATGCACGTCATCCTCATCGACAACGGCCGTACCGCCGTTCTGTCCGACGAGCTGGGCCGCCAGGCACTGCGTTGCATCCGCTGCTCCGCTTGCATGAACGTGTGCCCCGTATACGAGCGCGCAGGCGGTCACGCCTACGGCTCCACCTACCCGGGCCCCATCGGCGCGATTCTGTCCCCGCAGCTCTCCGGTATCGAGGCTGCAGAGAACAACTCCCTGCCGTACGCATCCTCCCTCTGTGGCGCATGCTACGAGGTCTGCCCCGTGAAGATTAACTTCCCCGAGGTCCTCGTGCACCTGCGCGCTAAGGACGTCGAGTCCAAGCACGCTATCCGCGAGTTCGAGGGCAACAAGAAGGCTCCCTTCTCGCAGATGGACGGCATGATGCTCGGTGCGAAGAAGCTCTTCACCTCCGGCAAGATGATGTCGATTGCAGAACGTGGTCTGCCCATGTCCCGCCTCATTAGCGGCCGCAAGCACAAGATCACCGCTGTTCCCGGTATCGTCGGCGGCTGGACCGCATACCGCGACATCCCCGAGCCCCCCAAGGAATCCTTCCGCAACTGGTGGAAGAAGGAGAAGGGTCAGGCTCCGGCACGCGATAACGCACAGCGCGTTGACATTCAGGCCCTCATCGAGGCTAACAAGGGTAAGGCAGCTGAAGCGGCTGCAAACGCTAAGGCTGCTCAGGAAGCCCGTGAAGCTAAGGAGAACAACTAATGTCCTCTGCTAAGGAAGATATCCTCGCACGTATCCGCTCGTCCCTGGCTGACGCACCCGTCGCCCCCGAGCCCGTACGTAACTACCGCCGCGTCAGCGAGCTGAACGAAGAGCAGACCATTGAGATGCTCGTCGACCGCCTCATTGACTACAAGGCAAACGTGTTCCACGCGAACAAGGAGAACATCTCTGAGGTCATCGCAGAACGCCTGGGCGAAAAGTCCACTTACGTGGTTCCCGAGGGCCTGAACATGGAGTGGCTGCCGGCTGACACCGCTGACCGCAAGCGCGTCACCGACTCCGGTAGCACCCTCAAGCCCGGCTGCCTGACCCTGAAGGAACTGGACGCAGTTGACGCTGTGGTGACCGGTTCGACCGTCTCCTGCGCAGAGACCGGCACGATCTTCTTGAACACCAACCCCGATGAGGGTCGCCGCGCCATCACCCTGGTGCCCGACCACCACATCTGCGTGGTGCCCCGTTCCACCGTGGTGGAGCTGGTTCCCGAGTCGATCGAGCGTATCACCTACACCCGCCCCGTGACCATGATTTCCGGTCCGTCGGCAACCAGTGATATCGAGCTGATCCGCGTGGAGGGCGTGCACGGCCCCCGTACCCTGGACGTCATCATCTACGACGCCTAAGGTAAAGCGCCAGAAGGCAAACCTCTAAAGAAACCGCCCGAGAGCTAAGGCTCCCGGGCGGTTTCTTTATGCCCTCTTGGCTTCTGCATCTTTCAGAGCAGTAGAAAGCGGCGGAGAAGATAAGCGAACGGTGGCGGGCCCATGTTTCCCGCCACCGTTCTGTGCTTTATAGGGTGGTGTATCGACGGTTAGCGTCGTAGCGCCCCGTAAAGGTGCTTAGGCGCGTGCGTCGAAGTGCTGCAGACCGGAGTCCTCGCGGCTACCGCCCTGGCCATCGCCAACATCGTGGTAGTCCTTGATCCACTCGATCTTCTGAACCCACTTGACCATCTTGTAGCCGTGCATGGAGTCCGCACGCAGACGGAGCGGGCCACCGTACACATCGGGCAGGGGCTTGTCGTTCATGCCCCACGCCAGGATGGTCTCATCTTCCATTGCCATGGAGATGTCCAGGCACTCGTAGTAGGGTTCGGTCGGGCGGCCGTCGTAGGTGTGGCCCACGTGGCCGAAGGAGGTCACCATAACGTAGCGTGCCTCGTCGGTCTTCTCGACCAGTGCGAGAACGTCGCGCAGGCGCACGCCCTCCCACTTGGCGATGCCGGTCCAACCCTGCATGCAGGTGTGCATGGTGATGTTGACTTCCTTGCCCAGCTGCTTGAGCTCGTCAATGCTCAGGGACTTGGATTCCTTCACCAGGCCGCCCAGCTCCAGGCGGTAGTCAACGAACTCGTGCTCCTTCAGGCGGTTCCACTCGGTGCTCTCACGCTCTGTCGGCGGGCGAGTGTTAACCCAGTGGAAGGGCGAGATGTCGGCATCGGTGAAGGTCTTCTTCTGCACCTGACGGGAGGTGATACGGTCCAGCAGGACGTTACGAATCGGCTGGGTCAGACCCCAAATGAAGGTCTGGGTGAATCGCAGGTCGCGCAGGGACCAGTACGAAGCGAAAATCCACAGAGCCACAGCGAAGACAATGCCGCCAATGAGCATGGTGACTGCCTGAGCGAACTGTGCTGCGTCCACCTCGTTGTAGGGCTTGTTCAGCATCATGTGGGCGATGTTGTACTGGGGGTGAACCACGAACACCAGCGCCACGTGAATGACGGTGAAGACGCAGTAGAACGCCATGCCCAGGAAGTGGATGGAACGTGCGGTCTGGCGGTTACGGAAGAGGCGCACGTAGCCGGGGAAGCGGCCGCAGAATGCCGGGCTCATAATCGGGCCGGTTGCAATCATCAGCGGTGCCACGATGAACACCACGGTGAAGTACATGATCTGCTGCAGAGCGTCGTACGGCTGGAAGTGCTCAATCGAGGGAATCTGGAAGCCAGCGTAAATCTGGATGGATTCCCACGCCTGCGGGATGATGTCCCAGCTGGTCGGGACGATGCGGCGCCACTGACCGGTCAGGAACAGCAGGGAGACATATACCAGACCGTTAACAATCCAGATGACGGTCACCAGCGCGTGCCATGCGCGGCCCAGACCAATCTGGGCTTTACCGGGCAGAGAAATCAGGGGAGACAGGGTGCGCTGGTCATCGCGCGCAGTAAATGCGCCGGGGGTGGTAGGGACCTTGTCCTTGGTGAACTTAATCCACTCAGAACCCGGGGTGCA
The DNA here is from genome assembly GCF_001812285.1 of Rothia sp. HMSC065B04. NCBI lineage: Bacteria > Bacillati > Actinomycetota > Actinomycetes > Micrococcales > Micrococcaceae > Rothia > Rothia sp. HMSC065B04. The sequence goes on from NZ_KV808406.1 coordinate 359,177, forward strand.
GTGGTTGTTCCAGTACAGGCGGGGGTGAGAGGCGAGAACTTCCCAACCTGAACGAATCAGGAAGCCCATCATAATGAAGTTGATAAAGTGCGTAATTCGGAGCCAGGCCGGGAAGTCCAGCTCTACGCCACCAGTGCTCGCGGTGAGGAGTAATTGGTGCATGATATTTCCTTCGGAAATGACTGTGTGTGCAGACAATCTTTAGGATTCAGTGCGAGGCCTTGAGATGCGAGGTTAGAAATAATTACCTTTCTGACCCATATGATCCTCCTCCGTGGTTGGGAGCCGCCGGGGGTATCGTCGCGGATACTCCCGAAAGGGGCGCCTCCCGTGTGTGAGAGGGGAGGTGCTCCAGCTCCCGCTGGGGCGGAAGCGACTCTGTGTATGTATGTTGGTTTATGTGTGTTTTAGGGAAATTCCCTGTCCGCTTTCAATTTTATAGGACAAAGTGTCAGTTGAGAAAGCTAAGACACGTCATGTTCTGTAATATTTGCATAAAAAATCCGAATTTAAGGAAGATTCTCATCTTCCCGCGATTTATAGGGTTATTTGGGCGCAAAAAGCCCACCGCAGCCTCAAGAGAGGATGCGGTGGGTTTTGATCCTATGTGTGGGATGCATGTTGGTTTGCAGGTCTTTAACTGCCTGGTATTGTGTGGTTTTATAAATTCAATCCAACATAAGGTTGGGGTGACTGTAAGCGGGGTACCCGCTCAAACCGGTTCGTACCCGATCTTGAAATGTCGAACCGCAACCGTAGCCGCTGCTAGATCTCTGCAGAACCCGTATTCTCCGCAGAACCCTTACGCTTCTTTGCTACGCTTCTTTGCCTCAGCCCGAGAGGCTGCTCGAGACGCAACGCTAGAACCAGCGGAAGCGCCCGTAGCCTCGGCAGAACCGGGCTGAGCATCAGCCGGGGACTCAGATTCGGGCTGGGTCTCAGAATCAAGCTGGGGCTCGGAGCCAGGCTGGGACTTCAAACGAACCACCGGAATCATGCCTGTGGCAAGCTTCGCCTGCGCATTACGCTGAGCCTTCAACGCATTCATCTGCTCCTTACGGCTCGGCTCCTGCTGAACCGGCTGACCAGAGCCAAACGCCTGACGAATACCCAACGCCCACAGCGGGAACAGCAGAACCGTCAGCGCGCCACCGGCAACCAGAAGTGACGCCGTTGACTCCTCCAAAAGATCCGAACTGGTCGCAACCTCCGTCACCGCCACAATAATCGGCAGACCCGCAGCCGAATACAGAGCCAACTGCGCCTTCTGCGCACGCGTGGTCAGGCCCGAACGGGTATCAAAGAAATGCTCCGCCAAAAGCACCGGAACACCGCGGCACAGCAGAATACCCACCACCACGGCAAGCAGACCCAAAGGATTAGCCACCACAGCAGAGACATCAATGCCCATACCGCTGACCACAAAGAACAGCGGAATCATGAACGTAAAACCAACCACCTCAAGGCGGCGAGTCATCATGTGCAGAGCCGCCGGAGGGGTCAGGGTACGCAGAATCAGGCCCGCCGCGAACGCGCCCAGCACCGCATCCAAATCAAAGAGGGCAGTGCACATAATCAGGGTCGCCAGCAGGAACATCGCAAGACGCAGAACCGTCTGACCGGTCGTATTCGCCTCCGCAGCCATAATCTGACGCAGACCCGGCACATGCGCAAACAGACGATGCGGAATCAACGCCACAATCACCGCCACCACCATAAACGCCAGCAACACCACAATCGCCATGCCCGGCGAACGCGAAGACAGCAACAACGAGATAGCGAAAATCGGCAGAAGCTCACCCACAGCACCGTGCACCAGCACCGCATTACCCACCGGCGTACCGGCAGCACCGTGAGACTTCAACATCGGTAGCAGAGTACCCAACGCCGTGGAACTCAACGCCACGCCCACCGCAATATACGTATTCAGCTCATGCGAGAACGACGTAATAACCGCCGCACCCGTCATACCCAGAGCAAAGCACACCACCCACGTGGCAATAGCGCTATAACCCTGACGGCTACGCAACGACGACACGTTAATCTCAAAGCCCGCAATCAAAAAGAGCATGCCCAGACCAAGCTCCTTCAGCAGCGGGATACCGCCCTCACTGCTGGCAAGGTTGAGCATATTTGGGCCGATGAGCAGACCAAAAATAAGCAGGAAGACCACATCAGGGATCTTCTTACCCGTCAGACGCGAAAGAATCGGGGACAGCAACGCAACCAACGTAATCCAGAAAATGGACACAAACTGGCCGCTATCGTGGCTCGACCCTTCCGACAGAGTCGTACCCGAAGCAAGAAGAGCACCAGAAGCCCCCAAATCCGTCAAGAAAAGCGGGGAAAAAGTCGAAAACATAAAACCTCAACGTGGTGTGTGCAGGTGGGGCGCGTTTGAGACAGTGAACGGGGCGAAAATATGCTCCCGCGGGATTGCCCCACCTTTAAGAACGTACCAATGGTACACACCTAACCTCGTGCAACAACACTTGAACAGCACGTATCGAGCGCCTGAACACCGAAAATAACCGCACGAGGAAACCACATGAGAGCAAAACCTCCGCGCCACCACCCGAGCAGCCGTTACACTTAACACCTATGCCAGCGCATCCGGCTCACACCACCGGACGCGGCAGATACCCCGGCAGGGCACACCCCCTGGCGTAGCCCTAGCAGGGCGCACAGACTCTCAAACACGGCACTACAAGGAGCGAGGACATGGCAGCAGGGCGCACTCAACCTATCCCCACCGTCAGCAGCGGGGCACGCGCCGCCTCCCTCGGAGGCACCCGACGCGACCTCGGGCTCGACCTCGCCCGCGCCTTCGCCGTGCTCAGCCTGCTCATCCCCTTCGGATACTGGCTGCAACTGATCCCGGTGTCCTGGAAGTTCTGGATCCCGCAGACCCTCGTGCCGGCTGAACCGCTCTTCGCCGCAATCCTGGGTGCCGCCGCCTGGCGCTACGCCCGCACCGCAAACTTTCCGCAGCTCTTCGCCGGAACCATCGTGCGATTCCTCGCGCTACTCCTGCTGGGCGTGGCACTCATGCAGGGCATCACCTACCTGCCGCAAGCTGACGTGACCGTACCCGCGCAGGGCTTCTCCTACTCCCTGCCCTTCGACATGCTCGTGCACCTGGCGCTACTCACCCTGCTGACCCTATTCGTCGTGCACCTTCCCCTGTGGGCAATCGCAGTGCTAGCGGTAGTCACCAGCCCCTTCATTACCTGGACCTACACCCTGCTCATGGACGTAGCCGCCCAGGCAGATGCGTGGACCGCCGTCCAGCTACCCTTCCTCGCAAGCCACGGCGTCAACCACGCCCAAAGCGCCCAGCTCATCTGGGTCATGTGCCTGGGCATCGTACTCGTGCGCCTCTACGACAACCTGCAAGCAAAGCTCGCAATCCCCGTGGTACTCGCCGTGCTGGCGCTCGCCGTCTACCGCACCTTCAACCCCTACACCGAGCTCGGCTTCCTCAACAGCCCGCAGGTGCTGCTAACCCTAAACCTCGCGGCAACCCTCTACTTCTGGGCCGAATGCGCGCGCCTGCTCTCCGCACAGGCGGGAATGCTCACCCCCATCGCCCGCCTGGGCCAGATGTCGCTGAGTGCCTCCATTGTGCTGAGCGGAATCATCATCTACGCCGGACCCACCATCAAGGCATTCACCGTCGGCGAGCACTACGTCGCCACCGGAGGCTGGGGCACCGCCGTGTACTGGAGTGTCTTCCTGCTGCTCGGCGCTGTTATCGCCCTGGGCTTCTGCACCCTCTGGTCACGCATGGCACGCTCCATTGCCGGACGCGGCCCCCTGGAGGCGATTCTCGCCCTCATCTCCGGGCGCGGCTAAACGGAACTGAACTCAAAACGAAAGCGACCCCCTCCCTGCGTTCCTGCGCGGGGAGAGGGCCGCTTTTATACACTCAAACTGCGCAGCAAAAATACTGCGGGTACGACAAAGCCCCGGTCCAGAGGACCGGGGCTATCTGTCGGGATGACAGGATTTGAACCTGCGACCTCGTCGTCCCGAACGACGCGCGCTACCAAGCTGCGCCACATCCCGATGTTGACCTATCAGCGAATACCGTAGGCAACTCACCTAGGATAACCCAAAAAAATTCAGAACGCAACACAGCGGCACTCCACCGCTCAGGGAGAGGCAAATAAAGTTCCTAGGCTTCAGCCTCCTGAACCTGATTCAGCTCATCCCAGGAGGCGTACATCGCCGCAAAACGACCGCCGGAGGCAATCAGCTGCTGCGGGGAGCCATCCTCCACCACAGAACCCTCATGAATCACCAGCACACGATCAGCGCCCAGAACCGTCGAGAGGCGATGCGCAATCACCAGCGCCGTACGCCCCGCCAACACGGTTCGTAGCGCCGCCTGCACCGCACGCTCACTCGGGATGTCCAGCGAAGCCGTCGCCTCATCCAGAATCAGCACCCGCGGATTCGCCAAGAACACGCGAGCAAACGAAACCAGCTGACGCTGACCCGCCGACAGGGTAATACCGCCGCGGCCCAGCTGCGACTCGTAGCCCTCACGCAGACGCTCAATGAACGCGTCAGCACCCACCGCCTTTGCGGCAACCTTCACCTGCTCATCGGACGCCTGCGGGTTACCCATGCGGATATTCTCCAGAATCGACGCGGAGAACAGGAACACCTCCTGGGTCAGCATGAGCACCTCACGGCGCAGCTGCGCATCCGCCAGCTGGCGGACATCCACGCCGTCAATACGCACCTGACCGGCTGAAACATCGTAGAAACGAGCCACCAGCTTAGCAATCGTCGACTTACCGGCACCCGTAGCACCCACCAGCGCCACGGTCGTACCCGGCTCAATGCGCAGGCTTGTCTCCTTCAACGCGTGACGATCCGAAGTGTACCCAAAGACCGCCGAATCCAGCTCCACCAGAGCGCCCTGAACCGTGCCGGACGCGCCCTCAGTAACGCCAGTAGCAGATTCAGCTACAGACTCTACAGCCCGCTCATGCGGATGCTCCGGCTCAGCAACCTCCGGCTCCTCAGCCAAGAACGACGACAGCTTCTCCAGCGCTGACATCGCCGACTGGAACATGTTGTAGAACTCAGAGAGCTGCATGACCGGCTCAAACACACGGTTCGCGTAAATCACCAGCGCCAGCAGGGTACCGATCTGCATGGTGCCGCCCAGCACCGCATAACCACCCAGCACCAGCGCACCGGCAATAAACACATTGCCCAAAAGCATCAGCACGGGCGAATAGATGCCGAAAATCTTAATGGAATCCATCACCGCAAGGCGGTAACGCTCCGACGCCTGAGCGTACTCAGAACGCATCTGCGCCTCCGCACCAAACGCCTTCACCGCGCGGATACCCGTAAAAGTCTCCACAAAACGGCTCGTCAAATGCGCAGACTCGGTACGCATCGTACGGAAAACCGGCACCGCCGTCTTCTGGAACCAGCGCGTCAAGAAGTAAATCGGCACGCCCATGACCAGCATGAACAGGCCAATACGCCAATCCAGAAGGAAAATAGCGACCGCAGAAATCACCATGGACAGCAAAGTAATCGCCAACTGGCTGATGCCGCTGTCCAAGAAGCTGCGGACCGTATCAATATCGCTAGTCAGACGCGAAATGACCTTGCCCGAGGTGTACCGCTCATGGAAGGACACGCTCAGCGACTGCGCGTGACGGAACACCCGCTTACGCAGGTACACCACCACGCCCAGCGACACGCGCACCGTGTACGCCACGTTGACCCATGAGAAGATCGCGGTCACCGCGGTAGCCACCACAAAGAACACCAGCAGGGTCAACAGGGGAGAGGCATCACCCTGCCTGAGCGGCTCAATGGAACTATCCAGGACGCGGGCAATCAGAATCGGCGCAACCGCTGAGGAACCCGACACCAAAAGCACCGAAATAATCGACAGAGCCAACGCCCCACGGTGCGGGCGCAACATCTGGCGCAGCAGAGCCATCGAGCGTTCACGGGTCTCCGCGCGCTCTTGCGGGCTCATCTGATCCCGCGGCTCCGCCGGACGATGATGGGCCATTAGCCCTCCTCCATCGTCATCAGCTGACGGTACTGCTCCGAAGAGTCCATCAGCTCAGCGTGAGTGCCCTCGGCGACCACAGCACCATCAACCATCAGCAGCACACGGTCCGCCAGAGCCACCGTGGAGGGGCGGTGCGCCGTCAACAGGGTAGTAGCGCCGCCCAGTCCCTCCAGACCCTCACGCAGACCGGTAATAATACGCTCCTCGGTGTTCACATCCAGCGCCGAGAACGGGTCATCCAGCAGTAGCACGGAGGGGCGCTTCGCTAAAGCGCGCGCCAACGACAGACGCTGACGCTGACCACCCGAAAGGCTCAGACCCTCCTCACCAATGACGGTATCCAGACCCTGCGGAAGCTCCGCCACGAAATCGCACGCAGCCAGCTGCAGCGCGGTCTGGAGGGTCGCCTCCAGCTCTTCTGCGGCGGGGTAGTCTTCATCCTCGGTGCCGTGCTCGTACTGCTCGGCAACGCCCATCAGTACGTTCTCGCGGACCGTGCCGGAGAAGAGCACCGCCTCCTCAAAGACGAACGCGGTCTGGGCGCGCACCTCCTCAATAGACATGTCAGCGGTATCTCGGGTGCCAAAACGTAGGGAACCGGAGGTCGGCTCGTAGAAACGCGGAACCAGCGACAGCACGGTCGACTTGCCGCTACCGGTTGCACCAACCAGCGCCAGAATCTCACCCGGGAAGACCTTGAAGTTTACGTCCTTCAGCACGGAAACCTCGGGTGCCTTCGTCTCAGAAGCAACTTCAGAATTCGCCTCAGTGGTAGCCTCAGCCGGCGCCTTGGTAGCGTCGTAGCTGAACTGAACGTGATCGAACGTGACAGATATTGCGCCACCGCTGGGGTACTGCATAGTTTCCTTCCCGGAGCCGCCCTCGGCAGACACTCCAGCTACTGTTGACGAATCAGAAGCACCCTGCGGATGCTCGGGCCCAGACACAGCCGCGGAGCCACGAACCAGCGGCACCGCCTCAAAGCCGGGCTCGTCCATGACCTCGTTGTGGCGTTCCAACGCCACCTTATAGCTCAAATAGGCAGACATCAGCGCGGTCGAGCGCGTCACGTGGCTGAGCACGGTCGTCTGCACCGCAAAGTAGGCGGTCATCGCGCCCAGGCTCAAGGTGCCCGCCGCAACCTGCGAAGCGCCCACAGCCAGCGCCACTGCCGTGGAGACACCCACAATCAGGCCCTGGTACAGGGCAACACGAGCCACCAGCATCGACCTGCCGTACTCGCGAACCTGCAGGGCGTCCACCGACTCGGAATATTCCTGAATCTGCTCGGGGGAGCGGCCCAGCGCCTTAATCACGCGGATGCCGCGCACCGACTCCTCAATGCGGGTGGAGAGGTCGCCCGTCATTTGCTGAATCTCATGTGAAGCGCGGTAGTACTTGCGAGTGAAGTTCACCAGCGACAGCACCAGAATCGGCACGGTCACCACGAACACCAGCGCCAGCGACGGCGAAGAACGCAGCATGAAGAAGCCACCGACCAGGAACATCACCGCAACAGTCAGCATCTGAACAATACCGAAAGACAACCAACGGCGAATCGTCCCCAAATCGCTCATGGAGCGGGTCAGCAACTGACCGGAGGGCCAACGATCCAGCAGAGAAAGCGGGGCGCTGAGCAGCCGGTCAAAAAAGTTCATGCGCATGGACAGCTCAATCGTGGAGGTCGGGTCCACAATCAGCCAGCGCCTCCAATACATGAAGGAGGCGTGCGCAATACCCAGCAGAAGCACCAGACCACCGGCAATCCAGATGGCGCTCTCGGTGGTGCTCTGCGAGAGATGATCCACAATAATCTGCAACATCTGCGGAATAGCAATCTCAAGGGCACCGGCACCGAACGCCACCAGCAGACCCACGCCCCAGCGCACACGAATCGGACGTGCATACGCGGCGAGGGTGTGCGGGGCACGCTGACCGTGCGCGTAGTCGATCGGGTCGGGGGTCGGTTCGCTCGCCGTCTCCAAGAAGGGGTTACGGCGGCGCTTAGTCGTGCGTGCTGTAGAAGCCTCAGACATTAGCGGCGGCCACCTTTCGAAGCGTCGGCTTCACCCTTATCGCGAGCCGTGAGGGTCACCAGGATTGCCTCCGGCGGGCAGAACAGACGCACCGGCGCAAAACGAGAGGTGCCCAAGCCGGCAGAAACCTGAACCGGAATACCGGACTGCTCACTGACACCCTTCGCACGCGAAGGCGGCAGATCGCAGTTGCTGACCAGGGCATGACCGCCGGGCAGGCAGACCTGACCGCCGTGCGTATGACCGGCAAAAATAGCCTGCGCACCGTCCTGCACGAAGCGGTGCAGGGTACGCATATAGGGGGCGTGCGCCACGCCGATACGGACGCTCGGCTCCTCACCCTCATCGAAGGCACCGGGGGCGAACCCGGGGTGCTCATCGTAGCGCAGGTGCGGGTCATCCACACCGGAGAACTCCAGGCGCAGACCCTTGAGGTTCAGCGTGTCGTAGCGGTTGATCAGGCCCGTCCAGCCGCGCGACTCGAAGGCGTCGTGCATCCGCTCAATGGGCAGGGCTACACGCGAGCCTTCCTCAATCATCTGCGGGGTGCGCGGCTGCCACAGGTAGCGTGCCGGGTTCTTGAAAACCGGCGCGAAATAGCAATTCGAGCCGGGCACAAACACGCCGGGGAAGTCCATGAGCGGGTCGAGCGCCTCCAGCAGCGGGCCCATACCGTCCACGTGGGAGAGGTTATCACCCGTGTTCATCACCAAATCAGGCTCCAAGGCAGCCAGCGAGTGCATGAAGTCAATCTTCTTCTGCTGGCCCGGAATCATGTGCATATCCGAAATATGCAGAATCCTGAAGTCAGGACTACCGGCGGGCAGTACTGGCAGGGACTCGGTGCGGAGCTGAAAATTGTTCAGCTCAATAAAGTGCCCATACGCCGCCGTGGCGGCCCCCAAAGCTGCAGTGGCGGCTACCGCCCCCGCTACCTTCTTCAGGAGCGGGGAGGAGCCGCGTGCGCCGGGGACCGCCACGGGGACGCGGGCGTTGACTGCGTTTTCACACATTATCAATCGCCTTTCAGGCTTCAGCTGATGAGCTGTGATTCTAGCTGTACGACAGAATCTTATCGCTGGGGGTGGTGAAGTCCTTCGTGTTGTACTTCGGTGCGATCGTCTTCATGAACGACTGCCACTGAGCACCGGCGTAGGTCGCACCATCCACATAGTTCAGAACACGACCGTTAATGCCCACACCGTTCAGGGAACGGAAGCCGAGGTTGTTAGAACCAACCCAAGACGCGGTGGACAGGCCACGAGTGTAGCCAACCTGCCAGGTCTGGGAGGAGTTATCGTTCGTACCGGTCTTCGCAGCCGAACCGTTCGGCAGACCAATACCGCGCTGAGAAGCGGAACCGCCAGGCTGGATAACACCCTTCAGAACCCAGCTGACACCGTTCGCGATGTCCGGATCCAGAACCTGCTCACACTGGTTCTGGTATTCCTTCATGGTTTCACCGTTGGTCTTGGTGATCTTCTCGATGGGGCGCGGGGTGCAGTACTTACCCTCAGAAGCGAAGATAGCGTACATGGATGCGCTGGTCAGCGGAGAGATACCGTACTTGGTACCACCAATGTTGGTACCCAGGTCGGGGATGCTGTGCAGCGGTTCGCCGGTACCATCCAGGGCGTGCATCTTGATGGACAGGTCGTGCACATCGCACAGGTCAAGCTGGGAGAGCATGCCGTACAGGTACGAGTTCAACGACTGGCGAATACCGTACGCCGCGGTGTTGTAGCCTAGGCCACCGTTGAACGCGTTCTTGTAGGACCAGCCGTTCGGCTGACCGGTGTAGTAGTACTTACCGCCCTCGTAGCACTTGGCGTTCCAACCGAAGCTGGTGGGCCAGAACAGCTGGGTACCGTTCACGGTAGCGTTAGCGCCGCGGCCGCTGATGAGCCACTGAGCCAGAATAATCGGTTTGAACGTCGAACCGGGCTGGAAGCCGCGGGTACCACCGTAGGCGCTATCAACGTTGTAGTTGTACTCGGTCTTGGAGTGGTCGTTTGCGTCAGCCGGGGTGCCGAGCTCAGTGTTCTGTGCCATCGCGATGACGCGACCGGTACCGGGCTCAACACTGGTCAGGGCGGAGTTCACGTCGTTCCAGTTGGTTGCTGCGGGCTGGGTGGAGTCCACTGCCTGCTTAGCCGCGGTCTGAGCCTCGGGGTTCAGGGTGGTGATCACCTTCAGGCCGCCACGCTTGATGGCGGTGTTACGCAGCTCAGCGGTTGCGCCGAGGGATTCATCCTGCAGCAGGTAGTTGACCACGTAGCGGCAGAAGAACGCCTTATCACCTGCCAGGGAGCAACCCTGGGACTTGGGGTGGACGTTGAGCTTAATGTCGCTGGCGATAGCGTCGCTGTATTCCTTATCGGTAATCTTGCCGTCGCGGAGCATAGTGCCCAGAACGATGTCGCGGCGTTCACGGGCGAGCTCGGGGTTCACGGTCGGATCGTACACGTTCGGTGCCTGCACCAGACCGGCAAGAAGCGCGGACTGAGCCACGTTCAGGTCCTTAGCGGAAATACCCCAGTAGTACTGTGCAGCAGCCTCAACACCGTAGTTCGAACCACCAAGGTTCACGATGTTCAGGTAGCCTTCAAGGATTTCGTCCTTGGACTTGTTCTGCTCCATAGAAATCGCAAGCTTCATCTCGCGAATCTTTGCGGCGTAGGTCTTGTTACCGTTCAGGGTCGCGGTAGCGTCCTCACCGCGAGCCACAGCGGAGTCAACAATGAGGTTGTTGACGTACTGCTGGGTCAGGGTGGAAGCACCCTGGCGGCGACCGCTGTTGGAGTTAATGATGTTGTTCAGGAACGCACGACCAATACCGATAGCGGAGACCGCACCGTGGTTGTAGAAGTCACGGTCCTCCACTGAGACGATAGCGTCCTTCATGTGCTGAGAAATCTGATCCAGCTTGACCGGTTCACGGTTCTCTTCAAAGAAGGTTGCGATTTCGGTCTTGCCGTCAGCAGCGTAAATAGTAGAAGGACGGGAGGAGATGCCATCGGCAATGTCGTCAGGAAGGTCCTGGAACCATGACATCGACGCGTTCGCGACCATACCGGCACTCACTGCCGGGGGTACGACAATAATTGCCGCGAGGAAACCGGCAATCACGCTGAACGCGAGGAACTGCAAAAAATCTCCCGGGCGGCGACGCGCACGGGTTTTCTTAGATGAAGCCATTCATTCAGTTTATCCCATGAAGCTGTGAGAGAAAGCCCGTCTCGCCACCCCACAGGGAGGTGGGCGCCTCAGCCCTGAGAATAAAGCCCCAAAAAGCCCCGGACATTGACCGAAACCATAGTAAATCCCTTTTACTTATTCGACCCTGAAAGCTAGGCTAGAGGGTATGAAGAAATGGGAATACGCAACTGTACCGCTGATGATCCACACGACCAAGGCAATCCTCGATAACTGGGGTGAAGATGGCTGGGAGCTCGTCACCGTGCTGCCCGGTGCCTCCGCACCTGCCGGTGCAACCCCCGCATCGAACATGGTCGCTCCGACTCAGGGCAACCCCATCGCCTACTTTAAGCGCGAGAAGGCTGACTAAGAGCAGCGTACCCGGCGGTCACCTCGCTATCCCGGCTCTCCTTTAACTAGGGGAGCGCGGGAATAGATGAGGAAGGCCGCCGGTTAGCCGTTTAACAGCTGCCTGAATATCAGTAGCGTTTAGATTTACGGCATTTCCCCTATCACCGTTTGGGTGCCATCACCCGCCATTCTTCTGGAGTAATCATGACTGAATCCCGTATTGAAGCACGTATCCGCGAACTCGGTTACGAACTGCCCGTAGCACCCGCCCCCGTTGCCGCATACGTTCCCGCGGTGACCTCCGGCTCCTACGTGTACACCTCCGGCCAGCTGCCCTTCGTTGAGGGCGCCCTGCCCGAAACCGGTAAGGTGTCCGACTCCGGTGCTGAAGGCTTCGTGACCCCCGAGAATGCGAAGAAGTACGCGGGTATCAGCCTGCTCAACGCCCTGGCAGCGGTCAAGTCCGTCATTGGCGACCTGGACCGCGTGCAGCGCGTCGTGAAGGTTGTCGGCTTCGTGGCATCCGAGGTGAACTTCACCGCTCAGCCCGCCGTCATTAACGGTGCCTCCGAACTGCTCGGCGAAATCTTCGGTGAGGCAGGCCAGCACGCCCGCTCCGCCGTCGGCGTTCCCGTTCTTCCCCTGGACTCGCCCGTAGAGGTCGAGATCATTGTTGAATATGTCTAATCTGTACACCGGCGCGCTGCCGCTGTCTGCTATTCGTGCTGCCCAGGCTCAGCGGGCAGCACAGGACGCTCCTGAGAAGACTGCACGCACCGAATCCGCACAGGATAATGGCACCGCCCAAAACATCAAGACTCTACCCCTGCCGGTGCAGGAACGCCGCTTCGGCACTCCCACCCCGGCTGAGGGCGTGGAGCGCCCCCGCATGTTTACCGGCCGCCAGTCAGGTCCGCGCACCGCAGCCATTCAGCGTCTCTACGCGATTCCTGAGTTCATGCGCACTGCCGCCGAAAGCTGGTGTGAAGGCGGTAACGAAGGTGCGACCGGTTGCACGATGCGTCAGGCTGCCTCCGTAATTTTTGTGCGCGACGGCGAGAACGGTCTCGAAACGATTCTGACCTACCGTCCCGGCACCTCTCCGCTGGGCGTGGTGGCTTTCCCCGGCGGTACGGCTCTTCCCGGTGATGATGAGGCGGCCTCCTGGGTCGGCCCCGGCGCCGAATACTGGGAAGAACAGTTCCACTTCTCTGACGTTACTCAGGCACGCCGCAGCGTCATGGCTGCCATCCGTGAGTCCTTCGAAGAGACCGGCATTCTGCTCGCTGGCGAGGACGACCAGGACGTGGTGGAACGCTCCAGCACCCCCGAGCTCATGGCGTGGCGCGAGGCGGTTGCCGAGCAGGACAAGAGCTTCTCTAACTTCTTGACCTCCAGTGGTTTGAGCGTGCGCGCCGACCTGTTGCGCCCGGTCGCGCGTTGGCAGTCCCCAGACTTCTTCCTCAAGCGCTACGACATCGCCTACTTCACCACGGCGCTACCCGTAGGCCAGGACCCGAAGCTGCTGCTCGGTAAGGGTGTGTGGGGCGACTGGCTGAACGTGCGTGAACTGCTCGAAGCCAAGGACACCAGTGAACTGGGCGACCGCATCGGTCAGCCCAACACGGTGGGACGCACCCTCGACCAGCTCATCACCCCCGGCGTGATGTGCCTGCTCGAATCTTTGGCGAAGGCCCAGACTTCCGTGGCCTGGCTGTCCAAGCGCCGCAATATTGAGGTGAAGAAGCCCGTGCTCGTCACCCACAACGGTGCGTGCATGCTCTCCTTCACCGAGGTGGTTCCGGCTACCACCGGTTCCATGTACACCGGCGCGATGGGTGTGCTCTAAGAGGGTAGTGCATCCGCTCGCTCGTATGATGAAGCGTTAAAGAAATCAGGAGCCGTTTCCCCATGCAGAGGGAAACGGCTCCTGATCTATTTAAGTCGTGCGTCTTTTAGCGAGGGCGTCCTAGAATGCCCTAACTCAAAGAGACCTTAGCGGGAACGCTGGCGCAGGCGGGGCAGGTCCAGAATGACAACTGCGCGTGCCTCCAGACGGATCCAGCCGCGAGAAACGAACTCGGCAAGAGCCTTGTTCACGGTCTCGCGGGATGCACCAACCAGCTGTGCCAGCTCTTCCTGGGTCAGCTCGTGAGCAACGAGCACACCGTCGGTTGCGGGGCGGCCGAAGCGGTCAGCCAGGTCCAGCAGTGCCTTAGCGAGGCGGCCGGGAACGTCGGAGAAGACCAGGTCAGCCAGTGCCTCGTTAGCGTGGCGCAGGCGGCGAGCCAGAGTCTTAATGACCTGATCGGAAATCGAGGGGTCCAGCTGCTGTGCGCGCTTGAAAGACTCGTGCTTGATGGCAGCCAAGCGGGTCTCAGAAACAGCGACAGCGTTGGTCGAACGGGGTGAGGGGTCGAAGAGAGCCATCTCGCCGAAAACATCACCGGGACCCATAATCGCGACCATGTTCTCGCGACCGTCAGCGGCGGTACGGCCCAGCTTGACCTTACCGGAGAGCACAGCGAAGAGCTGATCGTCCTGGTCACCCTCGTAGAAAAGGACAGCGTTGCGGGAGAGGTCAATCTCCTGAATGTCATCGGTCAGCAGAGCGAAAGCTGCGTCGTCGAGGTTAGCAAAGAGAGGGGTACGACGGAGGATCTCGAGATCCATAAAGTTCTCCTAGATATGAGGTGATGAGCCGAAGCTCGTAAATGTTCAGTGAGTGAGCCCGAACCGGTGCCATGCGTCTCAACATCTGAAATGTGAGAAGGCTCAAGCTAGTGTGACATATTCAACTGATATGAGCGTACCCTAAAAAAGCTGTTTGTGCATTCCGATAGGGCGAGCTTTACAGCAAAAGTTATTTCTTCCGAGAAAATTCAAAGCTTACCCACAGGTTCAGCACCTAATATCAGGCATTCAGGTGTGTACTTTTTTCGGTACCAAGCACGCAGACACCCTCATGACCAGGAGGCGCACCGCCTCTACACACGGTACGATGCGACGAGGCAGAAACCCGAGCCCAAAACCCCGGGAACACAAGCCCGCCGCATCCACCACTGGGTGTTAACGCGCCGCCACACTCACCGGGCACAGCCCGCACTAACCACATGGGCACACCGTGACCATTTCTACCCACCAAGGAGGCAATTAGTCGTGACGACTGGCATCAACCTGCTTGATATTGCTATCCCCATCATTCTGCTGCTCTACTTCCTCGCCGGAGTCCGCAGCGGATTCTTCACCACCCTCGGAACCTTCCTCGGCCTGGGTCTGGGCGTCTGCGCCGCAGCCTGGCTCGTGCCCCTCGCCGTGGCATCCGTGGGATCCCAATGGAGCCTCATTACCGCCGTCGGCGTGCTCATCATCTGCCTGACCATCGGACAGTGGCTCGGCCTCGTTGCCGGACGCACCATCCGCCGCGTCACCGACATCACCCCGCTCAAGGGCGTAGAACGCTTCTTCGGCGGCGTGCTGAACCTCGCCGCCTGCGCCCTGGTCATGGTCGTGCTGACCATCTCCATGCGCACCGTGCCCATCCCGCAGCTCAACACTGCGCTCAGCGACTCCAAGACCCTCTCCTGGATGGTCGCCTCCACCCCCGAGGTCGTCAAGGACCGCATCAACACGGTACGCAATGACGTGCTCGCCTTCGGAACCATTCCGGAAGTCAGCCAGCTCATCGCCCCCGAAACCAGCGCCCCCACCGAGACGGTAGAATCCGCGGCACTGGACCAGGCGGCAGCCTCCGTCGTTGAGATTCTGGGCGCCGCAGAGCAGTGCGGCTACACCTCCACCGGCTCCGGCTTCGTGGCGGATAACGGCCTGGTCGTCACCAACGCCCACGTAGTCGCCGGCGTGACCTCCCCGGTCGTGCAGGACTCCCGCGGCCGTACCTGGCCCGGCACCGTCGTCTACATGGACACCGAACAGGACCTCGCCTTCATCAGCGTTCCCAAGCTGCCGCTTGCACCGCTGAACATTGGCACCAACGCCACCGCAGGTAGCCTCGTAACCTTCATGGGCTACCCCAAGGGCGGCCCGTTCAAGGCACTGCCCGCCACCGTGCAGGGCATCGGCAACACCCAGACCATCGACGCTGACACCGGCCGTGCCAACGCCATGCGCCAGGTCTACCAGCTGGCAGCCGACGTGCAGCACGGCAACTCCGGCGGCCCCGTCCTCGACGAAAACGGCAACGTGGTCGGCGTGATCTTCGGTAGGGCAACCACCGGCCAGACCGGCTACGCCATCACCGCAAGCACCCTCAAGCAGGCACTGGCCGAAGGCGGCGACAACACCGCCGCAGTCTCCACCGGCACCTGCCGCAAGTAACTAGCCGCTAAATAGCGATAAAAGTTCAGGCTCCCCCCTCACATGAGGAACGGGAGCCTGAACTATTTAACGAACGGAGGCAGTGCTGGGCTATTCCGCCAGGCGCTGGGCTGCGCTATTCAGCGAGATGCTGCGCTGTTATTCCGCCAGGTGCTGTGCCAGGAAATCAACCGCCATGACATAGCCGTACGCACCCGCACCGGCAATCACCGCAGTAGCCTGCGGCGACACAAACGAATGATGACGGAACTGCTCACGACGATGCACATTCGACAGATGCACCTCAACCACCGGAAGCTCAGCTGCCTCCAGCGCATCATGCAGCGCCACCGAGGTGTGCGTGTACGCCGCCGGGTTAATAATAATCGCCGCGCCACGAGTACGAGCACGCTGAATCTCATCCACCAGCGCACCCTCATGATTCGACTGCATAAACTCAACATCAAAACCATGATCCGCCGCGCGCTCACGCACCATACGCTCAATATCGTGCAGAGTGGTGTAGCCGTACACCTCGGGGCGGCGCTGCCCAAGCAGGTTCAAATTCGGTCCGTTAAGCACAAAAATTGTATCTGACATAAAACCAGTGTGGCACAGCCGGCGCCCGCTGAGCGCTAGCTGGCGCGAACTGCCCAGAAAATGATGGGCGAGCGAGCCAAGTACGGTGAACCTCGCTACCGCCCACACGCCCAAGCCCGGTACCCTCGCGCTATGACCGAGAACGCCACCCGCACCGAAGTAGAGAACACCGCGGCAGAAAACAGCACGGCTGAGAACACTGCGGCAGAGAACACCGAATCGCTCCTACAAATCCGATTCGTCCCCGAATTCAAAGCCGCAGCCGCCGCACGCCGCCTCAACGCCCGCGCACCCGAAAGCCACCTCGCCACCGTGCGCCGCGCCCGCAAAATCAACCGCATCCTCGGCGAAACCTACCCCTACGCCGTCGCAGAACTCGACTTCGACAACCCCTTCGAGCTGCTCATCGCCACCGTGCTCTCGGCACAAACCACCGACGTGCGCGTCAACTCCGTCACCGGTGCACTCTTCGCACGCTACCCGGACGCCGCCGCGCTCGCCTCCGCACGCACCGAAGAGGTCGAACCTTATATTCAGTCCCTCGGCTTCTACCGCGCCAAGGCACGCTCCATCGTCACCCTCTCTCAGCAGCTCGTAGAGCGCCACAACGGGCAGGTTCCCTCAACCCTCGAAGAGCTCGTAGAACTCGCCGGAGTTGGCCGCAAAACCGCGAACGTGGTCCTCGGAAACGCCTTCGACGTGCCCGGACTGACCGTAGACACCCACTTCGGCCGCCTCGCACGTCGCATGGGATTCACCACCGCAGACGCCCCCGAGACAGTCGAAAAAGACGTCGCCGAACTCATCGAACGCAAAGACTGGACGCTCTTCTCACACCGCATGGTCTACCACGGCCGCCGCATCTGCCACGCCAAAAAGCCCGCCTGCGGCGTATGCCCCGTCGCCGACCTCTGCCCGTCCTATGGCGCCGGGGAAACGAACGAACAAGCAGCACGTAAACTCATGAAATACGAAATGGCACCCGGTCGAGAAGATCTGCACCTGCGATTCCTGCAGGGCGCAACCCGCCGCGAACTCATGGCAGAAGGCTACCCGCTCAGCGCCTAACGGCGACTAAGCCGAACCGGAACGCAGCCGCGCAGAAGAGAGGTACACAGATGAGCGCACCCGAGCAGTCGGTACAACCCGAACAGGCTGGGCAGGATGCACAGCACCCCGCCCAGCAGGCACTGGCGGCTCTCGCAGAGGGCGGCGTGGAATTTGACGTCCAAGCCCTACTGCGCAGCGCACCCGCCAGCCCCCTCAGCAAAGAAGCCGCCGTGCTGATCCTCTTTGGTGTGCTTGACAACTCGCCCTCCACCGGCAAATTTGACGGCTGCCCCGAAAACGTCAGCGCCGACCTGGATGTACTGCTCCTCGTACGTGCCGCAACCCTGCGCTCACACGCCGGTCAGCCCGCCTTCCCCGGCGGCAAAATCGACCCCGAAGACTACGCGCTCGCCGAAACCACCGGCGAACCCGTCGCCCACATCGCCGCCCTGCGCGAGGCGGTCGAAGAAACCGGGCTCGACCCCGCCGGCGTGCAGATCCTAGGCCAGCTACACACCCTGCCGCTACCCATCAGCAACTTCATGGTCACCCCCGTCATCGGCTGGTGGAACAGCCCCGTACCCGTCGAGGTCGTCGACCACAACGAGTCCGCGCTCATCGCCCGCGTGCCCGTGCGCGACCTGCTCAACCCCGCCAACCGGCACACCGCCTACGTCAAACGCGGCCGCACCTCACACCGCACCCCCGCCTTCGAGGTGCGCATGCTCGGCGGTGAAGAATTCACCGTCTGGGGATTCACCGCAATTCTGCTGGACCGGATCTTCGACTCGCTCGGCTGGACCGTGCCCTGGGATCAGAAAAAGATGCGCCCGGCACCCGGCTACGAGGAGTAAAGCTCATTGCAGAATAAGCGCTTGACTAGCGGATATAGGGTGCAGATAGGGGTGGCAGGTAGCTTGAACGAAGCTACCTGCCACCCCTATTTTTTGTTGTACGGTGCCGCTTATGCGCGGCTGATTATTTACCGCAGATTATTTACCCTCGGCGTAGTTGCGCACCCGCACCACCGACACCGGAAAATCAACCGGCACCCGACCGAAGAGCAGACGCGCCGCCTCCGCAGCGCCCTCACGCACGATACGCTCCACGCGATCCGCCTCCAGGTCGGGACCGCACAGCAGAAGCTCATCGTGCAAAAAATACACAATGCGGGTGCGCATCGGCATACCAAAAATCCGCTCCGACAACAGACGAGAACGCACCGCGCCCATCCAGCATAGAGCCCACTCAGCCGCCGTACCCTGCACAATAAAATTGCGGGTCATACGCCCGTGCGCACGCGCAGTCGACACCGCACGCGACTCAGCCGCCGGCGAAGACCGATCAGCCACAATCTCACGGAAACGCTCATCCACCGGCGGGGACGTACGACCCAAAAAAGTCGTCACCTGCCCGCCCGCCTCACCAATGCGCGCGGCACGCTCCGTAAAGTCCATCGCCTGCGGAAAAAGCGCCGCCACATGCGGCAACAGGGCACCAATCTCACCGCTGCGGCCGCCATACATAATCGCCAACATGCCAACCTTCGCGTGGGAACGCTCCGTCAAACCCACACCCTTCATGCGCGCCAGCTCGGCAATACCCGCATACAGGTCAGCGCCACGACCCGCCGAAGCGAGCGCCTCATCACGGCTCAACGCTGCCAAAATACGCGGCTCAATCTGCGAGCCATCCGTCACCGTCAGCACCTGACCCTCCGGCGCCTGCACCGCCTGACGAATCTCCGCAGGTAGCTGCAACGCACCACCGCCGGAAGCGCCCCAACGCCCGGTCGCGGCGCCGCCCACCTCAAGATGCGGGCGGAACGCACCCTCGGAAACCCAAGTATCAGCCCAGGTCCAGCCGTTAGCAGTCCAAATACGGTACAGCTTCTTATAGCGCAGAATCGGGTCAATCAGCGCCCAACGCTTCTGCCGCTGAGCCGGAATCGCATCCGCCCAACTCTTCAACTCCCACGAACGCGTAGACTTCACCGAAACCCCCGCAGACTGCAGAGCACGCAAAAGATCCTGCGGCGAATCCGGGTTCAACGACGGCATAAACAGCATGCGCTGAATCTGCTCCGCCAACTCTTGCATCTTCTGCGGACGCTCCCCGGGCACCGAGCGCGGACCCAACAACTCGCACAGATGCTCATGATGCGCCTGCACATTAAACGGGATGCCGTAATAGCCAATCTCAGCCGCCACCAATGCACCGGCAGACTCAGCCGCCGCCAAAAGACGCAGTCGCTCCGGGTGCCTTGACGCGCTAATAGCGCGCGCCTGTGCCAGCCATTCACGCATCAGCACACGCACCACCGGATGCTCCGGCAGCAGAGTCACCGGGCCCGCCGCCAACTGCGGGGCAAAAGGCTCGTGAGGCGCCGCCTCCAGGAAATCCGGGGAAGAAGCGGTGGGGGACTGGGCGGTGCTGGTAGGAGTCGTGGAGGAATCAGGAGCAGCAGGCGCGCTCAAAAAATCAGCGCCGAACAGCTCCTCCTGACCCTGAATCTGCCGCGCCACCGGCAGATACCCCTGAGGCTCGGCCGCCTCACGCACATCAGAAAGATCCAGCACCGGGCTGTACTCCACAAAACCGCTCGGATGCGTAGCGGCAGTCGTCAAAATTCGCTGCACCAGACGCAAATCATGGCACAGATGCACCCGCACCCCGCGGCGCAGAAGCAGCGGGTCAACGTGGCGGGTATCAGCCCAAATCCAGCGGGGAAAACGCGCCTGCGCCGAATCTGCCGCCTGCCGCTCCACCTCTCGCACATACGCCGGAAGATTCGCCGCACTCACCCGATCCGCCCGCGTAATCCGCGGAATAAAGGTCGGGTCCTGCAACTGTTCAGCGGTCGGCGCCGAAAAATGAAAAGCACCCCACGAGGTCACCGGTTGAGCACCGCGCGGGGACGCACCCGCGGCAATAGCCGAGGTGACCGGGTGCGCGGAGGTGCCGGTCTGGGCGGTAATACCCGCGCCGGTGGCAGGACTGAGCAGAACGTACATTCTTCCATTATCGGTGACCGGGTGCGAAGGCGCGTGGTTTGTGGTCGCGGGCGGGCGGTTTGCGGAAGAGGCAGGGGAGGGCTGAATGCGCCGCGGTTTGTCATAAAAGCGCCGGATGTGTGCGTTTTGTTCGTTTGAGACGCGTGCATCGTGGATATTTCGGGGTGCGCGAGGAGTTATCCACAGAACGCTCATTCTCTTAAAAATTCGAGGCGGGCGTAATGGTCTCCTAGAGCCATGAACTCCGCCATGAATCCCTCCAGCAATCCCGCCGGGCACCCTGCCAACAATCCCGGCAACCCCAACGGTTGCTCGCCGCGTGCCGCACAGGGCGCGAATCAGCCGGGCGCACAGAATACGGGTGTCCAGAACACCGGCGCGCACTCGCTACCCGCCCTGCTCATTCCCGAAGACTATCGCGCCCGCGCCGTCGCCCTGCACGCCCGCGAGCTGATTCTGCGCTCGCCGCAGATGAGCGCTATCGCCCTGGGCGGTTTTAGCGGCGGGTTCAGCGCCGGGTTCAGCGGCGGACCCAGTAACGGATTCAGTGCCGGAGTCGAGAAGGCAGGGGAGCGGCCGCCCGCAGAGGGTGTGGTTGCCGCGGGCAGTGCAAACGCTGCGAGTGCCGCGGGCGGTGGGTTACTCCAAGAATCCCAGCCCCTCCGCGAGATCCTCGAAAATGCCGTGGATGAGGCAATTTGCGCCATCGATGGCGGATGCCAGGGGAATGCCTGGGGGAACACGAACGCAGAAGGAACGGGCGCAGATAGAACTAATGTGACGAAGCCCCGAAAATTCCGCACCAAAACGGTGCAACCCGCGCCCGCCTCATGGAGCTACCCCAGCGTGGAATACGTGCCCGTCAACCGGCAGACCGCGCTGCGCTACCTCGCCGCGGAACTCTACGGCCTCGGTGCCCTCGGACTGCTCCTTGACGAGGGGCAACGCGCCGGAACCATCACCGATATCTACGTGAACTCGCCCTGCGATATCTGGGTGGGCATCAACGGAACCACCCGCCCCGTGGCGCTGAGCCTCGGTAACGAGCGGCGCGTGCGTGACCTTGCCGAGCGGCTCATCCGCAGGCACGGCGGGCAGCTGGATGCCGCGCATCCGGCGGCTGACATCAGCGATGAGCACGGCAGACGCATCCACGCGATTATCCCGCCGCTGAGCGAACGCACCCGGCTCTCCGTGCGTCTACCCGCCCGCGAGCGCCCCACCCTGGCGCAGCTGCAGGCCGCTGGGTTGTGTGATGAGGCGACCGCCGCCTATCTGTGCCGCATGATTGCCGAACGCCGCGGATTCCTCATTAGCGGGGGCACCGGCACTGGCAAAACAACCCTGCTCAACGCCCTGCTGGGGCTGTGCAGGCCGCAGGAGCGCCTCATTCTGCTCGAAGACACCCCGGAGTTGGCGCCGCAGCATGAGCAGGTTATTGCCCTCAAAACCCGTGCCGCCAACTCCGAAGGCGCCGGCGAAATTGGGCTGGGTGAGCTGATCGTGCAGGCGCTACGTATGGGCCCGGATCGGCTCGTGGTCGGTGAGTGCCGCGGCGCGGAGGTGGTGCACCTGCTGACCGCCATGAACACCGGTCACCGCGGTGCCGGAACGACCCTGCACGCTAATAGTGCGCAGGTGGTGCCCCTGCGTTTGTGTGCTCTGGGTGCGCTCGCCGGACTGGATAGTAGAACGGTCGCTCTACATACGGCGACGGCTTTTGAACGCATTATTCACCTAGAACACCGGGATGGTCGCCGCCGCATCGAGGGTATTTACAGCCTGCACCCCGCCACACAGGGGAGTGAAGAGTACCTGCAGGTCAGGCGTATCTCTACTGGCTCTGATGTTGGGTACTAGCCCCCGAAATGGGGGACGGAAAACGTGAAAGGAGGAAGCAATGAAGCAGAACGAGAAGGGCAACGGAAGCCTTCGCGAACGCTGGACTGAATGCTGGGCTGAGCGCCTAGCTGGGCGCATCGCCGGAGCAGCCAGCGCCGAGGAAATGCGCATGTGGCCGCTCATGCTACGCACCCTCGCGCTGAACCTACGCGCTGGCATCCCCCTGCAGGAGGCGGTGCACACCGACCCGGGCTCTAGGCAGCTCGAGGAGTTCGGGAAGTTCGGGCAGGGCGAGCTGGTGCCGGGTACGGGGAAAACTCGCGCGAAGAATAGCTCTCGGAAAAGCGCCCGGAAAAGCAACCGACCTCGATGGGTGCGAAGTCCCTCGCCCCTCTCCGAAGACTACGGGCAGAAGCGGTGCGCCGAAGATATCCGTCGCTTCATGCAGGCTCTTGCCACGGTCACCTCCTGGGGTGCCCCCGCGCACCTCGCCTGCGCCCAACTGCTCGAAAACAGTACCCGGATGCGCCCGCACAGCCGCGAGCGCCTGCACGACCTGCAGCTGAGCCTGCGCATGAGCGAGAGCGCCGGTGCGCCGCTCGCCACGAGCCTGGAACGCGCCGCCGAACACGCCGAAGAACGCATCGACGCGCTCCTGGGCAGGCAGAGCGCCCTCGCCGCACCGCGTGCCACCGGCAGGATCCTCTCCTGGCTGCCGCTGCTCGGCCTCGGGTTGGGGGTGCTCATGGGAAGCGACCCCGTGGGTGTGCTGACAGGGTCCGTTCTCGGAGCGCTCACCGGTTTGCTCGGGCTGGGGCTTGCCTTCGCCGGGCGTCGCTGGACCGCCGCGCTCGTGCATCGGGCAGAGGTGGAGAGCGCGGCAAGTAATGGAGCCGAACAAACCTCGAATATGCCGCCCGTTGATACCGCCCTCGTGCTGGAACTACTCGCCGCGCAGTTGAGAGCCGGGCTCGCACCGCTCGCCGCACTGGGCACCCTCGCCGAGGCGCTTAACAGCCGAGCGTTGCACACGGTCTGCCAGCGCCTGCAGATGGGTAGCAATTGGGGGAGTGCCTGGTCGGGGTCCGCGGCGGGAACCTTCGGTGAGCTGCGGGATGCACTCGCCCCCGCCTACACGGGCGGCGCACCCAGCACGGCGCTACTGCTCTCCCTTGCCGACGCGCACCGCCTCAGCGAACGCCGTGCGTCAGAACGCGCCGCCGGAAAGCTCTCCGTAGCGCTCGTGGTACCCCTCGGGTTGTGCTCGCTGCCCGCCTTTATCTGCCTGGGCATTGTGCCCATCCTCATTTCGCTACTACCCACGCTGACCGGCTAAAGAACCATGCCCATAAGCGCTGTTGACTAGCCGAAATGCTGAAAAGTTTAGACCTTCGCTTTAGACCTTCGCCCATCTGCAGCGAACGCGGATGAGCACCCACCCCGCCCCGCATGTTTAGGGCACAACGAAAGGAAAACCAATGACGAACACCCTCTGCGAAGCAATCCGCCACGACCTGCACCCCGTCGGCGCTCCGGTAAACGCCCCGGCCGGTGCTCCGAGCGAAATTCAGCCCGCCGCGCTCGGTGCCGTGCAGGGCGCTGAAACGCAGACCATTCTGGGCCCCGTGCCGCTGTCCGTTGCCATCGCAACCACCATGAAGCAGCTGCGCGAAGAATGCCCCGAACTCTTTACTGATGCTGAGCTTTCCGCCGGCGCTGAGCAGAAGCATGCCGGCCCCAGGATTGACCCTAACGAAATGGAGATTGATATGAACACGGACCGTCTGAACCCCGACCAGGCGCTGACCATTGCCCGCGCGCTCGCCGAGGGCTGCACCCTGGACGAATGCGGCGCTACCTGCCGCAGCCTGGGTGAGCACGCGCCTGGCTGCACCGAATATGTACCCGCTGAGGGGCACGAAAAGGCGCTCGAAGACTACGCCCCCGCGGGGGACCCAGAGGAAGGCGCCTCCACCGCGGAGTACGGCATTGTGATGCTCGCGGCGGTCGGTTTCGCGGGCCTGCTGGTGCTGATTCTCAAGTCAGATGAGGTGCGTTCCATGCTCCTGGATATTGTGCGTAACGCCCTGTCCATTGCGGGCAATACGGGGCTGCTCTAGAACCTTTGGTGAACCCGCGTAGGGTTTGCTTCTAGGTATTGGAAGTCCTGGAAAATCAAGTCAGAAAGGAGGAATAAAGAATGAATGCTCATGTGAATTTGGGTGCTTTGCGGTGCGCTCGTCTCGCAGGAAAAGTCGGGGCGGAACCGGCACCCTCAACCCCGCACAAGAGCCCAGCAGAAGAGGGTGTGATTACCGCCGAGTTTGCGGTTGCCCTACCCGCCGTGACGGTGGTGCTCGCCCTCTGCCTGGGTGCCGCCTCTACGGGGGTTGCGCAGCTGAAAGTGGAGGAGTCCGCGCGAACGGCCGCACGAGCCGCCGCCCGCGGGGATTCCGAGGCGCAGATTCGCTCCGCCGTCAGCCGCATCGACCCGGTGCAGAGCGTGCAGATTTCTGTTTCTCCTGATGCTGTCGCTTCTGATGGTGCGGTCGCCGCGGATGCGGGGCGTGCCCGGGAAGTGCACGTGCGGGTGAGTCGCCTCGCCCCCGGCGTAATCGGCTCGGCAACCGGCTGGGTGCTGCGGGCGGACGCTCACGCCCGCGTTGAAGGCAACGGTGGCACTCAGGAAAGCAGTGACAGTGAAGAAAGTACCGGCAGTGATGGCGAATAGAAGCGCGGTTCTTGCTTGGTCTGCGGACGAATATTCCGAAGAGGGTAGCGGCACCGTCCTCGCCCTCACCATTATTGCCGCGCTACTGGTGGTGACCGTGGTGATTGCCGGGCTGATCGGGGCGGTGTCCGCGAACCGCAGGGCTTCCGCAGCTGCTGATTTGAGCGCACTCGCGGCGGCGGATGCCTACCGCGGGCTCACCGAGGGCGACCCGTGTGCGGTCGCGGCGGATCTTGCCGAACGCCACGGGGCACACCTGGAATCCTGTACGTTTCCGGACCGCCCCGAAACGGTGGAGGTGACGGTCGCCGTCCCCGTCGCAGGGCCCATGGGGATGTTGGGCCCGGCGAGGGTGCGTGCCCGCGCCGGGGCTGAACACCCCGAAGAAGAGTACGCCGAAGAAGAGCACGCCGCGGCGGGCAACGCGGAGGAGCTGAGCCCCGATGAGGTTACCGAGCTGGAGGAGGAGCTGGATACTGGGCAGGACTCGGTGCCCGAACCTCCTGAGCCGGAAAGCCCAGCCGACTAGGCTATTTGCGCTCGCCGGGAGTTGTCATCCCAGCCCGTCCTGCATCCCCAGCACGCCCCGCACCCCAGCGCGTTCTACGCCTCCGCCATGCTCCGCAGCATTACCTGCAGTAGTGCCCGCGCGCCGTGCTTGCTGAGCGGCTCGTTGCGGTTGCCGCACTTGGGCGAGTGCACGCAGGAAGGGCAACCGTTGTCGCATCCGCAGCTTTCGATGGCTTCGAGGGTGGCGCTCAGCCACTGCGTAACCGCGTTGAAGCCGCGCTCGCTAATGCCCGCGCCGCCGGGGGCGGCGTCGTAGACGAAAATGGTGGGTCTGCCGGTGTCCACGTGAAGCAGTGTGGAGAGCCCTCCCAAGTCCCAGCGGTCGCTGGTGGCGATGAGCGGTAGTAGCCCGATGGCGGCGTGTTCGGCGGCGTGCAGGGTGCCGGGGCCGTCCTCTTCGGTCACGCCCGCGCCGAATAGGTAGCTGGGCTCGAAGGTGAACCAGACCGCCTCGGTCATGAGCACTTCCGGCGGCATGGGTTGCGCCTCTTCGCCCAGGTATTCGCCGCCGTAGACGGAGAAGCGCCGGTAGCCGGTGACCTGATCGGTGACCTGAACCTGCCCGCGGTGCATGGTGAGCGGGGCGAGCTGCGGTTCGCCGGGAGCAGTCTCGCCGGGAGTAGGCACACTGGGAGCAGTCTCGCCGGGAATCGCTTCCCCAACAGCGTTTTGCGCACCGTAACTAACCCGCGCACGCTCCGCCAGAATACGCACCTCGGTGCTCTCAATGGCGCGCGTATAGTAGTCCGGGTAGACGCGACTGAGCAGAATCACGCGCTCGCCCTCGCTGAGGGACTCAACCACATACTGCGCGCTCTGGTGAATGTAAATTGCGCCCGGGTGTCCCTGGCTCATGGCGTGCGCGGCGTCCATGGTGCCAACCAGGGTGCCGTCTTCGGCATCGATGAGCTGGTAGGGGCCGCCGCCGGTGCCGCGGATATCGACCAGGTCGGCGGCTGATTCGGCGTGCGTCCAATACCAGCCGTCCGGGCGGCGACGCAGGTATCCCTGCTGTACCAGTCGGTCCAGCAGAGCCGCGGTATGCGGACCGAAGAGACTCAGTTCTTCAGCGCGGATGGGTGCCTCCTGCGCTGCGGCGCACAGCTGCGGTGAGAGCACGTACGGGTTCGTCGGGTCGAATACGGTTGCCTCAACCTCCTGCCCGAAAATCGCCTCCGGGTGGTGCACCAGGTAGGTGTCGAGTGGGTTGTCGTCGGCAATGAGCACTGCGAGCGCGTCCTGACCGCTTCGACCCGCCCGGCCCACGCGCTGCATGAAGGAGGCGCGGGTACCCGGCCAGCCCGCCACGAGTACGGCGTCCAGTCCGGAGATGTCAATGCCCAGCTCCAGTGCGGAGGTGCTCGCCAGGCCGAGCAGTTCGCCGTTGCGGAGTTTGCGTTCGAGTTCGCGGCGCTCTTCGGGGGTGTACCCGGCGCGGTATGCGGCGACGCGGTGGGCGAGGCCCGCCTCCACCTCGTCGAGGTAGCGTTGGGTCTTCTGCGAGAGGATTTCTACGCTGCGGCGCGAACCGGCGAAAACCAGGGAGCGGGTGCGGGAAAGCACCAGGTCGGTGAGCATTTGCGCGCCCTGCTCCACGGGGGAGACGCGGCGCGGCGCCTCCTGCTCAGCCTTCGACTGGACCGCCTGCTGCTGGGTGCTGCGGGTGCCCTTGGCGAGCTGATCGTGCGCCTTGGGCGGCATGAATTCGGGCTCCCAGAGTGCGACGGTGGTTTCACCGCGTGCGGAGGTGGACTCGGTAATGGCGGTGACCGCCTGCTGCGGCACGCCGATGAGCTTGGAGAAAGACTCGACCGGGTTGGAGCTGGTTGCGGAAGCGCCGTAGAACACGGGCACGGTGCGGTAGAGTGCGCAGACGCGGCGCAGGCGGCGCAGCAGGTTGGCGATGTGCGCGCCGAAGACGCCGCGGTAGCTGTGTGCCTCGTCGAGCACCACGTAGCGCAGCCCGCGCAGGAAGGATGCCCACTGCCGGTGGTTGCTCAGGATTGAGTAGTTGAGCATGTCCGGGGTGGTGAGGATGAAGTTGGCGTGTTCTCGGATCCAGCGGCGTTCGCCGGTGGGGGTGTCGCCGTCGTAGCTTGCCGCGTGGAGCCCTGGCAGGTTGTAGGAGGTGAGGGCGGTAAGCTGGTCAGCGGAGAGCGCCTTCGCCGGTGAAATGTAGAGAACGTTCGCTCTATTATTAAGGTTTTTTGCCCCGGAATACGCGGAAGTTGAGCTCACCGGCTCGCCACAGGATGCACGATAAATAGCGTCCAGGGTGGGCATCAGGTAGCTCAGGGTCTTGCCCGAGGCGGTACCCGTCGCCACAATCACGTGCCTGCCGCTGCCGGTGCTCTTCGCGTCTTCGGCGTGCGCGGGAGTCGGCGCCCCAATACGTTCAGCTTCAATGCGCCCAGGCTCAAGACGCTCAGCCTCAATGTGCCCCGCCTGCCAGCCGTAGCGCGCCGCACTCGCCGCCAGCGCCGCATCAAGACCCGCGTGGGCGGCGTTTGCCGCCTGCACCTGGTGGGCGTAGGGCTCAGCAATACCGAGCGATTCAAAGGCCTCCACCACGCGCGGATGCAACCACTGCGGCCACGGCGCGTAGCTCGCCTCCCTGGCGGCAATGGTGTGAATATGGGTCACCTGCTCGGGCAGGGTTCCGGTGCGTGCCGCCTCCGGCAATAGAGACGCCAGCACCTGCTGTGCGCTCGCGGGAAGCTCGCGGTAGCGTAGCGTTTTTGGGTGCGCCGCAGACTGCCCCTGCTCGTGCCGGTGAGCGGGCTGCTGTTCGGGGTGCTGATTGGCGTTCTGCGAGGAGGTGCTGTGCGGCATGGGTTCCATTGTAGAGCGGCGGACTAAAACCCGACCTGCCGCCGGTCACTCGCTACCCTGAATGCTGGCTCCGAACCAGCTCGAATCCTGCCCCGACTCCAAGTTCAACCCCGAACCCAACCCCGCCTCGGCACCGCTTCTGTACTGCCGACCCCGTAGTCAGCGCGCACATATCAAAAAATTTGCATGCTTTAGACGTATATGACGATAAAATAGTTTCGTGGCTCAAAATAAGATTATTCTGTATTACCAGTTCGCCCCCATCGCCGACCCGCAGGCGGTCATGCTCTGGCAGCGTGCCCTCTGCGAGAAGCTCGGCCTGCGCGGGCGCATCCTCATTTCCAAGCACGGCATTAACGGCACCCTCGGCGGCGAAATCAACGCGGTCAAGGCGTACACCAAGGAAACCCGCAAGTACCCCGGCTTCAAGAACATGGAGTTCAAGTGGTCCGAGGGTGGCGCGGAGGACTTCCCCCGCCTGTCCGTGAAGGCACGCGACGAGATTGTGGCTTTCGGCGCTCCCGACGAGCTGCAGGTGGACGAGAACGGCGTCGTTGGCGGCGGCGTGCACCTGAAGCCTGAAGAGGTCAACAAGCTTGTGGAAGAGCGCGGCGACGAAGTGGTCTTCTTCGACGGCCGTAACGCGTTCGAGGCGAAGATCGGCAAGTTCAAGAACGCTATCGTTCCCGACGTGCGCACCACCCACGACTTCATCCGCGAGATCGAGTCCGGCAAGTACGACCACATTAAGGACAAACCGGTCGTCACCTACTGCACCGGCGGTATTCGCTGCGAGATTCTCTCCGCGCTCATGAAGAACCGCGGCTTCATGGAAATCTACCAGATCGACGGCGGCATCGTGCGTTACGGCGAGAAGTACGGCGATAAGGAACTGTGGGAAGGCTCGCTCTACGTCTTCGACAAGCGCATGCACATGGAATTCACCCCGGACACCGTCACCATCGGCAAGTGCGAACAGTGCGGCGCCCCCTCGAACAAGTTCGAGAACTGCTCCAACGATTCCTGCCGCGAGCTGGTTCTGCTCTGCCCCGAGTGCGCAGCTGATGACGCGAAGCGCCACTGCGTGCCCGAGTGCTCGGTGGACCGCGAAGCAGCTGAGGCGAACGCCTAATGGCAGCCGCTAAGGGCGGCGCGGTTCAGATTTCTGAACCTCGCATTGAGGAACACCCGGCGATGGTCGTTGCCGGCGTTTCGCAGGTGTTCCCCCTGGACGGCGACTTCTCCTCGCTGTGGGATGAGCTGAATCAGAAGGCGTCCCCGGCGATGCTGGATGTTCTGAACGTGACCCAGTACCTGGGCGTGTGCACTCAGCCGAACCCGAAGGGCCAGGTCCGCTACACGGCGGGTTTCCTGGTGTCGGAGCCGGCGAGCGCGGCGAAGCTTGGTCTGGGCGTGCTGGAGTTGCCTGCGAGCACCTATGCGGTGGTTGAGGTGACCGGCCCGATTTCGGAGTCCATTCCGGCTGGCTTTGCGAGCTTCGAGGAGGCGTTCTTCGCGAAGAATCCGCAGTACCGCCCGGTGGGTGGCCTTGAGGTGTACGGTCGCGGCGATATGCAGGCGGCTGATTACCGTATGGAGCTGTGGGTTCCGCTGGTGAAGCGTTCCTAGGGCAGTTTGTTTCTGCCGTTGTAGTTGCAGTTTTAGCTGTTGAATAGAAGGGCCCGGTGGTGCGATGCGTTCGTTCCGCCGGGCTTTTTTGTGCCCTTTTCGGCTGTATTTTGCGCCAGCATTTTGTGGCGGTATGTGTGCCTCGTGCGGGTGAGGCGTGCGGGCGGGTGAGGCGTGCAGGTGGTGTGTGCAGCGAAAGTTGGGGAGGGATGCTCTGTGCGTAATACCCTGAAACAAAATACTTGACATGTAAAGTAATTGGGTTTAGATTTAAAACACTAGCCCGGCACTACAAGAGCCCGAGCGCAACCCGCAAAGGAAAAACCATGAGCACCAACCTGAACAGCACCCCGCAGCTTGACGAGTCTATCCGCATCAGCCACCTCGAGCCCATGCGCGGCGACGAGAAGAAGCTCGGCTTCCTCTCCTTCGGCCACTGGGCTGAGGTCCCCGGCTCCCGCGTGCCCTCCGCTGCAGAATCTCTACATCAGGCAATCGACCTTGCCGTAGGTGCCGAAGACATCGGGCTGGACGGCGCGTTCTTCCGCGTACACCACTTTGACCAGCAGCAGGCGACCCCCTACCCGCTACTCTCCGCAATCGCCGCCAAGACTGAGCGCATTGAGCTTGGCACCGGTGTGATCGATATGCGCTACGAAAACCCTCTCTACATGGCAGAACTTGCCGCCATGGCTGACCTCATTGCGGCGGGTCGACTGCAGCTCGGCGTCTCCCGCGGCTCGCCCGAATCCGTGATTCGCGGCTTCGAAAGCTTCGGCTACTACCCGGCAGAGGGCGAAGACGAGGGTGACATGGCGCGCCGCCACCTCGACATTTTCCTCAAGGCAATTGAGGGTGAGGGCATGGCGCCCAGCGCTCGCGTTCCCGGCAAGTACGCACCCGTCCAGCCGCAGTCGCCGGGCCTGCGCGACCGCATCTGGTGGGGCGCGGGTACCGATAGCACCGCCGTGTGGACCGCGCAGAAGGGCCTGAACCTCATGTCTTCGACCCTGATGCTTGAAGATAAGGGTATTCCCTTCGACCAGCAGCAGGCGCAGCAGATTCGCCTCTTCCGTTCCGAGTGGGTGAAGGCGGGTCACTCCGGTGTTCCGCGCGTTTCGGTCTCCCGCTCGGTGCTGCCCATTATCGACGAAACCTCGGCACGCTACTTCGGTCGCCGTGCCGCGGAGGATTCGCAGGACTACACCGGCATTATCGACAACGCCTTCTCGCGTTTCGGCCGTAGCTACATTGGCGACCCGGCGGATATTGCTGAAGAGCTTGCCCGTGACGAGGCGGTTCAGGCGGCAGACACCGTGCTGCTGACGATCCCGAACCAGCTGGGTGTGGACTTCAATCTGAAGATGCTCGACGCAATCGTGAAGGAGATCAAGCCCGCGCTGACCACTAAGTAAAGCCCCTGAGGTGAAGATTCCGCAGAACCTTCTGCGCTAGCAGAGTTTCGCGCCAGCGTGCCGCCGTCGCTTCCGTGATGGGCGGTGGTCGCTGATGAGCGCGAACTCTGCCGCCTCCCGAGGGCAAGGGCGCGGAGCACGTGCGGCAGTCCGCGCAAGTGGACAATTGGTCAGTTATCACTGTATAGTCATCGTATGCTGACTATTGCTTCACACCTCGACGTTATGAACCGGCTCGGCCGCGCCATGGCCGACCCGACACGTTCCCGGATTCTGATGACCCTCCTCAGCGGCCCGAGCTATCCAGCCGTGCTCTCGCGCGAGCTGGAACTGACCCGCTCGAACGTGTCCAACCACCTGACCTGCCTGCGCGATTGCGGAATCGTCGTCGCCGAGCCCGAGGGCCGCCAGACGCGCTACGAGATCGCCGACCCGCACCTCGCCGCGGCACTGACGTCCCTGATTGACGTCACGCTCGCGGTGGACGAGGCCGCGCCGTGCATCGACTCGGAATGCTCGGTGTCGGGCTGCTGTGGAACGGCGGCGGGAGCATGAGCGAGACCCTGACCACCGCGCGCCGCGCGATGCTGCACCGGCGCGTCCGCTTCATCGTTGGCTTCACGATCACGTACAACGTAATCGAGGCAATCGTCGCAGTCTGGGCAGGCGTCCTCGCCTCGTCCGCGGCGCTCATTGGCTTCGGGCTCGACTCGGTTGTCGAGGTACTCTCGGCCGCGGCTATCACCTGGCAGTTCACCCGCAAGGACCCTGAGCGGTGGGAAACGGTCACCGTCAAGGCCATCGGCATCGCGTTCTTCGCGCTGGCGGCCTACGTCTCGATCGACGCGGTGCTGGCCCTGGTCGGCCAGGAGGGCCCCGACCGCAGCCCGCTGGGTCTCGGTATCACCGCGCTGAGCCTGGTCGTCATGCCTCTGCTGGCGTGGATTGAGGTCCGCACCGGGCGGGAGCTGGGCTCCAAGAGCGTGATGGCCGACGCCAAGCAGCTCATCCTGTGTATCTACCTCTCCGGTGCAGTGTTCATCGGCCTCGTCCTCGACAGCCTGTTCGGCTGGTGGTGGGCTGACTCGGTCGCGGCGCTGGTCGTGGCGGTGCTCGCGGTGCGCGAAGGCCTGGAGGCCTGGCGCGGCGACGTCGAGTCGCCGTTCGAAGTGCTAGAGGACCTTGAAGACGAGGACGACTAACCCGTCACCCGACGATGAAGAGCCAGTGCTGCAACCCAGACATGCGCTACGAAAACCCGCTCTACATGGCTGAACTTGCCGTCATGGCCGATCTCATTGCGGCGGGTCGACTGCAGCTGGGCGTGGACTTCAACCTGAAGATGCTGGAGGCAATCGTGAAGGAAATTAAGCCCGCGCTGGCCACCAAGTAAAAGTCCTGAGGTGAAGGTCCTTGGGCAAAGGTCCTTGGGTAAAGACCCCGTGCCAAGCTGTTTCCAGCGCTCTGTAATGCGCTGAGATGTTTGTCCCCATACAGCTTGAGCCACACATACAGCGATGCCCCGGCAGGCACCCGCAAGGGTTCCGCCGGGGCATTACTATGCTCACGTTCTTAGAAATCCTTCTGTCTAAAAGTCTTTCGTCTTTTCCCAAGGCTCAATAGCCCCCGGAACCACCTCAAACAGCGGATGCGCACACGCCGCCAGCTCGCCGCGCGCCGCCAGGCGCTCGCTCAACCGATGCTCCCACTCGGGGTCGCGCCCAGCCACCTTGTGCTGTAGGAAAGCAAGCTCGTACTCCAACTGACCCAAAGAAACGGGAATACGCGCGACCGAAGCGTACGGGTTTTCTGCCTTGTCAGCGCAGTTTTTATCGGTACCGTTTTTGCCTGCGCTATTTTCGTTTGTGCTATCTTTGCCCGCATCGTCTTCGCCCGCGCCAATCAGTGCGCGGTTGAACGAGTAGCCGCGGGCATCCGCCTCATCCGCCAGCCCGGACAGGTAAGCGGCAACCGCCTCCAGCGGCTGCGGGTGCGCGCGAAAACGAATCAGCTGCGGATGGTTCGTGTACCCGCGAGTCAGGCCCCGCAGAACCTTCTGCGCCAGCAGAGTTTCACACCAGCAGGCGACCAGGGCGCGCCGATCGAGCAGACAGGGGTGAAGAGACCAAATACGCACGCCTAGCCCTGCGCTTCTGCAGTGCTCTCGTCAGCCGATGCTGCGCCCGCGTGCTCGTCGCTAAAGTGCAGGAAGCTCTTGAGCACCAGCTCGCGCACCGCGTGCAGCAGGGTGTCGCGCGGATGCTGCTCCTGCGTACCGCGTGCGGCGGCGGCAGCCTCGTCGTATTCGGGCCAGGACAGTAGCATGGCAAGAGCCGCCACAATCTGACCCACGGCAAGCTCACCATCGCTCGCCGACGCAAAACCAGCGGTCTCGGTGGAGAGCAGCTGGGTGCGGCACAGACCCGAACCGGCACGCAGCAAAATGACGCTGGGATGCTCGGCGCCGGGGCGGCCGTGGCGTTCCTCGGTGACGTCCTCGGCGACCTCCAGGTGTGCGGTAAGGAGCGCCTCATCGTCCATGGCGGCGAGGCGGTCGTAGCGGCGCACGGACTCGGTGAGGGCGCGGGCGATGGGCTGCTGAATCGGGTAGGTAATCTCCTCGAAACGCTGTAGGGGCTCGGTCACCCCTGCCGCGGTTGCCTCGGTCGGGCGGCGCAGCCAAATCATGCCGAAACCAATAGAATGAACGTTCCGGGAAGCGAAGTCGTTCAGGTACGCCACGTAGGTCTGCTCGTAGTGGCTGCGGTCGCGGTTCTCGCTCGCATCCTTCAACCAGGTCTCCGCGTAGGAGGCGGGGGTCAGCGCCTCACGCTGAATAAACCACGCCTCCGCGCCGCCGTCGGCAACCCAGGCGCGCGGACGCTCATCCCACGGGCGCGGTGCGTCCGGGTCCGCCGAATCGCGAATAATTTCCCAGTTGCCCAGCATCTGCGCGCGGCCACCGGGCACCAGCACCGACGGCAGCTGACGCACCATCGTGCTCACAATTTCGTCACCGGGCAGGCCGCCGTCACGGTAGGTGAACTGCTCTTCGGCGCTCTCACCGGCAACGCGCGGGGTAATCACGAACGGCGGGTTCGATACCACCAGGTCGAAAAGCTCACCGGCGACCGGCTCCAGCAGGGAACCCTCACGCAGGCTTACTCGCGCCTGCGGGTTCTGCGGATCAATATTGAGTGCCTGCGCGTTCAGCAGTAGGTTAAAATGGGTGAACGCCAGGGCGCGCTCCGAAATATCGGTGGCGGTCACGTGCTCGGCGTGGGCAAGCAGGTGGAAGGTCTGAATACCGCAGCCGGTGCCCACATCCAGGGCACGCTTGACGGGGGTGCGCTCGGTAATCTGCGCCAAAGTCAGGGAGGCGTGACCAATGCCGAGCACGTGATCCTTACGGAGCACGCCGGGGCGCTGATGCGCACCCAGGTCGGCGGCAACAAAGATTTCGGTGCCGTCATCGGCGGCGTGCGGGCGCAAATCAACGCTGGCGGTCCAGCGGGTAGAATCCGCAGCGTCGCGCTCAATCAGCGCGGCATTCTCGAAGTCAACCAGGGCATCGCCGAAAACCTCGGTTGCCTCCGCTTCGGTGAGCGGGCGAGCCAGCAGGAAAAACGCCAGCAGACGCGCCAGGTTCTTCTCACCCGCACTGTAATCGCCGCGCAGAATATGCTCCACACGCCACAAGCCCGGAACCACCTGGTCGCGAGCCATCGCCTCAGCCGCCTCAACACCCAGCAGCTCCTGCACAGCGTCATAGCTGTAGTTCAACGCCAACAGGCGTTCACGGATGCGGGTCAGGCGGGCGTAATCATCGCTGCGGGGAGCATCCGCAACGGCGGCGTACTCGGGAGCAAAAGAGGCGGCAGAAATAGTCATGCACACCATTCTACGCACCCGCCGCATATGCCCGGGCGCGCCCACCGCGTATAGGCGGCAGCGCAATGACACGGCCCCGACCCACCCACTGACCAAAACCGTCATCTGCGCAAGAGCGCCCACCCCATCGCATACACTGAAACCATGAGTAACCTGTACCCCGATGAAAGTATCAGCGTCGACAAGTGCTGGGAGCGTCTGCACGCAAACACTCTCGGCCGCCTCATCCTCACTGACGGACAGCACGTTGATGTGCTGCCCGTGCTCTACGCCGTCGCCAGCCAAGACGACAAGCAGGAAATCTACATCCGCACCACCCGCGGCAACAAGTTCTCCTCCGTGGTGGTCAGCCGCCGCGTCGCTTTCGAAATCGACGAAACCCTCGAAGACGGCATCCGCTCCGTCATCGTGGTCGGTATCGCCCACTGGCTACCGCCGGAAATGACCCCGCAGATTGTGCGCACCTTCGACCTGCCCGACTCCGAAACCCACGAAATGCAGTGGGTGCGCATTGCGCCGCAGACCGTGTACGGCCGCGAATACCCGCTGTTGCCCGCATACCTGGACGGCACCCACCCCGACTCTGATACCCTCACCAGCTAGAAACGCAGGTGAGCGGGTGCGGTGCGCCCCAGCAACCGCCCCCATGTATCCCGTGCACACACCACCGCTCCGGTACCGTATGATGTACCGAGTACCCTGCGCACTCGTGCAAGCTCAACACGCCCGGTCCTCATCAACTAGAACCGTGCCAGCTCGCCCAGTGCCGGGTCACCGCGCGCTCGCCGCATGAAACGCACCGAGCGCACCACATCAACCCAACATAAACTACACCCCCACCGATCACCTCACCCCACGTACACCACACCCTGTCGGCGCCCACAAGCGCCAGCGTAGGTTATGGTTGAATACGTAGCTTTTCAACACACAGATAGAGGAGTGCCGTGCCCGCTCAGGCAAAGACCGGAAAAGCCCTGCTGATTGTGGAGTCTCCCTCCAAGGTCAAAACCATTAGCAGCTACCTCGGCGAGGACTACCTCGTCGACTCGTCCATGGGCCATATCCGCGACCTTCCGCAGCCCTCCGAACTGCCCGAAAACCTCAAAAAGAGCCCCGTCGGCAAGTTCGCTGTCAACGTTGAAGAGAACTTCGAACCCTACTACGTGGTCAATCCCGACAAAAAGAAAAAGGTCGCCGAACTCAAGCGCAAGCTCAAAGAAGTAGACGCGCTCTACCTGGCAACCGATGGTGACCGCGAAGGTGAAGCCATCGCATGGCACCTGAAGGAAGTCCTCAAGCCCAAGGTACCCGTCTACCGCATGACCTTCCCCGAAATCACCCGGGAAGCCATTCAGCGTGCCTTCGGCGAACTGCGCGATATCGACCTGCACCTGGTCGACGCGCAGGAAACCCGCCGCATCCTCGACCGCATCTACGGTTACGAAATTTCCCCCGTACTCTGGCGCAAGGTCGGCCGCGGCCTCTCCGCAGGTCGCGTGCAGTCCGTCGCAACCCGCCTCGTCGTTGAACGCGAACGCGAACGCATGGCATTCGTCGCCGCCAACTACTGGGACCTGACCGGACGCTTCCTGACCGCAGCCTCCGAAGGCTTCGACGCCAAGCTGGTCGCCGTAGACGGTAACCGCATCGCCACCGGCAAGGACTTCGCCGACAACGGCACCCTCAACACCTCCAAGGTCACCCACCTGAATGAGGAAGCCGCCCGCGCGCTCGCCGCAGCCCTGCAGTCCGCCGCGTTCTCCGTACGCTCCGTTGAGACCAAGCCGTACAAGCGCCGCCCGGCAGCGCCGTTCACCACTTCCACCCTGCAGCAGGAAGCCGCACGTAAGCTGCGTTTCTCCTCCCGCGTGACCATGCAGGTGGCGCAGCGCCTCTACGAAAACGGTTACATCACCTACATGCGTACCGACTCGGTGGCACTGAGCGAGCAGGCAATCTCCGCCGCACGTCGCCAGGCATCCGAGCTGTACGGCGCAGAATTCGTGCCCTCCGCACCGCGCGTGTACACCTCCAAGAGCAAGAACGCACAGGAAGCCCACGAAGCAATCCGCCCCGCCGGTGACACCTTCCGCACTCCGGATGCTGTACGCGGCTCCCTGTCCAATGACGAGTTCCGCCTCTACGAACTGATCTGGAAGCGTACCGTCGCCTCCCAGATGGCTGACGCGACCGGTTCCACCGCCTCCGTGCGCCTGGGCGCCGTGGCATCTAACGGCCAGGACGCCGAGTTCGCAGCATCCGGTACCGTCATCACCTTCCGCGGCTTCCTCGCCGCCTACGAGGAGGGCGTTGACGCATCCCGCGTGGCTGAGCGTGAGGCGAAGGACGCTGAGAAGCGCCTGCCGAACCTGACCACCGGCGAGGCACTGACCGCCGAGGCGATTGAACCCGCCGGCCACGAGACCCTGCCGCCCCCGCGCTACACCGAGGCATCCCTGGTGAAGACCCTGGACGAGCTGGGCATTGGCCGCCCGTCCACCTACGCGGCGGTTATTTCGACCATCATGGACCGCGGATACGTGAACGTTCGTTCTGGTTCGCTGATCCCGTCCTGGATCGCGTTCTCCGTGGTGCGCCTGCTCGAATCCAGCTTCGGCCCCTACGTGAACTACGAGTTCACCGCGCAGATGGAAGAAGACCTCGACCGCATCGCACGCGGCGAAGAATCCCGCGTCGAATGGCTGGGCGAGTTCTACTTCGGCGGCGGCTCCAAGCGCGGTCTGAAGCCCATCGTGGACAACCTCGGCGAGATTGACGCCCGCAGCATCAACTCCATCCCGATTGCGGACGGCATTGTGCTGCGCGTGGGCAAGTTCGGCCCCTACCTGGAAGCCGAAGGCACCCTCGACACCGAGACCGGCGAACTGACCGAACCGATTCGCGCGAACGTACCCGCCGACCTGGCACCGGACGAACTGACCGAAGAGAAGGCACGCGAACTGCTCGAACAGGGCAAGTCCGACGGCCGTGTGCTCGGCGTGGACCCGGTCTCCGGCAACCAGATCGTGGCACGCGACGGCCGCTACGGCCCCTACGTCACCGAAGTCATCGAAGAGATGACCGAGGAGCAGATTCAGGCGTACCTGGACGCGCAGCCGACCGAATACTACAAGAACGGCAAGCCCAAGCCGAAGAAGAAGCCGAAGCCCGCCAAGCCGCGCACCGCGTCCCTGTTCAAGTCCATGGACCTGGCGACCGTGACCCTTGAGCAGGCACTGCAGCTGATGAGCCTGCCGCGCGTGCTCGGTACCGACGCTGAGGGCGTGGAAATCACCGTGCAGAACGGCCGCTTTGGCCCGTACCTGAAGAAGGGCACGGACTCCCGCTCGATTGGCAGCGAGGACGAAATCTTCACGATTACGCTGGAGCAGACCCTGGAGATTTACTCCCAGCCGAAGCAGCGCGGTCGTGCGGCGGCTAAGCCTCCGCTGGCTGAGCTGGGTGTGGACCCGGTCAGCGAGAAGAAGATTGTGGTGAAGGACGGCCGCTTTGGCCCGTACATCACCGACGGTATTACGAACATTACGGTTCCGCGTGCGGAGTCGGTCGAGTCGCTGACCCACGAGCGTGCGGTGCAGCTGCTTGCTGACAAGCGTGCGAAGGGCCCGGTCAAGCGTAAGACCGCCGCGAAGAAGACCACCACGGCTAAGAAGACTACTGCTAAGAAGACGACCGCAAAGTCTACTACCGCGAAGAAGACGACCACTCGTAAGACCGCGGCGAAGAAGACCGCCGAGTAGCTCTTCTACCTGAAGGCGCAGGATGCGTCCCGAACCCCTTAGCGGGGTGGGGCGCCTCCTGCGCCTTTTGCGCGCTCGGGCTTTTGCGTGTCCGGGGAACGTTTGTGCCCGCGCTACGTTTTTATACCCTCGCTGTGCTGATGCTGGGCATCCGCCCGGATTGTTTGCGGAGTGAGCCGCGCCTCTGACAGACTGGAAGAGGCGCCGCACCTGCGGTACCGCACACAGACAATATCCCGCCGCGGGGCGGGGGAGGGGAGCGCATCGTGCGCCTGGGAGTTCTGGATGTCGGGTCGAATACGGTCCACCTGCTACTGATTGACGGCAGCCCTGGAGCGCGCCCCGAACCGTACGCGTCCCATAAAATTCCGCTGCAGCTCGTGCAGTACCTCGACGCTGAGGGCAACATTTCGCAGGAGGGCGCGGACGCACTGACCCGCTTCGTGACTAGCGCCCGCGACTTCGCGATCGAGAATGAGGCGGAGGACCTGCTGGCGTTCTCCACGAGTGCTATCCGTGAGGCGGGTAATGGTGCGGCGGTGCTGCATCAGGTGCGTGAGCAGACCGGCGTGGGCCTGAACGGTATTTCGGGTGATCAGGAGGCGGCGATTACGTACTTTGCGGTGCGCCGCTGGCAGGGTTGGGGCGCGGGCCGCATCCTTGATTTTGATATTGGTGGCGGCTCGTTTGAGTTTTCGACGGGTACGAATGCGTTGCCGGATGCGGCGATGAGCGTGCCGTTGGGTGCGGGCCGTTTGACGCGTGAGTTTTTTGATGAGCAGCCGCCGAAGCCGAAGCAGGTGAAGCGTCTGCGTAAGTATGTGCGTGAGCAGATCGCCCCGGTGGCGGAGAATCTGTTGCGTTATGGTGCGCCTGATATGACGGTGGGTACGTCGAAGACGTTCCGTTCGTTGGCGCGTATTTGTGGTGCGGCGCCGTATTCGGCGGGCCCGCATGTGAAGCGTGAGATGCATTTGCAGGATTTGCGCCTGTGGACTCGTCGCATGGAGGCGATGACGGTGTCTGAGCGTAGCGATTTGCCGGGTGTTTCGAAGGCGCGTGCGGAGCAGATGCTGGCGGGCGCTATCGCTGCGGAGGCGGCGATGGAGGCGTTTGGGGTTGAGACGATGCGCGTGTGCCCGTGGGCGCTGCGTGAGGGCCTGATCTTGAAGCGTATTGAGCACCTGGCGGAGGGTACGGGTACTCCGGTCAACCCGAAGACCCTCCTGGGTGAGTAGAACATGATGATGAACCCTGCAGGCAGGTGCGTAATGGGCACCGGCCTGCGGGGTCACCGCATATAACGTGTATATCCCGCCGACAAAGATGTAGGAAAGGAACAATCACCGATGAAAATCCAAGAAGTTATTGACGAGGTCAATGAGGCCTGGGGCGAAGAGCATGAAGAAAAACGGAGAAAAATATTTAGAAAATATATTATTAATGCCCCTTTTAATCTTTTTGGTATCGTAACTATAGCTTATTTCTTTGTAATATTTCCAGCAATTTTGGCATTTATTTCCAATCCTGAAAAAACAGGTAGTTCAATTAGTTTGATATTTCAGGTTGTATTTAATGTTCCGTATTATATCTTTGATATACGGATTGGAATTCTTGCTTCCTTGGCTAGTCTTCTTTTGAGTCTATATGTTAGTGTAGGTAAATTTGCAGATGGGGTAGAGGGCCCTTTGGGTGACGCTCGCCGTGCAGCCTATCGAAAATTTGCTAAATGTGTTAGTTACATTGTTTCTATGGTGTTTATTATAAATTTTTGGTATGCTGCTTTTGCGGGATACCTTCAGGGTACATCGTATGCTCCTGAGTTTTTTGGACCATGGCGTGTAGGTCCTGGGTGGGGTACTTATTTCGTTCCTGTTGAAATTGATCTTTCAAGGTATGGAGATATTCCTCAGTGGCTCATTGTATTTTTTGCTTGGTTTACACTATCTTCTGGATTGATGTTAACTTACAGTGAAAAGGATATTCTGATTGAAAATGTATCTAGACTGAAAAAATTTAATAATATATATAAAAAGATCAACAAATCTCATGTCGATGAGTATTTCGTGGTGGACTCTTTGCTTGCAGAGCCAAAGATTGAATCGAATGATTCTGATGCTACAGATAGACATATTGATTTAGGCTGTAAATATGGCGACCGTTTTGTATCTGAGATTAGCCATATTGGATTTAGTTTCAAAGTAAAAACAAATCTATACCTCAGGGGTCTTGGTGAACTGCTTAGAAGTCCTGGGCTGAGTTTCTTGTGTATCATTTGCTTATTATTCAGCCCGTTATCAGTTTTTCTTGTCACTGGGTCATTTGAATTTGCTAGCTCGGTTTTTGGTGTTATTCTGGGTATTTTTCTAGTTGAGTTGCTTATTAGGATTTTTGAAAGCGGGCATTTATATAAGGGACTGTATATTACGGAAACGTCAGATTTGAGTTGGTGGCATAGGATTTTTATTTGGGTCAGGTACTTTTGGGTTGACTTAGTTGGAAAGCTGCTATATAGAACTACGTATATTCTATTTATTTTTCTGATATTGGCCTATTTGTACAAGTTATATTTGGAATCTGCTGATAAATCAGTGAAGTCTAGCCTAGTAGCTCTCATGGTCATATTTATAATCTCAATATTTAGTGCTTACTTGGTAATGAAATTATGGCAGTATGATATAAAGTGCATTTTTGACAAAGAACTTAAATTGTACTCTGATAAGTTTATACCCTGCTATATTGAAGACTCTAAAGCTGGTAAACCTCTGGATTATTTAGCTATAGCTTATATTTATATGTCAGTGCGGAAAATTAGTGATTACTATGCAGTATATAAATCTGAATTGGGGGAAGATAGCTTATCTTCCGCTTGCAATAGGAAAAAACTTTATCGGTATTCGAGGGCATCTAATTCTAGGCCTTCAAAATCTCTCCGCCACATGTGGCCTTAAATATTTTTGGGTTTACAGATGGGCAGGAATTTATGTAGTAATGAAAATATTTTTTATGGGTAGGGCTTCGGTAAATTTAATAAGGAGGCTATGAGAAGTGTGAAATTTTCGCTAGGTAATTAATCGACAATACGAAGAAAGGAACAATCACTGATGATAAACCAACTACTGTTAGCGCAGGTGCTGGCTGAGGGATTCAGCTGGGATTATCTCTGGCATTGG
This sequence comes from Rothia sp. HMSC065B04, assembly GCF_001812285.1. Lineage (NCBI taxonomy): Bacteria > Bacillati > Actinomycetota > Actinomycetes > Micrococcales > Micrococcaceae > Rothia > Rothia sp. HMSC065B04. The sequence goes on from NZ_KV808406.1 coordinate 401,642, forward strand.
ACCCACGACCATGATCTTGGCAAAGTACTGATTTCCGCCGTCGCACCAATTGCAACGGCAGTTATCGCCGCTTTGAGTCTTATACTGACTGCTCGCAGGGAGACTAAGCAGATGGAACTCTCCAAACAAGGGATGCCACCTGAGTTAACTCGTTATAAGACCTGGCTCGAAGTGTCAGAGAAATATAAAGAGCTTGTCAAGTTTGGAAATGTAGATGCGCTTTCTGTAGCTTCTGAAGAATATAGGGAGATTGAAGCATCTCGAAAAGCTGCTCTTGAACGAGCTGTGTGGGAGCGAAAAGTTCTTAGTGTCTGTTCGGATACAAATGCCCAGAAAAAGATACTTAATCTTCCTGAGCGGTTTATTGTTGGCAAGTATCTGAGTCTCCCCGGATATTTCCCTAAATTTCAATCAGCGCGTAGTGTGGTAGTGGAGTTCATTCTACAGGGAATATTTTTCCTCCAGCTCTTGTCTAGTGTTTTTGCGCCTGTATATCGTGATGTGAATTCTATTTTTAATCTATCGACTATTATTGAAGTTATATTTGCTTTGTTTTTAATTGGTTTATTGCTCTATATCCCTAGCTCTCTTCGAAATTACGTTTGCTCTGAGAATCTTGCTGAGTATTCGTATCTTAAGGTTCTCCAGGGTTATCTGTCCAAGAAGGAGCTTAAAAACCTTCTAGTGATGGTAAATACCTATGGTAGAAATGCTGGAAGAGTGAGAGTTTCAATATGGGACAGAGATTATAGTGAGTATGTATGCCTCCCTGCTCATTGGAATATTAAATATGTCTCATTGTTGTTAAAGTCTTTGATAGCTGCTTCTCCGTATTGGGTGTTGTGTTTATTTTCTAGAATTATTCATGGAGAATGGGGCTATTACGGGAAATATAAGCCAGAGATATTTGGGGTTGACGAGAAAGAGGATTTGAAACAGGAGGCTATATAAGAAGTTTTAAAACTGTTTCTAGTATCGAAGAGAAAATAAGATTATCAAGATAGTTTCCTTATCGGGGGGTGCGGGAGTGTTTTTAAATCGTGTAGAATTTCGACCATAGGTTACCGTCTTCTGCCATGGTTTTTAGCTACGACCAAATACGCTAACCTATGGCACAACTTTCAGTGCAGCGCGATAAAACAAGAACGGCCCCGGACGCACACACATCCGGGGCAGACACCTCGTTTCTTAGGGGGATTTTATCGCCATCTTGATACAATTTCAGAGGAGGTAATTAGCAGACAGAAGGGCTGTAGCATATTAATATATGGCAGAACTTTTTTACACTAAAATTTAGTGGCACGACAAGAGAATTAATTTTACGAGAGACTATTGGAGGCATCGGTGGCTTTTCTGGGCTACAACAAAGACGAAAAGTTAGAATTTAACTATAAGAGGGCGTGCGGGCTGTGGCTAATTGTGGTAGCGGCAGTTATAGCAATAGCCACCATGACCGGAGGAAAACAAATAATAAATATGCAAGTATTCAGCATTGGCTACGTTATTAGCTTTTTCTCGATCAACATGAACAAGAAGGTGCTGAATAGACTAGCCGATGGCCCTTCGAGCGAATTTCAAAAGAAAGTATCTTCACGTGCCCTTATTCTATTATTTGTCTTAATGGTTTTGCTGGGCGGCCCATTCTTCGCAACTGAAAATTGGAGACTGATTTGGCTGGGAGCGCTGATGGCAACCGCGCTGCATTTCTTCCCATACTATTTTGTGCATGGAAAGTCAATGATATATCTGGGTCTTATATGTGCCATCAACGTGTTTGCGGGATATATTTTTACCAACATTCCGTTAGAAGTAATCGCATATATCGACGCGGCGATTAAGATCATCTTCGGAATCTATCTGCTATTCCTTTCAAAGCCGTCAAAGCAAATTTAAGGCAGTTCTTCGGCGCAACAAATCAGGGCGGCCCCGGACGCACACACGCATCCGGGGCCGCCCCTATTTCTGAAAGCTACTTCTTAGCACCAAACGCCCGCGTCCACGCCCAGCGGGTCAGCACCGCCGTGCCCACCGCAACCGCCATCGGCAGCCACGCACTCGCACCCTGACCCGTAAAACCAATCAACAATGTCAGCGCAGACAGCGGCGCATTCATCGAAATACCCAAAAACGCCGCCGTACCCGTCAACGCCGCCGCATACAACACCATCGACGCACCACCTGGCACCCCACCCAAAGCAGGGAACGCCCACAGTGCCAGCGCCGCCACACAAAACGCAGCCGCCGCACCCAACGCCAAACCCGGCGTCAACGTACCGCCATAAGAACCGAAACGCAGACTCAACACCACCACGGCAGCCTTCGCCACACACAACGCCAACACATACACTGCCGCCGCCGCAGTCAAACCGCCCGCCGCCGCATCCAACGACACATTAAACGTGTGCTGAGTCAGCAGACGACCATTACCCAGAATCTCCGGAAGCCACAGCGAAACCACCGCGACCAGCGCAAACGCCACAGGAATACGCCACAGAAGAGAACGATCCTTCGCCTTCAACTTCTCCGCACGCTGCGACAACGCCCTAAAACCCAACGCCAACGGAGTCAACACCACACCCGTCAGCGCCGCCACCGTCAGCGTCGTCGCATCCAACGGAAGCTGCGGCACCGGGTACGTCGGCTCATTGACGATCACCAGATTCGCCGTGACCGTAGCCGTCCACACCGTCACCGCACCCACATACAGCGACCGCAGGCTCAAACCAACAGCCATCGCCTCCACAAGGTGCACCACGCCACCAATCGGCACCTGATACACCGCCGCCAAACCAGACGCCGCACCCGCCGCCACCAGCAGACTACGCTCACGAACACCCAACAGCGCGGCACCGTCAGCGCCCACAAAACCAAGACGCTCCAGCAGATTCGAGGTACGGCCAGCCGCCAAAGCACCCAGCTCACGAGGCGCGACCTCCTTACCCACAGGAGAGCCCGCACCCACCGCAACAATCTGAATCACCGAATGCGAAATCTGCCGCCACAGCGACGGGGTGCGGTCCTCCTCGGTAGCACCGGCAATCTGCGACTTCACGCCGACCACACGCCGCCCACCGGACTGCAGGTAGTACCACACCAGCGCCACAAACGGGCCCAGCGCCGCCAAAACCAGGGCACGACGCGCCGGATCGGCGCCGTCAGTCACCATTGGGTGATGCCCCTCAGACTGACCGAAAGTTAGCTCCTGCATAAAGTCCAGAACATAATGCAGAGCAATCGCGCCCAAGCCGCTGAACACGCCCGTGACCAGCGCGGCAAGGGTCAGCCCCAGCAGGAGGCGAAACGAAAAAGAACGGAAACCCGCAGGATTCTGCGGGCTATTCGGGAAAGAATTCGAGGAAGAACCAGTATGAGAAGACATAGAAAAAGGGGTTTGTGTGTTGCGTGCTGTGTGGTGTTGGAGGCTTCATGCCCGGCACAAATTGCCACGGGCGAAGCTGTTTTCATTCTACGCCCGCAGAATTACGCCCTCCCCGGCATGCCAGAACGTGAGAAGCGGAGCCCTGCGCATTGGGTCACGAAGCATGAGGTGAAGCCGCCGCCCAGAAAACGCGGAAGAAACACGAGCCAGGTCACATGCCCGTAGCCGCACCCGCTATGCTGGAAGGGTACGCCTCCACGCGCCCGCCGCGCACCGAACAGTAGCCCCCGGAACACACCGGCGGCACGCCTGCCGGCACCCGGCGCAGGCACTCCATTAGGAAGGATCAACGATGACCGCAACTATTGCTTTTCTCGGCACCGGCTCCATGAACGGCTCCATCGCCGCGGGTCTGCTCGCCGCAGGCCACGACCCCGCCCACATCCGCGCCACCGTGCGTAGCGAAGAATCTCGTGCCGCCCTCGCCCAGCGCCTCGGCGACAAGGTCGAAATTATCACCACCGGCGGCGAAGCTGACGGCAACCACAAGGCAACCGCCCACGCAGACGTCGTGCTGCTCGGCGTGAAGCCCTACGGCATCGTTGAGCTTGCCCGCGATATCGCACCCGCCCTCGCACCGAACGCTGTTGTGGTGTCCGTTGCTGCTGGCGTGACCCTCGAAACCCTCGCTGAGTGCCTTCCCGCAGGTCAGCCCATTGTTCGCTGCATGCCGAACACCCCCTCCTCCGTGGGCAAGGGCGTGCTCGCCATCTCCACCACCGACACCGTGAAGGACGAGCAGAAGAAGCTCGTCGAAGAGGTCCTGGGCACCGTTGGTCTGGTTGTTGAGGTCCGCGAAGACCAGATGGATGCGGTCACCGCCGTCTCCGGTTCCGGCCCGGCATACGCGTTCCTGCTTGCGGAGGCAATGGCAGCCGCCGGTGAGAAGCTCGGCCTGGACGCAGACACCGCCCTCAAGCTTGCCAGCGCAACCGTCGCCGGTGCGGGCTTCCTGCTCGACACCAACCCGGATGCGCCCGCCCTGCGCCGCGCCGTGACCAGCCCGAACGGCACCACCGAGCGTGCACTGAACACTTTCGTGGACGGTGGCCTCTTCCAGCTGACCGAGGACGCGATGCGCGCCTGCGCGGCACGTTCGGCAGAAATGAGCCAGCTGTACACCGCTGATGAGGACTAATCAGCGGAAGCTAATCAGCGGGGACTAATACCGTCCGGTAGCATCCCCCTGACTAGCTGAAACTATAGAAAAACAGCCTCTTCCCGGCTTAGCGGGAAGAGGCTGTTTTTCTATGCCTATTTGCTTTTCTATGTCTAATCGTGGGCTACTCAACCGCGGCTCCTCAAAACCAGCAGAGCTGGGGAAGATAATCGCCGCAGCGAGGAAAAACGCGCTTAGGGTCGCGCCGCGAAACGCTCAATCAGGTCCACCTGACCGGACACGATCAGAATGTCACGCGAGTGAATGCGGGTGGTCGCATCCGCGTAGGTGAAGTCCTCACCGGGCGACTTAATACCGACCACGGACACACCGTACTTGGAGCGGATATCCGACTCGGCGAGGGTAAAGCCGTGGGTTTCCTTCGGCGGGCGCATCTTCGCAATCGCGAAGTCGTCATCAAACTCAATGTAGTCCAGCAGTCGACCCGAGACGAGGTGCGCGGCGCGGCGGCCGGCGTCCGCCTCCGGGTAGACCACGTGGTGCGCGCCAATACGCTCCAGAATCTTGCCGTGCGCGGGGGTAATAGCCTTCGCCCAAATACGCTCCACACCAATGTCCACGAGGTTCGCGGTAATTAGCACGGATGCCTCCACGGAGGTGCCCACACCCACCACGGCGGAACCGAAATCGTCCGCGCCCAACTGGTGCAGGGTGTCGATATCGGTCGCGTCGGCGGAGACCACGTGCGTCAGCACGCCGGACCACTTCTGCACCAGCTCGGGGTCCTTCTCAATAGCAAGGACCTCCTTGTTCTGCAGGCGCAGCTGGGCCGCCACCGCGGAGCCGAAGCGTCCCAGACCAATCACGAGGACGGGGGCGTTATGTGCACTAGCCAATGGTGGGCCTTTCTTCGGGGAACTTGTAGAGGCGGCGGCGTGAACGCAGCGCCAGGCCGGTCGCGGCGGTTGTGGTGCCCACACGGCCAATGAGCATCAGGCCGCTGAGCACGTAGATACCGGCCGGCGGCAGGCTGGAGGAGAGACCATTCGAGAGGCCGCAGGTCGCGAAGGCGGAGATGACCTCGAAAATGACCTCCTTGAGGTCCGCGCCGCTAATAATCAGAATCGACGCGGCGCCGACACCTACCACGGTAGCACCCATAACAATCACGGAGATAGCAATACGCAGGGAGGACTCGGGGATGGTGCGGTTGAACGCGACAACCTTCTGATCGCCTCGCGCCTCAGCAAGGATAGACAGGGCAATCACGGCGATGGTCGTGACCTTCACGCCACCCGCGGTCGAGCCGGAGCCACCGCCAATGAACATGAGCATGTCCGTCAGGAGCGTGGAGACGGGGGTAATGCTGCTCATATCGACCAGATTGAAGCCGCCCGAACGCATCATTACAGAAGCAAAAATGGCGTTCAGAACCTTGTCGCCTGCGGAGTAGTCACCGATGGTGGCGGGGTTGTTCCACTCGAAGAGACCCCAGAAGAACGCGCCAAAGGCGAAGAAAAACAGGGTCGTGACGGTGGTCAGCTTCGCGGTGAGCGACCAGTGGCGGGGGCGGAAAGGATGATGCTGAATCGCAATGAAAACAGGGAAACCGAGCGAGCCCAAGAACACCGCAACGCAGATGGGCACGAGCAGGAAAAGGTCATGGCCGTAAGGCACGATGCCGTCGGAATGCGGAGTGAAGCCTGCATTGTTGAAAGCTGAAATAGCGTAGAAGATGCTGTGCCAGATGGCTTGGAACGGGTCTTCGCCGAGGGTCAGGAAACGAGGAATCAGCACAAGCGCAATGATTGCCTCGATGGAGAATGAAGCATAGGAGACGCTCTTGATGATGCCACCGACCTCGCCAAGACGGCTGATGTTCAGGTCTTCCTGTGCGATGAGTTTGGTGCGCAGACCCATCTTACGGCCGATAGCCAGCGCCAGCAGGGAGGTAATGGTCAGAGTACCCAAACCACCGACCTGACAAGCCACAAGAATCATTGCCTGACCGAAGGTGGACCACTGCTCGGCGGTGGAGACGGTAGTCAGGCCGGTCACCGTCACCGCGCTGGTAGAGGTAAAAAATGCGTGGTGGAAAGGCGCGGGCTGCCCATCATTGGAGGAGATGGGCAGTAGCAAGGTGAGCGTAAAGAAGATGATGACCAGCAGAAACGCAGTGATTGCGGTGCGCGAAGGCGAGGCAAGAACGGTCACGTCAATAAAGTCACGGAACCGTTCGAGGGTCTGCAGATTGAACCCCATGGGGGCGCGCTTACGCTGAACCTCGGAGGTTTCGCTCACGTGGTCGCGTAGGGCAAGCAGACGATCGAGGTCAATACCGGGCACACTCGTGAGGATGCTAAGGTTTTCGGCCTCGAGACGGTCGCGTCGACTACGGTGAACCTGCTGCTTTTGAGGCACGGATGTGGTGCCGCTGAGGGTGTCCCAGCGGCGGTTGAGCTGGCCCTGGGGGTGGTGGTGTCGGCGCCGGGTGCGGCGGAGTATGCGTCCCATGCGCCTCCTTCAGCGGGTCTGGGTGTTGGTGTGTTGGGCGGCGGATATGTGCCTGTTTTGACGCCTTCTAGTGTATCGCGCCGGGTGCCTACTGAGGGGGTTGAGGCTCTGGTGGTTTGGGGGTAAATATGTGAGCTTGGAGAAGGCGTGCGGTTGGTTTTGTGGGTGGAACCACGAAAACTATATATTCTGAATTAGCTATATAAGTATTGAGGGTCTGGGTGGCTCGCATATGCCTAGGATGAGATACAGGAAATCTCCACGAGATGTGATAGGCACTTCATGCTTTTCTCCCCTTCAGTGCTTCATATTGAGGTAGCATTCAGCGGTCTTTCAGAATTTTTGAAGGTAATTTCTGTATCAGCCTCATTCTAAGCTTGAGGCGTCACTTTATATGTCATAATCGCTATATGCATTCTGATGTTTTTTCTGTCATCGCGGATCCGACTCGCCGCCGAATTGTGCGTATTCTCGCTGAGCAAACCCACACGGTGGGTGCAGTGGTTGAAAAGCTGGGCATGAGCCAGCCGACCATTTCGAAGCACCTGAAAGTCCTTCGCGATGCAGATGTGGTCTCCGTGACCGTGGAGGGGCAGCGTCGCCTCTACTCCCTGAACCCGGATGTATTCGCCACCGTGACCGAGTGGATCAACGAGACCGTTCAGATTGCACGTCAGTCCAATGAGGCGCACGCACCCGTGGCACTGCCCGGTGGCGTGACTGCATCTGCCTCCGATAAGACGGCAGCTGAGAAGCCGGTCGAGAAGACCTCCGAAAAGAGTGCTCCGAAGCCCGAGGCGACCGACTCCGAAACTCTCACCGTTGAGGCACCCACCTCCGAGGAAATCGAGCAGGCTCGCATTCAGCGCGCCCGCGCACAGTACCTGACCCCCAGCGCGCGCATCTACTCGCGCCCTGCGGAGCAGGCTGCTGAGAGTGCCGCTTCCGAAGCTGTCGCTGAGAAGGCAGGAGCTACTGAGCCTACCCCGCAGGAAGAGGCAGTGGACAGCACCCCGATGCGCCCCTTCACTCCCGCATCGTACGGTTACGATGCTGGGGTGACCCCCGCGGCGTTGGCAACCCCCGCTCAGCCCGCTACCCCGGCGGCATCCGCTGAGGTGAAGCCCGCTGAGACCACCAAGACCACTGAGGCGAAGCCTGTCGTAGAGGATAAGCCGGTGGTAATCGCTCAGCCTGCGGCTGCGGTGTCTTACGGTATTGACCCGGCTGCGGTTGTGGGTGGTTCGATTCAGCCTATCGCTGTGATCCCCGAAGCTCCTGCTGCCGAGGAGCCTGCGGTGGCTGAGAAGACTGTCAACGAACAGCTTGCAGAAAAGGCTGAGGAGAAGCCCTCGGTTGAAGAAACCGTAGTTGCTGAGAAGCCTGCAGTTGAAGAATCTGCCCCCGAGAAGGCCGCTGTAGAAGAGTCTGACAAGGCTGAAAGCAAGTCTGAGCCCTCCTCTGAAGAGGCTGAGTATCAGACCATGCCCGCCTACGATTCGGTGTACCGCCCCAGCACTGAGACGACCAGTACCGAGGCGAAGGACACCCATCGCGGTGGTCTCTTCGGCTTCCTGCGTGGCCGCCGCCGCTAAGGCGCGCCCTGACGCCGTTCAACCTCCGGCATAACTTATCGATAAAGCACACACACTCTCACTCACCTTTATCTAACCGAAAGACGCATTCACGTGGCTATTCATCGTAAAATTCTGCGCTGGCTCGAGAACGAACTGTTCGAGGGCAATATTCAGCTGGGTCAGGACCTGCCCAGCGATAGCGAGATTGCGCGCGCTATTGGTGTGGGTCGTTCCCGCACTCGCGAGGCTCTGCGCACCCTGGAAGATATGGATCTGGTGCAGCTGTACAACGGCCGCGGCAAGGAAATGCTGGTACACCTGAGTGATGAGCCTGCCGCTGCCGCGAGTGCCGCTCTGCGCCTGCACATGTCCAGTTCGCGTTACCCGACTCGTGACCTGGTGCAGACCCGTATTCTGCTGGAAAGCTGGGCGATTGCGCGTATTGACCCGAAAACCGTCTCCTTCGCGGAGATGGACGAGGTCCTGGAGCAGATGGAAGACTTCGACCTGTCGATTCGTGACTTCCTGGAGCTTCTGTTGACGTTCCACCACCAGGTGATGCGTTGCGGTGGTAACGAGCTGCTGGTGGGTCTGCTCGCGTCGGTGCGTCAGCCTAGCTTTGAGTCGATGCTGTCGCTGGTGGGCCGTATGCCGCTGTGGAGTAGCGCTGTGGAGCGTTTGCGTGCTGAGAGTCGCGCTATTGCGGAGGCTCTGAAGGCTGGCGACGCTGCGACTGCGCGTGCCATGGTGATTGGTCAGCTGCGCGGCATGTATTCCGATGCCGGTATTGACCTGGAGCAGGAGGCGACCTCTGCGAATGGTCTGCCGGGTGAGCCGATTGCTTCTGAGTTTGCGCCGGTTGATGTGGATGAGTTTGCCGCTGATGACTTTGATGATTTGATGCAGGATGACCCGTCCTTCGCTGATGTGGAGGGTCTGCCCGCCGCAGATGCACCCGTTGCGGCACCCGCTTCTGTGGAGCCTGCGGCTGAGCCTGTTCAGGCTTCTGCTCCGTCTTCTGTCGTGGAGTACACGGTGCCTGAGGGCGATATTGTCTACATTGAGGAGACTGCTGCTGAGACTCCTGTGGATCGGGTTGATGAGCCTGCCGAGGTTCTTTCTAGCTCTAACGCTTCTGGCTCTGACAAGGTAGAACGTTCCATTCCCGCTGTTGCTCAGCCCGCACCTGCTGCAGCTCCTGCAGCTCCTGCTGCTCCCGCGCAGCCTACCGCTCATTCGGTGAGCGCGGATGTGCCGCTGAGCTTCGGCACCCCGCGCCGTAGCACCTCGGTATCGCAGGTTACCCCGGCTGCTTCTGCGGCACCGGTTGCTTCTGTAGCGGCTAGCTCCCAGACTCTCGCTTCCCAGCCCCTCAGCTCGCAGACTCTCAGCTCCCAGACCCCCAGCGGTCAGCTGCCGAGTGTCCCTGCCGCGTACGCGCAGGAAGAGGCTGAGGGTCCCGCGAAGGTTCTGCGCGCCTCCACGGCGGCTCCGCGTCGTCGTAGCGGCCAGATTGTTTCCCCGGTGCGTGCGACCATCATTAAGCCTGTGGATCGTAGCAAGGTGCTGACTGCGCCTGCCCGTACCGCGCGTCCCGCGGCTGTTGTGACTGCCGCGGCTCCTGCGGAGTCTGAATCGGCTGAGAATGTTCTGCGTGCCCCTGCGCGCCAGGAGGCGCCCGCCGTTCAGCCTGCTGAGCCTACCCGCCTTGAGGCGGCAGCGACCATTCACGATACTTACGAGAAGCTTCCGCATGAGGAGCCGGTGCAGGAGCGCGGCGGCATCTTCTCGAAGATGAAGCGTTTCTTTGGCGTGGATGTGTACGAACCTGAGCATGACGAAGCGCAGGAGAGTGCCGAGAAGGAGCAGGTCCTGAAGGCTGAAACGAAGCCCGAGTCCCAGCCCGTCATTGATGAGGAGGCGCTGGCTCGTGCCGAGGCTGAGCGTGCTGAGCGTTTGAAGGCGTTGCATGCGGCGGCTGAAGAAGAGGCGGCTGAGGAAAGCGCCGCTGAAGAGGTTTCGGTAGAAGAGCCGCTTGAAGAACCCGCTGAGGCTTCTAATCCCGCCCAGGAATCGGCTGCGGAATCGGTAGAGGTCGCCTCCTCGGCTGAGGAGAGCGCTCCTGAGGATGCTGTAGCTTCTTCCGGTTCGGTGCTGTCTCATGGCCGCGCTAAGGGCTCGAAGAAGTCGAAGAAGAAGCGCCGTTAGGGCTACCGAATCCCCGTTTTCGCCCCGAGATATCCTCGATATACCCGCGGGAAAAGCGGAAATTCAGGGAAAAACTCCTGAAAAGCCGCTCTCGAATGGTGAAAATGGGGGTAAACCTAGTACTCTAGGTAGGTAGCGCTCTAAAACGCAAGGGTATTTCTGTGCCTAAAATGCGTTTTGGATCGGTTATACCGGTATAAATATCCCCGGGTAGCTACCGAGTCGAATGGCTCGGCCGGGTACGAGTAAAGTGAGGAAATCCTATGGGTTCCGTTATCAAGAAGCGCCGCAAGCGTATGTCCAAGAAGAAGCACCGCAAGCTGCTTCGTAAGACCCGCCACCAGCGCCGCAACAAGAAGTAAATAGACTTCTTTCGCCCCGCCCTCCGTATGGAGAGGCGGGGTTTTCGCGTTCCTGCAGTTTTGGCGGGCCGGGTTTTGTACGCCAGGTTTTGTATTTGTAGAGGGTATGTGCGGGTCACTTGTTTGGGGTGCGGCGCGCTATCTGAGAGACTGGGATTATGACTGAAACTTCCACCATTAAAGTTCACCTCATGCGTCACGGCGAGGTGCACAACCCCGAGCGTATCGTGTACGGCCGTCTGCCCGGCTACCGTCTGTCCGATAAGGGCCAGCAGATGGTGCGTCTGAGCGCTGAGGAGTTCGCGGCTCGTGCTGAGCGAGGCGCCCGTTTCGTGCATCTGGTCTGCTCGCCGTTGCAGCGTACCCGTGAGTCTGCCGCCCCGGTTGAGGAGCTGCTGGGTCTGACCGCGCAGCCGGATGAGCGCGTCATTGAGGCGGATAACTACTTTGAGGGTCTGCACGTGAACGCGCAGGAGCTGCTGAGGAAACCGCGTCACTGGACGAAGCTGTACAACCCGGCGCGCCCCTCCTGGGGTGAGTCGTACCTGGATCAGATTCGCCGTATGGCTGCGGCTGTTCAGGATGCGGCGCGTACCGCCTACGAGCGCGGCGGTGAGGGTGCGGAGGCGATTATTGTGTCGCACCAGCTGCCGATTTGGATTACTCGCCTGGGCGTTGAGGGCCGTATGCTGCAGCATGACCCGCGTGCCCGTGAGTGCAACCTGGCGTCGATTACGACTCTGGCGTTTAGCACCACTGATTTTGAGCATGAGATGCCGCATTTTGTGGGGTATTCGGAGCCTGCGGCGCCGCTGTACGGTGGCGTGATTCAGCTGCCCGGTAGCTGAAACATCCGGTAGCTAGTTCCTGAAGCTGTTTTTGAGCATAGTAAGAGGCTGTGAGCCCATCCGTTGCGGATGCGCTCACAGCCTCTTACTGTAAACCTTTAGGGGTGCGAGCCTAGCTGTCCTGACTAGTTCTGCCCGTTACCCTGATTCGGCGTGCCGTCCTCGGGATCCTTAAGCTCAGGGTCCTTAGGCTCGGAATCCTTATGAGCAGAATCCTGCTTGTTGTTCGATTCTGCTTCGCGGCTGTGGCGTTCGCGTTCTGCTTTTGCTTTGAGCCAGCGCAGGTACTCTTCATCGTCGTCGGGGGAAGATACCGAGGGTGCCGGGGTGTTGCGTCGCTGACCGAAGCCGGGGCGAGGAGCGCCTGCTGCGGGCTGTGCCTTGGGGCGGCCCAGGATAAGCCACATGAGCGGGCCCACCACGGGGAAGAGCAGGGTGACGAGAACCCACAGCCACTTGGGCAGGGTTCGCGCCTCGTGTGCGGGGGTGCGGACGGCGTCCAAGAGGGTGTAGAGGGTCAGCCCCACGATGAGGGCGGCGCCGCCAATAATCAGCATGGCTCGAATCATAAGCACTACTATGACATACCGCCGCGTTATTGCGGAACTGTGAACCGGGTGCCCGCTAGCGGCGTAATGGCGCGGTAATCCGGCGCAGATTTGTACGTCGGCTTAGTAACCGGTGAACACCTGAACCTCGTGGCTAATAATGTCCAGCGAGCCCAGCCACACGGCGAGGGCAAGGATCACGGAGTATACGAGCGCCACAATACCCGCCTGCTTGAGCACGGGAATCAGGTCGCGGCCGCCGCGCGTCCACACGGTCACGCAGGAGTGGATGGTCGGGCCGACCAGCAGGAAGATCAGCAGGAACCAGGGGTTTTCATCGAGCAGGAGCACACCCAGGCCCAGTGCCAACGCCATCTCCACGATGTAGGTGATGCGCGACCAGCGTTCGCCAAGGCGGACCGCCATGGTCAGCTTGCCCGCCTCAATGTCGGTGGGAATGTCACGTACGTTATTCGCCATGAGCAGCGCACAGGAAATCAGACCAATGCCGATAGCACCAACCCAGCCGAGCAGGGTCAGGGCGTGCGCCTGCGTGTAGAGGGTGCCCAGGGTCGCGACCAGACCAAAGTAGACGAAGACGAACACGTCGCCCAGGCCCATGTAGCCGTAGGGGTGCTTGCCGCCGGTGTAGCCCCACGCCGCGAAGACGCTGGAGGCGCCAATCGCCAGGAACCACCACTGGTTCGCCAGAGCCACCAGGGCAAGACCGGCAAGCATCGCTAGGCCGAAGCAGGCGAAGGCGGCGTACTTGACGGAGCGGGGGCTTGCCACGCCGGAACCGACGAGGCGTAGCGGACCTACGCGGTCTTCGTCGGTGCCCTTGATGCCGTCGGAGTAGTCGTTGGCGTAGTTCACGCCGACCTGCAGGAAGAACGCGACGAGGAACGCCAAGAATGCGTAGAGCGGCTTGAATTCGTTGACCTCGTAGGCGGCAGCTGAGCCGGCAATAATGGGGGCGACGGCGAGCGGCAGGGTGCGCAGGCGAGCGCCTTCAATCCATTGGGCGGCAGTTGCCACGGGGGTTCCTTCCGGGTCTATGTGCGTATGATGCGTGGGTTTTGTGATGAGACGGGTTGTGACGGTGACGGTCAGGGCGTGCGACTGCGTGTGCGGGGTGAAAACCCGCGGATGAGCCTGCTTTAGCCCTGACGGTAGTCTCTGTCCAGGATACTGTATATTTTTGCGCGGTCCGGCTTGCCGGTGCTGGTGAGCGGGAAATCCGGCAGGATGCTCAGCTGCTTGGGTGCGGCGGGGGCGCCGAGCTTTTCGGCGCAGCGGGCACGCAGCAGGGCGCAGAGTTCTTCGTTCAGGGCGGGGCGATTCTCGGTAGGCGCAACCGCGGCACCGGCAGAAGGTACGAGCGTGACCGCGGCGGCAATGGCTGTGCCCCAGCGGGCATCGGGTAGGCCGACTACGCAGGCTTCGCGTACGGTGGGGTGCTCTTCGAGGACGGTCGCCACGGCGCGGGCGGAGATTTTTACGCCTCCGCTGATGAGTACGTCGTCGCTACGGCCGAGCACCTGCAGGCGCTGCTCACTACAGTTCTTGTTGCTGTTGGGCGCCGCTGCAGGGCTCAACAGCCCGTAGTCGTCGGTGCGGTACCAGTGGGTGCCGTCGGCGGCGGTGAAGAAGTGCTCGGCGGTGCGGGTGGCGTCGCCAATGTAGCCGCTGGCGAGGTGCGCACCGCTGATCCAAATACGGCCCACCTGCACAGACTCTTCATTCGCCGACTTCCCCTCAATATCCGGTACGGCGGGCATACCTTCTTCGGGGACGAGTTTAACCCGCACGCCGGGCAGTACGGAGCCGGAGTAGACGCATCCGCCGGCGGTTTCGGCACTGCCGTAGGTGGTCACCGTGTTCAGCCCCAGGGCGGTGGCGGCGGCGAGCAGGTCGGCGCTGGCGGGGGCGCCTCCGAGTAGGATGCCAGTGAAGGAGCCGAGCGCCTCGTGAATTTCAGCGCCCAGGTGCGGGTTGGTGTCCGCGCTTTCGAGCAGTTTATGGAGCTGGGTGGGCACCAGGGAGATAAACCGGCGTGCCGAGCTCATGCGCTCAACCGCCTGCAGGAAAACCTCGGGGCTAAAGTGCACGGGCTCGGTCACGGAGCGGGCAATGACCGGGGCGGTGCCTGCGAGCACGGAGCGGGCGAGCACCTGCGCGCCGGCAATATAGTGCGCCGGAAGAGCCAGAAGCCACTGCGAGGCGGCATCGGAGTTTGAGCCGAAGAAGCGCTCGGTGGCTGCCGCGCTAGCGGCAAGAGCTCGCGCGGTCAGTGCGGTGCGTTTGGGGGTTCCGGTGGATCCGGAGGTGCCCACCACCAGGGCAATAGGCTCCGCAGCCGCGCCCGCACCAGCATCCGCCGCGTACCTGCCCAGTAGCTGCTCAAAGGCGCCCAGCATGGTGTGCGGGTCGGCGGGCTGGTCGGCGCGCACCTGTACCGCCTGCGGGTGCAGGGCAGCCTCCTGCGGGGCGGGGGAGGGCATGAGCCCGGGTACGGGGGTGTTCATCATGGCTAAATCCTTAGCGGCTGTTGGTAGCGGCTGCGTGCTGTTATGCGCCGGTGTCATATGCCGGGGCGGGGAAAAAGAGAGGGGCGGCATCAAATGCGCCGGAGCCGGATTCTTAGCTGAGGTTCTCAGGGTTGAATCCGGCTCCGAGCCTATGCATCTGAAACTACTTCTGTAGAGGGGACTGTCTCTTAGAAGTAGTAGGGGTAGTTGGACCAGTCCGGGTCACGCTTCTGCAAGAACGCGTCGCGACCCTCCACGGCCTCGTCGGTCATGTACGCCATGCGGGTTGCCTCACCGGCGAAGACCTGCTGGCCGAGCATGCCGTCATCAGGCAGGTTGAAGGCGTACTTGAGCATGCGGATTGCCTGCGGGGACTGGCGGGCGATGTGCGCCGCGTATTCCAGGCCCTTGTTTTCGAGTTCTGCGTGGGGGACTACGTCGTTGACTGCGCCCATTTCGTACATGCGCTGTGCGTCGTATTCCTTGGCGAGGAAGAAGATTTCGCGGGCGAACTTCTGACCCACCTGGCGTGCGAGCAGTGCCGAACCGTAGCCCGCGTCGAAGGAGCCGACGGTTGCGTCGGTCTGCTTGAACTTGCCGTACTCTTCGGAGGCGATGGTCAGGTCAGCTACCACGTGCAGGGAGTGGCCGCCGCCTGCAGCCCAGCCGGAGACGAGGGCGATAACGACCTTGGGCATGGTGCGGATGAGGCGCTGCACTTCCAGGATGTGCAATCGGCCTGCGCGTGCCGGGTCGATGCTTTCTGCGGTGTCGCCGCTGGCGTAGTGGTAGCCGTCGCGGCCGCGGATGCGCTGGTCGCCGCCGGAGCAGAACGCCCAGCCGCCGTCCTTGGCGGAGGGGCCGTTGCCGGTGAGCAGTACGGTACCTACGTCGGAGGTCATGCGGGCGTGGTCGAGGGCGCGGTAGAGTTCGTCCACGGTGTGCGGGCGGAATGCGTTGCGGACCTCGGGGCGGTCGAATGCGATGCGCACGGTGGGCAGATCGCGTAGGATTTCGCCGTTTTCGTTGCGCTCAACCTGGCGGTGGTAGGTGATGTCGGTGAAGTCTTCGAAGCCTTCGACGACGCGCCAGTCGGCGGGGTTGAAGATGTCCGAGACCTTTTCGGGAAGTTGTGCAGTCATAGACCCTATTCTACGTTGCCCGGGCGCTGTCTGAGGCTGTGAACTTGGTTGCCCGGTATAGCGAATCAGGTTGCCTAGCATAGCGAATCAGGTTGCCGAGCATATAGGAAGGCCCGGACCGCGTGTGTGCGGCCCGGGCCCTAGAGATTGGGTAAGGAACCTTACCCAGTCTTGGTTACCTAGGGGCTACTTGACCTTTGCGAGCTCTACCGCGCGGTCGAACTCTTCGTCAATGACCTGGTTCTTCTTGTAGGTGACCAGGGAGACGATGATTGCGACCAGCATTGCCGAAGCGAAGCCGGGAACCATTTCGTAGAGCACGGACTTCATCGGGCTCTGGCCCCATGCAAATGCCACAACGGCACCGGTGATCATGGAGGCGAGTGCACCCTGGGTGGTCAGCTTACGCCAGTAGAGGGAGAGCAGAACGGTCGGGCCGAATGCCGAACCGAAGCCAGCCCAAGCGAATGCGACCAGCTGCAGAATGGAGCTGTTGGGGTTCCATGCCAGGGCACCGGCGACCAGTGCCACGATTGCCACGCCTGCACGGCCGAGCCACAGAGACTTGGACGCGCTGAGCTTCTTCGAGGAGAAGATGCCGTAGAGGTCCTCCACCAGAGCGGAGGAGCACACGATCAGCTGCGAGGAGAGGGTGGACATAATTGCCGCCAGAACCGCAGCCAGAATCAGGCCCGCAACGAGGGGGTGGAACAGAATCTGGGAGAGGTCCAGGAAGACCGACTCAGCGGTTTCGGGGTTGGTGAGGGATGCCTCGGGGTGGCGTGCAAAGTATGCGATACCCATGAACGCGCCGCTCAGTGCACCGAACACGGTCAGGACCATCCAGCTGATGCCGATGCGGCGGCCGGACTTAGCGTCCGCGGGGGTGCGCATTGCCATGAATCGCACGATAATGTGCGGCTGGCCGAAGTAGCCCAGACCCCACGCGAGGGATGAAACGATACCGGCGAAGGTGGTGCCTGCGAAGATGCTCAGCGCGTCGGGGCGTACCTGGCTGATGGACTCAACCACGGGGCCCACGCCGCCGAGGTCAATAATGGTGACGACCGGAACGGCAATGAGTGCTGCGAGCATGAGCAGGCCCTGAACCATGTCGGTGTAGGATGCGCCCATGAAGCCGCCGAAGAAGGTGTAGAACACGGTGATGCCTGCCAGCAGGAGCATACCGGTGTGGTATTCCTGTCCGAAGGAGGACTTGAAGAACAGACCGCCGGACACCATGCCGGAGGAGACGTAGAAGGTGAAGAACACCAGAATCACGACGCCGGAGACGATGCGCAGTACGCGCTTGGTGTCATGGAGGCGGTTGCTCAGGAAGACGGGGACGGTCACGGCGTCGCCTGCTACTTCGGTGTAGCTACGCAGTCGCGGTGCCACGAACTTCCAGTTGCACCATGCGCCGATGGTCAGACCGACGGCGAGCCATGCCTGGGAGAGGCCACTGAGGTAGACGGCGCCGGGCAGACCCATGAGGAGCCAACCGGACATGTCGGAGGCGCCCGCTGAGAGAGCGGCGACGGTGGGGGAGAGCTGTCGCCCGCCCAGCACATAGTCGTCAAGACTGTTGTTTTTGCTATTTGCCCATAGGCCGATTGCGATCATGGCAACAAAATAAATCGCCAGCGCGATGACCTGGTATGTACTCGCGGCCATAATGTTCCTTCTCTCCTGGTGATAGTGTGCGCCCGTGTGTATTTATGCGCTACCCCATAACTTTATGAGTGGCATAGGATACAGTCTAGGCTTTGAGGGGCTGAAAATAAAGTCTATTTGACGTCTAGGAATGAGAAGCTATGGAATAAATATTTATTTTCTGTGTAAATTCCTTGGTCGTACACGTGGGGCAATGTGGGAGCGTGTGCGAAAAAGTGCCCGAAAAACCCCTGGAATTCAGGGTTACGGGCACTTGAGTGAAAGATATGTAGTTGAAAAGCAACGCAAACGCTCAATGGCATATGCATCTAAAACGAATTAAACGAAAAATTTAAAAGCCGTTCGGAGTGTTGAACTGTTACACAACAATGTCACAGAGGCTTAGAGATCCCTCACAACCCACGGCTCAGAAGCCATACGAGCCGGGTCAAAACGCTCCAAAATCGCCGCTGCATTAGGCACCGGAACATCCGCGGAATGGGCGGAGCCATCAGCGTTATACACCGGAATAGACGCGGCAATCCAACCCAAAATCGTCGGAATCTCGACACCCGCCTCACGTAGCTGCGGCAGGGTTACCGCCCCGTCACGCTTCGCCAGGCGCTTACCCTCCTCGTTGAGTGCCAGCGGCACGTGAGCGTAACGCGGCTGCGTCAAACCCAAAAGTTGCGCCAAATACGACTGGCGAGGCGCCGAAGGGAGCAGATCATCACCGCGCACAATCTGCTCAACCCCCACAAACGCATCGTCCACCACGGAGGTCAGGTTATAGGCGTAGGTGCCATCATTGCGCACCAACACAAAATCATCCACCAGCCCCGTGTAGGTGCCGTAAAGATCATCCTGCACCGTGTAGCTCGTGCACTCGGCACGCAGGCGCAGAGCCGGCGGACGCTGAGCACGGCGCTCCTCCCGTTGCGCCTTGCTCAGCTCACGGCAGGTGCCCGGGTATGCGCCCGGCGCACCGTGCGGGGCGCTAGAAGCCTCCTGAATTTCGCGGCGGGTACAGAAGCACTCATAGACGAGGTTCGCCTCGCGCAGCTGCGCAACCGCCTGCTCGTAGGCGGCAAGGCGCGTGCTCTGATACAGTACGCCCGCCTCTTTGATCTCGGCTCCCTCAACGCGCTCTGTCGGGGCGCCGGGGCTCGCGTCCCAATCCAGGCCCAGCGCCGCCAAATCAGCAATCTGACGCTCTGCAGCACCCGGGCGCACGCGATCCAAATCCTCCACGCGCAGATAGAAGGGCTTGCCACCGCGGCGAGCCATCGCCCACGCCAAAATAGCGGTACGCAAATTACCCAGATGCAAATCCCCCGAGGGGGAGGGGGCGTAGCGTCCGGTACCGCTGGGGAAAGGCTGAGCTGAGGGAGGGGTAGGGGAAGAAGTCATACTCCTATCCTATAGGGGCGTTAGATGCGGGGTAACCGTGCGCACGACTCTAGGTTGAGTGGCATCGTGGCATAAATATTGCTTCTACGGATGCGCGCCGGGCTTTTCGAGGGGCTCCTTTGGTGATGATGTGCTGTTCAAACAATCCAGAGAGGTTGATAAGGCTCACCACTTTCTTATCACTAGAGATAATTTTGTGCAAAATAATTCACTTTCATTGCCTTGAATTGTTACCGAACAGTAAATTTCTGTTCTCTGGAAGCCCGAATAGCCCCGCAAGTACCAAAAATTACAGTAGGGTTGTATCTATGGCTCGTACTATTGAACTCGCAGACGGCGTGTACCGCATTGCGACCGACAACTACCGACTGAACACCGGACTGGTCCTCGGACTGGAGCGTGCACTAGTCGTAGATACCGGCGCAGGTCCCCGTCAGGCAACCGAAATTTATGATGAGGTTCGCCGTCTCACGCGCCTTCCTATTACCGTTGTAAACACTCACGGACACTATGAGCGTTTCTTCGGCAACGATGTTTTCGCGGCAATGGGTACCGAAGAATTCTGGGCGCATCCTCGCGCCGCGCGTGCAATCCGTAAATACGGTGAGGCGCAGCGTCCCTACGTCGAGACGCTGGAACCGGAAATGGCACACAATCAGGGTGCCGCCACCAATATTGTCGTTCCCAACCGCCTGGTCGCCAATAGGGGCGACGGCATCACTTTCACCCCCATCGACCTGGGTGAGCGTAGCGCAACCCTCATGTACATGGGACCCGGCCACACCGACGGTGACATTATGGTCGGTGTAGAGGACGTGCTGTTCATGGGCGGTCTGATTGAAGAGGGTACCGACCCCTACTTTGAGGATTCTTTCCCCGACCGTTGGATTGATACTCTCGGTGCCGTGCTCGAATTTGATCGTTACCGCGTGTTTGTGCCCGGTAACGGTGAGCCGGTAGACCGCACCTTCGTGGAGCGTGAACGCAACACCATGGTGACCGCTATTGAGTCGATTCGTTCCTCCACTTTAAATCGTGATGACGAGGCGACGACCGCGGCAATGTATAAGTTGCCGTATGCACCGGGTGCTACTCGCTTCCTGCTGGATCGTTTGGCTCAGCTTGAAGGCGCACCGGTAGCGGCGTACCTCGAAGCGGATCACCCGGATACCAGTGGTTTCACGGGTCCGATTACTCTGGGTCAGGCTTCGTACTAAAACCCCGTATGCAATATGCCTCATGGGGCATAAATACAGGTGAGGGCTGGTTTCTATGATAGAAACCAGCCCTCACCTTTTATATACCCATAACCTTAGGGCACGTATTTAGCGCTGAACGTACTGGGCGCGCATTGCCTCGCAATCAGCCTGCAAAGAAGCCGGGACTTCACCCATTGCCTCGCAAAGCTGCACGAAACGGTGACGCCAATCCAGGTGCTGCAGCGCCTGACGAATCTGCTGCTCACCCTGCGCGGGGGTCCAACGGGAGACCGCATCGGCAACCTGCGCGAGGCCCGCGCGTGCATCCGCATGATCAATGTCGATGGTCGCGCCATCCCAAAGGATTTCACGTACGGTGGTGGTGTTCGGAACCTTGCCGACCACGGTCACGCCCGAAGCCAGGGCATCGGTCCAACGACCGGTGATGTACTCCTTGGTCGGGTGAGTGTACGGCGCCGGGCTGACCGAAGTGGAGAACGCCAGCAGGAACTTCGCGCGGTTCAGCGAATCCTGCAGATGCTGAGCCGACTCGCGGTCATTTGCACCGAAGGGCGGGCGGCCCTCAAAGCTCAGACCCAGCTCAGCGGCGAGGGCGGCGGTCGCCTCGTCATCTTCGTAGGCGGCGGGCTGACGGCCCACGCGCAGCAGGTCGGTGCTCTTTGAGCCCAGAGTAGCCAGACGGTCGCTGAACTTGCTCCAAACATCCGCACCCCAGGGCAGAACGCCGGGGTTCTTCACGCCCGCGGCAGTCCAGGGCTGAACGTCGTCAACATCCGCAACGAAAATACGGTCGTAGGTGGAGGACTTAGCCACCGCAGGAATACGGTCATCCCAGAAGCTATCAATCACCCAGCCGTAGACCGCGCCGTAGCGGCGGAACGCGAAGGAACGCTGCGAAATGGCGTACAGCTGACCGGGATCAGAAGCAATCACCAGGCAACGCTTCGAGCCGCCCTTGAGGCGGGGCAGACGCGCCAGAAGCTTCGTTTCCTTGCTGAGGGATGCGCCCACATCCACGGTGTGCACGGTGCCGCCGGTGTAGCGGGCGAGAAGCTCCGCCATGGCGTGTACGGGAACCCAACCGGCTCCGGAGGGGACAGCAACAATAATATCGAGTGAGCTCATGAGAATCCTTGGGGGCAACGTCCGCCGCATGCACCGGGCTCACCGGGGTAAAACCTCGGGTCGCGGGCGGTGTGCATCAGCGGCAAGAGCGTGAATGTCAATAAATGATAGATAGGGTGCCTTACGTCAGCAGGCGCGCAAAAACGCGAATGCAGCGGCGAGTGAAACCGCTACGACCGGCTAGCGTTCAGCCACGGAAGGCTACGGCACAGGTAGTTTTCAGTATATCGGTCAACCCTGCGCACGGGGCTTAGCCTGCAGCCTTTAGAAACGGCTTTAGGGTGTGTGAATGCGCACCTCAACGCCCGATTCGGTTCCAAAACCGGCAGCCATACGCGCCAAATCAGTATTCGGGGCGGCAGCCACCGTGAAGAAACGATCCACCGCAGCGGTGAACTGCTCCTGACGAGCCATATCACCGTGTTCAAGGGTCGTGAAAATACCGCCGCCGGCATCGTCAAAGACCTCAACGCGCAGTTCGGGCAGAAGCTCAGTATTCGGCAGGTTCAGCGAGGACACATCGTGCTGGAAGGTCAGATCGCCGCACAGCAGGGTCACCGGCAGGGCGGCACCACCAATAATCGGGCGGGAGTTCTCATCTACACCGGCAGGGTAGTAGCCAGACAGGGATACACCAATAGCGGTCGCAATCGTGCCGTCAATACCGGCAAGACCGCGATTAGCAAACACGCGCGCGGGGGCGGGCTCACCCAGAGCGGGGGCTGCCGCATCCAAATCACGCACCAGGTTTGAAGAACCCAGTACGAGCAGGCGGCGCTGAGCCACCGCATCCTGCCAGACGCGGCGGGCGTAGGAGCGGCCGGCGGTGCGGTTGCGGTAATCGGTGTAGTCAACCGAGCTCTCAGCGCTGCCTACTGAACTCTCAGCACCGGGGTGTTCGTAGGCGGCAATGGCGCGCAGGCACTCATCCTGCAGCTCGCGGGCGGGCTCAACCCACTGCTCTAGCCAGCTCAGCTCGTCCACCAGCTCATCAGCGGTAGCAGAGGATGCGCACGCAAACTCGGCGAGCTCGCGCGGGGTCGGCAGCTCCACGAAGGAGCGAGCGCCCGGCTCGTACCAGCTGGCGCGGCGCGGGGCGTAGAACGCGCACTGAATATCTTCGCGTTCCAGCAATGCGGTAATCGGGCGCGAAAGCGTCGGGTGGCCGAAGAGCACCACACGCTCAATCTGCGCGGCGGGGGCGAACGAACCATCAGCGAGCAGCTGCGGGTAGTGAGGAATGGAGGTTGCGCCGTGGCGCGCCTCGGAGGAAGGCTCCGCAAACAGCGGCAGGTTCAGCACGCGCGCGAACTCAGCCGCAAACTCGCCGGCACCGTCAGCGGCAACCACCACGGTGCGGTGCGCCGGAGTGAACTCCGCCAGGTCCGCCTGCGCCTCCAAAGAATCCAGAAGCCAACGCTGCTCGGCGCTGGAGAGCCCGGAACCTTCAGCGCGGGCGGCGCGGGCACGGCCCTCAGCCTGCGGGTCGTAATCCTCCAGCAGGCTCTGCGCCCACTGCGGCAGCATCTGCGCAAAACGGCCAGAGGGGGTCAGCGGCGTATCGAAACAAATGTTCAGGTGCACCGGGCCAATCGGCTCCGCCGACTGCTTGCGCCAGTGCTCGGCGCTACGACCGGTCAGCGCATTCAAGCAGGCGGCAAAAGCCTGAGTCTGCTCGCCCTCCACCTGCTCGGGGTAGGAGGTCAGATCGGCTTCAGCACGCACAAAAGGATGGAAGAAACTCGCCTGACGGGTCGTCTGATTCACGCCGCTACCGCGCAGACGCTCCGGGCGGTCCGCGCTCAGCACCGCCAGGGGCACGCCGGCGTGGTACGCCTCCATGACAGCGGGCACGTACTCGCCCAGAGCCGTACCGGAGGTGCACACCAGACCCACGGGCTGACCGGACGCCTTGGCAATACCCAGGGCAGTAAAGGCTGCACTTCGCTCGTCCACGCGCACGTGCGCAATGAGGGCGCCGGCTTCAGCGGCGGCGGCAATAGCGTACGCAAGAGGTGCGCTACGGGATCCCGGAGACACGACAACATGCCGCATACCGGCACGAATCAGCGAATCGAGCACGGATACTGCGGTGAGCATGGCGGGGGTTGAGCGGTTTTCAGTCACCGTACCATTCTAATGCCGTAAGGTTTTTCATTCAGTTATGGTTACCCTTCACGGGTGCAACCTTGATAACTACAGTCTTCACAGTCCGGAGGCGCGTTCCAGTACCCGGTAGCAGGCAGTGACTCGCTCCACCCACCACTGGCGGGTCTGCTTGTCGGTGGCGAGACGCTCCAGGCGCTGCGGGCTGGGGGTGATGGTGCGCAGATCCATGAACCCGTCGCGGGCGATGAGCGGCTCGTCGGTAACGTCCTCAGCCATGAGGGAGACCGTGCCCAGACCGCACCCGTACCTCAACGTAGGTAGGGAGGCCGCCAGAGAGGCACCGGTGGCAATGCCCACCGAAGACTCCAATGCCGAAGAAACCACCGCCGGAAGCTGCGCCTGCTCAACCAGCGCGAGCGCACGACGCACACCACCCAGCGGTGCCGCCTTAATAACCATGAGGTCCGCGGCGTTCGCGCGAGCCACCTTCAGCGGGTCTTCCGCCTTACGGATCGACTCGTCGGCGGCAATGCGGGCGGGCAGCCCCTCCTTGGCGATGGCAAAGCGGAGCGCAGCCATGTCCTCAATGGTCGCCACGGGCTGCTCGGCGTAGATAATGCCGTACTCGCAGAGCTTGCGTAGCGCTTCAAGGGCACCGGCGAGGGTGTAGCCCATGTTCGCGTCCACCTTCAGGCGTGCATTCGGGAGTGCATCTCGTGCCGCCGCCACGCGGGCAATATCGTCGGCGAGGCTCTGACCCTTCTCCGCCACCTTGATTTTCAGTTCCTGAATCTCACCCTCGTACTTGGCGAGCACCTCCGGCACACGCTCCGCAGGTACTGCGGGCAGAGTGGCGTTCAGCGGGATGCGCGTACGCACCGGCTCCGGGGTGGGCAGCCACGCCGCCTCCAGCGCGCAGGCAAGCCACGCCGCAGACTCCTGCGGACCGTACTCGAGGAAGGGCGCGAACTCGCCCCAGCCGTACGGGCCGCAAATCAGCGCGCTCTGGCGGCTATTGACCCCACGGAAGGTGACCGTCATCGGAATTTCGACCGTGAACAGGTTCTCCAGAACCTCCTGTAGCGGCGGCAGGGGAGTGTTCGTGAGGTGAAAACCGTAGCCGAGAGGCGGCACGCTCATACTGGTGTTCAAGGTATCTGCCCTTCTGTGATGCGCTATGAGCTCACCATAACATTCCGGGGGCGGGTGGGTGCGCTCGCACCCTGTCACGCATTCTCTGGAAACTCTCAGGTTGTGGTCGAAAAAACTTTAGTTTTTCATAGCTTAACCTGGGATAGTAGGTAGTTATTCGCCCGAGAACTCGGACGGTGCTTCGCATAAAACGGCAGCTTGGGGGCTACTGTTTTGAGGGGCTGGCATCGGCGGGCTCGGGTATGGCTAACAGACATGAGGGCGAGAAGGGACGAAGGGTTATGAAGAAGACACCGCAAGCGAATACATCAGGTTCGGGAAACTCCGGTTGGGAGAGCTCCGAAAACCTCGACGCTACCAGTGTGCTTCACCCCGATGACGTGCGTGCAGCCGCTGCCGATAACGCGCCCACTACGGTGTTTTCCTCTGATGAGACTGCGGTTCTCTCCGATTATCAGGACCCGACTGCGGTGCTTTCTGATTATCAGGACGCTACCCAGGTGCTCGCCTCCCACGAGACGGCTACCCCTGCTACTGCGCACAGTGATGACCGCACGAAAGTTTTGACGGATTACGGTTCCTCGCCGGCTAACAAAACTGCGCCTGCAGGTTCCATGAATACCGGTTCCGCGAACGCTGAATCGGCGAATACCGAAGTTATTTCTTCGCACCCCGACACCTCAGAGGTTATTGGTGCGACCCGTCCTTTGCCGCGCGTTTACCGTGCCCCCATTAAGATTCCTGAGACGATTCCCTCGCCGCAGGAACGCGCCTCTCAGGGGAACTACAGCGCGGATGAGCCGATGCAGGCTACGCGCCGCCTCGATCCGCCGAAGCCTCCGGTGAGCGGTTTCCCGCTGAACAATCAGATGGGTGCCTCCCCAATGGGTGCGCCTCAGATGGGTGCTCAACAGCCTCTTCCCACGCGTGCGATGCCTCCGCAGGCACCTCAGCAGCCGGTGGCTTATCCTCCCGAGGCGTATCCTGCCGCTGCCTACCCGAACGGTGCGTATGTTCAGACCGGTCAGGTTCCCGTGGATGCTTCGGGTCGCCCGGTGAATCGTCCCGGCGAAGAGCAGGGGCATCATCTTCCGAGTACCGGTATTTTGATGCGTCACGTGATGGCGTTGCTGTTCTTGGGCCTGTCTCTCTACGGCGCGTTCGTGTTCTTCATTTATACGGCGACCGGCCAGCAGGTTGATGAGCAGGCGTACACCGAGTACGCGAACCAGTTCAAGAGTTACCGCGGTCCGACCCTGACGGCGTTGGATTCTTTGCCCACGATTGTTGGTGTGATTGCGGTGCTGGGTCTGATTGCGGTGCTGATTTGGAAGCACCGGTTCCTGCCCTCGCTGATTGGCGTGCTAGTTGGGGCTGCGGCGGTGACGAGTACGTATCTGCTCAAGCACTACCTGATCGTGAAGCCCGACCTGGGTGTTCAGGAGGCGCTGAGCAACTCGGCGCCCAGTGGCCACACGACCTTCGCGGCGGCGGCTGGCGCGGCGCTCTTCCTAGCGGCGCCTCGTTTTTTGCGGCCCACGGTGGCTCTCTGCGCGGCGTTGGCGACCTGCCTGACGGGTGCCTCCACGATTATTAACGGTTGGCATCGCCCGGCGGATGTGGTGACCGCTATTCTGGTCACCGCCATCTGGACGGTCGTGGGTATGGGCGTGTTGCGTTATGTGCGTCCGGCAGATTTTGCGGTGCCGGCGCGCGGTGGTTTGGTGCTGGTGCCGTTGATGACGATTGCGACGCTGTTCCTGTCGTTCTGCGCGGTCATCCTGTATCTGATTGCGATTTTTGCGCCGATTCCCGGTGGTGCGTTTACCGCGGCGACCTGCATGATTATTGCGGTGAGCTTTGGTACGACGGCGTTGATGGTGAACCTGTTGCGTCCGCGTAATAGTAATCGCTCCGCCTATTCGAAGGTGTGGAGTTATCAGTAAATGTTGTTCCCCTCCTTGCGCGGGATGTTTCAGCTTGATGTGAGCTGAGATATTGTCCGGGTGCGGGGAGGGGAATACAATATAAGAAATTTAGTATTTTTAATACCAATATTAGAGAGGGGGTGCGCGCCCCCTTTCACTCACCCCTGAAGAGAAAGGTGCGTACCATGGCAGGTGCCCATGAAGGCCGCGTCCTCGTATTCCCCCAGCTCACCGAAGCGCTGACCCCCTTTGAAGATAAGCCCCAGGCCCGCAAGATCGTTGATGCCGACGGCGGCAACCTGACCCTCATGGAACTGGCTGCAGGCCAGTCCTGGCACGAGCACCACAGCGTCCACCCCGTCTTCGTGCAGGTGCTCAAGGGTGAAGTTATCTTCCACGTGAAGGACCGCGATATTACCCTGGTACCCGGCAAGCCGATTCACGTGACCGCCAAGCTGCTGCACTCCCTGCGCGCCGTGAAGGACTCCACCCTGCTAGTGACCATGCTGACCGGCGAATCGCACCCCGAACCCAAGGTTAACATCGACGTCGAAGAGGTCTAAACCCCGGCCTCTAAACCCCTGACCCCAAAACCTTAGCTCGCCGCCGCATCTGCACAGGATGCCGCGGCGAGCTTTTTCTCTGTCTTCCTGCCCTCACATATGCCGGTGAGAATACCCTCACGCTACGCCCTGAGCTTTCTGCACGCCGGTTCACCCCGCGTGAGCGTACCCTGAAAGTACCCGCCCGCTAATATGCCCGCTACCACTGCAGGGAACAACCCGAAAGGGGAGCAACCCGAAAGGATACGCAATGCCCAAGTCACTGCAACGCCCCGTTGTTCTTCTCACCGGCGCCAGCTCCGGTATCGGCTACGACGTGGCGCCGCTACTGGTGCGCTACGGCTACACCGTCTACGGTGCTGCCCGCCGCGTTGAGAAGATTGAAGAGCTCGCCTCCGAGGGCGTGAAAGCGCTCAGCCTGGACGTTACCGATGAGGCGTCCATGGAAGCCGCCGTGCAGCAGATCATTGATGCAGAAGGCCGCATTGACGTGCTCATCAACAACGCTGGCTACGGATCCTACGGTGCTATTGAAGACGTCCCCATCGACGAGGCACGCCGCCAGTTCGAGGTGAACCTCTTCGGCCTCGCGCGCCTCACCCAGCTGGTGCTGCCGCATATGCGCGCACGGGGTAGCGGGCGCATCCTGAATATCTCCTCAATGGCGGGGCGTATTACCTCGCCCCTGGGTGCCTGGTACCACGCCACCAAGTACGCCCTCGAGGCGTTCAGCGATGCACTGCGCATGGAAGTTGAAGAGTTCGGTATTGACGTGGTCATTATCGAGCCCGGCGGCATCAAAACCCCCTGGGGACTCATCGCGGCAGACCACCTCGAGGAATCCTCCCGAAACGGTGTCTACGCGGCTCAGGCGCAGCGGGTTGCGGCAAATATGCGTAAGCTCTACTCGCCGTCCTCCAACCTCTCAGAGCCCAAGGTTATCTCTAACGCTATTCTGCGAGCCCTGGAGGCGCGCCGCCCCAAGACCCGCTACCTCGTGGGATTCGGCGCTAAGCCCTCCGTGTTCCTGCATACCGTGCTGCCCGACCGTCTCTTTGACAAGGTTGCGCGCCGTATCTTCTAGAACCGAAATAGCCGCGAACTAGAGCATTAAAAAGCGGGCGGTGCTGCGCGAAACAGAATGTTTCGTACAGCACCGCCCGCTACGTTTTTCAAGAGCTAGTACTAGTCTACTACGGCGTGGGTCGGATCGAGCACGCGCGCCAAGAAAGCCTGAGTACGTTCGTGCTGGGGGTTGCCAATCACCTGATCGGCGGGACCCTCCTCCACGACCACGCCATCGGCCATGAAGACGACCTTATCGGCGACCTCGCGGGCGAATGCCATCTCGTGGGTCACCACAATCATGGTCATGCCCTCGTCAGCAAGGTTGCGCATAATGCTCAGAACCTCGCCGACCATCTCTGGGTCGAGTGCACTGGTCGGCTCATCGAAGAGCATCAGGTCCGGGTTCATGGACAGCGCACGCGCAATAGCCACACGCTGCTGCTGACCACCGGACAGCTGAGCCGGGAAGCGGTCTTCCTTGCCCTCCAGACCAACCTTGGCGAGCTGCTCGAGGGCAACCGCCTCCGCCTCCGCCTTGGAACGACCCAGAACCTTAATCTGAGCGATAGTGCAGTTATCCAGAATGTTCAGGTGGCCGAACAGGTTGAACTGCTGGAACACCATACCCATGTGGGTACGCACGCGGTTAATGTCTACATCCGGGTCGGTGACCTCGGTATCGCCCACCATGATGGTGCCGTCATTCGGCTCCTCCAGCAGGTTCACGCAACGCAGCAGGGTGGACTTACCGGAACCCGAAGGACCGATAAGGCACACGACCTCGCCCGGCTCGACCTGCATGTCAATGCCCTTGAGAACCTGAACCTTGCCGTAAGACTTGTGCAGGTTAGAAATGCGCACCGAGGAGGCGGCCATGGATGAAGTTGAAGCAGTCATAGTATCTTCCGTAATCCGTATTTGTCGTTGCGCTTACTTGCGGCCCGCAAGCTGGGTGCGGCGCTCAAAGTATGCGGAGAGCTGGCCCAGCGGAACAGTGATAATCAGGTAGCACAGACCCGCAACCACCAGGGGAGTCAGGCCCGCGTTAGCGGCGGTCAGGCCCTCACGGCCGAACTTCGCCAGCTCGTACTGAGAAACCGTCACGCCCAGCAGGTACACGAGGGAGGAGTCCTTGGTCAGCAGGATAACCTCGTTGGTCAGCGGGGGTAGAACCACTCGGAACGCCTGGGGAATAATGATCGAAATCATCGCGCGAGTGTGGGACATACCCAGGGAGCGTGCCGCCTCCATCTGGCCCTTCGGGATCGCCTGCAGGCCCGCACGCAGAACCTCACTAATGTAGGCTGCCGAAACCATACCCAGGGACAGGGTCACCGGAATCAGGTTATCCACGAAGCGGATCTTGAACGCCAGGGGAATACCGTAACCGAACGCGAAGAAAACCAGCAGCGCCGGGATGCCGCGGAAAAGCTCCACGTACAGGGTCGCAATCCAACGGTAGGGGGCGATAGAGGAAATACGCATGAGCGCGAGCAGCAGACCACCGGAGAGACCCACGATGAAGCCCAAGGTGGTGTACAGCAGGGTGTTCTTCAATGCCACGGTGATGACGTCGGGGAACTGCTGAGCCGCAACGTCCAGGTTGAATACCTGCTGGCTGAGGGTCTTCCAGTCAGCCAAAAGAATGGCTGCCAGGGCGATAACCGCCAGAAGGGCGTACTGTGCGTAGCGGAAGAGCTTCTGCTTCTGACGGGGTGAGAGTTTAGAGGACATGCGCTTTCTTATCCGTGTGCTGTTCGGTCAAGAGCGTTTTATACGCTCACAAGGGTGAAGGCCGGAGAATCCCCCAACCCAAAAGTAATAAGGGTACTCCTGAATTGGGGGAGAGGCTAACCTGCTAGATGCTTAGGAAGCGGAGGAAGAGGCGCTCGCGGAGGTCGAGGAGGTGGTGCCCACCCACTTGGCCTTCATCTTGTCGAGCTCGCCGTTCTTCTTGAGCTTGTCGATGGTTGCGTTAGCCTTGGCCAGCAGTGCCTTGTTATTGGAGGAAACTGCTGCGGCAATCTGCTCGGTGTTCTCGGAATCCTGGTAGGCGATCTTGAAGGAGTCCGGGTCATTGGTCAGTGCCTCGGACACCACGGAGAGGTTCGCTGCGACTGCCTTGACCTGACCGGTCTTCAGGGCGGAGAACATGAGGGAGGTGTCTTCGTACTGGATGACCTCTGCACCGTTTTCCTTGGCGTAGGTTTCACCGCTGGTTGCCTGCTGCGCACCAACGCTGACACCCTTCAGGTCTGCGGCGGAGGTGATGGAGGAACCCTTGGGGACCAGGATTGCCAGGTTGTCGTCGAAGTAGACGGTGGTGAATTCCATCTTGCTCTTACGTTCATCGGTCACGCCGATACCCGCCAGGGCGATATCGCACTGACCGGTGGCAAGACCGGTACCGGAGTCCAGACCCTCGAAGCTGATGGAGGTCAGCTGAGCCTTCACGCCCAGGTCGGAGGCGATAGCGTTGGCGATGTCTGCGTCCAGGCCGACGATGGTGCCGTTTTCTTCGTATTCGAAGGGCTTGTAGGGGGTGTTGGTGCAGACGCTGAGGGTGCCGGACTTGACGAGGCTGACCTCGCCGTTGGCGTCGGAGTTCTCGTTGGCAGTGGAGACGCAGCCGGTCAGTGCCAGGGGTAGTACTGCCAGCAGTGCGAGGGGCTTGAGGGATGCCTTCTTGAGGGATGCGGTGTTCATTGGGATGCTCCTGTGTGGGGTGTGCTCTATGAAATCTATGGTCTATTGTGCGCGCCTATGTTAAAAAATGCAAGCATACACATAAATATTCATAAATTTTTGCTGAATATGCATAATTCACACCCCCAAAAACTGAATAAAACCCCGAATTAGCAACTCGAAAACCACTCCGGAACGCACCTTAACGCACCGTGCGACACTACTACGGTTTACCCAACTATCGAATCTAGTAACCTCCATGCCACAATTGAGAGCGTGAACGCAGAGAAGAACACCCGCGCAACCCGCGCAACCCTAGACAAGAAAACCAGCGACATCGCCGCCATGTTCGATACCGTCGCCGAACGCTACGACCTCATGAACGGCATCCTCTCCCTCGGCCAGCACATCTACTGGCGCAAGCAGGCAGTCGCAGCCGTAGACGCGCACCCCGGCCAGAAAGTGCTGGACGTAGCCGCAGGTACAGGCGTCTCCTCCGAACCCTTCGCCGACGCCGGCGTAGACGTTATCGCAGCAGACCTCTCCGAAGGCATGCTCGACGTGGGCCGCCGCCGTCGCCCCGACATGACCTTCGTGCAGGCAGACGTCACCGCCCTACCCTTCGATGACGAAACCTTCGACGCAGTGACCATGTCCTACGGTCTGCGCAACGTCGCCAACTACCCCAAGGCACTGAGCGAAATCTACCGCGTACTCAAGCCCGGCGGACGCATCGTCATCCTCGAGTTCTCCACCCCGACCTTCGCCCCCTTCGGCGCGGTCTACAAGAACTACATCATGAAGGCGATCCCGCCGATTGCCCGCGCAATCTCCTCCAACCCCGAATCCTACGAATACCTCGCCGAGTCCATCATCACCTGGCCCAACCAGCAGGAACTGGCGCAGAAGTTCAAGGAGGCGGGCTTCACCTCCGTACAGTACCGCAACCTGACCGGCGGCATCGTCGCCATTCACCGCGGTTTCAAGCCCGAAGCACACAACGCATAGACACCGCGTTCACACACCACCGAAGACACCAACACCAAGAAGATAGAAGACACCGTGAGCAACGCAGAGCAGCCCATTGCCGCAACCGACCTGCTGGGAGACCTCGACCTGAAGCTTCCCGCAGGCTTCGAACTCATCGCCGCAGACCCCAAGCTGGGTCCGCAGATTCTTTCCTCCCTCGCACGTATTGAGGAGCGCCTGGCAGAAGCCATCGCACAGACCGACCACCTGGCGGACGTAGCATCCCGTCACCTGCTCTCCGCGGGCGGCAAGCGCGTGCGCCCCCTGCTGGCGCTGCTCTGCGCAGCCGTAGACGGCGAAATCAACGATGACGTCATCGAAGCCGCCGTGGTCGTTGAGCTGACCCACCTGGCAACCCTCTACCACGACGATGTTATGGACGACGCCCCCAAGCGCCGCGGCGTGGACAGCGCCCAGATGATTTGGGGCAACTCCGTCGCAATTCTGACCGGCGACCTGATCTTCTCCCGCGCATCCCTGCTGGTCTCCGAGCTGGGTACCCGCCCCATGAAGATTCAGTCCCAGACCTTTGAGCGTCTGGTGCTCGGTCAGCTCTTTGAGACCACTGGCCCCCGTGAGGGTCAGGATCTGCTGGACCACTACATCGCGGTTATTGAGGGTAAGACCGGCTCCCTGATTGCCGCAGCCGGCGAGTACGGCTCCCTGCTGTCGGGTGCTTCCGAAGACGTTATCTCCATGGTCAAGGCGTACGGCGAGCTGGTCGGCGTGGCATTCCAGCTCGCTGACGACGTGATTGACATTGTGAGCGACGGCAAGACCAGCGGTAAGACCCGCGGCACCGACCTGCGCGAGGGCGTGCCCACCCTGCCGACCATCCTGCTGGACCGCGCGGTAGCCGCCGGTGACGAATCTGCTATCAAGGTTCGTGCACTGCTGGATGCCGACCTCAGCTCCGACGAGGCTCTGGAGACCGCTGTGGAGGCGCTCGCCGCTCACCCGGTCACCCAGGAAGCATGGCAGATTGCCTACGACTGGGCGGACCGCGCAATTGCCGCGATTGCTCCGTTGCCCGAGTCCACCGCGAAGGCTGCGCTGGAGTCCTTCGCTCACGCTGTGGTTCACCGCGAGGGCTAAAATACCTCACCACGTAGCGTGTGCGCTGGCGTAAGCGCTGATGCGTCTCATACTTCAAAACCCCCGCTGAATCTGACTGGATTCAGCGGGGGTTTTCTGCATTATGGCTAGTCAGTACCGGTTTTCAGGGTGGGTGTGAGCGAGTGCCCTGTCCCGCATAGTTCCGTATGCTGGGGTCTCCTTGACCGCTATATGCCTTTAAGGTAATCCTTATAGGCATGCCTGAGGCGCACATCCACCCTTCAGACGTTTGACGGCTCCCACGCCCAACCCGTGTTGGAGAGCCGTTTACTATTTCTGGACGCGAGCAGAGCCCCACCCACCCCGACGGGTTATTCTCGCACCAACCATCCGCGTCCCCACACATTCGAGGTTTACAACTATGGGAGCATCTACCCCTAAGGCGCCCACGAAGCGCGAAGGCTTCTCTAGCCGTCGCGTCTTTATCTTTGCCGCCATCGGTTCTGCTGTTGGTCTGGGCAATATTTGGCGTTTCCCCTACATCGCATTTGATAACGGCGGCGGCGCCTTCATGATTCCCTACATTGTCGCCCTGCTGACCGCCGGTCTGACCTTCCTGTTCTTTGACTACGCGATCGGTCACCGTGCGCGTGCGTCGTCCCCGCTGGCTTTCCGCCGTCTGAACCGTAAGACTGAGTTCATCGGCTGGTGGCACATGGGTATTAACTTCGTCATCGCTATCTACTACGCCGCTATTGTGGCGTGGGCTCTGCGTTACATGGTTTTCTCTTTCACGAATGAGTGGGGCGATAACCCGAAGGCGTTCTTCCAGGGCGAGTTCTTGAAGGTCGCAAAGGACCCCGGCGTCTCCTTGGACTTCAACATGAACATCCTGATTCCCATGGTTCTGGTGTGGGGCGTTCTGCTTGCTGTGATGGCTCTGGGCGTTCAGAAGGGCGTGGGCGCAGCCAACATTATCTTCATCCCGCTGCTGCTGGTCATGTTCGTTGGTTTGGTGATTTACTCGCTGACCCTGCCCGGCGCTGTGGACGGCTTGAACGCTCTGTTCACCCCCAGCTGGGACTCCCTGGCTAACCCGGACGTGTGGGTTGCTGCGTACGGCCAGATTTTCTTCTCGCTGTCCATTGGCTTCGGCATTATGGTCACCTACTCTTCCTACCTGAAGCCTAAGACTGACCTGACCGGTTCCGGTGCTGTGGTTGGTTTCGCGAACTCCGGTTTCGAACTTCTTGCTGGTATTGGTGTGTTCGCGGCTCTGGGCTTCATGGCTCAGGCTGCTGGCACCCAGGTGAGCGAGGTTGCGACCAGCGGTATTGGTCTGGCGTTCATCGCGTTCCCGACCATTATTTCTCAGGCGCCCGGCGGCGTGCTGATCGGTATCCTCTTCTTCGGCTCCCTGCTCTTTGCTGGTTTCACCTCCCTCATTTCAATTCTTGAGGTGATTATCGCCGGTATTCAGGATAAGTTCGCGACCTCCCGTCTGGCGTCTACCATTCTGGTGATTGTTCCGATGGCTCTGATTTCGCTGCTGCTGATGCCGACCACCACCGGCCTGTACGTGCTGGATATTCTCGATAACTTCGTGAACCTCTTCGGCATTCTGGCAGCTGGCCTGTGCGCCATTATCGTGGTTGCATACGTGGTGCGCGCACTGCCCGCTCTGGCTGATCACCTGAACCGCTACTCCTCCATCAAGGTCGGCAAGATCTGGATGGGTCTGCTGGCTGTCGTGACCCCGCTGATTCTGGGTTACTCTCTGATTCAGAGCGTTATCAAGCTGATTGCGACCCCGTATGAGGGTTACCCCGCGGATCTGCTGGCGATTTTCGGTTGGGGTATGAGCGCACTGCTTCTGGTTGGTGCGATCGTTGTTTCTCTTCTGCCCTGGTCGAAGAAGTCTCGTGCGGCTGAAGAGCCGCCGGCACCTCCGGTGATTTCCGGTCAGGTGGAGCACGGCCACGTTGATTCGACCATTACCCGTTAGGAGCCCTCATGTCTATCTCCGCAATTGTGATGCTCGTTGTGGCAATCCTGATCATTTGGGGTGGCCTGGGTTTGGCTCTGCTGAACCTGCACCGTCATCCGGATCTGGATGCTCTCGACGATGCTGCTGAAGCTCAGGGTTCTGAGCTTTAGAGTGTGAACGCGATATAAAGTGATGCCCCGCAGGCTAAGGTCTGCGGGGCATCACTTTGTTGTATACGGGAGTGTATTTTGTGCGGGACAGTGTTTTAGCCGGGTTGGGGAGGGCTACTTGCTCTGTACGTCTTCAGCCTGTACCAGCGGGATCATGCCGGTTTCCGGGTCGGACAGCGCGGAGGCGCGGTAGGAGCGGGAGGCGCGTAGCGCATCCACGGTGAAAATGATGAGCGCAATCCAGATGAGGCTCAGACCCAGCACCTTATCGGCGCTCATCTGCTCGTGCAGAACGGTCAGCGCCAGAACAAACTGGATGGTCGGGCCTAGGTACTGCACCATGCCAATGACTGACAGCGGTAGAGCCTTGGTGGCCGCCGCAAAGAGCATGAGCGGCACAACGGTGACCACGCCGGTGGAGGCGAGGAGCCAGAAATGTCCGGGACCCTCACTGAAGAGAGTCATCTGCCCCTGCGCGTTCAGCACAAGCAACGCTGCTATGCCCAGAGGCGCCAGGATAAAAGTCTCTAGAGACAGCGAAATAATAGGGCTGACATCGTGGGCTACGCGTGCCTTGAGCAGGCCGTAGATGCCGAAGGAGAACGCCAAGCCCAGACCCGTCCAGGGCACCTGACCGTAGATGAGGCTCATCATCAGCACCGCGATACATGAAATCGCGACGGATACCCACTGCGCGGCGCGCAGGCGCTCCTGCAGGAAAATCACGCCCAGCACCACGGAGACCAGCGGGTTAATGAAATATCCCAGGGACGCATCAATCGTGTGACCGCTGGTTGTTGCCATCACGTAGATGAGCCAGTTCGCGCAGATGAGGAACGATGCCGCCGTCAGCACCAGCATGATGCGGCGGTCCTTGAGGGCGCGGCGGAAGTCCGCGGTTGCCCGCAAAATCGGTAGTAGCAGGGCGCAGAAAATGAGGGAGAAGACCACTCGCGCCACCACAATCTCAATCGGGCCTGCCGGCGCCATCAGCACAAAATACAGGGGGAGCAGACCCCAAATGATGTAGGTGCCGATGATGGTGATAAACCCGTTACGGGTGGTGTGCTTCTGCGTTTCTGACATGGTTTCGTCTGACCTGATTCTTCGGTTACGTTCTTCTAAGCTATTCATCGGGATGCGCCAGCTGGGTACCCACACAGGTTTCGATGCGCGCACACTACTGTACCCGATACGGGGTGCAGCATACGCTAGGGACGCCGCAGGCGCGGTACCACGAGGATACCGCGCCTGAGGAATGCTGCGTATTCGGTTTAGAGACCGAAGAAGCGGGAGAAGAAGCCCTTCTTCTTGGGCTGCTCTGCCTCGCGGCGTGCAGTTTCTTCCTGCTCGCGGCGGGCTGCCTCTTCGTGTTCTGCCTGCAGATCGGGAGCTGCGCCAGCGTTGCGGATGGGCTCCACGTGCTGCTCTTCGTATTCTGCTGCATCCTGCTCGACCTCGACGGGCTGCTCAGCTGCAGTCTCAGCGGCGACCGGCTCTTCAGCGTACTCTGCGGAAGCCTCAACGGTCTCGTACTCGGGCTGCTCGGCGCCGATGGACTCATCGGTGTAGACGCGAGCCTGTTCGGTCTCTTCTGCCTCGTACTCGCCGGGCAGGGTCTCCACGGTGACCAGGCCGGGCTCTGCGTACTCTGCCGGCTCCTGGTCGAAGGGAGCTTCGTCGGCGGGGTAGAGGTTTTCGGTGCTCTCGACGCCGGGTACCTCGGTCTCTGCGATCGGTGCGTGCTCGGCGATCTCGACGGCGCGCTCAGCCTCAGCCTCGGCACGTGCGGCGGCGCGTTCTGCTGCCTCCTGCTCGCGCTGTGCGTTCTGAGCGGCTGCTTCAGCGGCTGCCACGCGCTCAATCTCGGCGCGCAGTGCCGCGAGGGATTCGCGACGCTGTGCGGCAGCGGCTGCGCACTGCTCCAGTACCTCGGGGCCAACCTGAGGTTCAGCCTGCTCGATGCCGCTGATACGGCCCTCGTCGAACCACAGGCGCAGGGCACCGTCGGTTGCGGTCAGAACGGCGGTTGCCTCGGTGTCCCAAGCAATGTGGAAGCCACGCTGCTGAGCGTAGGAGTCCACCGCCAGAACCTGGTTGTGTACCTCTTCGCTCTGCAGGGTCTTAGCAATGACGCGGCCAATACCCTTGTAGGTCGGTGCCTCGAGGGTCAGCTCAGCACCCTCCAGCAGGGTCCATGCGCGCACGCCAGCGCCCGCGGGTAGCGGGTAGTGTGCGTACAGGCCACTGATGGTTTTGGTCGCCAGGGTCAGGCGGCGTGCCAGAGACTCGGAGAGGGGCAGCTCGTCGGTGGTCAGCTCAACCAGACCGTCACGCTCACCGGTTTCACGCGCCTGAATAGCGGCAGAAACAACGGAGTCGGGGAAGTAGCCCAGCTGCTGCCAAGACCAAATCCAAGTACCGCGGTTCTCAGATTCAGTGCCCAGCAGATGCGGCTTGAGCGAGAGCGGGGGAGTGGTCTCAAAGTCCAGAGACTGGGAGGTGAAATCCACGTTCCACTCGGAGGTACCCACGAGCTCGGCGAGTCGAGCCTGGTACTCGGTGGAGATAAAGATCGATGCGTCGATAAGGTCCTGCAGAGAATTCGTCATGCTTCAAGATTATCAACCTTTTAGCGTTCACTATGCCGTGTATCCCCGGTTTTAGTGTGTGCTTTAGGCGTATTGGGCTCTAAGGCGCCTGTTTGAGCCGTATCCAAGAGCTCTGAGGGAGAGGTAGAGCATATATCTTTCGGCGTAAACTATCTGCGTTGAGTGCCTGTGTTCGTTAGAATCGAAGGGACGGCTTCTTCCGGCACCCTGTAAGCCGACACTACGACCGAACACGGATGCCTCCAGCCGCGCCGTATTCACACTCAAGGATGTATGAACTATGACTGAACCCCGCCTTGCCGAGACGAGTAGCCGTGCCGCGCGCATCCAGGATGCGCTGAACAACATTGGAAGTTGGCTGCTGGATGTCGTTAGTGTTGACCCCGGCTGGAGCGAAATGGTGCTGGACGTCAAGCCTCTGGCAGGTCAGATTTTCGTGCGTGTGCGTGAATTCCGCGACGGTGAAGAGTTCATTGGCACTATCGGTCCGCTCAAGGACGGCTCGCCCATTATTGCGGAGGTCCGCAAGCTGCAGCGTGCCGCCTACGACGGTAACCGCGGCACCTGGTTTACCGCCTCCATCGTGGTGGCGGCAACCGGCTGGCCCAACCCGCAGTTCAGCGTGGGTGCCTCCTATAACCGTGATGATGAGCCCGCCAGCTGGAAGAATGAAGGCACCCTGACCGCAACTGACGTGCGTGAGCATCTGGCTGAGTTCCCTCGTGATGCTTCGCGTATCCCCGCCTGGGCTCGTGAACGTATGGAGGGTCGCGCCCGCCACTCTGCCGCCGCGGCGCTGTCTTCGAGCGAGCATGAGATTCCGAACCCCTACCTGGTCGCTGCCTTGGAGACCTTCCGTAACGATGTGCAGGAGCGAACCCTCATTAACGTGGTCCGCACGATGCTCGGTGGTGACGTTCTGCTCGATGCGACCGGCTCCCTGCTGATTCCCTCCGAGACGGATGCAATGGGCCCCGAATCGGTACTGACCCACCAGGTTATTCGCATGCCCGAGACCGGTATGCAGGCGTTGTGCGTGTTCTCCTCCTCCGAGCACATTGGTAAGAGCTACGTGCGTCAGGAATCCGAGGGCGACGAGCTGATTCTGCGCGAACCGGCGATGAAGGTCTTCATTGATTTCCTCAACAATGAGGCACTGGACCTGATTGTGGTTGACCCCGGCACCGATCACGAGTGCTACATTGAGCGCGCTCAGGTGCAGTGGATTGTCACTTCTCCGCGCAATGACGGTGCGAAGATGGCGCTGGTGCAGGACAACATGCAGATGCTACTCGGCTCGCTGGTGTCTCCGGCATCCGTGCTGCTGGTGGGCGTTGACCCGGCTGACCCGTCCGGTACCTCCTTCGTGTTTGATCCGGATGAGAACGGCAACCCGCAGAGCCTGCTGGTGTTCACCTCGCCCATTGAGATTGCGGCGCTGGACCCGCATATTGAGGTGCGTTCGGCGAATGCCCTGGATATTCTGCGTTACGCCCTGGAGATTGGCGCACCGAGCGTGAAGGTGAACGCAATTAACCCTTCCACCGTGTTGAGCGCGGCGCAGATTCGCGAGCTCCTCGATATTGTGGGTGAATAGGAAGCGGTCTTCGGCGCTTCTCCCGCTGGTGCTAGTGCATCCGCATAGTTCGTAAAACCCGTCACGTAAAATCGCCCGGAAGAGACACCCACACGGTGTTGTCTCTTCCGGGCGATTTTTGTGTTTGGAGAGGGTTGTAATCCTGCAAACGGGTTTAAAATATGGGGCCGGTGACTCCACCTTACTGAAAGTCACCGACCCCATAGTAGTAGCCAGCTGTGCGTCATGTTCTCGAATCTACAGGAGAACAGACGCTGCCGTATCTTATGAACCAGATGCGGCGGCTGCCACGGCCTCGCGAACGCGAGAACCGAGCTCAGGGTGAACGCTATCCCAGTATTGGAACGCGCGTTCACGAATCTCGTCGGAACGAACAGCGCCTACGTGACCGGAGATGTTGCTGATCAGGCGCTCGCGTTCTTCGTCGTTCATGGTTACCTCGTAGAGGGTGCGAGCCTGCGAGAAATCATCATCATCCGGGCGCAGGGTGTAGGCGGTGCGTACCAGCTCGCCATCAGACTCCCAGCTACCTTCGCCAGCGCGTTCCGCATCCGCATGCGGTCCACCCAGACTATTCGGCGCGTAGGTCGGAACGGAGGGGTCGTTGAAGTTATAACGCATCGAACCGTCATGCGAATAGTTGTTCACCGGCGCTGCGTGTGGTGCGTTCACGGGCAGCTGTGCGAAGTTGGTGCCGATGCGGTAGCGATGCGCATCCGGGTAGGAGAAGATACGACCGAGCAGCATCTTATCGGGCGAAGCCGCGATACCGGGCACAAAATTCGAGGGGGAGAAGGCTGCCTGCTCGATTTCGGCGAAGAAATTCTGCGGGTTGCGATCCAGCACCATGCGGCCCACCTTGATCAGCGGGTAATCCGAGTGCGGCCACACCTTCGTCAGATCGAAGGGGTTAATACGGTAGGTCTTCGCGTCCTCATAGGGCATGATCTGCACATAGAGCGTCCAGGCGGGGTAGTCGCCACGCTCGATAGCCTCGCGCAGGTCGCGGCGGTGGAAGTCAGCATCCTTACCCGCCATTTCATCGGCCTGAGCCTGGGTGAAGAACTCGTTGCCCTGCTCGGTCTTGAAGTGGTACTTAACCCAGAAGCGCTCACCCTCGGCGTTAATCCACTGGTAGGTGTGAGAGCCGAAGCCGTCCATGTGGCGCAGGGTGCGGGGCAGGCCGCGGTCGCCCATCAGCCAGGTTACCTGGTGCGCCGATGCCGGATTGAGGGTCCAGAAATCCCACTGCATATCGTGATCGCGCAGACCCGAACCGGGCATACGCTTCTGCGAGTGGATGAAGTCGGGGAACTTAATGGCATCGCGAATGAAGAAGATAGGAGTGTTGTTGCCTACCAGGTCGTAGTTGCCTTCGGTGGTGTAGAATTTTACCGCGAAACCGCGTGGGTCACGCCAGGTATCGGGGGAGCCGGATTCGCCCGCCACGGTTGAGAAACGAATCAGCAGCTCGGTTTTAACGCCGGGCTGAAAGAGCGCCGCACGGGTGTACTGCGAAACGTCTTCGGTGGTTTCAAAGTAGCCGTATGCGCCGGTTCCCTTCGCGTGCACCACACGCTCGGGCACACGCTCACGGTTGAACTGAGCGAGCTTTTCAACAGTGTAAGCATCGTGCAGAACGATGGGACCATCGGCGCCCACGGTGAGCGAATGATCATCTGAAGCCACCGGCGTGCCAGTGCTCGTGGTGGTGTAAGAACCGGGCTGAATGGGGTTCTGCGGGGTCTGATACATATTTGCTTCTCCTTGTGTTTTTGGTGATGCTATGTGGTTTTCGACGAGCATTCTTCCTGTTTTAGGGTGCAGCTAACGAACACTGAGGCGCTGTTTCACGCCCGGAGTAAGGTGTGGGAATGTGGTTCGTTAGTGCTGAACGCTCGCTGCGGCTTGCACCTGGCTCTTCGCCAGTTCTGCTTCTGCCTCAGTTTGACAGTCTACGCACACGCCCTGATAGAGCACGTCTGCGCTGAAGAGCGCCATGCCGTGAAAATTGCTGGGGGTCAGGCAGGGTGCGGAGCCGACCGCGCAGTCCACGTCTTCGACCTTGCC
Source organism: Rothia sp. HMSC065B04 (assembly GCF_001812285.1). NCBI lineage: Bacteria > Bacillati > Actinomycetota > Actinomycetes > Micrococcales > Micrococcaceae > Rothia > Rothia sp. HMSC065B04. The sequence goes on from NZ_KV808406.1 coordinate 443,365, forward strand.
GCAACGTACGCAGAAGGCGTGGTGGTGGTTGTCGCCCGTGCGGGTTTCGTAGAGGGCGGGGGTTCCCGGCGGCTCAAACTTACGCAGCAGGTCGATGTCGGTCAGGTCGGCAAGAATCACGTAGACCGACTGAACCGTAATGGCGGGGATGCGCTCGCGGACTGCCTGCACGATGGTGTCGGCGGTGGAGTGCGGGTGTTCCTGTACAGCGTGCAATACGGCGAGGCGCTGCTTGGTGACGCGGCGGCCCTTGGCGCGCAGGCCGGTGGTCCATGCTTCTTCGAGCTGTTCGGGGCTCATTGCGGAGAGCAGCGGCAGGCCGGTGGTGTGGGCGCAACCGGCACTGTGATGGTCTGGGCTTTGAATCTTCTTCGTATCTAAGGTTGTCTTTGCGTCGGTCATAGGTTTAAGTCTACACGTTATTATGAGAAATTCATCATTATTTTATGAAAAATTCATAATAAGCCGGTGGAGCGTCCCTTTCATCCACTCTGTGGCGCCCCTCCTCGCCCCTGCCTCGGGTGTGAAGAGATGCCGTACAATCAAAGAACCTAGAGTAACCCGTACCGGCGATCACCATCAAGGAGGATAGGGTCATGGTGTACGACTTCACAAACCCCATTTACATTCTGCTGATGATTCTGCTCTTCGGTGTGCCCATCGTGACCCCGGTGATTTACGGCCAGTACCGCAGTACTACCACTGGTTTTGATCTGGAGGGTCAACTGATGCTCGGTCTGCTCTTCATCCTTTTTCTGGGCGCGTACGGCACGATTCTGCTGCTGGGTATTTTCCCCACTGCTACGGCGCAGGTGCTGGAGCAGGTGCCCCTGGTGAATATTCCGGGCGCTATTCCCTAATCCCTTTTGAGCTTTCGGCGCATGGGTGACGCTCTGGGTGAATCCGCGTGCCATAAGGTGCGCCCGCGGGTGCTTGCACGTATTCTATAGAGTCAAGTACACGCTGTACGCACTGACCTAATTGTTCAGGAGGATACCCATGCACAGCCATAACAACGGACTGAAAACTGCCCTGTTGATGGGCTCCATGGTGGGCATGATGTTGCTCATCGGTGGCCTGCTTTCGGCGACTTTCCGCACCTCCATTTTCATCTGGGTTATGGGCCTGTTTAGCTTGGGTTCGGTCGTGTACACCTACTGGAACTCCGATAAGCTCGCCCTGCGTTCCATGAACGCGTACCCGGTCAGCCGTGAAGAAGTTCCGGTACTTTACGACATAGTGGAGGAGCTGTCCTCCCGCGCGGGTCAGCCCATGCCCGCCCTCTATGTGGCACCGACTATGACCCCGAACGCGTTTGCGACCGGTCGTAACCCGCAGAATGCGGCGGTGTGTTGCACTGAGGGTATTTTGCAGTTGCTGGATGAGCGCGAGATGCGCGGCGTGCTCGGCCACGAGCTGATGCACGTGTACAACCGCGATATCCTCACCTCTTCGGTGGCGGCGGGTATCGCCTCCATCATCGGTACGATTGCGCAGATTCTTTCGTTTGGTGCGATGTTCGGTGGTTCCAGCCGCGACGGTGAACGCTCGAACCCTATCGCCATGTTTGTGATTGCCATGCTGGCTCCCATTGCTACGCAGGTCATTCAGATGGCTATTAGCCGCACCCGTGAATTTGATGCCGACGAGGATGGCGCACGTCTGACCGGTGACCCGCTGGCGCTGGCTTCGGCACTGCACAAGCTGGAGAGCGGCGTGTCTATGTATCCGATGGACCCGAATAACCGCAACACTGAGGCGGCGAGCGCCATGATGATTGCGAATCCCTTCGGTTCGCTGAAGAATATGCTCTCTACTCACCCGCCGATGGATCAGCGTATTGCGCGTCTGCAGCAGCAGGCTCGCGAGATGGGTCAGTACTAAGTCTTTTCTCTACCGAATCATTCGGGAGCGAATGTGGCGCTGCATGAATATGACTCGGGGTGACGATTGTGACTCGCGGTGACGGGTCGGCAGACAAAAAATCCTCGGGGTGGCTACTGTGGAAGTAGCCACCCCGAGGATTTTTACGTTTCGGCTTCTAGTCCTCTATCCTCACCCATCGCTGGGCGGGGATAGAGGGTGAGAGCCTCGCCTGAGCTTAGCGGTAGTTGACGAACTGCAGGTCAATCTCAAGATCAGCGGACTTGAGCATTGCAATGACTTCCTGCAGGTCATCGCGGGACTTGGAGGAGACGCGCAGCTCGTCGCCCTGGATGTTCGCCTTTACGCCCTTGGGGCCCTCTTCGCGGATCATCTTGGAGATCTTCTTTGCCTGATCCTGCGCGATGCCTTCCTTGATGGAGCATTCGATGCGGATTTCCTTGCCGGATGCGTAGGGCTTGCCGGAGTCCAGGGACTTCAGGGAGATGCCGCGCTTGACCAGCTTGGACTGGAAAACGTCCAGCACTGCCAGTGCGCGCTCTTCGGCGTTTGCCTTGATGAGGATCTTGTCGCCGGAGTAGTCGATTTCTGCGCCAACGCCACGGAAGTCGTAACGCTGGGAGATTTCCTTCTGCGCCTGGTGCAGTGCGTTAGAAACTTCCTGCTTGTCCACCTTGGACACAATGTCGAATGAGGATTCGCTAGCCATGGGTTTTCCTTTCGTGAATGAGGTGCTACTGGCACCGGTTAGTACTAGCCTACCGGGTTGGGGCTCTTGTTCACAGCTAACTAACAGAAATACGGGCCTGTTTTACAGGCGTTACCAACCTAAAAAGAGGACAATAGAGATATGACCATTCATAACCTGTCTGCAACGGACGCACACACGAGCGAGGAAGCTCACGACCTGCAAACCCTGCTCTTCATTGACTTGCATACCTCTCTGGGCGCTGAGCCCGAAGATATTCCTGAGGCTGAGCGCCTCAGCGAGCCTGACCACCACGATATTCACCTTGACCTGCACGAGGAAGATGCTGAGCCTTCTCTCTTTGACGGTATCGGTATCACCCTGACGGAACCTTCGCTGGTGGCACGTTTCCGTGGCGTTCGCCGTGACCTGGAGCGTGAGATTGCCGGTGACATGTGCACCGTGGAGCAGGCGCGCCGCTATCTGGAGCACCTGGAGATTGTGCTTCTGCTTGAGCAGGATGGCGATACTCCTTCCCGCTCCTTCTAAAACTGCTGTAGGCGGTGGCTTTATTCGCGGCTTTATTCATAAGGTGAGAGCGTGGGCGCTGCGATAGATATGGGCGCGCGGTGAGCGTGCGCTGACGCTCTTGTGTGACGAAAAGACGATAAATACAACCAGATATATAACCTTCGTCACAAAACCCTATGTGAAGTGTACAAGTCCCTAAAACTGCTGTAGAGTAGTCTCTGTTCGCTTGAGCGAGCAACTAGCACCTAGCTAGGCGGCAGGTTACCCGAGCGGCCAAAGGGGGCTGACTGTAAATCAGCTGGCACTGCCTACGGGGGTTCGAATCCCTCACCTGCCACAAATAGCCCGGTTACGAAAGTAACCGGGCTTTTGTGTATCTAAAACCAGTTTTATAGCGGATTCCGCAGCCGCTTTCCAACCCAGCTGCTTTCCACCGCGGTAATCTTCCACCACAGTGGTCTTCCACAGCAACGGTCTTTCATGGTTGCGCCCGTATTTTCTGGGTGCCCGCATTGGGTGCTTTCCTCAGGATGCTGTAGGGGACGACCACGGGGCTTCGCCCGCCGGGTCGGGCGCCTCCATCATTCGGCTACAGGGACATTCGCCAGAGTATTCGCGACACGCCCGTAAACCGGCTGAAACAGCCGCAAAAAGTATTTACTATGACCGCAATTTGTCATATCTTTCACATGTTTGAATCCCAGAGCGAACAATTAGCGATTGGGGTCTTGAGGGTGTAGCTTTATCTCATGGCTACTAATGAAATTACTCAGCAGAACCTGACTGCTACCGTCGAGAGCAACGATATTGTCTTCCTGGACTTCTGGGCAGATTGGTGCGGTCCCTGCAAGCAGTTCTCCCCCGTCTACGAGGCGGCTTCGGAGAAGCACAGCGACATTGTTTTCGGCAAGGTCGACACCGAGGACCAGGGCCAGCTCGCTCAGGCAGCAGGCATCACTTCCATCCCCACCATCATGGGCTTCCGTGACGGTATCCTGGTATACCAGCAGGCTGGCGCACTGCGCGAAGACCAGCTGGAGACCGTAATCGGTTCGATCCGCGAGCTCGACATGGACAAGGTCCGTGCAGAGATCGCAGCAGCAGAGGGCTCTGCAGAGAAGAAGTAAGCTCACCACCACAAAAGAGCTTGAACGGGGCGCACCCGCCGGCACAACCGGCAGGGGCGCCCCGTCCCCTTTTAACCTCGTGAGGGTGCAGGAGCGTTAGCGGTCGCGGTGATCCTCAATGGTCATGCGCGCCCCGTAGCGCTGCTTCGAAAAGCCCGAAGCATGCATGAGCCGCACCAGACGCTGCCGATGCGGGCTAAAGGGCGCCAGCAGGGAGAGCATTCCCGCATCATCGGTGCGCTGACCGGTGAACAGTTCACCAACCGCGTGCGCTAGATGATAGTCGCCCACGCTGATGGCATCCGGGTGCCCGCACACACGCTGCAGGGCCTCGGAAATACTCCACGGGCCCACGCCGCGCACAGCGTGCAGGCTCCGCGCCAGAAGTGCGACGTCGCCTTCTGCCGCAATGTTTTTTAGAGACTCTGCGGAACGAGCGTAAGCGTACACGGCATCGTAGCGGCTTTTGTCCACACCCGCCCGATGCCAATCCCAGGTCGGAATCGTCGCCAGGGTCCGGGCGCTCGGGTAGACGCGCATCCCATCCGGCTGATGCCCCAACCCGGTCGAAGGGGCGGGGGAGCCGTACTTTCGCAGAACCCAGCCTAAGGTCCTGAACGCTTCGGTCTGGGTGATGCGCTGCTCCACAATGGCGTTGAGCATCTGCCGGTCCAGCTGCCCCGAAGCGCTGAGGCGGAGCCCCGGATTCTGCCGCCACGCCTGCTGAACACGCGGCGGAAGAGACTCAAAAGAAGACAGAGCACCGAACTGTTCGGCGGGGTCGTGCAACCCCAGCCAGTACGTCATTTCCTGCGCTAGCGCCTGAAGGTCGGCTCGCGCCTGCATCTGCTGATCAGCGGCACTATAAGAAACCCAGATACGAATACGCACCGGGCGCATCAGCAGGCGATGCAGGGAGGGGAGAGTCTCGGGAAGCTTAGCTGGCTGCGCCAATCGTTCGGCGTACAGCACCGCCGGGAACTCATGAAACGGCGTGCGAGCCGTCAACCAGATTCTCTCGGCACCATCCGCGCGGCTCAGCGCACGATACGAAAGATCCTGAGCACCGCGGCGCAACGACCCCAACGTCTGCGACAACTGCACCGGAACATTCGGCTCAATCACGACTTCACACGCCTCGGGAGCCAGGGCACCGGGAAGGGGCGAAGCGGTGGGGGAGAGAGTACGAACCTGAACGCGCGGCTGGCTAAGAATGGTAGGCTCCTGAAGAACATCCGTAAACGCCGGCGCATAGGGCACACCAGCTGCCGCCAAAGGATGCCGGATGCGCCGAGCACCCGCTACCGGGTGGCTGTCAAGGGTCGCACAGTTAGGGGTGACACCATCGGGGGCTGAGGAAGGAAACGTACTCACCACACCAGTCTATGCGCCCAAACCGGGCAACAACATCCGGGGCAGATATTTGAGGGACAAGATACAAAAAGCGCAGGAAGGGCAGGCACAGCGCTAATGCGATACCCTAAAGGGTAGAGCGAGAACGAACGCAAACTCCGCCACCGGCAACGACAAAGGCGATGCGTTCCACCCGCTCTGTGGGCGCCTGTAGCCCGGACACACACCCCGAGAGAAGGACGCCTATGGCAGCGGAAGCACACGAAGCATCCTCGAATACTGACGCACCTGAACAGAAGAACAGCACCGACACCAGCGCGGGCCGTACTCAGCGCGCCAAGAAACAGCCGCGTCAGTCCCTCACCGAGCGCGTCAAAAGCATCCGCCCCCTCGAACTACTACCCGGCCTGCTGCTTGCCGCCGCCGTCATGGCGTTGTACACCTACTACTCGCTGCAACAGATGAAGCACTGGATTACCCCCTCCTGGGACCTGGCGATTTTCACCCAGATGGCTCAGGCGTACTCGCACTTCTCCGTGCCCATCGTGCCCATTAAGGGGCCCGACTTTAACCTCTGGGGTGACCACTTCCACCCGATTCTGGTGCTCCTGGGACCCATCTACGCGCTGTTCCCCTCACCGACCACGCTACTGGTCGTGCAGAACGCCCTGGTCGCCTTCGCAAGCTTCGCCATTGTGCGCTTCACTCAGCGTGCCTTCGCGCTCGCCCAAAAAACTGAAGATGCGCAGAAGAGTGAACCCGCGCAGAACGCTCAATCCGCAAAACTTCAGGGCGTTATCCCGACCATCACCGGTCTGCTACTCGGCGCCGGATTCGCCCTCAGCTTCGGCGTTCAGCAAGCTATCGCCGCCCAATTCCACGAAGTAGCCTTCGCCGTGCCGCTACTGGCCATGAGCCTCGGCTACCTGGTGCTCGCCTCACGAGTGAGTGGCACCGAACGCGCACGCTACCTCGCCTACGCCTGCTGGTGGGCTCTACCCATTGCCTTCGTTAAAGAAGATATGGGCATTACTGTCGCAGCCATCGGCCTCATCATCTTTATCCGCACCGGCTGGCTGAGCACCGCCGTAGACATTCTGATGCCGCGCCTCTCCGCGGGCACCCCCGCCCCCATGCGAATCCGCGTGCATCAGCTCTACTCCTCCTGGGCGCGCACCCCCGCCGTCGCCGAATCCACCATGGTCATGATTTGGGGCGTATTCTGGTCCGCCGTCGCCATCTACGTGATCCTGCCCTACTTCAATAGCGGCGGAAACTTCGACTACGCCGACAAGGTGAACTTCTCCGCAGCCCTGGGCGACCCCTTCGGCTCGGCACTGCAGATGCTCAGCAACAACACCAAGCTGGCAACCCTCGGCCTGCTGCTCATTACCGGAGCAGTCCTCTGGGTGATTTCTCCGCTCGCGGCAATTGCCCTGCCGACCCTTGCCTGGCGTCTACTCTCCACCATGGAATCCTACTGGGCAAGCACCTGGCACTACTCGCTCGTGCTCATGCCCGTCGTCTTCCTCGCCCTGCTCGACGCTGTCATGCGGATACGCTACGGAGTGGTTCCCGCTGCGATTCCGGCGCGTTTGGGCGCGCGCGCAGCCGATAGCGCCTCCGCGCAGGAACCTCAGACCAATACCGAGCCCGGCCGCCTGACCGCCACGGCGCGCCGCATGCCCGTGTGGGTTCTGCCTGCCGTGGCGCTCTTCCTAGCCGCGTCCCCGATTTTCGTGCCCGGATCCCAGCAGCCCCTCGCGTCCCTGGGTAATGCGCAGTTCACCGCCTCCGCGCTGACTACGACTGACCAGATGAAGCAGGACGCCGTCCAGAAGGTACCTGAAGGGGTATCGGTCGCATCTGACCTGTCGATTCTGACCCAGCTGATTCCCGGTCGTACCGTCTACTGGATTGGACACACCGGTAAGCCAGCGCCCGACTACGTGGTCATCGACCGCATGAGCAACTCCTGGGGCGGCAACCCGCCAACCAACGCCGCACAGTATGCGGCTGACCGCTACGGCAGCTCCTACGCTAAGTATGCGACCGTCGGCACGATTGATATTGTGCGACGCGTCGACTAGCCCCTCGGCTCAGCAACTGAAAGAGCGTCCACCCCGCACGCAGCGGGGTGGGCGCTCGCGTTTAAGAGATGAGGTTTTAAGCACCTTTTGGGGTTAAATGGACGCCGCTAAGGTAGACTAGGTAGAATACGGGAACCCCCGATGAAGGTCTTGTGCGCACCCGGCACCCAAGGTGGTGCTGGAATTGTAGGTGCGCCGTACTCACCATCACCGATTGATACGCCCCATAAATTTGCGGTTTACACCGTACACGCGGGCTTCTCTTAACGATCTCTGGTCCAGCGTCTTTGCTGCGTCTGCTGTAACAGACACACCACCGCCGTAGAGCGGGAAGGCGAACCACCAGGAATACGTGACATTGCATGTGAGCATTACCCACCCTGTACACCCTGATTCACAGGAACTACTGTGCGTTGAGCGTAGAGTACGAACAAGCGTGCGGATAATGTGCCGAGAAATTCAAGACCACCCCCAGCAAAGAGCCGCTACCCGTAGCATCCGCAGAACACCTCTGCAGAATGTGCCGGTAACGGAGGACCCCTGGACGCTCTACTCCCCAGGGGATGATGTGTGGCTGGGCCGTGAAGGGGACACCCGGTAAGCGCCGAAAAGCGTGCGCTATCCACCCCTACCGTATAGAGGAAAAATTGACTGAGAATACTGCTACCCCGGCCGAACTGAACGCCGAGGCAGAGACCGTTGTGACCACTGAGAACATCACCGAGAACACCGTTGAGAGCCCTGCTGTAGAAGCAGAAGAAACCATCGCAGAAGCTACTGCAGAAGCACCCGCCGAAGAAACCGCCGACAAGGCTGAAGAAGAAGGCGTACGCTTCACCGACCTGGGCCTGGACGCACGCGTCCTGGCAGCCCTGGAAGAGGTAGGCTACGAGAAGCCGTCCCCCATTCAGGAACAGACCATCCCCCTGTTGCTTGAGGGCCACGACGTGGTTGGTCTGGCACAGACCGGTACCGGTAAGACCGCAGCATTCGCGCTGCCGGCACTGTCCCGCATGGCTGAACTCGCCGACATCAACGGCGTCTCCCGCGACACCCAGGTTCTGGTCCTGGCACCCACCCGCGAGCTGGCTCTGCAGGTTGCAGAAGCCTTCTCCTCCTACGCAACCCACATGGAGGACTTCACCGTCCTGCCCATCTACGGTGGCTCCCCCTACGGCCCGCAGCTGGCTGGTCTGCGCCGCGGTGCGCAGGTCGTCGTCGGTACCCCCGGCCGCGTGATTGACCACCTGGAAAAGGGGTCCCTGGACCTGTCCAACCTGCAGTACCTGGTACTCGATGAAGCAGACGAAATGCTGCGCATGGGCTTCGCCGAAGACGTGGAAAAGATCCTCGAAGGCACCCCCGACAGCAAGCAGGTTGCCCTCTTCTCCGCAACCATGCCCAACTCGATCCGCAAGATTGCTCAGCAGTACCTGAACGACCCCCGCGAGGTTCGCGTCAAGGCTAAGACCACCACCAGCTCAAACATCTCCCAGCGCTACATGCAGGTCATGCACTCCCACAAGCTGGACGCAATGACCCGCGTGCTCGAGGTTGAAAACTACGACGGCATCATTGTCTTCGTGCGCACCAAGAAGGAAACCGAGGAAGTTGCCGACAAGTTGAAGGCACGCGGTTTCGCGGCGGCAGCGATTAACGGTGACATCCCCCAGCAGCTGCGTGAGCGCACCGTTGACGCCCTGCGTGACGGCCGCATCGACATCCTCGTGGCAACCGACGTGGCGGCACGCGGCCTGGACGTTGAGCGCATCTCCCTGGTCGTCAACTACGACATCCCCCACGACACCGAGTCCTACGTGCACCGCATCGGTCGTACCGGTCGTGCAGGTCGCGAAGGTGCCGCAATCCTCTTCGTCACCCCGCGTGAGAAGTACATGCTGCGTCAGATCGAGAAGGCAACCCGCCAGAAGGTCGAGCCGATGCACATGCCCACCGCAGAGGCAGTGAACGAGACCCGTAAGCAGCGCTTCGCACAGCAGATTACCGAGACCATCGAGTCTGAGGACCTGAGCTTCTTCCGCGAGATTATCGAGGACTACGAGAACGAGCACGACACCACCGCTGAGGACATCGCAGCCGCACTGGCTGTTATCGCCCAGCAGGGTCGCCCGTTCTTCCTGGATGAGGAAGAGGACATCGCGCGCAACTCCCGCCCCTTCTCCGACGACGATTCGGACCGCGGCGGCCGCAAGGCAAAGCGCGCGCGCAACGACGAGGGCATGGTCAACTACAAGCTGAACGTTGGCCGTTCCTCCCGTGTGACCGCAGGCGCTATCGTGGGCGCGCTGGCTAACGAGGGTGGAATTAAGGGCTCCCAGATTGGCTCCATCGACATTCGCCAGCACTTCACCATTGTTGGCCTGCCTGAGGACCTGCCCCGCGACTTCTTCGACCGTCTGCGTGACACCAAGATCGCTGGCGAGTTCATCAACATCCGCAAGGACAACGGTCCCAAGGGCGGCGGCGGTGGCCGCGGCTTCGGTGGCGGTCGTCGTGAGGGTAGTTTCCGTGACTTCGATCGCCGCGAGGGTGGTCGTCGTGAAGGTGGCCGCCGCGAGGGTGGCTACCGCGGTAACCGTGAGGGTGGCCGTGACTTCGGTGGCGACCGCGACTTCAAGCGTGGCGGCCGCGATTTCGGTGGCAAGCGCAATGACCGTGACTTCGGCGGTCGCGACTTTGGTGGTCGCGATAACCGCCGTGAGGGCGGCTACCGTGGCAACCGTGAGGGTGGCCGTGACTTTGGCGGTCGCGACTTCGGCGGCCGTGATAACCGCCGCGAGGGCGGCTACCGCGGTAACCGTGACGGCGGCCGTGACTTCGGCGGCCGCGGCAAGCGCTACTAAGATTTCAGCTAAGCCTGAATTCGCGGTATGAGGGGCTTGCTGAGGCTATCGGCAAGCAGTCTTGTCATCCGCAGATGAGTCAAAGACCGGCAGGGGAACGATGAGCTCTCCTGCCGGCCTTTGTGTGTCTGCGTCAGCTGGAGTGATGGTGTCTGGTCGATGCTGGGTGCTCATGGGGCACCGTGGAGAACAAGTAAGCATCAAATGTGGCGTATGCCATAGCTTTTCCGCTTGCGAGCATTCCTGAAGACCTGTATAGTTTTACCTGTTGCCCCGATAGCTCAGTGGTAGAGCGCCATCTTGGTAAGATGGAGGTCCCGGGATCGATTCCCGGTCGGGGCTCTCTCATTAATTCATGCGAGAGCACGTATTAATGATGTGGCGGTGTAGCTCAGCTGGTTAGAGCGCACGACTCATAATCGTGAGGTCGACGGATCGAGCCCGTCCACCGCTACGCCCCGATAGCTCAGTGGTAGAGCGCCATCTTGG
>NZ_KV808406.1:454490-482766 GCF_001812285.1 Rothia sp. HMSC065B04
TGGAGGTCCCGGGATCGATTCCCGGTCGGGGCTCAGATAAGCCTGTCTCTTCAGAGGCAGGCTTTTTTGTTTGCCAATTTTGTCTGCCTATTTTCTTTGCCTGAAGCCCGGTCTGCAGGCGCTCAATAGTACTCAGCCCTGCGGCTCGATACCGGGCATAGCGAAGCCCCCGAGAAAAATACTCGGGGGCTTCGTCTTTATGCTCTGATCAAAGCGTTAGGAGGCGCGGCGCACTACCGGCAGCTGGGACAGTAGCTCGTAGGAGCGCAGGCGGTCCTCATGCTCCCACGCCTCGGTCATGACGATGAGCTCGTCAGCGCCCGTGCGCGCCACCAGGTCCTCAATACGAGCCTGCGCGGTGGCGGGGGAACCTACGATTGCTTCGGCGGTCATGCGTTCAATGTGCATCTTCTCCGCGTCGGTCCAGACGGCGTCCATATCCTCCACGGGAGGTGCGAAAGACAGATTGCCGCGCACCACGCCCAGGAAATGCTGCTGCTGGCTCGTGTACAGGTAGCGTGCCCGCTCGTCGGTATCGGCGAACATTGCGGTGGCACCCACCATGACGTAGGGCTGTTCCAGGTGCTCCGAGGGCTTGAAGTTTGCGCGGTAGGTGTCTACCGCCTCCTGCAGCATGGCGGGGGCAAAATGCGAAGCGAACGCGTAGGGCAGACCCAGCTGTGCGGCAAGCTGCGCACCGAACAGGGAAGAACCCAGAATGTACAGGGGCACCTTCGAGCCCTGGCCGGGAATGGCGTGCACGCGGTGCATGGGGGAGGGCTCGCCCAGGAAGCGCTGCAGCTGCTGCACCTCGGCGGGGAAGCTCATGGCGGCAGAATCGTCGCGGCGCAGAGCGGCGGCGGTCATCGGGTCGGTGCCGGGCGCACGGCCCACACCCAGGTCAATGCGGCCGGGGTGGAATGCGTTGAGGGTACCGAACTGCTCCGCCACCACGTAGGGTGCGTGGTTGGGGAGCATAATGCCGCCCGAACCCACGCGAATACGCTCAGTTGCGGCGGCGATCTCCGCCATGACCACGACGGTCGCCGAGGACAGCAGGGAGCCGGCATTGTGGTGCTCGGCAACCCAGAAACGCTCGTAGCCGTAGGACTCAGCCGCACGGGCGGCATCGATGGTGTTGAGCATGGTCTGGTGCTGGCTCTGGTCGGGGCGGTGCGGCATCAGGTCAAGCGCCGAAATTTTTACGTTGGAAGACACAATTTTTTCCTTCTTGATTGATTGCGGGTACCCGTCCAGCCTACGCCTGCTTGGGCTGGACGGGTAGGGGCCTTCGCTAGCAGGTAAAAATGCGACGAAATACTGCACGCCGGTTACCTGTACAGCGGTCTGTCCACTCTGTGCGTTCGAGCTGAACACTGTGCACAAGAACGGTAGACTGAAACCATGCAAGTAACTCCCCAGTAGATACTGTTTATAGCGCGTCATCCTTGCAGAATGGAGAAAACGTAATAGATAATGACGGGGAATGTAACTTGAGAGATTAATTAGAAAAGAGAAAGCAATGAAGCTATCAGCTCTACGTATTAACAATTTTCAGTCTTTTGGTCCATACGAGGCTGAGATTCGCCTTGAAGACGATATAACCTATCTCCTTGGCCCGAACGGCTCAGGTAAAACTGCTGTTCTTCAGGCCTTGGCTAGGCTTTTTAGTCCTATCCAATCGCAACGTACAGTTCAGGTATCAGACTTTCACCGTCCTATGGACAAAATAAACTATGTGGAGCAAGACTGGCTAGATACAGAACCAGAACTTTGGATTGAAGCCGAGTTTGAAGGTTCGGAACCTACAGACGACATCAACCCCTCCAATATTGTCTTTTTTAAGCAGATGAGTATGGAAAGAAGCGATAGCGACCGACCGAGAATGGTCGTGAGGCTTACTGCTAATCTGGATAGCGACGGTATAGTTGAAGAAAAAATTGAGTATGTTCGTATCAAAAACGGGGAACGTAGCTTTATTACCATGCCTCGCACTGACCGTAACAAGATAGCTGTCTACTACCTCCCAGCTCGACGTGATCCCAGCGATCAGATTTCCTATACGGCTTCTTCCATGATGGGGAAAATATTGCGCGCGACTGAATGGAAAAATCAGCGGCGTGAGATTGCCGAAAAATTTTCAGAAATTTCCGACTCAATAATAAAGAACACTGTAATTGAGTTAATTGGAGAAAACATTGAATATAATTGGAAAAGGTTGCACAGAGGAAACTTTTTAACCTCTCCATCGATTACATTCGGTAATGGTGAGCTTGAGAGTATTCTGCGTCAGCTGTCTTTAGATTTTAATCCAACGCATACCGGTAGCGGCCTTCCTTTTGATAACCTAAGTGATGGGCAGAAATCTCTACTTTATTTTTCCATAATTATGGCGTGGATTTCCCTCTGCAGGAAAGCTATGAATGGTGAAGCTAATGATATAGATTTAGATCGCCTCAATCCTCCTGTATGCACTATTATAGCGGTTGAGGAACCTGAAAATAGTCTTGCTCCGCATTACCTGGGACGTATTTCTAAACAGCTAAGGAATGTGTCTAATATTGCTCAATCTATTATTGCAACGCATTCCCCAGCAGTTGTCAGACGTGTTGAGCCGTCTTCAATTAGGTTTTTACGCTTAAATAGTGACCGCAATACAAGTGTAAAATATATTAATATTCCGGAAAATGGAGTTGAGGCAGCTAAATATGTGAATGAAGCTATTAAGGCTTATCCTGAACTTTATTTCTCGCGTTTAGTTATTCTTGGCGAAGGTGATAGTGAGATGCTTGTGCTGCCTCGAATTTTGGCATCTTCAGGTATCGTTGAGGACGAGATGTCAGTATCGGTGGTACCGCTTGGAGGGCGCCATGTAAATTACTTCTGGCGTCTTCTTGATGATCTTGAAATACCCCACCTAACTTTGCTGGATCTCGATTATGGTAGGTATCAGGGGGGCTATGGGCGAATTCGATATGCTCTAAGGCAATTGTGTAAATTTGGGAATTTTTCTGAGGATGATAATATTTTTGGAGAAATTCAAGAAAATTTAGATGCCTATATTGAGGATAGCCATTTTGAGACTCTTGAAGAAAAGGGAGTATTCTTTTCGCAGCCGATTGATTTAGATATGATGATGCTGGAAGCGTACCGAGATGCTTATCAAATTGGAGATAATGAAATTGACTCCAACCCCTCTGCTCAATGCATAAAAAGAGTGTTGGGGGATAATGCTAAGGGCACCTTAGATTTACCTGAGTCTACAATTTCGTTTTTTGATGCTTATCGTAAACTTTTCAAAGGCAATAGTAAACCAGTTACGCATCTATATGCTTTGGCACGTATTGACGATGATCGCTTAATGCAAAATTTGCCAGCGCCTCTTAAAAAATTAGTTGAGGTAGTCGATGAAAAACTGAAGGAGTTGCCAGAATGATTCCTCAAGAAGATTGGGAGGCCGCAGATGGACTTATTCTTGAACCTAATGCTTATGAGGCTGTACGGTCTTCAAAGAATATGATAGTTAGTGCGGGGCCAGGAGCTGGTAAAACTGAGTTGCTTGCTCAGCGCGCTGACTTTCTGCTACGAACAGGTAGCTGTCGCTATCCACAACGTATTTTGGCAATTTCATTTAAAGTTGATGCTGCGCGCAATCTTGATGAGCGTGTTCGTGAGCGTTCTGGTCGGATATATTCAGCGCGTTTCGACAGTATGACGTTTGATGCTTTTAGCAAAATGATAGTTGATAACTATAGGGCTGTTTTATTAGACGAATATCGGCTGGATGATAATTATAAGATTGATGCATCTTTAGGTGATAATGATTTATGTCCTGACCGAACAAATTATAATCAGCTGAAAGAGCGAGCCATTAAGATTATTGAATCTAACTCTTATGTTTTATGGTCTCTTCGGCAAGTGTATAGTCATATTTTCATTGATGAATTTCAGGATACAACTGACATACAGTATCGCTTGATTAGGAAAATTTTCAGAGAATCAAATAGTGTCGTTACTGCTGTTGGTGATGAAAAGCAAAAAATTATGGTATGGGCTGGGGCGATGGAAGGTATTGTAGAAGATTTTGAGAAGGACTTTAATGCTAATAAAATTAGCCTATATAGAAATTTTCGTTCGCTTCCAAGATTGCAAAGAGTCCAGCAGAATATCGCCCGAGTCATCGAATCGAACGGTGATTCTGTTGTGAATACTATAAATGGCACCAGTGGTGGTATCCATGTTTTATCATATGCATCTGATGTTGAAGAAGCAGAAGATATTGCAGGAAAGATTCAAAAGTGGATTCAATCAGGCACCAGCCCAGATGAGATTGCTGTTTTAGTGCGTCAACAGTCTGAAATTATCACTAGTTCACTCGTAAAAGAATTGCAAAGAATGAATATTGTATATTGCGACGAAGCTAAAATTCAAGGTTTGCTAGAGGAGCCAATTGCGATTGTTGCTTTTAATTTCTTGAAATTAGTTATTTGCCAATCCAACTCTGAAGCTTACATCGTGCTTAACCAGTTTGCTGAGAATGTTTCTGTCTCTGATGCGATGGCGCAGAAGATTACAAATGGACTCAGTGAGCTTATTGTCAGCGCAGAAAAATATGTAAACTCTGAGCTATTTGAGGGATCTGATGATGATTGGCTATTTCTCTTTGAACAATTGTGGACCCTCTTTCCTGACTCTTTGTTCCACTCGATTTCTGATAGGTACCAACAGGAAGGTTACATCCGTAAATGTAAAGAAAAAATATATAAATCTTTCTTTGATGAGCTGCGTGTTGATGAAAATTCGTCTCAGGCTCTTAATAGGTTGTCTGGTGAGGGTGCTGTAAAAATTCTTACTATCCATAAAAGTAAAGGATTAGAATTTGAGAAAGTGATTCTTCTTGGCGTTGAAAATCAGCTTTTCTGGTCAAAATCATTTGATTATGCGCAAGGGACTAGAATTCCAAAGGAAGTTCTTCAAACGTTTTTCGTGGCAGTGTCACGTGCAAAACATGAGCTGGTTCTAACCTCTGTACAGAGGCGAAATAGGCCCCAAAAGTATACAGGGCGATGGGACGAAAATCGTACATCTTATACAGGGCTTTTGGGATTTGTTCAGGGGATGTAGGATTTATTTTACTGTAATTTGATAATTGATTTTATATAATTTAGTTTTGTATTTGGTTTGGATTCTGGTGAAAGGTGCAATTATTTGAGCTGACGTGTGTCCACTCTGTGCGTTCGAGCTGAACACTGTGCACAAGAACGGTAGACTGAAATCATGAGCATTAACCCTGAGATTGTGGGCAGGGTCTACCCGTCCGAGAACACCTACGTTGTCGGTCGCGAAAAGATCCGCGAATTTGCCCGAGCAGTTCATGCAGAAAACCCCCTCCACCACGACGTTGAGGCAGCCCGCGCGGCAGGGTACGCAGATGTGATTGCCCCGCCGACCTTCGCCATTATCCTGGCGCAGGCAGCTGACGCGGCACTCATCAACGACGATTCCGCCGGTATTGATTTCTCCCGCGTGGTGCACGCCGACCAGCGCTTCACCCACCACCGCCCCATCGTTGCCGGTGATGAGCTGCGCACCGAAGTTCACGTGGACTCCGTGCGCGTTATGGGTGCCGGCGCAATGCTGACTACCCGTGAAGAAATCGTTGACGCGCAGGGCGAGCCGGTCACCACCTGCATTTCTTCCCTGCTGGTTCGTGCTGAGGAGGAAAACTAATGGTGCGTTTTGAAGAGCTTGAAAAGGGCCAGGACATCGGTTCGCGTACCGTGGAGCTCTCCCGCGCTTCGCTGGTGCGTTACGCTGGCGCATCCGGTGACTTCAATCCGATTCACTGGAACGAGCGTTTTGCTCAGTCGGTGGGCCTGTCCGGCGTGATCGCTCACGGCATGCTGACCATGGGTACCGCCGTGCAGCTCGTGAGCGACTGGGCGGGCGACCCTGGCGCGATCGTGGACTACCAGACTCGATTCACCAAGCCCGTTCCCGTGGCGGATGCACCCGGCGGCGAAAACCCCGACACCCCCACGAACGCCCTGACCATCAGCGGTAAGGTGGGCGCCCTGAACGAGGAGGAGCGCACCGCCCGCATTGACCTGACCGTCACCGCTCGTGATGAGGAAGGCAAGGAGCAGAAGGTTCTGATGAAGAGCCAGGCTGTGGTTCGTCTCTCGGCATAGAGTTTCTGTGCTTGCAGATAGCCGTGTGAAAGCAATTATGTGAAAGCCCTGGCGCTACCCGATGAGGTGGTGCCGGGGCTTTTGTGCGCTCACCGATTTTGTGCGCTTATCGGCGGGGTGGTGGCGTTTTTCTGAGAAAGGTGCGGCGGAAAATGAAGGCAAAATCACCATAAGGTTTTCGTGACTTTAACGCATGGTGGGTGTCGACCCCGCACAACGACCGGTATTCTTAACCTATGACTGAAAAGCTGTTGAGCGAACTGACCACCGCCCAGGTAGGCGGCCCCGCTAAGACCTACGTCCGCGCCACCTCCGAAGCAGAAATTATCGAAGCAGTCTCCGCTGCAGACGCCTCAGGCGAACCCGTCCTCATCGTGGGCGGCGGCTCCAACCTGCTGGTTTCCGACGAAGGCTTCAACGGAACCGTCGTGCACATCGCCTCCGAAGGCGTAGAGGTTCTGCCCATCCCCGCATGCGGCGGCGCAAACGTGCGCGTACAGGCGGGCACCATCTGGGATGACTTCGTCAAGCTCAGCATCGAGAACGAATGGGTCGGCCCCGCGGCCCTCTCCGGCATTCCCGGTACCGTGGGCGCGACCCCCGTGCAGAACGTCGGCGCCTACGGCGTGGAGGTGGGCGAGTTCATCGCCTCCGTACGCACCTGGGACCGTGAAAAGAACACTCGGAAGACCTTCGCGAGCGCAGACCTGCGCTTCGGCTACCGCGACTCGGTGCTCAAGCGCGCAACTGTCAACGGCTCGCCCCGCTACGTGGTGCTGACTGTTGATTTCCAGTTCACCCTCGGCAACCTCTCTTCCCCGATTCGCTACGCCGAGCTGGCGAAGAGCCTGGGTGTTGAGCCCGGCGAGCGCGCCGACTCTGCGCTGGTTCGTGAAAAGGTGCTGGAGCTGCGCGGCTCCAAGGGCATGGTGCTCAACCCCGAGGACCGTGACACCTTCTCGACCGGTTCTTTCTTCACCAACCCGATTGTGCCCCGCTCGACCCTGGAGTCCCTGCCCGAGGGTGCCCCGAACTTCCCGGTGGTTGTGAAGACTTCCCCGTTCACCGCGGGTGTCGAGGACCCCGATCACGTGAAGCTTTCGGCTGCTTGGCTGATTCAGCACGCCGGTTTCGAGAAGGGCTTTGGCCTGGAGGGTGAGTCTCGCGAGATTGCTCAGGGCCGTGCGAGCCTGTCGACCAAGCACACCCTGGCGATTACGAACCGCGGCGGCGCATCCGCTGAGGACATCTTCGCTATCGCCCGCGCTGTGCGCGACGGCGTGCGTGAACGTTTTGGTGTGACCCTGGTTCCTGAGCCTGTCGTTGTCAACGACGAAATCTAAACGCTTAACTTCTCGCCTCTCGTAGCGCGAGGACACATAGAATAAACGCTTCGGGCGGTCTCTGATAAAGAGGCCGCCCGAAGCGTTGTATTGACCCGCTGAGCTAATGGCGAGGTGAGGAAACGCGTGCCTGCCCCGGCAGGTAAGGCCTGCGTTTGGGCGCTGTGCGCGTTGCCGCAAGGGGAGCGGCGGGCAGGTGCTCCATCAACACCTGAACCGCCAGGGGAAGCTTCTGCGGCGGGCTGGGGGCGTGGAAAATCGGCTTGTGGCGCGTGGGCCGGGAGGGGTAGTATTCCGCATCCTCGCTGTGGGACCAGACAAGGTTGCCGAACTCGCCGGGAACAGGGGAGAGCACGTTGGCGTAGTAGGCGCGCGTCTGCAGATCGGCACGCTCGGAGGCGCCAGTAGTGGTGCCGGTGGATACGCCGCTGGGTACGCGGTCCTGTTCGATGATGAGGGCGCGGACCATGCCGCCTACGGTGCTAATCGCGTTTACGTGTAGGGCGAGCAGATCCCCGTCCTTGTGGTCGACCTGTACCTGCCCGTCCGCGAGGATTTGGGTGCCCATTGTGATGCTGCTGGCGATTCCTTCGCAGAGGGCACGGATGAGCGCCATGCGTGCAGGGTAGAGGTCTGCGATATCCCAGCCGATGAGGGCGGGCGTGGCGGAATTGCCTGCGTATTCCTCGCAGGATTCGTAGGCTGCGACGTCCACGTAGCCGCGGGCGATGGGCTCGCGGTCGTAGGGGCGGCCGTCGCGCTGCTCCCAGAAGCTGAGGGCGGTTGCGGTGAAGACAGCCTGACCGTCGCGTACGGCGACGCTGAGCGTAAAGTCCTGTGGGTAGCCATTTTTGGTGCGCGGGCGCAGGGTGATTGCGCGGGTGTATTCGTTGAATTCCTCGGGCCAGTCCAGGTAGTAGCTCATTTTTGCCCCGTCGCCACGGTGCACGGTGAGTTCGCCCGGCAGTAGCATGGCTTCGGGCACGCCGCCGGCACGTTCGGTGGCGTAGTGTTCGCTCACGGGCCAGGGGCTGAACTCTGTGCGGTAGGGGCTGGAGAGGAAGGAATCGAGCATAGAACGTATCCTCTCATAGTTTGAGGTTGTGGCGCATGGATAGGGGGCTTAAATGACAAATGAGCTGTCCCTTCTGGTTGCTCGGAAAAAGCGTTCAGGAGGGACAGCCCATCATGTAGGCTAGGCGGCTCGTTAGAGGGATTCGCCGCGGCGTTCAGGCAACAGGAACACGGTGGTTGCCGCTACCAGGAACGCGGTGGAGAAGAGCGTAAAGAGCAGCGGGGTTCCACCGAATGCGATCAGCGGCGGCACAATGAGCGGCGCCGCGATGGAGGCGATACGACCAATGCCGGCGGCGGCACCGGTGCCGGTTCCGCGCAGGTGGGTCGGGAAGATTTCCGGGCTCAGGGCGTAGAGGGCACCCCACGCGCCGAGGTTGAAGAAGGAGAGCATGCAACCGGCGAGGATAATGAATACCTCGGAGTGCGCCATGCCGTAGCCAGCCGCTGCGAGGGCGGAGCCGAGCAGGAAGGTCGCCAGGGTTGCGCGTCGGCCCCACTTTTCGATGAGGTAGGCGGCGACCGCGTAGCCGGGCAGCTGGGCGAGGGTCATGATGAGCGTGAACGCGAAGGACTTCACGAGGCTGAAGCCCTGGGCGTTCAGCAGCGCCGGAATCCAGATGAATGCGCCGTAGTAGGAGAGGTTGATGCAGAACCAGATGACGCACAGGGCGATTGGTCTTGCGGCGCTGACCGGCAGCCCAGATGGAGTGAATCTTCGCGGATTCTGCGTTGTCGGCACTTTCTGCGGCACCGTGTGCGGAAGCGTCTTCGGTCTGCTTCTTACCGGTTCGGGAGAAGAGCGCGGGGGAGGCCTCGAAACGTTCGACCACCTGTCGTGCCTGATCGTGCTTGCCGACCGACTCCAGGAAGCGCACCGACTCGGGGGTTCCCATACGGATTACGAGCGAGTAGATGGCGGGGATCAGACCGATGGCAAGCGCCCAACGCCAGCCATTAGCCTGCGGAACGACGAAGGTACCGATGAGCGCGGCGAGGATCCAGCCCAGAGCCCAGAAAGCCTCCAGGGCGACCACGACGCGCCCGCGAATAGCACGCGGCGAGAACTCAGAAATCAGGGTGGACGCCACGGGAAGTTCCGCGCCCAGACCCAGACCAACCAGGAAACGGAAGACGAGCAGCACACCCAGGGAGGTTGCCAGGGCGGATGCGCCGGTCGCCAGACCGTAAATCAGCAGGGTGAGGGCGAAGATGTAGCGGCGGCCGAGCTTATCGGCGAGTAGGCCGCCGAAGGTTGCACCGAGCGCCATGCCGGCGAATCCGATGGATCCGAGCCAGGAGGCTTCGGTGGGGCTGAGCTGCCATTCCTTGATGAGTGCCGCCATGACGAAGGAGATGAGGCCAACGTCCATGGCGTCCAGCGCCCAGCCGAGACCCGAGATGCCCAGGAGCTTGCCGTGGGCGCGGGTGAAGGGCAGGTTTTCGAGGCGTTCGTTGAGGGTCGGTGCGGCGTTGCGTTCAGCAGCGGGTGCAGAGGTACCAGCGGGTGCAACAGCGTTGGTGCGGGATGAGTCCGTTGATACGGGACGAGGGGAGGACACGGTAGTGGGTCGCTTCCTTAGTGTTTAGGCGTAGTGCCGGGTGAATTGTTCCCTTACAGTGTATAAAGGTACTTTCGACTTGAACACTATTGAAACGAAAAAATTTTGAAGATGACGGAAAAATCTCAACATGAAGAAATCTTTCACAGCACCCATTCAGCGGTAGGTGCTATTCTCTAACCACCGCCGCCCGGTGAAACTCGCCTACGGCACGTTTGGAAGGACCACCCCTGAAAACTATTGAAGATGAAGTCAAAGAAAGCGAGACCAGCCGCTTTCACCGCTGGCTCGAAGCCCGCAAGGAACGTATGCACGCGCATCCGGTCATGCGTCATCTCTACAAGCCCCTCGTCATCGGCGTGGGCGCCTTCTGCTTTATCGCCGGACTGATTATGCTCGTCACCCCCGGCCCCGGCTGGCTGTTCATCTTCATCGGCCTGGGCATTTGGGGTACCGAATTCACCTGGGCACGCCGCGCCAATGTCTTCATGAAGCACGTGGTGCTCACCGCCTGGTACCGCTACCGCGCCTGGCGACAGCAGCGCAAGGAACGCAAAGCCGCACGCAAGGCAGAACGCAAAGCCGTCGCCGCAAACCAGCGCTAAACCAGCTCACGCTATACGCAGACGCAAAAAGCCCTCGCTCCCATCCGAAAAGATTGGTAGCGAGGGCTTTCTTATAGCGTGTCAGTGAGCTTTAGAGCTTGCCAACAGCAATCTGCAGCATGCGGCGAATCGGCTCAGCAGCACCCCAGAGCAGCTGGTCACCCACAGTGAACGCGCTAATGTACTCGGGGCCCATCGCAAGCTTACGCACGCGACCAACCGGAATTTCCAGAGAACCGGAAGCAGCCACGGGGGTCAGCTGCTCCATGGACTCCTCACGCTGGTTCGGCACGAAGCGAACCCAGGGGTTGTCCTCAGCGATGATGCGCTCGATCTCTTCGATCGGCAGGTCCTTCTTGAGCTTGATGGTCAGCGCCTGAGAGTGCGAGCGCATCGCAGCGATGCGGACGCACAGACCGTCCATGGTGATCTTGTCATCTTCGGAGCGGCCCAGAATCTTGTTGGTCTCAACCTCAGCCTTCCACTCTTCGCGGGACTGACCGTTACCCAAATCCGAGTCGATCCAGGGAATCAGGGAGCCGGCGAGCGGCACACCGAACTGGGAAGAATCCAGCTCACCGGAGCGCTGCTTAGCAAGGATCTTGCGGTCGATGTCCAGAATTGCGGATGCGGGGTCGTTCAGCTCCTCGGAGACCTCGTTGCCCAGGTCGCGGAACTGTGCAAGCACCTCGCGCATGTGGCGGGCACCGCCGCCGGAAGCAGCCTGGTAGGTCATGGAGGTAGCCCACTCGACCAGGTCGTTCTTGAAGAGGCCGCCCAGGCCCATCAGCAGGCAGGAGACGGTGCAGTTACCGCCGACGAAGTCCTTCACGCCGGATGCCAGGCCGCGGTCGATGACGTCGCGGTTAATGGGGTCCAGCACGATGATGGAGTCATCGTTCATGCGCAGGGTGGAAGCGGCATCAATCCACAGGCCGTCCCAGCCGGCTGCACGAAGCTTCGGGTGCACAGCCTCGGTGTAGCCACCGCCCTGAGCGGTCACAATAATCGAGTGCTTACGCAACTCATCAATGTCGTATGCGTCCTTCAGCTCGGACGGCTCAATTACGCCGTCGAAGGTGGGCGCAGCGCCACCAACATTAGAGGTAGTGAAGAAGACGGGGGTAATGCCCTCGAAGTCGCCTTCCTCAACCATGCGCTTCATGAGGACGGAGCCCACCATGCCGCGCCAGCCAACAAAACCTACAGAGTCACCGGGATTAAAGTTCATGGTTCCCAGTGTACTCTCAGGCTGGCGGGTGCGGACTAACACCGTACAAAAAATTTGATATTCGGAACGGGACATTCCGCGCAGGCGCTAGGCTTGGTATCCGACTCGGCACCAGGTACTGTATCGGGGCGCGTTAAAGCGTTCAAGCCCGCGGTACTCCGGGCGGAGTAGCCGCAGGCTTGAGTCGCTCGTCTGAGCTTGTTTGTCAGAGGTTGTTTGCTAGAGCTGACGGTCTATGGAGACGTTCTTAGGAGAGACGTTCCAGACGCTGGAACGAGAAGTACATGGGGTTCTTCGTGCCCGACTCATCGAGCAGGTAACCCTTCTCGCTATTCTCCCATGCACTCTCGGAGGTGACCCGCCAGCACCCGTTCGGTGAGCCGCCTTCGTAGCTACCCGCAGAATCTGCAAGCTGCAGTTCGGGCGCTCGCGTATCGCCGGTAATCTCGTTACCTTCCTGGCAGTAGAAGAGGGTCCGCTCCACCGTCTTCACCCGACCGAAGGCGGGCAGATCGGTGCGGGAGAGCGCCTCCGCGTACACGGAGCCGCCACCAATAATCCAAGCATCAACCGCGGCGGTATCTGCGGGGGTAGCTTCGACCGGCGCGCCTGCAGCGTCACGAGCCGCGTACAGCGCCGCATCCAGCGAAGGAACCCACAGGGCACCATCGCGTTCTTCCGCCTCGGTAACCGAACGGCTAATCACAATATTCGTACGGCCCGGCAGGGGGCGAAAACGCGGCGGGAACGACTCCCAGGTGCGGCGACCCATAATCACCGGAGCGCCCAGCGTCACCTTCTTGAAGTGCGCCAAATCCTCCGGCGCGTACCAGGGCATATCCCCGTCACGACCAATGATGCCGGCATCAGTTTGAGCCCAAATAGCGCCCAGACGAAACATCATGCCTCCTCGTTACCTGCAGTTAGACCGCGATCGGGGCGGCAATACCGGGATGGTGCTTGTAATCCACCAGCTCAAAATCTTCATACTCGTAATCGAAAATAGAAGGCTTCTTCGTCTTAATAACCAGCTTCGGGTACGGGTACGGCTCACGCGGGGGGTAGGGGTTGCCCTCCGGGTCAGTGCCGTAGCCCAGCTGCTTCTTCACCTGCTCCAGGTGGTTCGAGTAGATGTGGCAGTCGCCGCCGGTCCACACGAACTCGCCCGGCTCCATGCCCACCTCCTGGGCAATCAGGTAGGTCAGCAGCGCGTACGAGGCGATATTGAAGGGCACGCCCAGGAACATGTCCGCGCTACGCTGGTACAGCTGGCAGGACAGCTCCTTCACACCGTCCGTGCGTTCGTGCACGTAGAACTGGAAGAGTGCGTGGCAGGGCGGAAGCGCCATATTGTCCACCTCGGCAGGGTTCCACGCCGATACAATATGGCGGCGCGAGCTCGGGTTATTCTTCAGCGAATCGATAACCTTCGCAATCTGGTCAATCGTGCCACCGTCGGGGGTCGGCCAAGAACGCCACTGCACGCCGTACACCGGGCCCAAATCGCCCTTCTCATCAGCCCACTCATCCCAAATGGTCACGCCGCGCTCCTGCAACCAGCGCACATTTGAGGAACCGCGCAAGAACCACAGCAGCTCAATGGCAACAGACTTGAAGTGCACGCGCTTGGTGGTAATCAGCGGGAACGACTCACGCAGGTCAAAACGCATCTGACGCCCAAACACGCCGAAGGTGCCGGTGCCGGTACGGTCGGAACGCTGCGCATCCGCCGCGATGGCGTCCTTGTTCTCCTCGAGGATTTCGCGCAGAAGATCTTCATAGGGAGTGGGGATTGCGTGAGTCATAAGAAAAACCTTGAATCCTGTCAGTAGACGTGAGAGACGGTCACAAATCAACCGCCCCTCTATTGTAAAACCCCCGAATGGGCGCAGGTAGAGCAAACGCGCTGAGCATAAAGCCCAGCGCGCTCGCCGTTAGAAGATCAAAGTATATGGATGCTAGTCCAGAGCCGCGCGTACACGCTCCACCGAGACAATACGCGGGTTATCGCCCTCGGTCACCTGCAGAACCAGGGCATCGCCAGGCTCCAGGTACGGGTCCTCAGTCGGAAGAACCTCCGCGGAACCCTCAAACAGGTAGTCACGCAGAACATCCATCACCTGGGGCAGCACCGGGCGGTGAGTGCACAGCAACGAGGAAGAATCCTTCTCGAACAGCGACGCCACCACGCGGGCAGTACGTGCCGGGTGACGCTGAGCGCCAGCTTCCGACAGGGACTTCTTCTCCTTCACAGACACACCGTAATCCACCGAATACGGGGTCACAGTCTGAACGCAACGCAGCCACGGGGAAGAAATAATACGGCTCGGAGCCCACGCCGCAAAGAGACGGCTAGAAGCCAGCGCCTGACGCTTGCCGGTCGCCGCGAGCGGACGGTCATCCTCAGCAGCAGCCCAGTTCGAACGCGGCTTAGCCTTCGCGTGGCGGGCAATCAGAATCGGGCGGGTACGTAGTGCATCCGCCTCAGCCAGGGCTTCCAGAGATTCCAGAGGCGCCAAATCATCCTCGTTAGTCAGCAGAGCGCGAGCCACGTCAGTGGTTACCCAGCGCAGCTCATCCACTTCACCCTCATCAGCCAGGGCGCGGGCACCGTCGGGCAGTTCAGCAGCCCAGTAGAAAACATCCTTCGGACGGCCACCCACCGGGTAGGAAGTCACCGCCAGGGGCACACCCAGAACAACCTGCAGACCGACCTCTTCGCGAATCTCACGAATAGCGGTCTCAGCAAGGGACTCGCCCGGATCCTGCTTGCCCTTAGGCCAGGACCAGTCGTCATAACGAGGGCGGTGAATGATCAGGACCTCAAGCGCACCATCGCGCATACGCCAAATCAGTGCGCCAGAAGCAACAATATCCGCAGTGTTCGCGGGGGAACGGTCAATGCTGTTGACCGCGTCAAAACGTCGTGCCGAGTAGTAGATGGAGGGGGAATCCAGCGGTGCCATATCTCTCTCTGATCCTCTTCGCTAGGCTGCGCACAATGCCAGAGGGCACCATGCTCCGCGTCTAATTGTAGGGGAGAGAAGCGTCAAGTTGTAATCTCAACGTAACCTGTTGTTCACTTTTGCGCTAAGTGCACTAGTCCGCCCCAAGATTTTGCACGACACGCGGCAAACCCCGCCTGCCCTCACACCAAAAAGCGTGAGAACAGACGGGGTTCATAACCAGAAATCACCGCTAGGTCAGCGGCAAATCCTTAGACCTTATCCACCACGTTCTTACGGGAACGCGAACGCAGATAGTACGACTGAACATCCTGCAGCGGGTTGCCCTGGTCATCGGTATCGTGGCGGGTCCAGTTACCCTCAGAATCCAGGTGCCAGGTACGCGAAGAATCACTCATGTAGATGGTGAACATGTCACGCAGGTACTTCACGTGGCGCGGATCCTTCACAGGCACGAGCGCCTCAATGCGGCGGTCCAGGTTGCGGTGCATCATATCGGCAGAGCCAATGTAGACAATCGGATCGCCACCGTTCTCAAACGCAAACACGCGCGAATGCTCCAAGAAACGACCCAGCACCGAACGGACGCGAATATTCTCGCTCAGACCCTTAACACCCGGGCGCAGCGCGCAGATACCGCGAACCACCACATCCACCGGCACACCAGCCTGCGAAGCGCGGTACAGCGAATCGATGATGGCCTCATCCACCATGGAGTTGCACTTGAACTGAATCTTCGCCGGACGGCCCGCCTTATGGTTCTCAATCTCCTGATCGATGCACTCAATCAGGCCGCTACGCAGAGTACGCGGAGCCACCAGCAGCGACTGGTAGTTAGTCTTCGGCGCGTAACCAGACAGCTGGTTGAACAGACGCGAAACATCCTCACAGATCTGCTCATCGCAGGTGATGATGCCCAAATCCTCGTAGAAACGAGCCGTGGACGGGTGGTAGTTACCGGTACCAATATGAGCGTAACGACGCAGGTGGTTACCCTCGCGGCGTAC
Organism: Rothia sp. HMSC065B04; assembly: GCF_001812285.1. NCBI lineage: Bacteria > Bacillati > Actinomycetota > Actinomycetes > Micrococcales > Micrococcaceae > Rothia > Rothia sp. HMSC065B04. The sequence goes on from NZ_KV808406.1 coordinate 470,470, forward strand.
CACCAGAGACAGCTTGCAGTGAGTCTTCAGACCCACGATGCCGTACACCACGTGCACGCCAGCGCGCTCCAGCTTACGAGCCCACGAGATGTTGGCTTCCTCATCAAAGCGAGCCTTAATCTCCACCAGCGCCACGACCTGCTTGCCAGCCTCAGCCGCCTCAATCAGCGCATCCACGATGGGGGAATCGCCACTGGTACGGTACAGGGTCTGCTTAATCGCCTGAACACGCGGGTCGGCGGCAGCCTGCGCCAAGAACGCCTGCACACTGGTCGCAAACGAATCGTACGGGTGGTGCAGTAGCACGTCGTGGTCGCGGGCGGCAGCAAAAACATCCGCAGCCTTCGCGGTCTCGGTGGCGTTGAGCCAACGGGAAGTGTGCGCAATGTGCTTGGGGTAGTGCAGAGCCGGGCGGTTCGCACGAACAATCGCACTCATACCGCGCAAATCCAGCGGAGCCGGCAGGCGGTACACCTCAGACTCATCAATGTTCAGCTCAGAAATCAGCAGATCCAGGATGGTCGGGTTGATGGTGTCCTCAACCTCCAGACGGACCGGCGGACCGAAACGACGGCGCAGAAGCTCCTTCTCCAGAGCCTTCAGCAGGTTCTCTGCGTCGTCCTCTTCCACCTCAAGATCCTCGTTACGGGTCACGCGGAAGACGTGGTGCTCCACAACCTCCATGCCCGGGAAGAGAGTGTCCAGGTGCTCAGCAATGATGTCTTCCAGAGCAATGTAGCGGCTCTCACGGCCCGCAGTGTTGGCGGCGCGGGAACCATCCACAGAGACCATACGGTCCAGCTGATCGGGCACCTTCACGCGAGCGAACAGCTCCTTGCCGGTCTGCGGGTTACGCACCAGCACCGCAAGGTTCAGCGACAGACCCGAAATGTACGGGAAGGGGTGCGCCGGGTCAACAGCCAGAGGAGTCAGAATCGGGAAAATATCGCGCATGAACTCCTCGCGCAGACGCTGCTTAGCGTCCGTATCCAGGTCGTTCCAACCCACAATGCGGATGTTCTGCTCCTCCAGAGCCGGAAGAACCTGGTTGTGGAACACATCAGCGTGGCGAGTCTGCAACTGGTGCGCGCGCTCAGCAATCTCTTCCATCTGCTCTTCGGGGCTCAGACCTGCCGCCGAAGGCACCGCCAGACCGGTCGCAATGCGGCGCTTCAGACCCGCCACACGCACCATGAAGAACTCATCCAGGTTAGACGCCACAATCGACAGGAAGTTCAGACGCTCCAGCAGGAACAGGTTCGGGTCCTCCGCCAGCTCCAGCACGCGGGTGTTGAAGTCCAGCCAGCTGCTCTCACGGTCGAAGAAACGCTCCGGGCCGAACTCCTCTTCCAGACTGAAGTAGGAGCGCTTCTCGCCCTTCTCAATGCGGTCGCCGCGAGACTCGGCACGCTCAATCTTCGAAATATCGTGGCCGATATGAATGACACCGGTCATGGGTGCCGGCTCAGACGGCTTAGGCTTAGGCGCCTTATTCAGGCCATTGGGGGCGGGTACCATACTGTACTTGCCTTTCTAATCGGGGATAAGTCGTGAAGAAGCACGCCAACTGTGGCGCACCAAAAACTAGGCGGCAGGCACGTCCTGCTGGGCGGGGGCGTACATGCGGTCAACCGTCGCCACGCCGAAACCCAACGAAGTGTAGAGGGAATATGCGGTGGTGTTATCGGCGTCCACGTACAGGTCGATGGCGCGCAGCGGCTCGCCGTTCTCGTCCTCAGCGCATGCCAGGTATGCCAGCGCGCGCAGGGTGAGGGTTCGGCCCAGGCCGCCTCCCTGAGCCTGCGGGTTCACACCCACCACATAGATCTCGCCGGAGGGGGACAGCTCGCCCTGCTCCTGGCCGGTCGGAATCTTCGTCCAGGTGAATGCCGCAATGGCGGAGTCATCATCCACCTCGGAGGCGATGAAGAAACCTTCGGGACGGAACCAGGGGGAGCCGGTGCGCTCGCGCAAATCGGCAAGGGTGAGCTTGCCCTGCTCCGGGTGGTGCGCAAACGCTGCGGCATTCACGCGCAGCCATGGGAACTCGTCCGCGCCGGTGAAGGTGCGCATCCGCAGGTTCTCCGGCAGAGTGCGCGCGTCGGAGCGTTCCACGAGCTCTTCGCGGGTCTGAGCGTCCAAAGGCAGAACCATCTTGTACAGCACGCGCACCGGCTCGAAGCCGTGCAGGGTAGCGAACGCGTGGGCGGGGCTTTCAATGCCGGTGTCGGTAGCGCTGCCGTGAACCCAGAGTCGGTATCGTACAGCGTCTTCACCCAGCTGTCGGACGGCGTGGTCGAAGAATGCGCTGCCGGCGCCTCGTCCGCGGTATTCGGGGGCGACGGCTGCCTCAATTACGCCGGTGTCTTCGTCGTTTGCCGGGGTGAGCGCCACAAAGACGGCGGCGAGGGTGCCGTCGTCCTCGGCGACAAAGAAACGCGGAGGGGTGAGGGTGCTTTCGCGCAATGCCTTGCTCAGCTCAACGCGGGTCTGCTCAGAGAACGCCGAGACGCCGTCATGGCGGGCAACCTTCTGCGCAAAGGAATCGAATCGTTCCAGCAGGTCTTCGGTGAGCTGCGGTTCCGCGTAGACAAGGGAGCTTTCAACGGGCAGGGTGGAGGGATTGGGTGTCTGACTGTGTACCATCATCGCCTTCTTTCGTAGCCTTCTGATTCAACTCTACCGGGGATAGTTGCTCTTTGGAGAGTTTGTTCTCCGTCCTGGGCGAATATGACAAGAACCGGAACATTTACGCATTCTGGTACTTGGCGCAGCACCGGGGCAACTCGCAGAGCGGGTACACCAAAACAGGGGTTGGAGCCCCAAAATTTAGCGGGTGCTGTTGAAGGAATAGCCCACGTTACGCACGGTCGAAATCATCTGCTCGTACTCGGTACCGAGCTTGGAACGCAGACGGCGCACGTGCACGTCCACGGTTCGGGTGCCGCCGTAGTAGGAGTCGTAACCCCACACTTCGGAGAGCAACTGGGCGCGGGAGAAGACCCGTCCGGGGTGCTGAGCCATGAATTTGAGCAACTCAAACTCTTTGAAGGTCAGGTTCAGTGCGGTACCGGAAAGATGCGCCGAATATGCTTGCGTGTCAATCACGAGGTTGCCTGCGCGCACCACTCGTTCCTGCTGGTTTTCTTCTTCGGTGGTTGCTTCCCTTTTGATGGCGAGGCGCAGGCGCGCATCCAGCTCGGAAGGGGAGGCCTGGTCAGAGACAATATCGTCCACCTGCCAGGAGGCGGCAACAGCCGCCATGCCGCCTTCATTCAGGAGCGCGATGAGCGGCAGTTGCACACCTGCGGCGCGCAGTAGCTGGGCGCAGTGGCGTGCTTTAACGAGGGCGGTGCGGGCATCGACCATGAGCAGGTCGAATGTCTCGGTTTCGAGAGCTGTATGGGCGGTGTCGAGGGGGAAAACGTGTACCTTGTGGCTGAGTAGACTCAGCGAGGGAATCATATCCTGCGCGGCGGTATCGCTCAGAAGCGCAATACGGTACACACCCTCTCCTTTCCCGGTAAAATATTAGGCTCTTTCTAGTGTACTCGCCCGCCTATGGTGCAGCTGTGGAGGCGGTAAAGAGCAGATGCAGATATCGTATACCGGACTGTTTACTTGCCCGTCTGCGCAGGTCGCTGCCGATAGCTCTGTCCAGGATGTTTTTAGCACCGATTCTGCGCCCTTTCGGGGTGGGTCTGTGGTAGGTTTAAGGCATGGAAAACAATCTTATGGCTCTTGAAGCTCTCTTCATGTCGCTGATGGCTATTATCTCCGTGTGCATCGGTATCGGTGCATTCGCAGTGTTGCGTGGCCTCTTCAGCGGTCAGAAGTAGTCTTCCCCGCACAGAGCAGAAGCATCGCCCACACAGGGCTTTAGGCGGTCGTACGGTTCGTACCGCCTCGCCAATGACGGCGTGAACCCCCACCCGGTCCCCTCCGGTTGGGGGTTTTCTTTATGCTGCCCGCCGTACCATTTACTCTGCAGGAGGCGGTGCTACCCCGTGCCGTGAGCGAACGAATAGGGTGCCGTTTTTACGCTCGGGTACTAAAATGGGAGGTATGGCTATTGAAATCCCTACCAACCTAACCCCTGAACTTGTTCCCTTCGCATGGCTGCTCGGCACCTGGGAAGGTACCGGAACCATGTGGTACGAAGGCCAGGAAAACACCCCCTTCGGCCAGATTATTACTTTTGAGCAGGATGGTCTGCCCTTCATCGAATACCGCGCTGAGTCTTTCCTGCTCGATGACGAGGGTCAGAAGCTGCGCCCCATCACCGTTGAAACCGGTTTCTGGCAGATTGACCGCCCCCTGACCGACGCTGACGGCGGCTTCGGCATTGTCCCCAAAGACGTTGTTCCCGCCTTCGCTGACGCGGCAAGTGTAGAGACTCTCCGCAATGCCGACGACGGATTCTCCCTGCTGGCGACCATTGCGCACCCCGGCGGCATTAGCGAAAACTACGTGGGCATGGTCAAGGGCCCGGTTATTCGCATGCAGACCGGCAACCTACTGCGCGATGATATTTCCCACGACTACGCAGGCTCCGTGCGTCTGTGGGGCCTGGTCAACGGCAACCTCATGTGGGACTGGGAGGTCGCAGACGCTGAGGGTAAGCTGCACAAGCACGCCTCCGCTGAACTGCGCAAGACCTCCTCGATGACCGGCGATTCCCTGGGAACCTCGATGTTCGGTTCCCTGGACGGCGAAGAGCCCACCGGCGAGCCCGACTCCGAGCCCACCGCCTAATAACTAACTTGTGTCTGCCCCGCCGGTCGGCGGGGCAGACTCTTTGCGTGAAAGGTGCACCTTCCGTGACTGAATCTTCGCTTGAAGCGCCTCAGGCTGAGGTACCCCAGCCCGATGCCGCCCGCCCGGTGAGCCCCCTGCTGAGCCTGCACGGCGCTTTTGCCGCCTCCGGGCTGGATGCCGGCGTCGCCGCACACTACGGCAACCCCATGCTGGAGCAACGCGCCCTCAGCTTCGACCGCTCCGCCAGCGCGGATGAGCCGCTAGTGCTGGTGGACCGCTCCTCCCTGGGTGTAGTGCGTGTTGAGGGGCCGGACCGCCAGACCTGGCTGACCTCCATTGCCTCGCAGATTCTGACCGGCATGACCGCCGGGGAGAGCCGCGAGTTCCTGCTGCTTTCCCCTCAGGGCCGCGTGGAGTACGCACCCGCCGCAATTGAAGACGGCGAGGCACTCTGGCTGATCGTGGAAGGCTACCAGGCACAGCCGCTGACCGATTACCTAAACCGCATGAAGTTCATGATGCGCGTTGAGGTGCAGAACCTCAGCGACGAGTACGCGGTACTGGAGAGCGCCCGCAACCCGATCCAGCAGGACGGCTCGGTGCATCCGGCACTCGCTGAGTGCAAGCCGCTGGTGTGGGAGGACCCTTGGCACACTCCGGCACCGGGTAGCTACCGCTACGATGAGGCGGGCGATGCTCACCCGGGTGCGGACTACGTGCGTTTCTTGAGCATCGTGCCGCGCTCTGTTCTGCCCGCCCTGGCTGAATCTTCGGACGCGCGTTTTGCGGGTCTGTGGGCTGCGGAGGCTCTGCGTATTGAGGCGTGGCGCCCCCGCTATGGCACCGAGGCTGACGATAAGACCATCCCGCAGGAGCTGGATTACACCCGTACGGCGGTGCATTTTGATAAGGGCTGCTACAAGGGGCAGGAGACGGTGGCTCGTGTGCATAACCTGGGCCGCCCGCCGCGCCGCCTGGTGTTCTTGGATATTGACGGTTCGGAGCACACCCTGCCGGCGGCAGGTAGTGAGCTGTTCGTGGAGGGCAAGTCCCGCCCGGTCGGTCGTATTACCTCAGTGGCGTTGCATCACGAGGCGGGCCCGATTGCTCTGGCTGTGATTAAACGCGGCGTTGACCCGCAGGCGCCTTTGCGTGCGGTTGATGGCGGCGATTTCCTGCCCGATGGTTCGCCGGCGCCGGCGACCGAGTACGCGGTGGCTCAGACGACGGTGGTTTCGCCGGAGTCCGGTGAGGTGGCGCGTCGTTCTTTGGCGGGTCAGGACTTCCTGAAGCGCTAGGCGCTCCCCGACCCAAAACCGCCTGAACTAGAACCCATCCCAACTAGAACCGCGGAGGCGGACACTCGTTGCGAGTGCCCGCCTCCGCGGTTTTAGTATGAGTGCTCAGCGAGCTTGCTGAGCTTGCTGAGCTTGCGGGGTTTAGCGGCCGAAGAGGACGGCTGCTTCTTCCCAACGTTCCTGAGGTACGGACTTCAGACCGTCCAGTGCCTCTTCAAGGGGTACGTACTTGATCTCGGTGCCCTGAACGGAGACCATCTTGCCCCACTGCTTCTGAGCGACCATGTCGACTGCGCCCATGCCCAGGCGGGTTGCGAGCACGCGGTCGTAGCCGGTGGGTGCGCCACCGCGCTGGATGTGGCCCAGGATGGTGTTACGGGTTTCGACGCCGGTCATCTTCTCGATTTCGTGGGTGATGTACTCACCGATACCACCGAGGCGGGGACGACCGTCCTTCTCGGTACCCTTGTTTGCCATGACGTCGTCGAAGCCTTCGGGGATGAAGCCTTCAGCCACAACAACCAGGGGAGAGCGGCCGCGGTCGTGTACTTCCTTGACCCACTCTGCAACCTGCTCCATGGAGACCTTGACCTCGGGGATCAGGATTGCGTGTGCACCTGCAGCCATACCGGAGTGCAGGGCGATCCAACCGACGTGGCGGCCCATGACCTCTGCGACCATGCAGCGGTGGTGCGATTCACCGGTGGTGCGGATGCGGTCCATTGCCTCGGTTGCGATGGACACTGCGGTGTCGAAGCCGAAGGTGTAGTCGGTTGCGCGCAAATCGTTGTCGATGGTCTTGGGAACACCGATGACGGGCAGGCCTGCGTCTGCCAGGCGCTTTGCGCCTGCGAGGGTGCCTTCACCGCCGATAGCAACGATTGCGTCGATGCCGTGGCGTTCCATCATGATTTCGATGTTTTCGGGGCCACCGTTGGGGCCGTCGAAGGGGTTGGTGCGGGAGGTGCCGATGATGGTGCCGCCCTGGGCTGCCAGGCCGCGGACCTTCTGACGGGGCAGATCCATGTAGTCGCCTTCAACGACGCCGCGCCAGCCATCACGGAAGCCGACGAACTCGTAGCCGTACTTCTTGACGCCGTTGAGGACAGCGCCGCGGATGACAGCGTTCAGGCCGGGGCAGTCGCCGCCGGAAGTAAGCAGACCGATCTTCATAGTTGGCTCCTAATGTCTGCGCGTTTTAGGTGTTGTGCGCGCGTGTATATAACTATGACCTCCACGAATTCGGCACGCGAATGTTCGCCGGTCGGGAGGTCGTTCTCTTGGTCTCTATTTTAGCGATGTTTGGGTTGTGTGGGTAGTGGTGGAAAGCCGTGGGAACGCCTGTTTTGGTGCTGAAAAGTTCAGGTTTTTAGTACCTGTATGTTTGGGTTTGAAACACAAATAGCCGCCCTTTCCCACCTATGGCACCGAAGAGGCGAATGAGGCTTCCTCACATCTGTAAAGATGCGGGAAGCCTCATTCGTTTTAAAAATATTTTTAAATATTTGTGGGATTCTCCGTTTTTAGGACAAAAAACGGTCAATAGTCCTGTGATTGATCGTTTCACACCGGTTTATCCCACGTCTGAACCGCTTCCCACGGGGGAGTTGCAGGTTCAGCAGGCGCGCTCAGAGGGGGACGGAACTAGTCGCGTGCCTGACCGAGGAACTTCTGCAGACGCGCCAGGCCCTCTGCCAAATCCTCATCGCTCAGGGCGTAGGAGAGGCGCAGGTAACCGCTGGGGCCGAATGCCTCGCCGGGAACCACTGCGACCTCGGCCTTTTCGAGGATGAGCTCGGCGAGCTCTGCGGTGGTCTGCGGGCGTACGCCTTCAATTTCCTTGCCGAGCAGTTCGCGTACGTCCGGGTATGCGTAGAACGCACCGGTGGGTACGGGGCAGTGCACGCCTTCAATAGCGTTCAGGCCATCTACGATGGTGCGGCGGCGGCGGTCGAAGGCGGCGTGCATGATTTCCACGTCCTCCTGCGGACCGGTCAGAGCGGCAAGGGCTGCGCGCTGGGCGATGTTGTTGACGTTGGAGGTCATGTGGGACTGCAGGTTGGAGGCTGCGGCGATGACGTCGCGCGGGCCAATCATCCAGCCTACACGCCAACCGGTCATGGCGTAGGTCTTTGCCACGCCGTTGAGGATGACGCACAGGTCAGCGAGCTCGGGTACTGCCTTCAGGATGGAGACTGCCTGAACACCGTCATAGGTGAGGTGCTCGTAGATTTCGTCGGTCAGAACGAAAATGCCCTTGGACAGAGCCCATTCGCCGATGGCGCGGGTTTCCTCTTCGGTGTAGACGGCACCGGTCGGGTTGGAGGGGGAGACGAAGATGAGCGCCTTGGTGGCGGGGGTGTAGGCCGCTTCGAGCTGCTCGACGGTGACCTTGTAGTGCTGGTCGCTACCGGCGAAAACCTCGATAGGGTTACCGCCAGCCAGGCGAATGCACTCGGGGTAGGTGGTCCAGTAGGGTGCGGGCAGCAGGACGTCGTCGCCTTCGTCAATGACGGTTGCGAATGCCTGGTAGACCGCCTGCTTGCCGCCGTTGGTGATGACAACCTGGGAGGGGTCAATCTCTACGCCGGAGTCGCGCAGGGTCTTTTCCGCGATTGCCTTCTTCAGCTCGGGAAGACCGGAGGCGGGGGAGTAGCGGAAGTTCTTGGGGTCGTTGAGCGCTTCGCGTGCGGCGTCCACAATGTGCGCGGGGGTGGGGAAGTCCGGTTCGCCTGCGCCGAAACCGATGACGGGGCGTCCCTGAGCCTTGAGTGCTTTTGCCTTTGCGTCGACGGCAAGGGTTGCGGAGGGTGCGATGGCACCGATGCGGCTTGAAATACGCGCCATGGGGCTCTCTTCTCTTTCTTCTTGTGCGCTGCCGGCGTGAAGTCGACAAGGAAATAGGTGATGGGAATGCACGTGTGGGACCAATCCGCGCGTGATGGGCGCGGGTGTGTGCGGCGTTCCTTGTAATAGGATACGGTCCACTAGTAGCGATACGGAACCCTTCGTCAAGGTATCTCAAGAGGTTTTTCGAAAAATATTACATTTTGAAGTTGCATCAGCCCCGAAAGATGGTTTACAGTTAGTTCTGCACCCGCAAGGGTGTAATTGTTTGCCCCTCTAAAGCCACGGCTTAGGAGGCAGTGGAGGAGTAGACAAGTGAGAAGCAACTCTCACACCTGAAGTTAACGCTTCAAAGGGTGGTGGCTCAATTGGTAGAGCAGCGGTCTCCAAAACCGCAGGTTGCAGGTTCGAGTCCTGTCCGCCCTGCTTTTATTGCCTCAATAAATAATTTGTACGCCCGCACCCCGGGCGTACTTTTTTAGACTCAGAAAGGGGCAGAAGAAATGGCATCGTCTGCTACCGCCGAGAAGGTTGTTAAGCCCGGCGCATCGTCGAAGAGCGATAAGAAGCTCGGTTTCTTCGGCCGTATTTTTGCATTCCTCCGTGAAGTTTTTGCGGAGTTGAAGAAGGTTACTACTCCCACCGGACGTGAACTGGTTGGTTACTTCTTCGGAGTTCTGTTCTTCGTCGTGGTGATGCTCCTTCTTATTTCTGGTCTGGATTATCTTTTCGGCCAGGGAGCATTCTGGATTTTCGGTAACGGAACCATTCAGCGTAACTAGTACAGGCTGCATCCTTATCTGGGGTGCCCCATCAGTGATTTCCCTCAGCGCATTGGCGAGTGGGAGTCCCCTCTAGATGATTAACGATAGAAAGTAGGAGCGACGTGTCCGAGCAGGAACTGGTATCCGAGATTGAAGAGGTCGAGGTAGCCGCTGCTGAGGCTACTGAGGAGTCTGCGGCTATTGAGCAGCAGGCTGAGGAAGCTACCGAGGCTGTCGAGGTGGCTGAAGCAGCTGCTGAGGCTGCTGAGGAAGTCGACGCTCTGGAAGAATTCAAGTCCAAGCTGCGCCGTCAGATGGGCGACTGGTATGTGGTTCACACCTACTCTGGTTACGAGAACAAGGTGAAGACCGGTATCGAGACCCGTATCCAGAACCTGGAAGCTGAAGATGAGATCTTCGAGGTTCAGGTTCCCATGGAGACCGTGGTTGAGTTCAAGAACACCGTGAAGAAGACCATCCGCCGCGTGCGTGTTCCCGGTTACGTTCTGGTTCGTATGGAACTGACCGACCACTCGTGGGGCGTTGTCCGCCACACCCCCGGTGTGACTGGCTTCGTGGGTCAGGATGCGTACAACCCGGTCCCGCTGCGCATGGACGAGGTCTTCGACATGCTCCTGCCGGTCTTCGAAGAGCAGCAGCAGAGCCAGGGCCTGCCCGTTTCCAAGCCCGTTATCGAGTCCGACTACACTGTGGGTGAGAACGTCCGCGTGAAGTCCGGTGCTTTCGAGGGCATGGACGCTACCGTTTCGGAGATCAAGGGCGAGTCCCAGCAGATTGTCGTGATGATTTCCGTCTTCGGCCGCGATACCCCGGTGACCTTGAGCTTCACCGAGATCGAAAAGATTTAACGTTTTTAGCGTGTGAATATGAGCCTCGCACTTCGGTGCGGGGCTCATATTTTGTAGTGACTGTGTAGCCGGCGGTGGCTGTGTGGGTGAGGTTTACTCTTTCTGCTAGCTGGCGCTGGATTAAGTCGCTGATTAACGCTAGAATGTTGGTTTGTGTATGCGCATGTCACGCTTTCATGCGGATGCACGGGTGACCGCGCCACGGTCACCGTCTTGCCGGCGTACGCTCCTGTGCGTCGGTTCCCAGCTAAGAAAAGGACCCTACATTGGCTCCCAAGAAGAAGGTCACTGGCCTCATCAAGCTGCAGATCCAGGCAGGCGCCGCTAACCCGGCTCCCCCCGTCGGCCCCGCACTGGGCTCGCACGGTGTGAACATCATGGAGTTCTGCAAGGCATACAACGCTGCAACCGAGTCGCAGCGCGGTAACATCATCCCCGTTGAGATTACCGTCTACGAGGATCGCTCCTTCACCTTCATCACCAAGACTCCTCCGGCTTCCCAGCTGATCAAGAAGGCTGCTGGCGTTGCTAAGGGCTCCGCTGTTCCTCACACCACCAAGGTTGGTTCGCTGACCGAGGCTCAGGTGCGCGAGATCGCTGAGACCAAGATGCCCGACCTGAACGCAAACGACCTGGATGCTGCTTCCAAGATCATCGCAGGTACCGCTCGTTCCATGGGTATCACCGTCGAGTAATTTCGGTTCGCCGAATAGCCGAGTAATCGGCACCGTAGATTTTTCTACACAGAACTTGTAAATGCCCGTCGTATGGACGGGATGTGGCAGAGCCGAGCGCGGCTCACGAGACCACAACTGCATAAGGAGAAAAGCAGATGGCAAAGCGCAGCAAGGCGTACAAGGCAGCTGTAGCCAAGATTGAAGAGGGTAAGCTCTACACCCCCGCTGAGGCAGTTGCCCTGGCGAAGGAAACCTCTTCCACCAAGACCGACGCAACCGTTGAGGTTGCAATGCGTCTGTCCGTTGACCCCCGTAAGGCAGACCAGATGGTTCGCGGTACCGTGAACCTGCCCCACGGCACCGGTAAGACCGCTCGCGTGGTCGTTATCGCAGCAGGCCCCAAGGCTGCTGAGGCTGAGGCAGCTGGCGCTGACTACGTTGGTTCCGACGAGCTGATCGCAAAGATCGCTGGCGGCTGGACTGACTTCGACGCAGCGGTTGCAACCCCCGACATGATGGGCAAGGTCGGCCGCCTGGGTAAGATCCTGGGTCCCCGTAACCTGATGCCGAACCCCAAGACCGGTACCGTGACCATGGATGTTGCAAAGGCTGTTGCAGACATCAAGGGCGGTAAGATCGACTTCCGCGTTGACCGTAACTCCAACCTGCACTTCATCATCGGTAAGGCTTCCTTCACCGCTGAGCAGCTCGAGGAGAACTTCCAGGCAGCTCTGGAAGAGGTTAACCGTCTGAAGCCCTCTTCGGCTAAGGGTCGTTACATCTCCAAGGCAACCGTTGCTACCACCTTCGGCCCCGGCATCCCCGTTGATCCGGCTGCCGTTGCTGCCTAAGGTATGCACCTGTAGCTTCTAGCATTTAGCTAGTAGTCGCCCCCGACGTTTAGGCGTCGGGGGCGATTTTTTATAGGATTGAAACGATAGAGCGATTTTTAGCCCCCGGGTTCTGGCTCTGAGTTCTGGCCCCGAATTCTGACTCTAGCTGGCTTTGACGTTATCTCTGCCCGGAGCTTTCGAGACAATATTGGGGTGTCCCCCCCCCCCCCCCCCCCCCCCCCCCCCCCCCC
>NZ_KV808406.1:482866-620510 GCF_001812285.1 Rothia sp. HMSC065B04
CCCCCCCCCCCCCCCCCAACCTGCCCTACAACCATGAGAGGTAAAACCCAATGCCTTCTTCCCTTCAGAGCGAGCGGAGTGCCCGTCGAGGCCTCAGCGTGCCGGTCAATTATTTTGCGGTAGCGCTGGGTACCGGTGCATTGGGTGCTGCCTGGCGTACTGGTGCCTCGAAGGGAATGGCACCTGAATGGGTGGGCGAGAGCATCCTGGCTTTTAACGCTGTGGTGTGGTTGCTCCTTGTGGGTTTCCTGGTTCACTCGGTGGTGAAATACCGTGCGTGGGTGCGCAGTTTTTGGGAGCATCCGGCACGTACTTGCTTCTTTTCGTTGGTTCCGGCAACGACAGAGCAGGTGGGGGCGGCTCTCTACCCCTATGCTCAGGTTTCGGCTCTGGCCTTGGTTGTGTTGGGAGCTGTGGGCCAGCTGTATTTTGCGTCTCATCGTATCGCTGGTACGTGGCGTGGTGGGTATGCGCCTGAGGCAGTCTCGCCTGTGCTGTATCTGCCGACTGTGGCGACGAATTTTGCGACTGCTACGGCGATGGGATTTGTGGGCTGGCACGATATGGCGATGCTCTTCTTTGGCGCGGGTCTGATTTCGTGGTTTAGCATTGAGGGCGCGATTCTGAGCCGCCTGCGAACCCTGACCCCGCTACCTCAGGGGGAGCGCGGCATTATTGGTATTCAGATGGCGCCGCCTTTTGTGGGTGGTAACGCGTACCTGGCGGCTAATGGCGGCACGGTGGACTGGTTCTTCCTGGTGCTGACCGGTTATGGCATTCTGCAGTTGTTCTTCTTGATGCGTTTGCTCCCGTGGACTCTTGAGGGTGGTTTCTCGATGAGCATGTGGGGTTTCTCGTTCGGTATGGCTTCCATGGCAGCGAGCGGTATTCGCTTGACGGCTGCTGGTTCGCTGGGGTTGGTGGGTCCTGCGCTAACGGTGGCGGGTACGGCTTTCCTCATTTTCCTGTGGGTGGGTACGCTGCATTTGGTGTTGAAGGGGCGTTTGCTGGTACGACCGAGCTAGGGTGCTCAATGAGATTCTGGCGCGAGGCTCGCGCGCTGTTTTATGACGGTGCTTATCTTCTGCACCCGTGCCGGGCACAAGTTTCGGCGATAATGGGGGAATGACTTCTGCATCCTATTCTTCTGCCGCGGCGGAGCCTTTTGAAGGCCTGCGTATTCGAGGTGTCGCTAAGACCTTTGGCACTGATACGACGGTTCTGAATGAGATTGACCTGGATGTGCACCCCGGCGAGCTGATTTCCCTCGTGGGTTCTTCCGGTACGGGTAAGTCCACTCTGCTGCGTATTATTGCCGGTTTGGAGGAGCCGAGCGCCGGTCGGGTGACTTATGCCGGTCAGCCTCTGGAGCGCGGCTCGGTGGGTGTGGTGTTTCAGCGCCCTATTCTGTACCCGCATCTGAGCGTGAAGGACAATATTCTGTTCCCGACCCGGCTGGGCGCGTTCGCCGGTCGGGTTGACGCGGACTACTACCGTGAGTTGCTGGAGGCTCTGAAGCTTGAGGGGTTGGAGTCTCGTAAGCCCTCGCAGCTATCGGGTGGTCAGGCGCAGCGTGTGGGTATTGCGCGTGCTTTGATTCGTCGTGCCCCGGTGGTTCTTTTTGATGAGCCGCTGGCGAGTGTGGATGAGCAGATGAGCGCGAGTATCCGCGCCGATATTGTGCGCCTGCATGAGCGTTACGGTTTTACGGGCCTGTACGTGACCCATGATCAGAACGAGGCGCTCATGCTGGGGCAGCGTGTGGCGGTGATGGATGCTGGCTACCTGGTGCAGGTGGACACTCCGGGGCGGTTGCTGGCGCATCCGCATACTCTGCAGGTGGCGAAGCTTTTGGCGGCGCCCGCGCTGAACCTTTTGGCTCTTGAGGATTCGGAGTCGCTTCCTGCCGGGTGTGAGCTGGCGATTCGTGCGACCGCGCTGTGCCCTGTGGCAGCAGACGCTGCTCATGCTCTGCCGGTGCAGGTGCTTGGCAGCCGCCATCTGGTGGGTGGCATGCTGTACCGTGCGCGTCTGTTAGAGGCGGTGTCCCTACCTCTGGAATCTCGACGGGCTTCGGCGGATTCTGAGTTGAGTGCCCGAGTGCGTGCCGGTCAGGAGCTTGAGTTCTTTATCTCGGATGCGCAGGGCGGCTCCTCCCTAAGTATTGGGGAGCGGGTGCACCTGGGTGTGGCGGCGGAGCGTTGCTTCTTGTTCTCAGGCGGAAAGCGTTTTTACCTCTAGAACACGGTTTCTGGGTTTTTCAGCCGGGCCTTTTAGGTGGGAGAAAGTGCGGGTTAATCGGCTTAAGGAGGGGCTTTAAGTGATTAACCCCGCTTAATCTCATTAATTTCTTGTTTTAACTTGCGACTCGGGCTTTAACCTGAGATGATGAATGAACCAAAGACCGCCGGTCTAGAACTATGTCCTTTATCGCCACCTCGATGGAGACGAAGAACAGAGTTCTGATAAGAGCAGATTTCACTAGAAATCGCCGCCCGCGTAGGTAACTCGAAGTGAATAGTCGTTACCCTGATTTAGGGTGCCGTCTATCGTGCCTCGTACGCCTACGCGTCGGGGCATTTTTTATTGCTTGCAATAAATGCTTCGAGGCTCTACCGGCGACCTTACAAGAATCGGAAGAAGGAACTACCATGGCGACTCAGGAAAAGATCGCTGCAGTATCCGAGCTGAAGGAACTCTTCGAAGCTTCGAACGCAGTCATCCTGACCGAATACCGCGGTCTCACTGTTGCACAGCTCAAGGAGCTGCGCCGCGCACTCGGTGCAGAGACCGAATACGCCGTGGTGAAGAACACGCTGGCTGCTATCGCAGCTAAGGAAGCTGGCATCGACGCATTCGAAGGCCACCTCCAGGGTCCCTCCGCACTGGCATTCATCAAGGGCGACCTGATCGATGCTGCTAAGGGCCTGCGTGACTTTGCCAAGGCTAACCCCCAGCTGATTGTGAAGAACGGTTACTACGAAGGTGCCGCTCTGACCGAGGACGACGTCAAGCGCTACGCTGACCTGGAATCCCGCGAGGTTCTGCTGTCCAAGGTTGCAGGTGGTGCAAAGGCTACCATCGCACGCATCGCACAGGTTGTGGACGCACTGCGCGTCAAGCTGGAGGAGCAGGAAGGCGCAGCTCCCGCTGCTGCCGAGGAGGCTTCGGAAGAGGCATAAGCCCCTTTCGTGCTACTGCACCAGCGCTGAGATACTCAGCAGCGTGAACGCGAATAGCGTGTAACGCACCCTAAATTTGACCGACCCTTTCGGGGTAGGTACTGAAGATTTACACCGCGGGCGTCAGCCCGCACCAGATAGTGAAGGAGCCAAACAATGGCTAAGCTGTCCATCGAAGAACTCATTGCAGCATTCAAGGAACTGTCCCTCGTTGAGGTTTCCGAGTTCGTCAAGGCATTCGAGGAAGAGTTCGACGTCACCGCAGCTGCTCCCGTTGCAGTTGTAGCAGGCGGCGCAGCAGGCGAGGCTGCTGAAGAGAAGTCCGAGTTCGACGTTGTCCTGGAGTCCGCTGGCGACAAGAAGATCGCAGTGATCAAGGAAGTTCGTGCCCTGACCTCCCTCGGCCTGAAGGAAGCAAAGGACCTGGTTGACAGCGCTCCCAAGGCTCTGCTCGAGGGCGTTTCCAAGGAAGACGCTGAGAAGGCTAAGGAGCAGCTCGAGGCTGCTGGCGCAACCATCACCCTCAAGTAATCGACTTCTTCTCGATTCTTACGCGGGCGGTGCATCCATCGGATGTGCCGCCTCGCGGCATTTAACGGCCCCGAACCCGCCCGGTATGAAGACTGGGGAGGTTCAGGGCTTTGCCGTGTCCGCTCTTTTCTCCTGTAGCAAACGGGGTATGCGCTACATATTCGGCAGGTGGCGGTATAAGCCGCTGTGACCACCCTGTGCCCCGGGTGAGAGAGGCTGAGAGCACTGTGGTGCCACTCTCCTAGAGCCCGGCAACGGGTCAGAGGTGCCGTATGATGGGATGAGACAACCCAGACATTCCTTTGCACGAAAGCTGATAGACATGAGCGAGCAGAAGAAAAAGAAGAAGAGCGCAACCGAGCGACCCGCCCGCGACTTGGCGGCTGAAGCACAGCAGGTCCTGGACGCTTTCGGTGCCGGTGTTCGTGAAGACCGCGATTACCCGGCTCTACACCTGGCGCCTCCCGTGGGCCGTCTGAATGACCCGAACGGCCTGGTCTTCGATGGTAAGCGTTATCACGCCTTCTACCAGTACTCGCCCCTGCACCCGGAGCGTATGGTCTACTGGCGTCATGCGGTGAGCGAGGACCTGACCCACTGGACCGATGAGGGTACCGCGCTGGTTCCCGATAGCCGCTACGACTCGCACGGCTGCTACTCCGGCTCCGGTATTAAGGTTCCCGGCGGTTTCGAGTTCTTCTATACCGGTAACGTGAAGGACGAAAAGGGCAACCGCGAAACCTACCAGATTCTCGCAACTGCGGGTGAGGACGCGAAGCCGACCCGTCAGCTGCCCCCGCTGATTTCCGGCCCCGCAAAGGGCTACACTGCACACTACCGCGATCCGCACGTCTTTGAGCGTAACGGCGAATGGTGGATGGTTATTGGTGCTCAGCGTGAGGACCTGACCGGTGCCGTGGTCGTGTACACCTCCAAGGATCGCCGCGAGTGGACCTTCCGCGGCGAGCTGGGCATCAAGGACAAGACCCTCAAGGGCACCTACATGTACGAGTGCCCCTCCCTGCTGAGCATGCGCGATGAGCTGACCGGCGAAATCCGCGACGTGCTGATTTTCAGCCCGCAGGGCATGGAGCCCCTCGGCGAGAAGTACAACAACATTTTCCAGAGCGGCTACATTGTTGGTTCGCTGGATAACGAGACCCTCAAGTTCACCGTGGAGACCCCCTTCACCGAGCTGGATGCAGGTTTCGAGTTCTACGCTTCGCAGACCATTTCCGGTACCGGCCTGACTGCTGACCCGAAGGCACCCCACACCGTGAGCGGCGATGCCCCGGTGATGATTGCGTGGCTGGGTAACGCAGCCCAGGACGACCTGCCCTCGTGGAGTCACCGCTGGGTGCACATGTTCACCTACCCGCGTGAGTTGCACCTGCGTAACGGCAAGATTTTCCAGCGTCCGGTTCCGCAGCTGAATGACGCGATGGAGATGAAGCCTCTGTACCGTGAGGAGGAGAAGGGCAAGCTCGTGGAGCTGAAGAACGCCCTGACCTTCCGTCTGCGTGGCCGCGTGAACGTCTCTGATGAGCGCGTGAAGCTGAAGATTAAGGACACTCACGGCGTGGCTCTGAGCATTGTGCTGGATAAGGACTTTGTGCAGATGGACCGTGGCGGTACCCGCTACACCGAGGGCGGTAGCCTGCGCCGCCGTACCCTGAAGCGTTCGAAGATTCGCGAGTTTGACCTGCTCGTGGACGGCTCGGCTACCGAACTGTACGTGGGTGGCAAGCTGGTCGCATCCATGGGCGCTGAGGTCATGACCGCTCGCACCTTCTTCAAGGGCGATAAACGCCGCGTCCGCCTGACCGGTGGCGAGGTGCTGTCCCTGGAGTATGGCCGTCTCTAAGCCGTTTTCTAAGCGTTAGGAGCCGCCCGCACGGGTGGTTTCCGGTAATTTCTGAATATGTCTGAGGGCTCACTTTCCGTGTGGAGGGTGGGCCCTCGCTTTTAAGAACTTTCCCGTGATACCATGTTTTACATCCGATATGTCAAACGTATGACATATGCATGACATGCACACACAGACATGTCACCCCACCCCATTCACAAAGCATCATACGGTGGTGCTCCAAACAAAGGAGAGCGAGCGTGGACCACAAGTCAGTGGCACAGCGCGTGCTGAAGGACGTCGGTGGCACCGGCAACATCGTTGCAGCCGCACACTGCGCAACCCGCCTTCGCCTCGTCCTGAAGAGCCAGGACAAGGTCGACCAGGTAGCAATCGACAACGACGAAGACCTCAAGGGTAGCTTCCTCAATGCTGGCCAGTTCCAGATCATCGTCGGCCCCGGCGACGTCAACGAGGTGCACAAGCACCTTATCGCCGCTGGCGCACCCGAGGCGTCCAAGGACGACCTCAAGAGCATCGCCGCGAAGCAGGGCAACATTGTCTCCCGCTTCATCAAGACCATTGCTGACATCTTCGTTCCGCTGATTCCGGTGCTGGTCGGTGGCGGTATGCTGATGGCGCTCAATAGCCTCCTGACTTCCAAGGGTATCTTTGGTCCCCAGGCAGTTATTGAACTTTACCCGGAATGGGCTGACTTCGCGGACATCGTCAACCTGCTCTCCGCAGCTCCCTTCGCTTTCCTGCCCGTGCTGGTTGGCTTCTCCGCAACCAAGGTCTTCGGCGGTAATCCTTACCTGGGCATGACCATGGGTGCCGCAATGGTCTCCCCGGCACTGATGAACGGCTACAATGTCGCTGCCTCTCTGGCAGGTGCCGAGGGTAGCGAACCGATGAAGTACTGGAACCTCTTCGGCCTGCAGGTCCAGCAGGCGGGCTACCAGGGTACCGTGCTGCCCATCATGCTGGTTGCCTTCATCCTGTCCCACATTGAGAAGTTCTTCCACAAGGTCCTCAAGGGCACCATCGACTTCATCTTCACCCCGACCCTCACCATCCTTATCACCGGCTTCCTGACCTTCATCTTGGTCGGCCCGCCGATGTTCCAGCTGGGTACCTGGCTGGGTGAAGGTATTAACTGGCTCTACACCGTTGCCGGCCCGCTCGGTGGTCTGATCTTCGGTACCTTCTACGCATTCATCGTGATGACCGGTATGCACCAGGCATTCCCGCCCATCGAGATGAGCCTGTGGGCAACCGGCGGTTCCTTCATCTTCGTTGTTGCCTCCATGTCTAACGTGGCTCAGGGCGCTGCCGCAGCCGGTGTCGCACTGACCACCAAGAACAAGAAGATCAAGGGTATTGCTTCGGCATCTGCACCCTCCGCATTCCTCGGCATTACCGAGCCCGCAATGTTTGGTGTGAACCTGGCTCTGCGCTGGCCCTTCTACATTGCAATCGTCTCCGCGGGTATTGGTTCGATGTTTACTTCTATTCTTGGAATTAAGGCGGGTAAGCTTGGCGCCGCTGGTTACCTTGGCTTCCCCTCGATTGAACCGACTGTTGGCGCTGGTATTCCTGGCTTCTTCGGCTGCCTCATCCTGACCACCGTCATCGCTTTCGTTGCCTCCTTCATCTGGGGTAAGAAGGTTGAGGCTGGCAACACTGAGGAGGCTGAGGCACCCGCCGCTCCTGTTCCCGCTACTCCCGCAGCAGCTGCTGCAGCTCCCGCTGCCGCTGTAGCAACTGAGGCTGGCGAGAGCGTCGAAATCGGCTCCCATATGGTCGGTTCCGTGGTTCTGCTGGCTGACGTCAAGGATCCCACCTTCTCCTCCGGCGCACTGGGTGCAGGCACCGCAGTGGAGCCCACCGAAGGTAAGCTCTACGCGCCGGCTGACGGCAAGATTACCGTTGCATTCCCCACCGGCCACGCATACGGTCTGCGCACCGAGGATGGCCTGGATCTGCTGATGCACATCGGCATGGACACCGTTGAGCTCGACGGCAAGCACTTCGAGCCCAAGGTTGCTAAGGGCGACACCGTTAAGCGCGGCGACGTCATCGCCGAGTTCGATATTCCCGCCATCAAGGCGGCAGGCTACCCGCTGGCAACCCCCATGGTGATTACCAATGCCAAGAAGGCAGCTGCCTCGGTTGAGGATGTCCAGGCTTCGGGCACATCTGTCACCAGCGCAGATTCACTCCTGAAGGTTGCACTGAAGGCAAAGGCTAACGCATAGTCTGCACTCTTAGTGAGTAGATAACCTCAACGTGATGTACACCCCGTACCGCTCTTCCTAGAGCTGGTGCGGGGTGTTCAAATTTTCCTGCAAAGTAATGCAAAAATAACATGAATAAATATTCGTAAAATTTATGCATATTGGTGCAATATAAGCTGGCACACATTCGATGCATGGCTATGAAAAATGTCTTGATAAGGCAGAATTTATTAGCCAGGAGTGAATAATCCAGCTAATATTTATGTATAGTTTCAAGCTTTTGTAAAGGGTGAATATGACCTCAGCTTCCTATACCGTCCGCACCGCCGAGTCTCATGAATATGCAGATGCGCTCGAGGTGCTGATTGCCGCATTCGACGGAGATCCCGCCATGATGGCAGTCATCGCAGGCGGTAGCCGCCGACAGGAACTTGCCAAGCTCCGCGCAATCATGACCCTGCAGGTCTACGGCAACTTCCAGGGCCGCGGACGTATCGACATCGCTATTGATAACTCCACCGGCAAGATTGTGGGTGTCTGCCTCTGGAACACCCCCGAATCTCACGAAGGTTCCTTTGCTAACGAGCTCAAGCAGTTTGGTGCCTACTACAAGGCTCTCGGTTGCAAGACTCTGCTGAAGGCAATCCTGATGGAGCTACACCTGCTCAAGTACCGCCCCGCGTACAAGCACTGGTACCTCTTCAACATTGGTGTTCTTGAAGAGTACCGAGGCCGCGGCATCGGCTCGCAGCTACTCGATTACGGTACCGAACGCATCGGCGACTACCCCGCCTACCTCGAAGCATCGACCTACGATAGTGCCCGTCTCTATGAGCGCCGCGGATTCTTCTCCCTCGGCCCGCTCCACGGAATCTTCTCCAAGGCACACGCCGTTGGTATGGTCTACCCCGGCACCGGTCCCACCGAGATTGTGCAGCGCACCTCCTAAACTTCCGGACGCGCACAAAACCGATAAATGTATATGCAAAATCCGCCCCACCGTGAGCACTCGCACGGTGGGGCGGATTTTTATTCTCAGAAGACGAGATTCTTATTGGAGCTCATCCGGGGCAGACATATCAGGCTGAATCTGATCCAGATCTGGGATGGAACGCACCGTAGCCCCCAGATGGAGCTCAACGGGGAGTACATCCTCAGGCTGGCTTATCGGGGGCTGGCTGTTTGGGGGAGCATCTTCCTCAGTAGATTCTCCCTGCTGCATCTCAATCAACTCCAGCAGGCGCTGCGCGGTACGCTTCGCTATACCCTCAATCGGCTGAACCACGGTCGCCAGTTCCGGCATGAGCAACTGAACGCTCTGCGTGCCGTCATAGCCAATCACCTGGAAATCCTCAGGAACACGGATGCCTCGAGCACGCGCCCAGCCCAGGGTGAGTGCGGCGTAATTATCGTTGGAGGCGAAGACCGCGTCCACCGGCTCGGGGCTATCGGCACGCTCATCCAGGTAGCGGTAGAGCACCTCACGCTTAATGCCCAGCGAAGGGCGGAAGCCCAGCTCCACGAACTCCGGTATGAGCCCCGCCTCAAGCATTGCCTCACGGTAGCCTCGCTGACGCTCATTGTGCTCACCCAGGGTAGAAGTTACGTGCACAATATTCTGCGCACCCGTGGCGATGAGGTGCTCCGTGGCGGCGCGGGCACCTCCGTAGTTATCGGAGCGAATATTCGGGTAGAAACCGCTTTCGAGACGGTCTACGGTCACCAGGGGAGCCTGTGCATGCGGAATGTTAACCAGCGCGTCTGAGTGGGCGCCACTGATGATGCCGTCCACCTGATTGGAGAAGAGCATCTCCAGGTAGCGCTTCTCTTGCTCGGGATGATCGTCGCTATTGCAGAGAATGACCCGGTAGCCCTCTTCGGCAAGGTAGCTTTCGAGGCGGTACACCATCTCCCCGTAGAAGGGGTTCGCAACCGTGGGGAAGATGAGGCCCACCATCTGCGAGCGCTGACCCTGCAGGCTGCGGGCGATGGCATTGGGTCGATAGCCGAGTTCCCGCATCGCGTCGTGGACCTTGGTGCGGGTATTTTCGCTCAGGTAGCCGCGGTTATTGAGTACGCGGGAGACTGTGGTCGGGGAGACGCCCGCTAGGGCTGCAACGTCGCTGAGTTTGGGCTTTGCCATGGGGGCTCCCTTCGTTATGCTAAACGATTGACATATCTCTCTACTATACCTTCTTCACGGGGGCTAACGTGGCCTCAAAAACCAGAAAAAACGCTTTTCCCCTGTGCTGTCAAACGCACCGATTTATCGTACCGGTCTACAGCACCGGAATAATCGGAACGCGAGCCCCCACCTCATGGGCAGAACCCCGCACCGAAGAATCATCCAACACCGCGCAGTGAGTAGCCGCCGCCAACGAGGACAACATATGCGACGCCGACTTCGGCAGAGGATACGCCACGCCATCACGCACCGACACCGGAAGCAGACGAGCCCCCGCCGGCTTACGCAAAGTATCCACCGGATCACCCAGAACCGCTGAATCCAGCTCAGGAAGAGGCATATCCCTCATACCAGCCAAAAGCGGCGGCAAATACGAATACAAAGCCGTGTACGCAGCCAAAGGATTACCCGGAAGACCCAACACAAAACGCTCACGACCCGAATTCGGGCCCGTCTCCGGAACCGGCAAACGCGCAGCCAACGCAGGATGACCCGGACGCACATCCACCGACTCAAACAGATAGGTTGCGCCCATATCGTTGAGCACTTTACGCACCAAATCAACACCCGAGGTGCTTGACCCGCCCGTAAACACCAGCACACGAGCCGTCGACGTAGACAAGAATGTGCGGAACTCGGACTCAACATCCGCCAGACGAATTGAAGGGCGCGCCTCGCAGCCCGCAGAAATAATCGCATGCTCCATAAAGCCGCCAAACGCATCACGCACCTGACCCGGCGCAGGCACACCAAACGTAATGACCTCATTACCCGTAAACGCGCAACGCACCGGAATCGGAGCATACACCGGCAACTCATCAAAACCATTCGTGCCCAAAAACGCAGCCATACGAGCAGACACACGGTCACCGTGGCGCGCCAACAGCTCGCCACGCTCCAGCTCAGCACCAGCATGGCGAATATCAGCACCCGGTGCCGGAGGCTCAAAACCTTCCGCCATATCCAAGTAATGAATGCTCGCCTGAGTCTCCAAATGGGAACCCATGCCCGGACGCGAAGAACCCTCCGCACCCTCATACAGGCGGGAATGCTCCTCACGCACAATCGCCTCGGCACCCTCCGGGATTAAACCGCCCGTCAGAATCGGGGTCGCCTCACCCGGAACAATCGGCACCGTCAGACGGTGAATATTAGCGCGAGAATCCTCCGGATACGCCGGAGTCACCAGACGCCACGGAGGTGCACCCGCCACAGCGTAACCGTCCATCGCCGAGGAGCTATAGTGGGGCACCGGCATCATCGAATAAACATCATCCGCCAAATAGTGGTCAATTGTCGCCAGCAGCGGCAAAGACTCCGTCTTCACATGGTGTGCAATCTCCAGGCCCTGCTCATGCAAAATCTGGCGGGCCTGCTGCCACGAAACAGAAGGAATATGGTGAGACATCGTACCTCGTAAAAGTGTGTGCGGGACGCGCAACAGCGCGCGAGCTCAAAAACGCTACATGTACACGGTATCTAAAGCCAAGACTTATCACCTAGGGTACTCGTAGTCAGGCCCTAATATCACACTGCGGTAGCTCAGCTACTAATAGCTTGACCAAAGCGACGTCGTATAACCCAGCGCCTGCGCCTGCTCCCACGTATCAACAT
Organism: Rothia sp. HMSC065B04; assembly: GCF_001812285.1. NCBI lineage: Bacteria > Bacillati > Actinomycetota > Actinomycetes > Micrococcales > Micrococcaceae > Rothia > Rothia sp. HMSC065B04. The sequence continues at coordinate 494,462 of NZ_KV808406.1, forward strand.
CGGCGGTATCAGCGGCAGACATCTGAACCGCAGTAGGGTTCAGACGACGCAAAAAAGAACGAACAGAAGCGTTGGTGGTGCCGGCCGAAAAGACCGAACGGATCGCCTCAAAACGGTAGATACCAACCAGCGGCTGATAGATGCCCTCAGAGACCCCCCAGAAACCTGCAGAAGCTTCAGAACCAGCGGGGGCTGACTGCCCTACAGAAGCCTGATCGGCAGCCCGCGCGGCGGCAATCAGCTGTTGAACCGCCGGGGCAATACGCGGAGTATCCACACCCAAAATCAGGCACCAGTCGGGCACAGGAATCTGCGAGCGCTCGCAATCGGCCGCAATGCACTCCAAACCGGCATGAATCGCCGCGGCAGGACCCGAAAACGGCGGATCCTCACGAGTACGCAACACCCCCGACGGCAAGGGTAGGCTCTCAGGACCCACCACCACGCGCGGGGATGCGGCGGCCACCGCCTCCAGAGCACAATCCAGCAGAGTATTCGTACCATCAGACAGGGACGCCTTCGGCACGTGGTTCAGGCGGCGAGAAGCACCTCCGGCAACAACGACCGCGGCGCACGAAAAATCGCCCTCAGTAGGGGGCACGGAACCGGGCATTTTATCCGCCCGCATTATCCACCCGCAAAGGGAGGCAGAACGTCCACACGGTCGGCATCCTGCAGGGGCGCCTGCGTATCCGAGCGGGCACCATTGACCAGGAACGAGCACTGCTCCATGACCTGCGCAAGAGTCAGACCCGACGGGGTCGTACCCTCCAAGCTCTGACCCAGATGCTCAACGAGCGCGCCAAGAGTTGTCGACGGTAACTCAGCCAAAGGTACCGACAGCTGCGTGGTGCCCGCCGCAGAACGTGCGGCAGCGAAAAAATGAACCTGCATAATGCTCCTCAATCCTAAGTCAGGGGACAGCCGAAAATCACGGGCGCAAGATGCCAATAAAAAGCCTTATCCGCGCACCTTCGGCTGATGAATCAGCGGCTTTCCTAGCCACCAATAGCGCTCATCGAGCGGCTCGCCTTAGCGAACTCCTCAATATCGAAGTCAGCGTCTTCCTTACCGTGGGCGCGCGGCTTAAACCACATGCCCTCACGCCAGCGCAGAGCCAGCTGCTTATCGTCAGCACCGGAACGCAGAAGCTGCATCAAATCAGTCTCGGTGTCGGAGAACAAGCAGGAACGAATCTTACCGTCCGCCGTCAGGCGGGTGCGGGTGCATGCATTGCAGAACGACTCCGTGACCGAGGCGATAATACCCACACGGCCCAGCGACTCGGTACCGTCAGCAGGGAAGCCCGCCTCATCCAGGGCAGTACCGAGCGGGTACACCTCCCACAGCTGAGCGGGGGAGTCGCCGCGCGCCTCCGCCACCGAACCCAGAACATACTCAGCCGACAGTTTCTCGCGAATCTCAGCGGCGGTAATCGTGCCCTCACGGGTCCAACGGTTATCAGCATCCAGCGGCATCTGCTCAATGAAACGCAGCTGATAGCCGCCCGCCAACGCCCAACGCAGAAGCTCCGGAGCCTGATCATCATTCAGACCCGGCATCAGCACAGCATTAATCTTGATCGGCCACAGGCCAGCCTCCGCTGCACCATCGATGCCCTTGAGCACGGCGTCGAGCTTATCGCGGCGGGTCAACTCGGCAAAGGTTTCACGGCAAATCGTATCCAGAGAAACATTGATGCGGGTCAGGCCAGCCTCCGCCAGGGCGGTGGCACGTTTCTCCAAACCAATACCGTTCGTTGTAATAGCAAGCGGAACATCCGGATGCGCCTGATGGATACGGGCAATAATGTCCACCAAATCGGCGCGCACCAGCGGCTCGCCACCGGTAAAGCGGATCTCCTCAACGCCCAGTTCAGTAATCGCAATATCGGCAAGGCGCGCGATCTCCTCGGCGGAGAGCAGATTCTCCTTCGGGAGCCACTGCAAACCATCCGCCGGCATGCAATAAATGCAACGAAGATTACATTTATCGGTCAGAGAGATACGCAGATCCGTCGCCACGCGACCCCAACGGTCCAAGAGCGGACCGCTGTTCGTAATATTCGGGAGTTTACGCTGGGCCTTTACGCCACTCTCAGATTTTTGGGGCGTCACAAAAGCAGCCCCGTTACCCTCCGCAGAAGATAAGGTGCTTAACATTGGGCCCGCAATGAGCTCAGAAGAAGCTGAATTTGCCGTGTACGCCATGTAAAACCTATGTGGAAAATTTGCATATTTCAGGTGACAATATGATTATTCCATGTTCCGGCGCCCCGCACATAGTGTGTGCAGGGTAAGTTACAACTGCGCCACCGCAGACCACGTGACGAAAACAACGTGTACAAGCTAGGGGTGTACACAAAACTTCACACAGAGCCCGAACAGGAAAACACCTCACCACCGCAAGAGTACGAACCACCAAGGAAACAAATTTCATGAAGACCCCCCTCGCAGCCCTCAGCGCGCTCGCCGCCGCAACCCTCGCCCTCACCGGATGCGGCGCCACCCAGAGCTCCTCTTCGTCCACTGCCTCCGCATCGAGTAGCCAGGCTGGCTCCGGCAAGGTCGAAGTCTTTGCCGCCGCCTCCCTGAACAACGCAGGTGCAGACCTTGAAAAGGCATACGAAGCCGCCAACCCCGGCGTGGACGTCACCTTCGTCTACGAAGGCTCCGCAAAGCTCGTCAACCAGATTGAGCAGGGCGCAACCCCCGACCTGCTCATCACCGCAGACACCAAGAACATGGACAAGGCAAAGAAACTCGACCAGTTCTCCGACTCCGAAACCAACGTTCTGGTCACCAACAAGCTCGTTCTCGTCACCGCCGAAGGCAACCCCGGCAAGATCAACAGCCTCGACGACCTCAAGACCACCGACGGCGTCGTCGCAGTCTGCAAAGAAGACGTCCCCTGCGGCACCATCGCCCACCAGGAACTGAAGAAGCACGACATCACCCTCAAGAACGCAACCACCGAAAGCAAGGTCACCGACGTAGCCACCAAGGTCACCACCGGTAACGCCGATGCGGGCTTCATCTACACCACCGACCTCGCCGCCGCCAAGAAGAAGGGCGTCAACCTCGGCTCCGTCGAGCTGACCGATGTGGAACGCAACGAATACCCCGCGGCGCTCAGCAAGACCGGCTCTTCTTCCGAAACCGCGAAGAAGTTCAACGAATGGCTGAAGAACTCCGACGAGGCGAAGAAGATCCTCACCGAGTACGGCTTCAACACCGCACAGTAATTCAACACCGCCACAGTAGGGAACAACCCGCGTCTCATCACCCATGACAGACACTACCGCTACCCATCGCAACGCCGGAACCTCACGCACACCCGGAAGCAGGCTCTTCGCCTCCGTGCCCGTGCTCTTCCTGGTTCCGGCGTCGCTGGGTGTTTTCCTCATCGCCGGGCCGCTCCTCGGGCTCTTCCTCAATATCCCCTGGAACCAGCTCGGCAGCATCTTCACCCCGCAGGTGCTCGGGGCGGCAAACCTCTCCCTCAGTACTGCCGCCGCCTCCACCCTCATCTGCGGGCTTCTCGGTGCACCCCTGGCGCTCGTGCTCTCCAAAGTGCTCAACCGCTCGCGGCTGCACCGATTCGGGTCAGTTCTCTACGCCATCATCTACACCCCGGTGATTCTCTCGCCGGTTGTTTCCGGCCTCGGGCTGCTCTTCTTCTGGGGACGCAAGGGAATGATCGGCACCTACCTCTACCAGGCAGGAATCTCCATCCCCTTCACCCCCAACGCGGTGATTATCGCCCAGGTCTTCGTCGCCCTACCCTTCTTCGTTGCCACCGCAGTCACCACCCTGCAGGCTATTCCCCGCGAATACGAAGAAATCGCCCTCGTCGAAGGCGCTAAACCCGCAGAAATCACCTTCAAAGTGCTCCTGCCCCTCGCCGCGCCCGGCCTCGCCACCGCCTTCCTTCTCTCCTTCGCCCGAGCGCTTGGTGAATACGGCGCAACCGTCACCTTCGCCGGCAACGTCCAAGGAAAAACCCAAACCATACCCCTCGCCATCGACCTAGCCATCAACAGCAGCGACATCCCCAGCGCCCTCGGAAGCGCCCTGATACTCATCAGCCTCTACTTAGGAATCTTCGGGGTCCTCGGCCTGATCCGTGCCCTCAAAAAACTACGCGAAAGCACCCGATAAGCCGCTTCGTCACTTGCCCCACATACCGGCCGGCACATACCGGTCCTTAGGCGAAACTGCATTTACCAGCCCACAAAAACACACCTACACTAGTCATAACCGCCGCCGCACGATTGGAACCGCCATGATTGCCCCCGAATTCAACGGAACCCCCAGCACCGAGGAATACCGCGCCTACCTGGCGCTACTGCTGCGCGAAGTCTTCATCGGCACCGCAGAAACGGTTCCCCTCTACCACGCGGCAGGACGCATCCTCGCCCAAGACGTCACCGCACGCATGGACGTACCCAGCTTCGACAACTCCCAAATGGACGGCTACGCCCTCACCGCCGAAGCCGCAGAACGCGAAGACCGCATCTTCACCGTCGGACGCGAAATCCCCGCTGGCCGCCCCCTCCAACGTTCCCGCTCCTCTGACGACCTGACCTACCCCATCATGACCGGCGCGCCCATGCCTAAGGGCTACGACGCCGTCATCCCCGTCGAACAGTCTGAACGCATCGAATATCCCGACCTACCCGAGTCCTTCGGCCGCCCCAGCGAAAAGGTCAAACTCGCCCCCGGCAAGCCCGGACAATTCGTGCGCCGCCGCGGCGAAGACGTCGTCACCGGCCAGGTCCTCGCACGCGCCGGTGAACGCATCACCCCCGCCATGCTTGGTGCGCTCGCATCCCAGGGCTACGCACGCCTGACCGTTGCGGCTGGTCCTCGCGTGCTCGTGTGCACCGGCGGCGACGAGATCCTCTCCGGCGTTGAAGAAGATGGAAGCGCCACCACTCAGGAACTTGGCCAGGGCCAGATTTTTGACGCCAACGGACCCATGCTCACCGCCATGCTCCGCGAAGACGGAGCGGAGGTGCGCCGCATCGCTATCGGTGACGACCCGGTAGAGCTGGTGCACCGCCTCGTAGCAGAGTACGAGAGCTTCAAACCGGACATCATCATCACCTCGGGTGGTATTAGCCACGGCAAATACGAGGTGGTCCGTAACGCCATCGCCAAGGCACACGAAGCCGATATTCTGGTGCCCGTCTCCTGGTTTGGCCACGTCAGCCAGCAGCCCGGCGGCCCCCAGGGCGTGAACCTGCTCGACTTCAAGGGCCACCGCGTGCCCATGATCTCCTTCCCCGGAAACCCAGTGAGCACGCTCATCTCGTACGCGCTGATTCTGCGCCCCTACCTGCGTGCTGGCGGTCCCTACGGTGTGCCCTACGCGGTCGCCTCCGAACAAGCGACCTTGAATAACGCACCGCGAGGCGTGCTCGTCACCGAAACCCCGCTCACCGCACCGGCGGCCAAACGCCAGTTCCTGCGCGGCACCCTCGCCATGGTCGAGGTGGAACCCGGAACCTACCGGGTGGAGCTCTACCCGGACGTCCTCTCAGGCTCGCACCTGCTGCACCGCGCCGCCCAGGCGGACGTGCTCATCGAGCTGGCGCCCGGAACCACCTACACCGGGGGAGAGGCAGTGCCCTACCACCGCATTCGCCTCACCGATAACTAAGCGAAACACACCCGCGTTCTTCCTTGCGTGAACGACAAGGAATAATTGAGACTCATACTAAGTAACGATTCGCGGCAGAAGAATACCGCGCTGAAGCCAGGAGAAACGATGACCTCTACCTCGCAGCCCAACCAGGAACTGACCCACGTGCGCGCCGACGGCTCGGCGCACATGGTGGACGTTACGGAGAAGTCGGTCACCACCCGCACCGCTCTGGCTGAGGCGACCGTGCGCACCCGCGAAGATGTTATCGCCATGATTTTTGACGCTGACCTGCCCAAGGGTGACGCGCTTCCGGTTGCACGTGTTGCCGGCATCATGGGCGCTAAGCGCACCCCGGAAATCATTCCCCTCTGTCACCCGCTGCCCCTGGGCAAAATCACGGTGGACTTTGAGCGCGGCACTGATTTCGTGCGTATTGAGGCTTCCGTGAAGACCCGCGGCGTCACCGGCGTAGAGATGGAGGCGCTCACCGCCGTCTCCTCGGCAGCGCTGACCGTTTTCGACATGATTAAGGCAGTCGATAAGCACGCCGTCATCACCGATATCCGTGTTCTGGAGAAGAGCGGCGGCAAGTCCGGCGACTGGTCCGTCCGCGATAACTCCTAAGCTACGGCGGCACACCCCCTCGTCACCTGATAGATACAGAAAAGGAATTCCAATGAGTAGCGAAGACTACACCATGCCGGAGAACCTCACCGGCCTGGTCATTGTCGCCTCCACCCGCGCAGCCCGCGGCGTGTACGAGGATAAGTCCGGTCCCATCGCCGTGGAGTGGTTGCGCTCGCGCGGCTTTGACACCCCGGACGCCGTGGTCATTGAAGATCGCGATATTGTCGAGTACTTCAACACCCTGGTGGCCGAGGGCAAGAAGAACGGTAACCTGCCGACGTTCATCCTGACCAGCGGCGGTACCGGTCTGAACTCTGATGACCAGACCGTGGAGGCGGTTCGCCCTCACCTGGATAAGGAAGTTCCCGGCATTATGCATGCCTTCTGGATGAACGGTTTGAAGAACGTTCCTGCGGCGGTGCTTTCACGCGGCGTGGCGGGCGTCATTGACCGTACCTTCGTGATGACCCTGCCCGGTTCGCGCGGTGGCGTGAAGGACGGCGTGGCGACCCTCGACCCGCTTGTTGAGCACATTTGCCGTCAGATGGAGGACTACCATGACCACTAAGCCGCAGAAGGAAGAATCCCTGGACCACTCGGGCGCGCACGGTGCTGAGCCGAGCGGCTCGACCGTGGTGTTCACCGATATTACGGAGGCGCCCCTCGAGCCGCTGTACGCGGCGGCTAAGGCTGAGGTCATGACCGACGCTATGGGTGCCCTGGTAATTTTCGACGGCATTGTGCGCAACCACGATCACGGTAGTGCGGTACGCGGGCTGTCCTATAGCGAGCATCCGCAGGCTCGTGAGTATATTGCCGAGGTTGCCGCTGAGGTTGCCGCCGAGCTGGATGGCGTGCGTCTGTGGGCTGTGCACCGCGTGGGTCCGATTGCTATTGGCGAGTCGGCTCTGACCGTGATGGCGGCGGCTGCTCACCGTGGTCGCGCGTTTGATGCCTGCGAGCTGGTGGCTGACCGGGTGAAGGCTCGCGTGCCGATTTGGAAGGAACAGGAACTGCTCGATGGAAGCATCGAGTGGGTTGGCGTGGATACTTCGTCCGTCTAGCCTTCTGAATATTCTGAATATAAGCCTGTCAGGGGGATTTCTCTCGGGCAGGCTTATTCTCCTTGAAGCTTGGACCCCTAAAATTCAAACCATCTCTACTATTTGATGCGAGGAACCCCTATGTCTTCTCACACCTCTCGTAGCGCGAGCGAGCTCTCTGCCGCTGAGCGTGCGTTCTATTCTCGTCAGCTGATTCTGCCCGAAATGGGCTACGAGGCTCAGCTGGCGCTCAAACGCGCACGCGTGGTGGTGCTGGGTGCTGGCGGTTTGGGTGCTCCCGCGCTGCTGTACCTGGCGGGTGCCGGGGTCGGTCAGATTGTGGTGGTTGATGATGACGTCGTGGATGCCTCGAATCTGCACCGCCAGGTGATTCATACGCACGCCAGAGTGGGTAATTCTAAGGCTGAGTCTGCCGCAGAGTCTTTGCGCTCGCTGAATCCTTTTATTGAGGTTGTGCCTGTGTGTGAGCGTTTGACGGAGGTGAATGTTGATGAGCTTCTGTCTGGTGCTGACCTGGTGCTGGATGGTAGCGATAATTTCGAGTCGCGTTATGTGGTGTCGGCGGCGGCTGCGCGTGCTGGAATTGCGCATGTATGGGCTGCGATTCTTGGTTTTGATGCGCAGCTGAGTGTGTTTTGGGCTGGTCGCGGTCCGGTGTATGAGGATTTGTACCCTCATGCTCCTGCTGCCGGTAGCGTGCCGTCGTGTAGTACTGCTGGCGTGGTGGGTGCTATGGCTGGCGTGGTGGGTGCTGCGATGGCCATGGAGGCAGTGAAGCTGCTGACCGGGGTGGGGGAGCCGCTCATGGGTGAGGTTGGCCTATATTCGGCATTAAGCGGAAGGTGGGAATATATACCTCTTGTAGCTAGCGTGCAAGCTGTACCTAAGAAAAGCGCTGTTTTGCCCCAAGAAACGAGTCATAAGCCCAAAAATCATGTAACAATTCGTAATATTTCTCAGGATTTTACAAGCTCTTCTGCTGACTCGAAACCCCGCTCGATGAGCGCTCAGGACCTTAAAAAGATGTCATCGGGTGAAAATATTGCCCTTTTGGATGTCCGTGAGCAGGTGGAGTTCAATGCCTTTGCGATTGACGGTGCCATTAACCTGCCCCTCACTGAATTGCTTGAAGCGGCTCGAAATGACTCTCTCAAAGCCCTGATTGAGCGTAAAATCCCCGCAAATGCCCAGAAAATCGTTATTTACTGCACCGGATACACCCGAACGGTTGAAGCGGCTCGTGAAATAGCGCCTCTGGAGGAGCGTTCTGTGTACATGCTTGAGGGGGGAATTTCCGCCTGGCTTACGGTCTAAAACACCCTTATTTCGCATGAATTAGGCAAGGTTTTTATCTCGTATTTTCTATGCCAAATTTCCGATATATTGGGCAGTATGGAACAAGCATCACAGATTAAGGGCCCGGATGGCCCCCTTACCGATCAGCTGATCAAGTTCGGTAAGTTCTTCTCCCGCTGGGATGAGACTGAAGACGGCCGCGCCGTCTTCCGTGAAGGCGGCCGCGAAGGTGACGCCTTCTACCGCGACCGTTGGAGCCACGATAAGGAAGTTCGCTCTACCCACGGCGTGAACTGCACCGGCTCCTGCTCCTGGAAGGTGTACGTCAAGGACGGCATTATCACCTGGGAAGCACAGGAAACCGATTACCCCTCGGTTGGTCCCGACCGCCCCGAGTACGAGCCCCGCGGTTGCCCCCGCGGTGCAGCATTCTCGTGGTACACCTACTCTCCCACTCGCGTTAAGTACCCCTACGTTCGCGGTCTCCTGCTGGAGATGTACCGCGAAGCGAAGGCAATCCACAACGATCCCGTGGACGCCTTCCACTCCATCGTGTCCGACCCCGCCAAGCGTGCACGCTACGTGAACGCACGTGGTAAGGGTGGTCTGGTGCGCTCGACCTGGGCTGAGGCTCTCGAGCTGATGGCTGCTGCTCACGTGCACACCATCAAGTACTACGGCCCCGACCGTAACACCGGCTTCACCCCGATTCCGGCAATGTCCATGGCGTCCTTCAGCGCGGGTGTTCGCTACATCCAGCTGGCCGGTGGCGTCATGACCAGCTTCTACGACTGGTACGCTGACCTCCCCGTGGCTTCCCCGCAGGTCTTCGGCGACCAGACCGACGTTCCCGAGTCCGGCGACTGGTGGGACGCTGCATACCTCATCATGTGGGGTGCAAACGTTCCGCTGACCCGTACCCCGGATGCTCACTGGGTCTCCGAGGTCCGCTACCGCGGTACCAAGGTTGTCACCGTGAGCCCCGACTACGCCGACAACACCAAGTTCGCTGACGAGTGGCTGCCCGCCCAGGCAGGTACCGACGCGGCACTGGCAATGGCGATGGGCCACGTCATCCTCAAGGAGAACTACGTCGACCAGCGTGTCGAGTTCTTCGAGGACTTCTCCCTGACCTACACCGACCTTCCCTTCCTGGTCACCCTGGAAACCCGTGAAGACGGCATTAAGGTTCCCTCCAAGTTCCTGACTGCAGCTAAGCTCGCTGGCGAGGCTGAGCAGCCGAACGCTGACTTCAAGCCCGTTCTGATGGACCGCGAGACCGGCGAGGTCTTCGTGCCCAACGGCACCATGGGTCACCGTTACGCTCAGGAAGACCAGGGCAAGTGGAACCTGGATTTGCAGGGTCGTAAGCCGATTCTGTCGATTCGCGACCTGCCTCAGGGCCAGACTGCAGCTGCAGAGATCAAGATGCCGACCTTCGACAACCCGAAGGGCCACGGCGACGTCATTACCCGCGGCGTGCCCGTAACCTACGTTGATGGTCACGAAGTTACTACCGTCTTCGACATCATGCTGGCACAGTACGGTGTGGGCCGTGAGGGTCTGCCCGGTACCTGGGCTAAGGACTATGAGGACTGGAACGTTCAGAACACCCCGGCATGGCAGGAGCAGATTACTTCTGTCCCCGCCGAGGCTGTTATTCGCGTTGCCCGCGAGTTCGCCAAGAGCGCCCTTGATTCCGGCGGTCGCTCCATGGTCATCTTCGGTGCAGGTATTTGCCAGTGGTACCACGCTGACACCACCTACCGCGCTATCCTCGCTCTGCTGAACCTGACCGGTTGCCAGGGCCGTAACGGTGGCGGTTGGGCTCACTACGTGGGCCAGGAGAAGGCACGTCCTCTGACCGGTCTGACCAACATTGCGAACGCTCTGGACTGGAGCCGCCCGCCGCGTCACATGATCGGTACCGGCTTCTGGTACATGCACACTGACCAGTTCCGTCAGGACGCATACTCCACCGACTACCTGCAGTCCCCGCTGGCTAAGGGCGAGCTGCGCGACGTTCACACTGCTGACGTTGTGGCACGTTCTACCCGTATGGGCTGGATGCCGTTCTACCCGCAGTTCCCCGAGAACTCGCTGGATCTGGCAGACAAGGCAGAGCAGGCAGTGGCACGCGGCGAGGCTTCCTCGAACGCGGACTACATTGCACAGCGCCTGAACTCCGGTGACCTGGAGTTCTCCGTTGAGGACGTTGACAACCCCGTCAACTGGCCTCGTACCCTGACCCTGTGGCGTTCGAACCTGTTCGGTTCCTCCGCTAAGGGTGAGAGCTACTTCCTGAAGCACCTGGTCGGTAGCATGGACAACGTCCAGGGCTCCGACTCGGAGAAGCTGCCGAACGAAGTGAAGTGGGTTGAGGACGCGCCTCAGGGCAAGCTGGATCTGCTGGTCACCTCGGACTTCCGTATGACCTCCACGACCCTGCTGTCTGACATCGTTCTGCCGACTGCTACCTGGTACGAGAAGCACGATATCTCCTCGACCGATATGCACCCGTTCCTGCACGCGTTCTCCCCGGCAATTGACCCGCCGTGGGAGGCAAAGACCGACCACGAGACCTTCAAGGCACTGGCGTTTGAGTTCAGCCGCCTGGCTAAGAAGCACCTCGGCGTCCGTAAGGACATCGTTTCGGTCCCGCTGTTGCACGACACCCCCGGCCAGATTGCTCAGCCCGGCGGTCACGCACCCGACTGGAAGAACACCCCCGGTATGGTGGGCGTACCCGGCAAGAACATGCCGAACTTCGTCACCGTCGAGCGCGACTACGGCGCACTGTACGACATGTACACCACCGTTGGCCCGCTGTTCGATAAGCTCGGTGCAACCACCAAGTTCATCACTTACGACCTGAAGGACGAAGTCGCGAAGATGGCTAAGGAATTCGGTGTGATGGACTCCGGTAAGGGCGCAGGCCGTCCGGCACTGGATACCGACGTGAAGATTTCTGAAGCAATCCTCATGATTTCCGGTACCTCCAACGGTGAGGTCGCTGTCAAGGGCTTCAAGGAGCTTGAGAAGCAGACCGGTCTGCACCTGATGGACCTGGCAGAAGGTAACGAGGAACGTCGTATCACCTTCCCCATGACCCAGGCCGCACCGCAGCCCGTGATGACCTCCCCCGAGTGGTCCGGTTCGGAGACCGGTGGTCGCCGTTACGCTCCGTTCACCGTCAACATCGAGAAGAAGAAGCCGTTCCACACCCTGACCGGCCGTATGCACTTCTTCCTCGACCACGACTGGATGCACGAAATGGGCGAGGCTCTGCCGATTTACCGTCCGCCGCTGGATATGACCGGCCTGTACAACGAGCCTGAGCTCGGTACTACCGATGGTGTTTCGGTTGCTGTTCGCTACCTGACCCCGCACAACAAGTGGGCAATTCACTCGCAGTACTTCGATAACCACTACATGCTGAGCATGTTCCGTGGCGGTCCGACTGCATGGATGAGCCCGCAGGACGCTGAGAAGATTGGCGTCAAGGATGGCGAGTGGATTGAGTGTGTGAACACCAATGGTGTCTTCGTCGGCCGTGCGGTTGTTTCGCACCGTATGCCCGAGGGCGTTTGCTACGTCTACCACGCTCAGGAGCGTATGGTTAGCCCGAAGTCTGAAGTCACCGGTAAGCGCGGTGGTATTCACAACTCGGTGACCCGTATTCTTCTGAAGCCCACCCACATGATTGGTGGCTACGCTCACCAGGCGTTCGCCTTCAACTATCTTGGACCGACCGGTAACCAGCGAGACATCGTCTCGTACATCCGTCGCCGTAAGTCCCAGGAGGTAACTTTCTAATGCGCGTTATGGCACAAGTTGCTATGGTGATGGCGCTCGATAAGTGCATCGGCTGCCACACCTGCTCCGTGACCTGTAAGCAGGCATGGACGAACCGAGCCGGTACCGAGTACGTCTGGTTCAACAACGTTGAGACTCGTCCCGGTCAGGGTTACCCCCGCCGTTACGAGGATCAGGAGAAGTGGAAGGGCGGCTGGGTGCTGAACAAGCGCGGTCGTCTGGAGCTCAAGAGCGGTAACCGCTTCCAGAAGCTCTTCACGATCTTCGCTTCCCCGATTCAGCCCGAGCTGAACGACTACTACGAGCCCTGGACCTACGATTACCAGAACCTGACCAGTGCTCCTCTGGGTGATGACTTCCCGGCTGCTAAGCCGGTCTCCCTCATCACCGGTGAGGACACCAAGGTCGAGTGGGGTATGAACTGGGACGACAACCTGGCTGGTGCGACCGAGTACGGTCACCTGGACCCGCTGGTTGAGAAGGTTCGCAAGAAGGCAGAGGACAAGATTAAGTTCGAGTTCGAGCAGACCTTCATGTTCTACCTGCCTCGTATTTGTGAGCACTGCTTGAACCCCTCCTGCATGGCTTCTTGCCCCTCCGGCGCTATCTACAAGCGCGCTGAGGACGGTATCGTTCTGGTTGACCAGGACCGTTGCCGCGGTTGGCGTCAGTGCATCACCGGCTGCCCCTACAAGAAGGTGTACTTCAACCACAAGACGGGTAAGGCTGAGAAGTGTACCTTCTGCTACCCCCGTATTGAGGCTGGTATTCCGACCGTGTGTGCTGAGACCTGTGTTGGTCGTATGCGCTACATCGGTATCTTCCTCTACGATGCAGACCGCGTGACTGAGGCTGCTTCGGTCGAGGATGAGAAGGATCTCTACGAGGCTCAGCTGTCGCTGATGCTTGATCCTTCGGATCCGGCTGTGATTGAGCAGGCTCGTAAGAACGACATCCCCGATGCGTGGATTACTGCAGCTCAGAAGTCGCCCGTGTACAAGCTGGCGAAGGAGTGGAAGGTGGCTCTGCCCCTGCACCCCGAGTACCGCACCATGCCCATGGTTTGGTACGTGCCGCCGCTGTCGCCGATCGTTGACCTGCTCAAGGAGCAGGGCCACGATGCAGAGAACAGCAACAACCTGTTCGGCGCTATTGAGTCTCTCCGTATTCCGGTTGAGTACCTGGCTGAGCTGTTCACCGCTGGTGACACTGAGGTTGTTACTAACGTTCTGCGCCGCCTGGCTGCGATGCGTTCGTACATGCGTGACATCAACCTCGGTGGCGAAGGCAACGAGGAGATTGCTCAGGCAGTTGGCATGACCGGTCAGCAGGTGTACGAGATGTACCGCCTGATGGCTATCGCTAAGTACAACGAGCGTTACGTCATTCCGAAGGCTCACATGGAGGACGCCCACAACCTTGAGGAAATGGGTTGCTCCCTGAGCGTGGATGGCGGACCCGGCATGTACGGCGATGCGTTCAACGACATGGAGGGTCGCCCGACCCCCGTGTCCACCGGTGTCTACGAGGCTAACAACAAGGTCAGCTTGTTCAGCTGGGACGGTTCTTCCCGTCCTGACGGCCTCTTCCCGAATACCACCGGAAAGAAGTAATAAGTGGCTGGATTCTTTTCCAAGCTCATGGGCAAGGCCGGTTCCGAGGCTACTGTCTCGGAACCGGCTCAGCCGGAGAATCCGTTCGATATCGATTACGGTCCCGGCGAGGATAAGGACTCGGTGATTTACCAGGTGAGCGGTATGCTCCTGGGCTACCCCGATGAGGAAACTCTGAAGGTTCTGCCTGAACTGGTGGAGATTACCGCTTCCACCCAGGATGAGGCTTTCATTGCTGCCGTTGATGCGGTTCAACAGTGGCTGACTTCTAAGGACCTGGAGGATGTGCAGTCCGAGTACGTGCAGGAGTACGACCTTTCGCGTCGTCATTCTCTGCATCTGTCCTACTGGACCGATGGCGATACCCGCCGCCGTGGTGAGACTCTTCTGCGTTTTAAGCAGATGTACCGCGACTCCGGTATGTTGACCGTTTTGAATGGTGAGCTTCCGGACTACCTGCCGCTGGTGCTGGAGTTCTGTGCGTTGGTGGATCGCCGTAAGGGCCGTTCCGCTTTGCAGGCGTACCGTCCGTCCCTTGAGCTTCTTCGTCTGTCCATGAAGGACGGAAATCTGCCCCACTACGGGTTGTTGCAGAGCATCTGCGATACCCTTCCTGGCGTCTCTCCGCAGACTCAGGAGGAGGTCCAGAAGATGGCTGGCTACGGCCCTCCCGTCGAGACTGTTGGCCTGAATGGCTACGCTGATCATCAGCTGCTCCAGCAGGCTTCGGCTCGTTCTAACTAGTTTTATCCCTTGTGAGGAGACAACACGTGTACGTACTTGCTTCTGAGAACGCAGGACATGCTGCACAGGCTGTAGCCGATCCGGGTATTGTTGACATCCTGCTGTGGGGCGTTCTGCCCTATGTTGCACTGGTCATTCTGATTGGTGGCACCATTTGGCGTTACCGTACTGACCAGTTCGGATGGACTACCCGCTCGTCCCAGGTCTATGAATCGAAGCTGTTGCGCATCGCTTCGCCCCTGTTCCATTACGGTCTTGCGGCCGTTTTCCTTGGCCACGTTGGTGGTCTGGTGGTGCCTAAGGCATTCACCGACCTGGTCGTTTCGGATGACACTTACCACATTGTGGCGCTGGTCGGCGGTTCTGTTGCTGCGGTCGCAACCATTGTTGGTATGTTCGTTCTGATTGGTCGCCGTGTTTCGAACTCTCGTGTGCGTTCGGCTACCACTCGTAATGACGTTTTCATGTATGTCGTTTTGGTTCTGGTGATTCTCGCCGGTACTGCGGCTACTCTGATTTCGGCAGTGAACCCCTCGGGCGGTTTGCCTCCGGTGAATGGTCACGAGGTTCACTTCAACTACCGTGAGACCATTTCTGTGTGGTTCCGTTCGCTGTTCTACTTCCACCCTGAGGTAGCTTTGATGGTGAATATTCCCGTGGCTTTCAAGATTCACATCGTGGTGGCTATGGTTCTGTTCATCATTTGGCCCTTTACCCGCCTGGTGCACGCACTGACTGTGCCCCTGCACTACCTCTTCCGCCCCTACACCGTGTACCGCTCTCGTGGCGGCCAGCGTGTTGGTGCACGTCGAGGTTGGGATCCGGTAGGTACTCTCCCGCGTGAGCGCGCCGACCGCTAATACACATATCCATATTGCAAAAGAGGAAATATGAGCACCCCTGTTGCACCGAGCTACGACCTGAAGAATGGTCAGCTCCGTAACGTTCTGCTGGCAACGTTCATCTCGACCATCGGCTTCTGGGCTTGGACTATTGTTGGTCCGCTGGCCAAGCTGTACGCCAAGCAGATGCACTTGGACGCTGGTATGACCAGTGTTCTGGTGGCTATGCCGATTTTCATCGGCGCTATCGGCCGTATTCCCGTTGGTGGTCTGACTGACCGCTACGGTGGTCGTATTATGTTCACCGCTGTTCTGGCGATTAGCGCACCCCTGGTCTTCCTGGTTGGTGTTGCTGGTCAGATGAACTCGCTGCCCATGCTGCTTGTTGTGGCGTTCTTCCTGGGTATTGCGGGTACCGTGTTCGCTGTGGGTATTCCCTTCAGTTCCGCATGGTATGACGCTTCCAAGAAGGGTTTTGCGACCGGTGTGTTCGGTGCCGGCATGGTGGGTACTGCAATTTCTGCATTCGCTACCCCCCGCCTGGTGCAGGGTATTGGTTACTTCCAGACTCACGTTCTGATTGCTGTTATCTGTGCTGTAACCGCTGCTATCTCTTTCTTCTTCTTGAAGGATTCTCCGGCAACCATCGGCCGTGAGGTTACTCCGCTGATGCCGAAGATTGTTCAGGCATTCAAGGTGAAGACCACTTGGCAGCTGTGCTTCCTCTACGCTGTTGTGTTCGGTGCGTTCGTGGCATTCTCGAACTACCTGCCCACTTACCTGAGCAACATCTACAACTTCAACGCTAACGACGCTGGTATGCGTGCGGCTGGCTTCGCGGCTGCTGCCGTGATTGCTCGTCCCTTCGGTGGTGTGCTGGCTGATAAGTTCGGTCCGAAGATTATCACCCTCATCTCCCTGGGTGGTGTGGTGATCCTGGCAGTTATTACCGCGTTCCAGCCTGATGCTGAGCACGTGTATGGTGCTGTTTTCATCCTGATGGCTGCTCTTCTGGGTCTGGGCCACGGCTCGGTCTTCGGCTGGGTGGCTCGTGCGGCTGATCCGAAGAACGTTGGTGCGGTGTCCGGTGTGGTTGCTGCTGCTGGCGCTCTGGGTGGTTTCTTCCCGCCGCTGGTGATGGGTGCAACCTACAACCAGGCTGAGAACAACTACTTCATCGGTCTGATGCTGCTGGCTGTGACTGCGGCTCTGGCTTTCCTGTCGGCATTCCTGGTGCCGCACGGTGGCAAGCCCAACCACGCTAAGTAGGTTCTTCTAGTACATCCTTCTGCAGGATGTATGCGAAGTTTGCTTTGACTGAGTCCGGCTCGTTTTCTCTTCGGAGGGAACGAGCCGGACTTTGTGCTTTTTTGCTGTTTTGTCGTCTGACAGGGGTGGGCTTTGGCGGGGCAGAAGAGTTTGATGTTTGGGCATGTCGAATGTTGGTAAAGCTAGCGAAACTTTGTGGAGATGTGGGACACTTTAAAGTGTTCGACTCGTCGCAATAGCGCGACGTGACCCCTCTACGGTTTGCGCCGACCAATAGGAGAATCCTATGTCCTTTATTGATCGTCATCTCGGCCCCCGTTCCGCAGACGCAGAGCAGATGCTCGAAACCCTGGGATACTCTTCCCTGGATGCGCTGATGGACGCTGTCGTCCCCTCCCAGATTCGCCTTGACGGCGAATTGCAGTTGCCTGCTCCGCTGTCGGAGCATGAGGCTCAGGCAAAGATCGCCGGCTATGCTGCGAAGAATAAGGTTCTCGCCCAGATGATTGGTGCCGGATACTACGATGCAGTAACTCCCGCAGTTCTGCGCCGTAACATTCTGGAAAACCCCGGTTTCTACACTTCTTACACCCCGTACCAGGCTGAGATTTCTCAGGGTCGTCTGGAGGCTCTGCTGAACTTCCAGAACACCGTGATGGAGCTGACCGGCCTGGAGATTGCAAACTCCTCCCTGCTGGATGAGGCGTCAGCAGTGGCTGAAGCAGCTGTCATGATGTACCGTGCAAACCGCAAGGTGAAGAATGGCTTCTTCGCGATTGACTCCCGTTGCCTGCCTCAGGTTATTTCGGTGACTCGCGGCCGTGCAGAGATGCTCGGCATTCCCTTCGTCATTACTGATTTCTCTGAGGGTCTGCCTGAGGGCGACCTGTACGGTATCGTCCTGGCGTACCCCGGCAATGAAGGCGATATTCGCGATATTGAGCCGCTGATTAAGGCCGCTAAGGAGCGTAACGCCCTGGTCACTGTGGTCGCTGACCTGTTGGCTCTGACCCTGCTGAAGTCTCCGGGTGAGCTGGGTGCTGATATCGCAGTTGGTAACACTCAGCGTTTCGGTCTGCCCTTCTTCTTCGGTGGCCCCCACGCTGCGTACATGGCTGTTCACAAGGGCATGGAGCGTACCATGCCTGGCCGTCTGGTGGGTGTTTCTAAGGATTCGGCTGGTAAGCCTGCGTACCGTCTGGCTCTGCAGACTCGTGAGCAGCACATTCGCCGTGAGAAGGCTACTTCCAATATTTGTACTGCTCAGGCTCTGCTGGCGATTGTTGCTGGTGCTTACGCGATGTACCACGGTCCTGAGGGTCTGCGCGCTATCGCGAACCGCCTGCACACTAATGCCGCTCGTGTTGCTACCGCGCTGAAGGCTGCGGGTTACGGTATCGCTCACGATACTTTCTTCGACACCGTTGTGGTGGAGGCTGCTGGCCGTGCTGACGAGCTGGTTGCGAAGGCTCTGGACGCTGGCGTGAACATCCGCCGCTTCGACGAGAACCGTGTTGGTATTTCCGTGGGTGAGTCTCACGGTGAGGAACTGCTCAAGGGTCTGGTCGAGGCTCTGGGCGGCACCCTGGGCGAGGCAGATGCACAGTACGATCTGCCCGCTGAGCTGCTGCGTACCGATGACTACATGCAGCACCCGATTTTCCACAAGTACCGTTCCGAGACCGAGATGATGCGCTACCTGCGTCACCTCGCTGACAAGGATCTGGCACTTGACCGCACCATGATTCCGCTGGGTTCGTGCACTATGAAGCTGAACGCGGCCGCTGAGATGGAGCCCATCTCCTGGCCTGAGTTCGCGAACATTCACCCGCTGGTCCCGGAGGATCAGGCTGAGGGCTGGCACGAGCTGATTAAGGACCTGACTGAGTGGCTGGTTGCTATTACCGGTTACGATGCTGTGTCCCTGCAGCCGAACTCGGGTGCAACCGGTGAGTACGCTGGTCTGCGCGCTATCCGTTCCTTCCACGAGGCTAACGGTGACCACGAGCGCGATACCGTCCTGATTCCGCTGTCTGCTCACGGCACCAACGCGGCATCTGCTGCTCTGGCTGGTCTGAAGGTTGCCGGTGTGGCAACTGCGGCTGACGGCTCGATTGATGTTGATGACCTGAAGGTCAAGATCGAGAAGTACGGTCCCAAGGTTGCCGGCATCATGATTACCTACCCCTCCACCCACGGTGTGTTTGAGGAGCAGGTTGCTGAGGTTTGCCAGCTGGTTCACGAGGCTGGCGGCCAGGTGTACGTGGATGGCGCGAACCTGAACGCTCAGATGGGCTTCGCTCAGCCCGGTAAGTTCGGCGGCGACGTTTCGCACCTGAACCTGCACAAGACCTTCTCCATTCCTCACGGTGGTGGCGGCCCCGGTGTTGGCCCGCTGGCTGTTCGTGAGCACCTGGCGAAGTTCCTGCCCGGCGACGCATACCGCGCTGACTCTGAGGGTAAGCTCCCCAACGATGCTGCACTGCCGATTTCGCAGGCGTTCTTCGGTTCTGCCGGCGTTCTGCCGATCAGCTGGATGTACATTGCGATGACTGGTGCTCAGGGTCTGAAGGACTCTTCGCAGTACGCGGTTCTGAACGCTAACTACATTGCGAAGAAGCTCAACGACAAGTACCCGGTGCTGTACACCGGCCCCGGCGGTCTGGTCGCTCACGAGTGCATCCTGGACCTGCGTCAGCTGACCGATCAGTCTCACGTGACTGCTGAGGACGTCTGCAAGCGTCTGATGGACTTCGGCTTCCACGCTCCGACTCTGGCGTTCCCGGTTCCGGGCACCCTGATGGTTGAGCCGACTGAGTCTGAGTCGAAGGAAGAGCTGGACCGCTTCATTGAGGCAATGGAGACCATCTACGACGAGATTATCGAGGTGGCTGAGGGCAAGGTCGCTGTGGATGATTCGGTTCTGCGCAACGCACCGCACACCGTTGATGTGGTGAGCGCTGATGAGTGGGATCGCCCCTACAGCCGTACTCAGGCAGCTTTCCCTGTCCCGAGCCTGCGCGCTAACAAGTACTTCACCTCGGTGGGTCGTATTGATGGCGCTGGCGGTGACCGTAACTTCGTGTGCGAATGCCCCCCGATGGAGGCTTTCGACCTGGAAGCATAAGGAGCCTGTAACGCTCCTGGGTAGGCTGTAGCGGTCTACCTGCCTCACCCGTCCTCAGGTTTCTGGGGGCGGGTGGGGGTCGCCTCCGCAGCGTATCTCGTGTCTGTGGGGGTGAACTAAATCTACGACGATTGAACGATAACAGCACAAGGCTGTGCGTGAGGAGAACCTAATGTCCCCCAAGAAGACCTCCCTGTACCCGGTTCACGAGAAGCTGGGCGCTTCTTTCACCGACTTTGGTGGCTGGGATATGCCCCTGAAGTATGCTAACGACGTTGCTGAGCACGAGGCTGTCCGTACTCGTGCCGGTATTTTCGACCTGTCTCACATGGGTGAGTTCCGTGTGACCGGCCCGGATGCGGGTGCGTTCCTGGATTACGCTCTGGTGTCGAACATGTCCATCCTGAAGGTTGGTAAGGCGAAGTACTCGATCCTGGTCAACGATAAGGGCGGCGTGATTGACGACCTGATTACTTACCGTCTGGGCGATGAGGAATTCATGGTCGTTCCGAACGCTTCGAACATTGACACTGACTTCGCGGCGATGAGCGAGCGCCTGGGCGATTTTAACGTTGAGTTTGTGAATGAGTCGGATCAGACTTCTCTGGTGGCTGTTCAGGGTCCTCGTGCTGAGGAGATTCTGCTGGCTGCTGGTGTTTCTGATGAGGAGGCTGTCCGCGAGCTGAAGTACTACGCTTCGGTGCCGCTGACTGTTGCCGGTGTTGATGTTCTGCTGGCTCGTACCGGTTACACCGGTGAGGACGGCTTCGAGCTGTTCGTTCCGAATGAGAACGCTGTTGAGCTGTGGGATAAGCTGGCTGCTGCTGGTGAGCCTTTCGGTATGATTCCTGCCGGCCTGGCCTCTCGTGACTCCCTGCGTCTTGAGGCTGGTATGCCGCTGTACGGTCATGAGCTGGGTCTTGAGATTACTCCGTTTGAGTCCGGTCTGGGCCGTCTGGTCGAGATTGCTCTGGAGAAGAAGGCGGCTGACTTCGTTGGTCGTGAGGCTCTGACTGAGCTGGCTAAGAGCGAGTCGAAGCGCATCCTGGTTGGTTTGAAGGCTCAGGCGAAGCGTCCTGCTCGTGCCGGTTCTAAGCTGGTGGATGCTGAGGGCAATGAGATTGGTGAGGTTACCTCCGGTATTCCTTCCCCGACTCTGGGCTTCCCGATTGCTATGGCGCTGGTGAACCGTGAATTCTCTGAGGTTGGTTCTACTGTGGATGTTGATATCCGCGGTAAGCGTGCTCCGTTTGATGTTGTGGCTCTGCCGTTCTACAAGCGTGAGAAGTAAGAGTTTTTCTGCAGGTAATCTGTAGGGTAGAGGCGTCGTGTCCTGTGTGGGCACGGCGCCTTTTCTGCGCCGTGAGGTGGGCATTGAACGGTGGGGGAGAGCGCGAGGTGTTCTGAGCCTTAGTTTGTGCTGGTTCTGAAGTGCGTTAGGATTAGAGCGGCCAGTCAAGGGTGATTGTCCGCACTTATAGACCGCAGATTGATGTGTGGTTCCTCCGTTGAGGGGCGCGTATCTTTTGGTGCGGTGCACAGACATTTTTATTTGAAGGACAGAACGTGGCTATTAACCAGAGCGCGCCCAGTAGCGTGCAGAAGAAGGCAGAGGCTCTGCCGTATGACATCAGTGTTTTTGAGATGTTCAGCATTGGCGTGGGTCCTTCGAGCTCGCATACGGTCGGTCCGATGCGTGCTTCGAATCGTTTTGTGGCGGAGCTGATTGATGAGGGCCTGCTGAATCGTGTGACGGGTGTGCACGTGGATCTTTATGGTTCGTTGGCGGCTACGGGTGCTGGTCACGGTACGATGAGTGCTGCGTTGAAGGGCCTGTGCGGTTTTGTTCCGGAGACTATCAATATCGCTGATTCTGAGGCGATGATTGAGCGCAATAGCGTGGATGGTACTTTGCCGCTTGCTGGTTACCCGTCCTCTGCGTACGGTGTGACTGCACCCGGTGGTGAGGAGCAGAAGGTGTACGGCCCGGTGGTGAATTACCGTGAGCTGGATATGACCCTGCGTCCGTTGACGGTTCTTCCGCGTCATACGAACGGTATGAAGATTGCGGCGTTTGCGGGTGAGCAGCTGCTGTTGGAGCGCACTTACTATTCGATTGGTGGCGGCTTCATTGTTGAGGGTGATGAGGAGGCGACCGGTTGTGCGTCGCTGATGAACCCTCCGTATCCGTTTGGTTCGGCTGCTGAGCTGCTGGAGATGGCGAATGAGTCTGGTCTGTCGATTGCGCAGTTGAAGATGGCGAATGAGTGTTCTCTGCGTTCTGAGCAGGAGGTCCGTGATGGTATCTTGCATATTTACCGTGTGATGAAGGAGTGTATCGGTTCTTCGTTGGCGCGTGTGGGTTATTTGCCGGGGCCGCTGAAGGTGCGTTGCCGTGCGGGTGCGTGGCATCGCGATTTGATGGTGGAGGATCCTTCGAAGTCTCCTGAGTTCGCTATTGACTGGGTGAATCTGATTGCTTTGGCGGTCAATGAGGAGAACGCTTTTGGTGGTCGTGTGGTGACTGCTCCGACGAATGGTGCTGCGGGTATTATTCCTGCGGTGCTGCATTACGCGATGAATTACACGCAGGGTAT
The DNA here is from genome assembly GCF_001812285.1 of Rothia sp. HMSC065B04. NCBI lineage: Bacteria > Bacillati > Actinomycetota > Actinomycetes > Micrococcales > Micrococcaceae > Rothia > Rothia sp. HMSC065B04. The sequence goes on from NZ_KV808406.1 coordinate 517,106, forward strand.
CCGCCATTGCGGTCAGGCTGCCCGTGATCAGGCGGTTATTGATTTCTTCTTGGCGTCTTCTGCTGTGGGTGTGCTGTATAAGAAGCGTGCTTCGATTTCTGGTGCTGAGGTGGGTTGCCAGGGTGAGGTGGGTAGTGCCTCTTCGATGGCTGCTGCTGGTTTGGCACAGGTGATGGGTGGTACCCCTGAGCAGGTTGAGAATGCTGCTGAGATTGCGATGGAACACAACCTGGGTCTGACGTGTGACCCGGTGGGTGGTTTGGTGCAGATTCCGTGTATTGAGCGTAATGCGATGGCGGCGTCGAATGCTGTGACGGCTGCTCGTATGGCGTTGCGTGGCGATGGTACGCACCGTGTGTCGTTGGATCAGGTGATTGAGACGATGCGTCAGACCGGTTTGGATATGTCTCACCGTTATAAGGAGACGTCCATGGGTGGTTTGGCTGTGAATGTGGTGGAATGCTAGGTGCACGCTGCGGCAGGTTTGCACTCCTGATGAGGGTGTGGTAGACAGAAGGGCTTTCTTCCTGTATCGTTAGTATTTACGCTTTCCCTAACCTTTGTGCCTTCATATAGCGGTGGGCACGGGCTGAAGGTGACGTTTTTCCGTCCGACTCTATAGCTTCGAGCACCGTTTTATTCGGGGGCTGAGGTTGTCGTGTCGCCGGTAATGTCGCCGGGAGGCTGATTGCTAACAGACATGTCTGTGGAAGGATCCCCATTTTGGTCGCTTCGAGCACCTCTAACCATGACGCCGCTAACGGCGCAGAGAACGTCTCGCGCCGAATTTCATTCGCGAAGATTAACGAACCGCTGAAGGTTCCCAACCTGCTTGCTATCCAGACCGATAGCTTCGACCGCCTCGTTGGTAACGAGCGCTGGGCGGAGCGTCTGGAGAAGGCGCAGGCTGCTGGTGACACTTCTGTCCCCGCTCAGTCCGGTCTGGCTGAGATTTTTGAAGAAATCTCCCCGATTCGTGACTTCCAGGAGACTATGCAGCTCTCCTTCTCTGAGCCTGAGTTTGCTGACCCCAAGTACTCTGTTGAGGAGTGCAAGGACCGCGACGCAACCTACTCGGCTCCGCTGTACATTAAGGCTGAATTCATGAACCTCGCTACCGGCGAGGTCAAGCAGCAGACCCTGTTCATGGGTGACTTCCCCCTGATGACCGAGGCCGGTACCTTCGTTATTAACGGTACTGAGCGTGTGGTCGTTTCTCAGCTGGTGCGTTCCCCCGGTGCTTACTTCGAGAAGGCTCCGGACCGTACCTCCGATAAGGACATTTACTCTGCCCGCGTGATTCCTTCCCGCGGTGCATGGTTCGAGCTTGAGATTGATAAGCGCGACCAGGTTGGCGTGCGTCTGGACCGCAAGCGTAAGCAGTCCGTGACTGTTCTGCTGAAGGCTCTGGGCTGGACCGAGTCCAAGATTCTGGCTGAGTTCGGTCAGTACGACTCCATCCGCGCAACCCTGGAGAAGGACTCCGTCAAGGATCGCGACGAGGCTCTGCTGGACATCTACCGCAAGTTGCGTCCGGGCGAACCCCCGACGGTTGAAGCTGCCCAGGCTCTGCTGGACAACATGTACTTCACCCCGCGCCGCTACGACCTGGCGAAGGTTGGCCGTTACAAGCTGAACCGTAAGCTCGGTGTGGACGTTCCCATGGATTCCCCTGAGGCTTCCGTTCTGAGCCAGGACGACATCGCTCAGATGATTCGTTACCTCTGCGCTCTGCACGCAGGCGAGACCAGCATCCCCGGCGTCCGTGACGGCGAGGAGATCTCCCTCAAGATCGATATCGACGATATCGACCACTTCGGTAACCGTCGTATCCGCACCGTGGGCGAGCTGATTGAGAACCAGATCCGTACCGGTCTGTCCCGTATGGAGCGCGTGGTTCGCGAGCGCATGACCACCCAGGACGTGGACGCTATCACCCCGCAGTCCCTGGTGAACATCCGCCCCGTCGTGGCGGCTATCAAGGAGTTCTTCGGTACTTCTCAGCTGTCGCAGTTCATGGACCAGAACAACCCGCTGGCAGGTCTGACCCACAAGCGTCGTCTGTCCGCACTGGGTCCGGGCGGTCTGTCCCGTGACCGTGCGGGCATGGAAGTTCGAGACGTCCACCCCTCGCACTACGGTCGTATGTGCCCCATTGAAACCCCTGAAGGCCCGAACATTGGTCTGATTGGTTCGCTGGCAACCTACGGTCGCATCAACTCCTTCGGTTTCATTGAGACCCCCTACCGCGTGGTGACTGATGGCCGCGTGACCGATGAGGTCCGCTACCTGACTGCTGACGACGAGAAGTCTGTTGTTATCGCACAGGCAAACGCACCGCTGAACGCTGACCGCACCTTCGCTGAGAACGAGGTTCTCTGCCGTGCGGGCGATGGTTCTGGCGAAGCTGTTCTGGTTGCTCCCGGCGCCGTTCAGTACATGGACGTCTCCCCGCGCCAGATGGTGTCTGTTGCTACCGCTCTGATTCCTTACCTGGAGCACGACGATGCTAACCGAGCACTGATGGGTGCTAACATGCAGCGTCAGGCTGTGCCCCTGCTGGAGTCTGAGGCTCCCGTGGTTGGTACCGGTATGGAGAAGTACGCAGCACTGGACTCCGGTGACTCCGTGCTCGCGAAGAAGCCCGGTGTGGTTTCCTCCGTGGATGCTAAGACCGTTATCGTCCGTAACGACGACGGCTCTGTCTCCACCTACCCGATCATGAAGTTCTCCCGCTCGAACCCGGGTAACTGCTACAACCAGCGCGTTGTGGTGAAGGAAGGCCAGCGCGTCGAGTACCGCGACGTTATTGCTGATGGCCCCTCCACCGACGGCGGCGAGCTGGCGCTGGGTAAGAACCTGCTCGTGGCATACATGCCGTGGGAAGGCCTGAACTACGAGGATGCGATCATCCTCTCCCAGCGCATGGTTTCTGAGGACGTGCTGACCTCGATTCACATTGAGGAGCACGAGATTGACGCCCGCGACACCAAGCTGGGCCCCGAGGAGATTACCCGCGATATTCCGAACGTGTCCGAGGATGTTCTCTCGGCTCTGGACGAGCGCGGCATCATCCATATCGGTGCTGAGGTTGAGGCTGGCGACATCCTCGTCGGTAAGGTTACCCCCAAGGGCGAGACCGAGCTGACCCCCGAGGAGCGCCTGCTGCGCGCAATCTTCGGTGAGAAGTCTCGCGAGGTTCGCGACACCTCCCTGAAGGTTCCTCACGGCGAGTCCGGTACCGTCATCGGTATCCGTATCTTCGACCGCGAGAACAACGATGAGGACGATCTGCCCCCGGGCGTGAACCAGCTGGTCCGCGTGTACGTGGCTCAGAAGCGTAAGATTACCGACGGCGACAAGCTTGCAGGCCGCCACGGTAACAAGGGTGTTATTTCTAAGATCCTGCCGATCGAGGATATGCCCTTCCTGGAAGACGGTACCCCCGTGGATGTCATCCTGAACCCGCTGGGCGTGCCCGGTCGTATGAACATTGGTCAGGTTCTGGAAGTCCACACCGGTTGGCTGGCTAAGCAGGGTTGGAAGATTGAGGGCGAGCCCGAGTGGCTTAAGCACATGCCGAACTTCCCGAAGGAATCCGGCCCGACCCGCCTGGCAACCCCGGTGTTCGACGGTGCCCACGAGGACGAACTGTTCGACCTTATGGACCACTCGAACCCGAACCGCGATGGTGACCGTCTGATCAACCGTTCCGGTAAGGCACGTCTGATTGACGGCCGTTCCGGTGAACCGTTCCCGGACCCGATTTCGGTTGGTTACCAGTACATCCTGAAGCTGCACCACCTGGTGGATGACAAGATTCACGCTCGTTCCACCGGTCCGTACTCGATGATTACCCAGCAGCCTCTGGGTGGTAAGGCGCAGTTCGGTGGTCAGCGCTTCGGCGAGATGGAAGTGTGGGCGCTGGAAGCATACGGCGCCGCATACACCCTGCAGGAAATCCTGACCGTCAAGTCCGATGACGTGGCGGGCCGTGTGAAGGTTTACGAGGCTATCGTGAAGGGCGAGAACATCCCCGAGCCGGGTATCCCCGAATCCTTCAAGGTTCTTATCAAGGAAATGCAGTCTCTGTGCCTGAACGTCGAGGTGCTCTCCACCGACGGCAAGATTATTGAGATGAGCGACTCGGAGGAAGAAGGCTTCCGGGCAGCAGAAGATATGGGCGTGAGCCTGACCCACGACGAGCCTAGCTCCGTCGACGAGGCATAAGCACCGCCTCCTTCTAGGGTGGGGAGCCCCGCATGCGCTCGCGTGCGTTGTGGGGTTCCCGCCCGCTAACCCAAGTCTTCAGAAACTTACAGAAAGAGATTAGGACCGATATGTCCAACGAATCTTCGCTTGGTTTGATGCGAATTGGCCTCGCCACCGCCGACGACATCCGTCGTTGGTCTTTTGGTGAGGTTAAGAAGCCCGAGACCATCAACTACCGTACCCTGAAGCCCGAGAAGGACGGCCTCTTCGACGAGCGTATCTTCGGCCCCACCAAGGACTGGGAGTGCTACTGCGGTAAGTACAAGCGCGTGCGCTTCAAGGGCATTGTGTGTGAGCGCTGTGGTGTTGAGGTGACCCGCTCTAAGGTACGTCGTGAGCGTATGGGCCACATTGAGCTGGCTGCTCCTGTTACCCACATTTGGTACTTCAAGGGTGTTCCTTCCCGCCTGGGTTACCTGCTGGATCTGGCTCCGAAGGACCTGGAGAAGGTCATTTACTTCGCTGCGTACATGATCACTAAGGTTGACGAGGAGGCTCGTCACGAGGATCTGCCGATGCTGCAGGCTGCTCACGATCGTGAGAAGCAGGAGCTTGAGGCTGCTCTGAACGCTGACGTGAACGCTATCAGCCGTGAGGTTGAGGCGGAGCTGGCTCGTATTGAGGCTGAGGGCGGCAAGGCTGCTGAGAAGCGTAAGCTGCGCGATAACGCTGAGCGTCAGCTCGCGTCGGTGCGTAAGCGCTACGAGCGTGAGGCTGAGCACCTGGATCGTGTGTGGGATCGCTTTAAGAACCTGAAGGTCGCTGACCTTGAGGGTGATGAGGCTCTGTACCGTTCCATGATTGATAAGTACGGCCTGTACTTTGAGGGCGCGATGGGCGCAGAGGCCATTAAGAAGCGTCTGGAGTCCTTCGACCTGGAGGCTGAGGCTGAGGCTCTCAAGGAGATTATTCAGACCGGTAAGGGTCAGAAGAAGACCCGCGCCCTGAAGCGTCTGAAGGTTGTTAACGCCTTCCTGACCACTAACAACTCTCCGCTGGGTATGGTCCTGGATGTCGTTCCGGTTATTCCGCCGGAACTGCGTCCGATGGTTCAGCTGGACGGTGGCCGTTTCGCGACCTCCGACCTGAACGACCTGTACCGTCGTGTGATTAACCGTAACAACCGTTTGAAGCGTCTGCTGGAGCTGGGTGCTCCGGAGATTATCGTGAACAACGAGAAGCGTATGCTGCAGGAAGCTGTGGACTCGCTGTTCGATAACGGTCGTCGCGGTCGCCCGGTGACTGGCCCCGGTAACCGCCCCCTGAAGTCTCTGTCTGACATGCTGAAGGGTAAGCAGGGTCGTTTCCGTCAGAACCTGCTGGGTAAGCGTGTTGACTACTCGGGTCGTTCCGTGATTGTGGTTGGTCCCCAGCTGCAGATGCACCAGTGTGGTCTGCCCAAGCAGATGGCTCTGGAGCTGTTCAAGCCCTTCGTTATGAAGCGTCTGGTGGAGCTGAGCCACGCTCAGAACATTAAGAGCGCTAAGCGTATGGTTGAGCGTTTCCGCCCGCAGGTTTGGGACGTTCTGGAAGAGGTCATTGCTGAGCACCCGGTTCTGCTGAACCGTGCACCTACTCTGCACCGCCTCGGTATTCAGGCGTTTGAGCCGAAGCTGGTTGAGGGTAAGGCTATTCAGCTGCACCCGCTGGTTTGCTCCGCGTTCAACGCTGACTTCGATGGTGACCAGATGGCAGTTCACCTGCCGCTGTCTCCCGAGGCTCAGGCTGAGGCTCGTATCCTCATGCTGTCCTCGAACAACATCCTGAAGCCGTCGGATGGCCGCCCTGTGGCTGTTCCTTCGCAGGATATGATCATTGGTCTGTACCACCTGACTACTCCTCGCGATGGTCAGAAGAACGAGGGTCACGCATTCTCCTCGGTGTCTGAGGCTCTGATGGCGATGGATCGTCACGAGATTGAGCTGTACACCAAGGTGAAGATTCGCCTTGATGGTGACCAGTTTGTTGCTCCTGAGGGCTGGGAAGCTCCCGAGGGTTACAAGCCTGGCGACCCTGTCCTGCTGGACTGCACCGTTGGTCAGGTTCTGTTCAACCAGGCTCTGCCGAAGGATTACCCCTGGTTCTCCGGCGTGGCAGATAAGAAGGGCCTGGGTAGCCTGATTAACGATCTGGCTGAGCGTTACCCGATGGATGTTGTGGCTCGTGCTCTGGATAACCTGAAGAACTCCGGTTTCTACTGGGCTTCTCGTTCGGGCGTGACCGTGGCTGTTTCCGATATTGCTACTCCCGCTGAGAAGCCGGCAATTATGGAGCGCTACGAGAAGCAGGCTGCTGCAATTCAGGACGACTTCGAGATCGGTACCATCGATGACGAAGAGCGTCGTCAGGAGCTGATTAAGGTTTGGACTGAGGCTACCGACGTGGTTGCTGAGGCTATGCGTGAGAACCTGAGCTCTCACGGTGGTCTGAACACCATTTACCGTATGGTGACCTCCGGTGCACGTGGTAACTGGATGCAGGTCCGTCAGATTGCGGGTATCCGCGGTCTGGTGTCGAACCCGAAGGGTGAGATTATGCCTCGCCCGATTAAGTCCTCGTACCGTGAGGGCCTGTCGGTTCTGGAGTACTTCATCGCGACCCACGGTGCACGTAAGGGTCTGGCGGATACCGCACTGCGTACCGCTAACTCGGGTTACCTGACTCGTCGTCTGGTGGACGTTTCGCAGGACGTTATCGTTCGCGAGCACGACTGTGGCACTCGCCGCGGTCTGGTTCTGCCTCTGATTGATGAGGATGGCGGTCTGCACCAGGATGTCGAGACTTCGATTCACGGTCGTACCCTTGCGGTTGACGTGAAGGACGAGGCTGGCAACGTTCTGGCTGCTGCTGGTTCCGATGTCTCTGATGAGCTCATTGAGAAGCTCTTCAAGGCAGGCGTGAAGGATGTTCGCGTCCGTTCGGTTCTGACCTGTGAGTCCGCTATTGGTGTGTGTGCACTGTGCTACGGCCGTTCGATGGCTTCGAATGTGCTGGTGGACATTGGTGAGGCTGTTGGTATTATTGCGGCTCAGTCGATTGGTGAGCCCGGTACCCAGCTGACCATGCGTACCTTCCACACCGGTGGTGTGGCTTCGGCTGACGATATTACTCAGGGTCTGCCCCGTATTCAGGAGCTGTTCGAGGCTCGTACCCCCAAGGGTGTTGCCCCGATTTCTGAGGTGTCCGGTCGCGTGACCATTGAGGATACCGAGAAGTCCTACAAGATTGTGGTGACCCCGGACGATGGTTCCGAGCCCCAGTCCTACACTGTTCTGCGTCGTGCAGCTTCTAAGCTGCAGAACGGCGATCACGTTCAGGTTGGCGATCAGCTGGCTACCGGTTCTGTTGATCCGAAGGAGGTTCTGCGTATTCGTGGTCCTCGTGAGGCTCAGAAGCACCTGGTGAGCGAGGTTCAGGGCGTGTACAAGTCGCAGGGTGTGGAAATCCACGACAAGCATGTTGAGGTTATTGTTCGCCAGATGCTGCGTCGCGTGACCGTGATTGAGTCCGGCGATACCGATCTGCTGCCTGGTGAGCTGGTTGATAACATTGCTTTCCAGACTGCTAACCGCAAGGCACTGGTTGAGGGTAAGAAGCCCGCAGCTGGCCGTCCGGAAATGATGGGTATTACCAAGGCTTCGCTGGCTACCGAGTCCTGGCTGTCGGCGGCCTCCTTCCAGGAGACCACCCGCGTCCTGACTCAGGCTGCTATGGAGGCGAAGACTGACCCGCTGCTCGGCCTGAAGGAGAACGTGATCATCGGTAAGCTGGTTCCCGCCGGTACCGGTCTGGCACGTTACAACGATATTGAGGTTGAGCCCAGCGCTCAGGCTACCGCGGAGCGTATGCAGGCTCTGGACACTTTCGGTGGTTACCCGAGCGCATTCCAGATGGATAACGAGGTGTACACTTACGGCAACGGCGGCTTTATGGCTGTTTCGCTGGATGAGTACGGTCGTGGTCTGGACTAAGGCTTCTGCCGTGAGGGGCAGGTTGGAGGTTTAGAGACCCGGCTTGGTCCTTGATAAAGAACGCGGATATTCGAGTTTGTCTCGGGTATCCGCGTTCTTTGTTGTTTAACGAATAGGTGGGGGAGAGGCGACTTTCTTTTAACCGGTACTTTAATATTCTTTATCCTTCAGGGGAAGGTTGCATATTTTTTGCCTAGTGGACGGATTTATTTATGAAAAAATTATTGGAGTGCATGATTTTTCAAACTGGGAAAATTTCTTGAATGGGCAAGAAATTAGATGGCGGTCAAATATTGTGAGACCCCTTGTGATTCGCCCTAATAATGCCATATATAGAATACTTGCTCGTTTTTCTTTGGGTTATATAAAGAATAAATATTCTATATTTGAATAATGCTAATTCAACTTGGAAAGCCCTTTGACTAGGTTCTATTCTTGAAAGCATGCATATCACTCCATTCTCTTCCGGACGGGTGACGAATCAGGGTACCCGACTGTCTTCCGGAGCATCTCGACCTCAGATGTCTGAACAGAATTCCTCCTTGTCTGCAGGGGAGCAAAAGCGCTCCTCTGTTTTTTCGCGTTTTAAGGCACCCACCCACTCTCTTGCTCGCATTGGTGCAGCATGCCTTATTGCGGCGTCCGCAATTCTTCCCGCCGGTCAGGTTGCAACCGCAGCCCCTGCTTCTCAGAGCGCTAGCGCTACCCCCTACCTGGTAGGTGCGGGTGCGGCGGATATTACCGGCGAGCCCGGTGAAGTCGGCTTCATGGGCTACGGCGACTCTTCCCAGAAGGGTAGCGGTGTGCATACTCGTCAGTACGCACGTGCTTTCATTGCGGTGGACCGCGCCTCGGGTAAGCGCAACCTCATCGTTGTGCTTGATACGCTGACCAGTTGGCAGTCGTTGCGTGATGAACTGGTGAAGCGCATCCGTGCAGAGTTTGGCTCCGCGTATGACGAGTCGAACATTATGATTACCGCGACTCACACTCACGCAACTCCGGGTGGTATTACGCACCAGAGCCTGTACAACATTACAACTCTGGGTTTCCATCAGGACACGTTTAATGCACAGGTAGATGGGTCACTGAAGGCGATTCGCCAGGCGACGAAGGACCTTGCGCCCGGTAACCTGACGATTTCTTCTTCAAAGCTGACTGGTGTCGGTGTTAACCGTTCTCGCGAGGCGTTCAACCTGGACTCTCCTGAGATTCGCTCTAAGCTGCCCGGCGGTACCGATCCGACCAATATGACTCTGCGTCTGGAGCGCAACGGTAAGACTCGTGCGGTGTTGAACTGGTATGCGATTCATCCGACGTCTTTGACCTCGAAGAATACTCTGATTTCGAGCGATAACAAGGGGTATGCGGAGTACCTGCTGGAGACTCAGGATCACGGTGTTGACCGCAATGTTCCCGGTAGTGGCGATGGTTTCGTGGCGGCGTTTGCGAATGCTAATGCTGGTGACGTTTCCCCGAATACTTGGTTGAAGCCCGGCCAGGGGCCGACCAATGACCAGTTCAAGAACGTGAAGATTCAGGGTGAGAAGCAGGCTAACGCCGTGCGTTCTCAGCTGAAGAGCTCGGGTACTCCGGTTGGTAAGGGTCTGGATTCGCGCATTTCGTACTTCAACTTCTCGGGTATGAACGTGGATGCCAAGTACACCGGTAGCGGCCAGAATGAGCGCACCTGTCAGGGCTTCCTGGGTACTCCGTTCGGTGCGGGTTCCACTGAGGATGGCGGCGGCGGTTGGGCTGTCTATAAGGAAGGCTCGGGTCGCCCCTCTATTCTGGGTACTTTGGTGTTCACTCCGAGTGCGGCGCAGACGCGTTGTCAGCAGCCGAAGGGCATTCTCTTCTCTGCAAAAAATGGAACGATCATTCAGGAAAAGTATCCGGTGCAGATTATGCGCTTCGGTGACTACTATCTGCTGGGTATGCCCGGCGAGTTTACCGGTGCAGTAGGTGTGCAGTACCGCCAGGATGCTGCCAAGCTCTTCGGCGTTCCTGAATCGCACATCATTCTGCAGGGCTACACCAATGCCTACGACCACTACGTCACGACTCCTGAGGAATACGACTCGCAGCAGTACGAAGGCGGTGCGACCCTCTTTGGCCGTTACACCTCCAGTGCCTTCCGCCAGACTATTAACGTTGTTGGAACTTCCCTGAAGAACGGCACCCCTCTGGGTATCGGTAATCGTCCGAATGATCGTCGCCCGGTAGCTAGCCTGCAGGGTAAGGTCGTCTACGACACTCCGATGTTTGGTACGCGCTACGGTCAGGTGACCCAGCAGCCCCAGGATGCTATTGCCGGCCGTCAGGAGGTGTCGGCTCGTTTCGTGGGTGCACACCCGAACAACAATATGCATCACGATGGTAGCTACTTCGTGATTGAGCGTCGTGTGGGTAATACCTGGAAGTACTACACCGCGGATAACAACCCGGACACCTTCTTTGAGTGGAAGCGCATTGGCGTGTCTGCGTCTCAGGTGACGGTGCGTTGGAACGTTCCGGCAAATACCCCTAAGGGCCAGTACCGCATCCGTTACTACGGCAATGCCAAGAAGAACTCGAAGACTATTACCCCGTTTGAGGGGCAGACTCGAGTCTTCCAGGTGGTGTAGTTCGGCAGTCGCTACGGTGAACCTATAACTGAATACTCTCTTGCGGGAGGTGGGTGCAGTTTTGCGCTCGCCTCCCGCAGTTGTTGAGGCCGTCAGGAATCATTGAGATGGTTCTTGGCGGCTTTCTGCTTTAAAGTGCGTCAAGAAGGTGGCGAGGGAGGGGTGAATCCCAACAATGTAATTTAAGTGAGGCAAATCATCAGCTTTTACCCTTGGATGGGGGCTTAAAAGCAAAGAATCTCCGCTCTGGCGCTAGATTAAGCGGGATTTAACCTGTATAGTCTTATCCGAAGTACTTGAGCTCGGTGCACAAGGATCCACCCCCGGTGGGTTTACGCGGGATATTTCCCGAGGGCACGGGCATGATGAATCAATGGCAGTATGGATACCGTCCTTTGGCGTTGCTTTTTGCTGACGCCTAAATGCCATTTTTAAGCGTGCCCAAAAACTTTTTCACCTCTGATGGTGGGGAATTTTAGCCCTGAGAACTCGCCGAGATGTCGAGGAACCTATAGAAACCAACCGGATATGCATCCGAGCGTTTCTGATAACCGAGAGCACCCATCCAACGTGATGGGGGCCAGTAAGTTTATACGGGCTTCTCTAACGAGAAACCTGATCAAGCAACGGAGAAAACGTGCCTACTATTCAGCAGCTGGTCCGCAAGGGCCGGACTCCCAAGGTCGTTAAGACCAAGGCGCCCGCACTGAAGGGCAACCCCATGAAGCGTGGCGTGTGCACCCGTGTGTACACCACCACCCCGAAGAAGCCGAACTCGGCACTGCGTAAGGTCGCTCGTGTCAAGCTCAACGGCGGCGTCGAGGTTACCGCATACATCCCCGGTGAGGGTCACAACCTGCAGGAGCACTCGATTGTGCTCGTTCGCGGTGGTCGTGTGAAGGACCTCCCCGGTGTTCGCTACAAGATCGTTCGTGGCGCTCTGGATACCCAGGGTGTTAAGGGTCGCGGCCAGGCTCGCTCCCGCTACGGCGCTAAGAAGGAGAAGAAGTAATGCCTCGTAAGGGTCCCGCTCCCAAGCGTCCCCTCGTAAACGATCCTGTTTACGGTTCCGCTCTGGTCACCCAGCTGATCAACAAGGTTCTGCTGGACGGCAAGAAGTCCGTCGCAGAGCGCATCGTCTACGGTGCCCTGGAGGGTGTCGAGAAGAAGACCGGTTCTGACCCGGTCGCAACCCTGAAGAAGGCTATGGACAACATTAAGCCTTCTCTCGAGGTTCGCTCCCGCCGCGTTGGCGGTGCAACCTACCAGGTTCCGGTTGAGGTTCGCCCCGGCCGTTCCACCGCTCTGGCTCTTCGCTGGCTCGTTGGCTTCTCCAAGCAGCGCCGCGAGAAGACCATGACTGAGCGTCTGATGAACGAGATCCTGGATGCATCCAATGGTCTCGGTGCCGCTGTGAAGCGTCGCGAGGACACTCACAAGATGGCCGAGTCCAACAAGGCCTTCGCACACTACCGCTGGTAATTCTCCGTTTAGAGCCTGCCGAGTCGATTCGAGTCGGCAGGCTTTCGGAGTATCTCATTTAGGGAGAATAACGTGGCACTTGACGTGTTCACCGACCTTAACAAGGTCCGCAACATCGGTATTATGGCGCACATCGACGCCGGTAAGACCACCACCACTGAGCGCATTCTGTTCTACACCGGTATTAACCACAAGATTGGTGAGACTCACGACGGCGCTTCCACCATGGACTGGATGGCTCAGGAGCAGGAGCGAGGTATTACCATTACCTCCGCAGCAACCACCTGCTTCTGGAAGGACAACCAGATCAACATTATCGACACCCCCGGTCACGTCGACTTCACCGTTGAGGTTGAGCGCTCCCTGCGCGTCCTCGACGGCGCAGTTGCTGTGTTCGACGGCAAGGAAGGTGTTGAGCCCCAGTCTGAGACCGTTTGGCGCCAGGCTGACAAGTACGATGTCCCCCGTATCTGCTTCGTCAACAAGATGGACAAGATGGGTGCTGACTTCTACTTCACCGTTCAGACCATCATCGACCGCCTGGGCGCACGCCCGCTGGTTGTTCAGCTCCCCATCGGCGCTGAGAGCGACTTCCTCGGTGTTGTTGACCTGCTCGAAATGAAGGCATACGTCTGGCCCGGCGACGCCAAGGGTGACGTGACCATGGGCTCCTCTTACGAGGTTCAGGACATTCCTGCTGACCTGGTTGAGAAGGCTGAACAGTACCGCGCTGAGCTGGTTGAGGCTGTTGCTGAGGCTAGCGAAGAGCTCATGGAGAAGTACCTCGAAGAGGGCGAGCTGACCATCCCCGAGATTAAGGCTGGTATCCGTCAGCTGGTTATCTCCGGTGAGGCATTCCCCGTTCTCTGTGGTTCTGCATTCAAGAACCGCGGTGTTCAGCCCATGCTGGACGCTGTGATCGAGTACCTGCCCTCCCCGCTGGACGTTCCGGACGTTGTCGGCTCCAACCCCTCCAACGAGGAAGAGAAGCTGACCCGTAAGGCATCCGCTGAGGAGCCCTTCGCAGCACTGGCGTTCAAGGTTGCAGCTCACCCGTTCTATGGTCAGCTGACCTACACCCGTGTGTACTCCGGTACCGCAGCTCAGGGCCAGCAGGTTCTGAACTCCACCAAGGGTAAGAAGGAGCGCATCGGTAAGCTCTTCCAGATGCACTCCAACAAGGAGAACCCTGTTGAGGAGATCACCGCAGGTCACATTTACGCTGCAATCGGTCTGAAGGACACCACCACCGGTGACACCCTGTGCGACCCCGCACACCCGATTGTTCTCGAGTCGATGACCTTCCCCGATCCCGTGATCTTCGTGGCTATCGAGCCCAAGACCAAGGGTGACCAGGAGAAGATGTCCACCGCTATCCAGAAGCTCTCCGCTGAGGACCCCACCTTCACCGTTTCGCTGAACGAAGAAACCGGTCAGACCGAAATTGGTGGTATGGGTGAGCTGCACCTGGACATCATCGTTGACCGTATGAAGCGTGAGTTCAAGGTTGAGGCTAACGTTGGTAAGCCTCAGGTTGCTTACCGCGAGACCATCAAGAAGGCAGTCGAGAAGGTCGACTACACCCACAAGAAGCAGACCGGTGGTTCCGGTCAATTCGCAAAGGTGCAGGTCTCCTTCGAGCCCCTGCCCCTGGATGGCGAAGAGCTGTACGAGTTCGAGGACAAGGTCACCGGTGGCCGCGTTCCTCGCGAGTACATCCCCTCGGTCGACGCTGGTATCCAGGACGCTATGAAGTTCGGTGTCCTCGCTGGCTACCCGATGGTGGGCGTGAAGGCAACCCTGATCGACGGTGCTTACCACGACGTCGACTCCTCCGAAATGGCGTTCAAGATCGCTGGTTCGATGGTCTTCAAGGAAGGCGCTAAGCGCGCTAACCCGGTCCTGCTCGAGCCGCTGATGGACGTTGAGGTTCGTACCCCCGAGGAGTACATGGGCGACGTTATCGGCGACCTGAACTCCCGCCGTGGCCAGGTTCGTTCCATGGAGGACGCATCCGGCGTTAAGATCATCAAGGCTATCGTGCCCCTGACCGAAATGTTCGGTTACATTGGCGACCTGCGTGGCAAGACCCAGGGTCGTGCAGTGTTCTCGATGGCATTCGACAGCTACGGCGAGGTTCCCAAGAACGTCGCTGACGAGATCATTCAGAAGAGCCGCGGCGAGTAATTTTCGCGTCTCACCCGTGGGCCACGGGCTAAAAACCTGTGGCCCACGCTAAAATTTTCAATTAAATCCATTATTGAGAGCATGAACAGTTTCATCTCTGCGGCGTAATCCGCTATTGTAGACGCTAGACCGTTTTATAACGGGATGCGCCGGAGCGAAGATCCGCGTGCATGTTTTCAATCGTTCTAGGAGGAACACTCTTGGCTAAGGCTAAGTTCGAGCGCTCCAAGCCTCACGTTAACGTCGGTACCATTGGTCACGTTGACCACGGTAAGACCACCCTGACCGCAGCAATCTCCAAGGTTCTGGCTGACAAGTACCCGGACCTGAACGAGAAGCGCGACTTCGGTATGATCGACTCCGCTCCCGAGGAGCGCCAGCGCGGTATTACCATTAACATTGCTCACATCGAGTACCAGACCGAGAAGCGCCACTACGCACACGTTGACGCTCCCGGCCACGCTGACTACGTCAAGAACATGATTACCGGTGCGGCTCAGATGGACGGCGCAATCCTCGTGGTTGCTGCTACCGACGGCCCCATGGCACAGACCCGCGAGCACGTTCTGCTCGCTCGCCAGGTTGGCGTCCCCACCCTGCTGGTTGCACTGAACAAGGCAGACATGGTTGACGACGAAGAGCTCCTCGACCTCGTCGAGATGGAGGTCCGTGACCTCCTCTCCTCGCAGGAGTTCGACGGCGACAACGCTCCCGTTGTTCGCGTTTCCGCACTGAAGGCTCTCGAAGGCGACCCCGAGTGGGTTGCTAAGGTCGAGGAGCTCATGGACGCAGTCGACACCTACATTCCGGACCCCGTGCGTGAGAAGGACAAGCCCTTCCTCATGCCCATCGAGGACGTCTTCACCATTACCGGTCGTGGCACCGTTGTTACCGGTCGTGCAGAGCGCGGTACCCTGAAGATCAACTCCGAGGTCGAGATTGTCGGTATCCGTCCGATCCAGAAGACCACCGTTACCGGTATCGAGATGTTCCACAAGCAGCTCGACGAAGCATGGGCAGGCGAGAACTGTGGTCTGCTGCTGCGTGGTCTGAAGCGTGACGATGTTGAGCGTGGTCAGGTTGTCGTGGAGCCGGGCTCCATCACCCCCCACACCGAGTTCGAGGCAAACGTCTACATCCTCTCCAAGGATGAGGGTGGCCGTCACAACCCCTTCTACTCCAACTACCGTCCTCAGTTCTACTTCCGTACCACTGACGTGACCGGCGTTATCACCCTCCCCGAGGGCACCGAGATGGTTATGCCCGGTGACAACACCGAGATGACCGTTACCCTGATCCAGCCCATCGCAATGGAAGAGGGCCTCGGCTTCGCTATCCGTGAGGGTGGCCGCACCGTTGGTTCGGGTCGCGTTACCAAGATCATCAAGTAATTGCCGTAAATTTACGACAATTCGCTAAAAATCTGCCGGAGGGGAGACTCTCCATCAGGTAGCGATACTCAAGGACCCCCGCATCTGCGGGGGTCCTTTTGTTATGCCCTTTTGCGGGTTGCTGAAGGCTCTGGCAAAGGAGAGAACGGCATTATCTGCTGGACTGTACGAAACCGCTCTGAGCGTTATCAGTTCGTCCTAGTAGCCGCTCAAGGCTTCTGAGGGGGTATGCGTGGCTGATAGTGGAGTTTACGGTGAATCTGTAACGGCAGGGAACACCCTCCCCGGCGGCGGTATGACATATCCGTACCCTCTAGCCGTAGATTCTGAACTCCTGGATATGGAAAGAAGCTGGATGTGGAAAGCCCTGGGGCAGGGGAGCAGAGGAACGACTGCCTACTCCGTTCAGAGATCTGCTGGCTCGGAGACAGAAGCTGGGTCATGCGGACCGGCTTACGGCGGGGGAGCGTCTAAAGACCCTGCAGATAGGAATATAAAATCTTCGGACAAAGAAAAACGGTTCCCAGCCCGAAGGCTGGGAACCGCAATTCGAATGACTGCCCCTCGGAAGGGACATAGGTAATCCTACTACAGAATGCCGTAGGAATAGAACCTATACGTGCTGATAGCTAGATGTTTTCCTCATGACGAGGCTCGTAGCCTTGCTGAGGAGCCGGGGGCTGCTGCATCTGGACATTGCTCTGAGGGTACATACCCGGCTGATTCTGAGACGGCGGGAAGTCCTCGAGCTGCTCAGAACCCTGGTGCGGAGCTACCACATCCTGCTTATTCTGTCGCGCCAGCAGACGCCAGATAACGCCGGCAATAAGCAAAATCGAGATGATTAGCAGGGTCAGCGGGTTCAGACCGTTGAGCAAAATTGCCAGGTCGAGGGTGACCAGAGCAGTTGCGATATAGGTCCAGACTCGGTCGAGCAGCAGAGCGCTCAGGAGAGTCAGGGCAATACCGAGTACCAACACCACGATATCCGGACCATCAGCGGGAACTGCCCACGTTACCAGGGTGAGGAACACCTGCAGACCCAAAGCCCAGTACAGAGGAGAATCCGATACCTGCGTATCTACAGGCCTCTTTGCGATGAAGTTCTTGAGAACCTTGGCTGCCACAACAGCCAGCAGAATCAGGAGAGCAACCTCAAGAATGACGCTCAGGGGGTTGGACTTCGAGTAATCAATGACCAGACGGGCGATGAAGAGGCTGAACGCCGTGGTGCAGACAATCGGCAGGTTCTTCGCCTTGGTGACAGATACGAAGGACAGAGCACCCAGACCCCAGAGAAGTGCGTTGAGCTCCACCTGCCTGGGCTCAAAAACCAACCCAACGAAGGTGTAGAATCCCAGCACCGCCAGAGCGGGAATCATCAGCAGCGTATTGACCGGTGCATAGATACCCTGGCTCAGGGGACGGCGAGACATGAAACGCGCGTAGGGGGCACCCAGCGGGCCGTGCATCGGCAAATCAACCATCGTATTACCGGCCGGAACAGCGATGCGAGGACGAACATTTGCCCTCACACCGAAGACCTCAACCGGGAGCGTGACCTTCAGAACGAACAGGATGATGACGGCAATCAGAGCGTAGTAGCCCAGAAGAGTCATCTCCATTGTGCTTTCCCTCGTGTTGAAGAGATTCCACAGAGCACCGATGCAGAAAGTCGTGATGCTGATGGAGGCACCAATCTGCATGCGGGAGACCCTGAAGATAAGGGCAAGCACCCATACAGAGATGAAGATAGCAGGAGTTGCTACCGCGAACAGAAGATTATCAAAATCGCCAATGAAACGGCCTGCGCTCAGGACAGAACCGAGCGTGAAGAAAATCGCCGCCGCGTATGCTTCGTAGTTTCGCTTGGAGTACGCGTAGAGTAGCACGCTGCACAGAGCCTGAACCGCCAGCAGCGCAAGTACGAGGAAGTCTACGAGCGATTCCTTCATATTGCCGGTGATCGCGAGCAGAATGACCGACCAGCAGATGGGGAACCGCGCAACGGTGAGTAGCTCCGAACGAATCGAAGAGCCAACCGGCATAAAGAAACCAAGCGCACCATAAACGACGGTCAGGAGCGCCGGCAATGCTACAGCAATGTACTCCTTCTGCAAGTCGTACAGCAGGTAGTGTCGCGAGCCAATCGTCGCGATAAGCAGAGTCGCGTAGAACGCGATACGGACAAACATGACAAGCGTGGAGCGGAAGGAACCAACATCCGAAAGTCGTAGCGCGCGGGCCAGAATAAGAGCGCTCAGGACGCTCAAGAAGAGGACGGCACCCGAGAAGAGAGGGAAACCAACCCAGAATCGGCCATGTGCTCCGCCATCAGCATGGTTAGCTACGTACCCCACGAAGAGAGCAAAAACGCCCAAGAAGAGGTACGTCGACATCTCTACAAGACGGTAGCTTGCGTTCTGCGCTGCAACGCCCTGAGAGAGGACAAAAGTCAGTAGCGCAATAGCGGCGCAGACCAACGCAAACATCAAAAGTGACTCAGAAGTCTGCATCTCAGGAATGAGAGCGAGGAAGAGCTGAATCATACCAATGGCATAACCGATGTTGCTCAGTACCGCTCCAGCAGTACGTGCCTCGGGAGCCTTAGCAGTGACCAGATAGATGACTACAGCCGCGGCAAAGAAGAGGTAGAACGTTCCCTGGTTGCCAGGGGAAGCATACATGCCAATGACCGGGATGAGCGCTACAAAACTCATGAGCACCAGAGGCTGAATTGCCTTGCGGTACAGCAAGAAACTGACAATGCAGAGGACACCAATAACCCAGGGCGCGGGGAAGACACCTTGATTACCCTCTGCATAGGGAAGGAAAGTGCTCCAGCGCGTTGCGTAGGTAACGCTATCAGCGACGTGAGCAGTGTAGAAGGCATCAAGGAGAGCAAAGAAGGAGAAGAATACGCCGACGCATGCGTCAATTGCCGGCAACCACTCTATCTTGCGAGCGGGTTGGTGAAGAGCTTCCTTCGCCCAGGGGATAGCCGGGGTGCTTTGCACCTGCTCGGACTGTTCAGCGGCAGCAGGAGCGGAACCAGCAATAGTCTTCTGCAGACGAGGAATAAATACGTAGGCAGAAATCAGGTTAACAACCAGAACAGAGACGAAGAAGATACTGGGGAACCACGGGCCGTGATCCGAGTCCATGATGAAGGAGAGAATAGACGCAATTGGGTAGATGCGTGCCTGGGCGTAGTAATCTGCCGTGCCGTTCAGCCACGTGAAAAGAATGGCATGCACAGACATGACTGCAAACGCAATACCCGCATCCGTGTAGCTCAGATCGTTGGTGAAGAAGAAAATAGCGATGGCAGTAGCCGGAACAAAAATGCGGGAAGAATCAACAAGACCTTCCCGGATGCCCTTCGGGGCCGCATTCGGGGCAAAGTGCAGAACCAAACCCAGAACAGTGGCAACGGCAGTCAGAGAAACGAAATACCAAACGAAAGGCAGAGCCGACACCTTTGTAGCTGCCAGCGAGTCCGAAACGATGAACGAAATCAGCAGGTACGCCATCACACGATTACGCATGAGGGCGCAGGCTCCAACAATGGCTGCAGTGCCAACCAGAGACGTGAGGAGCCAGATGTAGCGTCCTTCAGTCCAAATCTTGAGGACATAGATAGCAACGCCGGTCAGAGGAATAAATGCAAGACCCGTTGCTGCAAAAGAGTAGGAGGCAATACGCAGGCGCTCTACGAAACGGTAGGTGAGCAGACCGGCTCCGTAGAAGACAATTGCTCCAAGCGCCATTGCGAGGACACGGAAGATAGCCGTTTCATCCTGAGAAGAAGTCACCGAGGTGACAAAAAGGCCCGCAGCACCAATGAGCAGGAGCGAACCAATGTACAGAACAATATTGAGGAAGATATCCTCGTTGACTCGGCGTCGCTGCGCAGGAGGCTGAGGATACGGACCCGACAGGGACGGGGGAACGTACAAGCCGAGACCTTGCGGCTGAACATACTGAGGGCTCTGAGATGAAGAGTGAGAGCTAGAGGATGCCTGATGAGGTTGTGTCGGCTGAGACATGGTTTCTCCTTAGGCTGTAGTGATACTTCTACGATACGAGAGTCTTTAGACCTAAAAGCTTTATTACGAGCAATAAAGCGCATGGAACTTACTGAAAATAGATTGAAAGCTCCCTGAGAGTTACATCGCGGGAGTATCCTCAGATTGACAGAGGCAGTTAAGTGTTCTTAAGCACTTAACTCGTGTTTGTATTGCGTAAGAGCTCTATCTCTGAGAGAATTGACGACGTTGTCAAAGCGTCTACCTGCACTAAAGGTAGGCCCACGTATGACCCGGTCCGAAGGATGACGGGATGAGTCTGTCTAGAAAATAGGCGACACGCCCGAGTTCGGGGGTCGGTACTCAGGCGGGGTGAGGAACCCGGCAAAGCCGGATTCAGTCCGTTCTGAGTGGCGCACGTGATGAATATATCGCGTTCCTTAAGCGCTATAACAAAGGGGCAAAAGCTCCGATACAGGGAATACATCAAGAAAGAGAGTCCGACAGATGGCGGGACAGAAAATCCGCATCCGTCTGAAGTCCTATGACCACGAGGTCATCGATTCTTCGGCACGGAAAATCGTCGAAACGGTAAAGGGCGCAGGCGCAACTGTAGTTGGCCCCGTGCCGCTGCCGACCGAGAAGAACGTTTACTGTGTTATCCGTTCTCCCCACAAGTACAAGGACAGCCGCGAGCACTTCGAGATGCGTACGCACAAGCGTCTGATCGACGTTGTTGATCCGACCCCCAAGGCTGTTGATGCCCTCATGCGTCTCGACCTGCCGGCAGACGTAAACATCGAGATCAAGCTGTAGAGGATCGCATCTAATGACTAACAAATTCGAGCGCCAGGTGAAGGGCCTGCTGGGCACCAAGCTCGGCATGACCCAGGTCTGGGACGAGGACGGCAAGTTCGTGCCTGTCACCGTCGTCAAGGCTGATTCTAACGTTGTTACCCAGATCCGTAACCAGGAAACTGACGGCTACGAAGCTGTTCAGATCGGTTTCGGTGCAATCGACTCTCGCAAGGTTACCAAGCCCCTGGCTGGTCACTTCGAGAAGGCCGGTGTTACCCCCCGTCGCCACATCGTCGAGCTGCGTACCGCAGATGCTTCTGAGTATTCCCTCGGTCAGGAACTGACCGTTGAGCTCTTCGAAGCAGGCCAGAAGGTCGACGTCGTTGGTAAGACCAAGGGTAAGGGCTTCGCAGGTGTTATGAAGCGTCACGGCTTCAAGGGTGTTGGCGCGTCTCACGGTCAGCACAAGAACCACCGTAAGCCCGGTTCCATCGGTGGCGCATCCTACCCCGCACGCGTGTTCAAGGGTATGCGCATGGCTGGCCGTATGGGCGCAGCACGTCACACTACCTTGAACCTGACTATCCAGGGTGTGGACGCAGAGAACAATGTCCTGCTGATCAAGGGCGCAATCCCCGGTCCCAAGGGCGGCGTTGTTCTGGTTCGTACCGCTGTGAAGGGAGCCTAATACATCATGGCTGTTAAGACCCTTAAGGTAGACCTGCCCGCAGAGATTTTCGACGCGCAGGCATCCGTGCCCCTGCTGCACCAGGTTGTCGTTGCACAGCTCGCTGCTGCACGCCAGGGCACCCACAAGACCAAGAACCGCGGCGAGGTTTCCGGTGCAGGCCGTAAGCCCTTCAAGCAGAAGGGTACCGGTAACGCACGTCAGGGCTCCATCCGTGCACCGCACATGACCGGCGGTGGCGTTGTTCACGGTCCGACCCCGCGTAACTACGCACAGCGCACCCCCAAGAAGATGATCGCCGCTGCACTGCGCGGTGCTCTCTCCGACCGCGCTCGTCACGACCGCGTCCACGTTGTCGAGAACTTCATCTCCGGTGAAACCCCCTCGACCAAGGCTGCAAAGGCTGCATTCGCAGCTATCACCGAGCGCAAGAACATCCTTCTTGTGATTGCTCGTGCAGAGGACGTTGTGGCTCTGTCCGCACGTAACCTGGAGAACGTCCACGTTCTGTACGCAGATCAGCTCAACACCTACGATGTGCTGGTTTCTGACGACGTGGTCTTCACCAAGGCAGCATTCGACGCATTCGTTGCTGCAGCTCAGAAGAAGGAGGGCGCTAAGTAATGAGCGTTTCCACCAAGTCTGTATACGACGTGATCATCGCTCCCGTCGTTTCCGAGAAGAGCTACGGTCAGCTCGACGAAGGTAAGTACACCTTCGAGGTCGCTACCGATTCCAACAAGCTGGAAATCAAGCAGGCCATCGAGAAGATCTTTGACGTCAAGGTTGCTTCCGTCAACACCATCAACCGTCAGGGCAAGCGCAAGCGCACCCGTTTCGGTTGGGGCGCTCGCAAGAACACCAAGCGTGCGATTGTGACCCTCAAGGAAGGCACCATCGACATCTTCGGCGGTCCGCAGGCATAAGCCCCGCGGAGACCACTTTAACGAAGGAAGAAATATCTAAATGGGTATTCGTAAGTACAAGCCGACGACCCCGGGTCGCCGCGGTTCGAGCGTTGCTGATTTCTCCGAGATCACCCGCTCCACCCCGGAAAAGTCCCTGCTTCGTCCGCTTCACAAGACCGGCGGCCGTAACAACACCGGCCGCATCACCACCCGTCACAAGGGTGGCGGCCACAAGCGCCAGTACCGTCTGATCGACTTCCGTCGTCACGACAAGGACGGCGTTAACGCACGCGTTGCACACATCGAGTACGATCCCAACCGTACCGCTCGCATCGCGCTGCTGCACTACTTCGATGGTTCCAAGCGCTACATCATCGCTCCGAACAAGCTCGCTCAGGGCGACATCGTCGAGTCCGGCCCCGCAGCTGACATCAAGCCCGGTAACAACCTGCCCCTGCGCAACATCCCCGTTGGTACCGTGATTCACTGTGTCGAGCTCCGCCCCGGTGGCGGCGCAAAGCTGGCTCGTTCCGCAGGTGCTTCTGTACAGCTGGTTGCTAAGGAAGGTAAGTACGGTCAGCTCCGTCTGCCCTCCGGCGAAATCCGCAACGTGGATGTTCGCTGCCGCGCAACCGTTGGTGAAGTTGGCAACGCTGAGCAGTCCAACATCAACTGGGGTAAGGCAGGCCGTAACCGCTGGAAGGGCATCCGCCCGACCGTTCGTGGTGTGGTCATGAACCCGGTTGACCACCCGCACGGTGGTGGTGAAGGTAAGACCTCCGGTGGTCGTCACCCGGTTAACCCCAACGGTAAGCCCGAGGGTCGTACCCGCCGTCCCAACAAGGAAAGCGACAAGCTCATCGTTCGTCGCCGTCGTACTGGCAAGAAGCGCTAAGGAGCCTGAAACATGCCTCGTAGTTTGAAGAAGGGCCCTTTCGTTGATCAGCACCTCTACCTGAAGGTTGCAGCTCAGAACGAGAAGGGCACCAAGAACGTAATCAAGACTTGGTCGCGTCGCTCGATGATTATCCCCGACATGCTCGGTCACACCATCGCAGTGTACGACGGTCGCAAGCACGTGCCGGTGTTCATCACCGAGTCGATGGTTGGTCACAAGCTCGGTGAGTTTGCTCCGACCCGCACTTTCCGCAGCCACGTGAAGGACGACCGTAAGGGCAAGCGTCGCTAATCGGTTCACACCGATAAGCTAACGTTTCCCTTTCGGCAATAGACGAAAGAGAGATAGGCAATGGAAGCCAAGGCATCAGCGCGTTTCGTTCGCGTTACGCCTATGAAGGCCCGCCGTGTCGTCAACCTGATCCGTGGTAAGCAGGCGGAAGAGGCTCTGGCGATTCTGAAGTTCGCCCCCCAGGCAGCTTCGGAACCGGTATACAAGATCGTTGCTTCGGCAGTAGCTAACGCTCGTCAGAAGGCAACCCAGCAGGGTCTGCCCTTCCGCGAGGAAGAGCTGTTCATCAGCGAAGCATTCGTGAACGAGGGCCCGACCATGAAGCGCATTCAGCCCCGCGCTCAGGGTCGCGCATACCGAATCAACAAGCGCACCAGCCACATCACCGTGGTAGTTGCTACCCCGGAGAAGGAGGAGGACCGCTAAATGGGTCAGAAAATTCACCCGAACGGTTTCCGACTGGGCATCACCACTGACCACGTCTCCAAGTGGTTCGCTGATTCCAACAAGCCCGGCGAGCGTTACGCTGACTTCGTCCGCGAGGACGTAAAGATCCGCGAGCTGCTGGCTAAGAACCTGGATCGCGCAGGCGTTGCAAAGGTCGAGATCGAGCGTACCCGTGACCGCGTGCGTGTGGACATCCACACCGCTCGTCCCGGTATCGTGATTGGCCGCCGTGGCGCAGAAGCAGACCGCATCCGCGGCGAGCTCGAGAAGCTCACCAACAAGCAGATTCAGCTGAACATCCTCGAGGTTGCTAACCCCGACCTCTCCGCTCAGCTGGTTGCACAGAGCATCGCAGAGCAGCTCGCATCGCGTGTTGCATTCCGCCGTGCAATGAAGAAGGCAATCCAGTCCGCACAGCGTGCAGGCGCAAAGGGTATCCGTATCCAGTGCTCCGGCCGTCTGGGTGGCGCTGAAATGTCCCGTTCCGAGTTCTACCGCGAAGGCCGTGTGCCCCTGCACACCCTGCGTGCGAACATCGACTACGGCTTCTTCGAGGCTAAGACCACCTTCGGTCGCATCGGCGTGAAGGTCTGGATCTACAAGGGCGACCTGACCGACAAGGAGCTGGCAGCTCAGCAGGCAGCAAACAACCGCCGTGGCAACCGCCGCGATGGTGACCGCCGCCGCCAGGGCAACCGTGGTCCTCGTCGCGAGCGCCGCAACGAGAACGCTTCGGCAAAGGTCGAGGCCAAGACTGCAGAGAACGGTGAGGCATAAATGCTTATTCCCCGTCGAGTAAAGTACCGCAAGCAGCACCACCCCAAGCGTAGTGGT
Source organism: Rothia sp. HMSC065B04 (assembly GCF_001812285.1). Classification (NCBI taxonomy): domain Bacteria; kingdom Bacillati; phylum Actinomycetota; class Actinomycetes; order Micrococcales; family Micrococcaceae; genus Rothia; species Rothia sp. HMSC065B04. Next base: position 541,928 of record NZ_KV808406.1, read on the forward strand.
CTCGCAAAGGGCGGCACCGAGGTTAGCTTCGGTGAGTGGGGCATTCAGGCCCTGTCGCCCGCATACGTGACCAACCGCCAGATTGAGGCTGCACGTATCGCAATGACCCGTCACATCAAGCGTGGCGGTAAGGTCTGGATCAACATTTATCCCGACCGTCCGCTGACCAAGAAGCCCGCTGAAACCCGTATGGGTTCCGGTAAGGGTTCGCCCGAGTGGTGGGTCGCAAATGTCAAGCCGGGTCGAGTCATGTTTGAACTCTCCGGTGTGTCCGAAGAAGTGGCTCGCGAGGCAATGCGCCTGGCAATCCACAAGCTCCCGATGAAGGCACGTGTTGTGCGTCGCCGCGAAGGTGGTGAATAAGCGAGATGGCAGTAGGATCCAAGGACCTGAGCATCGATAAGCTCGCAGAGCTCTCCAACGAAGAGCTGGCTGCAAAGCTGAGCGAAGCGAAGAAGGAACTCTTCAACATCCGCTTCCAGGAAGTCACCGGTCAGGCTAACGCAGGTCGTCGCCGCACTATCAAGCGCGACATCGCACGTATCTACACCGTGCTGCGTGAGCGCGAGCTCGGTATTCGTCCCGCAACTGAAGGTGAGTCCAAGTGAGTGAAGTAAAGAACGAAGAGCGCGGCTACCGCAAGACCCGCCGCGGCTACGTTGTCTCCGACAAGATGGACAAGACCGTTGTCGTCGAGGTCGAGGACCACGTGAAGCACGCACTGTACGGCAAGGTCGTTCGCCGTAGCTCCAAGATCAAGGCACACGATGAGCAGAACGCTGCTGGCATCGGTGACCTCGTTCTGATTGCAGAGACCCGTCCGCTGTCCGCTTCCAAGCGCTGGCGTATCGTGGAGATCATCGAGAAGGCTAAGTAAGCTCTCTTCATGACTCTCTGCTAGAGCAGTAAAAGAGCCCCTCTCCTACTTCGGTAGGAGAGGGGCTCTTTGCTTTTAACCTTTGTACGGGAAAAACCGGGGCAGGCGCCCTATGGCACGGGCTAATAACAGGCGCTAAGACAACATTTGTCATAAATGTCTTGATATGTCATACGAGAAAGCAATATTTTTCTCTCGCGTTGATGGCGCAATCCATGAGTAGACGCTGCTAGAGAAGAAAACGCATGTGGAGGCGGAATTAGGGCGAAAAAATGAAAAGTAATACGTGAGTAAGGCGCCTGGGGACTGCGGAATCCGATGAGCAACACTTGAAAACAACCTGATTAGGGACTTATTATCAACTTTATAGTTGCTTAGCGTAACCTTGCCTAATAATCAGTCGGGTGGCTTTGCACCTTCCGGAGGTTGCACGACCTTTGGAGAAGTACCACTACACATCATCGAGGATCATCATGACTTCTTCGCCCAAGCCCTCACGTAAGCTGCTCGCCATTGCTGGCGCACTTTCCGTTGTTGCAGGCTCTTTCGCTGCCGTTCCTGCTACCTTTGCGGCAAACGTCTCCGCATCCGTTCCCGGCGGGAACTCCCAGAACTCCACTGAGGAATGCCGCCACATTGCAGTGAGCGCTACCCAGTACCAGGGCCTGCCCGGCCAGTACCAGCTGGCATACTCGGCCGCAACCTCCTCCCTCTACACTTCCTTCTCCTCCGGACGCCCGCCGATTCTGACCGGTGGCGTCGGCACCTGGAACGTTGCATCCACCCCGAGCCTTGCTACTGTCTACCAGTTCCCGACCACGGACTTTATTGCACGTGGCGCTACCGCACCGACCGGCAAGCAGATTGAATCTCCCTACGGTATTGCCTACGACGAAGCAACCGGATACGTATGGGTGACCCAGACCCGCGTCAACAAGGTATCTGTCTTCGATCCCGCGACCAACAAGATTATCTGGAGTAGCGCAGAAGGCGACGTTAACCACCCCCGCGAGGTACGCATCGACCCCTCTAGCGGCAAGGTCTTTGTATCTGGCTCGGGCGGCATTAGTGTCTTCGACACCACCCTGCACGCCCTGGTCAAGAAGATTGAATTCACCGACGCCAAGGGCGAATCTGACATCGCAATGAACATGCACGTAGACTCCGCTGATGGCAAGCTCTACGTACCCTCCTTGAGTGCCGGCACCGTGAAGGTGATTGACACCAAGAGCTACGAGGTTGAGAAGACCATTCAGCTGCACAAGGAAAATGCTGAAGCTACTCTGAACCCCTCGGACGTCACTATCGACAAGTCCCTGAAGGAAATCTACGTCAGCACCCAGGGTGACCGTAAGGGCACTAACTCCGGTATCACCGTCTACGACCTGGAAACTGGTGCCTACAAGAAGACCATTCCTTTCGGCAACCAGGCCCTCGCTCTCGCCTCCGACGAAGCCCGTGACCTGCTGTACGTGACCGATTACGGTACCGGCAACGTCGGTGTTGTTGATGCACGAACCGGCACCGTTGTTTCTCAGGTGTCTACCGGTGCGACCAGCGGCGCAAATGATGTTCTGGTCACCGCAGACGGCAGTGCATACGCTGTAGCACGCAGCATTGAAGGCGCTTCCGCTATCGAAACCGACTACACCATCGATAAGACCACCGGCGAATACCGCACCTCTAGCACCGAGCCCAAGGGCAAGGACAACGCAGACTCCCCGATTACTCCCGGCGTCATGGTGAAGATCAACACCACCGTTGAAACCACCGCGAAGCCTGCTGCACAGGCTTCTTCTGAAGAACTGGTGAAGACCTACGCTGACGGCGCTAAGCTCTACGCCGTGAAGGACTGGACCACCGGTGAAACCCTGAAGCTGCGTGGCGAAGGTTTCAAGACTCAGGACGGTTCAAAGGGCTCCGTACTCGCAGTCAAGCTGAACAAGGGCCGCATCTCCGCGAAGGAAGAGCCGAAGCTCAACGGTGCTGAGGGCAACAGCGCCGGCGTCTGGGCGTACATCCAGGCAGATGAGAATGGTAACTTCACCGCTGAGCTGCCGTACCCGACTACTGAAAACTCCAACCTGACGGAAAACCTGAAGAGCGGCGATAAGGTATCTGTCTTCCTGCTCTCTGGCTCCATGGTTGAAGGCGATACCGCACGTGGCGGTGAAGCGCTCTCCGCAACTGTTGCAGAGAAGAAGGCAGACACCGCTGCGACCTGCGCACCGGCAGAAACTACCCAGGTCTCTGCTGCTCCCTCTGGCGTGACTACCACTTACCCCGCGGGCACTAAGCTGAGCCTGCCTGATAGTGATGCGCCCACTCCTGCTCCGAGCGAGTCTGCTAAGCCTGAGCCGACCACCCCGGCTCCGAGCGAGTCCGCAAAGCCCGAACCCAGCACCCCGGCACCCTCCGAAAGCGCAAATTCCAATGAGGTTGTGCACGAGTACAAGGACGGCGCTAAGGTCTACTTCCCCAAGACCTGGGACGGCCAGAAGCTGACCTTCCGCGGTGAAGGCTTCAAGACTCTGGACGGTAAGGGCTCTGTTATCGCCGTCAAGCTGAACAAGGGCGCTATTTCCGCGAAGGAAGAGCCCAAGCTCGAAGGCGTTGAAGGCAATAGCGCAGGCATCTGGGCATACATCAAGGCGGACGAAAACGGTAACTTCACCGCAACCATCGACCGCCCCACCGTGGCAAACTCTAACCTGACTGAAGAACTGAAGACCGGCGATAGCGTTGCTATCTACCTGCTCTCCGGTTCCCTGACCGAGAACGATAACGTGCGCGGTGGCGTTGCCGTAGAGTACACCTTCAGCGTTGAAAACAAGGCACCTGCGCCGAAGGTTTCGGAACCGAAGACCTCCGAGCCGGCTACCGCACCTGTAACTGATCCTTCTGCATCGCCTTCCGCACCGGCAGAATCCAAGGAACAGGTAAAGGAAAACGCTAAGGACCAGTCCAAGGCTCCCATGGACTCTATGAATTCCGAGACCCAGAAGAAGGACAACACCGCCCCGAAGACCTCCGGATCTTCGTCGCAGAACGTCACCTCTTCCAGCAATGGCTCGACCTCTTCGAACTCCTCGAAGTCTTCACTGGCTAACACCGGTGCTTCGGGCGTCGTCATTGCAGCCGGAATTGGTGTTCTTGCACTGGTTGTTGGCGCAACTGTGCTGGTAGCACGTCGCCGCAAGGCATAGTCCGTACCCCACGGCAGCCCACGATACTACCGCACGGTAGTAGCTAAAGAGGCAGAGCGGGATCTACTAGATATTCAAGAACCCGATTGACTCTCTGAAACTGCCGATACACATTGAAAGGGGCGGTACCCATCGAAGCGATGGGTACCGCCCCTTTCAGTTTGCATATATGCCTGTTATATAGGCGGAAGGTCTAGACCAGGGTTAGAAGTAGCAGCTGGGGATGGGGAAGGGAATGAATGAGAGAAAAGGGGAGGCGCCCCCTCTGCACTCGCTCGCCCATATTTGACGAGTTAACAGCCCCAAAGAATGAAATGTAGGGTTCTAGCGCCTCAGATATAAAGAAAACCCGCACCGAAGTGCGGGTTTAGTGTCAAAGCGAGGTTCGGTCCCTAGACAAACGGATTAGCGAGGAAAAAGGGACCCAAGAAATCTGTCCGATAAGGACCGAACCTCTTATTTGACGCATGCGTCTCTTCTATTATGGTACATCTCGCTGATTTTCGCACCTTGAAGCGTGTTTATTACCAAAAAACTTGATTTTTGAAAAAACAACCCTTAATTTCTAAATTTTTAAGCAGATTTTTTCAGAGCACTGCTTTGGGGGGGCAGGGGTGACAAAATATAGCGTCATTGCTATGGACAAGGTCGGGGACTATACCCTGCCGTTAAGGTTCCCCGCGTGCTGGATGCACGCTCTGGCGAATACTATGAGGCTGCGGAAGAAAGCCGTCCGGGAGAAGCACCTCGTCCTATCGTTCGTGATGGTATCGCGAAAGTATATATGTCATAGCTGCAGAGTGAAGAGCAGTTGGCATACCCAAAATAGTCACTGTCGCCCTCTAGCTCTGTGCGCGCACTAGCGGGATGGGGGAGTAGGACTGGGGTGATCCTATCACTAGGCCGCGGCAAGTCTGTCGTGGAGGGGCATTAAAGCGTAGTAAAATATAAATATCTACCATCCTTGTTTGACACATTGTTGGGTAGATTTCTCGAGGCCCCTTCAGTTTCTTATGCGTCAGGAACTATACGAAGGGGCCTCCTGCTTTAAATAAATAAGCCACCTTCTCGCTCGGTGTTGATGTGGGGTATGGGGTTTTTGACATCCGATACATGCATTGTCTTGGTGGATAGGGTAGTGGAGACCGAAATCATAGTTAACAAGCCCTTGCGCTAGATACCTGTTTCCTGTACAGTGTTAAGACTGTGTGGCTGTATCCAAATAGCTGCACAACCACGGGCTTCTCGTGCCAGTGCATAATGCCGCTACTTACGGGTGGGATACGCCCGCTTCACGCGGGTCCAAATGCTTCTGGCATGGGTTTGCCCCAGGCGTTTCCGCTAACCCCTTCCACAGAGATGGGGCCCGGGGCGTCAACCAATCCCGTAAAAATGTTCCGCAAGGCTGGCTCGCGCCTAAAGCGAGTCGGAACCGGCGAGACGACAGGAGAAATATGATTCAGCAGGAGTCGCGACTGAAGGTCGCCGACAACACTGGTGCGAAGGAAATCCTGACCATCCGTGTTCTCGGTGGTTCCTCGCGTCGCTACGCAGGCATTGGCGACATCATTGTCGCAACCGTCAAGGATGCAATCCCCGGCGGTACCGTAAAGAAGGGTGACGTTGTCAAGGCAGTCGTCGTCCGCACCAAGAAGGAAACCCGTCGCCCCGACGGCTCCTACATCAAGTTCGACGAGAACTCCGCAGTGATCCTGAAGAACACTGATGGTGATCCCCGTGGTACCCGTATCTTCGGCCCCGTGGGTCGTGAACTTCGCGACAAGAAGTTCATGAAGATCGTTTCGCTGGCTCCGGAGGTGCTCTAATTCATGGCTAAGATCAAGTCCGGCGACCTGGTTCAGGTTATTTCCGGTGCAGATAAGGGCAAGCAGGGCAAGGTTCTGAAGGTTCTCCCCAAGGAAAACCGCGTGATTGTTGAGGGCGTCAAGGTCGTCACCAAGCACACCAAGGCTAACCCCCTGACCGGCGCAGCAGGCGGCATTCAGAAGGTTGAGGCACCGATCCACGTTTCTAACGTTGCGATTGTTGACCCCGAGACCAAGAAGCCGACCCGTGTTGGTTTCCGCCTCGAGACTGTAGAGCGTGACGGCAAGGAGCGCACCGTTCGCGTGCGCGTTGCTAAGCGTTCGGGTAAGGACATCTAATGACCGAAACCAAGATCACCCCCCGCTTCAAGACCAAGTACGCTGAGGTCGTCGTTCCCGCTCTGCAGGAAGAGTTCAAGTACGAGAACGTCATGCAGACCCCGAAGATCGTTAAGGTCGTCGTAAACATGGGTGTCGGCGAGGCAGCTCGCGACGCAAAGCTCATGGACGGCGCAATCCGCGATCTCACCGCAATCACCGGTCAGAAGCCGATTGTTACCCGCGCTAAGAAGTCCATCGCACAGTTCAAGCTGCGCGAAGGTATGCCCATTGGTGCACACGTCACCCTGCGTGGCGACCGCATGTGGGAATTCCTGGACCGCCTCGTCACCCTGGCACTGCCCCGAATCCGCGACTTCCGCGGCCTCTCGGACCGCCAGTTCGACGGTAACGGTAACTACACCTTCGGTCTGACCGAGCAGTCCATGTTCCACGAAATCGATCAGGACTCGATTGACCGCGTGCGTGGTATGGACATCACCGTGGTGACCTCCGCGAAGACCGACGAAGAAGGCCGTGCAATCCTGAAGGCACTGGGCTTCCCGTTCAAGACCAACTAACGACTACGTTGTAGGTCCAGACCCCGTTACCGCGGGGTAGGGAAACCACAACGAGGAAGGGCTAAAGCCCACAATGACTATGACTGATCCGGTCGCAGATATGCTGACCCGTTTGCGTAACGCAAACTCCGCATACCACGACACCGTATCCATGCCCTACTCCAAGCTGAAGGCTCGCATTGCAGAGATCCTGAAGGCTGAGGGCTACATCGCCGACGTGAAGGTTGAGGATGCAAAGGTCGGCAAGACCCTGACCCTCGTCCTCAAGTACGGTCCGTCCCGCGAGCGTTCCATCGCTGGCGTGCGTCGTATTTCCAAGCCGGGCCTGCGTACCTACGCAAAGTCCACCAACCTGCCCCAGGTTCTGGGTGGCCTCGGCATCGCAATCCTGTCCACCTCTTCGGGTCTGCTCACTGACAAGCAGGCAGCGAAGAAGGGCGTGGGCGGCGAAGTCATCGCTTACATCTGGTAGTCGGTTAGAAGAGAAAGGAAGAGAATAATGTCACGTATTGGACGTCTCCCCATCTCGGTTCCCGCCGGCGTTGAGGTTAAGGTCGATGGCAACCTGGTCACCGTTAAGGGCCCGAAGGGCGAGCTCTCCCACAAGGTAGCTTCCCCCATCACCGTGGCTCTGAACGAAAACGAGATCCTTGTATCTCGTCCGAACGACGAGCGCCTGTCTCGCTCGCTGCACGGTCTGACTCGTACCCTGATTCAGAACCTGATTATCGGCGTTACCTCCGGCTACGAAAAGAAGCTGGAAATCGTTGGTACCGGTTACCGTGTGACCCCGAAGGGTAACGACCTGGAGTTCGCTCTGGGCTACTCCCACCCGATCAACATCACCGCTCCCGAGGGTATTACCTTCGCAGTGGAGGGTGCTAACAAGCTGACCGTGTCGGGCATCGACAAGCAGCTCGTTGGTCAGGTTGCAGCAAACATTCGTGGTCTGCGTAAGCCCGATCCCTACAAGGGTAAGGGTGTTCGCTACGCAGGTGAGCACATCCGCCGCAAGGTCGGAAAGGCTGGTAAGTAAACATGGCTATCAAGTCGAAGGCAGCGCAGCGTGCACGTCGTCACGCTCGCATCCGCAAGTACGTTTCGGGTACCGCTGCGCGTCCGCGCCTGTGCGTCACCCGTTCGACCCGTCACATGTTCGTTCAGGTTATCGACGATGTCAAGGGCGTAACCCTGGCATCCGCTTCCACCATGGAAGCAGAGCTGCGTGCAGCTGACCTGGACAAGACCGCTAAGGCAAAGCGCGTTGGTGAGCTCGTTGCAGAGCGCGCCAAGGCAGCTGGTGTTGAGGCAGTCGTGTTCGACCGCGGTGGTAACAAGTACCACGGCCGTGTTGCAGCCGTTGCTGACGGTGCACGCGAGGGAGGTCTTGCACTCTAATGAGCGAGCAGAACGTAAAGGAAACTCAGGTGAGCGAAGCAGTAGTAGCTGAAACCGCTGAGACCTCCAACCAGCGCGAGGAGCGCCGCAACAACCGCGGCGAGCGTCGTGGCCGTGGTGAGCGCCGTAACAACCGCGCTCGCGAGGAGGAGAAGGACAAGTACATCGAGCGCGTTGTGACCATCAACCGCGTTTCCAAGGTCGTCAAGGGTGGTCGTCGCTTCAGCTTCACCGCACTGGTCGTCGTTGGTGACGGTAACGGCCTGGTCGGCGTTGGCTACGGTAAGGCTAAGGAAGTTCCCGCAGCAATCTCCAAGGGTGTCGAGGAAGCAAAGAAGAACTTCTTCCGCGTTCCCCGCATCGAAGGCCGCACCATCCCGCACCGCGTGCAGGGTGAAGCAGCTGCAGGCGTTGTGATGCTCCGTCCGGCAACCGCTGGTACCGGTGTTATCGCAGGTGGCCCCGTGCGTGCAGTACTCGAGTGCGCAGGCATTCACGATGTGCTGTCCAAGTCGCTCGGTTCCTCGAACCAGATCAACATCGTTCACGCAACTGTTGCAGCACTCAAGGAGCTCGAGGAGCCCCTGGCAGTGGCAGCCCGCCGTGGCCTGCCCACCGATGAGGTTATCCCCAGCTACCTGCGCAACACCAAGTCTGAAAAGGCAGGTGCGTAGTAATGGCCAAGCGTATTCAGCCCAGCGACGCAAAGCTGGAAATCACCCAGGTCAAGTCCTATGTTGGTCAGAAGCAGAACATGCGCGACACCCTGCGTTCCCTGGGCCTCAAGCGCCCCGGCAACAAGGTAGTCCGCACTGCTGACCCCGTCACCGTTGGCATGGTTAACACCGTTGCTCACCTGGTGAAGGTTGAGGAGGTCAAGTAAAGATGGCAGAAGCTATCAAGATTCACGATCTGCGCCCGGCACCGGGTGCCCACAAGGCAAAGACCCGCGTTGGCCGCGGTGAAGGCTCCAAGGGTAAGACCGCAGGTCGCGGTACCAAGGGTACCAAGGCACGTTACCAGGTTCGTGCAGGCTTCGAAGGCGGCCAGCTGCCGCTGCACATGCGCCTGCCGAAGCTGCGCGGCTTCAAGAACCCCTTCCGCACCGAGTACCAGGTTGTTAACCTGGACCGCATCCAGGAACTGTTCCCCAACGGTGGCGACGTCACCGTCGAGGCACTGGTTGCTAAGGGTGCCGTTCGTAAGAACGAGCTCGTGAAGGTTCTGGGCAACGGCGAAATCTCCGTCAAGGTGAACGTTGTTGTCGACAAGGCATCGGCTTCCGCTATCGAGAAGATCGAGGCCGCTGGCGGTTCTGTAACCGTTAAGTAGTCTTCAAGACGAGAAAGCCCCTGTCCGTACGCTGTACGGCAGGGGCTTTTTGCTGCTTGAAAAGATTCACAACAGGACTATATTCCTGTATTCGCATATTTGAACGCTTGGTGTGCGCCACATTTTGTGTTCAAAAATCACGCTAAGAGAATATAAAAGCTACATAATCTGCTAGGGAGTTATCGTTACCCGCTCCAAACACGATAGACTGGAAGATGTGTTTACTGCGCCCTAAAACTCTTTGAGAGGGATGGGCGCCCCATAGACTTACAGGAGGACATGTGCTGAGCGCATTCGGGCGAGTCGTTAAGACCGCCGATTTGCGGCGTAAGCTGCTGTTTACCCTGGCAATGATTGTGCTGTACCGCGTGGGCACTTTCATCCCCGCGCCAGGCGTTTCCTACGGAAATGTACAGCAGTGTCTGAACGCCAATGTTACAAGCGGTGGCGTCTACGATATCGTCAACCTTTTCAGTGGTGGCGCACTGCTGCAGCTTTCGATCTTTGCCCTCGGCGTGATGCCGTACATTACCGCGTCCATTATCATCCAGCTGCTACGCGTGGTCATCCCGCGATTCCAGGAGCTGCACGATGAGGGCGCGCAGGGTCAGGCAAAGCTCACCCAGTACACCCGCTACCTGACCATCGCTCTTGCTCTGCTGAATGCAACCACCATCGTCTCGATGGCACGCTCTGGCGTTCTGCTGGGTAACTGCCCGGGCATCATCCCCCAGGACGACGTACTGCACATCCTGCTGATTATCGTCACCCTGTGTGCGGGTACCACCGTCATCATGTGGATGGGCGAGCAGATTACCGAGCGTGGCGTCGGCAACGGCATGTCCCTGCTGATCTTCACCTCCATTGCGTCCTCCTTCCCGAGCGCTCTGGGCTCCATCCAGCGCACCCACGGTTGGGGTATCTTCGCGGCTGTCTGCGGTATTGGCCTGCTGGTCATGCTCGCCGTGGTCTACGTGGAACAGTCCGTTCGCCGTATTCCCGTGCAGTACGCAAAGCGCATGATTGGTCGACGCACCATTGGTGGCACCAGCACCTACATCCCGCTGAAGGTCAACATGGCCGGCGTGATTCCGCTGATCTTCGCCTCCTCCCTGCTGACCCTGCCCGGTCTGATTGCCCAGTTCAACACCCCCACCAACGGCTCCACCCCGCCGGACTGGGTTAACTGGATTAACGCATACCTGGTGCGTGGCGACCACCCGCTGTACATTGCTCTCTACTTCTTCATGATTATTGGCTTCGCCTACTTCTACGTGGCGGTCACCTTCGACCCGGTGGAAGTAGCGGACAATATGAAGAAGTACGGTGGCTTCATCCCCGGTATTCGTGCCGGTAAGCCGACCGAGCGTTACCTCAGCTACGTACTCAACCGAATTACGTTGCCTGGCGCACTTTACCTGGGTGTAATTTCCATGATTCCCCTGGTAGCGCTTATCCTATTCAACGCAAACCAGAATTTCCCGTTCGGCGGCGCCTCGCTGCTGATCGTGGTGGGTGTTGGTCTTGATACTCTCAAGCAGATCAACGCTCAGCTCCAACAACGAAACTACGAAGGACTGCTCCGATGAACCGTCTGCTCATCGTCGGCCCTCCCGGTGCAGGTAAGGGCACCCAGGCCGTCAAGATCGCTGAAGCGCTGAAGATTCCCGCAATTTCTACCGGCGATATCTTCCGTAAGAACATCAAGGAAGAGACCGAACTCGGTAAGGAAGCGAAGTCGTACATCGACTCCGGTAACCTGGTTCCCGACTCTGTCACCAACAACATGGTGCGTGCACGCCTGGACGAAGGCGACGTCGTCAACGGCTTCCTGCTCGACGGCTACCCCCGCAACACTGCACAGGTGCACGAGCTGGACTCCATCCTTGAAGCTAAGGGCGAGAAGATCGACCGCGTTCTGCTGCTCGTTGCAGATAACGACGAACTCGTCGAGCGTCTGCTCAACCGTGCAGCTGAGCAGGGTCGTACCGATGACAACGAAGAAGTCATCCGTCACCGCCTGAAGGTCTACGAAGAGGAGACCGCGCCGCTGATCGCAATCTACCGCGAACGCGGCATCGTCAAGGAAGTTAACGGCCTCGGCGAGATTGCTGAAGTCACCGAGCGCATCCTCGACGCTCTGAAGTAATCTTCTGCTGTACCCCCGCAATTTGAGGTGCATGATGCATCACAAAAACTTGCGGGGGTACAGTGCTGTCTGTAGAGTTCTAAGCTTGGGCATACCGCCCCATACACCTAAGGAGCCAGAATGGCACGAGTCGAAATCAAAACCAATGCACAGCTTCAGCAGATGGCTCGTGCAGGTGTTATCACCAGCCGCGCACTTGACGCGGCCGTAGCGGCAGCCCGCCCCGGCGTAACTACCGCAGAGGTGAATGCCGCCTTTGAACGCACCCTGCTGGAACTGGGCGGTACCTCCAACTTCTACGGCTACTACGACTACCCGGCAACCGTATGCACCTCCGTCAACCACGAGGTCGTTCACGGTATCCCCGGCGACTACGTTCTCAAGGACGGCGATATCCTCTCCATCGACGGTGGTGCATACGTGATTGACCCCGCCACCAACCGCCAGTGGCACGGCGACTCGGCACGTACCGTTCTGGTCGGTGACAACGTAAGCGAAGCGCGCGCGGAGCTCTCTGCCGTGACCCGCGAGGCGATGTGGCACGGTATCGCGGCTCTCGCGACCGCAAAGAAGGTCGGTGAAATCGGTCTGGCTATCGAAGCATACGTGACCGAAGAATACGGCGATAAGTACGGCATCATTGAAGACTATGTGGGCCATGGCATCGGCTCGCAGATGCACATGGCTCCGGATGTGCTGAACTACGCTGTGCGTGACATGGGCCCGAAGATTAAGCCCGGTATGGCTTTCGCTATCGAACCGATGCTCGTCACCGGTTCCATCGAGACCAAGGTGCTCTCCGATGACTGGACCGTTGTGACCGTTGACGGCTCCGATGCATGCCAGTGGGAGCACTCCGTTGCTGTGCACAGCGACGGCATCTGGGTTCTGACCGCAGAAGACGGCGGCGCCAGCGAACTTGCTCGCTTCGGCGTAACCCCGGTTCCGATTCCCGCCTAAGCCCCACCACTGGGGGAGGGGAACACCTTTAGTTGCCCCACCTCCACCCGAAGAAACCGGCGAATCCGGTCCGGTGCGTGATAGCGCATCCGAAAGCATCCACATCACAAGGAAGAAGCTCCATGAGCGAAACTCTCAATAGCGGCGAGGCAACCGCGCCCGCTGCGACCAAGGTGCCGGTTGAAATCTCGAACGTTCGCCCCGCACCCGGCCAGATTGCCCTGAAAGCACCGCGCCGTGCGAAGCCGCCCAAGCACATCGCTGACTTCGATATGGCTGGCCGCCGCGAATTTCTGAAGGAACTGGGCTACCAGTCGTTCCGTGCGTCCCAGCTGTCCAAGCACTATTTTGAGCGTCTGGTCACTGATCCCGCCGAGATGACTGACCTGCCGGCTAAGGATCGCGAGCAGATGGTTGCTCAGGCGATGCCCCAGCTTCTGACTCCGGTCCGTACCCTCGAGGCTGACGGTGGCGACACCCTGAAGGTTGTGCACCGCCTCTTTGATGGTGCGCTCATTGAGTCCGTCATCATGCGCTATGACAACCGCGTGACCATGTGCATTTCTTCGCAGGCTGGCTGCGGTATGAACTGCCCCTTCTGTGCAACCGGTCAGCAGGGTTTGACCCGTAACCTCTCTACTGCAGAAATTGTGGAGCAGGTCGTAGCTGGTGCCCGCTACCTGAAGCAGATGAAGGGTTTGGAAGAAGCAGAAGGCGGTTCTGAGGATACTCGTCCTCTGCGTGTTTCCAATATTGTCTTCATGGGTATGGGTGAGGCGCTCGCTAACTACAAGGCAACTATGGGTGCTGTGCACCGCCTGATTGACCCTTCGCCCGAGGGCCTCGGTATTTCTGCTCGTGGTCTGACCATGTCGACCGTGGGTCTGGTACCCGGTATTCGTAAGTTTGAGCTGGAGAAGCTGCCCATTACTTTGGCGCTGTCTCTGCATGCTCCGGATGATGAGCTGCGTGATGAGCTAATCCCGATTAACCAGCGTTGGAAGGTTGACGAGACTCTGGACGCTGCGTACGACTACTACCGTACGACCGGCCGCCGCGTCTCTATTGAGTACGCGCTGATTCGCGATATTAACGATCAGGGCTGGCGTGCGGATTTGCTCGGTAAGAAGCTGGCTCAGCGCGGCCGCGGCTGGGTGCACGTGAACCCGATTCCGCTGAACCCGACCCCGGGTTCGAAGTGGACAGCATCCCGTAAGGGCGTTGAGCAGAACTTTGTGGAGCGTCTGCGTGCCCACGGTATTCCGACGACTATTCGTGATACTCGCGGTTCCGATATTGATGGTGCATGCGGTCAGCTGGCTGCTAAGGAAGACTAAGTAGTTGAGCTGTGACCGGTGAACGGTGCCCCTTTCCTGCGGAGGGAAGTCATGAAGACTTTCAGGAACGTGGGGGAGGGGCTTCTTCCTTTTAAACATTAAGTGCCTGATGTCATAAAAATCACGGTTGTTTTTCCATGGTCTTTGCCGTAGAGTTAACAGTTGGTTGTTTGTGCCAGTGTTAAGTGCGCCTTAAAACGCCCTAGCACCTCACCGAGGTGAGCTCACAAACAGAAGATACAATTGCCCGCCGCACCTGCGACGGGCACCGACGTTAGCGGAGGATATGGCTAAGAAAGACGGCGTCATCGAGATTGAAGGCTCTGTGGTTGAAGCTCTGCCCAACGCGATGTTCCGTGTTGAGCTGGATAACGGCCACAAGGTTCTCGCACACATCTCGGGCAAGATGCGTCAGCACTACATTCGCATCCTGCCTGAGGACCGAGTAGTAGTGGAACTGAGCCCCTACGACCTTTCCCGAGGTCGTATCGTCTACCGTTACAAGTAAACCCGAGATAAACGTCGCCCCTGGCGGCGTTTAAATCGTGTTCAAAGGGATAACGCAGTTCCCCAACGTAAGTGAGGGAACCTCTTATCTCGCCAGTAATCAAGTTGCAATCAAAAGGAATGCGATGAAGGTCAAGCCGAGCGTTAAGCCGATCTGCGATAAGTGCAAGGTGATCCGCCGTCACGGTGTGGTCATGGTGATCTGCGAAAACCCGCGCCACAAGCAGCGCCAGGGCTAATCCCTAGTAGCTGACTTCATAACCGCTCCAACAGAGGGCGGAATTGTCATAGGCACCGCTCCGAAGCAACGCCCACGAGGCGACTTCGGATACCTCCGGACTCAGAGGCCGGGGACCGGGTCAGAACAACCCGGGCAGTGATGCTATAGACCTCTGGAAAACAACAAGGAGAAGCCAGTATGGCACGTCTCGCTGGAGTTGATATTCCCCGCGAAAAGCGCGTGGAAGTTGCTCTCACTTACATCTACGGCGTGGGTAAGACCCGTGCACACGAAACCCTCGCTGCTACCGGCGTCAACCCTGACACCCGCGTCAAGGACCTGACCGACCAGGAGCTCGTGGCACTTCGTGACTTCATCGAAGGCAACTACAAGGTTGAAGGTGATCTTCGCCGCGAGGTTGCAGCTGACATCCGCCGTAAGGTTGAAATCGGTTCCTACCAGGGCCTGCGCCACCGCCGCGGCCTGCCGGTTCACGGTCAGCGCACCAAGACTAACGCACGTACCCGTAAGGGCCCGAAGCGTACCGTCGCAGGTAAGAAGAAGTAAGACACGTTGCTCTGTTGGATATCTCTATCCGACCAACGTATAAGTAAACCTTTGTAGGAGAATCAAAAATGCCTCCCAAGACTCGCGCTGCGGCAGCTCGTAAGACCAACCGCCGCAAGGTTAGCAAGAACATCGTTGCTGGTCAGGCTCACATCAAGTCGACCTTCAACAACACCATCGTCTCCATCACCGATCCCACCGGTGCAGTGATCTCCTGGTCCTCCGCTGGCGACATGGGCTTCAAGGGCTCCCGTAAGTCCACCCCCTACGCCGCACAGCTGGCTGCTGAGGCTGCTGCAAACCGCGCCAAGGAGCACGGCGTCCGCAAGGTTGACGTGTTCGTCAAGGGCCCCGGTTCCGGTCGCGAAACCGCAATCCGCTCCCTGCAGGCTGCAGGCCTCGAGGTCGGTTCGATCCAGGACGTTACCCCCGTTGCTCACAACGGTTGCCGTCCCCCGAAGCGCCGCCGCGTCTAATTAGGTCTCTGACCTAATCCCTCGAAGGGTACACTCCACGGAGTTGTACCCGGAGAGCACAGACACCCGTCTGCTTCCTAAGATATGTTTTCCCCAACCTGTGGGCTCATATAGCGGAGCTCACCGAAAGGAAACAAAGTGCTTATTGCACAGCGCCCCACTCTGACTGAAGAGGTCGTAGCGCCCAACCGCTCGCGCTTCACCATCGAGCCTCTGGAGCCCGGTTTCGGCTACACCATGGGTAACTCCCTCCGCCGTACTCTGCTGTCCTCCATCCCCGGCGCCGCTGTTACCAGCGTCCGCATTGATGGCGTACTGCATGAGTTCAGCACCGTTCCCGGCGTGACCGAGGACGTCACTGAGATCATCTTGAACATCAAGAAGCTCTCCATCTCTTCTGAGAACGACGAGCCCGTCGTGGCCTACCTGCGCAAGCAGGGCGAAGGTGAACTGACCGCAGGCGACATCGAGGTTCCCGCTGGCGTGGAGATCCACAACCCGGAACTGCACCTGGCAACCCTGAACGCCTCGGCAAACTTCAACGCTGAGCTGGTTATCGAGCGCGGTCGCGGCTACGTGACTGCAGCTCAGAACAAGGTCGGCGATGGCGAGATTGGCCGTATTCCGGTTGACTCCATCTACTCCCCGGTTCTGAAGGTTACCTTCAGCGTGAACGCGACCCGTGTTGAGCAGCGCACCGACTTCGACAGCCTGACCCTGGACGTCGAAACCAAGGAAGCCATCGCACCGCGTGACGCCGTTGCTTCTGCAGGCAGCACCCTGGTCGAGCTCTTCGGCCTGGCACGTGAGCTGAACATTGCAGCTGAGGGTATCGAAGTTGGCCCGTCGCCCGCCGACGAGTCCATGGCCGCCGATCTGGCACTGCCGATCGAGGACCTGAACATGTCCGTCCGCTCCTACAACTGCCTCAAGCGCGAGGGCATCCACACCGTGGGTGAGCTCGTGACCCGCAGTGAAGCTGACCTGATGGACATCCGTAACTTCGGTGCTAAGTCCATTGACGAGGTCAAGGCAAAGCTCATCGAGCTCGGCCTGGCTCTGAAGGACTCCCCTCCCGGTTTCGAGCCTGCTGCACGCCCGCTTGATGACGAAGACGGTTCCGGCGAATAATTTCGACCGAATAGTTCACCCGGTTCCACCGGGATCAGTCAAACTTGATTCCCTAAGAGGCTCCGCTGCTGGGGCGTTAGGGAACGCAACTATGGAGATTTAACTATGCCTACTCCCACTAAGGGTCCCCGCCTCGGCGGTTCCCCGACCCACGAGCGCCACATGCTCAACAACCTGTCGGCGCAGCTGTTCCAGCACAAGCGCATCACCACCACCCTGACCAAGGCAAAGCGCCTGCGTCCGGTGGCAGAGCGCTTCATCACCTTCGGTAAGAAGGGCGACCTGGCTGCTCGCCGTCGCGTGCTGCGTTCCATCACCGACAAGTCCGTCGTGCACGAGCTCTTCACCGTTATTGCTCCGGCAATGGCAGAGCGCCCCGGTGGTTACACCCGCATCATCAAGATCGGTAACCGTAAGGGTGACAACGCTCCCATGGCAGTCATCGAGCTCGTCATGGAGCCCGTTGCAACCAAGGGTGCAGTTGCTGAGGCAACCAAGGTTGCTGAGAAGGCAGCTGAGGCTCCCAAGGCTGAAGCAGCTGAGGGCCTGCCCGCAGGTTCCCACGCACCCCTGGAGTCCGGCGAGGCTCCCGAGGGCTTCGAGGTTAAGGGTAACGCCGATTCCATGAAGTACCACGTGCCCGGTTCCCGCTGGTACACCAGCACCAAGGCTGAAATCTGGTTCGACTCCGCTGAGTCGGCAGAGGCTGCAGGTTACGCCCCCGCAGGTGGCGCAGCAGCACAGAAGGTTTCCGAGTAATACGGATCCCAGCTGATCTAGGCTAAGCCTAAATATGTCAATCCGCCGTCCACTGCTGTGGGCGGCGGATTGGTGTATCTGCATACTTAAGAGGACACGGTTCTTTGCGTATTCGCTATCCAAGAGCCGGTCCGTATTCTTCAACCGTCCGCTACTGCTGAAAGGCACACAATGCATAACGCTACTGCTTTAGAGAATCACGAAGAGCCGCTCTTCATCGCTACGCACCGCGTGCGCATTGATTGCGCTTACGACGGTTCCCTTTTCAGTGGATGGGCTGCCCAGCCGAACCTGGTCACCGTGCAGGGAGTCATTGAGAACGCCCTTGAACTGATTTTGCGTGTACCTCACCGCGTGGTGGTCGCGGGTCGAACCGATGCCGGTGTGCATGCGGAAGCCCAGACCCTACATTGCGATCTGAGTGATGAGGACTGGACTCGCCTGCAGGGGCGAACCGGGGAAGATGACCCGACGGCTGCACTGGGGCGCCGCCTCACCGGCGCTCTTCAGCGTTGTCTTTACGATGCGGAAGAGCAGTTGAACTTGCCGAAGAATGTCCGCGGTATTCTGCAGGGCGCTATTCAGATTCACCGCGTGAGCGAAGTTTCTTTTGAATTTGATGCGCGCTTCTCGGCTACCGGTCGCCGCTACGTATATCGCATTGCAGATGGCGCGGCGGACGGTCTTAATCCTCTGCACCGTACCTACACCTGGGCGGTACCTGAGCACCTGGATTGTGCTGATCTTAACCAGTCGGCGCAGCAGCTACTCGGTCTGCGCGATTTCCTCTCCTTCTGCAAGCCGCGTGAAGGCGCGACCACGATTCGTGAGCTGCGAGAGCTTAGCTTCACTCGTACTGAAAGTGGCCTTATTGAGGTGCGTGTGGTGGCTGATGCTTTCTGCCATCACATGGTGCGTTCACTTGTGGGCGCGTTGGTGCTCTACGGCACGGGTAAACGTGACGCCGCCTGGTTGCGTGAGCGGATCGAGAACCCGGGACGCGAGGCTTCGCTGACTCTGGCGCCTCCGCATGCGCTCGCTCTGGCTGAGATTTACTACCCTGCTCCGGAGTTGTATGGAGAGCAAGCGGAACGTGCTCGAGCAAAGCGTGAAGACCACGAAGCACAGAGCGCTTAACGCCCTGTATATATTGAGCCCCGTCACGTTGCTCATGCACCGTGAACCATCGCGGGGGAGCGCAACTACCTCAGATGAATTACACGGATGGAATTTAAAATGTGTTTAAGGCAAAAAAGCCCTATTTTTAAGGCTTTGGCGGTGGATTAAGCACTCGACGTCCTGTATAGTCTTGATATGTTGTGCGTGTTCTACCCGAGCGCGCTCTAAATCGCTGTCTAGTTGCAGGACGTTAAGGCGGTCTAGAGTACGGGCAGAACGGGCGGCAGCTCGGTCCTCACCCGGGTGTTCGTCATGCACGTAAGTAAAAGGCGCGATACCCAACTAAGCGCCGTATGTACATTTCGAGACAAAGGCCAATATTTTGCGCACTTATACTCCCAAGCCCGGCGAAGTCGAGCGCCAGTGGCACGTCATTGACGCCACCGACGTTGTTCTCGGCCGCCTCGCAAGCCAGACCGCTATCCTGCTGCGCGGTAAGCACAAGCCGACTTTTGCTCCCCACGTTGACACCGGTGACTTCGTTATCATCGTGAACGCTGAGAAGGTCGCCCTGACCGGTGCAAAGCTCGAGCAGAAGCGTGCATACCGCCACTCGGGTTACCCCGGCGGTCTGAAGTCCGTGAACTACGCAGAGCTGCTTGAGACCAACCCCGTTCGCGCGGTTGAGAAGGCTGTTAAGGGCATGTTGCCCAAGAACAAGCTTGCTGCACAGCAGCTCAAGAAGCTGAAGGTCTACGCTGGCCCCGAGCACCCGCACGCGGCACAGCAGCCCAAGACCTACGAATTCAACCAGGTCGCCCAGTAATTCGGGCCTACGAAGAAACAATAGGAGAAATCGTGGCTCAGAACGAAGAGCAGATCGTAGTCGAGGAAGAGCTGACCAGCTACACCTCGGAGTCCGCTGCCCCCGCAGCGGCTAAGGCAGCACGTCCGGCACTGACCGTTGCAGGCGCAGCAGTTGGTCGCCGCAAGGAAGCAGTGGCACGCGTTCGCGTTGTGCCGGGTTCCGGCAACTGGACCATCAACGGTCGTAGCCTGGAAGACTACTTCCCCAACAAGCTGCACCAGCAGGACGTCAACCAGCCCTTCAAGCTCCTGGAGCTCGAGGGTGCATACGACGTCATCGCACGCATCAACGGTGGTGGCCCCTCCGGTCAGGCAGGTGCTCTGCGCCTGGGTATCGCTCGTGCACTGAACGAGATCGACCGCGAGAACAACCGCCCCGCACTGAAGAAGGCTGGCTACCTGACCCGTGACGCACGCGTCATCGAGCGTAAGAAGGCTGGTCTTAAGAAGGCACGCAAGGCTTCGCAGTTCTCCAAGCGTTAATCGCTGGTTTTTACGAAGCGTTACGCCCCGCTTCTCCTTCGGGAGAATCGGGGCGTTTTGCGTATCTATCCACCGTGAGCGTTACAAGGTTATAGGTGCATATAACTGTTACGTTTGTTCATCGAAGAGCACACCGGTAGAGTTAAAGAGTCAAAGCAGACAGGAAGAAAAGAGTACTCATGGCAGAGCAGAATCCCTCCACCCAGCCCGAAGAGAAGGCAGTGGAGGCTCCTCAGGCTGAAGCCCACCAGCACGCCGCTGAAGGCGCACACGCACACACCGGTTCTGAGAAGAAACAAGCCATCAAGGAAGCCCTGAAGCCCCAGGCGCGCCGTACCTCCGTTGTCGAGGACTACTCGGCAGAGCTGGACGAAATGGCTTCCCTCACCCGCGCCCTCGGCAAGGACAAGAAGGACGACGAAACCTCGCAGGCATGGAAGAAGGGTTACCCCTACGACACCAAGCTCAGCCGTAAGGCATACGAGAAGGAAAAGCGTGCCCTGCAGATTGAGCTGCTGAAGCTGCAGCTCTGGGCTAAGTCCACCGGTCAGAAGATCCTCATCATCTTCGAAGGCCGTGACGCAGCAGGTAAGGGTGGCTCCATCAAGCGCTTCACCGAGCACCTGAACCCCCGTGGCGCTCGCGTTGTGGCACTGGAGAAGCCGACCGATATCGAGCAGACTCAGTGGTACTTCCAGCGTTACATCAAGCACCTGCCCTCCGGCGGCGAAATCGTTCTGATGGACCGCTCCTGGTACAACCGTGCCGGCGTTGAGCGCGTTATGGGCTACTGCACCCAGGCACAGTACTTCGAGTTCATGCGCGAAGTTCCGGACCTGGAGCGCATGCTGGTGAACTCCGGTATCCACATCATCAAGTTCTGGTTCTCCGTCACCCGCGAAGAGCAGCTTGCACGCTTCACCTCCCGCCGTACCGACCCGGTTCGCCAGTGGAAGCTTTCCCCCACCGACCTGGCATCCCTGGACAAGTGGGACGACTACACCGCGGCGAAGGAAGCAATGTTCTTCTACACCCACACCGGTGATGCCCCCTGGACCGTTATCAAGTCCAACGACAAGAAGCGCGCACGTCTGGAAGCAATGCGTTACGTGCTCTCCCAGTTCGACTACCCCTCCAAGGATGAGGCAGTCGTGGGCGAGCTCGACTCGCTGATCGTCCGCTCTGCATCGCACGTTTTCGAGGATGAGTCCGGTGACTCTCCCGACGGCTTCCCGGTCGTCAAGTAAGCGTTGATAGATAGGGGAGAGCAATAACTCAACCCTGCGGCGATAGAACCGCCAAACAGCTTGCACTATGAAGGTGCCTGCCTCTCTTTTCCCTCTCTGGGAACTGAGAGCAGGCACCTTTGCGTGTCTATAGAAACATTAGCTATGAAGCAGATATATAGCCGCTGAAAATCACTTTCTGATTATGAAGAATTTACGGTGTATGCGCCTAAGCAGAGTTACGCACAACGTAAAATAAAAGGGTGACTGAACGACTTTTTGGAACCGACGGCGTACGCGGTCTGGCAAACGATGTAATTACTCCCGCTCTGGCTATGGAGCTCGCACAGGCGGCTTCTATTGTGCTGGGCTTTGACACGGTAGAAGAGGGCATACGCCCCCGTGCCGTGATTGCAAATGACTCCCGATCCTCTGCAGACTTTATTGTTTCTGCGATGAAGGCTGGCTTCGCTAGCGCAGGTGTTGACGTGCTGGACGCCGGCATTGTCCCCACCCCCGCAGCAGCTTACCTGGTGGCACACACCGGTGCTGACTTCGGCGTGATGATTTCTGCATCGCACAACCCGGCAGCGGACAACGGTATTAAGTTCCTGGCCCGAGGCGGCCAGAAGCTGGAAGACTCCGTTGAGGACGCCATTGAGTGCGTTTACCGTGAGAAGTCCTTCCGCTACCCGACCGGTGGTGCTGTGGGTACCGTCAAGCCCCTGGAGAACGGTACCGAGGCTTACGTGAAGCACCTGGTCTCCACCCTGCCTGAAGGCAAGCCCCTCGCAGGCAAGAAGATTGTTCTGGACTGCGCAAACGGTGCGGCATACGCAGCATCTCCCGCAGCTTTCGAAGCGTTGGGTGCAGAGGTTGTCGCACTGGCTGTAGAGCCCAACGGCACCAACATCAACGACGGCGTGGGGTCCACCCACCCCGAGAAGCTGCAGGCAGCAGTCGTTGAGCACGGCGCGGACCTCGGCATCGCCCACGACGGCGACTCGGACCGTTGCCAGGCAGTTGACGAAAAGGGCAATCTGGTAGACGGTGACCAGATTATGGCTATCCTGGCTGTTGCCGCTAAGCGCGAAGGCAAGCTCGCAAAGGACACCCTCGTCGCAACCGTAATGAGCAGCCTGGGCCTGGAGCTGTACCTGCGCGAGCACGGCATTACCCTCGGCCGCACCGCTGTGGGCGACCGCTACGTCCTCGAGTCTATGCGCGAGCACGGCTACAACCTCGGTGGCGAGCAGTCCGGCCACGTTATCATGAGCGACTACGCAACCACCGGTGACGGCGTTCTGACCGGCATCCAGCTGGCTGCAGAGGTGGCACGTAGCGGTCAGACCCTCTCGGAGCTGGCATCCCGCATGCAGCCCACCCCGCAGCGCCTAATCAATGTCAAGGGCGTTGACCGTGCGGCGGTCAAGACCAACGAGGCGCTCGCTACCGCTGTGAGCGAGGCTGAAGGAGTACTGGGTGAGAGCGGCCGTGTGTTGCTGCGTGCATCCGGCACTGAGCCTCTGGTCCGCGTGATGGTTGAGGCTGCAACCCAGGAGCAGGCTGATGAGGTTGCTCAGCAGCTGGCTGACGTTGTGGCTAAGGAATTGGCACTCTAAACGTATTCTTCCGGTGTGAAGACCGCAGTGGAGGATAGAGAAGGGCTGGGAAGGTGTTACCTTCCCAGCCCTTCTTCGTTATCTTGGGTGGTCGTAGGGGATGTGGATACGGAAAACCCCCGTATCCACAGGGATACGGGGGTTCGAAAGTTAGTGTTAGAGAGCAGAGAAATTACTTCTTTGCCAGAGCGTCGCGGATCTCCTTCAGGAGGGCAATCTCGGTCTCTTCCTCTTCTTCAGCAGCCTCGTCTTCAGCCTTCTTCTTAGCCAGTGCGATTTCAGTCAGCTTCTGAGTGGGGACAACAACTGCGAAGTACACAGCAACTGCAATCAGGATGAAGTTGACAACAGCGGTCAGGAACACGCCAACCTTGATCTGGCCGAAGACCAGGAACTCATCGAAGTTGGGGGACTTAACCAGCATCGAGATAGCGGGCATCAGGACGGCCTGGACAAGCGAGGTCACCACAGCGGTGAAGGCGGTACCCATAATCAGACCAACTGCGAGGTCGATGACGTTACCGCGGATCAGAAAATCTTTAAAACCCTTAAGCATGAGATATAGAATAGCGCCTTTTAGGTGTTCAAAATGCCATATTCTGAGAAAATTTTCACTGTAAAGCATGTGTTTTTCTTCACAGTGGTTCTGTGGTACCCAATACTTAAGGTCTAGGTCACATAAAGGTGAGTAAAAATCTCTGAAACCTGCGAAAAACCGCGGATTTACGCGGCGTGTACGCGAAAAAATATGCATCTACTGTGCCTATTTATTTCCGACACGGAAGCTAGAAATACGATGCACATCACCACTCGACGCACCGGGCAAAGCCGAAAGCTTAGCCCAGACCCTAGTTCGCATTTGCATAATCGGGTGCCGCACCCGTACCGATGAACTCCTCAAAAGTCTTCGCACCCGAAGACATATACTCCTGAGCAATCTGCACACCCACGTAACGGTAATGCCACGGCTCAAAACGATAACCGGTCACCGACTGACGACCATCGGGGAAACGCAAAATATATCCGTAACGCGGAGCATTCTTCACCAACCACTGACCAGCCAGCGTATCGCGGTAACACTCCTCCAGACGGCAACCCTCAGGAGAAGCAAAATCAATCGCCAAACCCGTCTGATGCTCGGAATAGCCGGGACGAGCCGACAATTGATCCGCCACCTGCTGACCGTTCACCGAAACCCAATACTGATAGGTCTGCTGCTGCACCGCATACGAACGATACGCGCTGGAAACAAGCAGAGTCACGCCGTCGGTCGCCGCCGCATCAATCATCGTGTCCGCCGCCTTAGCCGCCTCCGCGCGCAATTGATGACCGTAGAACTCCACCAGGTCACTCGGCTCCCAATCCTGCTGCGCAAAGGGGCGCATCTTATTCACGAGGCAACGCAACGAGTCCGGCTGCGACTCAACACTGGGCTGAGCAAGAGCCAGTGGGGAAGAAGAGGCGCTCGCAGAAGCACTGGTAGCAGAAGTAGCAGGGGAGGGTGCGGCAGAAGAAGTCGCCGCAGTGGAAGAGGCGCTAGACGAAGCCGCCGGAGCCGCCGCAGACTCAGAAGCAGAAGCGCTCGCTGCAGAAGATGAAGAAGACGCCCCTTGACCCTGTGAACCACTCTGCGAGCCACAAGCCGCCAATAGTGCAGTGCCACCAACGCTCAAAGCGGCACCCAAGAGAGTGCGGCGGTTCACCACAGAACTATCAAAAGACTCCTGAGCGGTAGGCGTACGGTGCAGAGACTTCACAATAACTCCTCATCACGGTGTAGGTTCATACAAAAGTAGGTGCATACAAAAGCGCCGAAGGCCTAAAACCCACCCCGAAAGGGGAGCAGAGCCTCCGGCGCCTTCTACTAGAATGCACCACAATACCGGCTAAAAGCCGCACACGAACACTAAAAACCTAAAGAACCTCTAGTTCTTACGCAGAAGAACCTGCTCCACGGTATGCTCGGCGCCCTTCTGCAGAATCAAATGCGCACGAGCACGAGTCGGCAAAACATTCTGCAGCAGATTCGGCTCATTCACGCTCTTCCAAATGCCGGTCGCCACCTCAACCGCCTGCTCATCGCTCAGTTCCGCATAACGCTTGAAATATGATTCCGGATTCGCAAAAGCCGAAGAGCGTAGCGTCAAGAAACGATTCACATACCAGCGCTCAATATCCTCAGTGCGGGCATCCACATAAATAGAGAAATCAAAGAAATCGCTCAGCGTCAGATCAGAAGTTTCCGGACCCTCAGCCTGAGAAGGTGCCAAAACATTCAAACCCTCAAGAATCAGTACATCCGGTGCAGTGACCTCAATATGCTCATCCGGCATGATGTCGTAATACAGGTGCGAATACTTCGGCGCCACCACATGCTCGGCACCGGACTTCACCTGCGACACAAAATTCAACAGAGCACGGCGATCATAAGACTCCGGGAAACCCTTACGGTGCATAATGCCGCGACGCTGAAGCTCCGCGTTCGGGTACAAGAAACCATCCGTCGTCACCAGCTGAACATTAGGAGTAGACGGCCAACGACTCAAAAGAGCCTGCAAAATACGCGCCGTCGTCGACTTGCCCACCGCAACAGAACCCGCCACACCAATAATGAACGGGACACGCCGCTGAGACACATGCAGAAAATCATTTGTCATATGGTTCAACGAAGAAGCAGCAGTCACATACAGATTCAGAAGACGAGAAACCGGCAGATAAATACGCTGCACCTCTTCAAGGTCGACAGTTTCACCCAGGCCTCGAAGAGACTCAATTTCCTCAGCGCTGAGGGGAACAGAAATCTCATCGGCTAGGTGCGACCAGCGGGAACGGTCAAGATGCATGAAGCGGTCATCGCCAGAAAAATACGGTGCGGTGCTCATTTATCTAAGTGTACGAACTTTCAGCCCGCGGGGAAAATACCCGCCCCACGGTTTGTTTCGAGAAATAAATGTATGAGAAGAAAAGGGTAAAACCTGAAAAAGCTAGGAAAGCCACAATAAACGTGACGCATAACGGTATTTCACCGTGCGCATATTCGGATACTTGTGGGATAAACTTATAGCATGTGTGGAATCGTAGGATATGTAGGTCTGGACACTGCTCCGGACGGTAACAAGTTTGACCACAACGCATACGATGTGGTCCTCGAAGGTCTGCGCCGTCAGGAATACCGCGGCTATGACTCTGCTGGCGTGGCACTCGTGTGCCCCGACGGTATCGTATTCCGTAAGAAGGCAGGCAAGCTCCTGAACCTCGAGAACGAGGTTAAGGAACACCCCCTGCCGGAAACCCAGATTGGTATCGGTCACACCCGTTGGGCAACCCACGGTGGACCCACCGACAATAACGCTCACCCCCACGTTGTCGACAACGGCCGCCTCGCCGTCGTACACAACGGTATTATCGAAAACTTCGCAGAACTGCGTGCCGAACTGCTCGCCGAAGGCGTAGAGTTCGCATCTCAGACCGACACCGAGGTAGCTGCAGCAACCATCGCAAGCATCTACAACAAGCTCGGTACCGGTGACCTCACCGAGGCAGTACGCGTCGCATCCAACCGCCTCGAAGGTGCATTCACCATCCTGGCTATCCACGCCGACCACCCGGACCGCGTCGTGGCAACCCGCCGCAACTCCCCGCTGGTCATCGGCCTGGGCGAGAACGAGAACTTCCTCGGCTCTGACGTCTCCGCGTTCATTGACTACACCAAGGAAGCCGTCGAGATGGGTCAGGACCAGATCGTGACCATCACCGGCACCGACTACTCCATCATTGACTTCGAAGGTAACCCCGCAGAGGGCAAGCCCTTCCACATCGAATGGGACGCAGCAGCAGCTGAAAAGGGCGGCTTCAACTCCTTCATGGAGAAGGAAATCCACGAGCAGCCCGCAGCCGTCGAGCAGACCCTCATGGGCCGCCTCGACGAAAACGGCAACCTCACCCTCGACGAACTGAACATTGACGACTCGGTGCTGCGCTCGATTGACAAGATCATCGTTGTTGCATGTGGTACCGCAGCATACGCAGGCCAGGTGGCACGCTACGCCATCGAGCACTGGTGCCGCATCCCCACCGAGGTTGAGCTCGCACACGAGTTCCGCTACCGCGACCCCATCGTGAACGAGAAGACCCTCATCGTGGCACTCTCGCAGTCCGGCGAAACCATGGACACCCTGATGGCAGTGCGCCACGCACGCGAACAGGGCGCAAAGGTTATCTCCATCTGCAACACCCACGGCTCGACCCTGCCCCGCGAATCCGACGCTGCGCTGTACACCCACGCAGGCCCCGAAATCGCAGTGGCATCCACCAAGGCATTCCTGGCACAGATCACCGCAGCATACCTGCTCGGCCTGTACCTGGCACAGTTGCGCGGCAACAAGTACAAGGACGAAATTGCTTCGATCCTTGCCGAGCTGCAGAACATGCCCGCAAAGATCCAGAAGGTCCTCGACAACGACACCCAGGTCAAGGAACTGGGCGTCGAAATGAAGGATGCCTCCTCCGTGATCTTCCTCGGCCGCCACGTGGGCTTCCCCGTCGCAATGGAAGGCGCACTCAAGCTCAAGGAAATCACCTACATCCACGCTGAAGGCTTCGCAGCAGGCGAGCTCAAGCACGGCCCCATCGCACTGATCGATGAAGGCCAGCCGGTCATCGTAGTGGTTCCCTCCGCAAACGGTCGCGACTCCCTGCACGGCAAGGTCGTCTCCAACATCCAGGAAGTGCGCGCTCGCGGCGCCTTCACCATCGTCATCGCCGAGGAAGGCGACGAGGCCGTCAAGCCCTACGCAGACCGCCTCATCACCGTCCCGGCATGCCCCTCGCTGCTGCAGCCCCTGCTGGCAACTGTGCCCCTGCAGATCTTCGCATGCGCACTGGCAGAAGCTAAGGGCCTGGACGTTGACCAGCCGCGTAACCTCGCAAAGTCCGTGACCGTGGAGTAATCCTCTGGAGTAATCCTCGGAAATCGCCTCAGCGATAACGACAAGGGCGGTGGTTGAGTTCTTAGAGAACTTGACCACCGCCCTTGTCGTTTAACCTGGTGGTTATTCGTGGATGACCCAACAAAAATAGACGCTGTGAAACAGATATCAACTATGCGTCATATTTGCCGCTATCCCATCTAAAAGAAACGAATCTCGCTAGACTTAAAACAAGAGAAACCGCAAACAGGACGCGGCACCACCCCTAGCCCAGAAGGTGAAGCTCATGATCATGGGAATCGGCGTAGATACCGTCAACATCGAACGATTCGAACGAATCGTCGCCGAAACACCAGCCTTCGTCCGCCGCGTCTTCACCCCCAACGAACGTACCCGGAATGTACGCTCCCAAGCCGTACGATTTGCCGCCAAAGAAGCCGTCGCAAAAGTACTCGGAGCACCCGCCGGACTCAACTGGCAAGACTGCGAAGTCGCCACCGCCGAAAGCGGCCAACCCTACCTCATCATTCAGGGCACCATCGCCCGCCGTGCTAAAGAACTCGGCATCAACCGCATCCACCTCTCGCTGACCCACGATGAACCCATCGCCATCGCCATCGCAACCGCCGAATACCTCAGCGATGCAGAACTGGCGCACCTGCAAAAGTTCAACCCCGAAAGCTACCGACTCAGCGTCATCACCGGCGACGACACCGACGAAAACTAACGCCACCGACGATTAAAACGCAGAGCCACATCAACACCACCCCCGGTGACCCCCCTAAGGCCCGCACGGTGCCACCCAAGGAGACAGCAATGAAGCTCATCTACACTGCTTCCCAGGTACGCGAAGCAGAAAAGCCCTACATTGAAGCCGCCGACTACGACGGCTACCTCATGCAACGCGCCGCAGACGCCGTTGCAGCCGAAGCGCAGGAGCTGCTCCACGGCAAAGACAAAGCAAAAATCCTGCTGCTCATCGGCCCGGGCAACAATGGTGCAGACACCATCTACGCCGGCGCCCGCCTCAGCGCCAAGGGGCACAGCGTTGATGCAGTCATCTTCGACTCCAGCGAAAAGAACCTCGAACTCATCGCCCGCGAAGGCGGCGAAGGCACCCGCGTGCTTGACCCCGAACACGCCCTCGAACAGCTTGCCGGCTACGACCTGACCATCGACGGCATCCTGGGTACCGGCTCCAGCGGTGCCGTACGCGGTAGCGCCGGTGAATACCTGGGCGTACTCCGCGCCGCGCAGCTCGACGGTAAGCTCGGCGCAGTCCTCGCCGTCGACACCCCCTCCGGAGTCGACAACAACCGCGGAACCGTGCATGAACCCTCCCTGCGCGCCGACCGCACCGTCACCTTCATCGGTCACAAGCTGCCGGCAGGCACCAGCCACAGCGTCCACTCCGGAGACATCAAACTCTACGACCTGGGCGTGCCCGAAGCCCTCGACGCCCACAAGCCCGCCCTGCGTGTTCTCGACCGCGAAGACTACCGCGAACTCATCGAAATCCCCGACGAGCACTCCCACAAGTACACTCGCGGCGTACTCGGCATGCTCACTGGAAGCCTCGAATACCCCGGCGCAGCCCTCATGAGTGTGCGTGCTGCCCTCAACACCGGCGTTGGTATGGTTCGCTTCGGTGCCAACTCCCACGAGCTCCGCCAGCTCATGATCGCCCACAACCCCGAAACCGTCTACTTCAGCGGCGCACCCGCCCTGCAGAGGGTCACCGTCTGGGCCGGCGGCTCCGGCTCCAGCTACGACTCGCTGGACAAGAACCGCTACCTGCTCAACTCGCCCGAACCCGCCATCCTCGACGCGGGCGCCTGCGACCTGGCGGCAGAATACCTGGCAACCGGCAAGCCCCTCGGCTCCCACAAGATCCTCACTCCGCATGCCGCAGAGCTCGAACGCTTCCTGCGTATCGTGCACGAGCTCGCCCCCGAAACCTGGAAGAAGCACCTGGGTGACGCCATCGTACCCAGCCGCAAGGATATCGACGCAGAACCCTTCCGCTGGGTACGCGCCGCCTCCGAACTTTCCGGCGCCACCGTGATGCTCAAGGGTGGCTACACGCTCATTGCTGCACCCAACGGCGCCACCTACAGCGTCGCCGGAGGAAGCCCCTGGCTCGCCACCGCAGGCAGCGGCGACACCCTCACCGGCATCTACGGCGCCCTGCTCGCCCAAACCGTAGCCGCCTTCGACGCCCGCGGAGAAGCCCTAGAAGGCTGCACCTTCGCCTCCATCGGCGCGCTCGCAGTCTACCTGCACGGTGAAGCAGCACGCGCCAGCGCCACCGGAAGCGTCAAGGACGCTCTGCCCGGCCCGGCACCCGCAACCCGCGTCGCGCAGATGCTCCCCGAAGTCATTGCGCGACTCATCGCCGAATAGGGGAGAGGCGCCCAGTACGCCTCCAATCTATCGCTCTCAAGAGACAAACTAGAGCGTCTCTCAAAGAACTAGGCAAAAGGCACATAGAAGGGGCGTGAATCCACCGGAAACGGATTCACGCCCCTTCAACGCGCTTATATCAATGTACGATACCGAGCTGCCTGTGCCGGGACAGCATCATAAAAACCGGCATACGCACCAGCGGGAGAAACCCCAACTCTTCTTAGTACGCGCCTTCCTTAGCGAAAACCGCACGGACAGTACGCAGAAGAATAATAAGGTCACCGGTAAGCGACCAGTTCTCAACATAGTAGAGATCCAGACGAACCGACTCTTCCCAGGAGAGATCACTACGACCCGAAACCTGCCACAGACCGGTAATACCCGGCTTCACCAGCAAGCGGCGGTACGCAATGTCCTCGTACTGCTCAACTTCCTCAACCAGCGGAGGGCGCGGACCCACCAGCGACATATCGCCAATGAACACGTTCCACAGCTGAGGCAGCTCATCAATCGAGTACTTACGAATGAACTTACCAATGGGGGTAATACGCGGGTCGTCCTTCATCTTGAAGAGCACGCCGTTACCCTCGTTCTGCTCCATGAGGCGCTTCTTGACCTCTTCAGCGTCAGTACGCATCGAACGGAACTTCACCATCTTGAAAAGCTCACCGTTCAGACCCACACGACTCTGCAGGAAGAAGACCGGGCCACCATCACGCTTCACCAGCAGTGCCACCACCAGGAATAGCGGAGAGAGCAGAATCAAACCCAGACCCGAAGACACAACATCCACGGTGCGCTTGAAGAACGCCGACAGGCCGGTAATACGCGGAGTCGACACGTGCACCAGCGGCAGACCGTTCAACGGCTGCATGTGCATACGCGGACCAGCAATATCGGTCGTCGCAGGAGCCATAATCAGCGAAATATGCGCATCAGCCAGCTTCCAACCCAGCAGGCGAACCTGATCCGGGCTCAAGTGGTGACCATTCGTAACAGCAACCATGTGAATATCGTTCTCGCGGATAGCATCCATAATGTCAGCCGGAGAAGTGCTGTAACCAAGCACCGGAATCGGTGCTCCAGCAACAGTGGTACCCGGGGTGAAACCGGGCAGATAGAACGCAGCGGGGGACAGGCCGGAAGCGAGCACGCCCTCCAGGTTCTTATACAGGTGCTGACCGGTCGTCACATCAGAAATAATCATGACGCGAGTGAGCGCACGACCGCGGGTACGCGAACGCACCAGACCCTGACGAATCAGCCAACGCTCAACGAGCAGAAGGAACAGACCCAGCGGGTAAGCAATCAACAAGTACATGCGGGTGACGTCAACCTTGAGGAAGAACGCCAGAATAATCAGCAGGCAGAAGAAGTAAGTAGTACCGCGAGTAATCAGGCGATACTCCTCGTTGCCGAAACCCATGATGCGCAGGCTACGGGAGCCGTTCACCTGGAGGATAAACCACCAGCCGACGACCATACCGACGCCCAGGAAAATGTAATCAATAGCGGGAATACGACCATCCAGGGCGTTAATAGGCCAAACGTTTACATAGGGCAGGTCAGCATTCTCCCACCCGAAACGAATCAGATGCGCAGCGATAACCGCAATAGCAATGGCGAGAAAATCGCCAAAGTAAAGGGCACGCTGAACCTTGGGATGCCAGCTTCGCTTGACGACGAAGTCTGAACCCCACATTTTTTTAAGACGATCTTGTACTTTCAACGGTGTAATCTTCCCCGGAAATTTGTCCTGTGTCGTGGACTGAGAGCGGCGAATAGGCACATTTACCCCTAATTATCGGTGAATAGGGAATCGTGTCCTAGTCAGTGTTCTGAATGAATGAGTGAACCAGTAATCTTGCTGAGTGAATAGTGGCAGAGACTACGGTAAAGGCGCTGGTAAGGCGCCTAGTGGAACGCTATATGAAGCTAAAGAGCGCATAAACGTGTTCCGTAAACTATTCTACGGGGTCGGGGGTCTTGTGGCGCGAAGAATGAAGGCACAAAGCCTCTTGGGTGTGATGAAATCAATCACAGACAAAGAAGGAAAAAAGGGCCTTCGGGAAGAATGCCTAGTGGAGCTAAGAAACCCCAAAACCATCGGCATGTTTCACGCACCTGCAGGAAAATAACCGACAAATAAAAGACAAACCCCGAAGACCCCACACCCTAAACGCAGGGTGCACAAGAGACATTAAGGACGCTCAAGCCCCGCACGATCCAAAATAAAATCAATCATCGGCTCATAACGACGCGGCGGAACGTTATCGTCCATCGGCACGCACACCGGCAGGTCCCCCTGCTCAGCCGCCACAAACAGACCCGGATCATTACAATCCGCAATACCAATCGTCAGCAACTTACAGGTCGAGGAAGCATAACCAGCCATACCGTGATCCGAAACCACCAGATCCGGAGTCACACCGCGCGCCTTCAACTGATCCAGTGCGATGCGCATCGGGCCGGGGAAATGCGTATGCTGCAGATTACCGTACTGCTCAAACATCACGACATCCATAATCTGACGGACATCGCCGTCCAGGAAGCGCTCGCCCTCCTCAATCTGGAGAACCTCAGCACCGGCAGCCTTCGCAGCCGCAGCCATCACCGCATAGATGGGGAACAGACCCGCCGGGTGACCGGTCGCAAACAAAATACGAGAACTCGCACGCACCGCCTCACCGAAGATGCGGGCGTATTCCTCCAGAGCGCTGATGCACTGCTCAGCACCAATAGTGTCCTGACCGTGAGTATGCGAACGATCCGGGTTCAGACCCGCGCGGCGAACCATCACCTCAAACACCGAATCGTAATCCCATTCGCGGGTCCACTGCACACCAAACTCAAGGTGCTCATTACCATCCAGGAAACCCTGAATATGGTCCAGGTTATTCTCTCGGGCGGTTGCCACCTCGCCGGTAATACGCACAGAATCCAGGTACGCGGCGAACTCATCGCGGCTCATCGAGAAAGACATTAAAACTCCTCACAACGTGAAAAATACATTACTGCGAGATACCCTCACGTACCTCGGCATAAGCTTCCAGGGTCTTACGCGCCGTCTGCTCCCAACCCATCGTGCGGGCACGCGCCGCGGCGTTCGCACCCAACGAATGACGCAGATACGGGGCACGCACCAGACGCTCAATAGCTGCAGCCCAACGCTGCGGAGTACGAGGCGCCACCAGCAGGCCCGTACGGTGGTTCTCCACCGCAAAGCGCAGACCGTCAGCATCCGTAGCGAGCACCGCCGCGCCGCACGCCTGCGCCTCCAGAGCCACCAACCCGAACGTCTCAGACGACGACGGGGACGCCACGATATCGGCAGCACGGAAAATATTCGCCAACTCAGATGCCGGAACCGGATCCTTCAAATGCACCCGATCTGCCACACCCAGCTCAGCTGCACGCTGCAACAGGCGGCGCTCATAATCCGAATCGGAACGACCAATAATGTCCACATCCACCTGCAGATCGGAGGGGAGCAGCGCGAGCGCCTCCACCAGCAGATGCGGGCCCTTCAACGGCTGAGGCCTACCGGCAAACACAATGCGGCAACGAGTCTCCGAGGTGTCATTGAGCGGATGCACGCCAGGAATCGTATGGAAAATCGAGGTGTCAACACCCGGCGGGATAGTGGCAAGCTTCTGCGCGTCCGTACCGTAATACTCGCCCATCTGCTGCGCCTCCAGGGGAGTATTCACAATCACCCGGCTCGCGGAGCTACTCATCAGGCGCTCGGCGGCATAGCGCTCCTCGGGTTCGGGCGCCTCACCTTCGCCGCGGCGCGCATCCTTGGCAGCAGCCGTCGTATGTGGAGTAAAAAGAACAGGAACCGGGAAGCCAACGCCCTGAGCCGACCACAGCTCGGATGCACGAGCCGCAGCCTGACCCGACAGCCAATAGTGGGCGTGAATAATATCCGGGGTGTACAGTGCCTGCTCGACGCACGCCTGCGCAAAATCATCGGTGACCGCAGCCAGCTCATTCTTCGAAAGACCACGGGCGGAGGGCAGATCAAGACTGTGGCGCACAAGGCGCTCGCCGGGCTGAGGAGGCTGACGGAACGGCGAATCGGTCGGAAGCGCCTCACCGCGATCCAGGGTGAAAACCTCAACCCGCAGCTCCGGATCCAGTTCCAGCATGGCATGCACCGACCGGGCAATATAGACGTTCATGCCGCCTGCATCTCCGCTACCGGGCTGCGCAAAAGGGTCGGTGTGCATGGAATACACGTGAACCGTCCGAACCGGCGGCAGAGTGCTCATCGATGCTTTCCTCTCTCAAAGGTGTACCTTACCTAGTGTAGCGCGATAGGACTTTCGCACACCGGGAGGTCTAGAATTTAGTAGAAGAGAGGCTGTCCAAGCGCAGCCTGTAGTACCCGCCGTCAGAAGGACCGTGAAGGACCATGACTCACCCTCAGCAGCCTGCCGAACCGCTCTACTGCCCGCCCTGCACTCCCGGCCAGGTGGAACGTAGCGCCACGATTGACCTTGACGCGCTGGAACATAACGTGCGCCGCCTCAAGGAACTCATTGGTGACCGCATGCTCATTGCCGTGATTAAGGCGGATGCGTACGGTCACGGCGCGTACCCGGTGGCACGTTCAGCTATTGCTGCCGGTGCCGACCTGCTGGGCGTGGTGCACGTGAACGAGGCCCTGGAACTGCGTGCTGACGGTATTGACGCGCCGCTCATGGCGTGGCTGCACACCCCCTCCACCGACTTTGATGCGGCACTGCAGGAGAAGATTCGTCTGGGCGTTTCCGGCTGGGACCTGGAGGCGGTAGCCGCCGCCGCTGAACGCACCGGCGAGCGCGCTATCGTGCATCTGAAGGCTGATACCGGTCTGGGTCGTAACGGCGCCACCGCGGCGGATTGGCCTGCGCTGGTCGCTCGTGCCGCTTCTCTCGAGGAGTCCGGTCTGATTACGGTTGAAGGTATTTTTAGCCACCTGGCGGTTGCTGATGAGCCGACCCGCGCCGAGACTGCGCAGCAGCTCGACACCCTGGATACTTTTGTGGCTCAGGCTCGTGAGGCTGGCCTGGCCCCGAAGATCGTGCATTTGGCGAACTCGCCTGCGACCCTGACCGCCTCGCTGGAGGGCTGGGACACGGAGGAGCGTCTGCTCGGTGACGGCGTGCGTTGCGGTTTGGCTCTCTACGGTCTTTCCCCGCTGCCGGAGGTGACCGCTGAGGACCTGGGGTTGAGGCCCGTCATGACGGTGAGCAGCTACATTGCCGCCGTGAAGGAAGTTCCTGCAGGTCAGGGCGTTTCCTACGGTCTGCGCTACCACACTCCCAAAGCAACCACCCTGGCGCTGGTGCCGCTCGGCTACGCTGACGGCGTGCCGCGCATTGCGGAGAACGCGCCGGTGCGCATCTACCCGGGCGCGCAGAACGCGGAGAACGGCTCCGTGCCTAACAATACGGAAGGTAAGACCTACCGCGTGGTCGGCCGCATCGCCATGGACCAGATGGTCGTTGACCTGGGCGAACCCGGCCTGAGCGACCCCGCCCTGGGCTACCTGGGTGCGCCCGCCATCCTTTTTGGTGCCGGTGAGAACCCGCCCGTGGAAGAGTGGGCGGATGCCGCGCAGACCATTAACTACGAAATCGTGACCCGCATTTCGTCCCGCGTGGAGCGCCTCTACGTTGGCGGCTCCTGGGTTGAAGCTGAGCTGAACGAGCTGTGGGGTACCGGGCAGGAGCAGGAGGGCTAATGAGCGCTGAGTACATTTCTGCCGCACTCGATCTGGATGTGACCGGCCCCGACCATACCCGCCGCCTGGCGCTCACCCTGGCGCAGCACCTGAACGCCGGGGACGTACTGTTGCTCTCGGGCGAGCTTGGTGCGGGTAAGACCACGTTCACCCGCTCCCTGGGTGAAGGCCTGGGCGTGCGCGAAGGCGTTATCTCACCGACCTTCGTGCTCTCGCGCGTGCACCCGAACCTGCCGGACGGCCCCCGCCCCGGCGGCCCCGACCTGGTGCACGTGGACGCCTACCGCCTCTCCAGCGCCGAAGAGCTCGACGACCTGGATCTGGAGTTCTCCCTGCCGCGCTCTGTGACCGTCATTGAGTGGGGCCGCGATAAAGCTGAGCACCTGAGCGATTCCCGCCTGGAGCTGGACTTCACCCGCCTGACCGGCGCGGATGCACGCTTCGCCTACTCGGGCGCCGAAGAGTTCAGCTGGGACGACGAAGACGAGGACGAAAGCGACGAGGACGCGGACACCCCCGAACCTCGCCTGCTGCGGGTGCGCGCCTTCGGCCCCCGCTGGGAGCACGCTTTTGACGCCCTGAAAGAGGCCCTGCAGAGCGCCTAGAGCCCGCGCGTTAGAATGATAGGGTGCTAGTACTTGCCCTTGATTCATCCGCCACCGCATCTGTGGCGCTCGCCCGTGTGCACGGCTCCGAAGCCGGTGCGTCCTTCGAAATCCTTGCCCACTACGAGAGTGAAGATACCCGCTCCCACGCCGAGGTGATGGGCCCCTACGCGCAGGCGGCCCTGCAGGACGCTGGCGTGCGCGGCGAAGATTTGGATGCGATTCTGACCGGTACCGGTCCGGGACCTTTTACGGGTCTTCGCGCCGGTATCGTTACTGCGCGCGCTCTGGGTTTTGCCTGGTCGGTGCCGGTGTACGGCATGATGAGCCTGACCGCCCTGGCTGAGCGTGCTGTGTCTGGCGTGGTTGCCGGGGAAAGTGCTGAGGGTACTGCCGGGGAAGAGAATGCAGAACGAGCGTTCGCTTCTGCTGAAGGTTTTGAGCCCGCAGAAGGTGCCGAGCTGCTCGTACTCTCCGACGCGCGCCGCCGCGAAGTCTACTCAGCACGCTACCGCGTGGAGACCGACGGCTACACCCTGGTGGACGGCCCGAACGTATGCCCCGCCTCCGAAATTCTGCCCGGTGAAGGCCCCTCCTACGCCTACGGTTACGGTGCCGGCCTGTACTCCGAGACCCTCGAAGAGCACGGCTGGACCATTGTCGATTCTGCCCGCGAGGTGCACCCGCACGCCGAGTACCTGGTCGCCGCCGCGGCACGCCTGGGCGTAGAGAACCTGAGCGAGGACACCTCCGCCCAGTACCTGCGCGACTCGGACGCGAAGGTCCCCGCCGCAATGCTCGCCCGCCAGCAGAAGCAGGCGGCACAGGCTGCCGGTCAGGCCACTGCACAGACTGTCGCGCAGAAGGAAAGCTAAATGAGCGCTGCTGAAAACTCTGAAAATATCGTGCGAGACGACCTAGCTCTGGGCGCTCGCCTGCGCGTTGCCGAACTCGCGGACGTGCAGGCTATGCACCGCATGGAAACCACCCTGTTCCCCGCCGACGCCTGGCACATCGACATGTTCCTTGAGGAACTGACCCACCCGACCCGCACCTACTACATGCTGGAACTGCCCGCAGAAGGTTCGGAAGATAACGAAGGCGGCTGGCGCGCTATCGGCTACTGCGGAACCATGGTCGTAGCCGACACCGCCGACGTTCAAACCATCGGCGTGCTCCCCGAGTACGAGGGCCACGGCTTCGGTCGCGCCATGCTTGAGCAGATGCACGAGCGTGCCCGCGAGCAGGGTGCCGAGCGCATCCTGCTGGAGGTGCGTGCCGACAACCCGCGCGCCCAGCGTCTCTACGAACGCAACGGCTACCGTGCGATTCACGTACGCCGCGGCTACTACGATGACGGAACCGACGCCATCATTATGGAATGCACGTTCTAAATAATCCGTTGAACTAAACGGCAATCCCCGCGATAGAGGCGAGTATCCGCCACCCTCTACGCCGCTGCATCCCTATATCACTGCATCCTTCCATTACTGCAACTAGAAGCACTACGCGCAGACAGCGCAACAGAAAGATAGACTATGAGCACTCGCGAACCCCTCGTTCTGGGCATCGAATCCTCCTGCGATGAGACCGGTATCGGCATTGTGCGCGGTGCACAGCTGCTCAGCAACACCATCTCCTCCTCCATGGAAGAGCACGTGCGCTTTGGCGGCGTGATCCCCGAAATCGCCTCCCGCGCCCACCTGGACGCCATGATCCCCGCCCTCAAAGCGGCACTCGCCGAAGCGGACATCACTCTCGATCAGGTGGATGCTATTGCCGTCACCGCCGGCCCCGGCCTGGCGGGCGCACTCATGGTGGGTGTCTCCGCGGCGAAGGCGCTCGCTATTGCCACCGGCAAGCCCCTCTACGGCATTAACCACCTGGTCGCACACGTTGGCGTTGGCCTGCTGGAGGACAACGGCACCGAAGACGGCTCCGACCTGCTGGCGAATGCCGGATCCGGTGGCCTGGGTGCGCTACTAGTCTCTGGCGGTCATACCGAAATCCTGCAGGTGCGCGATATTACCTCCGATGTGCGTCTGCTCGGCGCGACCCTCGACGATGCCGCAGGCGAGGCCTACGACAAGGTCGCCCGACTGCTCGGCCTGGACTACCCGGGCGGCCCCGCGATTGATCTCGCCGCCGCCGAGGGTAACCGCAACGCCTTCGTGTTCCCGCGCGGCCTGTCGAACCGCAAGTTCATGGGCACCGCCGAGGAGCCCGGCGCACACCGCTACGATTTCTCCTTCTCCGGCCTGAAGACCGCCGTGGCGCGCGTGATCGAAAGCTTTGAAGCAGCCGGTGAAGAGGTCCCGGTTGCCGATATTGCCGCGTCCTTCCAGGAGGCGGTCGTGGACGTTATCACCAAGAAGGCGATGCTCGCCTGCCGAGAGCAGGGCATGAAGACCCTGCTGCTCGGCGGTGGCGTGGCGGCTAACTCGCGCCTGCGTGAGCTGCTTGCCGCCCGATGCGCCTCCGAGGGGGTGCGCCTGATTATCCCGAAGTTCACCCTGTGCACCGATAACGGCGCGATGGTTGCGGCGCTGGGTGCCCGCCTGGTCGCTGCCGGTCGTGAGCCCTCGGGTGTGGACTTCACGACGGATTCCTCGCTGCCGGTGACCACGGTCTGTTTCTAAACGGGCTGCCTCTGAAATAGCTACTTCCGCAGGGATTATGAGCGCGAGCCCGTTGATGCGGCTCGCCTCGAAAATACTCATAGAAATGCCTCGGCACAGTCTCACAAAGGACTGCGCCGAGGCATTTTCTGTATTCAAACTTTAGCTGGGGGCGGCTCTAACGCAGCGCTCGCGCACGAGACTGCGCGGCAACATCCAGCGCCACCTCACGCAGAGAGCCGGTCTTCTCAAAGACCGCACGCTGACGATCCGCACCCGTACCCTCGGCGAGGATGCGGCGTACCTGCGCCAGCTCTACCTCGCAGTCAAGGTCGCGTGCCACCGGCTCCAGCTTGGGCAGAAGCAGCTCAAAATCTTCACGCAGGGTACGCTGCACCGGCTCGTTAGAGACCACGATCTTAGCCTCCAGGCCGTAGCGGGCGACGCGCCACTTATTCTCCTGAGCGTGCCAGGGGGCGAGCACCTCAACGCTTTCACCCGCCTCAATGCGGCGGGAGAAGTACTCCACCAGGCACTGCGTGAACGCCACGATTGCCGCAACATCCGGCAGGGACGCGAGGCCATCGCAATAGCGCATCTCAATAGTGCCGTAACGCGGAACCGGGCGAACATCCCAACGGTCCTCGCTCGGGTCGTTGATCACGTCGGTCGCCACGAGTGACTCCAGGTACTCGCTGTACTGCTCCCAGGTGTCAAAGTGGAAGGGCAGGCC
Source organism: Rothia sp. HMSC065B04 (assembly GCF_001812285.1). NCBI lineage: Bacteria > Bacillati > Actinomycetota > Actinomycetes > Micrococcales > Micrococcaceae > Rothia > Rothia sp. HMSC065B04. Next base: position 581,910 of record NZ_KV808406.1, read on the forward strand.
GTTCGTGGGCAGCTGCTGGTAAAGCTGGGTGCGGTGCGAAGCGTAACCGGTATCGACTCCATCCCAGTACGGGGAAGAGCACGAAAGCGCCAGCAGATGCGGTCCGTAGTTGGTCAGCGCGTCAATAAGCGGCAGAACCTTATCGCGGGAGTCAACGCCCACGTGTACGTGCACACCGTAAATGACCATGTGGCGGCCCCAATACTGGGCGCGCTCGACCACGCGCTGGTAGCGTTCCTTCGCCACAACCGGCTGGTCAGCCCAGTGGGAGAAGGGGTGAGTGCCGGCGGGGTAGAACTCAATGCCCAGGTCATCGGTGATGTCGCGCAGAGTATCCGTTAAATCCTGCAGCTGACGGCACGCCTCAGCGACGGTGCGGCAGATGCCGGTCACCACCTCGACGGTGTTCTCCAGGAACTCGCCGGTCACATGCGCCCGGTCGGAGGCGGGCTCGAGCAGTTCGGGGTGGCGTTCGCGCAGGATGGATAGCACCTCGCTGGCGCGCTGGGTCAGTGCGCCGCTTTCACGGTCGATGAGCGCAATCTCCCATTCCACGCCGAGAGTGGACTGCGGGGAGGTAGCAAAGTCGATCATATTGCCTTTCCTGCGTCTGGAAATAGGGTCGTGCATGGTGCCGACTGTGGAAGTTATTATCGGTGGGCTCTGCCCGGCTGTGCGCTAGCCGGTGAGAGCTAGCTCCTTGGGGGAGTACCTCTACTAAGCACCGTATCTAGTGTACGGTCTTGCGGTGCCCGGTGCTCTGTCGAGTGCAGAATCCGGAACGGGAAACGTCATGAATCGTCACGAACGGTAACCCGTCCTCGGGTCTGGGCAGTCGGGTCTGGGCCGTCAGTGCTGGGTAGTTAGGGATGGGTGGCCGGGGCTGGCGAGGTTAGAGTGGGCGCACATGCCAGCCGATGCGGCGTGAATCCCTACCCGAACCGATGCGGGTAAAGACCAGCGTCGCCGGACGGTACGAGGGCTCCTGCACACCCGAAGAAGAATTAGCGTTCTTTTTCTGTTTCTTCTTGGAAGGCTTAGAACCCGCAGAACCCAGCAGACGCGCACGCAATTGCTCCGGAACAATATCCACGCCACGCTTCTTAATCGTCAGCGCCGTAAAGCCCTGCTCGCGCACCCAACGCTTCAGCTGCTTCTCCTGCAGGGGAATCTCCTCCAGCACCTCGTAGCAGGCAACCAGCGGATGCTCCACCGGCTCGGCAGAACATAGGTACGCCAGGTGCTCATCCAGCAGATGCGCGCCAATACTCTGCGCAAACTCAGCGACCAGATGCGAGCGCACAATCGCCGGGGCAGGCTCCAGCAGGTAATCACCGGGCTGCGGTAGGGACACCGGAACTTCAGCGCTCTGCTGCGCCTCTTCCGCCGTCAAGGGGCTACGGAAGCTCACCGTCTCGTAATGCGGCAGCAGAGCACTGGTTTCGGCGGAGCCTCCGGTGGAACCTTCGTTGGGGGTAGTCTCTTCCGCAGGCAGCTCGCGCGCAGGGGTTTCATGCACAGAGGTTGCCGTGCGAGCCACCCCCTCCTGAGCTAGCGCGTTAAACCAGAGCACCAACTCGGCGAGGGAACCCTCCGATTGGATCCACTCCGCCTCAACGCGCGGGTTGGGGTTTGCCTCCGACGCAATATCTCCGGGCGCGGGAATGCCCTCATGCGGAAAACCGGGACCCAACTTCACGCCCATCGGCACCCCAGTGCGTGCCAGATTCAGCACGAACGAGAACGGGGGAGAGAACGCCTCCGGATCAAAAAGACGCTCCGTCTGAGCCTTCTTAGCACCGCGCAACTCGCGGCGTGCCGGGTCCATCCACACAATGCCCACCGGCTCACCGGCAGCGTCCAGAAGTTCACCGTGCACATAATCGGTCACATCCCCCGAATACACGCGCGCCTGCGGGCAAAACTCAAGGTTCTTCGCCGCAAAAGAAGCCGTCAACGGGTCCAACTCCACCGCAACCACGGCACCGCGATCGGCCGCATACACGGCAGAATCCGACGCGATACCGCAACCCAAATCAGCCACCGTGCCGGCAACCGGGCGCAGACGCTGAGTACGATAGTGCGCAATCACCGGGCGGGTCGCCTGTTCCGCCGCCTCCTGAGTCAGCATGAGCGTGCGGGTGCGCTCGCCGAACTTGGCGCGCGCACGGGTACGAGCCTGCGCCAGCGAAATAATCTGTGCAGACTCCTCGGGGCTAAAACCTCGCGAACGCAAAGAAGTAACGGCGCTGAGCGTATCTGAACCCAGCGGGTAGAGCTCGTCGGCTGCCGCGAGTGCTTCGGCGCTGAACGGAAGCTCGGCGGCGGGTGTAAAAGGGGATGCGGGAATAGGCATGCTCCTCATTTTACGGGGTGCCGGTTTTGAGAGGTGGGGAGCCCGATTTGCCCAGCTTTTTGCTCAGCGTTCGCCTTGCGGTGAAACACCCCGGCAGAGGGGTGCTTTTCTTGACCGAAAGCACAGGTGAAACTAGAGTTGAGGTAGCACTCGAGACAGTCATCGGGCGCGCCACTGCGCCGCTGTCTCGCATCAAACGTAAATCCACAACCCGGAGGAACCGATTATGGCTATCAAGCCCCTGGAAGACCGCGTCGTTATCAAGATCGAGCAGGCTGAGCAGACCACCGCATCCGGTCTGGTCATCCCCGAAACTGCGAAGGAAAAGCCGCAGGAAGCACGCGTTGTCGCCGTTGGCCCGGGCCGCGTGGATGAGAAGGGCAACCGCATTCCCGTAGACATCAAGGAAGGCGACGTTGTCGTGTTCTCCCGCTACGGTGGCACCGAGGTCAAGTACCAGGGCGAAGAGTACCTGATTCTCTCCGCGCGCGACGTTCTGGCAATCGTCGACTAATACTTTCAGATGCTCATGCGCCGTACCGCTCATCCGGTACGGCGCATGAGCTATCATCTGCCCCTTAAAAATTTCCTTTCTGTGACGCACTAGGAGTAGCGAACACATGGCTAAGCAGCTTGAATTCAACGATGCCGCCCGCAAGTCCCTGCAGGCTGGCGTCGATAAGCTGGCAAACGCGGTCAAGGTAACCCTCGGCCCGCGCGGGCGCAACGTTGTGCTCGACAAGCAGTGGGGTGCACCCGTCATCACCAACGACGGCGTGTCCATTGCTCGCGAAATTGAACTGGACGACCCGTACGAAAATCTGGGCGCCCAGCTGGCGAAGGAAGTCGCCACCAAGACCAACGACGTAGCCGGTGACGGCACCACCACCGCAACCGTGCTCGCACAGGCACTGGTCAACGAGGGCCTGCGCAATGTTACCAGCGGCGCGGCACCCGCCGACGTCAAGCGCGGCATTGAGGCTGCTGTGGAGGCTGTTTCCGCACGCCTGCTCGAGAACGCACGCCCCGTGCAGGGCCCCGAGGTGGCGCACGTTGCCGCTATCTCCGCCCAGTCCGAGCAGATCGGTGAGCTGCTGGCTCGCGCCTTCGAGAAGGTCGGCCAGGACGGCGTCATCACCATCGAAGACGGCTCCTCCACCGAAATCGAACTGGACATCACCGAAGGTATGCAGTTCGACAAAGGCTACCTCTCGCCCTCCTTCGTCACCGACGCTGAGCGCGGCGAAGCAGTGCTGGAGAACAGCCTCGTGCTGCTCTACCAGGGCAAGATTTCCACCATCGCAGAAATCATGCCCGTGCTCGAGAAGATCGTTCAGGCGAAGAAGCCGCTGACCATCATCGCAGAAGACGTTGACGGTGAGGCGCTCTCCGCACTGGTCGTGAACAAGCTGCGCGGCACCATCAATGTGGTCGCTCTGAAGGCTCCCGGTTTCGGTGACCGCCGCAAGGCAATCATGCAGGATTTGGCAATTCTGACCGGCGGCACCGTCGTGACCGGTGAGCTCGGCATTGACCTGCCGCAGGTCACCCTGGAGCACCTGGGCTCGGCACGCCGCGTGACCGTCACCAAGTCCCACACCACCATCGTGGACGGTGGCGGCGACCCCGAGGCAATCGAGGACCGCGTGCAGCAGCTGCGCCGTGAAATTGAGCGTGTGGATTCCGAATGGGACCGCGAGAAGCTCAAGGAGCGCCTGGCTAAGCTCGCCGGTGGCGTGGGCGTCATCAAGGTCGGTGCCGCAACCGAGGTTGAGGCGAAGGAACGCAAGCACCGCATCGAGGATGCTGTGTCCTCCACCCGTGCAGCCCTGGAAGAGGGCATCGTCTCCGGTGGCGGTTCCGCACTGGTTCACGCGCTGAAGGCACTGGACGGCATGGACCTGGGCAACCACGACGCAAACGTGGGTGTACAGATTGTTCGCCGTGCCCTGGTTCAGCCGCTGCGCTGGATCGCTGAGAACGCGGGCGAAGACGGCTACGTCATCGTCTCCAAGGTCTCCGAGCTGCCCGTGGGCCACGGCTTCAACGCCAAGACCGGCGAGTACGTGGACCTCATCGAAGCCGGCGTGATTGACCCGGTGAAGGTGACCCGTTCGGCTCTGCAGAACGCATCCTCCATCGCGGCTCTGGTGCTGACCACCGAGACCCTGGTGGTTGAGAAGCCCGAAGAAACTGAAGAAGCCTAAATAGTGTGTGTGCCCGGTGCCGCCCCTCCACCATGGAGGCGGTACCGGGCACTCGCTGTCGGTAGGCTCGGATGCGCTCGCGTTCGCGGGGGCGTTAGAACCTGCCGACAGCCTCCCGCTGAGGAATGCTTACTCTGAGTGCTTCTCAGCAAAGAAACCTCTAGCGGTTTACTATAGAAGGTAAGCTGCTCCCGTTTGCGCTCAAACCACCTTGTGGGGTGCGAGCAGACGGGTCGTACCGCATCTTGACATACGCAACGTATAGGCTGAGCTTCTCACCGATGAAGCCAGCATCCGAAAGGTAGACAATGACCATTCCCACCGCTCTGTCCGAGGATCCCTTCGGCTTCACCGGCCTGACCTACGATGACGTGCTGCTGCTGCCCGGCAACACCGACGTCATCCCCTCCGATGCGGACACCTCCACCCGCCTGTCCAAGCGCATCACCCTGAACACCCCCATTATTTCCGCGGCAATGGACACCGTGACCGACTCCGCTATGGCAATCGCTATGGCACGTCTGGGCGGTATGGGCGTTATCCACCGCAACCTCTCCATCGAGGATCAGGCTGCACACGTTGACCGCGTGAAGCGCTCCGAGTCCGGCATGATCATTAACCCCGTCACCATCGGCGCTGACGCAACCATCGCCGAGTACGATGAGGTCTGCGGCTACTACAAGGTCTCCGGTCTGCCCGTCGTCAGCGAAGAGGGCGTGTTGGAAGGCATCATCACCAACCGCGATATCCGCTACATCTCCCGCTCCGACTACGACGGCATTCGCGTTCGCGACATCATGACCCCCATGCCGCTGGTCACCGCACACCCCAGCGTCACCAAGGACGAAGCATTCGCGCTGCTGTCCCACAACAAGATTGAGCGTCTGCCCCTGGTCGACGACGCAGGCAAGCTCGCCGGTCTGATTACCCTCAAGGACTTCGTCAAGACTGAGCAGTACCCCAACGCCACCAAGGACGAGGACGGCCGCCTGCGTGCCGGCGCCGCTATCGGCTTCTTCGGTGACGGCTACGAGCGCGCAATGACCCTGGTCGAGGCTGGCGTCGACGCACTGTTCGTGGACACCGCAAACGGTCACTCCCAGGGCGTGCTCGACATGATTGCCCGCCTGAAGAAGGACCCCGCCGCAGCACACGTGGACGTCATCGGTGGCCAGGCTGCAACCCGCCTGGGCGCACAGGCTATCATCGACGCTGGCGCTGACGGCGTGAAGGTTGGCGTTGGCCCCGGCTCCATCTGCACCACCCGCATCATCGCCGGTGTTGGTGTTCCCCAGGTGACCGCTATCAACGAGTCCGCTAAGGCAGCTATCCCGGCAGGTGTGCCGCTGATTGCTGACGGCGGTATGCAGCACTCCGGCGAGATTGGCAAGGCACTGGTTGCCGGCGCTGACTCCGTGATGCTCGGCTCCCTGCTTGCCGGCACCACCGAGTCCCCCGGTGAGCTGATCTTCATGAACGGTAAGCAGTACAAGGCATACCGCGGCATGGGTTCGCTCGGCGCGATGCAGACTCGTGGCCGTCACAAGTCCTTCTCCAAGGACCGCTACTTCCAGGCTGACGTCTCCAGCGAAGAGAAGCTGATCCCCGAGGGTATTGAGGGTCAGGTTCCCTTCCGCGGCCCGCTCTCCGCAGTGATTCACCAGCTCGAAGGTGGCCTGCGCCAGACCATGTTCTACGTCGGTTCCCGCACCATCGAGGAGCTTAAGTACAAGGGTCAGTTCGTGCGCATCACCCCCGCAGGTCTGAAGGAATCGCACCCGCACGACATCATGATGACCGTTGAGGCACCGAACTACCGCCGCTAAAACGCCTCACCAACGATGATTCGCCGCATGGTGTGCACACCATGCGCCGTTGAGCCCGCCCCATACCCGTTCAGGTATCGGGCGGGCATCGGCGCGAATAACGCCCAGCGGCACCCCTCAAACCGAATTCGAAAGGATTCACCCCATGTCTGAAATTCAGATTGGCCTCTCTAAGAACGCCCGCCCCACCTACTCCCTGGACGATGTGGCGCTCATCCCCACCCGCCGTACCCGCGACCGCCGCGATGTCGATACCTCCTGGCAGATTGACGCCTTCAAGTTCGACACCCCCATCATTGGTGCGCCCATGGACTCGGTCATGTCCCCGGCGACCGCTATTGCCCTGGGCAAGCTGGGTGGCCTGGGCGTGCTGAACCTTGAGGGCCTGTGGACCCGCTACGAGGACCCGCAGCCGCTGCTCGACGAGATTGTTGAGCTGCCCGAGGCGGACCCCGCCTCCGCAACCACCCGCATGCAGCAGATTTACTCCGAGCCGATCAAGCCGGAACTGATTACTGCACGCCTGGAAGAGATTCGTGACTCCGGCGTGGTTGTTGCCGGCTCCCTGAGCCCGCAGAACACCCAGGAGCACTACGAGACCGTGGTGAAGGCTGGCGTTGAGCTGTTCGTCATCCGCGGCGCATCCGTCTCCGCTGAGCACATTTCGACCTCGCACGAGCCGCTGAACCTGAAGAAGTTCATCTACGAGCTCGACGTTCCGGTCATTGTTGGTGGCGTGGCTGGCTACTCGCAGGCTAAGCACCTGATGCGTACCGGCGCAGCCGGTGTGCTGGTGGGCTTCGGTGGCGGTTCTGCACAGACCACCCGCCAGGGCCTGGGTATTTCTGCACCGATGGCAACCGCTATCGCCGACGTGGCAGCGGCACGTTCCGACTACCTGGACGAGTCCGGCGGCCGCTACGTACACGTGATTGCTGACGGCTCCCTGGGTCGCTCCGGCGACATGGTGAAGGCGCTCGCACTGGGCGCTGACGCTGTCATGCTGGGTGCTCCGCTGGCTCGCGCCTCCGAGGCTCCCGGCCAGGGCTGGTACTGGGGCAACGAGGCGCACTCGCTGGACTTCCCGCGCGGCGTGCGCACCCCGCTGGGTGTTGTCGGCTCCCTGGAGGAGGTCCTGTACGGCCCTTCGCATCACGTGAACGGCACCAGCAACATTGTCGGTGCGCTCAAGCGCGCAATGGCTAACTGCGGTTACCTGGACCTGAAGAAGTTCCAGAAGGCTGACCTGACCGTGGTTCCCGCGTACCGCGGCTAAGGTAGCTTCATGAATCACCGCTTGGCGGTTGGCAGGTTTGTGGTCTGCCGGTCGCCGGGCGGTGCTTTCTATACGCACGCTCTACTCCCGTTAGAGCATGTAGCGGCACCCCGGGATGGGGGAGCGGCTACGTACCGTCGGCGGCGTACAGCGATAGCGTAAAATAGATATATCCCCGCGCAAGTGCGCGGATTAGTACCAACACGTTGAGGTAATTTTCGTGACCAACTCTGTGAACCTGGACCAGCTCGAAGAGCGTCCCGTCCTGGTGGTAGATTACGGTGCACAGTACGCGCAGCTCATCGCTCGTCGCGTGCGTGAAGCCGGCATCTACTCCGAAATCGTCCCCCACTCCATGAGCACCGAGAAGATGCTCGCCAAGAACCCGGCAGCCATCGTGCTCTCCGGTGGCCCCTCCTCGGTCTACGCCGATGGCGCACCCAAGGGCGACAAGGCCCTCTTCGAAGCTGGCGTGCCGATCTTCGGTATCTGCTACGGCTTCCAGGTGATGGCCCAGACCCTCGGCGGCACCGTCGCCCAGACCGGTCTGCGCGAATACGGCGCAACCGACGCTGTGGTCTGCGCTGAGAACTCCTCCTTCCTCACCGGCACCCCCACCACCCAGAACGTGTGGATGTCTCACGGTGACTCCGTGACCGAAGCCCCCGAAGGCTTTGAGGTGCTGGCAAAGACCCCCGGCGCATCCGTGGCAGCATTCGTGGACGAGTCCCGTAAGCTCGGCGGCGTGCAGTGGCACCCCGAGGTGAAGCACTCCGACTACGGCCAGGTCGCCCTGGAGAACTTCCTCTACAATGTGGCAGGCCTGAAGCCCACCTGGTCCACCAACAACATTATTGAGGAGCAGGTCGCAAAGATCCGCGAGCAGGTCGGTAGCGACCGCGTCATCTGCGCGCTCTCCGGCGGCGTTGACTCCTCCGTGGCAGCTGCACTCGTGCACAAGGCTGTCGGAGACCAGCTCACCTGCTTCTTCATCGACCACGGTCTGCTCCGTGAAGGCGAGCGCGAACAGGTCGAGCAGGACTACGCAGCATCCATGGGCATTAAGGTCATCACCATTGACGAGTCGGAGCGTTTCCTCTCCGCACTCGAGGGTGTCACCGAGCCTGAGGCGAAGCGTAAGGCTATCGGCCGCGAGTTCATCCGCTCCTTCGAAGAGGCACAGCGTAAGCTGATCGCCGAAGCTGGCGAAGAGGGCGCAGACATCAAGTTCCTGGTTCAGGGCACCCTGTACCCGGACGTTGTCGAGTCCGGCGGCGGCGACGGCACCGCAAACATTAAGAGCCACCACAACGTTGGCGGCCTTCCCGACGACCTGACCTTCGAACTGGTTGAGCCGCTGCGCACCCTGTTCAAGGACGAGGTCCGCGCTATCGGTCGTGAGCTCGGCGTTCCCGAGAAGATCGTGGCACGTCAGCCCTTCCCCGGCCCCGGCCTGGGCATCCGCATTGTCGGCGAGGTTAACCGCGAGAACCTGGAGACCCTGCGTGCCGCTGACGCTATCGTGCGTGAAGAGCTGACCGCAGCTGGCCAGGACGAGCACATCTGGCAGTGCCCCGTGGTTCTGCTGGCTGGCGTTCGCTCCGTGGGCGTTCAGGGCGACGGCCGTACCTACGGTCACCCGATTGTTCTGCGCCCGGTCTCTTCGGAAGACGCAATGACCGCTGACTGGTCGCGCCTGCCGTACGACCTGCTGGCTAAGATCTCGAACCGTATTACCAACGAGGTCAAGGACGTTAACCGAGTGGTGCTGGACGTTACCTCCAAGCCCCCGGGAACCATTGAGTGGGAGTAATAATCCCTGTGGGAGTAATCCCTACTTTGGGCTGCGTAGCTTTGTAGCTGAGAGCCCGTGAAGAAGCCGCCCGGTGCATCCTGTTGTGGATGCGCCGGGCGGCTTCTTTGTGTGTATGTACGTTGCGGATACCGGGGAAGAACGAAATATAATGTGCTTATATATGCTTCGTCTGATATGCGCAGAGTACTAACCTAACGTCATAAGGAGGAGCTAAAGATGTCAAAAGCTGATAATGAGCACGCTCAAAAACAAGAGCTTGAATCCTTCGTCTATGAGTTTTTCGTCAGTTTTCTTACCCCTGCAGATGCCGCAAACTGTTCTGAAGAATTCCCAGTGGCGGAACGCTCTGCTTCGCAGCGCCCAACCCCAGACTTTTAACGTATAAGTAAGCCGCCCGGTGCATCCGTTTTGTGGATGCGCCGGGCGGCTTCTTGTATGAGACTATGTAGAAAATTCTGAGCGGATATTTTTTTGAATTTATAAAAAATCGTCTATTTATTTAAACTGCGAGTCTAAATAAAAACGCACTCCAAATAAATGCCCTAAAAAACTACACCAAGAAATAAACCTTTTTAGTGCGGGTGATGCGGGTGACGAATCGAATCACGCCAATGCGCGCTCGAGCCCAGGCCAAAATGCAGAGCAAAAAACGTGCCAAAACAGCAGAACCCAAATGCGCACGCCATGTACACGCCGTAGGTCAGCATCATAAACTCAGAATCGTGACTCACACCCGAGGCGACATTCAACGCCAACGAGACGCCCAGAATCACAAGCCATGCAGCGCTCGCGGCCGCAATCAGCCATGAGATAGCACTCAGCACCGGGTGCGGGACCCTAAACGTACGCTCAGGACCGCTCACAGGCGCTACGGTCGCGGCGGAAGCAACGGTAGCCTCAACCACCATGCTCGAAGTATTAGGGGCTGAGGGGGCCGCAGAAGAGCGCCACGGAATATGCACACCGGCGTGCTGCCCCTGTGCCTCCGCGGGGTTCTTTGCAGAGCGGTGGGGGACGCCTCCAGATTCGGGAGGAGAAGAAAGATACGGTTGCTGCATTGCGGGCTCCTGAGCGTTAACCCTCGCATGAGAAGAAACAACAGCGCGTCTAATGATGCGAGAAAATGAGTGTCGGCGATAGATTGAAAGAATACGGTGAGGACATATTCTTTCTATATTTCAAGACTAGAAGCGAACCGCATAAAAAACGAGGGTTTAGCGGAATATGATGCAATATGACGCGAAAAAACCGAAAACCACAGAGAAAAAATAGTCAACCTCAACCTGAAGGTTCAGGGTAGGGTTATTAGACACACCCCATCGCGGCGAAAAACAGCAGAGCTACAGCGAAAGGAACGAGCATGGGAATTATCCTCCCACTCATCTACCTAGGCATAGGTCTGGGGCTCGCGCTATTGCTACCCGAACGCTGGAGCACCCGCCTCAAAGAAGGCGCCTCAACCCTGCTGACCCGCTGGATTATCCCCGCCGTCATCATCTACACCGTCGCCACCAGCCGCCCCGAACTGTTCTTTGTCGCCGCCTCCACCATGGTATTGATGGTTCTCGGCGTGCTCTGCGCCGGGCGCATCACCGGCGACCCCGTGCAGAAGCTCGCCTTCGTCTACCTGAACGCGGGGCTCTTCGGCATCCCCGTGGTTGCCGGATTCTGGGGTGAAGAAGCCGTGCGCGTGTACATTGGCGCGTACATCGGCAACTCCATCATGGGCAATATCCTGGGCACCTCGCTACTACGCAGTGGATTCAAGACAGATGCCGAGGCAGGGGAGGGCAATGCACCGGATACACGAGCCACTAGGAGCCGTGGCGGAACCCTCCGCACGGTGCTGCGGGGTCTGCGTACCAGCCCGCCCGTTATCGCCGTGGCAGTGGGTCTGCTCTGCCTACCCGCCGGCCCCTTCCTGAGCCAGCACGGGGCGGGCTTCTACCGGGTACTGACCTGGGTTTTCAGCTTTATCGGAATGATCGTTCTGGGCATGTGGCTCGGTGCCGCCAAACTGCACCGCACCGATTTGACCCGAGCTACCGGATGGGCTCTCCTCCGCGCTGTACTCGTGAGCGTCTACAGCGTCGGCGTGCTCGCGTTCGCCCGCTGGGCACACGATACGGCGGGCGTGCACTTCGACCAGCTGCTGGCGCATCCGCAGGTGCTCTTCATCCTTGCGGTCCTGCCGCCAGCCGCCAACATCGTAATCCTCGAAACACACTACCGGCACGAAGGCACCGCAGCCCCCGTCATTGCCGCCGGGGCGGTCGTCAGCGTGGGAATGATTGCGCTCGCCGTGCCAATCCTGCAGCTCGTGTTCGCCAGATAATTAGAGCCAAGAAAGCACGCTGGGACAACCAAGAAGACAACAAGAAAGACAGCAAAAGGAGGGCGGGGCATAAGCCTCACCCTCCTTCTACTGTCTATTCACCTTATCGGCACGCGGTAGCACTCAACGAGCTACAGCGCTTAGCGTACGATGTGGTACACCTTCGCCTCGTAGGGGCGCAGGGTCGAACCCGCATCGTCCTTGTAGTTCGAGCTCACCAGCTCAACACGAGCGCCAGCCTCACGAGCCTCAGCAAGCACAGCGAAGTCACGCTCCTGCTCCTGGTCGGTGAAGTTCGAAATCACCAGCAGAGACTCATTCGCGGGGGAACCGTCCGCGCCACCGGTACGGGTGTACGCGTACACGGCCTCATCCTCGTTGTGCGGAACCTGCACCGAATCCACCGGAGCGAAGGACGCGTAAACCATCAGGTCCTTCAGCTCGCCGCGGCGCAGAGCCACCAGCTGCTGGTAGTGGTAGAAGATCGAATCCTCATCCGCCAGAACAGCCTCAGCGTTAATCGCCGGGTAGTTCGGGTTCACAGCAATCCACGGGGTCACGCCCTCGGGGCTGAAACCACCGTTAGCGGAAGCATCCCATTGAACCGGAGTACGAGCGTTGTCGCGACCCTTGATGTAGATAGCCTGCATTGCCTCTTCGTGGCTCAGACGCTTGTGGTCCACGTGCATGTCCTCGTAGAAGCGGATCGAGTCACCGTCGCGGTAATCCTCAATCGAATCAAACTTCACATTGGTCATGCCGATCTCTTCACCCTGGTAAATGTACGGGGTGCCCTGCATGAAGTGCAGAGTGGTCGCCAGCTGCTTAGCGGACAGGGTGCGGAACTCATCCGAATCGTTACCGAAACGGGAAACTACACGCGGCTGGTCGTGGTTGTTCCAGTACAGCGAACCCCAGGCATTACCCTCCAGGGTGGTCTGCCAGTCGTTCAGGATGCGCTTGAGCTCGGTCAGCTTGTACGGCGCGTAGGACCACTTACCGCCCAGGGAGCCGTTCGGGTCGTTATCCACGCCCATGTGATCGAAGTGGAAGATCATGTTCAGCTCACCGGTGTGGTATCCAGCCCACAGCTTAGCGTCCTCGGGGCTGGTTGCACTAGTTTCGCCCACGGTCATTACATCGTAGCGGCTGAAGGTCTCGCGGGTGAGCTCCTTCATCCACGGGTGCACCATGGTGCCGTTGGAGATAACGAACGGAATCGAGGAGGTGTGCTTCTCAAAGTCGGTGGAGGGGTCATCCGGGAAGCCCTCGGGCTTGGAGATGATGTTGATAGCGTCCAGGCGGAAGCCGTCAACGCCCTTGTCCAGCCACCAGCGAACCATGGAGTACAGGTCCTCGCGAACCTTCTCGTTCTCCCAGTTCAGGTCGGGCTGTTCCTTGAAGAAGATGTGCAGGTAGAACTGGCCGGTCGCCTCGTCCCACTCCCACGCCGGGCCACCGAACTCGGACGCCCAGTTGTTCGGAGGAATCGGGTTGCCGTCCTCGTCGAAGCCCTTCGGATCCTTCCAAATGTAGTAATCGCGGTAGGGGTTGTCCTTGGAGGAACGGGACTCCTTGAACCAGGGGTGCTGGTCGGAGGTGTGGTTTGCGACCAGGTCCATGAGGATCTTGATGCCATGCTTGTGAGCGGTCTCGAGCATCTCGTCGAAGTCTTCCATGGTGCCGAAGTCACTCATGATGGCGAAGTAGTCAGAGATGTCGTAGCCGTTATCCACGTTCGGCGAGTCGAACACGGGGGAGAGCCAAATGACGTTGATGCCCAACTTAGCCAGGTAGGGCAGCTTCTCAGTGATGCCCTTCAGGTCACCGATACCGTCGCCGTTAGCGTCGTTGAAGGAGCGGGGGTACACCTGGTACACCACGGCTTCCTTCCACCACTGGCGGCCTTCGTAGGAGGGAACCTCGTATGCCTCGGAGTTGCTCATAATTGCCTTTCTATACCGGCCATCCAGCCGAAAAGAGGAACAAATTTTGTCTGTGATTGAAGTATAGGGCGAAGAGGGACCGGAATGTCTGTATCTGGTCCCCCTTCTCACAGTATGAGTGGGGTACGGCTACTTGGCGTTACCGAAGAGGTACACCTTCGCCTCGTAGGGGCGCAGCAGGGTGCCCTCGTCGGTGAACTCGCGGTTCTCATCGCGATAGTTCGAGCTAATCAGCTTCGGGGTGTTCTCGATTGCCTTCAGCTCAGTCGGAGAGAGTGCCTGCGAGTTGGTCAGCACCACCGAATCCAGGTTGCCGCCCGCGTAGTTCAGCTGAACGGTGTCATCGGTGAAGTTCGCAACGACCAGCAGGGCGCGCTCGCCGGTTGCGGCGGCGTCCTCATCGGAGTTCACGCGCAGGTAGGCGTAAACCTGGTCATCCTCTTCATCCAGCAGGCGGTACTCGCCGGTCAGGACAATCGGGTGCTCGCGGCGCAGGCTAATCAGGTCACGGTAGTGGTAGAACACCGAATCCTGGTCAGCGAGCTCTGCCTCCGCGTTGATTTCGGTGTAGCGCGGGTTCAGCTTCAGCCACGGGGTGCCGGAGGTGAAGCCTGCGTTCTCGCCAGCGGTCCACTGCATGGGGGTGCGGGCGTTATCGCGGCCGGAGGCGCTGATGTAGCGAAGCATGTCCTCCGCGGAGACGCGGCCCGACTCTTCAACGTACTTGCGCCAGGAGTCGTGAATCTCCAGGTCGTTGTAGTCCTTCACATCGTCGAAGAAGACGTTGGTCATGCCCAGCTCTTCACCCTGGTAGATGTAGGGGGTGCCCTGCATCAGGTGCAGCACGGTGCCGAGCATCTTGGCGCTGACGGTGCGGTACTCGGGGGAGTCGTTACCGAAGCGGGAGACGGTGCGCGGCTGGTCGTGGTTGTTCCAGTACAGGGAGTTCCAGCCGCGGCCGTGCAGGCCTTCCTGCCAGTGGGTGAGGACCTTCTTGAGGTCAACCAGGTTGAAGCGGCGGTCGGACCACTTGCCGGTCACGCCACCTTCGGAGGCGTCTACGTCCATGTGCTCGAACTGGAACACCATCTGCAGCTCGTTGCGGTCGAAACCGGTGTAGAGTGCGGCGTCGTCCACGGTCACGCAGGGGGTTTCGCCCACGGTCATGACCGGGTACTTGCTCAAGACCTCGCGGTTCATCTCCTGCAGGAATTCGTGCACGCGCGGGCCGTTCGCTGCGACAGCCAGGGAGTTGTCGAGGCCGCCAGCGAGGACTGCCGGGTCCTCGGGGAAGGAGAGGTCCTTAGAAATTAGGTTGATGACGTCCATGCGGAAGCCGTCCACGCCCTTGTCCAGCCAGAAGCGCATGATGTCGTAGACCTCTTCGCGGACCTTCGGGTTCTCCCAGTTCAGGTCGGGCTGCTTGACGGAGAAGTAGTGCAGGTAGAACTGGCCGGTCGCCTCGTCCCATTCCCACACGGAGGGGCTGAAACAGGAAATCCAGTTGTTCGGCGGAATCGGCTTGCCATCCTCATCGAAGCCCTTGGGGCCGCGCCAGATGTAGTAGTCGCGGTAGGGGTTGTCCTTGGAGGAGCGTGCCTGCTTGAACCATTCGTGCTCGTCGGAGCTGTGGTTGACGACCAGGTCCATCATGAGCTTGATGCCGTGCTTGTGCGCGGTTTCGAGCAGCTCATCGAAGTCTTCCATGGTGCCGAACTCGGTCATGATGGCGCGGTAGTCGGAGATGTCGTAGCCGTTGTCATCGTTCGGGGAAGCGTAGATGGGGGAGAGCCACAGCACCTGAATACCGAGCTTGGCGAGGTACGGAATCTTCTCGGTAATGCCGGGCAGATCGCCGATGCCGTCGCCGTTGGAGTCGTTGAAGGAGCGGGGGTAAATCTGATAGACCACCGGTTCCTGCCACCACTGGGTCTGGGTCGTCATTGTTCTTCCTTCCCTTGGTATGGATGAGTGTTGTGTGGGGCCGCTCTGTGGGCGGCTAAAGTCTGATGCCCTTTTAGGACTGGGTGGTGAGGGGCGTCAGGAGGCTCTGGGGTGCCCAGCTGGAGGGGTCAATTTCCAGGAGTAGACCGCTGTGGTCGGAGATGGCTTCGGGGGAGTTGTCGCGGAAGACTACCGCGTGCGAGTTCACCGTGAGCAGTCGGTCAGCGAAGACAAAGTCGATGCGCTTGGCATCCGTGCTACCTTCCCAGCCGGCGATTTCGCGGTGGACGGTGTTCTCGCCGTCGGTGTGCTCCGCTAGGGATCGGGTATCCACCATGCCGCTGGAGGTGACCAGCGCGTAGCCTTCATTGCTCAGATGTGCTGCGGAGTTGAAGTCGCCGCCGAGCAGTACCGGTGCGGTGCGGGCGCACTCGGCAAGCTCCTGCGAGAGGTGTGCGTATTCCTGCGCGAAGAGGGGCTCGCCGTCGAAGTCCCACCAGGACATGTGGGTGGTAGCGCACCAGAAGGTGCCCGTCTCAGTTTCGATGAGCGTTGCCTGTGCTGCGCGGCGCTGCACCTGGTGGTAGCCGTAGCCGGGGGACATATTGATGGGCTTGATACCGCGAATCGGCAGGCGCGAGAGGATAGCTACGCATTCGTCGTAACGGTCCCAACCGATGTGGGTTTCGGTGAGGGTCCACTCGTAAGTGGCACCCATTTCGTTGAGCGCCTGCACGAGCAGCAGGGCGTAGTTGTCTTCGCGGACCGGAACGCCGGCGCCGCCGCGGTAGTTGAGGGGCTCCTTCACCACGGGGGTGGAGGTGAGCTGGTTGACTTCCTGCAACGCAATGACGTCCACCTGCTGTTCAATAATGAACTTGGCGAGGGTACGGATCTTGGCAATCTGGTGGATTTCGCACCAGCTGTGCGTATTGAGGGTGAGGAAGCGCATGTATTAAGTCCGGGGTATGTGTGAGGTTGAAGAATGATATGCGCACCGCGTATTGAGGTGGTGAGTGTTTATGCACTCTGACCTCTATGGGCGCACTGTTTATGCTATCGATTCTGTGCGCTAGGTAATAGGGAAAAAGTCTCATCTGCAGCAAGTATTTTTAACCAGTGCCGGGATATGTTTCAGGTTCTGAAAAACTCTTTCAAAACTCACAGTTTTGGTACCTGTGGGCAGGTATGACCTGGCATTATTGTTTCTGTCTAAAACACATTCGGCATTTAGCGCACGCAGGATATGTGGCACCCGTCTCATATACTTTCGTTTGAGGGTATAAAGATACGGCGTTGCCACCGCAGACCGGCAACGATCGCCGGCACCTGCGTCCGCTCACTCGACAACCCGAAAGGGCGTATAGCCTCATGATGGAAAAAGTACAGAGGTTCGGCTCTGCCATGCTGGCACCCGTTCTTCTCTTCGCATTCGCTGGCCTCGCGGTCGGTATTGCGATCATTGCACAGAACGGCGACCTGATTCCCCTCGCTGCTGACAAGGAAAGCGCGTGGAACCACTTCTGGTCCGTTTGGGAGTCCGGCGCATGGACCGTCTTCAACCAGATGGAACTGCTCTTCGTGATCGGTCTGCCCATTGCACTGGCAAAGACCGCTAACGCACGTGCAGTGATGGAAGCTGCAATGGTCTACCTGACCTTCAACTACTTCGTCGGCGCCATGCTCAAGGTATGGGGCAAGGGCGGCACCGGTTTCTTCGACCTGGACTACACCACCGACATCTCTAAGAGCGCGGCAGGTACCGGTCTGAAGATGATCGCCGGTATCAAGACCATGGACACCGGTATCTTCGGTGCAATCATCATCTCTGCAATCGTGGTGTGGGTACACAACCGCTGGTTCGACAAGAAGCTGCCCGACTTCCTCGGTATCTTCCAGGGTTCCCAGTACGTCTACGGCGTCTGCTTCTTCCTGATGATGCCCGTGGCATTCCTGTTCTCCTGGCTGTGGCCCTACGCTCAGCACGGCATCTCCTCCCTGCAGGGCTTCTTCATCGCATCCGGCGCACTCGGCGTGTGGGTTTACACCTTCCTCGAGCGCTTCCTGATTCCGACCGGTCTGCACCACTTTATCTACTCCCCGTTCGTCTTCGGTAATGTTGTTACCCCGAACGGTATTGCTAAGGACTGGCCGAGCCACCTGACCGAGTTTGCTAAGAGCGACAAGCCCCTGAAGGAACTGTTCCCCGGCGGCGGCTTCGCACTGCACGGTAACTCCAAGGTCTTTGCACCCATCGGTATCGCAGCGGCGTTCTACACCACTGCTCGTCCCGAGAAGCGCAAGGAAGTTCTCGCTCTGATGATCCCCGTCTGCCTCACCGCGATCCTGATCGGTATCACCGAGCCCCTCGAGTTCACCTTCCTGTTCCTGGCACCCCCGCTGTTCCTGGTTCACGCAATCCTGGCAGCAACCATGGCTGCAATCATGTACCAGCTGGGTCTGGTTGGTTACATGGGTGGCGGTCTGCTCGACTTCCTGTTCCAGAACTGGATCCCGCTGTGGGCAAACCACTCCGGCACCTACCTCATGCAGATCGGTGTGGGCCTGTGCTTCACCGTCCTGTACTTCCTGGTCTTCCGCTTCATGATCCTGAAGTTCGACTTCAAGACCCCCGGTCGTGAAGAAGACGGCGGCGAGACCAAGCTCTACAGCAAGGCAGAGTACAAGGCTGCTAAGGCTGCTGAGAAGGACGGCGGCGCAGCAGCTCCCGCAGCTGACGGCGACCTCTACGCACCCCGCGCAGCAGGCTTCCTCGAACTGCTTGGTGGCGCAGAGAACATCACCACCGTGAACAACTGCGCAACCCGCCTGCGTGTCTCCGTTGCTGATGAGTCCCTCGTCAGCACCTCGGATGCAGACTTCAAGAATGCAGGTGCTCTGGGCCTCGTCCGCAAGGGCAAGGCATTCCAGGTCATCGTCGGCATGGATGTTCCCCAGGTTCGCGAGCGTTTCGAGACCATGGTGAACGAAGCTAAGACCCTCTCCTAAGAGGAATCAGCTTTCAACCGTCTGACGGCATAACGCC
Organism: Rothia sp. HMSC065B04; assembly: GCF_001812285.1. NCBI lineage: Bacteria > Bacillati > Actinomycetota > Actinomycetes > Micrococcales > Micrococcaceae > Rothia > Rothia sp. HMSC065B04. Next base: position 600,662 of record NZ_KV808406.1, read on the forward strand.
TCATAAGGTATAGACTTCGCCGGCGGTATCGGATAACACCGATGCCGCCGGCGAAGCTGTATCCAGGCTCGCACCCGGACTCAAATCTGCACGAGGCACCCACCCAAAGTGAGAGACGACCAACCTCGCCCACCCTGGCCGATGACCCTAGAGCGTGTACTATTTATATATTGCTCACCATCGGATTCAGGAGCTTTGAGTGGATTTACAAGACGTCGTGAATGCGAACCAGCACCGATTCAGTGAAACTGAACGGGAAATTTTGGCATTCATGCTAGAAAATGAAGAGTTCGTTGCGGAGTCAACGATCAACTCTTTGGCACATAAAACTTATACTTCGACCAGCTCAATTATCCGCCTGACGAAGAAGCTGAACTTCTCCGGATTTGCTGAGTTGAAGTACTTCATTAAGTCCTCTCTGAACCGCAGCGAACCCTTCAACCCGCGGTTCATTGAGAGCGGCCGCGAAGACATTCAGCGCACCTATGACTACCTCGAGCACATGGAGCTGAGCGGACTGCTCAAGCGCATCCATGAGGCTCGCACTGTGTACTGCTTCGGTACCGGCTACGCTCAGCGCAATGCTGTGCAGGAATTTACCAAGTCCATGCAGGTCTGCGGTAAGTTCTGCCAGGTCATCCCGGCACGTAATGAGTTCGAAAGCGCCATGAACAATATGACCCAGGACGACGTGGTCATCATTGTGTCCTTCTCCGGTCAGACCGAGAACATGCGCGAACACATTAAGATGCTGGCGCTACGCCGCATCCCCATGATTGCGGTGACCGCCATTGGTGTGAACTACATGTCCTCGCACGCCGAGTACTCCCTGCACTACCAGACGACCCCCACCCAGATCAGCACCCAGCGTAAGCCCTACTACTCTTTTGTTGCGCTGTCGGTGCTGCTGGACTACATCGTGCGCCGTTACATTGAACACGTTGAGAATGAGCGCCGCGAATCCCTACAGGACCAGGTGGATGACGCCCTCAACGCTGGGGATGAAACCGACGCCTGATAAGGCATTACTGTGCCCACCTGCTCCTTCACTCACTCCTCCTGAATCCGACCGAATCCGCCTGAGACCATCTGAAAGAGACACCCAGTGACCGCAATTTTCGCGCTCATCGAAAACACCGAGAAGATGCGTAAGTACCTGTTCTGGTACCTCATGATCATCCCCGCGCTGCTACTGCTGTGGATTGTGCTGGGTGCAGCGAACTCCCAGATGGACTTCCAAGCAGCCCTGAAGATTCCCTTCTTCACCGTGGCATTCCTGAACGCATGCCTCAGCCTGTTGCTGGGCGGCACCCTCAAGCTCGCGGGTGCAGAGAACGAACGCACCGAACGAGCCTACGCCCTGTACCTGACCATTCTGTTGGTCATCATCGGTAACCTGCCCGGCGCGATTCTGAGCTTCTTCCTCTTCCGCTCCCTGCGCTTCGGCAACCTGGAAGGCGAGCTGGCGCCCAAGTACCGCTGGGCGCTTCTGCCCGCCCTGGTCTTCTACGTACTGGTGACCGTAGTGCTGCTCGTCGCCAACATCGCAATGTGGTCGAAGTAAGCACCCGGCGTATTAAGCACATCGGCGCATTAAGCACGCAGGCGCGCACTGACACCCGCCCCGCTTGAAACACAGCATGAGGCACACCGGGCAGAGGACCCCGGAAGAACCACCATCTTCGGTGTGTACGCGCAAACGTACACCGCACTGACCCACAAGGACACTCACGACGTGAACCAGATTCCCGAGCCTACCGACGCGCAACACGCACCCGGCGCCCCGGCTGATACCGCTCAGCCCGCCGCAGCCGCCGCGACCTCAGCAGAGGAAACCCACGAAGTAGCCGACGAAATCAACATCGCCGAGCTGCCCGCACACCTGAACCCCGCCCACGAGGACTTTGACCCCTCGGCGGGGCTTGAGCGCTGGGCGGAACAGATGGACGTCTACACCGGTCCCGACGCGATGCTCGACTTCAACCAGGTCGACTACGTGCACATCGACCTGTCCGAGGCGAACCCCTCCGGCCTGGCACAGCTGCTCGCCGGACGTAAGACCCGCCTCTCCACGATTCTGCGCGACAAGTCGCAGCTGGAGGCGGGCATGCGTTCCGCACGCACCCTGCGCACCAAGATTTACGAACTCGCCACCGACCACGGCCTGGACTCCGGCTACTTCGTGGCGGGTACCGCCTCCTGGCTGTCGCACGACACCCGCGAGGATGCTGCCGCCTACGAGAAGCGCTTCATCGCGCCGATTCTCATGGCGCCGCTGAGCATCACCCCGCACCCGAAGGACGACGACTTCGAGCTGCGCCTCGCCGGTTCTGCACGCCTGAACCCGGCGATGGTCCGACAGATCAAGCAGGAATACGGCATCGACCTGGGCACCATGGATGTGGCGCAGCTGGCGAACTCCATGTCCCGTCTGGACCCCGAGCCGGTCATTGAACGTATGCGCGCCTCAGCAGGCCGTATTCCGGGCATGACCATCGAGTCGAAGTACTTTATCTCCACTTTTGCTGACCTGAAGGAAAGCCTGGGCGAGCTGCCGCACACCGCCATCACCCCGCTGGTTCGTGACCTGGCGGCGCTGAAGGTGCCCGGCGTGAAGCCGCGCGAGCTCAACGCCCACAACCTGCAGCCGCCCCTGGACCAGCGTGACCCGGCAGAGGAAATGCTCCTGCTGGACGCGGATGCTAACGCCCAGGAGATTATCGACACCGCGGTCAGCGGTTTCTCCTTCACGATTACCGCGGCGCCCGGCACCGAGCCGCTGCGTACCGCCGTGAACATTGCGTCCGCCCTGATGGGTCGCGGTAAGTCCGTGCTCGTGGTGGGCGAGAAGCGCTCTACCCTGGCTGAATTCTCGGCGCTGCTCAAGCGCACCGGCATTGAGAGCCTGCGCTACGACCTGCTTGCCGAGCATGACGCTGAGGCTCAGCGCGCCGAGTTCATTCGCGCGATTGTGCGCAATGAGGGCGCGGAAGAGCCGAACTCTGAGGACCTGAACGAAGAGCTCGTGGCGACCCGTGCCGCGCTGCTCGACCACACTCGTGCCCTGCTGAACAAGGATGCGAACTGGCAGATTTCTGTCTACTCGGCGCTGCAGCGTTTGGCTGAGCTGACCGCCTCCGAGGACGGCCCGGCAACCCGTGTGCGTTTTGACCGCCCCATGCTTGATGCGCTCATGGAGCGTGAGCAGGTGCGCGCCGAGCTGGTGCGCCTGGGCGAGATTGACGGTTTTGCGGCGGCTTCGCGTACCTCCCCGTGGTACCGTGCCCGCCTGGTCAATGATGAGGAAGCCGCCGAGGCGTACGCCCTGGTCATTACCCTCAAGTCCTCCCTGCTGAACCTGCGCGAGGCGATGAACCGCACCAGCGCCATGCTGGGTCTGCGCCGCGGCCGCACCATCGCCGAGTGGGAGTCGCAGCTGGCGATTCTGATGCGCATCCGTGAGACACTCAAGCGTTTCCGCGCAGACGTCTACGACCGTCCAGTGACCGACCTGATTGCGGCGACTGCTTCGGGCGCGTGGCGTCGTGAGAACGGCATCGAGATGAGCAGCATGCAGCGTTCCCGCCTGCGCCGCGCGGCGAAGGAGTACATCCTGCCCGGCGTGAATATTGGTGACCTGCACGAGCAGCTGAAGGTGGTTCAGGCGGAGCGTGCCGAGTGGATTCGCCACATTGAGGCGCCCCGCACCCCGCAGATCCCGGAGAACCTGGATCAGCTGGCTGCCGCCCTGAACTCCCTGGTTTCTGAGCTGGCGGGCCTGGGTATTGTCCTGGCTGACACCGTTGAGGGCACCGACTTTGTGCGCACCGACCTGGACGCGCTGGATGCGCGCCTGGACGCCCTCATGGCGGACCGCGTGCTGCTGATGACCCTGCCTGAGCGTGATGCTCTGACCCAGAAGCTGCGTGAGCGCGGCCTGTCGGAGCTGCTCGATGACCTGTACGCACGTCAGGTTCCGATCGAGGTTGTTTCCGCTGAGCTGGAGCTTGCCTGGTGGCAGTCTGCCCTGGAATTCTTGCTGCAGCATCACGAAGGTAAGCTGCTGGACGGCGACCGTCTGCGCGATACGGAGTCCCGTTTCCGTCGCGCCGACTACGCCCACATGACCAGCGCCCCGGCGCGTCTGCTGGCGAAGATTGCGCGCGTGTGGACTGAACGTATTGAGTCTGAGCACGACCAGGCGGCGTACCTGAAGAGTCAGCTACGCGGCTACGAGTTCGTGCTCGAGGAGCTGTTGACTCACGCCCCGGTCATGGCGCGTACCCTGTTGCCGCTGTGGACTGCGAGCCCGTTCGCCCTGGCGCGTAAGGTTCCCGCCTCCATGCGTTTTGATACGGTGCTGTTGCTGGACTCCGAATCGACCCCGCTGGCGGCGAACCTGCCGGCGATTACCCGCGCCGACCAGGTGATTGCCCTGGGCGACCCGCATTCGGGTTACCCCTCGCCGTTCATCGTGTCCGCGCCGACTTTCGGTGCGCCCGAGCCGACCGACGAGCAGCTGGACAGCACCTTCGATGTGCTCGCTACCGTACTGCCCAACCGCACCTTGGCGATGCTACACCGCAGCATGGACCCGGTGATTCTGGACTACCTGAACCGTGAGTTCTACGGTTCGCAGCTACATGCGGCTCCGGTGAGCCGCGCCTCCTCTCAGCCTGCCGGTTCGCTGACCGTTGAGTACATTGATACTCGCGGTAAGGTCAGCGATAACGCGAACCTGGATTCGCCCGGTGTTGAGGTGGAGCGCGTGACAAACCTGGTGCTTGAGCACGCGTACCGTACCCCGGATCGTTCGCTGGCGGTGGTGACGGCAAGCCCGAAGCACGCTCAGCGTGTGGCTGAGTCGGTGCGTCACGCCCTGAGCCTGTACCCGCAACTGGCGCCGTTCTTCGCCGCTGGTGAGGAGTCTTTCCGCGTGGTCGACCTGACCCGCGCTGAGACCCTCGAGCGCGACACCGTGATTTTCTCTCTGGGTGTGGGCCGTGCCCGACTGGGTCAGGCGTCGTACGATTTGGGTCAGCTGTCTGCTGAGCATGGCCGCCAGGGCTTTGTGGTGGCGTTGACTCGTGCACGCCGTGCCCTGCGCATTGTCTCGTGTATTGACCCCTCCGAGCTGGACCCGCAGAAGCTGCATCATGGCGCGGTAGATTTCTACCACCTGCTGCGTGAACACGCGGAACGTCAGGCGCGTGAAGAGGTGGAAGCGAAGGCACAGCGCGTGCCGGAAACTCTGCCGCGTAACGCATTCTTGGCTGCCGACGACGCAGACACCCCGGATTTGGGTGACTGGCTGCTGAACGATTTGGTGGCGCGCCTGCAGGCTTGCGGTGTGCGTGTGAGCCGCGGTGAGGGTGATATCGCTCTGATTGCGCACGCCCCGGAGAAGCTGGCTGCTGAGCCGGTGCCCGCGCTGGGTGTGGCTCCCGTGGTGTCTTCGCAGCCGAGTGCTCCGGCGGCTATGCCGCTGGTGGCGTGCTCTGATGGCGAGCAGAATTACGCGCGTGCTTCGGTGCGTGAGCGTACCCGTCTGTTGCCGGAGCGTCTGAGCCGCACGGGCTGGAACTACATTACGCTGGGCACCCTGGAGGTGTTCGCTGACCCGGATGCTGTGGTGGCGCGCGTGTTGCACTACCTGGATATGGATGAGGGCGCTGAGGTCCGTGGCTAGTTATTCGTCGACGCCGAAGCCTCGCCGCGGTCACCGCCGTGTGAGCGGCGGCGGCTCGGTGAGCGGGGCTGAGCCTCTGCTGGTGGGTGTGACGACGCCTCCGGTGGTGGCTTCGGGTGCCTCGTCTGCTGCGGGGGCTTCCGCGAAGAAAGCTGATGCTCAGAACCTGAACTCGCAGAATGCAGGTTCCCCGAAGACAGGTTCTCAGAGAGCGGCTACTTCCGCGCAGCCGCTGACCCCGGAGGAGCGTGAGCGTCTGGAATGGATGAGTCAGCAGCGTCCTCCGCATTGGGGTAACAATATCGTGTAGCGCCTCCGAGTCGGGAGTGCTTCTTAAACGCCGAGGGGCGGGGCAACATGTGTTGCCCCGCCCCTCTCTTTTTGGCTGGTGTGGAACTTCCGTTTAGGAGTTTCCCTTGTCGGTGCTGTAGAAGCCGGAACCTTTGAAGGTCACTCCGACGGTGTTGTAGCGCTTGCGCAGGGTTTCTTCGCCGCACTGCGGGCAGATGCGCAGTGCATCGTCGCTAAAGGACTGGCGCTGTTCAAAGACGTGGTTGCAATTCTTGCACTGGTAAACGTAGACCGGCATTTTGTCCTTCTGTATCCGTTTTCGCTGGGATGGTTTATTAACGTGGTTTGAGTGTACCGCTTTTGAAAGGTTGGGAGCTATTTGCGTTTTCTTCTCAAATAGCTATTTCTGTTTCTTTTCGTCTTTTTCGTGAGTGATTTTGTTGGTGTGTTCCTGCATATCTTTGCGTTTTTGCATAAAGATTTGGGTGTCAATCAAGAGCGAATCGGGCGTGGGTGAGCCGGGTGCTTTTAGCCCTGCTGGTGAGCGAGGAAAATGCCCCGCTCGGTGAGAATCACCGGTAGAATAGCGTCCCACTGGTCGTAGGGAATGGTTTCGTAGATTTCGTCGCTGAAGACAATGCCGATGCTCCGGCCGGTGAGCTGCTGGTCGCTGAGCAGGGGGATAATCCGGTCGTAGTAGCCGCCTCCCTGACCGAGGCGGTGCCCGCCTGCATCAAAAGCAAGGGCGGGGATGAGACGCAGGTCGGCGTCAATGAATGCTTGCGTGTCTTGTTCTTCGCCTTCGGGTTCGGGGATGCCCATGGGGCTGAGCGGATGCTCAACGGTGGGGTCCCAGTGCACCCAGGCGAGTTTGCGACCGGGGCGTACGACGGGCACGAGGATGCGGTGTCCCTGCTCATGGAGAGCGTTTAGTGCTTGGACAATGGGCGGCTCAGATTTGGTGGGCAGATACGCCGCAATGGTACCGGGGGAGTGGACCCGCTGCGCAACCGCCTCGAGAATGTGGTGGGTGAAAAGGTCAGTCAGATGTTGCTGTCCGTGTTCGCCGCGGTGGCTGCGTGCGGTGAGGCGGCGCGGGCGGATTTGGGAGCGGAGAATGTCTTTGTCTAGGGAGATATCGTCTGCGCTGGCACCGGCGTCGGAGTTGCTGGTGGCGGGGGTTGTGTTGAGGTGCATGGTGTGTCCCATCGTCGTTGCGGGTCTTGTGTGAAGGGTTGGGGAGTGGCGCGTCCCGTAGGAAGTAAGGTGCGTTCACTCTATGCTGAGAGGTATCCGTGCGCAGGGTAAAACTGCCCTGGTGGGTGGTGAAAATTGACCTATATCTGCGGGGACGTGGATTCCACTTTTTAGTATAGGGTTTGAGAAAAATAGTGCTGAGTTCTGTGGGGTGCATTTTCTTTGCACACCGAAGAATGGGCCGCTGTGGATATGTAGTTAGTCACGTTGAAGATTTTTTCATGTCATAGTGTCTATAAATCGCCTTAAGTACTTTACAACTTAGGGTATTCTTGTGGCATGGCTACTGAAATTAAGTCTGTTACTAAGGCAGTTATTCCTGCTGCTGGTCTGGGCACCCGATTCCTGCCCGCAACGAAGGCAACCCCCAAGGAAATGCTCCCCGTCGTTGATCGCCCCGCGATTCAGTACGTGGTGGAGGAAGCAATCCGTGCCGGTCTGAACGACGTTCTGATGATTACCGGCCGTAACAAGCGCGCTCTCGAGGATCACTTCGACCGCGTTCCCGTTCTGGAGCAGCAGCTCGCTGAGCAGGGTAAGGACGCCCTACTCGCATCCGTGGTAGCTACCAATGAGATGGGTGGCGACCTGCACTACGTGCGTCAGGGCGACCCCAAGGGTCTGGGCCACGCTGTTCTGCGCGCAAAGCGCCACGTTGGTGACGAAGCATTCGCTGTTCTGCTCGGCGATGACCTGATTGACGAGAAGGAAGACCTGCTCGCTCGCATGGTGGAGGTCCAGGAGCGCACCGGCGGTTCCGTCGTTGCTCTGATGGAGGTTCCCCGCGAGGCTATTTCCGCTTACGGTGCAGCTGCTATTGAGGCTGTTGAAGGCGAGGACGGTTTCGTCAAGATCACCGGTCTGGTTGAGAAGCCCGCTGCTGATGAGGCTCCCTCGAACTACGCTGTGATTGGCCGTTACGTTCTGAGCCCGAAGGTCTTCGAGGTTCTGGAGAACACCGCTCCGGGCCGCGGCGGCGAGATTCAGCTGACCGACGCTCTGCAGACTCTGGCTCAGGGTGAGGGCGAAGGCGAAGGTGTCTACGGTGTGGTCTTCTCCGGCCGCCGTTTCGACACCGGTGACAAGCTGTCCTACCTGAAGGCAAACGTTATTCTTGCTGCTGAGCGCCCCGAGTTCGGTGACGACCTGCGCGCATGGCTGAAGGACTTTGTTGCAGAGAACTGCTAATTACTCTGCACCCGCTCTCTAAAGAGGGCAACCGATAAATACCAACCACGCTGAGGAAGGCGTTCTTTCCGGTGGGGCGTTTTAGCCCCAAGGGAGGGCGCCTTCCTTTGCGTCGTATGTGTCTATTATGTGCTTGGGGTGCTACTGGGCGAGGGCCCAGGGTGTGCCTTGTGCAGGGACGCGACGACGTTGTAGTGTGCATATTCCTTCAGGGGTATATGTGCATATCCAGCCCGATTCTTGCCGCTTATGGAAAGCATTGGGAATATAAGGGTATGATTAAAGTCTAGGGATAAAGGGACGATAGAGGGCGACCTGAATATGACGCTTTTGAACACCTCCGGTGTGTTGGTAATTCTGACCGTGATTTTGCTGCTGTGGTTTGTGCCCAGGAGCCTGCGTCGCGCGCCCGCTGGTCCTGCCATGGAACCCGAGCGTCCCCTGATTAGCGCTGAGCGTACTGCAGAGGATATTCTCGCCTCCGCGGGTGTGCTGCTGAATGAGTCGGAGGCGTACCAGTCCTCCGATCATGCGGTGGCGCCGGGCACCTCCCTACCCTCTTCCGCTCTTCCGCAGGCGTCTTCCCGTTCCTCCCACACGGTGGAGGAATCCGCCCAGCCTGCGCCCGATACGGCTTCTATTTCGCAGATTCGCGAATCTTCCCCGACTGCCCCGTACACGGACGAGATTCCGGTCGTGGAGGACGCAAAGCCCTCGCCTCTGTCCTACTTTGATACTTCGAGCCCGAGCGGTATTGCCCTGCTGGTTGCTGCCGGTCTGGGTGTTCTTGCCCTGGTTACCGGTCTTCTGGCGCTCTTTGGTGTGCTGGCGTGGGGCTGGGCTGTTCTCTTGCTGATTCTTGCCGGCGGTGCATGGGCTGTGAGCCGTTTTGGTCTGCTGGAGTCTGTTGCTAACCAGGTCAAGGCGAGCCGCGATGCACGCCAAGCTAAGGCAGAAGATGATGAGGATGACGAAGCTGAGGACGAAGCCTACGAAGAGTCCGATGAACATGAAGAAGCCGGCGATGATGCTTCTGAGCCTGTAGAGGACTCGGCGGCTGAGGGTGTGGAGCCTGAAGTTGCTGAAGAGCCTGCACATCATGCTCGCCCCGCCACCCGTGAGGCTACTACCCGCAAGTCTATACACGGTGTGAACCGCGAGGCGGCACGTCCGAGCCGCGCGCACATCGCGGTGGAGTCCTCCGATGAGGCTCCCGAGGCGGCTCCTCGTGCGGAAGCGCCTGCTGCGGCACCTGCTCATTCTTCTCGTGCCGTACCTGCCCGTTCTGCCCGCGCGGCGGAGGCGCCCGTCGCACACCGTCAGGAGCGTCGCCAGCAGCAGCGTCCGAGCCGTTTCCAGCCGATTCGCCGTGGTAGCGTGCTCTTCGATCAGGAGAGCGGTTCCGCTACTTCCTCCGGTGCACCGCGTACTGCGGCACAGCCTCAGCGGGTAGCGCAGGCTCCGGTTGCTCCGAGCCAGCCTGTCCAGCCTCAGCCCGCACAGCCCGCTCAGGCACCCGTACAGGCTCCCGCCAAGCCGGTAGCAGCTCAGCCTGCACCAGCCACCCAGGCACCTGTGCAGCCGGTAGCAGCTCCCGCACAGCAGTCGGCTATTCACCCGGATCAGCCGGTGGCTCGTCAGGCTCTGCGCGATGGTTCGCCCGTCCGCCAGGCGCCTGCGGCACCTGCTACTCAGGCTCCCGCTCAGCCGGTTCCCGAAGAGATTCCTCTGCCGGATGTCCTGGATGATTCCGAGTTCGATGCGCTGGATATCGCCTCGCTGAACGACCCGGCTCTTTCGACCGGTGCTACTGCGACCGGCGGTGTTCGTGCGACGAACCGCCACCCCGGTGCTGGCTCCTCCTTTGAGGCTGTGAGCAACACCTGGAACCCGGTTCAGTTGCCCAAGCCGCTGAGTGCTCTGCACCGCCAGGACAAGAACCAGGGTAAGAAGTAGACTTTGCTCCAGTCACGCATAAAACCCCGACAGTTCACACTGTCGGGGTTTTTGTGTGCCTGGGGATGATTGGGAAGAAGTTAAAAAGAAAAGGAACCCCGTCCATGGGGTTCCTTTTCTAGCATCACACACAGGAAGAAAGTCTTCTAGACCGATTAGGAAGGCCTTCCCACAAGGCCTGCCCTATTCGGTAATAAAAATATATCCTAATTCCCGTGCGGGTGACAAGCCGAAAATAGCGACACCCTGTCAATAAACTAAGGCTTACCTAAGTGAAATCCGCGCCATTGCAGGCGAAAAGGGGCAATAACCCCGACCGAAAAAAGTTTAAAAATTTTTTTCTGCCACCTCCAAAAGTCGAATAAGAAGCCTCAAAAAACCTTCAATCAGGTTAATATCGCCCACTCATGAGAGAATAGCCGGGTGAAAGATTGGTTTGACGCACTCCCGATTGAGGTTGCCCTAGCTTTCATGTGGGTGGTCGGAATCGTCCGCACCAGCATCGTGTACGCTCTTGGTGCGCTTGCTGCTGAAGGCGGTGCCCGCCTCGACCGCATCCGCAAAGCCATGGACAGCCCGCTCTACCGTAAAGCGCGCCGCTTGATTAACCGGTGGGGCGTTATTGCTGTGCCCCTCTGCTTTCTCACCGTGGGTCTGCAAACCGCGGTCATCATCACGACCGGCTTCACGAAAATGCCTCTGCGTCGCTGGGTTCCCGCGATGCTGGTTGGAACCTTCATGTGGGCGTGTATTTACACCACCATCGGCTTCGCAATTCTTGCGGCCCTCGGCCTGGAGCCGTGGATGTTCCCGCTCGCCCTTGCCATTGTTATCACGGTGCTGGTCATTGTGACTCAGCTGCGCGAACGCCGCATTAACCGCGAAACCGTTGAGAACACTGCGGATAACATCGCCGAGAACTAGTCCTACCTTCAGCGGGGGATAGGTGCACTATCTCGCCGGGTTGAGGCCACTCACCTACCCTCAATGCCCCCGCCCAAGATGTGCTAGCGTGGAGGGATGAGTTCATCCGCATCCTCCACCGCAGGCACCCCCGAAGAGCAGCCCGTCAACGACTCTGCCCTCACCGCAATCGACCCCGAGCAGAACGCGCCCGAAAACGCTACCGACCAGGTAGAAAGCGAAGCTCCCACCCGCGTGTACCTGCATCCCGAGCAGCTGGCGATGATCCAGACCCCGGAGGCTCTGCCCGTCCCCGTGCTGCAGCGCTCTGTGCTGCGCATTAGCTACGTGCCCGCGATTATGCCCGGCAAGTGGTTCAACCGCTGGCACGAGCGTTACGGCGACCGCGTGCAGCTGGCGGAGGTGCCCGTGCGTGAGGCGCGCGGCCTGGACTCCCTGCATCAGGACCTGTGCCTGATTGACCCTGCCCTCAACTCCGCGGAAGAAACTGTCTCCGAGGCGCCCGCTGAGGATAGCGCCGAGGCTACCGAGCACGCCCCCATTGAGCGTAAGGCTGTGCCCGAGAACCCCTTCGCGCACATGAGCATTGTGCGCCCCGACCGTGAACCGGCAAGCACCGACGGCGAGAAGTACCACAGCATCCGCCTCTACGAGGAGCTGCCCGTGGTCATTCTGCCGGTGGACCATGTGCTCACCGTGCTTGATGAGGTGCCCGTGGAGGAGCTTGCTGAAGAGTTCCTGCTGCAGCCCGCCTCCGATATTCCCGCCTATGAGGAAGTCTCCCGCGCATGGCGTGAGAGTGCCGGTCGCATCGTGCCCGAGGGCCTGAACGATAAAGAAACCATCGAGCTGGTTGCCGCCGGTGTGGGCCTGTACATTGTGCCCATGTCCATTGCGCGTTTCTACCACCGCAAGGACCTCACCTACCGCCCCGTTGCGGGTCTGGACACCTACCCGGTGCACCTGGTCTGGCCGCGTGCCCCCAAGGGTGAGCCGCGCAGCGAAGAGCTCGAGGCGCTCCTGCAGGACTTCATCGGTATTGTGCGCGGACGCACCGCAACCAGCGACCGCGGTAGCGAAACCCGACAGGCACGCGCCGAACGCGTCGCAGCCGAAAAAGCAAAGGCAAAAGCGAAGGCTCGAGCCGCCAACGCACGCCGTGAAGCACGCGATAAGAAGCGTGCCAACGCCAAGAAAAACGGCAACGCACGCCAGCACGCTCGACAGTCCGCCAAAGCCGCCAGCGCACGCCGCGGTAAGAAACGCTAAAGAACGATAGACGGTAAAATCGAACCATGGCATTAGCAATGGAAACCCGACCCGCAGCCTACGCAGTCATCATCGAGCAGGGCAAGCTGCTCATGACTCGTTGGGTGCCCGAAGACCGCGCGCTCAGCCCCCTCTGGTCCCTGCCCGGTGGCGGCATGGAACCCGGCGAGCAGGCTGACGAAACCGCGCTGAGGGAAACCCTCGAAGAGACCGGCTACAGCGTCGCCATTGAAGACATTCTGGGCGTGCACGCCGGACACTTCCCCGTGCGCTCGACCCAGAAGGACCCGCAGGCGCTGCCTTTCTGCGCCCTGCGGGTGGTTTTCCGTGCCCACATTGTCACCGGCGAACTGCGCCACGAGGTCAACGGCTCCTCCGACACGGCACGCTGGGTGCCCATCGCAGAGCTGGATACCATCCGCTACGGCACCCTCATCGACGAGGTAGCCTCCATGATGGGCTACTCCAATGCCGCCAGCTGGGCACGCGAATACCGCGAATTTCTTGCCGATGAAAACGCACGGAAGCTTCCCTAATGAACCGACGAACCCTCACCCGCCGTGCGGCGCTCACCTCCCTGGCGCTCATGCCGCTGCTTGCCGCTTGCGGGAATAATGACGCAACCCCGCAGGTGGACCCTTCCGCATCCAGCTACGGTACCCTGCGTATCGGCTACGGTGCCCTGCGTGAAATGCGCGCCGTGGCGCACGTGTACGCGCGCGCCCTGCGACAGGTTGGCTACTCCGTTGAACTTGTTGACACCGACAACAGCCGCGCTACCGCCCTGCGCGGGCTCATGGTTCCTTCGGCTAACTCAGCCACCCCTACCGCAACTCTGCCCGACGATGAGGAAAGCAGCACCGCCGCCGCGCTTGAATCGTTGGACCTGGTCATCGACTACAGCGGAGACCTGCTGCTCTACCTGACCGACGACGGCAAAATTAGCCCCGCCGCCGCACAGAACGAACGTATCGCCGCCTCCGTGAGTGCCTCCGCTCAAGCCGCAGGCGTGACCCTGCCCCCGGCGGCCACCCCCACCGCGGAGGAGAGCACCGCCTCCGCGCATGCTACGGACGGTACCGCGAGCCCCACCGCAAGCTCCACCCGCTCCGCAGACCCCATCAACCTGCGCGCCATGAGCACCACCGACATGACCAACGCCATCTCGCGCATCCTGCCCGAAGAGCTCATGCTTCTCAACGGTGCTAGCGCCACCAACAAGGATGTGCTGGTCACTACCCGCGCCGTGAGCGCCCGCCACAAGCTCAACTCCCTCGCGAACCTGCGCGATGTGCAGTCTTCCCTGGTGTTCTCCATCCCGACCGGGTACTCCAGCGGCACCTACGGCGTGGATTCTTTGCGTAGCCTCTACCGTTACCGTGTGCACGACCCGAAGATTCAGGACGACCCCGCCGAGCGCGTCAACGCCCTCACCGCAGACACCGTGCAGGTGACCCTGCTGCACAGCAGCGACTCCGCGATTGAAGAGAATCGCCTGGTCACCCTGGAAGACCCCTCGACGGCGCTTTTGCAGCAGCAACTGGTGCCCATTATCCGCCGTACCCTGCCAGATAGCGCCCGGACGGCAATTAACCGCGTATCATCTACATTAGACACGGGTAACCTCTCGTTCCTGTTGCGTCTGACTAGCGGTTCCAACCCCATCGCAGATGATGACGCAGCACAATTCATTTTGGATCACCCTAGAAAGTAAATCATCATGACGAAGTACCGTCAGTCCTCAAAGTTGAGCAACGTCCTGTACGACATCCGCGGCCCTATTCTGGATGAAGCCAATCGCATGGAAGCGATGGGCCACCGCATCCTCAAGCTGAACATTGGTAACCCCGCACCCTTCGGCTTTGAGGCGCCGGATGCCATCATGATGGATATCATTCGTCACCTGCCCGAAACTCAGGGCTACTCTGACTCCCGCGGCCTCTACTCGGCACGTACCGCCATTGTGCACCACTACCAGAACCGCGGCATCATGAACCTCGACACCGAATCTATCTACTTGGGTAACGGTGTGTCTGAGCTGATCCCGATGACCCTGCAGGCACTGTGCGAGACCGGCGACGAAATCCTGGTCCCCATGCCCGACTACCCGCTGTGGACCGCAGCCACCGCGCTGGTCGGCGGCAAGCCCGTGCACTACCTCTGCGATGAGGAAAACAACTGGTACCCGGACATCGAAGACATTAAGTCGAAGATTACCGAGCGTACCAAGGGAATCGTGGTTATTAACCCGAACAACCCCACCGGTGCCGTCTACCCGCGTTCCGTGCTTAAGCAGATTGTGGATGTGGCACGCGAACACGGTCTGGTCGTGTTCTCTGACGAAATCTACGAAAAGATTACCTACGATGGCGCTGAAGCCATCAACATGGCAACCCTCACCGGCGACGACGTGCTCTGCCTGACCTTCTCCGGCCTGTCCAAGGCATACCGCGTCTGCGGTTACCGTGCGGGTTGGGTCGCTATCACCGGCCCGAAGAAGGACGCTTCCAGCTACCTGGAAGGCATTCACCTGCTCGCCTCCATGCGCCTGTGCGCCAACGTTCCGGCACAGCACGCCATCCAGACCGCGCTCGGCGGCTACCAGTCCATTAACGAGCTGATTGTTCCCGGCGGCCGCCTGTACGAGCAGCGCACCCTGGCGCACAAGATGCTCAACGAGATTGACGGCATCAGCTGCACCAGCGCGGACGGTGCGCTCTACCTGTTCCCGAAGATTGATGTTGAGCGCTTCGACATTACCGACGACGAGCAGTTCGCCCTGGATCTGCTGAAGAGCCAGAAGATTCTCTTCAGCCACGGCCGCGCGTTTAACTGGAAGGACCCGGACCACTTCCGTCTGGTGTTCCTGCCCGATACGCAGACCCTCACCAGCGCCCTGGAGCGCCTGGGTAACTTCATGGCTGACTACAAGCAGAAGCACTAGCCCTGCTGTCTCTGCCTTGTGACAGATAGAAATAGCCTGCCCCGCAGTTCTGATGAGCTGCGGGGCAGGCTATTTTTATTTGACAGCTGGCGGATGTGCCAGAACGGGTGCTGGAAACGGCTTTAGTTTGCCGGGCTCTCCTGACCGCCCTGCTGTGCGCCGCGTGCCGCGTTCAGGCGCTCCTGCGCGCCCTGCAGCCACGCCTCGCAGCGGGCGGCAAGCGCCTCGCCACGCTCCCACAGGGCGATGGAGGTCTCCAGGTCGCTGGCGCCGGACTCCAGCTGGCGCACGACCTGCTCCAGCTCGGCACGCGCCTGCTCGTAGCCGAGGGTTTCGACGGGTGCGCCCAACTCGGCGCTGTTGAAGCTAATGTTCTCGCTCATTGAGGAACCTTTCAGGGGTAAAAACTAGGGATAAAAACTAGGGGTATCGAGGTTTAGGAGATGTTTGAGGGATCCGTAGAAGTCACGGTTGCCTGCGCCGAACCGGTCGCCGCACGCACCGTAATCTGCTCGCCCTCGCTCAGCGCCGAAGCGTCACGCACAATAGCGCCCGCGGCATCCTGAACGATAGAGTAGCCGCGGTTGAGCGTCTGCGCAGGCGAGAGCGAACGCACCCGCGCTAACGTATGCGACAGAGTCGCCGACTCACGCTCCAAGCGGTGCTGCACCGAACGGTGAGCGCGCTCGCGTAGCTGGCTCAGCTCCTCCACACGCATGAGCAGGGAGGACTCCGGGTGGGTGAGCACCGGGCGGCTTCGCAGCTGCGCAATGTAGTTCATCTGCATGCCCACGTAGCCGAGCACCGCACGGTCCAGGCGGGCGCGAGCCTCGGTGATGCGGGCGGTTTCCTCCGAAATATCGGGCACGATGCGCTTACCCGCATCGGTGGGGGTGGAGGCGCGCAGATCCGCGACCGCATCGAGGATGGGGGAGTCCGCCTCGTGACCGATTGCCGAGACCACCGGGGTGGTGGCCGCCGCGACGGCGCGGATGAGCGCTTCCTCAGAGAAGGGCAGCAGGTCTTCGAAGGAGCCGCCGCCTCGGGCGATGACGATGACATCCACTTCTGGGTGGGCGTCCAGCTCGGCGAGGGCCGCAATGACCTCAGCCGCCGCACCCTCACCTTGAACGCGGGTATTGCGCACCTCGAAGACCACGCCGGGCCAGCGCAGGGAGGCGTTGCGGATAACGTCCTTCTCCGCGTCAGAATCGCGACCGGTAATCAGACCCACACGGTTCGGTAGCATGGGTAGCGGCTTCTTCCGCGCGTCAGAGAACAGCCCCTCGGCGGCGAGAGCTTCACGCAGACGCTGCAGCTGCTCGTGCAGGTTACCGGTGCCGACCGCGTACACTTCCTTGCCGATGAGGGAGAGCTTGCCGTTCTTCCACAGGCTCGGCTTGGCGCGGGTGACGATGCGAGCGCCTACGGTCACATCAGCCGCCAGGCCGCTACCGGCACGCCCGAAGAGCGCGAGGGTGAAGGAGAAGTCTTCGTTGAGGTCTTTGAGCTCCATGAAGACGTTGCCACCGCGGCCGTTGAGGGAGGCGACTTGCGCCTCCACCCAGAGCTCGGGAACCTTGTCTACGTAGTTTTTGAGGTTCTGCGCGAGCAGGGCGAGGGGCCAGGGGTTGGTGGCGGTGGTTTCCTGAGACTTCCCGGGAAGCTGCCGCTCGTGCACGGGCGGCACCACCAGCGCGGGTGCCGGCTGCGCTGCGGAGGGGTTGTAGAAGTTCATAATCTCTATTGTCCCTGATTGGTCGGTTATGCGCCTGCGCACAGGTCAGCCTGGCGACTCGGGTAGCTTGCACGCAGTGCAGGCAGAACTTAGCTTCTGGCGCATTCTGCGGGTCTGAATCGGCTTTGAACACTGTGAGCGGGTACCCTAGGCTCATGCGCTCACCCGATCAGTCAGCACATCAGAACAACGCCCTCAACACCGCCGCGGCTTCGTCAGCGGCGGGTACTGGCGCGCAAAACTACCCGGCGGACGCGACCCGAGTCGTCGATACTCGGATTACCCGCACGGACGGCTACTATACGGCGGATGAAGACACCACTCTGCTACAGCCCACGCGCACGCTCGGCCACGCCGCAGCCTCCACCAAGGCTGAACTGCATGCCGCCCCCGAGCCTCCTTTTGCGGCAGGTTTGCGGAGGTTCCTGACCGTTGTGCTGTGCGCCCTGGCCCTGGTGACCGGTCTGGGTGCAACCGCGGGTGCCTGGGTGAACTCCAAGCTCATGTCAGAGCGCGGTTTCTCGCAGATTTCCTCCAACCTGGCGGAGGATTCGCAGCTCGCCTCGCGCATCGCGGACGGCGCAGTCGAAGACCTCATGAAGTCGGAGGCTATGACAACCTTCCTCGACGGCACCAAACAAAGCGGCTTATACTCCATTCTTGTAAAGCCGACACAAGACGGCATACGTTCCCTGCTCAACCGTTCCGCGGCTGAGCTGTCAAAAACTGAAGAATATCGAAGCCTCTGGAAGGAAATAGCCGAGGAAACTCGCCGCTACAACCTCGAACACCAGGACGGCCCCGCCGTCATTGTGCTCACCCCCTTCTACCGTGCGCTGGATGCGAAGGTCGGTTCTATCGGTTCCTTCGACCCGGACCTGACGAAGCTCGGCCCTGAAACCCTCAACATTGACCGGGTAAAGGACGGCAACAACCAGCAGGAGCAGCAGGAGTGGTACCTGCATGCCGGCATTAACCGCGCCGCCGCGCTGGGCAAATCCACCGTGCCGCTGACCATCATCTCGGTGCTGAGCCTGTTGCTGGCTACGTTGCTGGCACCCAGGCACCGCATCCTGGTACCGGTGGTCACGGCTCTGCTCTACGCCCTGCTGGGATGGGGCGCGGCAGCCTGGTTTGGCGGCCAAAGCCCTGAAACCTTGGGAATTACCAGCCACAGCACCGCCGGAACGGCGCTGATTACCGGGGCATGGAACCAGCTTGCACCGTCACTGACCGGGCACTTGCAGGCGGCGGCAAGCTACGGGCTGGTCATGGCGATCCTCGCCCTGCTGCTCGGTATTCTGATTCGCCTCATCGCCCTGGGACGTAGCCCTGCGAGCGGTGCCACAGTCATCACACACTAAAAGTCCGAACAACGTAGGATAGTAACCATGTCCACTGAAACTATTGCCCTGGGCCTGCCGCCCGTACCCCGCGAGCGCCGCAGCCGCGCCGACGTTGAAGCCGCCGCACCCGTCACCGGTGAGAAGAAAGTCCTGCTCGCCACCCCGCGCGGTTACTGCGCGGGCGTTGACCGTGCCGTGATTGCTGTTGAGAAGGCGCTGGAGCACTACGGCGCGCCCGTCTACGTGCGCAAGCAGATTGTGCACAACCGCCACGTGGTGGAGACCCTGGAGAAGCAGGGCGCTATCTTCGTTGATGAAGTGGACGAAGTTCCCGAAGGTTCCGTGACCGTGTTCTCGGCGCACGGCGTGTCCCCGGCGGTGGTTTCCGCAGCCGGCGACCGCTCCCTGAACACCATTGACGCGACCTGCCCGCTGGTGAACAAGGTGCACCGCGAGGCTGTGCGCTTCGCCAAGCAGGACTACGACATCCTGCTCATCGGTCACACCGGCCACGAAGAGGTCGAAGGTACCGCCGGTGAGGCGCCCGAGCACATCCAGATCGTGAACTCGCCCGAGGAAGTGGATCAGGTAACGGTCCGCGACCCCGAGAAGGTTGTGTGGATTTCTCAGACCACCTTGTCCGTGGACGAGACCCTGGAAACCGTGGCGCGTCTGCGTGAGCGTTTCCCGTCCCTGCAGGATCCGCCCTCGGACGACATCTGCTACGCAACCTCCAACCGCCAGGGCGCTATCAAGGAAATCGCTCCGCGCGCAGACCTGGTCATCGTGGTGGGTTCGGCGAACTCCTCGAACTCCGTGCGCCTGAAGGAAGTAGCCCTCGAATACGGCGCTAAGCGTGCCGAGCGTGTGGACTTCGCACATCAGGTCGACGAATCCTGGTTCGAAGGTGTGGCAACCGTGGGCCTGACCTCCGGCGCGTCCGTACCCGAGGTTCTGGTTCAGGAGGTGCTGGCTCTGCTCGCCGAGTACGGCTACAGCACCATCGAAGAGGTCGAGACCGCGAAGGAAGATATTCTCTTCTCCCTGCCGAAGGAACTGCGTTCCGCCCTGAAGAATGACGAGAACGTAGGCCGCCAGCTCGGTGGCCGCGGCGCTAAGCCCACTCGCTAAGCCTTTTAGCTGATGACCCCGTGTCCTTTTCCCCGTGTGGGGAGAAGACACGGGGTTTTTCGTGCTTGAGGATGCATGGGTAGGGATGGCGGTACGCGCCGGTTTCCGCTCGCGGG
>NZ_KV808406.1:620610-644016 GCF_001812285.1 Rothia sp. HMSC065B04
GCTCGCGGGGGAGCGCCCCCTCTGCGGCGCTGGGCGCCTTGAGGACGGAGCCCCCGCTCCGCGTGACCGCCTCCGCTGCTTCGTGGTCTCGCTACGCGGGGTTTTTCGTGCCTGAGGATGCATTGGGATGCACGGCTTGGGATGGCGGTACGCGCCGGTTTCCGCTCGCGGGGGAGTGCCCCCTCTGCGGCGCCCCAACAACGATTGACACAGGCGCCTTGAGGACGGAGCCCCCGCTTCGCGTAACCGGTCGCGACGCTCGCATGTCCTCAACTCATGACATTTGTCATGTGCAGGTCATGACACTCTGTACCGCAGCGGTGCGAAAACCGGCGGTGTAATAGAAACATGAACACCGCAGCACTTCAGAATAGCAAGCAAAACACCGCAGAAACCGTTATTTCCGCCCGCTCCCTCCGCCAGGTTTTCTCCACCCGCGCGGCAGGCACCGTGGTCGCCGTCAACTCGATTGACCTGACCGTCAAGCGCGGCGAAATCATCGCACTGCTCGGCCCCAACGGCGCCGGCAAGACCACCCTCATCGACATGATTCTTGGTCTGACCCAGCCCAGCGGCGGCGAGTTGAGCGTCTTCGGTCGCAACGCCTCCGAGGCGGCACGCGCCGGTCTACTCGGTGCGGTTCAGCAGACCGGTGGCCTGCTCAAGGACCTGACGATTCGCGCCACGGTTGAGATGATTGCGGCGCTGTACCCCAAGCCTATTGACGTGGATGAGGTACTCGCCGGCGCCGACCTGGCCGAGATTGCTAAGCGTAAGGTCGGCAAGTGCTCGGGCGGCCAGCAGCAGCGTCTGCGTTACGCCCTGGCGACCATGCACTCGCCGGAACTGCTGATCCTGGACGAGCCGACCGCAGGCATGGACGTGAATGCGCGCCGCACCTTCTGGGAGCGCATGGAAGCCATCGCCGAACGAGGAACGACCATTCTTTTTGCGACGCACTACCTGGAAGAAGCACAGAACTTCGCCCAGCGCATCGTGCTCATGGAATCCGGTTCCATCATCGCTGACGGCTCCTCCGACGAGATTCGCGCCCTGACCGGCCACCGCCACCTTTCCTTCCTCGCACCCGCACCCATCACCGACCTGGATGTGCCGGTCGAGGTGACCGAAGAGTCCGGCGGGTACCGCCACCGCATCTCCGTGGTGGAGATTGAGCAGGTACTGCGCACTCTGCTGAACACCTACAGCATCAGCGACCTGGAGGTCACCAAGCCCTCCCTGGACGAGTCCTTCACCCTGCTGACCGAGCAGGCCGCCGCCTCTAAGGCATCCGACGCCTAAACATCAGACCGCCTAAACACCACACCATCTAAACGCTACGCCGCCGTTACACACCTCAAGGAAAACATCATGCTCCGCTACGCACTCTACGATATCCGCGCTTCTATCCTCTCGACCGACCGTTTCTTCTTCGGCGTGGCACTGCCCATCGTCTTCTTCCTGCTCTTCGGCGCGATGCAGGACTACTCCTCCCAGCCGATGGGCGACGGCAACGTAGCGGCCTACGTCATGATTGGCATGGCGCTCTACGGTGCCGTTCAGAACACCGTGGCGATTAGCGGCAGCACCGTCGCCGAGCTCTCCAGCGGCTGGAACCGCCAGCTGGCGCTCACCCCGCTGACCACCGGTAAGTACCTGGGCGCGAAGGCGCTGACCGCCCTGGTAATCTCTGCGGTGCCGGTGATTGCGGTGAACATTGTGGGCATGTTCACCGGTGTTGAGATTCCTGTGAACCAGCAGCTTGCCGCCGGCGTGCTGACGGTGCTGTGCGGTCTGGTGTTCGCCTTCTACGGCATCATGATGGGTCTGCTGATTCGTAACGAGAACGCCGTGTCCATTGCGAACGGTCTGCTGGTGATTATGAGCTTCTTCGGTACCGTGTTCTCCCCGCTGAGCACCGACCTGCTGAAGTACGCCCGCTTCACCCCGCTGTACGGTGCCGCCGAGATCGCCCGCTACCCCTTCACCGCAGGTCAGACCATTATTCTGGGCGGTGGTGAGGACTGGTTCGTCACCGAGCCGCTCGGGTACGCCGTGGTGAGCCTCATCGTGTGGGCTGCTATCTTCCTGGGTGTTTCTGCCCTGCTGATGCGCCGCGCAACCCGCCGCTAAATGCTTCTTTCCGCCGCAGTCTCAAGGGTTCCGTAGTATCAGGGGCTTCCGAGGCTGCGGCGGAAGCCGTATCCACTCACGCTGCTCCTACTAACACAGCCCCTACTGACACCGCTGCTACTAACAATGCCGCACCGGTGGTATCTGCACCCGCGGCACCCGCACGTTAGGCTAGAACCATGACCGAAACCCACACCCATTCCTACGAGAACGAACACCCCCACACGGAGAACGAGGCGGCACCCTCCGCCGCGAAGCGCACCCTGGGCAAGCACCGCTTCCGCTTCCTCCACCGGGAACGCAGCGGCAACGTGAACTGGCTGGCGCTGGGCTTTAGCGCCCCGTGGCTGGTGTTTCTGCTCATGCCGCTGGACAGCTTCCTCACCACCCCGGAGCTGGCGCCGGTGCGCTGGACCGGTGTGGCACTGGTGGTGCTGTTTGCGGTGGTGAACTGCTCGGCGTACGCGGTGCCGTGGCTGGTGCCGGTCACCTCCACGGTGCGTCGAAGCGTCATCTGGACGGTGCTGATGGCACTGCCTGTGGCTGGCCTGACGGCGCTGCGACTGGAATCGGCGTATACGGTGTTCTTGTCGTTCAGCATGTACTTTGTGGCGTTCTGGGTTTTTGGCACAATCGCCCCGTACCCCCTGCGCTTCGGTGTAGCGGCGACGATTGCCCTGGCATCCTGGCTAATCTTTATGGCGGGCATCGGTTTTGACGTCACCGCGCACGGCGGAATTGCTCTCTTTATCGGCGCGCCGCTGCTGGGTCTTCTGGGTTTCTCCTACCTGATTGAGCTCGGCGAACGTGCGGATGTAGCGCGTGCCTCCCTGGCGCTCTCGGAGGAACGTGAAGAGATTGCCCGCGACGTGCACGACGTGCTCGGTCACTCCCTGACCGTCATCACCCTCAAAGCGGAGCTGGCGCAGCGCCTGCTGGAGATTGACCCCGCCCGCGCCGGTGCCGAGATGGAGGCAATCGCGCAGCTGTCCCGCGCATCCCTGGCGGAGGTTCGCTCAACCGTGACGCGCCTGCGTGTGCCCGACTTCTCGGGTGAGATTGAGGGTGCGGGTCGTGCCCTGCAGACTGCCGGTATTCGCGCCGAACTGCCGGATGCTCAGAGCGCGCTCGCGGTGGCTGGCGTGAACGCGAAGCTGTTCTCTTGGGTGCTGCGTGAGGCGGTCACGAACATGGTGCGCCACTCGGGCGCGAACGCGGCGCGGGTGCGTCTGAGCGCAACCGGCCTGGATATCCTCGATAACGGCGTGGGTGCGGGCGATGCGCGCGGTAACGGCCTGACGGGCATGGCTCAGCGCGTGGCGGCGTCCGGCGGTAGCGTGGTGATTGAGGCGGCGCCCGAGCAGTGGCTGGCGGAGAACCCTGGCGGTGGGGTGGGTACGCGCATCCGTGTGAGCATGGACGGCGACACCTCACTGCTGTAGGTAGGTGCTGTAGATTGTGGAACTTGGCGCCGTGCCCTGGACGGGAGAGCCACCCGCCCCTGTATGGTGGTGGTAGACAACCTCACGCGGTTGTTCCGCCCGCCGTTATCACCCCGTCTTCACCCCTGGGAGGCTCCCATGATTCGTGTTCTGCTCGCTGACGATCAGCAGCTCATCCGTGAGGCTCTTGCCGCCCTGCTGGGTCTGGAGGTTGACCTGCAGATTGTGGGTCAGGTCGGTAGTGGTGATGAGGTGTTGGGTGCTGTCGCGCTGTTGAAACCGGACGTGGTGCTGCTGGATGTGCAGATGCCCGGTACTTTGCTGGCTGATGGCATTGAGGCGGCTGCGGCGTTGCGTGATGCGGGTGCGGTGAGTGAGTCGGGTGAGCCGGTGCGCACGCTGATTGTGACGACGTTTGGCCGCCCGGGCTATGTGCGCCGCGCCCTGGAGGCTGGTGCGAGTGGTTTCGTGGTGAAGGATACGGGTGCTCGCCAGTTGGCGGAGGCGATTCGTCGTGTGCATGCGGGGTTGCGTGTGGTGGATCCGTCGTTGGCGGCGGATTCTTTGGTGACGGGTGCTTCTCCGTTGACGGAGCGTGAGGCGCAGGTGCTGCGTGAGGCGGCGGCGGGTGGTACGGCTCAGCAGATTGCGTCGGCGTTGTTTTTGTCGGCGGGTACGGTGCGCAATTATTTGTCGGCGGCGATGGCGAAGACGGGTGCGTCGACTCGTCAGGACGCGGTGCGTATCGCCACGGAGAACGGCTGGCTCTAACTCGCTGCTTCTCAATAATTCGGGCGGGGGAGCGATGGCGCTTCCTCGCCTCAGTTTTTTCGCCTTCACTTTCTCCTAACCGGTGCCTATCCCTGCACTCGGGGCGGCTCCTGCGCGAACACGGTAGAATGGTAGTGTCTATGCCCGCAGGCGCCCCGCACCCGTTTCTTCTTGAGACTGGCGGTGTCGTGCCTGGAAGCGGGCACCATTTTCGCCCTGTGCCCGCCCGCACCCGCCGCATCACGTACGCGGCACATCCTGAGTGTTTGGCGGGGTACATGAATCGAAGGAAAACTTGTGGCTCTAACTATCGGCATTGTTGGCCTGCCTAACGTGGGCAAGTCCACCCTGTTCAACGCTCTGACCGGCAACACTGTGCTGGCGGCTAACTACCCGTTCGCGACCATTGACCCGAACGTGGGCGTGGTGAACCTGCCGGATGCGCGTCTGAACCGTCTGGCTGAGATTTTTGGTTCGGAGCGTATTCTGCCTGCGACTGTTTCGTTCGTTGATATTGCGGGCATTGTGAAGGGCGCTTCTGAGGGTGAGGGCCTGGGTAACAAGTTCCTCGCGAACATTCGTGAGGCGCACGCTATCGCCCAGGTGGTGCGTGCGTTTGATGACCCGGACGTCATTCACGTGGACGGCAAGGTTGACCCTGCCTCCGATATGGAGACCATCAATACTGAGCTGATTCTGGCTGACCTGCAGACTCTGGAGAACGCTATTCCGCGTCTGGAGAAGGCTGTGAAGATTAAGAAGGGTGACGCCGCTCAGCTGGAGACTTATAAGGCTGCGCAGAAGATCCTGGAGGATGGTGACACCATCATTTCTCGTGCGAAGGACGCGAAGCTGGAGCTGGCTCACCTGAAGGAGCTGAACCTGCTGACTGCTAAGCCGTTCATTTACGTGTTCAACGCGGATGAGGGCATTCTGGCGTCTGAGGAGAAGCAGCAGGAGCTGCGTGACATGGTGGCGCCGGCTGAGGCTGTGTTCTTGGATGCGAAGCTGGAGGCTGATCTGGTGGAGCTGTCTGAGGAGGAGGCTCGCGAGATGCTGGAGATGAACGGTCAGGATGAGTCCGGCCTGGACCAGCTGGCTCGTGTGGGCTTCTCGACCCTGGGCCTGCAGACTTACCTGACTGCTGGCCCGAAGGAGGCTCGCGCCTGGACTATTTATAAGGGTGATACTGCGCCGCAGGCTGCTGGCGTGATTCACTCTGATTTTGAGCGCGGCTTCATTAAGGCTGAGGTTGTGTCTTTCAAGGACCTGGACGAGGCTGGCTCCATGGCGGAGGCGAAGGCTCGCGGTAAGGTCCGTATGGAGGGCAAGGACTACATCATGCAGGACGGCGACGTAGTCGAGTTCCGCTTCAACGTCTAAGCTTAGAATAATTAAATAAATTAATATCTGAGTAACAGTGAAGTTATAAGATCCCCTTGAGACAGTCGTATCTATAATGAACTGATGCTTAAGGGGATTTTATTATATCTATTCAATGTAGGTAATCTACTAGTTCTAGGAGGAACAAATGGTTGATATTGAAAGAATCTGTAGCATAAAAATTAATAAAGATTATGTAGGGTATAAAAAGTATCCCGTTTTTCAAAATATAAACAATGAAAATGAATGGGCAGGGTTGGCTCAATGTTCAATTATTCTCGGAAATAATGGTTCAGGTAAATCGACGATTGCCCAAGCTTTTAAAAGTAAGACTAATCATGTAGATCTCTTGGATGATGATGATAATTTGATTGAGGGTGAACTTGAAAATATTTACCTCTTTGATGAAAAATTTATAATCAATAATTTCCGCAAACTTGAGGATGACTATCTAGGATCTATAGTTCTTTTAGGTGAAGCAGTTCAAGTCCAGGAAGAGATAGATAAGCTCAGACAAGAACTACGCAAAAAAACCAGCGTTAAAGATGGTGTTGAAATAGGGATAAGTCGTCTTGAAGACAAAAGAGACAATTTAATTAAGGATATTGAGAATACTATATCTTATAAAGATGAAAATGGGTGGAACCCAAGTTCCTGGAAGGGGCGTACGCAGTACTACAACGTTGTAAAGAATCAGTATAAAAATCGTCCTGCTGGCTACGTTGAGCGTATCAAGGGAGAGATGCGAGATTTAGGGGAAATGCCATCTAGGGATGAGTTGCTAAAAGAATTCAATGAAAGCGTAGAAGAGCTAAATAAAGTATCTAATTTTCAGCAAATTAATTGGCGGCCTAATATGCTTTCTGTTCCTTTTAGCTTAAATAAAATTAAAGAAAGCATAGATGCTGTTCAGGTGCTTCGTGGGACAAATGATACGGATAAATACTATCAGAGAGTTCAGCAATCTTCTGCAGGGATGGAGGAGCTTGAGCGCCGCATCAGAGTAACATTTTCAAAAGAATCTTCATTTTGTCCGCATTGTTTTCAGGATATTGGTGAAAATGACAAGAATGAAATCATTGAATCAATTAATAAATATATTGTTGATATTAATAATAATCGAGAAATTCAAGAGCTACAAAGGTTGAAATTTTCTTGGCGTCCAGAGATGCAGAAACTGCCTGATATCTGTTTGCCTGATGAAATGATCAAATCTATCGAAGATGATTTTTCTGCACTTTATGAAATGTGTGAAGGAATAAATTCAGCAATTCAAGAAAAAATTGATAATCCTGATAGGGGAGTAAACCTTGACGATATTGACCCTAGCGTCGTGGTGAGTCGAATAAATCAAAAATATAATGAAATTTTTAAAATGGTTGAGAAGTATAATTCTCAGGGTGGGCAGGCCAAAGATATACGTCGAAGGTGTGAAGATATAAATCATGAAATTACAATTATTGAAACATATAAAGATGTTCAACGCCTAAAAGAAGTGGAAACTAAAATATTGGAAGTGAACCGTGGCAAAGAAAATATTGAAGAGGCAATAAGTGGTATTTCTGAAAGGTTGGGGATTGAAGAGGCTAAATTAAGGAGTGAAAGTGAAGCTGCGGATAAAATTAATGATCTCCTATCGATAGTATTCGGTCCTGACGTAATCGTTCTAGAAGCTGGGGGAAGGCATGGGTATCGTGTTGTAAATAAGGGTAAAGATGTCCCCCCGAGTAGGCTCTCTACTGGAGAGCAAAATATTCTTTCTCTGTGCTACTTCTTTGTTAAAATCGCAGACGGGGAGGAATATGAAAATTCTTTGAATAGTAACAAAATTATTATCCTTGATGACCCAATTTCTAGTTTTGATTATGATAATAAATTTGGGGTGATTAAACTTCTGGGATACATAATTCGTAAGATTTTCCCTAGTGGGTCTAGTTCCAAATTATTAATTACTACTCATGATATTTTTGTTGCTCATGAGTTGTCAAAATTAATTTCATATATATCTAATAGTGTAGTTTTACAGTGTTGGCATCTTCAGGATGAGCTAATATCGACAAACTTTGAATATGTTGACGAATATAGAGAAATGCTAGCTCGAATGTTTAAGTTTGCTACGGATGAGACCATAGTGGATGATGTGCCGGCGGCAAATGAAATTCGTCGTGTTTGGGAAGCGTTTTTGCGTTTTGAATTAGGACAGTCTGGAGTTGCTAATAGAAGTTCTATAGCGAAAATTCAAGAATATTATAGGGAGAACCGGATGCGAAAGGAGTGCGATTTTATGGATAAATTTATTTCTCAGGTATATATTAATACAGATTCACATTCTGGTCATCAAATGTTGGGCGATAATATTAGTCTTCAACCTACTCTAAAAGTAGGGGATTTCAGGGAGTTTATTAAAGAAATTCTATGCTTTATTCATCTTGTGTCTCCGCATCACATCGCTTTGCGACTCGGTGGAAATTCTGAAACTATTGACGGTAATAGGGAAAAGATGGATGATCTATGTCAGAAAATTGTGGGTTCTTAAAAAGTCTCGATGGCACGTCTTAAGCAGACTCGAATTATGGTTCCCGTCATCATTGAAGCGGCAGAAGAAGGAAAAATGATTGGGACGGAATGAATGATTACGGTCGTGCTTTGCGTGCACGCGCTGAGCAGTCACTTAACCTGGCGTTAGGAGATCCTGCAGAGCCTCAATAATATGTCTGTTACAAACAGCAGGTTATCTGAGAGTAGGATTTGTCTGAAAACCTATGTGACATAAAAGCGGAGCCCCGCACTGTGTGTACAGTGCGGGGCTCCGCCCTATTAACCCTCGCACGCTACAAAAAGCAGCCGTCCGGGTGTAAGTCTTATTGACCGGGATTAGTTGTCAGCGCCAACCATAACGCTGGACGCCTTGATGACTGCGTAAGCGGTCTCGTCAACCTTCAGGCCCAGCTCCTCGATGCGATTGTCTGTTATGACCTTGACCGCCTCATACGCCAGCCTCGGGAGCTGGAGGATTGGATTGATTGCACGGAGTCCTGAGGTCTGCTTCTCGTGACAGCCAACGGAGACGCCGACCTCACCCCTGAGGACATCCATCGCCCCCACCTCTCACGAAGAACTATGGTACTTCGACCTCACGGGCTTCCCGAGCGGCACCGGCTAGATGTCGCCGTCTGCTGCTGCCTCGTGGAGTGACCTCTACGAGGATGTGGGGGAGGTGCAGTGGGGTGCCCTGCTGGTATGGGTGGAGACTGGCTGCTACGTGGCTGATGTGGACGGCCTGCCGTGTGCGTCTGGCTTCGAGGATCGCTACTGCGGCTTCTGGGACTCGGAGAACGACTACTCTGCCCACCTTGCCGAGGAGATGTGCATCTGGGACGAGGTTCCCGAGCACCTACACAGCTACTTCGACATCGACGCCTGGTAGGGCGATGAATGATTCGACTATGCCATCGCCAACGTCCCTGACGGCGGCGTCTTTATCTTCCGTGCCCACTGAACGCACATCTGCCCCCCCCCTGGAGGTCACACCGACCTCTAGGGGGTCGTTTTTCAGACAAAACCCGTCCTTTTGTTGCCGTGTCTGACTATTCTCAATGCAACATATCTGATACAGTCTGAGGTAGAAACGGCCCGCCAAAGAGAGGAAGAACATGGCGAATGAGAGGGCGACGGACCAGATCGTCCGTGACATGCTACGCGAAATTGGTTTTAATCGCCCCTGGGAACAGGACGGTGGCCCCCAGTGGAAGCGAGACGCCCTCAAGGGTGGGTCGAAGTCTGCCTCGGCCAATGCTGAGGGCAAACCCGAGTTCGTCTTCGTCTCAGGTGGTTTCGTCGTCGTGGTTGAGGACAAGAAGGACGTGCAGCGCACGCGCTACCTCGTCGATGGTGACCCGATCACCGAGCATCCCTACCGTGCTGACTACGCGCTCAATGGTGCGATCCACTACGCGAAGACGATGCTCGCCAACGGCATCCCGTTCGACAAGGGTGTCTTCGCCGTGGGCGTCGGCGGTGGCGAAGTCCACCATGAGATTGCCGTGTCCTACCTGGCCCCTGGCTTTATCAAGCACCTTGACGACCTCGACAACCTCGAGGTGTTCTCCGAGAAGGAGATCGGCGAGTACTACGCCGTTCAGGTCCTCGGGCAGCGCCCGCGCGCAGAGGTTCAACTCGACGATGTTCGTGCAGCAGCAGAGCGCCTGCATGAAGGAATGCGCAACTATGGATCGGTCGAAAACGACCGAAAAGCACCGCTTGTCTCGGCGATTCTCCTGGCGCTCAAGAACCCCTATTTCGACCTCGACCGCCTCCAGAGCATTTCGCCCGGTAACAACTACCAGGTGTGGGATGGGCGCATCATCTACGACGCCGCTGAGCAGTACATGAAGTCCGAAGCGCTCATGCCTCAGGCGAAGATCGGCACGCTCCTTGATCAGTTCTCCTTCATCAAGCAGGCACCGCAGCTCAACCGCTCCCACCGAGACCTTGGCGAGTCACCTCTCAAGTGGATGACCCGTATCCTGGCAAACGACGTGTACCACGTCGTCACCGACCCCTCGATGACTACCTTCGACGTGCTCGGCAACTTCTACCACGAGTTCATCTCGTACGGTGGAGGCGACGGATCGGGCCTCGGCATCGTGCTCACGCCCGAGCACATCACGACGCTCATGGCTGAGCTGATCGACGTGAACGCCACCGACTACGTTCTCGACCCTACTGCAGGCACCGCGTCCTTCCTTATCGCTGCCATGCAGCGAATGTTCGACGACGCGGGCGACAATGCGGCCATGTGCGAGGACATCCGCAAGAACCGCCTCTACGGCATCGAGCTCCAGGACAAACTCTTCGCAATCGGCACCACGAACATGATCCTGCGAGGCGATGGCAAGGCGAACTTCCGTCGTGACTCGATCTTCGAGGCTCCAATGGCAGAAATGCGCGGGGATATGAAGCTGTCCGACGGCACAATCGCCCTCGGACACGGCTTCACCAAGGTGCTCCTCAACCCGCCCTACTCGCAGGCCAAGGACAAGAACACCCGCAACCTCTCCGAGCTTGCCTTCATCGAACGTGCGCTGGAGTTCCTCAACCCTGGCGGCAAGCTCGCCGTGATTGTTCCTCAGTCCGCGATGGTTGGCAAGACTAAGGAGGATAAGGCTCGCAAGCGGTACATCCTGGAGCATCACACGCTCGAAACCGTCATCACGATGAACCCGATGACCTTCACCAACTCTGGGCACACCCCTCACACGGTCATCGCAATCTTCACAGCTGGGCGCAAGCACCGCGAGGACCAGAAGGTTCGCTTCGTGAACTTCGAGAAGGACGGCTGGGTAGTCGCCCCGCACCGTGGCCTCGTGGACGACGGCACGGTCGCCTCGCGCCGCAAGCACCTCCTGGAGGTTCTGCGCGGTGACGCCCAGGATGACACGAGCTTCATCGTCCGATCCGAAGTCACCGCCGAGGATGAATGGCAGCACAGTTACTTCTACTTCAACGACGTGCCACCGACCTACGAGGACTTCATGAGTACGGTTGCTGACTATGTGACCTGGCAGGTTGATATGCATGCCCACGGGCTCGGTGACCTCATCACGCCGTCTATGAGTGTCACCAGCGACGAGGAGGGCAAGGAATGAGCGTCCTCGAAACCCTCGACTTTCAGCCGATGCTCATCACCGATGTCTTCGAGTCGATGACTGCTTCGAAGGCGTGGTACGACAAGAACAAGCTCTGCCTCTCCGGAGTGCCCGTATTTCCGTACGTCTCTCGAACCAAGGCAAGCAACGGAGTCGATAGCTTCTGCCCGCGCCAAGACAAGGCACCTGAGGCCGGGAACGCCATGACGATTGGGCTCGACACTCAGACGATTGGTTACCAACCGGTTCCGTTCTACACGAGCCAAAACATCCAGGTTCTTCGTCACGAGCGACTCAACGTGAGCAATGCGCTCGTTCTCTCCTCGCTGATACAGGAGCAGATGGGAAAGTTCTCTTGGGGCGGTAACGGCGCCACTCTTGGACGCCTGAAGAAGACCCGCATTATGGTTCCTGCTCTCACCGCCGCTGATGGCACTATCGAGGCTGACTGGGACGGCATGGACCGTCTCGGCGCAGAGTTGCTGGACCAGGTTGTCACACAGACACACAGCGCTCGCGAAACTCGCCTCGCTGACGACGACACCCTCCCGGAGCTGAGGTTCGAGCCAATGTTGATAGATGAATTGTTCATTCAACACCGTGGCAAGCAGGCGACCCGAAATGATAATGGCAAGACTCCATATGTTGTTGCGGCTTCACGCCACAACAGCCAGATGGGGTTTGTTGATGAGCGACCACTGTTTCCCGGGAAATGGTTAGCCATGGTTAATACTGGGGCTGGAGGAGTCGGATATTGCACATACCAACCTGTTCCCTTTTGGGGTTCCAATAATGTGACTGCGTTGGAACCAAGATACGCTGATGCTTCAGAACCCGCATTGATGTTCCTTGCTGGCTGTGTGCGGTTACAGACCTTTGGAAAGTTTTCGTACGGGAATATCGCAAATATGCGCAGACTTGGAAGAACTCGCATCATGGTTCCCGTCGTCACCAATGCTGAGGGTGAGGACGTGGTGGACTGGGAGGGCATGAGCGCCTATGGACACGCTCTGCGCGTGCGTGCTGAGCGGGCCATTGCCCCTGTCATTGGGAGCGCGTCATGAGCCGCGAACCGAACCCAGCGCACGGTATCGGTCAGGACATCCGCGTCGCTCGCCGTGCCCTCGGCTGGAGCCAGACCGAGCTGGCCAACCGTTCCCAGGTCTCACGTCCGACTATCGCTCGTGTCGAGACTGGCGTCAACATCTCCACCGGGACGCTGGAAAAGGTCGCCAAGGCGCTCGGAAAGCGTCTGCACATCTCAGACCAACCCTGACACACCTTCAGGAGCCCCTAGAACGCACGGAGAACCCCCGAGGTGACCTTTCAGATCGTCTCGGGGGTTCTCGTTCTCTCCTACGCCTTCTGAGCATCATCACGCTGTGTTGGTTGTGTGCTCGTCACCTTGCGATCATTCGTGCTCTTAGCTTCACGTTCCGCTGCTCTCTGCCAGCCGTCACCGCCTTCGCGAAGTCTGCGAACTTGTCGGACTCGGTGAAGTTCACGTGCGCGGCAAGTGCACGAGAAACGTCGTCGTCGTCGTGACCGTGCCGCCCTCCATCTCGCCGCGCTTGTCCTTCGTGATCTTGCGCGACAACCTCGCGGCGTGAGCATCGCCGTATTCCATGACTTCACGGATGTCCTCACAGGAGCGGAACCCGTCCTCGCCGTCGCTCCTCTCTGTGAGGCTATGACGTTCGTCTCGTGCAAAACGTGGTGGAGTTCCGCTTCAACGTCTAAGCGATAAAAACATAAAAGCGGGGCCCCGCACTGTACACACAGTGCGGGGCTCCGCTCTATTGACCCTTGCGCGCCACAACAGGCGGCCGCCCGGGTATAAGCCTTATCGACCGGGATTAGTGGTCAGCACCAACCATCACGTTGGACGCCTTAATGACTGCGTACGCGGTCTCGCCAACCTTCAGGCCCAGCTCCTTGATGGACTCGTTGGTAATCGACGCGGAGATAACAACCTCCGGAGCGATCTCAATCTTAACGATGCCGTTAGTCGCACCCTCGGTAATCTCAACAACCTTGCCAGCAAACTGGTTACGTGCAGAAAGCTTCATGAAGCCGTGCCTTTCACTACTCAAAACGTACAAATACTCTAAGCACTCTACACGCCGCAGCCACCCAGAAGCACCTTCCAACCAAAATATTACGCACGAACCATACAAATTTTATTTTCGGCCTCATCCACGCCCCGCACCCGCCCCAAAAGACCGGCAAAAACCAGCCCCGCACATGCGATTCGCACCCGCCAATGGTATAGTCGGCACGAACGCGAGAATCCTTGCAACCCACCACCGTCGCACCTCCGCCCTCGCTGACGCGCGCCCACACGCCGCAGCACCACCGCCCAACGCCGCGGTAACAGGGGAGCGGCGCATCCGCACAGATCGAAGAAGGAACCATGAGCGAAAACCTCAACGAAATCGAAGCACCCGCCTGCCCCGAATGCAGCGAAAACTACACCTACGAAATGGGCGAACTCTGGGCATGCCCCATGTGCGGCCACGAATGGGAACGCACCGCAGCAGGCGAAACCGAAGAAGAAGCCGGCTCCAAGGTTCTCGACTCCGTCGGTAACGAGCTCGTCGACGGCGACTCCGTCACCATCGTCAAGGGCCTGAAGGTCAAGGGTGGCGCAGACATCAAGGCTGGCACCAAGGTGCGCGGCATCCGCCTGCTCGAATCCCCCGTCAACGGCCACGACATTGAGGCGAAGGTCCCCGGCGCAGGCCAGATGTACCTGAAGTCCTCCGTGGTGAAGAAGGCATAAGCCAAGAAGGCATAGCCCAAGGCAACATAAGCCAAGAAGCATAAAACGCCTCCTGTGAGGCGCAGAAAAGGCGGCACCTCCCGCACTAGCTCACGTTAGGGGAGGTGCCGCCTTATGCTTTATAAAAATTGCTTAGGTTTTAAAAGAAATTAGCAAATATCTCTTTACTTTTTACCGGTCAAGCCCATGTACAGGGAAATGGTCAGCATTGCAGCAATAATTGAGATAATCCAGCGGATCCAGTCAATGCCGCTAGTGTCTGCAACACCCAGCTGGGTCGCTGCCCAGGTACCGATAGCTGCGCCGACAGCACCGCAGATAATGGTCCAAAGAATCGAAATGTTCTGGCGGCCTCGCATAAAGAAGCGTGCAAGTGCACCAATAATTGCGCCGGTAATAATGGTGCCAATAAAAGTACCCATTGTAATCTCCTTGGGTTTATATATCTGCCACTGTGGCAGATAGTATGTTGTTTTCAATTATACGTAAATATGATATAAGAAGAGCTTATATGAGCTTTTATTAAGCTAAAAGCACCTTAGTGTTTTATCTCTAAAACGCTAAGGTGCTTTTCTCGTCAATGAGATGAGTGTCGAATGTATCGAATGGTGAATGTATTGACTACTTCGACTTACGCCAAATCTTCAGAGCGCTACAAATCATCGGCAGCTGCAGGGGCAGGCGACCGTACGCAATAGCCTTACGCTGAGTGGACTGGTTACGTGCGTCCAGAGCCATCTGAATGTTCGCGGGGAACACAGCAACAAACAGCAGAGCCGCAAGCAGGCCACCGGCACGGCGGGTCTTATCATTAGCCAGCAGGGCAGCGGTGCCCAGCTCAGCTACACCCGAACCGTGAGTGTACGCGTGGGCAGGACCCGGCAGGTACTTCGGCACAATCGAGTCGAAGGGATCCGGGATGATGAAGTGCAGCGCACCCATCACAGCGAGGGCGCGAGCCATACGAGTAGCCGAGCGCTCAGCGCTGTACTCTTTCTTCTTAAAAATACTCATGCTCCCATTATGCGCCCGTCAGAGGCTTATTCTCTGCCTCAACGATGCGCTGAACCGCTGCGTGTTTGACTGTCTAAAATGCGGACTAGGCACGTCAAACAGAAAATATTGTTCAAAAGCAGGTAAGATAGGGAGCAACGGCACCACGTGCGGATGACGCCCCGCCTGCCCTCACCTTTAGGTGAGTCGCCAGACGGAGTAAAACACCGGGTGCCTACCGGAACAATCAAAGGAGTTATACCGTGAAGAAGATTCTGTGCATCGCTATCCTGGCAGGCGCCGCATACTTCGGTTACAAGAAGTTCGTTGCCTAAATAGCTAGCCCTCGGGCACTCTACATATCCTTAAGCAACGAAAACCCGCCGTCCCACATATGCACCATATGCGAGACGGCGGGTTTCTCGTATGCCCAACCTCCTGGGCATCAAACACGTAGCCTATAAGGTGAACCGGCTATTCGCTCGGCGGAACCTCACCGGTCATCACAACCTTGTTCTGTGAAGAGCTCCAGCTGAACTCAGCAGTCGTGCGACCGCTCGCGCTGGCGGAGCTCTCATCGCCCTTCACGTAGCGGTAGGTCACGCTAATCGAGCTGTCAGAGGTGCGGGTAATCACCGGAGAGAACGAGTACGGCTCATAGGTTGCGGTACCAATGAACTTGCCGCGGTGGAACAGCAGAATGTGGTGCGCCATCGAGGAGATGCAGCAATCAGACGGGGAAGAACCCGGAATCGCGTCAATCCACGACAGCTCAGCACAGGGATCGTAACCCTCGTACGTGCGCGAAACGTTCGTCCACTGATCCCACTTGCTCTTATTCTTCAACTCGCGCAGAGCCTTAGACACCACGGTCGATGCAGAATCAGACGCGCAGGTGGAATCCTTCTTCGACTCAGACTTGGAATCCGACTTTGACTCAGAGGTCTTCGACTCGGATGCCGTCGGCTCAGCATGAACCGTAATCGTCACCACCGACGGAGCCGGAGCAGGCGACGAAGCACTCGGGGTGGCACTCGCGGATGTGCTCGGGCTCGCCGACGGGGTGGGGAACAGTGCCTGAGTGGAGGTCGCGCTCGCGGAAGCAGAAGCGCTACCAGAAGAAGACACTACGGTACCCGAAACAGCAGAATCGGTGCTTGCCGAGCAGGAAGTGACAACGAGAGCTAGAGCGGCGCCCAGCGCAGGTAGAGCCAAAGAGGTACGGCCGGTAAAGCGGCGGCGAGTAGAAGACATGAATACTCCTGAAATGCGCGGCAGCGCGCATTGGTACTGGTCAAGAAGCGAATAGTGAACTCGTCCAGTATAGGGAAAAAGAGGCGGGCACGCGGTGCGCACGGTCAGTGCCGTTCGTTACCGTAGAGTCACAGGCCGGGATTATCGCTAGACAGCGGCTACAGCAGAGCCAGGGGAGGCGAATCGGCATAGCAGAAAATCAGCTATGCGGAAACTCTGCCCGCTAGTGCCTGTGTCCCCTTGCACACCCGCCGCATCCGGGGGACAATGAAGGCATGGCTGAAGTAACTCTACAGAACGAACTCGTAATCCACACCAACGGCGACCTGCCCGCAGTCGGCGCAAAGCTGCCCGAATTCTCGGTTCTCGCGGCTGATCTCTCCGAGATTTCCTCCGCAGATTTCGCAGGTAAGAACCTGGTGCTGAACATCTTCCCCTCCGTCGACACCAGTGTTTGCGCAACCAGCGTCCGCACCTTCAACAAGCAGGCTGCAGGCCTGGAGAACACCGTCGTGCTGTGCGTCTCCAACGACCTGCCCTTCGCAATCGGCCGCTTCTGCGCAGCCGAGGGCATTGAAAACGTCGTCACCTCCTCCGCTTTCCGCTCCTCCTTCGGTGAGGACTTCGGCGTGAAGCTGATTGACGGCCCCCTGGCGGGTCTGCTGGCACGCTCCGTGGTCGTCGTGAACCCCGACGGTGAGGTTGTCTACACCGAGCTGGTTCCCGAAACCACCAACGAGCCCAACTACGAAGCAGCCCTGGCAGCTATCAAGTAAGCCCTAATAGCTATCAACTAGTAGCTATCAAGTAAGCTTAGTACGGGACCGGACGCAAGCCCGGCACCCGCATAGTACTTCCGTCAGGGACACCTGGCGGTACACAGCACAGCAGATACTGAACGTCTACAGCGCATGATCTAGGGTTCACCCACACATGCGGCTGGCGACAGCATAACGCCCCGCCCACCCGGTATTTCGGGTGGGCGGGGCGCTTTACTATATCCAGACCTAGCGCGCGATTCAGACTTAGTGCGTGGAGGCGCCGGGATGGCCGGGAGCGTCGGCTTCGGCGGGCTCCTCGTCCGCGACAAGCATATGCTCCGGCAGGGTGCCTCGGCGCTTAGCCACCACAAAACGCGATACCAGCAGCAGAATGTACACCACCATCGAAATCAGCAGCATTGACTGCGGCGCCACCAACAAACCAACCGCCGCAGACACGCCTGCGATAGCCGCGGTGGTATGGTCTTTTGAACTCTGATATGCATCGATGGCGAGCACCGCAAAGAGCGCCGTCATCACAAAATCCACGCCCTTGAGCTCACTCAAGAAGCTTGCACCCAGCACATAGCCGAGCATTGCGCTCGACAGAACGCTCAGATGCAGGCCCGCGTGAATCCACAGGATGCGGGAGGCACGAAGCTTATGGCGGTCCGGTCCGGTGTTCAGCGCGTACGCCTCATCAATGAGCGTGTACACAGTGTAGAACTTCGCCAAGCCGCCACGCACCCGCTCAATCGGGTAGGACAGGCCGTACATGAGGTGGCGTGAATTAATGAGCAGAGTCATCACAGCGATAGAGAACAGCGAGGCGTGATTCGACACCATATCAATCAGCACAAACTCCACCGAACCGGCAAAAACCAGAACCGGCAACAGGGGAGCCACCCAGAACGGCAGACCGTAACTGTGCACCAGCACGCCCAGACCAATACCGACAAAGAACAGACCCAGCATAATCACACCGGCGACACGCATCGCCTCTGCGAAGCCGCTCTCTCGCGGTTGCTGAGGGCCTTGTGCATCGGGGGAGGTAGGCGCCTCCACCACGGGAAGCATGCCGGTCAGCGGAAGAGCGGAGGCAATAACCTGCTCAACCTGCTGCTGGGTTGCCTGCTGAGGCGCGGGCTGAGAAGAAGCAGAATTCTTAGAGATGCTCATCATGACCCCCTAGAAAACCCAGTTAGCCAGCACAACACAGGTGACGGTACCCGCCACCATGCTCAGCACCATGTTCTTACGCCACAGGTGCACGCCCACGGTCACCACCAGGCCCGCCAGATAGGGTGCCGCCGTAGCGAACGTGGAGTAATTAATCTTCGCCACCGCATAGATGGCAAGCAGCGCGACCGCGCCGAGGGGAATCCAGTGGCTGAGCGCAT
Organism: Rothia sp. HMSC065B04; assembly: GCF_001812285.1. Taxonomy (NCBI): domain Bacteria; kingdom Bacillati; phylum Actinomycetota; class Actinomycetes; order Micrococcales; family Micrococcaceae; genus Rothia; species Rothia sp. HMSC065B04. The sequence goes on from NZ_KV808406.1 coordinate 639,178, forward strand.
CCAAAAGTTCGGAGCCAGCCAGAGCCTTTTTCAGACCGAAGGGGAGCAGGCGCAACAGAAAAGTAATGCCAGCAGCAACGAACACCGCAGCAAGAATATATCCGGTGGTTACTTCACTGTTCATGAAGATTTTCTCTTTCTGCACATACTCAGCGAAAGACCCTGAAAGAGTGAAAGAACCCTGAACGGAGGCGTGCGGGTGAAGCCGTGAAAACATCCGCGAAAGAAAAGGGTAGGGAGAGCCCACTCATAGAGAAGGCGCTAAGTAGTGCGGTAGGTACGTGAGTTGATGAAAGCCGCGAATAGTGAGGCGGAGGGGTATTCCTTCCGGGCAGAGACTACATCTCTGCATGACCTCGGGTGGTGCCGCTCCCGGTGCGGTGTTACTCCGGGGCGGCACAGCGTTCTGCGTCGCTAGTTTCCTTAGCGGTGTCTTTCATCTGAGTCATGGGGTACCTTCACCTCTGGGAGCCTCCGCGCAGGTTCGCGCGGGAGGCATCTTAGTAATCCTAGAAATAGAAAGAGGGGAGAGCGGTGCTCTTCATCTATCCTAGCGGGTTTTGAGCACATATGTAACGTTCTTACCGTTGTGTGGAAGCGGGAGCATCAGCGGCAGCGGCGGTTTCAGCCTCAGCCGCTACCTCATGCACAGCACGATGCGGCAGGGTGCTGCGGCGCTTCGCTACCGGGAAGCGCACCAACAGTAGCACCACATACGAACCCAACGCCATCACCAGGAAAGAGGACGGCGCAAAAATTAGGGCTACCGTGGCAGAAATTGCCATAAATAGTACTGCCACACGATCCGGGTTGGCGCGGTAGCCGTCCATCGCAAGAACCGTGAAGATGGCTACCATCACGAAGTCCACGCCCTTCAGGCTGCTGAGGAAGCTTGCGCCCAGCACATACCCGAGGACTACGCTCAGAACCCACGACACGTAAATCAGCGCGTTCACCCACAGAATGCGCACCCCCGAACGCTCATTGCGGTCAGGGCCGGAGTTAAGAGCAAACGCCTCATCGCAAAGAGTGTGAATCGTCAGAGCCTTAGCCCAGAAACCCTTCACATTGTGCAACGGGTATGAAAGACCGTACACCAGATGGCGCGCATTCACCAGGAACACCGTCAACGCAATCGACGCTAGGGGCGCGCCACCGCTGACCATACCCACCATCAAAAACTCCACCGAACCGGCAAAAACTAGGGCAGATAGCAGCGGCGCAGTCCAGATCGGCAGGCCGTGCGCGTTGAGGATAATACCCAAACCCAAACCCAGCACAGCGATACCGAGCATCACCACGGAAGAATCGGCAACAGCCAAGCGGAAATCACTCTGCGTGCTCGTACGCCCAGTGTCGGGACGCTCAGCGCCGGGGGTCTGTGCCATCAAAGAGTTCCTTGTGTATGTTGTGCTCTTCAAAAAATCTACTGTGTGCGTGAGGGACTTCGAAGCTCCGCCGCGGTTTTCCAGTGTATAGGAGCGCTTAGATGGCCGTCGAGAAAAAGAGTCCGGGAATAAAATATGAGAAACACGCTTATAGTGAATGACGCTAAACAACGCGGCGCTGAATAACCTAGTGACCGTGCAGACAACCCGAAAGGAACCTCAATGGCTGAACAGAACAACGCTGAGCAGAACAACACCGTGCAGACCGCAGAAGAGCAGAAGAAGGTGTACTCGCGCCAGCAGGAACGCCGCGAACTCGAAAACTACCGTCAGACCAAAATCGAGCGCATCGACCGCCTGCGCTACCGTGCCTACGGTGCCAACGGCGCAACCCTCGACTTCGGTGTGGGTGAGGGCCTGCTGACCCCCGTCGAGCTGCTACTCGCCGCTATTGCCGGTTGCTCCTCCGTGGATGTGGACGCGGGTACCTCCCGCCGCTCCACCCCGGAGGTGTTCGAGGTTCTCGCCTCGGCGCTGAAGCAGACCGAAGACGGCGCGGTGCGCCTCGACGACGTTGAGGTGGACTTCGATGTGCGATTCCCCGCCGATGAGCAGGGCGCCAAGGCTCAGAAGATGGTGGACCGTCTGATCCAGCTCAGCGAGCAGAAGGACTGCACCGTTTCCCGTACCGTGGAGCACCCCACGAACGTTTCTTTCCACAACCTGGCTGACTAAAGCCGGGTGAGCTGAATAGATCGGGTGAATTAGCCTGATAGGGAACCCTCCCGTACCGCTTATCCATGAGCGGTGCGGGAGGGTTTTTCTGTGTTTTTGTGGTTTTGGGTGGAAAAGAGCCTGAAAAGCGAGTAGGATTGACCCTCAGATTAGGAAAACTTACGGTACGTAAGAAATCCTTAAGATTGAAGAATTTCTTGACCCAGGCACAAACCTTCGGCGACACCACCCGCAGCAGGACTAGACTGGACACCAGACTAGACCGCTAGCAAACGCACGAAGCAATAGCCTCAGAAAGAAGACCTGACATGGCACAGCCTACAGAGACTTCCGGCGCTGCATCGGAAGCCACCCCCGCAGAGGGTGAACTGAAGCGAGGCCTCTCCGCCCGCCACATGCAGATGATCGCAATCGGCGGCGCAATCGGCACCGGCCTCTTCGTCGCATCCGGTAAGACCATCTCCACCGCAGGCCCCGGCGGCGCAATCCTCGCCTACGCCCTCATCGGCATCATGGTGCTCTTCCTCATGCAGTCCCTCGGCGAGATGGCTGCGCACCTGCCCGTCCCCGGCGCATTCCAGACCTACGCGGCACGCTACGTGTCCCCGTCCTTCGGCTTCGCCATGGGCTGGAACTACTGGTTCAACTGGGCGATTACCGTCGCCGCCGAACTCGTCGCCGTCGGCGAGGTGATGAGGTACTGGTTCCCCGATATCCCATCCTGGGTGTGGGCGGCAGGATTCCTCGTGCTGCTGACTGGCATCAACGCCCTCTCGGCACGCTCCTACGGTGAAAGCGAATTCTGGCTCGCCACCATCAAGGTCGTTACGGTGGTCGTCTTCCTCATTGCAGGTATCGCCATGATCTTCGGCATCCTGGGTGGTAGCTCCCCGGGCGTCTCCAACTGGACCGTCGGTGAGGCACCCTTCGTCGGCGGCGCACCCGCCGTACTCGCCATCTTCATGGTGGCAGGCTTCTCCTTCCAGGGCACCGAAATGATCGGTGTGGCTGCCGGCGAATCTGAGAACCCCCGCCGCGACGTGCCCCGCGCGCTGACCAGCGTGTTCTGGCGCATCATGCTCTTCTACATCGGTGCGATGGTCGTCATCGGCTTCCTGATTCCTTACTCCGACCCGAACCTGCTCACCGCAGCGGACGGCAACATCAACATCTCCCCGTTCACCCTCATCTTCGAGCGTGCGGGCATCGCCTTCGCGGCAGCCATCATGAACGCCGTGATCCTTTCCGCAGTGCTCTCTGCAGGTAACTCGGGCCTGTACGTTTCGGCTCGTATGCTCTTCGCGCTCGCCCAGGAGGGTAAGGCACCGAAGATGTTCACCCACATCAACTCCGGCGGCGTGCCCATGAACGCACTGCTGGCAACCGCAGCTATCGGTGCGGTCGGTTTCATCGCCGCACTGCTCTCCCCGGATGGCGCGTACCTGTGGCTGGTGAACGTGTCCGGTCTGGCTGGCTTCATCACCTGGGTGGGTATCGCCGTGGCTCACTACCGTTTCCGCCGCGCATACCTGAAGCAGGGCAACAGCCTGAAGGACCTGCCCTACGTGGCACCGTTCTTCCCCGCAGGCCCGATTATCGCCTTCCTCATGTGCCTGGTCGTTATTGGCGGTCAGAACTACGAGGCGTTCCTGAGCGGCGACTGGGCTGGCGTGCTCAGCTCCTACATTGGCCTGCCCGTGATTATCGCGGTCTGGCTGGTGCACCGCGTGGTCACTCGTGACCGCCTGATTCCGCTGGAGCAGATTGACGTGAGCGGCATCGAGGTTAAGGCTTCGAAGTAACACGAACACTTGCGCCAGCTGATTGAATGAGCTGATACGTGAAGAGCCGCCGGTTCCCCTGACTGAGGGGAGCCGGCGGCTCTTTGCTATCCGCAGTTTATTCCGCACGGGTGGGCTAGACTGTGCGCCCTGTAGCTCTTAGGAGCGGCGGCGCGAGCGCAGAACACTCAAGCCAAGACCAGCACAGATTGCAGCAACACCAATGCCAACAATCACACCAACACTGGATGCACCGGTGTTCGCCAGGGTAGCCTTCTTGGGGCTACTCTCCTGAGCCAGATGATCCTTAGCGAGGCTGTCCTTTGCCAGCGTGTCCTGAGCCGATTGGGCGGCGGTCACCGGAGCCTCCTGAGCGGGATTGCTCTGAGCGGGCTTACTCTTGGGATGCGCCACGGTTGCGTCCTCCAGCTTGTCAGCGTTGGGGGTCTTATCGGCAACCGGTGCTTCCGGCAGTGCAGGAACCGTCGGTGCGTCGGTCGGGTTTACACCGATGGTTGCTTCCGGCAGTGCAGGAACGGTCGGTGCATCCGTCGGGTTTACTCCGATGGTTGCTTCCGGCAGGGGAGCCACGGTGGGTGCATCGGTGGGGTTCACGCCCACGGTTGCCTCGGGCAGGGGTGCCACGGTGGGAGCATCGGTCGGGTTTACACCAACGGTTGCCTCGGGCAGGGGTGCCACGGTCGGTGCGTCGGTCGGGTTTACACCGATGGTTGCTTCCGGCAAGGGCGCTACGGTCGGTGCGTCGGTCGGGTTCACGCCAACGGTTGCCTCGGGCAGGGGTGCCACGGTCGGTGCGTCGGTCGGGTTTACACCCACGGTTGCTTCCGGCAAGGGCGCTACGGTGGGTGCGTCGGTCGGGTTTACACCCACGGTTGCCTCAGGCAGGGGTGCCACGGTCGGTGCGTCGGTCGGGT
>NZ_KV808406.1:644116-669163 GCF_001812285.1 Rothia sp. HMSC065B04
CTTCCGGCAAGGGCGCTACGGTGGGTGCGTCGGTGGGGTTCACGCCCACGGTTGCTTCCGGCAGAGGAGCCACCGTCGGAGCATAGGTCGGAACCGCAGAAACCACGGGCTCCTGCGCGAAAAGCTCAAGAGGCTTCTGAGCATCAAACGAGCCGTACTCAGCACCCTGAACGCCAGCCGCCATAGTGCCCGCAATGTACTTGTGAGAGGTATTCAGCGTCGCCGCAACATCCGCCGGGACCTTCACCTCCGTCTCAAAAGCACCGTTGTGAATCTGCGAAGCAGGTACGGTCACCTCAGCCACGAAGCGCATACCCGTCTGAGGAAAACGACCGGGAACCCACACATTCGTATCAGACACCACCACGCGCACACCGTGCGGGGTCGCCTCACCCGTGTAGCCGGTACCGCGCACCTTCAACACAGTCTCACCCTTGGTGTTCAGACGCGGCGAATCCACGTGCAGAACCGGTGCGGCGCTATCCTTCACAACGTCCATGCGCAGAACCTGACCGCCCCCGTAACCATCAACGATGATATTAGCGACGAAGCTGTAGTTCTTCGCCGGGTCAATCAGGCTACCGGGAACGTAATGGGTCGCAGTCGCCGTGCCGTCCTTGAATGGGCCCTCAACGCGCACCGTCTGAATCGGGTTCAGAAACGGGAAACCCCTATGGTTTGCCTCGTGCAATGCCGGGGCGAAAGCGGTAGTTTTCGCGGGCAGTTTCGACGCCTTGAACGTAATCTTGTTCAGACGCAGGGCGGTCTTCAGCTGACGGGTATTGGTCTCAACCTTGTAGTTGTAGACCGTAATAACCGGCGGGTTATCCGGATTCGGGGTATTAGCCGTTGCAACAGAAGGCAGAGCAAACAAGCTCAAGGATGCGGCAAGAAGAACAGAAGCGCCGGCGCTACCGTAGCGGCGGGCAGGAGAAGAGTTAGCCATCATGAAGTTCCTTCTACATGGGTGATTGAGCGATCCGCACTCTTCCTGTATCGCGCCAAGTCGAGTGCGTATACGGTACCGCGACACCGCGGTTAACTACACCGTAACACGCACCTAAACGCATGAACCGGACATAAGATAACTCGCCGAAATATTACGTAAAACCAACGCCTACAGGGCGCACAATAGAGCGGATGAATAAGACAAACACGCACAGCACCGGCTGGAGGATACGGAAATGCTAGGGTAGAAAGATGCCCACGCAGAAGAACCCGCAGAACCGAGTAGAAGCAGCCGAGCCCGCCCCGCCCGCCGAACCCAACGCTACTGAGTACAGCGCTACTGAACACAGCGCCATCGACAGCACGCACCGCGTTGTGAACGTGTGCGCTGTAGCAATCCGCAACCGGGACGGGCTCGTACTCACCGTGCGCAAACGGGGCAGTGATGGGTTCATGATGCCCGGCGGTAAACCCGAACCGGGGGAGACCCCGCTACAGACCGCCTGCCGCGAAGTGAACGAAGAAATCGGGCTTACCCCCGACCCCGCCCGGATGCACCATCGCGGACTCCTGGAAGCGGCGGCACTGAACGAGGCAGGCTTTACGGTACGCGCCGAAACCTACGAATACGCACCCACCGACGAACAACACGAGCTATTGGCTTCTCTGGTGCCGCAGGCAGAAATCGCTGAGCTGCGCTGGGTCAACCCTGCCATGAGCAGCCCCTTCGATTCTGCATCGCAGGCACCGCTGAATACCGAGCAGATTTTCCCGCTGCTGGCACGCACCCCGCTACCGTAACCCCCGCCCCTGACGGGCCCCCTGAACCGGCGGGCGGCACACATGAGGTACACAGGTGCATCCGGTACCCTCAACACAGCAACATCTATCGCGGGTAGAACGCATAGAGGCGCTCCACCCCGGAAACCCACATACACCCCAAGGAGAACCATGAAGAAGACTGACTACAACCTCGCCGTCTACTGCGGCGCACGCTCCGGCAACGACCCGCTCTTCACCACCCGCGCCCAGGAACTCGGCACCCTCTGCGCCCAGAACAATATTGGCGTGGTGTACGGCGGCGGCCGCACCGGCCTCATGGGCACCGTCGCGGGCGCAACTCTGGACGCCGGCGGCGTGGTCTACGGCGTGGTCACCCACAAGCTGGTCGGCCTGGAGGGCGTGTACCCCGGCCAGACCACCCTCGACATTGTGGACACTATGCACCAGCGCAAAATCGCCATGATTGAGAAGGCTGACGCGTTCGTCGCCATGCCCGGCGGCCCCGGCACCCTCGAAGAGTTCTTTGAAGTTTTCAGCTGGCAGTTCCTCGATATTCACTCCAAGCCGGTCGCCCTGCTGAACGTCAACGGCTACTGGGACAAGCTCATCGACGCCATGCACTACATGGCGTCCACCGGCCTGCTCAACGAACGCTACCTGGACGAGCTCATCATCGTCACCACCCCCGAAGAGCTGCTGGAGGCGCTCGCCAAGGACCTGGAGCGCCGTGCCGCAGAAAAGAACGCTGCTGAATAAAACCAACGCAGAAAACGAGAACCACTATGGCAACCACCCCCAACCAGGCACGCACCCTGCTGCTGACTTTCTTCGGCCCGTTCCCCGGCGTGCCCGTGAACCCCACCGTAGCGCTCGCTGAGGGTGCTCAGCGTCTACTGACCCGGATGCGCCCGGATTTGAACGTCATCACCCGCGAGCTGCCCGTCAGCTACGACGGTTCCAGCACCGCCCTGCGCACCGCCCTGCAAGAGGTGCAGCCCGATGCGCTCATCAGCCTGGGCGTGGCGGTTGGCCGCGACGTGGTCAGCCTCGAACAGGTCGCTATCAACCTGGACTCCGCCGGTATTGAAGATAACGACGGCGACCAGCGCTGCGACGAGTCGATCGCCCCTGGCGGTCAGGAGGCGTACTTCTCCTCCCTGCCGGTGCGCGCCAGCTTTGAGCGTCTGCGTGCGGCGGGGGAGCCGGTCGAGATCTCGTACACCGCCGGAACCTACGTGTGCAACCACGTGTTCTACGAGGGGCAGCGCATCAGCCGTGAACTGGGTCTGAGCATCCCCGCCGGATTCGTGCACGTGCCCGCAACCTGCCCCGACGGCGAAGAAACCACCGAAGACACCGGCATGACTGCTCACCGTGACGCCGGTGGCGTGGTCCGTGACGAGCAGGGCATCCCGCAGCTACCAGAATCCACCGTGGTGCGCATTATTGCAGAGGTCGCCTCCGACACCCTGCCCGCAGTGAACTAGTAGCACGGTATAAGAGCTAAAACCCGTATAACAAAACCGCCGGATAGCCTCCCAAACTGGGAGCCTATCCGGCGGTTTGTGTATCTGCGCTGAGCCAGCTTGCGCAGGGCCAATACAGCCGGGCTATAACACCGGCACATGCAGGCTCAAGCTACTACTTGGTGCGGTTCTTCAGGTAGTAATCAATCAGCGAAGCAGTCGAAGAATCCTGACGAGCCAGAACCTCACGGTCACCCTCAATAGCGGGAACCAGGTCCAGCGCCAGCTTCTTACCGAGCTCAACGCCCCACTGGTCGAAGGAGTCAATACCCCAAACAACACCCTGAACGAAAGTGATGTGCTCGTACAGGGCAATCAGGGAGCCCAGAACGCGCGGGGTCAGGCGCGGCGCCATGATGGAGGTGGAGGGGCGGTTACCGCTGAAGATACGTGCGTTGACCACGTGCTCTGCGGTGCCCTCTGCACGAACCTCTTCCTCGGTCTTGCCGAACGCCAGAGCCTGAGACTGTGCGAAGAAGTTAGCCAGGAACAGCTCGTGAACGTCCCGCTCGCCGTCCTTGGTCGGGTGGACCGGGTTAGCGAATGCCAGGAAGTCCGCGGGAATCAGGCGGGTACCCTGGTGGATCAGCTGGTAGAAAGCGTGCTGGCCGTTGGTGCCGGGCTCGCCCCAGAACACTTCACCGGTTGCGTAGTTGACGAAGGAGCCGTCTGCGCGAACGGACTTGCCGTTGGACTCCATGGTCAGCTGCTGCAGGTATGCGGGGAAGCGGTGCAGGTACTGGTCGTAGGGCAGAACCGCGTGGGTTTCTGCGCCGAGGAAGTTCACGTTCCAGATGTTCAGCAGACCCATCAGAACGGGTACGTTCTGAGCCAGGGGAGCGGTGCGGAAGTGCTCATCCATTGCGTGGAAGCCGGCGAGGAAATCAGCGAAAACCTTCGGGCCGAAAACGATAGCCAGGGAGGTACCGATTGCGGAGTCTACAGAGTAGCGGCCGCCAACCCAGTCCCAGAAGCCGAAAGCGTTCTCGGGGTCAATGCCGAATGCTGCGACCTTATCCAGTGCGGTGGAGACAGCCACGAAGTGCTTAGCCACAGCCTCGGATGCTTCCTTACCTTCCAGAGCGCCAGCCTCACGCAGGGAGGAGAGCAGCCACTCGCGTGCCACGCGTGCGTTGGTCAGGGTCTCGAGGGTGCCGAAGGTCTTGGATGCGACGATGAACAGGGTGGTCTCGGGGTCCAGGCCGGAGACCTTCTCGGCCACATCGGTCGGGTCAATGTTGGAGATGAAGCGTGCGGTGATGCCCGCATCAGCGTAGGGCTTGAGAGCCTCGTACACCATGACCGGGCCCAGGTCGGAGCCACCGATACCGATGTTCACAACGGTCTCGATGCGCTTGCCGGTGATGCCGGTCCACTCGCCGTTGCGCACGCGCTCAGCGAATGCATAAATCTTCTTCAGAACGGCGTGAACGTCTGCGTCTACGTCCTGGCCGTCAACGGTCAGTGCGGGGGTGTAACCCTCGGGGCGGCGCAGTGCGGTGTGCAGCACGGCGCGGTCCTCGGTGACGTTAATGTGCTCACCGGAGAACATTGCCTCGCGGGCCTGCTCCAGCTTGACCTCTTCAGCGAGCTTGACCAGCAGCTCAACGGTCTCGGAGGTAATCAGGTTCTTGGAGAGGTCGACGTGCAGTTCGTCGGCGGTGAAGCTGAGCTTCTGCGCGCGTTCCGGGTCAGCGGCAAACCATTCGCGCAGGTTCGGAGTGAGGGACTTGTGATGAGCGGACAGAGCAGACCACGCGGAGGTGGTCGTAGGGTCAATAGAAGTAGTCATGTTTCCATTCTCTTATTTTCGGGTGCCTATGTCACCTCTTTCTGGGGTGATATGGAACGATACGGCGAAAAAATCGAAACCCGGCACTGCTGTGCGCAGCGCAGAATCGGGGCGGGTAAATCGAAGAAAACGAAGAGGGTAACGTGCCTTGTCGGGCGTGCATCCCTCGAGAGAGTGAATGAATCGCACAGGGAATAGGATAAATCCCGCAAACCTTGAAGTTCAGCTTTAAAAAACGTTAGACTAGTCGGAATACTGTCTGGAGTGCAGAAACACCTCGAGGACTGCCACCTCACCCCGCGCCCAGACATCCCTATGAGATTCTTCCGCCCGGTACGACCTTTGGGGCTGAAGACTCATACCAATCTCTCAAGCACACAACACTCAGGACAACTAAACATGGCTTTTAACCTCTTCCAGGGGATTCGTGTGCCTAAAAACAATACGAATCCTCCCTACGAGTCTTTCCTGGAAACCCGCGGCTTCCGCCCCGAAATCCAGGGTCTACGCGCATTCGCAGTGCTGCTCGTCGTGATCTACCACGTGTGGGTGGGCAAGGTCTCCGGCGGTGTGGACGTCTTCCTGTTCATCTCCGCATTCCTGCTCTCGCTCTCCTTCATGCGGAAAATCAATGAGGGTAAGCCCCTCAAGCTCCTGAACTACTGGACCCACGTGTTCACCCGTCTGCTGCCCGCAGCGTCGGTCGTGATTCTGCTGACCCTCGCCGGTAGCTTCCTGGTGCTCTCGCCGACCATCTGGAGCGCACGTGCCGTGGACGCGCAGGTGTCCCTGTTCTACTGGCAGAACTGGAACCTGGCGAATAACTCGGTGAACTACTTCGCCTCTAACACCGGCGGCAAGTCGCCCTTCCTGCACTTCTGGTCCCTGTCCATTCAGGGCCAGATTTTCCTGCTCTGGCCGGTACTCTTTGCCATTACCGCACTGCTGGTGAAGAAGGTCCGCATCAAGCCGGTACCCGCCGCCGTGCTGGTCTTCGGCCTAGTCTTCTGCGCATCCTTCGCGTTCTCCGTCTGGGAAACCAAGAACTTCGCGGCATACGCATACTTTGACACCCGCACCCGCCTCTGGGAGTTCGCGGTCGGCACCCTGCTCGCCATCATGACCCTCAAGTGGAAACCCGCGCACGTGGGCATCCGCGTGGTCATGGGCTGGATCGGTACCATCGGCCTGATTACCTGCGGCGCCGTGCTGCCTGTTGAGAAGGCGTTCCCCGGCTTCCTCGCACTGTGGCCGATTCTCTTCGGCGCACTGGTCATTATTGCCGGCCGCACCGACCACAAGTTCGCGATTGACCGCCTGCTGGTGTCCAAGCCGCTGCTGAACCTGGGCAACATTTCCTACGCCCTGTACCTGGTGCACTGGCCCATGCTCGTGCTGTACAGCGCCGCTGTGGGTAAGCCGCGCGTCTCCTTCCTCGAAGGCACCGTACTGATCGCTGCATCGATTGGCCTGGCGTGGGTTCTGAACCGCTTCGTGGAGAAGCCCCTGCGCTCGGCATCCGATAACTTCCTACCGGCACTCGCCTCCAAGCTGAAGTTCAAGCGCCCCGTGACCTCCTACGCGGCGTGGGCAGGTAACATCGCGTTCGTTGCGGCAATCCTGGCGCTGGTTGCACCGACCGTGCTCGGTACCCGCGCGCTGGCTGAGCAGCGTGACGCGCAGGTTATTAACAATGCCATGGTCAGCGTTCAGAACGACGCTGACACCTACCCCGGTGCCCGTGCACTCTCGCCCGATAAGGAGCTCGTTGAAGCTGACCCCATCCCGAAGAACGCTACTATTGCTAGTCTATTCGTCCCCTGGGATACCGGTTGTAAGGGTTCCTATGCTCTGACTCATGAACAGCTGGATATCAGTTGCGGCTACACGAAGAACGCCTCCGACGATGCGCCTCTCTTTGCGGTCGTGGGTAGCTCCCACGCTCTGCAGAAGACTGAGGCTCTGAAAGGTATTTCTAAGCAGGCGGGCGCTAACCAGCTCAACCTGCTGCTAACCGGTTGCCCGTATCCTTTCACCCAGCCTGAGAATACGGTGAATGGGTTCATGAAGCGTTGCATCCCGTTCACTGAGAACGCGACCGCTGAAATTCTGACGGCCAAGCCGACCACCGTGTTTATTATTTCGACCACCACCGCAACAACTGCTGAGGGCGAAACCGTAGACCCCGGTCTGGACGAGACCTTGCGCAAGCTTACTGACGCAGGTATTCAGGTCATTGGCATTCGCGATAACCCGCGTTTTGCCTCCGACATGTACATGTGCGCAATGAAGGCGAAGAACATCGATGACTGTGCAGAGCCCATCGAAGCAAAGTACGGTGAGGACCCTGCCGCCCCGATTTTCGCCAAGTACGCTGACCGCGGTGCCTACCAGATCGATCTGAAGGATGTGTATTGCCCCGACGGCAAGTGCTCGGTCCTGCAGGGCAACGTGTACATGTACGCCGACTCGAACCACCTGACGAATGTCTACGAGGCAACCCTGACCGATATTATCTACGAGCGTGCCCTTGCCGCTGGTTGGGACCCGAAGGGAACCACCGCAAAGTAACGCACCTGATAAGATTGTGAAGAGTGCAGTGCCCCCTTCCACCGTGTGTGGGAGGGGGCTTTGCTGTGCCCTGAGGTCTTTCTGGAACGTGGGTCGGGAAAGGAACGCTGGTCGGGAAGGAAACGCTGGTTTTTGCTTTTTGTCATGCGAACGTGAGCTACAGCCGCGCAACGAAGGAGCACGAGCGGAGTAGAGTAAAACCTATGACTTCTTCACCTGAACACGCACCCGCTGATGCTCACACGCCCACTGGCACTCGCGCGTTGCGCTACCTGCTCATCTCCCGCGCGGGAGAGACCCTCCTCAACGACGACGGAACCCTGCACTACCTGACCGGTAGCAATGCTGCCGAGCCGCTGGCCGAGGACGCTATCCTGGCGCGCAGCGTGATTCGCCCCGCCGCCTATGGCGCAGATGCGGAGAAGAACAGTGAGGCAGAGAAGAACGGGGCGCAGGTGCACGTGCTCTATTGCGAGGACAAAACCCTCGCGCAAGTCGCCGCCGACCTGAACAACTCTCGGGTGCGCGCCTCCGCCAGTGGCTTCCGCTACTACCCGGTCCATGATGACCCGGAAGGCCGCGCCCACTACGCCACCGCCCTGGCACGCCGCGACTACCTCATCGACATGCGCTACTCCGCATACAGCGGCGAGGAAGCGCCCCTCGGCTCCAAGGGCATCCGCCGCACCGCCTCCGGCGAGCTGGTGTTCCCCCGTATCGAACCCGCCGTGATGGCGCTGGTGACCAGCCGCGATGGCGAGCTCGTGCTGCTGGCGAATAACCGCCAGTGGCACCCCAACCGCTTCGCCCTCATCGCGGGTTTCGTTGACCCTGGCGAGAACCTTGAAGAGGCGATTGCCCGCGAAGTCTACGAAGAGACCGGCCTGCACACCCTGAGCACCGAGTACCGCATGAGTGACGTGTGGCCTTTCCCGCGATCGCTCATGATTTGCTACCGGGTGCGCGTGGATGAGAACGAAACCATCATCCACCACGACGGTGAGATTCGTGCCGCACGCTGGTTCACCGCCGCTGAGCTGCGTGAGGCGATTGCTATTTCGGAGGAACGTGGCAACAGTGACGAGGATGACCCCGCCAAGCTGGAGCTGCCCGGCACGAACGCCGTCGCTCGCCGCATGATTGATGAGTGGCTCGCAGAAAAGCCCTAGTGATACACTGGTAGCTAAGCCCAACGGAGGGGGGTCCGTTTTGGCGTGCCCGGAAACGTTCTCATCGCAGAGCGGGTCCATCGGCAAACACCCAAACCGGCAACGACCACCAGATACCTATCTGTGGGTACTGCCCTGTGACCCCCTGCGCTGTCTAGAGCGCACCCGTTGGCAAGACTATCCCCTAGATTTAAGCGAGAAACTTAACGCATGTCTGAAAACACCGCTTCGCGCCCCGACCTTCGCAATGTGGCTATCGTGGCACACGTTGACCACGGCAAGACCACCATCGTCGACGCGATGCTGCAGCAGACCCACGCCTTCTCTGCCCACGCAGATGTTGAAGACCGAGTCATGGACTCCGGCGACCTCGAAAAGGAAAAGGGCATCACCATTCTGGCGAAGAACACCACCGTGTTCTACAACGGCCCTTCCGCCAACGGTGAGACCATCACCATTAACGTTATTGACACCCCCGGCCACGCCGACTTCGGTGGCGAGGTGGAGCGCGGCCTGTCCATGGTTGACGGCGTTGTGCTGCTCGTGGACGCATCCGAAGGTCCGCTGCCCCAGACCCGCTTCGTGCTGCGTAAGGCACTGGCTGCTAAGCTGCCCGTGATCCTCGTGGTGAACAAGGTGGACCGCCCCGACTCCCGTATCGACGAGGTTGTTGGCGAGTCCATGGACCTGCTGCTTGGCCTGGCATCCGACCTGGCGGACGAGGTTCCCGACCTGGACCTGGACGCTGTGCTGAACGTTCCGGTGGTGTACGCATCCGGTAAGGCTGGCGCTGCATCCCTGAACCAGCCCGCAGACGGCCAGCTGCCCGACAACGACGACCTTGAGCCGCTGTTCAAGACCATCATCGAGCACGTGCCCGCCCCCACCTATGATCCCAACGAGGTTCTGCAGGCACACGTGACCAACCTGGACTCCTCCCCGTTCCTGGGTCGTCTGGCACTGGTCCGTATCTTCAACGGCACCCTGAAGAAGGGTCAGACCGTTGCGTGGGCACGTCACGACGGTGAAATCAAGAACGTCCGCATCTCCGAGCTGCTGGCGACTAAGGCTCTCGAGCGCGTTCCCGCAGAGTCCGCTGGTCCCGGCGAGATTGTCGCAGTGGCTGGTATCGAGGACATCACCATTGGTGAAACCCTCACCGACGCTGAGAACCCCAAGCCCCTGCCGCTGATTAAGGTGGACGATCCCGCGATCTCCATGACCATCGGTATTAACACCTCCCCGCTGGCTGGCCGAGTCAAGGGCGCAAAGGTCACCGCACGTCAGGTGAAGGACCGCCTGGACCGCGAGCTGATTGGTAACGTGTCCATCAAGGTTCTGCCCACCCAGCGTCCGGACGCGTGGGAAGTTCAGGGTCGTGGCGAGCTCGCCCTGGCTATCCTCGTGGAGCAGATGCGCCGCGAAGGCTTCGAGCTGACCGTGGGTAAGCCCCAGGTGGTTACCAAGACCATCGACGGCAAGGTCTACGAGCCCATGGAGCACATGATCATTGACGTGCCCGAGGAGTACCTGGGCGCTGTCACCCAGCTGATGGCTGCACGTAAGGGCCGCATGGAGAACATGGCGAACCACGGTACCGGTTGGGTCCGTATGGAGTTCGCTGTTCCCGCACGTGGTCTGATTGGTTTCCGTACCCAGTTCCTGACTGAGACCCGCGGTGCCGGTATTTCTTCCTCCTACTCGATTGAGCACGAGCCGTGGGCTGGCGACATTGAGTACCGCACCAACGGTTCGCTGATTGCTGACCGTGCCGGCGTGGTGACCCCCTACGCGATGATCAACCTGCAGGAGCGTGGCACCTTCTTCGTGGAGCCCACCTCCGAGGTGTACGAGGGCATGATCGTTGGTATGAACTCCCGTGCAGACGACATGGAAGTTAACATCACCAAGGAAAAGAAGCTGACCAACATGCGTTCTTCGACCGCGGACAACTTCGAAAACCTGACCCCGCCGAAGAAGCTGACCCTGGAAGAGTGCCTGGAGTTCGCTCGTGAAGACGAGTGCGTTGAGGTGACCCCCGAGGCGATTCGTATCCGCAAGGTTATCCTGGATTCCAACGAGCGTGTCCGCGAGTTCCGCCGCCGCGCCCGTGCGAACGACTAATACTGCCGAAGTTACTTCCTAGTGGTTGTAACTGTCGCATAGAGCCGCCGCTACCTTCTGTATGGAAGGTGGCGGCGGTTCTGTTTAACCGCCCCGATTCGTTCGGGAGATAACGGCGGGGCGGCGGGAGAGAAAGGGGGAGGTGAACAGGGCTCTTCTGCTTTCTGTCTAAAACTGCTTTCGAAAAGCCTGAACACCTCGCGCTGTACATGCGAGTGTGTAAGATAAAATAATGCGCCTGCACGGTGGCGGCACCCGTCCGCTACTCAACGTCTGCTGATCAACGATGTAAATTGCTGGCGCGCTTTGACTGTCCAAGAAACCCAACCCTGCGTATGAGAGGGAAAGCCTGTGTCTGAACCCGAGAACACTCAGCCTGATTCTGCGACCCCCAGCTACCCCACGCAGGGTGAGCGCATCGCCCCCGGATCGCGCCGTGACCTGCTGCCGAATAACTACGATGCGAAGAAGGCGCGCATCCTGTTTGTGCACGCACACCCGGACGACGAAACCTCCTCGACCGGCGCAACCATGGCGTACTACGCGCAGAAGGGTGCTGAGGTGTATCTGCTGACCGCGACCCGTGGCGAGCTGGGTGAGGTCATCCCCGAGGAGCTGCACCACCTGGAGGTCGGTAAGCCCGGTTGCCGCGATAACGGTGAGGCGCTGGGCGAGTACCGCACGGGTGAGCTTGCCGGCGCTATCAAGGCGCTGGGCGTGAAGAAGCAGTTCTTCCTGGGGCAGGAACCCGCCGTTGCGGAGGGCACGTTGCCGCTGTACCGTGACTCCGGCATGGCGTGGGGCCCGGAGGGTAAGCCCGTCGCCAACCCGGTGGCGGCGGCTGATTCGTTGACCGCGCAGCCGCTGGAACCGCAGGCTCAGGCTCTGGTTGCCGCTATCCGCGCCCTCAACCCGGATGTTCTGGTCACCTACGATTCGGACGGCGGCTACGGCCACCCCGACCACGTGCGCGTGTACGAGATCGTGCACCGCGCCCTGCAGATTCTTGAAGATGACGAGGACCGCCCGATTCTCACCTGGGGTATTGAGGGCGAGTTCGATACGGCTGATCAGCGCGTGCAGGCGGCAATCTATGGTGACGGCACCGCCAAGCGCAAGGCGATGGAGGCGCACCGCACCCAGATTACGGTGGTGGACGAGAAGACTTTCGAGTACTCGAATAAGGTGCCGCAGAAGATTTCTGCCGTGGAGACTTTCCGTGTGCTCGACGGTGACCCGACCGCGACCGTGCACCCGAAGCCGCAGGAGGCTGGTCTGGTGGCGGGCATTCTGACCGGCTCGATTCTGGGTATTTTTGCCGGTATTGCCGGGTCGATTTACCACGCTTGGGTCGTGTATGCGGGGGATACCGCCCTGCCCCTCGGCTTGCTGGTGGCGTACCTGACGGTGTTCTTTACCGCCCTGTGGTGTGCCCTGTCGTTGCGTCGCGGCTACGCGGCGGCGGTCGTGGCTGTTGCAGTGTTCGTGACCGTGTACGTGCTCGGTTACGGTCGCCCCGATTCGCCGTTTGTTTTGGTGAACCCGGGCCATTCGGCGATTGGCTTCTACGGTGCCCTGTGGTGGTTTGGTGCCCCGGTTGCGGCGATGCTGGGCATGCTCGTGTACACGCGCGCTCGCGTGAAGGACGCACAGTATTTCTCGCCGCGTGCGGCGCATCAGCGTGCGCGCGCTAAGAAGTAGCTTGAAGGCTATTACTATGTCATAACGTGGGGGAGGGGCGTTCCGGTCTGCCGGGGCGCCCCTCCTGCTGTTTTGGGCGCGGCACAGTTGCTGTCTTCTGCCCCCGCCGGACAGAGGCCCGGATAGCGGAAAATAGGGAAGAAAATTTATGCGTTATTCGGTGAATTTAGCGGGGTGGAAATAGTGGCGACCTCATCAAAAAATTCATGTGACGAAGATTTCATTTTTGGCTTAATCTATTTTTAAAAGCCTGCCGACTAGCCGTAATGCAAATAAATACCAGGTCAGCCTAGCCTAAAAAATACCCCCATAAACCCAATGACCCACTGTCTGATACACCACGAAAATACTGTTAAACAGTCAGCGCGCGATAGACTATACACAGACTTCCCCGCCGGGTACCACCTACTCGGCGGTTTACTCTGTAGATTTTGCCCTGCAGCAGACGACCCGCAGACCGGCGGGCACGGGGCGAACAGCTTCTAGAAAGGCACACCAATGACCTACGTAATCGCGCTTCCCTGCGTGGATGTCAAAGACCGCGCATGCGTTGAAGAATGCCCCGTCGACTGCATCTACGAAGGCGAACGCACCCTGTACATCCACCCGGATGAGTGCGTGGACTGCGGCGCCTGCGAGCCCGTCTGCCCCGTAGAAGCAATCTACTACGAAGACGACGTCCCCGAAGAGTGGAGCGAATACGTCAGCGCCAACGCAGACTTCTTCGACGACCTGGGTTCCCCGGGCGGCGCAGCAAAGCTCGGCCCCACCGGCAAGGACGTGCCCTTCATCGCGGCGCTGCCCCCTCGTGGCGAGTAATCCCTGCGGCGAATAATAGCGACAACCGCATAGACTGACCGCACCCGCTAACGGGTGCCAAGAGCCTCCATCACAGCACCCGGTGCCCACGCACCGTCTAGGCGCTGGAATGGAGGCTCTTGCTGTAGGCACGCCAGCGCACGGACGCTAGACTAAAATGACGAAAACTATTCCCAAGCAACCAGGTGACACAATGACTTACGGCCTGAACCTGCCCGAATACCCCTGGGAGGCGCTCGCCCCCTACCGCGCAACCGCGGCCGCCCACCCGGACGGCCCGGTGGACCTGTCCATCGGCACCCCGGTTGACCCGACCCCGCAGAACATTCGCGAGGCGCTGGCGGCTGCCTCTGACGCTCCCGGCTACCCGACCACCCACGGCACCCCCGCCCTGCGTGAGGCTATTGCCGAGTGGTTTGCGCGCCGCCGCGGCGTGACTGGTCTGAGCCCGGAGGCGATCATGCCCACGGTTGGTTCGAAGGAGCTCGTGGCGTGGCTGCCGTTCCTGCTGGGTCTGGGCCCGGGCGATGTGGTCGTGTACCCGCGCGTTGCGTACCCCACCTACGATATGGGTGCCTGCTTTGCCCGCGCCGAGTCCGTGCCCGCTGACAGCCTCGACGAGCTGGACGCTGACACCCGCAGCCGTGTGAAGCTGATTTGGGTGAACTCCCCGGCGAACCCGAACGGTGTGGTGCGTACCGTGGAGCAGCTGCGTGAGATTGTGGCGCAGGCGCGTGAAATCGGTGCCGTGGTGGCATCTGACGAATGCTACGCGGAGCTCGGTTGGGGTGCTTGGGATGAGGCGCGCGGCGGTCAGCCGGTGCCGTCTATCCTGGATCCGCGTGTGTGCGATGGCGACTTCACCGGCCTGTTTGCGGTGTACTCGCTGTCGAAGCAGTCGAACCTCGCCGGTTACCGTGCCGCGTTCATTGCCGGTGCCCCCGAGCTGATGCCGAACCTGATTAATAGCCGCAAGCACGCCGGCATGATTGTGCCCGCACCCGTGCAGGCTGCGATGATGGTTGCGTTGGCTGATGAGGCGCACGTGGCGGCGCAGAAGGACCTGTACCGTGCCCGCCGCGAGGTACTGCAGGAGGCGATTGCCGCCGCCGGTGGCCGCATCGAGAATTCTGAGGCTGGCCTGTACCTGTGGACCACCTTCGGTGAGTCCACCTGGGATTCGATTGGTCGCCTGGCGGAGCTGGGTATTATTGCTGGCCCCGGCGTGTTCTACGGCGAGGACGGCGAAGGCTACGTGCGTATCGCTCTGACCGCTTCGGATGAGGCGGTGGCGAAGGCTGCTGAGCGTCTGAAGGCATCGGCCGCTAAGTAGCCCCGACGGGTCTAACTAGCCCGCATAGCAGAAAGCCCCCGCACCCTCCCGAAAGGGGAGTGCTGGGGCTTTGCCGTATCTGCTGATAATCGTTGGCTGAGGAGCCCGAACGAGAAGGGTTACTTGCGGTCGCCGGGCAGAACGAACATCTGAACGGTCGGCGGGTTCGGGTTATCCAGAGCGTCCGGAATCAGGTTTCGGGTCACCTTTGCGGAGGTGCGCGACGCCAGCCTGTCCGTAATGCCGGTTGCTACAGCCGTCAGCACGAAGTTCACCGTCACGAAGAGTGCCGCCGCCAGAATCAGGGTCTGCAGCACGTTGCCGTCACCGGAACCGATGCGGCGCGCCGAAGCGAGCAGCTCGGGGTAGGAGATGATGTAACCGAGGGCGGTGTCCTTCAGAATCACAACGAACTGGCTGAGCATTGAGGGCATCATCGCGGTGAACGCCTGCGGAAGCAGGATCCGAATCAGCGTCTGGGTCGGGGTCAGACCAATCGCAAGACCCGCCTCGCCCTGACCGCGAGGAAGTTGCTTCACGCCCGAACGCAGTAGCTCAGCAATCACCGAGCCGTTGTACAGGGTCAGACCAATCACCACGGCGATGAAGGGCAGCTGAGCCGGCGGAAGGCCGCTGTACTTGCCCAAGAACAGCCAGAAGAAGATCATCATGATCAGCACCGGCACGGCGCGGAAGAACTCTACCACCACGGTGCCGAACCAGCGGATAACGCGGTACTGGGAGAGTCGAGCAATACCGAAGACCACACCGAACGCAACCGAGGTAACCACCGAAACCGCTGCCGCCGACAGGGTCGAGGCAAGGCCCGGCAGGTAGTAGGAGCTCCAGGCGCGGGCGGTGAACAGGTCAGTCCACTTTTCTGCCTCCAGCTGCCCCTTCTGGCCCATCACGGTCAGCACATACACCGCAAATAGTGCAAAAAGGACTACCGCAGCAATGTTGAAGATGCGGATACGACGCTGCGCGATAGAACCCGGCTCGTCGAAAAGCACCGAAGAAGCGGCGCGGGTGTCATTACTGATAAAAGGGTTTTTCATCGCTTCACCGCCAGCTTACGGGATGACCAGGTGGTCAACGCACCAATGGGAACAACAATGATGACAAAGCCCATCGCAAACATGATGAAGATAGCAAGCACCATGTTCGCGTCGAACTCAATCATGGATTTCATCAGCCCGGAGGCCTCCGCCACCGACGCGACCGAGGCGACAGTGCTGTTCTTCGTCAACGCAATCAGAGTATTGCCGAGCGGGGTAATGGCGCCGCGTAGAGCCTGAGGGAAAATCACCAGGCGGGCGGTGTCGAAGAAACCCAGACCGATAGCGCGTGCCGCCTCAGCCTGACCCTTCGGCACGGTGTTCACACCCGAACGGATCGCCTCGCAGATAAACGCCGAATGGTAAATCGACAGGGCAATGACCGCGTACACGAAGAAGTTCGTGTCGAAATCGTGCGAGAAGGAGAGCTGGAACTGCGTCCACACACCCAAAATGGCGAAAGTCATCATGATGGTGAGCGGAGTATTACGGACAGTATGCACATAGGCGGTGCCCACCCAGCGCAGGGACGGGACGGGACTGATGCGCATGAGCGCCAGCACAGTACCGAGAACGAACGAGCCAAGAGCCGCCCAGAAGGTCAGCTGAATATTGGTCATGAAGGCGCCAACCACATCGTACTTGGACAGGAGGGTGCCGAGTTGGTCAAAGAATGACATTCGTGAACCTCTCTAGAGGCCTAGGCGCAGGAGGTGCCCAGGTGCGGCGGGTTGGTTTCGGTGTTGTAGTGGTAGCCGGTGCCTTCGGTGTACTTGGTGATGAGCTTCTCCCAGGTACCGTCGGCAACCATCTCGTTGATGGCGTTGTTCACGGCTTCGCACTTGTCGGTGCCCTTGGGCAGACCCACGCCGTAGCGTTCGGTCGTGAAGGGGGAGCCGACCACTCTCAGCTTGCCCTTGTTCGCTTTGGTGGCTGCCAGACCGGCGAGGGTAATGTCGTCGGTGGTGACGGCGTCCACCACGCCGCCGTTGAGGGCGACCACGCAGTCGGAGTAGCTGTTCTGCTTGACCAGGTTCACGTTCTTGGCGAACTTGTCCTGCACCTTCTGGGCGCTGGTGGAGCCGGTGACGGAGCAGAGGTTCTTGCCGTTGAGGTCGTCCGGTCCCTTGATGTCGGTGTTGTCGGCACGCACGAGCAGGTCCTGACCTGCGGTGTAGTAGGGGCCTGCGAAGTCCACGGTCTTCTTGCGGCTTTCAGAGATGGAGTAGGTCGCAAAAATCATGTCTACCTGACCGGTGTTGAGCATGTTTTCGCGGTTAGCGGCGGGGGATTCGACGAACTCAATCTGCTCTTCGGAGTAGCCGAGTTTGCCGGCGACGTAGCGTGCCACCTCCACGTCGAAACCGGTGTAGGTGTTGCCGTCCTGGTAACCGAGGCCGGGCTGGTCTACTTTGATGCCGATGCGGATCTTATGGTCGCTGTCTGCGCTGGAGCATCCGGCGAGGACGCCGGTCAGAGCGAGGGATACTGCTGCGGCGAGTGCCGCGAGCCTACGTGAATATTTTTGCATGTCGGTCCCTCTGCTTTAGTGGTTGATGATCTTGGAGAGGAAGTCCTTGGCGCGCTCGCTCTTCGGGTTGGTGAAGAACTCGTCCGGGTGCGCCTCTTCGATGATCTCGCCGTCGGCAAGGAAGACGATGCGGTCTGCCGCCTTGCGGGCAAAACCCATCTCGTGGGTCACCACGATCATGGTCATGCCTTCCCTCGCGAGGGAGACCATGGTGTCGAGCACCTCGTTGACCATTTCGGGGTCGAGCGCGCTGGTGGGTTCGTCGAAGAGCATGACCTTGGGCTTCATGGCGAGTGCACGGGCGATGGCGACGCGCTGCTGCTGACCGCCGGAAAGCTCTGCGGGCATCTTGTGCACCTGGGAATCCACACCGACCTTCGCGAGCAGGTTCATGGCTTCTGCTTCTGCCTCTGACTTGGACATTTTGCGGATTCGGCGGGGCCCAAGGGTTACGTTATCGAGGATGTTCTTGTGCGCGAAGAGGTTGTAGGACTGGAAAACCATGCCGACTTCGGCGCGGAGCTTGGCGAGTGCGCGGCCTTCTTCGGGTAGTTCTTGTCCGTCAATGGTGATGGATCCGCTGGTGATAGTTTCGAGGCGGTTGATGGTTCGGCAGAGGGTGGATTTGCCGGAACCGGAGGGGCCGAGGAGGACGACGACCTCACCTTTTCCCACGGAAAGATTGATGTTCTTCAGAACGTGGTTGGTGCCGTAGTACTTGTTGACGTTGGCGATTTCGATGAGGTTTTTCTGCGCTTCGGGAGCTGCCTGTGCGGACATTTTGAACCCTTTCACGTGAGGTGCGTCTATGATGCGGGTTGTCTGTATGCTGAGTTTTCAGCTTACGCCTCAGACGGTTTCCTGTCTGCAAAATATTCACTTTACTGGGTAAGCAATGTGAATTTTTAAGCATGAATGCATAGTTATAGTATTTTTGACGTAAAAATATGGGTAAAAAACACCCCATCTTCACAAAAGGCTCTGACTAGGGAATATATTCTTCCCTTTCTCTACGCACTCACGAGGTGTCAAACGCCTTTGGGGAGGTAGTCACGACTTGGTAAAAATTTCGAAAAAAGCGCAAAAAAGTGCCCGATAGGTGAGATAACACCTATCGGGCACTCTTCAACACCCCTCACAAGGGGCTAAAACAGCTTAGGCTTCGTAACCGTTGGGGTTGTTCTTCTGCCAGTTCCAGTGGTCGCGAACCATGGTCTTAATGTCGCGGCTAGCGCTCCAACCCAGATCCGCCAGAGCAGAGGAAGGATCAGCGTAAGAGACCGCAACGTCACCGGGGCGACGATCCACAATCTTGTACGGCAGCTCCTTACCGCACGCCTCCTCGAACGCGTGCAGAACCTGCAGAACCGAGTAGCCGTTACCGGTACCCAGGTTCCAGGTGTGCAGGCCGCCGTGCTCAGCAATGTAGTTCAGCGCCTTCAGGTGGCCATCAGCCAGGTCAACCACGTGGATGTAGTCGCGCACGCCGGTACCGTCAACGGTCGGGTAGTCGTTACCGAAGACGTTCAGGTGATCGCGGCGACCCACAGCAACCTGCGCGATGAAGGGCACCAGGTTGTTCGGGATACCCGCCGGGTCCTCACCGATACGGCCGGACTCGTGCGCACCAACGGGGTTGAAGTAACGCAGCAGAGCAATGTTCCACTTGGGATCGGAAGCAGCCAGGTCAACCAGCATGTCCTCAATGTGCTCCTTGGTGCGGCCGTAGCAGGACTGTGCGTCCATGTTCATCTTCTCGATCAGAGGCATGGACTCGGGCTCACCGTACACGGTAGCGGAGGAGGAGAACACGATGGAGTGGCAGTCAGCCTCGTCCATTGCGTACAGCAGGTTCAGGGTGCCAGCCACGTTGGTCTGGTAGTACCACAGCGGCTTCTCAGCGGACTCGCCCACAGCCTTCAGGCCCGCAAAGTGAATCACAGCGTCGGGGCGAACCTGCTTGAAGAGAGCCTTCATACCTTCGAGGTCGAGCAGGTCAACCTTGTGGAACTCGGGGGCGCGGCCAGCGAGTTCAGCGACGCGCTTGAGGGACTCCTCGGAAGAGTTCGCGAGGTTATCCATGACGACGACGTCGTGGCCTGCCTTGAGCAGTTCAAGTACAGTGTGGGAGCCGATGTAGCCGGCGCCGCCGGTAACGAGTACCTTCATGATGTCCTTTCGGGCTTTATATATCCGGAAAAAGTGCTCCGGATGGGGGACAAAAGCTGTTGAGCTGTATCTAATGGTACAGCTGTGCATGGGGTGTAAGTACTGCGGGACACTGTGCGCTTGTGCACTCTGGTGTGAGCATGTGGGAAGCGTTCTTTAGGTGTGTCGCCACTCGCCCCCACCTCGCTGTATAGCTTGCGTCTAATCCCACCAGAAATACCACTGGCGGCTCTGGTGAATAAACTCCGTCAGCTGCTCAAAATCCTCAAACACCTGGAACGGAAGATCGGAACAGAATGCGAATTGCTCGACCGCCACCTTCTTCGCCTCGACCGGGTCTGCTACGGGGCGTTCCACCAGAAACTCCAGGCAGTCAGCACCGTCAAGAGCCGCCGGGATGGCACCGTACTTTTCACGCCAATAGTGGGTGAATGCCAGCTGCGTTTGAGCGTCCGGGCAGTCATTCCAGCCGCCGAAGGGCAGGTACGCGGGAATATCGGCGGGGTCATCGGTCGGAATCTGTAGCAGGAGCATCTCGCCTTTCTCTTCTTCATCCAGGAGCTCATAGCAGAGTAGGGCGGAAAGAGTCGGGGCGTCATCTTCGGGCTCCTCATCGGGCAGAAAATCGGAGCTCATAAACTCGTCGACAAGCTCGTTGAGGTTGAAGTCGTCCGGGTCGTCCTCGTGAGTCTCTTCGCCATCGTCCATAACCTGGCGCAACTGCTGAGCAATGGCGGCGCTACCGTACTCTTCGGCGGAGGCGCCACCACGGGCGGTACGGTAACGCTGCAGGACAGCACGAGTGTAGGCGCTCACCTGCTCGGGGGTTAGAGTCTCAACATCGTCGATAATGTCGTGCTCAAGGGATACCGCAATGACCATGCTTTCAAGCACCGTATCGTTTAGGTTCAGGAAGAAGGGGACGAACCTCTCCGTGTGCCCCAGCTGAGCCAACTCATCGTAACGAGCCATGGCATCAGTAGCAGGAGCGCCCACCGCAATACGCTCGTGCGGGTAGGGGAAAAGGCGCGTAAAGTGCCGGTAGGTTTCGCTCATCGTCGACTCTGACTTAGTTGATTCAGGCATCTGAGTTCCTCTCTGAACTGTACAAGTGGTCAGTCATGGCGGGTACGCTGTACCCGGTACTACCAGCCTAGCGAAAGCCCGAGCCGTACGCCCTGAAAACGGTCATCGTAGCCGCCGCGGATTCGCGCCCAGCCTGTAAGAGCGGCGGACGAGGGAACACCGGGCGCAGAAAAGGGGCCGGGATGCTTCACACATCCCGACCCCTAAAGTTCACGGGCCGACCCCCAACGTTCGCAAGGGCAACCAGCGCTAGTCCAGGTACAGACTAGTTCAGGTGCAGACTAGTTCAGGTGCAGCGCCTCGTTCAGCTCCACGGTGTTCTTCGCACGCGGCAGAACCTCAATCGCGCCGCTGATTGAATTGCGGCGGAACA
Source organism: Rothia sp. HMSC065B04 (assembly GCF_001812285.1). NCBI lineage: Bacteria > Bacillati > Actinomycetota > Actinomycetes > Micrococcales > Micrococcaceae > Rothia > Rothia sp. HMSC065B04. The sequence goes on from NZ_KV808406.1 coordinate 665,100, forward strand.
GCAGATTCGACACACCGGACAGCTCCGCAGCCTTCACCACGCGCGCCTCCTGACCGGGCAGCAGAACACTCACGCGCGAACCAGCGGTCACATACAGGCCAGCCTCAACCACGCAGTCATCACCCAGGGCAATACCGATACCGGACTCCGCACCCAGCAGAGAACGCTCACCAATAGAGACGCGCTGAGTGCCACCACCGGAGAGGGTACCCATCGTGGAGGCGCCGCCACCCACATCCGAGCCGTCGCCCACCACAACGCCCTGAGAAATACGGCCCTCAACCATGGAGGTGCCCAGGGTACCGGCGTTGAAGTTCACGAAGCCCTCGTGCATCACGGTCGTGCCGGACGCCAAGTGCGCACCCAGGCGTAGACGGTCACCGTCGCCAATACGCACGCCGGCGGGAACCACGTAATCCACCAGGCGCGGGAACTTATCAATGTGGCTCACGCTCAGGTGGCCCAGCTTGCGCAGACCAATCGCCAGCTTCTGGAACTCGGCGGCAAGCACCGGGCCGTGGTTGGTCCACGCAACATTCGCCAGGGTGCCGAACAGACCGTCCAGGTTCAGCTCGTTGGGGCGAACCAGAGTGTGCGAGAGCAGGTGCAGACGCAGGTACGCGTCGACCGCATCTTCGGGTGCCTCATCCAGGTTGATGGAGGCGCTACGCACCTCGGTACGGGCGTTGCGCGCCGGATGCTCAACGGCCAGGTCCTCCAGCTCGTCCGCGATGGATAGGTCGGGGGTCTGGGTGAGGGAGGGGGCGGGGAACCAAGCATCCAGGACGGTGCCGGCGTGCTCGCCAGAGATAACAACATTGACCAGTGCAACGCCGGAGGCGTAACGGGGAGTGTTTTCAGACATGCCTCCCATTATAGTTTTGGGAGTGAGAGCCCCTTCAAGACCGTCTCATATGCTCGATATGGAAGTTGCGGGCGCGGGTGTGTGTACCGGGGAACCTGTAAGGTGGAAGGATGAGCGTTTCCCCGAATACTTCTGAACGTCACCCGGTTCCGGCACCGCCCCTGAATTTGGACGTGTCTATGCCCGAGCTGACGCGTGCCCTGCTGGATCTTGAGTCGGTTTCTGGTAACGAACGAACGATTGCTGATGCCGTGCACACGGCGCTGTCGTTCTGCCCCCACCTGCACCTGACCCGTGACGGGGACGCCATCATTGCCCGCACCGAATTCCCGCCGCTGCCTGGAGCTGAGGGGGAGAGTGCTGAGGGGGAGCGTACCCGCATTATCCTCGCCGGTCACCTGGATACCGTGCCCCTGCCTACCGTCGAGGGTTCCCTGGGTACTGTGCCCTCTACGGTGCGTGAAGAAGAGGACGGGTACGTGCTCTACGGCCGCGGCGCCACCGATATGAAGGGCGGCGTTGCGGTGCAGCTGAAGCTTGCCGCCGAGCTGACCGCGCAGGACACCGACTACAACCTGACCTACATCTTCTACGACAACGAAGAGGTCGCTAGCGAGCTTTCCGGCCTAGCGCGCCTGATCCGCAACCACGGTGAGCTCATCACCGACGCAGATTTCGGTGTGCTGCTCGAACCGACCAACGGCACCATTGAGGGCGGCTGCAACGGCACCATGCGTTTCTTCGTGCGCACCCGCGGCCTGGCCGCCCACTCGGGTCGCGCCTGGCGCGGTGAGAACGCGATTCACGCCCTGGCACCGGCGTTGGCGGCGCTCGCCTCCTACGAGCCGAAGACCATCGCGGTGGAGGGCCTGGACTATCGTGAGGGCCTGAATGCGGTGCAGATTTCTGGTGGCGTTGCCGGTAACGTGATTCCCGATGCGGCGGCGATGCACGTGAACTACCGATTCGCCCCGGATAAGACCCTGGATGAGGCGGTCGCCCACGTGCGTGAGGTTTTCGCCGGATACGAGCTGGACTTTGTGGATCTTTCCCCGGCGGCTCGCCCCGGCCTGGACACCCCGCTGGCGGCATCCCTGATTGAGGCGGTGGGCGAGGAACCCCAGCCCAAGTACGGTTGGACGGATGTGGCGCGCCTGAGCGAGATTGGTATTCCCGCCGTGAACTTCGGTCCCGGTGACGCCCTGCTGGCTCACACCGATAATGAGCATGTGAGCTTTAGCCAGCTGACCCGTTGCCACGCGGATTTGCGTGCCTGGCTGCTCAGCGACCGTGACGAGGACTAACCGCGACGCTGATTCTGCCGGTGCTGGCGCTACTATTTGAATTTAGGTGACCGTCAGGGGTTGACGGTCCTGCATGATATGAGATTGACATGAACTTTCTTCTGATTCTGCTTGCCCTGCTGATTTCGGGCATTGCGGTGCTCTCCGTTGTGGCGCTCTCCGGTGAGCGTGCCGTGCCCGGTGCCGCGTTCTTCAGCGGCGTGGGCCGTGACGGTCTGGGCACCTTCGACCGTGTGGAGGATTTCGGCTTTATCGCTCCTCTCGTCGGTGCACCCGAAGATAACAAGGCACTCGAGAACGCACCCGCCGCTGAGTCTGCTGCTTCGACCGCAGAATCTGCTGATGCTAACGTGACTGCCGCTGAGCCGGTTCGCCGCGGTGCGGTTCCCCTGTCTGATGATGCGGAGAGCACCTTGAGCGCTCACGAGTTCGTGGAGAAGCGGAAGAGCCCGCAGGCTGAGGGGAACTAACGCCCGTGAGTGTTTCGCCTGAACGTAATAGTACTTCCCCCGCGCATTCCCCCGTGCAGGGTGCCGCCACCACCGCCTCCACGAAGGAGCAGGGCGAGTCTTTTGATGAGTTGCTGACCTGGGCGTACACCGCCGCCGGTGAGCGCCTGCACCGGGTGGGGGAGCGTCTGCGTGCCCTGCCCGCGTGGCTGTCGGTACTGCTGATTTACGGCCTGTCCCGCGTGTGGGGTTTCATCGTGTTTGCCGTGGTCGGCCAGCAGCAGCTGCGCAGCCCGTGGGGTCAGCACCTGGATTATTTGTCGTTCATTAGCATCTGGGATGCCGGCTGGTATGAGCAGATCGCGGTACAGGGCTACCCGAATGAGCTGCCGGTGAACGCGGCGGGTGTGGTTGAGCAGAATCAGTGGGCTTTTTACCCGATTTTCCCGCAGCTTTCCGGTGCTATTAGCCATGCGACGGGCATCGGGTACTACCCGGTGGCGGCGACGGTTGCTCTGCTTGCCGGTTTCGCGGCGGCGTGGGTGATTTACCTGCTGTTTGAGGCGTCGTTGAAGGCGACCGGTTTCAAGAGCGAGGAATCGCCTTCTGCGCTGTCTATGTGGGCTGTGGCGTTGGTGTCGTTTTTGCCGGTGGCGCCGGTGTTGCAGGTTCCGTATGCGGAGTCGCTGAACCTGGTGTTCCTTGCCGGTGCGCTGCTGTGCCTGGTTCAGGGACGCTACGGCCTGCTGGTTCCTGTGGCGGTGTTGGCGTGCCTGTCCCGCCCGGTGGGTGTGCCCCTGGGTGCGGCGGCTGGCCTGTGGTGGTTTGTGTGCTGGGTGCGTTCGAGCCGCCAGTCGGGTATGGGTGCGGCGTTTGTGCGTCATCTGGGGCAGCTGGTGAGTGCCTTGGTTGTGTGTGCGTGTGCGCTGGTGTGGCCTGCGATTGCGTGGTGGGCTACGGGCCGTGTGGATGCGTACACCGCCACGGAGACGGCGTGGCGCGGTACCCATTTGGCGCCGATTCAGCCGTGGCTTTCGCAGGGGTACCTGTACTTTGGGTATGCGGCTCCGGTGTTGCTGGCCCTGCTGATTTTGGGTTTTATTGCTCTGTGTTTGAGCCCTCTGGCGCGTAGGGTTTTGGCGGCTCCGTTGAACCTGTGGTGCCTGAGCTATTTTGCGTATTTGATTCTGTTTTTGAATCCGCAGTCGTCGACGTTCCGTCTGTTGTTGCCGTTGTTTCCGCTGGTGATTGTGGCGGCGGCGGCGAGCCGTTCGCGGGCGTATCGTTGGGCGTTGCTGGTGGCGGGTGCGTGTGCGCAGTGGGGCTGGGTTGGCTGGCTGTGGCATTGGAAGCAGCTCCCCGGCGGTGGCGATTACCCGCCGTAAACCGCTGAATCTATCCAACGGATGTTTGAGACCGCCGGTGTGCTGCCGGCGGTCTTTTGCG
>NZ_KV808406.1:669263-691628 GCF_001812285.1 Rothia sp. HMSC065B04
GGTGTGCTGCCGGCGGTCTTTTGCGTTCGGAAGGTGGGCGTGCCTGCGGTTGGAGCCGCAGCGTTTTACCCCGGCGGTGGGGATTACCCGCCGTAAACCGAATATTGTGTCGGGAGACCGCCGGTGTGCTGCCGGCGGTCTTTTGCGTTTGGGAGGCGGGCGGGCCTGCGGTTGGAGCCGCAGCGTTTTAACCCGGTGGTGGAGATTATCCGCCGTAAACCGAATATTGTGTCAGGAGATCGCCGGTGTGCTGCCGGCGGTCTTTTGTGTTCTTAGCCGTGAGCGCAATGCTCCTCCGCGGTGCTGTAGCGTACGCCTTCTGCTTGTCCAGAGCTTAAAGACACGTCCAGAAAGCGCCGCGGGTTCGGCGGTGCTGGCTCGGAACTGATAATCTATATTCTGTGTTTGGTATTAGTGGCACCGAGTTGATTATTTTGGCCATCATCACGTTTGTGGTGATTGGTCCCGAACGCATGCCCGAATACGCCCGCCAGATTCGTGAATTCGTCAAGACCGTGCGCCGTATGGCGTTCGACGCGAAGGACGACTTCAAGGAAGCCCTGGGCGAGACGGGTCTGGAAGATATTAACTGGCGCCAGTACGATCCCCGCCAGTACGATCCGCGCGTGATTGTGAAGCAGGCGTTCGCTGAGGATGACGCCGAGCGTGAGCGTGAGGCGAAGGAACGTGAAGAGGCGCTGCTGAAGGAGAAGGAAAAGTCGGAGAGCCGTGCTCTTCCGCGAGGCGCATACGCCCCCTTCGACGTGGACGCAACCTAAGATTTTGAATAGATAAGAACCCCGCACCGTGATGGTGCGGGGTTCTTTCTGTTCTCAGCTTTTGCCGTCAGCTTCTAGACGGCTAGATCTCTATACGAAGAGCGGCAGGCTTTGACCCGCCCGCGACTCGCCCGACTGCAACAGCTGCGAGGCGATGGACTGAATCTCTTCGGCGGTGGGGGAGTTCGGGTGGCTCCAGACCACCGGGGTGCCCTCGTCGCCGCCGGTACGCAGGTTCACATCCAGCGGGACAGAACCGAGCAACGGTACCGGGTAGGAGAGCGCCTCCGAAAGACGCTCAGCGAGCACCTGACCGCCGCCAGAACCGAACATGTCGAGCACGGTACCGTCCGGCAGGGTCATGGCAGCCATGTTCTCGACCACGCCCACGACCTTCTGACCGGTCTGCAGGCTCAGGGTACCGGCACGCTCCGCCACATCCACCGCGGCGTGCTGCGGGGTGGAAATAAGCACCAGCTCCGCATTCGGCAGCAGCTGAGCCATGGAGATGGCAATATCGCCGGTGCCGGGCGGCAAATCGAGCAGCAGCACATCCAAGGCGCCGAAGTGCACGTCCATGATGAACTGCTCCAGGGCACGGTGCAGCATGGGGCCGCGCCACGCCACCGGCTCGTTGCCCTTGAGGAACATGCCGATAGAAATCACGCGAATAAAGCCGCCGCTGACCTTCTGCTCACCCCAACGCTGGGCGGGGGCGGGCACATCCACGGTCGGCGGAAGAATCAGGTCATCCAGGCGGGTCGGGGCGTCGGTAATACCCAGCAGACCCGGGATGGAGAAGCCGTGCACATCCGCGTCAATAATGCCCACCGCAAGCCCGCGTGAGGCGAACGCCGCGGCAAGGTTCGCGGTCATGGAGGACTTGCCCACACCGCCCTTACCGGACACCACACCGAACACGCGGGTCAGCGAACCGGGCGCGGTAAACGGGTTGGAACGCTCCGGCTTGAGCATCGAACGCAAGGCAGAACGCTGCTGCGGGTTCATCGCACCCACCTGCAGCTGCACACGCTCAATCCCCTCAACGGTTGCGGCGGCGTCACGAACCTGCTGCTCGATGGTGTTCTTCAGCGGGCAGCCCTCAATGGTGAGCAGCACCGTGACCTCAGCCCAGTGGCGGCCGGGAATCGGCTCACCGTGCTCATCCAGTTCAGGATGCACGAGCGCCGTCTCAACCATGCCCAGCTCCGTAATGGGGCGGCGCAGTTCGGGGTCCTCGACGCGGGCAAGCGCCGCGTAGAGCGCATCCTGCAGGGGCGAATTAGTGGTCACGGGCGCCTCCCTCACGGGTGCGCTCTGCCTGCTGCTGTGCCTGCTGGGATTCGCGGCTCTGAGGCTGGCTCAAATCGCCTCGGTGGGGATCCTGTGCGGAGTCCTTCGCAGGGCGTTCAGCCTTGTCAGCGGCATGCTCGGTACCGTTCTCGGTACCTTCAGAGTTCTTGTCCTCAGCGCCCTGCTCCTCAGTCTCCTGCTCCTCAGCGTCCTTCTCCTCACCCTCGGAAGTGTCGATATCGTCGATAGCCTCCTCCAGGTCCTCAATGTCCTCACTGATGTCCTGCAGTTGCTCGGCGTGACGCTCCTGCTCCTGCGCAATGTTCTGCAGTTCCTCAAGAATGTCACGCAGCTCGCTACGGACGAAGTCACGGGTCGCAACCTCACGCAGAGCAATACGCAGCGAAGCAATCTCGCGAGTCAGGTACTGGGTCTCCTCCAGGTTCTGCTGGTCACGCTTACGGTCCTCAGAGGCCACCACGCGGTCGCGGTCATCCTGACGGTTCTGCGCCAACAGCAGCAGGGGAGCAGCGTAAGAAGCCTGCAGGGACAGCATCAGGGTCAGCAGGGTGAAGTTCAGGCTACGCGGGTCGAACTGCATCTCCTCCGGCGCCAGGGAGTTCCACGCCAGCCACACGCCACAGAAAATGGTCATCCACATCAGGAACTGCGGGGTACCCATGTAGCGTGCGAACGCCTCAGTCATGCGGCCGAAAGCGTCCGGGTTGGGGCTAGCGAACAGCTTCGGCTTGCGGGTGCCGGGGGTGCTCAGCTGCGAGTCGCTACGCTGCGTGCGGGAGTCGCCGCGCTCGCGGTTGCGTTCAGCGTACTTCTTCTCCAGGCGGTCTTTGAGAATGCGCGCCTTATCGATGCGGGGGTTCTCTTCGGTACGGTTTGCGTCGCGGCGGTTCGATTCAGGCAAAGCGTCGTCCTACCTTTCGTACGGGAGTTCCATCATCGTAAGTGCGCCAGTCTTCGGGCAGGAGCGCATCGAGCACGTCGTCGATGGTCACTGCGCCTACCAGGCGGTGCGATTCGTTCACAATGGGAACGATGGTCAGGTCGTAGGTTGCCAGCACGCGTGCCAGCTCTTCCAAACTGGCCTGGTCAGAGACAGGCTCAGTGTCGGTATCGAGGATGTGGCCAATCGGCTCGCTCGGCGGCACACGCAGCAGTTTCTGCATGTGCACCAGACCCAGGTACTTGCCGGTCGGGGTTTCCAGGGGCGGGCGGGTCACCATGACGGCAGCCGCCATCGCCGGAGGGATCTCCTCGGCGCGGATGTGCGCGAGCGCCTCCGCGACGGTCGCCTCGGGGGAGAGGATGATCGGCACCGGGTTCATGAGCGAACCGGCGGTACCCTCGTCGTATTCGAGCAGTCGACGCACGTCGTCTGCTTCGTCGGGTTCCATGAGTTCGAGCAGCTTTTCACGCTGGGCGTCGTCCAGCTCGATGAGCAGGTCGGCGGCGTCGTCCGGTTCCATCTCTTCGAGGACCTGCGCGGCACGCTCGTCGTCCAGGTGCGAGAGAATCTGCACCTGGTCCTCGGCGGGCAGCTCCTGCAGAACGTCCGCGAGGCGTTCATCCTGCAGCTCGGCGGCGATTTCGACCATGCGCTTATCGCTCATCTCGTGGATAGCGTCCGCAAGGTCGGCGGGCTTGGAGTTCTCATGGTTCGCCACGAACGCGGTTGCTGCCTGCGGCTCCACGTCGGTGGAGAGCAGAGCCTCGTCCCAGTCGACGATGAGGGTCTCCTTGGAGCGGCGGCGCCACGTGCTGGAGGAGGAGCTGACGCGGGAAACGAACAGTTCGGTCACGCCCCAGTCGCCGTTGCGGCGCTGCTCAATGGCGACGTCCTCAATGACGGCGTCGCCGCTGCCGTCGAGCAGACGCACGCGGCGGTCGAAGAGCTCACCGACGATGAGAGTCTCAGAGTTGCGCTGTTCGAAGCGGCGCAGGTTCACCAGGCCGGTTGAAATAATCTGGGAGGCGTCGATGCTACGCACTCGGGTCATGGGCATGAACACGCGTTTCTTGCCGAGCACCTCAACGATGATGCCGACAACAATGGGTTCGCTGCCCTTGGCGGGGCGGGCGCCCGCAATGGATGCGCCCAGGCCGCGTTTGAGCACGACGACGTCTCGGAGACGGCCGAGGCGGTCACCGAAGGGGTCAAAAACGTCGAGGCCCAAAAGGCGGGCAATGTAAATCTTGCTGGGGGTGCTGAACTTCGAATTGCTCACCTCTCTAGGGTACGCTCCGCCGCGGGGATTCGCACTTTGAGAAGCCGAAATTGAACGGGTGTTCGCTACGCCTATAGAGGAGCTAACTGCCCACCGGGTCCAGGGTTGGGGCGGGCGGTAGAATAGAAGCCATGACTTCTAACCTGCCGAATATTCCCTCGACCCCGCCTTCTTCGTACTTGGCGTCGCGCCTGGCGCATGCTCAGGGCAAGCCCCTGCCCGCCGGTGAGGCGATCGCCTCCTTCGTGCGTCACGATGATGCGCTCGCCGCCTTTGACGTGCTCAGCGAGCAGGATTACCCGGTCACGGCGCTGTACCTGGTCAATGACGGTATCCGCCAGGTGGAGTACCCGGTACCGTTGCCGTATGGCCGTATCTTGACTTTTGCAGCGCTTCGAGGGGCAGGATTCGGTGCGTTTTTTGCACTGCTGGTTATAGCCTCGACTAATGACTCCTCTGCGTTTGAGGTAATAAAGTATGTGCTGCTGTCGATGGCTATGTTTGTGCTCTGGCAGATGTTCGTTTTGCGTCGCTCTCATGGGAGCCGCCATCCGATGCGTGCCGAATCAATTCCCTCGCGTACCGTGATGTACGCTCTGCCGGAGTACGCTCAGGATGCGCGCCGCGTGCTGGGTGCGCATCCTCGCTTTTCGGCGGCGGTTGCGGCTGCTCGTGCGGCGGCTGCCCCGGAGGCTTCGCAGGCTCGTGCGGCTCAGAGCACCGTCTCGATGAATGGTGCACCGGTTCCGACCGGTGCGCCGAAGGCTCCTTCGTACCGTGCGCAGGCGGGTAGCCAGCCGGCGCCGAACCAGAACCTGCCCGAGCGTGATGCGACCGCGCAGAACGCGGTGGCTCAGAGCGCGGCGCAGAACATGCCCGCGCCCACCCAGCCCACTCAGTCTGCTCAGCCTTCCGAGCAGGAACAGGCAAGCACTGACCAGGTAACCGCTCAGAAGTCAGAGCCGCAGAAGCGCCCGGCGCAGCGGTACGGTCTGCGCGTGGACGACCCGGAAGAATACGCGAAGCTGATTCAGCCCAAGCCGCAGCGTCCGACTCCGCGCCCGCAGGGCCTGCACGATAAGTCCTCGCAGGAGTCCGAATAACCGAACCTGCAACGGCGGTAGCTGCCCACAACGGCGGGAAACAGGCATAGAAGACAGTACTTAGAAGACACGAGAAAGCCCCTCACCGAACGAATCGGTGAGGGGCTTTCCCTATCAGACGTTACTAACGTAACTGGAGGCTAGGCGTTACTTCGCCAGGTTCGCCATCCACTCCTCAATGCCCTCAACGGTGCGGGGCAGTGCAGCGGAGAGGTTCACGTTGCCGTCCTCGGTGCAGAGCACGTCGTCCTCCAGGCGGATACCGATACCGCGGTACTCCTCGGGAACGGAGAGGTCCTCGTCCTTGAAGTACAGGGCCGGCTCAATGGTGAAGACCATGCCCGGCTCCAGCTCAGCCCACATGTACAGCTCAGCCTTTGCCTGCGCGCAGTCGTGCACGTCCAGGCCCAGGTGGTGGCTGGTGCCGTGCGGCATCCAGCGGCGGTGCTGACCGCCCTCAACGGTGAGCGAAACATCAGCGGAAACCGGCAGCAGACCCCACTCTTCCAGACGGTGCGCCAGAACGTTCATGGCTGCCTCGTGGATTTCGTAGAACTTGGTGCCCGGCTTAGCCACAGCGAATGCGGCGTCAGCGGCATCCAGCACAGCGTTGTAGACCTTCGCCTGAACCTCGGTGAACTTACCGTTCACGGGGAAGGTGCGGGTCACGTCAGCAGTGTACAGGGTGTCGTCCTCAACACCTGCGTCCAGCAGCAGCAGCTTGCCGTCATCGACGGTGCCGTTGTTACGGATCCAGTGCAGGATAGTTGCGTTGTTACCGCACGCTGCGATGGTGTCGTAGCCCAGGTCGTTACCGTCGGTACGTGCCACGGAGAAGAACGCAGTCTCAACGACGCGCTCACCGCGGTGGTGCTCCTTAGCCTTCGGCAGTGCACGAATGACCTCTTCGAAGCCCTTGACGGTCATGTCAACGGAACGCTGCAGGTTCTCAACCTCGATAGCGTCCTTAATCAGGCGAGCCTCGGAGAGAGCCACGGTCAGTTCGGAGTCCAGCTTGTCAGCCTGCTCCAGCTCCACGCCGGTGTTGTAGCGGGAGGTGTCAACCAGCGCGTCAACAGCCGGGTCAACGTTGCGGACCAGGCGGATGTTCACGCCGCCCAGGCCCTGGTTACCGGCGTTCTTGGTGATAGCAACCTCAAGCTCGGACAGGTCGCGGGTACGCAGACCGAAACGCTCGGAGAATTCCTTCAGGGTGGGGCGGGGGCCAACCCAGAACTCGCCGTAGCGTGCATCCGCGTAGAACTCGGTGGTGTCGCGGCCAGCCAGCGGGCGGAAGTACAGGGTGACCTCGTGGTTAGAGCCGTTGTCGCCGGTACCCTCTTCGACGGGCTCGAAGATCAGCACGGCGTCAGGCTCGTGGTCGATGCCCAGACCGGTCTGGTGCGCAAACGCCGAGTGGGGGCGGAAGCGGTAGTCGCAGTCGTTGGAGCGGACCTTCAGCGGGCCTGCAGGTAGGACGAGGCGCTCGCCGGGGAATGCCTTGGAGATCTTGGCGCGGCGCTCAGCGGCGTAGTCTGCTACGGGCTCGCGGGTGTAGCCGTCATCTTCGGCCTTGGCCCAGTCCTTAGCAATGAATTCGGTGAACGCAGACGCCTTGGGGGTGCTGCGGTGGTCAGTCTTCTGAGCTTCGGTGCTCTTCTCGTTGTTCTCAGTCATGGGTTAATCATATCTCCTTCACCACAGGTGGGCAGGTGTTTTAGCGCTTTTGACCATAAGAGGGGCGCGGTGGGGCAGAATATATCTTTGACTTGCGACCGGGTGCCTGATATTGCGCCGCCGATATTGGTAGGGTTGAATCAGAAGAGTAGATGACATACCTTAAACCCCGCTGAGGTGGCGACGAACTAGCAGGGGCGGGGAAGGAGAGAATATGACGCAGACAGAACACCGAAATAGTGCACCTAATGCGCAGCAGGCACTGCAGCCCGCTGAATCGGGTGCGCCTGAACACCTGAACCGTGCCGGGCGTTACGATCTGCATATTCACTCCGCTATTTCTGACGGCACGCAGAGCCTGACCGAGCTGGTGCCGCTGATTGCTCGCGCCGGGTTGGCGGGGTTCGCGCTGACTGATCACGATACGACGGCTGGTTGGGTGCAGGCGGCCCAGCTGGCGGGTGAGTACGGTCTGGATTTTCTGCCGGGTGCCGAGTTCTCTTGCCGTTACCGATACACCGACGGTGAGGGCCGCGCACGCACGAAGACTATTCATCTGCTCGCTTATGGTTTTGACCCGGTGGGTTCGGAGTTGGCGCGCAGTGTGGAGGCGATTCGCGCCAGCCGTGCGGGCCGTGCGCAGGCTATTGTGGGCCGTCTTGCCGCCGACTACCCGCTGACCTGGGATGACGTGTTGACGCAGGTGAGGGAGGGGAACACGGCGGTGGGCCGCCCCCATATCGCTGATGCGCTGGTTGCTGCCGGTGTGGTTGCTGACCGTTCTGAGGCTTTTGCGAAGCTGCTGTACACGGGCAGCCCCTACTATGTGCCGCAGGATGCGCTGGACCCGTTGGAGGCGGTGCGTCTGGTGCGTGAGGCTGGGGGTGTGCCGGTGATTGCCCATCCGATGAGTACGATGCGTGGACCTGCGTTGAGCCTGGAGTACCTGGGTTTGATGGTGGATGCTGGCCTGGCGGGCGTGGAGGTGTATCACCGTGAGAACTCCCCGGAGGACCGGGCGCGTCTGCTGGAGTTCATTGAGCGTCAGCGTGCGGCGGGCCGTGAGGTGCTGGTGACGGGTTCGAGCGATTATCACGGCGCGGGTAAGCCGAACCTGCTGGGTGAGAATACGACGGATGCGGTGACGGTGGCGCGTATCCGCGAGCAGCTGGCAGTCCAGGAGTAAGACCAGTAGTAAGACGAAAGGGTGTGGGGCGGGTTCCTATTCAAGGAACCCGCCCCACACTCTTAACACGTGCTCTAACGGACGCGCAGACAAGACAGCCTAGACGCTCTCACGCGAGGCATGATGCTGCAACACCGCACCCGCAGCCGCCGCATCCATCTGAGCAGCCGCACGCGCCGCACGAGCCTTAGCCCGCGCCTGATGCTGACGCTGACGACGCAACTCATCACGCCCATCAATACGCATCTTCTTATCCACCGCATCCATTGACCGGTGACGCACAAACCGGCAGGACGCGCCCTCAACCGGCTGCGTAGTCTCCGTGAGCGTATCCAACACAGCCTTCAATGCATGACGGCTCGCTGCCGTCAACGCATCACGACTCGTACCGCCACGAACACCCACCGTACGCTTCGGCGTGAACAACACACTCGCCCCACGCGGAACACCGCGATACTCAGCGAACGACACCGGATCCACGCCCAGACGCTTAGCCATCACCTCAATAGCCGGCGGATTCTGATCCACGCACACGAACTTACGACCCAGCTGAGCTGCCGCCGCACCCGTAGAACCAGAACCAGCGAAGAAATCCAACACCCAATCACCCGGGCGGGAACTCGCCGCAATCATACGACGCAACAAACCCGTAGGCTTCTGCGTAGGATACCCCGTCTTCTCCTTACCCGTCGGCGACACAATAGTATGCCACCACACATCAGTAGGGAGCTTACCGCGAGAAGCCTTCTCCTCAGTCACCAAACCGGGAGCCATATACGGTTCACGATCAACCTCCGCAGTATTGAAGTAATAGCTACGGTGATCCTTCGCGTACACCAAAATATTGTCGTGCTTCGTCGGCCAGCGGCGCGTAGACTTCGCACCGTAGTCATAAGCCCAAATCAGCTCATTAATGAAGTTCTCACGACCAAAAATCATGTCGCACATAATCTTCACATAATGAACCTCACGCCAATCCAGGTGCAGGTACAGGGTGCCGTCCTGCGCGAGCAGACGATGCGCCTGCTCAATACGCGGCGCTAGGAACGCCCAATAATCCTCGAACGAGTCGTTATAGCTCGCCAGAGTCTGCAGGGTGCTCGAATAGCTCTTGCCCTTAAAACCGGTGCGGTCACCCTTCTCAGAAGCTTCCGCGCTCAACGTGCGGCGCGTCTGCTTCTTACCCGTATTGAACGGCGGGTCAATGTAAATCACGGTGAACGCACCATCGGGCAGCTCACGCAGATACTCCAGGTTATCTGCCTGTACCAGCAGCGAGGGGCCCTGCGGATCGAAAACCGTCGAATCCGTGCGGGGCGACTCAGCGGCAGGGGAGGGCGCGGCGGGCGCCGGGGATGCTGAAATACCCAACCCCGGCCCTAGCCTTCAGAACCAGCACGGTCAGCGCCACGGCCCTTACCGCGAGAACCCTCAGCACGAGAACCCCCATCACGAGAACCTTCAGGGCGGCGGCGGGTACGGCGGCGGCCCTCACCCTCCACGGGCTGACCCTCAACACGGCGGGTACGGCGACGCTGACGAGGCGCACGCTCAGAACGCTCAGAAGAACGTTCGGATGCGCCCTGCTCGGTACGCTCCGCACGCTCAGAAGAACGCTCAGAACGCTTGCGGCCCTCGGAACGGCTACGGCGCTCGCCGCGGCCCTCACCAGAACGACCCTCGCGGCCACCGTCACGACCGCCGCGAGAACGGCGCGAACCCTTCTCACCGTCACGACCGCCAGAACGGCCACCATCGCGGCCACCGCGAGAACGAGCCGAACGGCCATCACGCGAGTCGCGGGCGCTCTCAAAGAACTCGTCGCCCATACCCTCAGCCACACGCTCCTCGCGCGGCAGGCGGCCCTTAGTGCCAGCCGGAATGTTCAGGTCATGGAACAGATGCTCAGAGGAAGAGTACGTCTCAACCGGCTCAGGAACACCCAACTCCAGGGCGTCGTTAATGACCTTCCAGCGCGGCAGGTCATCCCAGTCAACCAGGGTCACGGCGGTACCCTCATTGCCGGCACGACCGGTACGGCCGGTACGGTGCAGGTAAGTCTTCTCATCCTCGGGCACGCGGTGGTTAATCACGTGGGTCACGTCTTCAACGTCAATACCGCGAGCCGCCACGTCGGTCGCGACCAGAATGTCGACCTTGCCGGTGCGGAACGCCTTCAGCGCCTGCTCACGCGCAACCTGGTTCAGGTCACCGTGCAGGGGAGCGGCAGCGAAGCCACGGTTCACCAGCTCCTCCGCTACGCGGGCAGCGTCACGCTTGGTCTTGGTGAAGATGACGGTGCGGCCGCGGCCGGTAGCGCGCAGAATGCGGCCAATCATCTCGTCCTTGTCCAGGTGGTGCGCACGGTAGACGACCTGGCGGATCGACGCCTTAGTCTTCGAGGCGTCCTCGGGGTCAGCGGCGCTAATGCGCATGGGCTTGGTCATGTACTGGCGTGCCATCGCAATGACCGGGCCGGGCATGGTTGCGGAGAACAGCATGCTCTGGCGGTCCTCCGGCAGGTAGCTGAGGATCTTCTCAACCGACGGCTGGAAACCCAAATCCAGCATCTCGTCAGCCTCATCGAGGACCACGATCTTAACCTGCTTCAGGTTCAGGAAGCCCTGCTGGTACAGGTCGATAATGCGGCCGGGGGTGCCCACCGCAACCTCCAAGCCGCGGCGCAGCAGCTCAGCCTGAGGCTCAATCGGCACACCACCGTACAGGGTGGCGACGCGGGCGTTGCGCAGCTTCGCAGCAATCGCCAGGTCCTCGCCCACCTGAATAGCAAGCTCACGGGTCGGAACCAGAATCAGCGCCTGAGGTGCGCCGGGGTACTCCAAATCAGCCCAACCCTCATCGTCGCGGCCGACCACACGCTGAATGGTGGGCAGACCGAAGCCGAGGGTCTTACCGGTACCGGTCTTTGCCTGACCAATGATGTCCTGGCCAGACAGAGCCACGGGAAGAGTCAGCTCCTGGATGGGGAAGGGGGAGGTAATGCCAACTGCCGCGAGGGCGTCGCTAATATCCTGGCGAATGCCGAAGTCGGCGAAGGACTTTGCAGTCTGAGTGGTTTCCTGCGTGTTCGTTTCAGTCACTGGACCGTATCTTTCTACCCCTGCTCGGGGTGTGTTTCTCCCCGTAACGGGGTGTACCAGCCAGCGCCTCAATGGTGGAGGCGGTGACGGGCGGGCGTCGAAAGCCGGCCGCGGGAAATTCTTACACGGGAAATTCTTACCGAGACGCCGCCTGCACGCATGGTTATTACTCATGGTTCATTCATGATGAGAAGGCGGTGCAGCCTCGGGGTCTTGAAAGGGGTACGACCGGTCATTCACTTAACCCCTCAATATTAACCTGGATTTGCTTTCGGCGCACCCCCGACCGGTTGTGGTGTGCGCCCGTGATGGGCGATATACCGCCTCAAAACCGGGTACTGCGAGGTTTTTGTGCGGGCGGTTTAAAACGCAAAACCCCGCATTCGGCACGGCGTAACCACGTGGTGCATAAAGCGCGGTTACGCATCGTGACGGATGCGGGGGGGGGGCTAAAGCTAAAGGGGGTTCAGCCGCCGAAATTAGGCGCCGATACCGAAACCAACGTGACGCTTAGCGTCGGAACCCAGCTCGACGTAGCCAATCTGAGCGCCAGAAATCAGGGTGGTGTTGCCCTTATCATCCATAATCTGCAGCAGCGAGCCATCCTCAATAGCCTTCGAGACCTTCTCCATGAGGATTTCCTTAGCCTCACTGGTCTCAACAATAATTTCACGAGCAATGTGGCGAATGCCAATCTTGATTTCCATGAGTCTCCTCGCAGAATAGTCCGGCGCCGCCAAACGCGCGCCGGGTATGGGAACTGTCTTATCTAGCATCTACTCTAGCGTGTATGCGCCCGTCGGCACCGTGAACGGGCGGCACTTCGCCGGGGGCTAATAAAATACTCGCCGCAGGATGCGCAGAAACAGGCGCGAAAGTAGCCTTAAACAGAGCAGGACAGGGGAGGGAGAGCACTGAGGCTCCTCTAGGACTCCTCCACCTGAATGCCGTAGAGGGTCTCCAGCGCCTGCACGTAATCCTCTGCACGGCCCTCCGACGCCAGCTTCTTGGCGCGCACCGTCGGGGTGTGCAGCAGGGACTTCACCATGCGGCGCATCGCCAGCTCGAACTGCTCCGTCGCCGCACCGCAACCAAACTGGTTACGTACCTTCTCCAGCTCAGAATCCAGCACATCCATAGTGTGCGAGCGCAGCGCAACAATCGCGGAGTCAATCGTGCGGGAACGCTGACGAGACACAAACGCCGCCAGCTCAGACTCCACAATGCGCGTAGCCGTCGCCACGGATTCCTCGGTCTCCTCGGGGGCGGCAAGGCGCACCGACTCGAGCGTAATCAGCTCAACATTCGGCAGGTCAGCGACCGACGGATCAAAGTCACGTGAAAGAGCAAGGTCAAGAATCGTGTGGTGGCCGCCCGGAATCTGCTCGGGAAGCAGCGGGTCGGATCCGCCGGAGCAACCAATAATGACGTCGGCAGAAGCCATGGCCTGCTCCATGCCGTCCACCGGCACCGCAGAAACCTCGCGCTTTGCCGCGAACTCGGCGGCACGACCAGAACGGGAATTGACCCAAATATCGGTGCAACCGCGCTCGCGCAGCGCCGCAATGGTTGCACCCGCATAAGCACCCGTACCAAAAATTAGGGCGCGTCGGGTCGACCAGTCCTTCTCGGCAACCTCATCCGCAAGATCCAGGGCAACAGACACAATCGAGCGGCCCTGGGCGCCAAGCGCCGTGTGCTGACCTACCTGACGAGCCGTATGCGCCGCATGCTCAAACAGCTGAACTAGCTCACCGGGAAGGGGTACGCCGTCCTCTTGTGCCTTCGCCTGCGCGGCAGCTAGGGCGCGGCGCACCTGACCGGTGATTTCGCGCTCGCCGACCACGGCAGATTCCAGGCCGGAGGCGACCGTCAGCAGGTGGCGTGCAGCCTCATCATCGGCGTACACGTCGAAGCTGGAATCAACCAGTTCTTGATCCAGGCCGGAGGTGCGCGCAATCGAATCAGCAATCAGCTCACGAACCATGTTTACATGCGCGGATACGTGTAGCTGAACATACATTTCAAGACGGTTACAGGTGGCAAGAACGACTGCACCCTTCACGCCCAGCTGGCGTGCCATATCGCCCGCCAGAACATCGGGTACGCCGGAGGCACCGGCGCTCAACGCAGCGACGGTGGTCAGATCAACGGTGTGGTGCGATGCCACAAATGCATAAGTACTCACTAGAGATTAATCATAACCACGCCGACTAAGCCCCTGTAAAGCTCACAGAACCTAAGTTCCATCATCGTAGGGGGCAAGAAAATCTGTACGGTGGGGGAGCGGGCACGAAGAGTAGGCGCAAACTAAGGTGTCCCTCACTGCTAAGAAAGCCATCATTAGGTAATAGTCACCATGACATAGTGTCGCAAAAACGCCCACATAAACCTGTCACACTAGAGACTATGAGCGAAAACCAGCACACCACCCCCGCGTCGGCACAGGGCACCGCACAGGCACCCGCCCTGCCCGCACACCCCACCGACGCCCAGCGACCCCTGCTCACCGACGAACAGCTCGCGCACCTACCCGCCAACCACCCCCTGCGCGCAGGCACTACCGCCGACTCGCCCATGCTCCGCGCCCTCACCGGCCGCCCCTCCAGCCACCGACCCGTCTGGTTCATGCGCCAGGCAGGCCGCTCCCTACCCGAATACCGCCAGGTACGCGAAGGCATCCCCATGCTGGACGCATGCCTCACCCCCGAGCTCGCCGCAGAAATCACCGTGCAGCCCGTCCGCCGCCACAAGGTTGACGCCGGTATCTTCTTCTCCGACATCGTCATCCCCATGAAGCTCGCGGGCGTCAACGTCGACATCGTGCCCGGTAAGGGCCCCGTACTCGACCAGCCCGTACGCACCCTCGACGAGGTGCGCGCCCTGCCCGAACTCAAAGACAGCGATCTCGACCCCATCCGCGAAGCCGTCGCCGCCACCGTAGAAATGCTCGGCGACACCCCGCTCATCGGCTTCGCCGGAGCCCCCTTCACTGTCGCCGCCTACATGGTCGAAGGCGGCCCCTCCCGCGACCACCTGCGCCCGCGCACCATGATGCACGCCGACCCCGCCGCCTGGCACGAACTCGCCGAATGGGCAGCCCGCACCGCAGGCCAGTTCCTCCGCGCGCAGATCGAGGCTGGCGCATCCGCCGTGCAGCTCTTTGACTCCTGGGCTGGTTCCCTCGGCGAAAGCGACTACCGCCGCTACGTGCAGGCGCACTCCGCAACCGCCCTCGATATGGTGCGCGAATACGGTGTGCCGCGCATCCACTTCGGCACCGGCACCACCGCCCTGCTGCCCGCCATGCACGAAGCCGGCGCAGACGTCATCGGCGTGGACTACCGCCTGCCGCTCTCGGCAGCGAACACCCTGCTCAACGGCGCCGTACCCCTGCAGGGCAACATCGACCCGGCACTGCTCGCCGCAGGCAGCGAAAACCTCTACGCACACGTAGACGAGGTCCTCGCAGAAGGCAACGCCGCCCCCTCGCACGTGGTCAACCTCGGCCACGGCGTACCCCCGACCACCGACCCGCAGGTGCTCACCGACCTCGTGGCATACATCCACGAGAAAACGGCGAACTAAAGCGACGGACCCGCGGGGCTAACACATATCAGCGCCGCAGGATACCGCCCCAAAGCACCAATCCCAGCACACGCTGATAGAGCACAACGCCACCGAGCAGACCCGCTGACAGACCAAAGGAGAACCACCATGGGCCACACCAACCAGGCACCGCACCGCACCGCACAGGTCAGCTCCTCCGCCGCGCCCCATAACGCACGAGCATACAGCCGTAACGAGAAGGTACCCACCGCCATCGTTATTGGCGGCGGCCCCTCCGGCCTGATCTCCGCACGCCGCCTCGCCGCAGCCGGCATGCGTGTCACCCTGCTCGAACAGCGCCACCACCTCGGCGGTGCCGTCGGTGCCCACGAAGTTGGCGGACTGCTCCTGGACTCCGGCGCGGAATCCTTCGCAACCCGCAGCCCCATTGTCAGCGACCTCGTCAAGGAACTCGGCCTGGGCGACCAGATTGTCACCCCCAACTCCTACGGCTCCTGGCTGTACCTGCCGCAGGGCGCCCGCCGTACCCCCAGCACCGGCATCATGGGTATCCCCGGCAACGTCAATGACAAGTCGCTAATCCCCGTCATCGGTAAGAACGGTCTGCGCCGCGCCCAGGTGGACAAGTTCCTGCCCGTCTCCGCCGGCGAGAACGCAAAGACCCTCGGCGAGCTCGTGCGCATCCGCATGGGTCAGAAGGTTCTCGACAACCTTGTCGCCCCCGTGGTCTCCGGCGTGTACTCCACCCACCCCGACAAGCTCGATGTGGACGCCACCATCCCCGGTCTGCGCGCAGCACTGCGCAAGCACCGTTCCCTCTCCGCCGCAGCGCACGCTTTCCGTTCGGCAGCCCCCGCAGGCTCACAGGTCGCCGGCATCGTGGGCGGCATGAACCAGCTGTCTGAACGTCTCGTCGAAGACCTGTACGCCGCCGGCGTTCGCATCGTCACCGGATTCGACGTCATCGCCGTAGACCGCGACGAATCCACCGGCCAGTGGTTCATCATCCAGCGCCACACCACCGACGGCGAAAACACCCCCCTCTACGCCGACTACCTGGTGCTCGCCACCGACGGCCCGACCGTGGCACGACTCATCGGCCCGCACGTCTCCACCGCACTACCCGCCCTGGAACCCGGCCCCGAAGTCGCCCTCGTCACCCTCGTCGTTGATGCCCCCGCCTTGGACAAGCACCCCCGCGGTACCGGCCTGCTCGTCTCCGAAGAAGCCACCGCCGTACGCGCCAAGGCACTCACCCACGCCACCGCCAAATGGCAGTGGGTCGCCGAGGCCGCAGGCCCCGGACGCCACGTGGTACGCCTGTCCTACGGCCGCGGCGGCGAAGACTCCCGCTTCTCCGAAGTCGCCCTCGCAGACGAGCAGCTCATCACCCTCGCCCTGCGCGACGCAAGTCGCATGATGGACGTAGCCCTCACCCACAACAACCTCGTTGACGCGGACGTCGTACGCTGGCGCGGTGTACTACCCGCCTCCACCCCCGGCCACCGCGACCGAGTCAAGGAATTCCGCGAACGCGCCAGCGAACTCGGAACCCTCAGCACCGTCGGCTCCTGGGCGGCAGGCTCCGGCCTGGTCTTAACCGTCAAAGACACCTACGAGCAGATGGACCGCCTCATCTACCACGCGGCACAGGACTGGGAAGGCGTCACCGCACCCAAGGCCGCAACCGCCAAGTAGACGGCGCAGCGGCGGCAGAAGCTCAGCCAATAACTCAGCTCAGCCAGTAACTAGACCAAAAAATTGAGAAAACGCGCGGCTACGGAAGCCGCGCCTCCAGCACAGCGAACCCTCGCTGAAGAAAGGAACACACAATGTCTCACGATCACGCAGCACACGGCGGCCACGGTCACGGCGCAGGTCAGGGCGGCTACACCCACGCCGGCCACGGCTACGGCGGCGCCCCCAAGGGCTACGCAGTCCAGCACTCCGCAGCTGACGAAAACCGCCGCGGCCGCGAAGAAGGCGAAACCCTGCACTACGCCCTCTACACCGTATTCGCACGTTCCGGCGCACGCCCCGCAGAATCCAACACCGACGAGGCACGCGCCGAGTTCGAGAAGGTCGCCGAGCAGCTCGCAGCAGACGGCGTGACCCTGCGCGGCATCTACGACGTCTCCGCAATGCGCGACAACGCAGACGTCATGATCTGGACCC
The DNA here is from genome assembly GCF_001812285.1 of Rothia sp. HMSC065B04. Taxonomy (NCBI): domain Bacteria; kingdom Bacillati; phylum Actinomycetota; class Actinomycetes; order Micrococcales; family Micrococcaceae; genus Rothia; species Rothia sp. HMSC065B04. Next base: position 686,391 of record NZ_KV808406.1, read on the forward strand.
ACGGTGCAACCCCCGAAAAGCTGCAGGCAGCAGTCCGCAAGATCCGCCGCACCGCACTGTTCGCAGGCACCACCATCGTCTGGTCCACCATGGGCGTACACCGCGAAGCAGAATTCACCCGCAACCACGCACCCGCCTACGCACGCGGCAAGGCACCCGAAGCATGGGTCTGCGTCTACCCCTTCGTACGCTCCTACGACTGGTACTACATGAACCCCGAACGCCGCGCAGAAATGCTCAAGAACCACGGCATGAAGGCAATCGACTTCCCGCAGGTTCTGGCAAACACCGTCGCAGCATTCGGCATGAACGACTACGAATGGGTCCTCGCCCTCGAAGCACCCGAACTCGTTGACCTCGTCGACATGATGCGCCACTTCCGCAACACCGAAGCACGCCTGCACGTGCGCGAGGAAACCCCCTTCTACACCGGCCGCCGCATCGGCGCAGACGAAGTAGCAGAGGTTCTGGCGTGAGCCATCAGCCGAATGACGGCGTAACCCTCAACGGCACGCTCCTGCCGGACGACGTGGTACCCAACCGCACCGACCCGGCGAACACCGCCTCCAACGGCCCCGCCGTGCTCAACGAGCAGACCCTCGGCGACTACCGAAGCGAACGCAGCATCACCCGTGACCGTGCCGAAGAGGCACGCCCCTACGACCTGGTGATTCTCTCCTCCTTCGGTGGTCCCGAGGGGCAGGAGGACGTCATCCCGTTCCTGCGCAACGTGACCGCCGGCCGCGGTATTCCGGATGAGCGCCTCGAAGAGGTCGCCACCCACTACCGCGCCAACGGTGGCGTCTCGCCGATTAACGAGCAGAACCGTGCCCTGCTCGCCGCGCTGCAGCAGGCGCTCGCCGAGCGTGGCCCGCACATCCCGATTACCTGGGCGAACCGCAACTGGAAGCCCTACGTGAAGGACGTGCTCGCCGAAGCCTACGAGAACGGCCACCGCAACGTGCTGGTGCTGGCGACCAGTGCCTACCCGGGTTACTCGAGCTGCCGCCAGTACCGCGAGGACTACGGCATGGCGATTGAGCAGCTCGGCCTGGAAGGTCGCGTGCACGTGGGTAAGATTCGTCAGTTCTTTGACGTGCCCGGCTTCTCCCGCGCTTTCGCTGACGGGCTGAAGGACGGCCTCGCCACGGTGCGTGAGCAGCTTGCCGCACGCGATAGCGGTTCGCTGAACCCGCGCCTGCGGATCATGTTCTGCACCCACTCGGTGCCGACCTCCGCGGCGAACGAGGCAGGCCCGCGCGGCGTGAACTACGAGGGCGGCTCCGCCTACGTGGAGAAGCACCTGCAGGTCGCTCGCGCCGTGCTTTCGCTGGTTCGCGATGAGGCCCCGCAGCTTCTGCAGAACGTCGAATGGGAGCTGGTGTACCAGTCCCGTTCCGGCCCGCCGTCCATGCCGTGGCTGGAACCGGACGTCAACGACGCCCTGGAGGCGCTGCCCACCCCCGCCAACCCGGCGGAGGACGGCGAAGCCCCCGTGGAAGGCGTCGTGCTGGTGCCCCTCGGATTCGTCTCCGACCACATGGAAGTCAAGTGGGACCTGGACACCGAGGCGCTGGACACCTGCGAGCGCCTGGGCGTGGTCGCGGTACGCACCCCGACCCCCGGTACGCATCCGGCGTACGTGGAGTCGCTGCGCCGCCTCATTGAGGAGCGCGTGGAAAACGGTGTTCCCGCCGACCTGCGCCCCGGCCGTGAGAGCGTCCTCGCACCGAGCGCGAGCGGCCAGTACGGCTGGTTCGACGAGTGCGAACCGGGCTGCTGCAAGCCCGGTCGCGGCGCGCCGAAGCCGGTCATTGCGGAGTACGTAGCTGGTGCTGACACCGCCGCTTCTGAGGAAGCTCCCGCCAGCCGCTCCGGTGGATGCGGCTCCGGCGGATGCTGCTCCCACTAACACCACCCCCTGTAGCTCCGGCTCGCCCCACCACCCCTAACCGGGGTGTGCGGGCGGGTCGGAGCCGCACTGCCTACAGGTAGAACACACACTTACGGGCTATCACACACATCACCGACAAGGAGAGATATGAGCCATCACGAGTACATCTTGGGCACCCGCGGGTCTGCTCTCGCCCTGACCCAAAGCCGTATCGCTGCTGAAACCGTCACCGCCCTCTACGCCGAACACCAGGCGCACCACGGCGCCGCAGACGCCGAGGTCGTGGACTTCACCCTGCGCACCGTCAAAACCGAAGGTGACGTGCTCACCGGCCCGCTGGCAACCCTCGGCGGCACCGGCGTATTCGCCGCCGCGCTGCGCCAGCGCCTGCTCGACGGCGAGAACGCCTCCGAAGAAAACCGAGTGGACATGGCAGTACACTCCCTCAAGGACCTGCCCTCCGCGCCCTGCCCCGGTCTGGTCATCGCCGCAACCCTCAAGCGTGAAGACCCCCGCGATGCTCTCGTGGCACGCGACGGCCTGACCATCGACACCCTGCCGGAAGGCTCCCGCGTGGGCACCGGATCACCCCGCCGCGCCGCCCAGCTGCGTGCCCTGCGACCCGACCTCGAAATCGTGGACATTCGCGGCAACGTGGGCACCCGCATCGGCCGCGTCAAGGGCCTGGAAGAGCACGCCGGCAAGCAGGTCGTACTCCGCCAGAACGCTGAAACCTCCGAACGCGCCGACCACGGCGTAGGCACCGAACGCAGCGGCGACTGCGACGCCGTGGTGCTCGCCGTCTCCGGCCTCAAGCGCCTAGGCAAGGAAGAACTCATCACCGAGTACCTTGACCCCACCCGCATGCTGCCCGCCCCCGGCCAGGGCGCGCTCGCCCTGGAAGTGCGCGAAAGCGAGTTCGAGAACCCGGACCCCGCCGTGCTGTCCGACGCCGAGGTGGCGCGCCCGGTGCGTGCCCTCGGCCGCGCCCTGCTTGCCGCGAACCACCACGAAACCCGCCTCGCCGTCAGCGCAGAGCGTGCCCTGCTGCGCCGTCTCGAAGCCGGATGCGCCGCACCCATCGGCGCGTACGCGCAGGTGGTTGAGGGCGACCTGGTGCTTAGCGTTGTGGTGGCGTCCCCGGACGGCACCGACATGCTGCGACACACCTCCGCAACCGCCGAACTAGATGTGCCCGGCGCCGAACGCCTGGGCGTGCGCGTGGCAGAAGACCTGCTGCAGATGGGTGCCGCCGCCCTTGCCGGTTTGGACCTGAAGTAGGGGTCATGTCTGCCGCTAGCCCGCAAGCTGAGTCCGCGCAAGCTGAGTCCGCGCAAACTGAGCCCCCGGAAATTGATACCCCGCGCACGGTTCTGCTGACCCGCTCCGCCGCCCAGGGCGCCGCCTTCGCGCGCGCCCTCGCCGAAGAATGCGCGCAGAACGGGGTGGGGGAGTGCCGGGTACTCTTCGCACCCCTACAGCAGGCACGCACCGTCAAGCCGGGCACAGAACACGCCGCCGCGCTGGAGGCGCTCGCCTCCGGTCACTATGCGTGGGTGAGCTTCACGAGCGCCAACACGGTTCGCGCCTGCGCCGAGCTGTGGGGTGCGGAATTTGCCCGCGCCTGCGTGAGTGGGGGAGTGCGCATCGCCTGCGTGGGTGCGGCAACCGCCCGCGCCGTACACGCCCAGCTGGGGCTGAACACGGATTTTCAGCCGCAGGTGCAGAGCGCCGCCGGTATGCTCGCGGAGTTTGAAAAGCCTGCAACCGAGCCCGCCGCCGTGCTGGTTCTGGAAGGCTCCAACGCCCGCCCGACCCTGCGCGAAGGCCTCAAAGACCTGGGCTGGGATAGCCACCGCTGCGTGCTCTACGACATGGTGCCCGCCGAGCAGGTGGCACCCGGCGAGCTGAGCCTCAGCACCGCCCGCGCGCTCGTACAGGGGCATGCCGTAGATGCCGCCGACCCAGAGATCACCGCCCCGGAAACCTCCGCGCCGGATGTGCTGGTGGTGACCGCCCCCTCCCGCCTGCACGCCCTACTCGACGGCGCACCCGCGCTACCGCCTGAATCCGTGCCGCCGGTGGTGGCAATTGGGGCGAGTACCGCCTCCGCATGCCGCGCCCTGAATCTGCGCTACGTGCAGGCTGATTCGCCGTCACCGCAGGATTTGGCGCGCGCCGCCGCGTCCTTCATGTAGGCGCATCCCTCATCTACTAAGACCACATATTTTTATCGAATTTTCAGGAGAGATCATGAACCTCACCCGCCGCCCGCGCCGCCTGCGCACCACCGCAGCCATGCGCTCCCTCGTCGCTGAGACCACCCTGCGCCCCGCGCAGCTGATTCAGGTGTTCTTCGTTCGCGACGGCATCGACGAACCGCAACCGATTCGTTCGATGCCCGGTCAGTACCAGCACACCCTGGAGAGCATCATTCCCGCCGTGCGTGAGGCGTACGAGGCAGGTATCCGCTGCATTGACCTGTTCGGCATTCCCCGCGATGAGGATAAGGACGAGGTCGGCTCGACCGCCTGGGATCCGCAGGGCATCCTGAACCGTGCGATTGCCGTGTGCCGCGAGGAGTTCGGCGATGACCTGGTGGTTATGGCTGATACCTGCCTGGATGAGTTCACGAGCCACGGCCACTGCGGCGTGCTGGTTGATAACGGCCATGGCACGCTCGTGGTGGATAATGACGAGACTGTGGAGCTGTACTGCAAGATGGCGGTTTCGCAGGCGCGTGCAGGTGCGCACACGGTGTCCCCGTCGGGCATGATGGACGGCCAGATCGCGGCGATGCGTGCCGCCCTGGACGAGGCCGGCTTTGAGGATGTGTCGATTCTGGCGTATTCGGCGAAGTACGCTTCTGCGTTCTTCGGCCCGTTCCGTGACGCGGTGGAGTCGACCTTCAAGGGCGACCGTAAGACCTACCAGCAGGACCCGGCCAACCGCCGCGAGTCGCTGCTGGAGGTGCGCGCTGACCTGGAGGAGGGCGCGGATATGGTGATGGTGAAGCCTGCTGGTAGCTACCTGGATATTGTGCGTGAGGTGGCGGAGTTTTCGCCGGTGCCGGTGGCGGCGTATCAGGTGTCGGGTGAGTACGCGATGATTGAGGCGGCTGCGGCGAACGGCTGGATTGACCGTAAGGCTGTGGTGCTGGAGTCGCTGCGCTCGATTCACCGCGCCGGTGCGGACGTCATCCTGACCTATTACGGTACGGAAGCGGCAGGCTGGCTCCGCGAGCTGGACGCCTAACCCCTCCCTGTTAGACGCTGAGAAGCCACATGTGTTTCGAAAAGCCACGTCTTATGTGGCTTCTCGAAACACATGTGGCTTCTCGCCGT
>NZ_KV808406.1:691728-720435 GCF_001812285.1 Rothia sp. HMSC065B04
TGGCTTCTCGAAACACATGTGGCTTCTCGCCGTTTATGATTGTTCTTCGCTGACTGGCTTGTACCCGAGGGAGGTACACACAACGTTGCCGTTGGTGAAGTATTCCGCGAGCTTTTCGCGGTCGGCGGGGGAGCGCAGGTCCGCCCAGCGTTCCTGCTCCAGGTAGAACGCAACCTGGGAGGTGAGGCAGACGACCCGCTCATCGTGTACCGCCACAATGTGCCTGCGCAGCCACGGCATACGCTTGGCAAGGTTCGGCGGGATTCTGGACGGCACCTTGATTTCTATCTGCCACTGCGAGGGCTCGTAGAAGGTCGGCTTGATCTGTTCGGGGTTCTTCGGGAAGACGCAGAACTCCTCAATATCGGTGTATCTGTACTTCTTCGCGGGTAGGAAAAGCCGCCCGACGTAGAACGAGTCGGGGTTGAATAGCAGGAACCGCCTCATGTGAACCCACCGAGTTACCGCAGTTACGGTGGTAACAATTGCCAGCGTTATGGAAGCTCCACCAATGGGCATTGGCTGGACACCTAGAACTGTCCAACCGACAAGCGAATAGAAGAAGACGATGAGAGCCACAACCAACACAAAGTGGGCTTCAACGTAGAAATCATTCTTTGCCCGAACCGGTTTAGCTTGAGGATGAGCCCCATTCGGCACAGCAAAAAGGTTGAGACGCATCAATGCTGCGCTATAGATTTGAGGCAACCCGGCTGTCATGTCATCCGTATCGATGCTTCGGGCTTTGCGCCAGGTGCGGCGACCTGAACGTGCACCCACGAACACCATGTAGAACGGCAACAACAGAGCCGGTAGCAGAATGCCATTATGGGCAATATCTGTGTACAGACGAAAGATGGACCGTGCGACAAGGCATGCCCACACATACATGAGCACGTGGAACCAAGCCTCAATCGAGGAGATACCGTATACGCTATCGATTTCTTTGCGGGCACGGGTGAGGTTAGAGCGCAGTTTATGTTTTGGTAGCGGGTTACCCTCCAGGGAACGACGTTCGGCATACCTCATTGCATTGTTGATGGGGGAGCCGTAACGGGCGATGTAGAGCTCCTTCGCCTTTTCCGTGCTGATTGTTGCGGGGTGAGTGATAGCGGGTACTATGCATAACCCTATGTAAACGATAAAGGCGATGAGCCATATGTAGCGCAACGGCTCTAGGGGTATCCCAAAAGCGCTTAGCTCCATGAATTGTCCTCTCTACGGGTATCGGTGATGATGTGTCTACGATGCTGAGAAGCCACATGAGTTTCGAAAAGCAACATAAAACGTGGCTTCTCGAAACACATGTGGCTTCTCGCGGTATAAGAACGGTATAAGAGCAGTCCGCCTACTTGTACTGCGCCTTCTGGAAGGACGCGCGGCGTGCCGCTTCCTCCGCATGCTTACCGGCAGGCTTGTATCCCATGGTCGTGCAGATGACGCGGCCGTCCACGAAGTACTTCGCCAACATTTCACGATCCGCCGGAGAATCCAGCTGCGCCCAGCGTCCCTGCTCAATGTCGAACGCAATCTGCGCCACCAAACAATCAATCTGGTGCTCATTCAGCGAATAGTCGTGCTTGCGGCCGCCGGGAAGCAGAATCTCCAGCGTCCACTGGCTCGCATCCTTCGGGTTCAGCTTGATAGCGTCCGGGTTCTTCGGGTACACACGGAATGCGCGAACATCCGAGTAGGGGCGGGACTTCGCCGGAAGGAGCAGACGCCCAGCCTGGAACGAATCCGGGTTGTACAGCACGTAATCGCGGCTACGCATCAGCAATATGATAATCAGCAGAACGCCCGCCGCCAGCAAGAACCAGGATGCGTGACCGATATAGATCGCTTCCCAATCCTCGTCAATGCTCCAGCCCGCCAACGAAACCAGGAAGACCGAGGCGAGCAGGAACGCAATACCGCCGAGGATCCAGTAGGCGGTGCGGTCGTCACGGATCGGCTCTACACCCGGCACCGTGCCGCGCACACGGAACGGTGCGCTCAGCTTACCCAGCGTCGCCGAGTAGATGCGCGGCATGCCCAGCACACGGTCGTCCTTGCTGTATCCGCGAACTGCACGCCACTGACGGCGGCCAATACGCGCACCCAGGTACACCATGAGGAACGGCAGAATCAGCGCCGGTAGTACAACACCGTCGTACACGATATCCCAGTACAGGGTGAAGATAGAGACCGCCACAATCCAGCCCCACAGGTACATGACCACGTGGAACCAGCCGCTAAACACGCCGGCGCCCTCAATAGAATCCAGCTTCTTCTTCGCCTTCTTCGTGGCGCTACCCTTGCGGGAGGAGCTCAGCGGCGCACCCATCGCGGTGCGTTCCGCGGTGGCGCGGCGCGCCTCATCAACGGGCGAGCCGGACACCTCAAGGTACAGTTCGGCTGCCTTCTCCTTCTTGATGGGCACCGGGTAGGCGATATCCACCAGCAGGCACAAGCCCAGGTACACCATGAAGGCGATCAGCCACACGTCGCGTAGCTGCTCCATAGGCAGTCCCAGAGCGCTCAGATCCATGAGCGGCTCACCTCCTTACGTCTCTCAAACTCCTACGCGGATGCGGCAGCAGCTGCGGCAGCCGGAAGAGCCGAGATGATACGGTCCATCGCCTCATCGTCGTGGGCGGCAGAAACGAACCACGCTTCGAACGCGCTCGGCGGCAGGTACACGCCGGATTCGAGCATGGAGTGGAAGAAGGCGTTGTAGCGGCTGGTTGCCGAGGCCTTGATGTCGGCGTAGTTGTGCACGCCCTCCTGAGAGGTGCCGAACGCGACCGAGAAGAGGTTACCGGCGCTCTGGATGGAGTGGTCCACACCGGCGGCGTTGAACGCCTCGGTCAGAGCCTGCTGCAGCTGGGCGCTATGCGAATCCAGGTGCGCGTAGACGGCGGCATCAGCCAAAGTCAGGGTTGTAATACCCGCCGCAACCGACAGCGGGTTACCGGAGAGGGTACCCGCCTGGTAGACGGGGCCGACCGGTGCCAGGTACTCCATGACCTCACGCTTACCGGCCAGCGCCGCGATGGGCATACCGCCACCAATGACCTTGCCGAACGTGAAAATATCGGGAACCCAGCCGCCATCCTCAGGAGCCGCGTAACCCCAGTAACCAGCCGAAGACACACGGAAACCGGTCAGCACCTCATCAAAAATGACGAGCGCACCATTCGCGTGAGCAATCTCGTGCAGGCCACGGTTGAAACCGGGTTCGGGGGTAACCACACCCATGTTGCAGGGCGCCGCCTCAGTAATAATTGCGGCAATCTGACCCTCGTGGTTCGCGAACGCCTCACGTACAGCGTCCAGGTCGTTATAGGGCAGAACGATGGTCTCTGCGGCGGTTGCGGCAGTCACGCCAGCAGAACCCGGCAACGCCAGGGTAGCCACGCCCGAACCAGCCTCAGAGAGCAGCGCATCCACGTGACCGTGGTAGCAGCCCGCGAACTTAATAATCTTGTCGCGACCGGTCACACCACGCGCCAGACGAATCGCAGTCATGGTCGCCTCAGTACCGGTCGACACCATACGCACCTGATCAATAGCGCCGGGAATCGCCGCGTTAATACGGTTGACCACCAGCTCAGCCAGCTCAGCCTCCGGCGCGCTCGCCGCACCAAAGGACAGGCCGCGCTCAGCCGCCTGCTGAACCGCCTCAACAACCTGAGGATGCGCATGACCCAGAATCGACGGGCCCCACGAGCAGACCAGGTCAACGTACTCGTTGCCGTCCGCATCGTACAGGTACGCGCCCTTAGCCTTCGCGGCAAACGCGGGGGTGCCGCCCACAGAATTGAAAGCACGCACCGGGGAATTCACGCCGCCGGGAATCACCGCGCGAGAACGCTCAAACAGCTTCTCGCTGGCTTCGTGGTGCAGCGGGTGGGTAGAGGAAGGAGTCATCGTATCGGTGCCTTTCAACAGAGACGGCGAACTAAAGAATTACAAGGGACGATGCGCACCAGGCAACGGAGCCCGCACGCCACTAGCGTCCCGTACCTAACCATCATAGGCGCTACAGATGAACCGCAGGTGACAAGCACCTGAACGTACCGAAAGGTGACGATAAAACACAACAGACAAGTTAGGGAACAGAGAGGACGCGCAACGCGCTAACGCAGGTGCCGGTCGGTATCCAGGCGGTTCAGAACCTGGGTGTCCTGATCGAACAGCCAGTTCTTGTCGAAGATTAGACGCACGAAGGCCAGGCCCATACCCAACGCCATGAAAATCAGCAGGGACTGCACGAAACCGCTTGCCGCCGAGTACATGTCACCGCTAGCAAAATGCGACATCGAACGGTAGAACGGAACACCCGGAACCATCGTCACCACCGCCGGAACCGACAGGGAAATACGGGTGTACTTGCGCTGATGCAGCGGCGCCACAATCTCAGCCAAAATACCCACACCAAACACGGCAATCGTCGCCGCCATATGCGCGGGCATACCAGCCTCAACCATGTGAATACGGATGGGGTTCGCCACCGCAGCAATCACGCCACCCCACACGCACGCCACTGGGGAAGCGGCAAAAAGCATCGCGAAGCCAGCCGCCGCAACACCCGAGGAAAGCACCTGCAACACCAAATACAGGGTCGGATCCAGGTTAAGAGGCGCAGGAGCCGCCAACGGCAGGTGGAAGAGCGAACCCAAAACCCACACCGCAAACGACGCACTCAGCAACAACAAACCCACATAGGTTAGACGCGAAATACCCGCCAAAAAGTCCATGCGGGAAATATCGAGCATGCCCGTCACCATGGGGAAACCGGGCACCAAGAACAGTACCGACGAAATAAAACCAATCATATGGTTCGGGCTAATCCAACCCGCCGCGACCAGCACATTAACAAGCGCAATGTACAGGCCCGCCGCCAGGAAGCCGCACGCCATCCACGTTGCCAAATGGCTCACCCCGCGCTTGAGCAGAGTCGAACGCAAAAACTGGCCGGCACCCGCCGCGAAGAACACCACCGTGCACTCCACCAGACCGCCACGGTTTAGGAACGCGAACCCGGCACACGCCACCGCCGACGCCAGCGCCAACATCCAGCGGGTGTACAGAGGCTTCGCCGAATCAATAAGGTCAAGCTCGGCGTTCGCCTCCGCAGGGGTGATCTTTTCAGGAAGCTCAGAAATGAACTTACCCAACTGATCCAGCTTATGAGCGTTAATGCCCATCGTGCGCTGCTCAGCGACCTCGGTACGGAAATTACCGTCAGTGTACGAAGAAGTCGAAATCTCGGTGAAGGTCACCTGCGCGTGATGCTCCTTCAACCCCACAGCCTTCGCCAAACGCGCCATCGACGCCTTAATACGGTATGCGCTCGCACCCGACTTCATCAGGATGCGGCCCAGGCGGAGCACCACCTGCGACTGCGCCACCAGGTGCTCATGAGCCAGACGGGTAGACCCCAGATAAATACTGCGCGTATTAGTGTCAGGGTACGGCTCGGTAGTGCGGGGCTGATCATCCATGAGAGGCCTTCCGGGTCGTGCTATTCACGTGCTATACGTGTAGGTGCGGTTACCTTCTAGCATAGGGGAGAAGCCCAAGCGGGGATAGTGTCAGCCCGTCAGTAAAGGCGGATGCGACGGGCACGCTGAGCGCAGACGGGAGGGGCTGCGGGGTGCTTATATTCGGGGCAGGTTTAGCGGATCAGGTTTAGCGGCGCAGTTTTATCGGCGCACCGGCCAGCGGCCGTCAATAACCTCGGATTCCTTACCCGGCTGCGTGCGCAACCACGCCTGGAAGCTCGCCGCCTGCTCCGCCGCCCACTGAATCTGCTGCTCGTGCAGCTGGCGCGCATCCACGTTGAGGACCTCGGGGAACTGCTCGGTCAGCTTCACCAGCAGACGCTCCGCCGCCAGAGCATCATCTGCGGAGGTGTGCGCATTCTCCAGGGAGACACCGTACTCGGCGGCGAGAACCTCCAGGGTGCGCTTGCCGCGCTTACGCGGAATCACATGCTTATGCAGAACATACGGGTCGAGCACCACACCCGGCGGCAGCTCGCCGTTGGCAATATTGTGGCGCAGCATCTCATGGTGTAGCACCGAAAAATCGTAGGCAGCATTGAACGCAATAATCGGCACACCATCAATATTGAGCGCACCAATAGCGCCGGCAAGCTCCCACACGACCTCGCGGGCGGGACGGCCATGCTCACGCGCGTACTTGGTCGTAATACCGTGCACAGCGGCGGCACCGGCAGGAATCTCAACGCCGGGGTCAGCAAGCCACTCGCCACGGCGCACCACATTACCCTGAGCGTCCAGCAGGATCAGGGAAGCAGTCACGATGCGGGCGGTGGTGACGTCCACACCGGTGGTTTCAAGGTCAAAAGTGGCGCGCAGGCCGTTCATCCAGGTCATGCTATAAGACTAACCCAGCAGAGAAGGAGGCGCGCGCCCGGTCGTCACTTAGAAGCGTATAAGCTGCCGAAGAGCAGTAATGACCGACAGCGGAGGTGAACCCGCCGCCCACCCGATAGACTGAAACCATGACAACCCAACTTCTCACCGGCATCCCCGGAACCGGTAAAACCCACCACCTCACCGAACGCGCCCTGCGCTACCTCGCCGACGGGAACGACCCCGCCCGGCTACTCATCCTCGCACCCACCCGCACCGCCGCAACCCGCATGCGAGACACCATCGCCGCCTCCAGCGACCGCAGCCTCTCCGTAGCACCCACCCGCGCCTGGGCCGCATACGCCTTCGACCTGCTCAAACGAGCCCAAACCCGCGGGCTGCTCAGCGGCGTAGAAGGCAACCTCAAACTCCTCTCCGGCCCCGAACAAGACGTCATCATCGGCGAACTACTCGCCAACCACGCCGCCGGCATCGCACCCGGCCCCACCTGGCCCGACGTCCTCCGCGACGCCCTACCCACCCGCGGCTTCCGCCACGAAATCCGCGACTTCTTCGACCGCATGGCAGAATACGACCTCACCGCCGACGACGTACACCGCCTCGCCAACGAACACAACCAGCCCGCCTGGCACGCCCTCGCACAGCTTCACACCGAATACCGCGCCGTGCGAGCCCTCCGCGCCAAAAACGCCTACGACCCGGCAGTACTCATCAACGACGCCTGCCGGCTGCTACTGCGCGCCCCCGAATTCCTCGCCGAAGAACGCCGCCGCTACGACCTGATCCTTATCGACGACGTGCAGGAACTCAGCCCCTCCATCTACCGACTGCTACGCCTCATCGCCGCAGAAGAACCGCCCACAGACGCCGCGCACCTGACCGAAACCCACCCCGACCTCTTCGCTGAAGGCCCCCAGGTTGTCATGACCTACAGCGACGAAGCCGTGGTCCAGGGCTTCCGAGGCGCCCGCCCAGACCTCGTCACCACCCTGCAGGCAAGCTTCCCCAGCATGCGCACCCGCACGCTCACCACCTCGTACCGCCTGCCCGCACTCATGATGCCGCTCGTGGCGGATATTCGCCGCCGCCTGCCGCGCTACACCCGGTTCGTGCCGCTCACCGCAGAGCAGGAGGGCGCGAAGGATGGCGTAAAGACCGGCGCGCCCGCAACCTTCGGACGCATCAACACCACCCCCGCCGACGAAGCCCTCACCTGGGGCGCCACCGACGAACCGCTACTGCACCTGGGCGCCGACGGCAAAATCCTCGACCCCGCACACTACCGCACCGCACCCGCCGGTGTGTATAAGTATGCGCTCGCCAGCTCCCAGGACGAGGCGAACCTCATCGCCCAAATGCTGCTCGAAGAACGCATCTACGGCAACCACCCCTACCGCGAGTCCGCCATCATCGTGCGTAACGGTGCGGACGTGGCGCGCATCCGCCGCGTGCTCTCCTCGAACGGCATTCCGTCGCGCACCTCCGCGGCGCTCGTGCCGGTGCGTGACGAGCCCGCCGTGCGCCCCTTCCTCGACGCGCTCAGTCTGCTCGTCTACGCCCGCAAGCGTGGCGAGAAGGCGCTGAACCCCGCCGTGCACATGCCCGCTGGAGAAGGTACGGAGGCGAGGGAGCGACCCGGGTATGAGGCCCTCAGCGCCGCCGAAGCTGAAGAGCTCATGCGCCGAAGCCTCAACGACGTCATCGCCGAAGAAAGCCGCGCCAACCCCCTCGGCGGCGCGCAGAGCGCCATCACCCTGCTCACCTCCCGACTCGGCGGCGCATCCAGCATGGACGTGCGACGACTCCGCCAACAGCTGCGATCCATCGAACTGCAAAGCGGCGGTCACCGACCCAGTGACGACCTGCTCCTCGGTGCACTGCTACACCCCGAAACCCTCCCCGAAGAGGGCGTAGGACGCGCCGTGCACCGCATCGCAGCCGTGCTCTCCGCCGGACGTAAAGCACTCGCGCGCCCCGAATCCACCAGCACCGAAGTGCTCTGGGCGCTCTGGGAAGCCAGCGGCCTCGAAAAGACCTGGGTCACCCAGTCGCGCGGTGCAGGCCCCGACGCCGATGCAGCCCACCGAAACCTTGACGCCATGATCGGTCTCTTTGAAGCCGCTGACCGATTCGACGAGCAGATGCGCGGCGCCGGTGCCGAGCAGTTCCTCGACTTCATCGACGCGCAGGACCTGCCCATGGACACCCTCGCCGCCCGCGGCGTACGCCAAGACGCGGTCGAGATTCTCACCCCCGCGCTCGCAGCCGGTCAGTCCTGGCGCACCGTATATGTATGCGGCCTGCAGGAAGGCACCTGGCCCAACACCACCGTGCGCGGCTCCCTGCTGAGCACCGGCGACCTTGTGGATCTATGCGATGCGCGCCTCCGCCAGCGCGCACAGCAGACAGAACAACAGGCGGGGGAGAGCGAGCAGCCGGTGCCGCCCGCCCGCATCCGTAGCTATCCCGAACGCGTGCGCGACACTCGCCACGACGAGCTGCGCATGTTCGCAGTCGCCGCCACCCGAGCCAGCACCCGCCTTGTGCTCACCGCCGTACGCAACGACGATCAGGCACCCGGCGAGTTCTTCGACTTCGTGCTACCCACCGACGCGGTCGGCGACTCCACGGACGTGCCCATCACCCGTGTGCGCCGCCCCGCTACCCTGCGTTCCCTCGTGGCGGAGCTTCGCCGCACCCTCGTTGAGGAATCGATGAACGCGATGCGCGCCGAAGACGCCCAGCAGAAGGACACACAGCAGAACGGCGCACCGATGCACAGCGCACCGGAGGAAGAGGCCCTCACCCCGGAGGCGTCCGCCTACCGACTCGATGCCGCCTCCCGCACCCTGGCGCGCCTGGCGCACGCCCAGGCACCCGGTGCCGCCCCCGACGAATGGTGGGGCCTGCTGCCGCTTTCCAGCACGGAGCTGCTCTTTGCGCACCGCCCGGCAGACCACGCTGAGCTGGACGAAAACCACGGCGAAGAGCCTGCCGAAAACCCTGCAGAAAGCCCCGGTCGCCGCACCATTACGCTCTCGCCCTCGCGCCTGGAAACCATCCACAGCTCCCCGCTGGACTGGCTGGTTTCCGCCGCCCGTGCCGAGGCCCAAACCGACCTGTCCCGCTCGCTCGGCACGCTCGTTCACGCCATCGCCGAGGAGTACCCGACCGGCACCCTCGAAGAGCTCCAAACCGCCCTCGACGAGCGCATTAGCTCCCTCGGTGTGCCCGCCCGCAAGGAGGACGAAACCGACGAAGAGTACCGCGAGCGCGTGCCCTGGGAATCCTACGCCCTCTACGAGCGCGCCAAGCGCATGATTCTGCGCCTGAGCTACTACTACCGTCAGCACATGGGTGACGCTGGCTGGCAGAACCTCGGTGTTGAAGGCTCCTTCGCGGTGCGTGTGCCCGTGCCCTTCGACCCCGCCGGTGAGGTTGGCGAGCTGGATGCGCTGCTCAACGGTCGTGTGGACCGCCTCGAGGGTACCGCCCCGGCGGAGGACGGCACCCGCCGCTACGCCATTGTCGACTTGAAAACCGGCAAGTCTAAGCCGTCCGGGTCGGAGATGGAGACGCATCCGCAGCTTGCCGCCTACCAGATTGCGGTGGAGGCTGGCGCCGGTGCGCAGCTGGAGGAGCGTTACCGCGCCGAAGCCGCCGCCCTGGAGGCGGGCGAACCGCTACCGGATGCCCGCCCCCAGGAGCTGGAGTACACCGGCTACACGGGTCATTCCGCAGGCGCGGCGCTCGTGCAGTTGGGCGCCTCGGGCGTGAACGACGAGAGCAAGACTCGTCTGCAGGTTCAGCCGGCACTGACGGAGCACGATTCGTGGGCGGCTGAGCTGGTGCAGCACGCCGCGGAGCTGATTGCTGGCTCGCAGGTGCAGACTCGTCACCGTGAGGGCGGCTATGGGTGCCGTCTGCCGGAGATCTGCCCGATTTGTACGCGCGGCCGTCAGGTGACTCAGCCCTAGTAGCCGCGTACCCTACGTTTACTTTCGATATCACTCACCCCGAACCTCCCATGAGAATGATCCATGAGGAAGAGGAATCATGACTGACTCTGGCGCATATAGCGCTGATATGCAGAGCGCTACTAACCCCGGCGCTCACCCCGGTTCTGGCACCGGCATGCTCACCCCCGCCCAGTGGTGCGAGCACAATAACTGGCAACTGCCCAACGGCATGCTCTTCTCGGCTGAAGCCGCCGCGAACGACCCCGCGCTGAAGCCTGCCGACTACCGCAGTGCCCTCGATATTGCCGAGATGCTCAACGGCGCGGACGGTAAGAAGCCGACCCCCGAGCAGGTCCGCATGATTGAGGCGGGTCCCGCCCCGACCCTCGTCATTGCGGGCGCCGGTTCGGGTAAGACCGCGACCATGGTCGACCGCGTGATTTGGCTGGTCGATAACGGTTTTGTGCGCCCTGAAGAGGTGCTTGGCGTGACCTTTACCCGCAAGGCGGCAACCGAGTTGCGCAGCCGTATGCGCGCCGGTCTGAACACGCTGCGCCGTAGCCGCCGCGTCGCCCCGAGCGATGAGGAGCTACGTGAGGGCATCGCTGACCCGACCGTGCTCACCTACCACTCTTACGCGAATAACCTCGTCAAGGAGTACGGTCTGCGCCTGGGCGTGGAGCAGGACGCGCAGATGCTTGGCGATGCGCAGAAGTGGCAGCTTGCCGCGCAGATTGTGCAGTACTGGGAGGGGGAGCTTCCCCTCGATAAGGACGGCGTGCCGGTCTCTGCGGCGACCATGATTAACCAGATGCTGCAGCTTTCTGACGAGTGCGCGGAGCACCTGGTGGAGCCGCAACAGGTTATTGACTTCTGCACCGAGCAGTTGGCGGCGTACGCGGCGGTGCCCGAGCCTCGCCGTGAGACGAAGACTGAGAAGGACATCCTGAAGGTTCAGCGTCTGCTGCGTAACCGCCGAGTGTACGCGCGCATGGTGATGAGCTATGCCCGCGTGAAGGCGCGTATGCAGGTGCTGGATTTTGGTGACCTGATGCGTTTTGCCGCCCGCATTGCGGAGGCTGACCCGGCGATTCGCGAGGGTGAGCGTGCCCGCTTCAAGGTGGTTCTGCTGGACGAGTTCCAGGACACTTCGCACGCGCAGATGAGCTTGTTCTCCTCGATTTACGGTGCCGATGAGGCGGCGGGTATTCCGGCGCATCCGGTGATGGCTGTGGGTGACCCGAAGCAGTCGATTTACGGTTTCCGTGGCGCTTCGGACGGCCAGATGTTCAGCTTCTACCGTCATTTCCCAACCAAGCATGTGCGGCCGCTGTTCCTGTCCATTGCGTGGCGTAACGACATTTCGGTGCTGAACGCGGCGAACCATGTGGCGGAGAAGCTGAAGGAGGTTCCCGAGTGGGTGCGTGCCGCCGACGGCGATATTACCGCCGCTCAGGTTCCTGACCTGCGCCCGCGCTGCGCTCTGGTGGGGGAGCCGGGCTCACCCGCCTTTGAGCAGGCTGCCGCGGGCATGGTGGGGCGCGTTGATTTGACGTACCACGACTCTGACCGCGAGGAGGCTGTGGCTATCGCTGAGCGTATTGCGGCGATGCGTACCCAGGCGGTGCGCGAGTATGAGCGCGCCTACGCGGCGCATCGTTCCGGTGATGGTTCTGTGCATCCGCGTTTGAAGATGCCTGAGATTGCGGTGTTGGCGCGTGTGCACGGTCAGCTGGACCCGATTCGTGTGGAGTGCGAGCGTCTGGGTATTCCGGTGCAGCAGGTGGGTTTGGGCGGTTTGCTTTCCCAACCGGAGGTTGTGGATTTGGTGTCGGCGTTACGTGTGCTGGCTGATCCGAACCGTTCGGATGCTCTGGCGCGCCTGCTGACGGGTGCGCGTTGGCGTTTGGGCGCGGCGGATATGTTGGCGCTGGGTGATTGGGCTCAGTCGCTGGTGCGTGAGCGTGAGCGTGCCCTGCGCGAGCAGATGGCGTTGCGTATGCTCGCCGAGGCTGAAGACGCCGACGACGCTGCTGCTATCAACCTGCAGGCAGAGCACCTGCGCGCCGCCCAGGAGCGCCTGGACGAAACCCTCAAGGGCGCGGTGGAGGATTCCTCCGGCTACGCCTCCCTGATCGAGGCGGTGGAGAACCTACCGCAGGACGGCGCGGACGGCGAACCCCTCTACGGTGAGCAGTACCGTGGCCGCCGTTTCTCCCCGGCGGCGCTGGAGCGTCTGCGTGCTTTTGCTGAGCAAATGCGCGTGCTGCGTGCCGGTTTGAGTGAGGATTTGGGCACGCTTCTGTACGAGATTGAGCGGACCATGCTACTCGATATTGAGCTGGCGGTCCGCCCGGGTACCGACCCGCTGGGTTCACGCGCGAACCTGGACGCTTTCCACGAGGTGGCCGCCGCCTACGGCATGTCGGCGCCGCGTATTAACGCGATGATTTACGCCGGCTCTGACGGCGTGAGCGCGGAGGAGGGCGACCCGGGTGCGCGCCGCTTCCTGCTGTCTTCGGGCGGCGTGAGCTACGTGATGGGCTTCCTCGCGTGGCTTGAACGTGCCGATGACGAGGAGAAGGGCCTGGCGCTGGGCACCGTGGAGCCTGACCCGAACGCGGTACAGCTGATGACCATGCACGCCGCGAAAGGCCTGGAGTGGGATCATGTGCTTCTGCCGGGTCTGTGTGGTAGTGCGACCGGCGGGCAGACCCCGAACCTGTGGCAGATGTCGGCTAATACGGCTCTGCCCTGGCCGCTGCGTGGCGACCGCGAGTACCTTCCGTCGATTCTTGAGACCCCGGAGGAGATTACCGCCTTCGAGAAGGCGAAGGACCTGGAAGACTACCTGGCCGAGCATAAGGATGATGCCGCCGAGCATGCCGGCATGGAGGATCGCCGCCTCATGTACGTGGCGATGACCCGTGCCCGTAACCTGCTGGCGATGAGCGCCTACCGCTGGAAGAGCGCCGCTATGCTCCCCCTGCCGGTGCAGCCCTTCTGGGAGGAGCTGCTGAAGATGCTCTTCAACCCGTTCGTGGGTCTGGATGCGCCCTCTGTACGTTTCGAAGAGACAATGGATACCCCCTGGGCGGCACCGCAGCTGGTGGGTATGGGCCTGTCGTACACGATGCCGAACCCCGCCGATAAGCGCAAGAAGGTGCACCTGAACCATGTGCGCCGCTGGGCTGAGCAGCTGGCGGAGTCGAAGTACCGCCTGGCGGAGCCGGTGACCCTGGTGCACGGTACGGTCGTGGATCCCTCGAACCTGCCGCCCGCCCCCGATGAGGCGGCACTGCTGGAAGAGCTGGAACTCTACCCCGTAGACGCCGACGAGCTCACCCCCGTACAGGCGGAGGCGCGCGCGAATGCTCGGGCAACCTACGCCGAGCAGGTGCAACGCTACGCGTGGGCGCTGGTTGAGGCCATGGCTCCTGCCCTCGCGCAGGATTGGCAGCTGGCGGCTCCTTCCGTACGAGCACGCACGGTGGCGGAGAACTGTACCCGCCTGAACCTGCCGGTGCCCGAATGGATTATCGAAGCCACCGAGCGGGAGAAATGGCGTGAGGCGCAACCGCCTCAGCCCGGTTTCTCGCCGACGGTGGCGGCGGCGCTGCCGATTGAGGTGCGCGGCCAGTTCGCCCAGAAGAACTACGAGGACAGGAACCCGAACCTGGGTGCGGTGCTGACCGCCATGTGGCCTTTTGATCCGCTGGAGCGCCCCGTGATTTGGCGTTGGGCTTCTGACGATGCCCTCAACCGGGGCACGGAGGCGGTGCTTCGTCGCGGCCAGCATGAGCAACTGGAGCGTGAGATTGCGATTAACTCCTCGAGCCGTCGTGAGGCGGTGGAGCGCGCCGCCCTGGCGGTGGAGCTCGCCGTTGGCGCGGGGGAGGATGACCCGCAGCAGGGCGCGGAGGTCGTAGCGGGGGAGAGCGCAAACCACCCTGCATCCGCCGCACCCGCTACACACGGCGAGTCCGCCATTCCCGAATCCCTGCGCCAGCAGGCGGTGGACTGGGAACGCGAAGCCGACCTGCTACTGCTCATGATGGGCCAGACCGACCCGGTGCTGAGCGAGCAGCTGCCAGGGCACCTGTCCGCATCCACGTTCATTCGCCTAAGCGAGGACCCGCAGGGCACGGTGCATCAGCTGATGCGCCCGGTGCCGCAGCGTCCCTCGCGCGCGGCAACGATTGGTACGGCGGTGCACGCGCTAATTGAGGAGCACTTCGGGGTGGCGCCGAGCGCCGACCCGCTGGAGGCACCCGACGCGGAGGACACGGTGGGCGTTGACCTGCCTGCTTCTGCTGCTGCCTCCGCCTCCGCCGCGCCCGCTGAGCCTGCAGATCCCGCTGAGCTTGCAGATTCCTCTGGTTCTGCAGATCCTGCTGACCAGCAGGAACAGGACGAGTTCACCTTCGAGGACGACTTCGAGGAATCCGAGAGCGAACTGGACGCCTCCGTTCAGCGCCTCTGGGAGCGCTTCGCCAACAGTGAGTGGGGCAGCGACGAGTGGAAGGACCGCATCTGGGCGGTCGAATACCCGGTCGAAACCCACATCGAGGGCGTAAGCCTGCGCGGCCGTATCGACGCGGTGTTCCGCACCGAGGACGAGGGCGGCGAACGCTGGGTGCTGGTGGATTGGAAGAGCGGTTCCCGCCCGAAGATGTCGACCATGCAGTCTCGACGCTTCCAGCTGGGCCTGTACCGCATCGCGTTCTCCCGCATTATTGGCGTAGACCCGGAGCGTATCAGCACCGTGTTCGTGTACCTGGGCGGCAAGGGCGTTGCGGAGGTGTGGGACCACCAGATCCGCGGCGGCCTGCCCACGGAGGCGCAGCTGGCGAAGGTGATTCGTGAGGCGCGCAAGGGCTAAGCAACAAGGCTAAGCGGCAAGGCTAGGCGGCGGAGACATGCGCTCGCGCGTTAGCTTGAGCTATTAACCGCATATAGAAAAGCAGCTCACGGAGGCATTACGTCTCGTGAGCTGCTTTTCTGTGTGGACTTTTCGTGTTAACGGCAGAGGACGCCTCGTTACCCCACTGCATTAGGGTAAGAGGCGTCCTCAGCCGCTGAAGAACTATAGAGGTACTTCGTGCCCTCGCACGCTCCGGGAAAGAATCGCGCCGAACGACTGCCGCTCTCGCGACCTCACTCGCGCCGCCGGCGCCCCGTGGGGTTTGCGTGCGTCTTTACTCTCAAACACAACCTCGAAAGTAACTCTATAGATTTCTGCCATCGGTGATTGGTTGCGCGGTGCATGAATCCGGCTCGGGTCTGACATGACCGGTCAGGGTCCCGTCCAATCTGTCTCCCCAATTTATCGCTGCCACGATATCAGCGCTGGTCAGTGCGCTATGGGGAGTGTGTCCGCTGGTATTCTCGCGGCACAGCAAAAGTATTCCAGGAGTTTTTGAAAAAATCTACGGGCAAAGTTTTTACCCTAAAATGCACTATTTTGAGCATAGTTCAAGGTGAAGTTGAGGCTCTGTGGACTCTCAAAACCAAAAGTTGGTTTTTGTGGGTTTGTGGCGTATTTGCGTCCGGGAAATATTGTGAATGGCACCTTTAGCGCACCTTCAAGTCTCAGCCTTAATCTGAGTCATTCATGCACAAAAATGCAAAACTGGTGCTCAAAAGGTGAGAGGAAACACTTAAAGAAATTTTGTCAAAAAGGCCACTAAAGCCCCTCCATTAGCCCTTATAGGCATCATCCCGTCGGTTCGACAGACAGTCAGGAGAGCTGGTTTCACCGGGCGCGAGGCAACGGATTACAACCTAGCGGATATACAGCCCAGTAGATACAGCTCAGCCCCGCAGCGCAGTACTGCGGGGCTGAGCTGAAAACCTAGCTGAACCGAAAACCTATGCGGCAGGTGACACCCTGGCTGGCAACAACCTGGCGGCTACTTACCTTATGAGCTACTCGGCGGGACCGACCAATATCTACTCGGCGGGGCCGACCAGCGGGCCGACCTCCTCCTGTCCGAGCAATTCGCCGGAGGCACGCAGGTCGTCCTGAACGTCGAGGAGCATGGACACCGCGTGGGTTGCGCCGTCGCGGTCGCCAACCTCCACGGTGTGGGTGAGCCACTGGGCGATCGCGAACTCTGCGTAGAAGTTCGCGCGCTGCGCCAGGTAGGCGTCGGGTAGCTGAGGCATCTGCTGGCGGTACACCTCGATGGCCTCGTCGGTGAAGTCGATGTCCTGGCAGGAGTACAGCCACGCGAAGTCCTGTGCGGGGTCGCCCACGTGCACCTCGGACCAGCCGGTGACCTCAACAATGCGCGCCTCCGTAGGAGTCACGTGCAGCACGAGGTTCTCGGCACCCATGTCGCCGTGGACCACGCGCGGGCGGAACTGCCACATGGGGCTGGGGGAGAGCACGGCGCGCCAGTGCGCGAGCAGGTCGGCGGGCACCTTGCCGGTTGCGGCGGCACGCTCGAGCTCGGCGTTCTTGCGCAGGCGAATCTGCTCCGAAGAGTAGGAGGGCAGGTCAGCCTCGTAAATAATGTCTTCGGGCATCACATGCAGGGTCGCAATGTCCTTGGCGATGATGGACGCCAGGGAGGGGCGGTTCGCCGCAACTTCGCGGCGGCTCAGCTCAGCCAGCTGGTCTACGTCGTAGATGGTACCGGGGATGTGCGTGTACACGAACACGTTGCCGCCCGCGTACGGTACGGTGCCGGCGACGGTGGGTACGGCGAAGGGCAGTCGTGCGCGCAGGCCGGGGCTGAACGACTGCAGGATGAGGTGTTCAGCTTCCAGGCGCATGCTGGCATCGGGGCGGCGCGGGGCGCAGACTCGCCAGCGGCGACCGGTGGAGTCGGCGATGATTGCCGAGTCGAAGTCGTCGCTGTCTTCGCGGACCGGTTCGGCGCCGACGGGGTAGATCCCGGGCACTCCGGCGGAGACAATGGCTGCTAGCTGAAGGGGAGATAAAGTCACGGGTTAAGGTTACCAAACCTATGTGTGCCGTTTAGTAGTTTTTGGGATCTTTATGCCAAGTGGTGAAGATACTTGTGGACAAGCCTAAATGCACTCGGTGACGGTTGCTTGCATCCGGCTCCTGGCGGTTCCGTTATCTGCCTGTCGCCTCACGCCCTGAATGAAAGAAACGACGGCTAAGAAGCCCCGGCGCAGTCTGGGAGAATACAATGGAAGACCGGCTATCACCGCCTCGCGCGCCCGCATACCTATATGTTCACGTGCCCGCGCGAGCGCATGCCGCCTGCCCGCACCGCCCGCCTTACTGATGGAGCATTATGACCGCCACACCTCAGCAGCCTCAGCATATGATCTCCGCAGACGATATCCTTGCCGGGCTTGACCCGGATCAGCGTGCGGTCGCCACCGAGCTGAACGGCCCCATGCGCGTGCTGGCGGGTGCCGGTACCGGTAAGACCCGCGCGATTACGCACCGCATCGCCTACGGTATTGCGATCGGTCGCTACCAGGGCCCGCGCGTACTCGCCCTGACCTTCACCCTGCGCGCGGCGGAGGAGATGCGTACCCGCCTGCACCAGCTGGGTGCGCACGGCGTGCAGGCGCGTACCTTCCACTCGGCGGCGCTACGTCAGCTGGCGTATTTCTGGCCGCAGGTGGTGGGTGGTACGTTCCCGTCCATCGTGCAGAATAAGGCAGCGCTCATTACGGAGGCGGCGAACCGTCTGCGCATCAGCACGGACCGTTCCCTGCTGCGTGATTTGGCGTCGCTGATTGAGTGGGCGAAAGTTCAGCTGCTCACCCCGGACACCATCATGCAGCGTCTGAGCGAGAAGCAGCTGCCCTCGGCGGTTACCCCGCAGAATATGCAGCGTATTTTCCAGGCGTATGAGGATTTGAAGGATGAGCGTAACCTCATCGACTTTGAGGACGTGCTACTACTGACCATCGCCATGCTGGAGGAGGACGAGAAGCTCGCCGCGACCGTCCGCAACCAGTACCGCCATTTTGTGGTGGACGAGTACCAGGACGTGTCCCCGTTGCAGCAGCGTCTGCTGGATGCGTGGCTGGGCGGCCGCGACGATATTTGCGTGGTGGGCGACGCCTCCCAGACGATTTACTCTTTTACCGGCGCGACCAGCCGTTACCTGCTGGATTTTGCGCGCCGGTACCGTGGCGCGCACACGGTGAAGCTGACCCGCGACTACCGTTCCCATTCGCAGGTGGTGGAGTTGGCGAACCGCCTGTTGGCGGCGCGCCGTCCGCATCCGGATTCGAGCCCGCATTCGTGGGCGCCGCCGCTGGAGCTGATGTCTCAGCGCGGCCCCGGCGTGGATGTGGAGTGGTTCGGCTATGCCGACGATGAGCAGGAGGCGGCAGGCATTGCCGAGGATATCCGCGACCTGATTGAGAAGGACGGCGTGCCGCCTTCGGAGATTGCGGTGCTGTTCCGCACGAACGCGCAGTCGGCGGCGATTGAGTCTGCGCTGGCTGCCGCCCACATTCCGTACCAGCTGCGCGGCGCGGAGCGTTTCTTTGAGCGCCCCGAGGTCAAGCAGGCGATGCTTGCCCTGCGCGGTTCGGCGAAGTCCACGGACGGTACCGAGGACGTCACCCGCTACACCCGCGATGTGCTCGGCGGCCTCGGCTATAAGGAGGAAGGCCCCCTTTCGGGAGGCGCCACCCGCCAGAAGTGGGAGTCCCTCGCCGCCCTGGTGCACATGGTGGACATGATGGCGCAGCACCGCCAAGAGCAGCTTCAGGAGCACTGCGCGAACCCGCGCCCGGGCGTGCCCGAGCCGCTACCTTTGACCATGCACGAGGTTGTGGCGACCCTGAACCACCGCAGCGAATTTAATGACGCACCGCAGGTCAACGGCGTAACCCTCGCCTCCCTGCACGCGGCTAAGGGCCTGGAGTGGGACGCCGTGTTCCTGTGCGGCCTGAACGAGGGCCTCATGCCCATTACTTTTGCGACCACCCCGGACGAGGTGGATGAGGAGCGCCGCCTGCTGTACGTGGGTATTACGCGCGCCCGCAAGTACCTGTGGCTGACCTGGACGATGACCCGCACCGTGGGCGGTCGCGGTCAGCGTAAGCGTTCGCGTTTCCTGGACGATATTGATCCGGCGAAGCGCCGCCGCAGGGCTGAGAGCACCGGCTCCTCGTATAGCCAGGCTCGTTCGGCGCAGGCTCGTTCGGCGCAGGCTCGTTCGGCTCAGCCTCGTTCGACTCAGCCCCGTGCAACACAGGCTCGCCGTTCGTCGAAGGGAAGAGGAGACTATGGCTCAGCGTTTTAAGCGTGAGATTCTGCCCGCCACCGAGGACCGCCCGCAGATTGAGCTGGTCCGCTCGGCGCGCCGCACCCGCACCATCAGCATGCAGCGTGACGGCGTGGACGAGCACGGCAATCCCGCCTACCGCCTGCTCATTCCGGCTGCGAGTACGAGCGAGGAGATTGATGAGCATATTGCCCGCCTGCTGCCGCGCATTCAGCGTCGTGCCGCGCGCCGTGAGCGTGCCACGCAGCTGACGGTCACGGACGAGTACCTGCGCTCCCGCGCTCTGCACCTGGCGCAGAAGAACCTGCCGGAGCTGGTCGCCTCGGGCAGGCTCGAGAAGCTGTCGATTCGCTGGGTGAGCAACCAACGTCAGCGCTGGGGCTCGGCAACCTACGCGAACACACAGATTCGCATCTCCTCGGAGCTGCAGGGCGTACCGGAGTACGTGCTGGATTCGGTGATTCACCACGAGCTCTGCCACCTGCTGCAGCCGAATCATTCGGCGGCGTTCCGTGCTCTGGAGGCGCGCTACCCGCAGCTGCTGCGGGCGCAGGCCTACCTGGAGGGGTACGCGCTGGGGCGCTCGCGGGCTGAAAGTGAACGGGGCGAGCGCGGCGAAAACAGCGCCAGCTAAAAATCTCTCCGGCTAAAATCCAGCCGGCTAAAGTGCTTCCCGAAAATCAAAGAATCAAAAACCAAACGAAACATTCGAGCGGGGGTGGCTTGTACATTCACAAGCCACCCCCGCTCGAGGTGTCAGCTATTTACTTTCGCCGCTCAGCTTTACTTCGCTCAGCTCTACTTCTCTTCGGGCGCGTCGCCAAAGCCGCCGTCCAGCAGCTTCTGCAACTCCGAGTCGAAGTCCACGTCGTCCAGGCTGATTTCGTTCATGCGCGCATCGTATGCGGTGAAGTCTTCCAGCTCGGCGGGGGTGGGCAGGGTCTCCGGGGTGTCCCAGAGGCCGTCGCGTGCCTCAATGCCGTGGGATTCTTCGTACCAGCGCCAGAACTGCTGTGCCTCACGCACCAGGCGCGGGCGCAGTTCCAGGCCGACCAGGTTCTCGAAGACCTGCTCGCTGGGGCCGCCGTCGATGCGGCGGCGCGCCATGATTTCGGTCAGCTGCGGTGCCTTGGGTAGGTTGCGGGTCGCGTCCTCGGTTACGACGGATACCCAGCCTTCGATGAGGGCGAGCAGACCCTCCAGGCGCTGTACCGCCAGTTCCTGGTCTTCGGTGCGCTGGGGACTGAACATGCCGCCTTCGAATGCTTCCTGTACGGCGTCGGGGTTGCTCATGTCCACCTGGGATGCGGCGTCCTGCATGCGGTTCATGTCCACGCGAATGCCGCGGGCGTAGCGCGCCACGAGCTGAACCAGGTCTTCGCGCAACCAGGGGTTTGCCTTGTGCAGACGGATCAGCGCGGATTCACGCACAGCAAGGTAGAGCAGGACCTCCTGCGGGGGCACCTCGATGCTGTCGGCGAGCTGCTGGTAGCCGTTGGGCAGCAGCGCGGAGGAGCCGGGCGCGAGGGGGAAGCCCACGTCGGTGGAGGAGTACACCTCACCGGCGAGCTGCGCGAGTGCCTGCGCCATCTGCGCACCAAAAATCACGGAACCAATGTTGTTCAAGAAGCCGCTGTTGAGAATCTGCGAGATCTCTTCGGGCACGTCTTCGGGTGCGCCGGGCATGACCATGGACTGGGTGACTTCGGCTGCGACCGGCTCGACCATTTCGCGCCAGGAGTCGAAGGAATGCTCCACCCATTCCGCCTTGGACCACGCCTGCACCGGGTAGTTGTGGCGCTCAATGATAGTCACCGCGTCCAGCCAGAGGTCGGCGAGGTTCGCCGCGTCTTCTACGGCGCGCTTGAGGTTTTCGGGTACGGAGGGGTCTTCACCCATGGAGGCGAGCATCTGGCGGGTCTGGTTCTTCACGCTATCCCAGTTCACACCGCTGGGGCTGTCGGATGCGCCCGCGCCGGAGAACATCGCCTGCACCTGCGCGAACATGCTCTGCATCATGGCGGGGTCAAAGCTCATGCCCATGTTCTTCAGGTCTTCGGGGTCGATGCTGATGCCGAAGGGGTTCTGGCCGCCTTCTCCGAAGAGCGCGCTGAAGGGGTTCTGCGCGTTGGAGGAGGCGCCCTTGCCGCCCTGGCCGGTTGCCCCAGCGGAGGGGTCGAAGCCCTGCTCCTGCATCTTCTTAATGAATTCTTCGAGGGGGTCGCGCTCGTTGGAGGCGCCGCCGGTGGGGTTCTCAGACATGTAGAAGCCTTTCGTAATCCGGGGGTGGGCGCAGCTGGCCCGCTCGCTGTCCAGCCTACCGATTTTTGCTGAGAATTTCCCGTGCCATTGCTGTGGAAGCGGGTTAATCAGCTAAGGGCTCACAAGCTTGTCTTTGGGGCCGGGGTTTGGGCGCTTTTTCGTGCTGCCGTCACAGCGGGGCGCTGACATAGCGCGGCGCGGGTCAGAGCGTGAACGCCTCCTGGTTGCTCTATTTTTAGCGGGGTCACGGCGCCTGCCTGCGTGTTGTTACAGTGCCCGCCCGCGTGTTGAAAAGCAGGTTTATCCGGTACTGTAGAAACCATGACTAAGTCCACCCCTGATGCTGAGCAGCAGTCGAACGCCGCCTCCGCGAGCGTGAAGAGTAATGAGAAGGCGGCTAAGCGCCGTTCGCGTTTTGCGCCGCGCCGCGTGAACTTGCGTTCGGTGAGCGCTGTGGCGACGTGCGCCCTGCTGGCTGGTGCTTTTGTTCTGCCCAGTTCCTATGTGAAGGAGGGCCCCGGCCCGCTCTTTGACGTGCTCGGAACCTATCAGGAGAAGGACGTCATTGAGGTTTCTGGCGCGCCCAGCTATAAGACGTTCGGCAAGATGAACATGACCACGGTGTCGGTTTCGGGCGGCCCGTACACGGAGCTGTCCGGCGCGGAGGCGTTCTACGGCTGGTTGGCGTTTGACGGTAACCGCAGCCTCGTGGTGCCGACCGATGCCCTGTACCCGCACGTGAGCCATGAGCAGGCGACGGCGGCGACCGGCGCGCAGATGGCTGATTCGCAGACTCAGGCGAAGGTCGCGGCGATGCGCCAGCTGAAGATGGCGGTGACCGAGAAGGTTCAGGTGCTTTCCACGGTGGAGGGTTCCCCGGCGGCGAGCGCGCTGAGGGCTGATGACCGTATCGTGAAGGTGGGGGAGAAGCAGATTGAGACTCTCACCGATGTTCCGAAGGCGGTGAACGCTTCGAACGGCTCGCCGATTGATGTGACCGTGGAACGTGACGGCAAGCAGCAGACCTTTAAGCTGACCCCGGTTCGTTCCAGCGACAATAGCCGCTGGATTCTGGGCGCGGGTTTGAAGCAGAGCTATGACCTGCCGGCGCACGTGCAGTACAACCTGGACGGTGTGGGCGGCCCGAGCGCCGGTCTGATGCTGGCGCTGGGTACGGTGGATAAGCTGAGCGAGGGTACTCTGCTCGCCGATGAGGATGCCGGAGGCGACCCGTACCGCAGCTACATTTCGGGTACCGGCACGATTGATGCAGACGGTAAGGTCGGCGCAATTGGCGGTATCAAGTACAAGATTCTGGCGACGGGCCGTTACGGTGCGCGCTACTTCTTGGCGCCTAAGGAGAACTGCGATTCGATTGTGAAGATGCAGGCGCAGGACCCCGACCTGTTCAACTACTATCACGCCGGTCAGGTGCGCGGCACGATGGTGGTTGTGCCGGTGTCGACCCTGGATGAGGCGGTGAAGACGGTGGAGGCGATTAAGTCCGGCACCCCGGATGATTCCCTGCCCCGCTGCGGTTCCTAACATAACGTTTTTCTCCGCAAGGTTCTCACCCGTATAGCGTAGAAGTCAGCCCCGGTACTTTACGGTACCGGGGCTGTTCTGTGCCCTATTCTCTGTCCTCGTCTGCGTCTCCGTAATCCTCGCCAGCACCTCTCATCTCAGCATTTCGCGCCCAAAACCTCTCAACCCGGTCATATTTCGCCCCGAGCTTCTACGAGGTTCTGCCCTTCTGCTTGACCTCTGAGATACTTAAAGGCAGTTATTTTCTCTGAACGTATGATGAGCGAGGAATTGTGTCTGAGTCGACCAATAACACCGCGCATCCCAAGCCGACGAAGCCTGCCCCCAAGCGCCGTAGCCCCCTGAAGGCAACGATTGCTGTGGTGGCGGTGCTTATTGCTGCTTTTGTGGGTGCGTCCCAGGTGTACACGGACTGGCTGTGGTTTGATCAGCTGGGTTATAGCACCGTGTTCACTACCCAGATTTTGTTGAAGGCTGCCGTGTTTGTTGTGGCTGCCGTGGTGATTGCTGTGCCGCTGTGGGCTTCGATGTCCTACGCGGTCCGTCATGCTGATGTGGCGCCGGCGTCCGAGAAGAAGCCGCAGGAGGCGCCGAACCCGGATCAGAGCGTACCGACCAGCGGCACGGATGCTGCCGAGCAGATGCTGCGTGACGTATTTGGTCAGCAGCGTGCTGAGGAGAGTATGCGCCGCTACCACGAGAGCGTGGATAAGGCGCGTAAGGTTCTGCTGATTGCGGTTCCGCTGCTGTTGGGTCTGTTCATTGCTTCGGCGACGATGACTCAGTGGAGCACCGTCGCGCTGTTCTTCAATCAGCAGTCCTTCGGTAAGACGGACCCCGAGTTTGGTCTGGATTACGGTTTCTTCCTGTTTGCGTTGCCGTTCTTCCGCATGGTGGTGACTCTGGTGACCTCCGCTGTGGTGCTGTCGGCGCTCGCGGGTCTGTTTATGCACTACTTCTACGGCGGCATTAAGGTGCAGCCGGGTGGTGTGAGCACTACCGCGGCGTTCCGTCGTCATGCGGCGGTCGTGGCGGCTGCGTTCTTGCTGACTCGTGCGGTGAGCTTCTGGCTGGATCGCTATTCGTCGACTCAGCAGCAGGTGGGCCGTTGGGCTGGCGCAATGTATACGGACGTGAACTCGTCGATCCCGGTGAACGCTATTTTGGCGATTTCTGCTCTGCTGGTGGCGATCATGTTTATGGTGGCTGCTTCGATGAATCGTTGGCGTCTGCCGCTGATTAGCACCGCGATGCTGGTGATTGTTGCCGTGGTTGCTGGCGGCCTGTACCCGTGGATTGTCCAGCGTTTCCAGGTGGTTCCGAATGAGCAGGGTGCTCAGTCGAAGTTCATTCAGCGCAATATTGATGCGACCCGTTACGCGTACGGTCTGGACAAGATTGAGACCACTCCGTATGACGCGACGATTGATACCCGCGCCGGTGCGTTGAGCTCTTCGAGCGCGACCATTGCGAATATCCGTCTGTTGGATCCGAATGTTGTGTCCTCGGCGTTTGCTCAGATGCAGCAGTTCCGCCCGTACTACCGTTTTGATTCGCAGCTGTCGGTGGACCGCTATTCGGTGGGTAACACCACGCAGGATACGGTGTTGGCGGCTCGTGAGCTGAACCCGGCGCAGACGAGCGGCGATTCTTGGTATAACCGCCACGTGGTGTACACCCACGGTTACGGTGTGATTGCCGCGTACGGTAACCAGGTGGATTCTGCGGGTAACCCGAAGTTCTTGCAGTCCGGTATTAAAGCGACCGGTACCCTGAGCGAGGATTATGAGCCGCGTATTTACTTTGGCATGAGCTCGCCGGAGTACTCGATTGTGGGCGGTAAGGGCGACACCCTGGAGCTGGACCGTCCGCTTTCCGCTGAGGAAACCAACGCCTCCGATGCGAAGTACACTTTCGCCGGTTACGGTGGTCCTCGCGTTGATTCGCTGCTGGCTCGCCTGTCCTACGCGATTAAGTTCCAGTCCTCTGACATTCTGCTTTCGGACGCGGTGCGTGAGGGTTCGCAGATTCTGTACGAACGCAACCCGCTCGATCGTGTGCGTAAGGTGGCGCCGTACCTGAGCGTGGATTCTAAGCCGTACCCGGCGATTGTGAATAACCGCGTGCAGTGGATTGTGGATGCTTACACTACGAGCGATCAGTTCCCCTACGCGCAGGGTAGCTCCCAGGATGCGGCAACCGCTGCGGGTGCTCAGCGTTCTAACTCGGTGAACTACATCCGTAACTCGGTGAAGGCTACTGTGGATGCGTATGACGGTTCGGTGACCCTGTACGCGTGGGATGAGGAGGATCCGGTGCTGAAGGCGTGGCAGGGTGTTTTCCCTGGCACGGTGAAGAGCTACCGTGAGATGAACGCTTCGCTGATGAGTCACGTGCGTTACCCGACTGACATGTTCAATATTCAGCGCACCATGCTGAATAAGTATCACGTGACGAACGCGAATAGCTTCTACGCCGGTGACGATGTCTGGTCGATTCCGAACGACCCGACCAATGATCGTAACCAGCCGATTTCGCCCTACTACCTGTCCCTGCAGATGCCCGGCGATTCTCGCGCGCACTTCTCGTTGACGACTACGTTCATTCCTCAGCAGAGCGATTCGAACTCTCGTAACGTGATGTATGGCTTCCTTGCGGCTAATGGTGATGCCGGTACCGGTAAGGACGGCGAGCGTAGCCCCGATTACGGCAAGTTGCGTCTGCTGGAGTTGCCGCGTTCTTCGGTGGTTCCTGGTCCGGGTCAGGCTCAGAACATTTTCAACTCTGATGCTGAGGTGTCGAACCAGCTGAACCTGCTGCGCCGCGGTTCGTCTGAGGTTATTAACGGCAATATGCTGACTCTGCCGGTGGGCGGCGGCATGCTGTACGTTCAGCCGGTGTACGTGCAGTCGAGCGGTGACGCTAAGTACCCGCGTCTGCAGCGTGTGTTGGTGAGCTTCGGCGATAAGGTCGGTTTCGCTCCGACTCTGGAGGAGGCGCTGAACCAGGTGTTCGGTGGCTCTTCGGGTGCGAAGCTGGACGGTTCGGCGGCTAGCCCCTCGGCTTCTGCCTCTGGCTCCTCTGGTACTTCTGGTTCTTCGGGCGCTTCGACCGGCGGTTCGTCGGCTTCGCAGTCTTCGGAGCTGAAGCAGGCTCTGACGGATGCCTCGAAGGCGATGACCGATGCTGATGCGGCAATGAAGAAGGGCGACTGGGCTGCCTACGGTGAGGCTCAGAAGCGTCTGGAAGCAGCCGTGAAGAAGGCTCTGGAGGCTGAGGAGGCGCAGAGCGCGGCTTCCGCTAAGGCTTCGGCAGCGCCCAGTGCCTCTGCGGCTCCGAGCGCCTCTGCAGCTCCCAGTGCCGCGGCTTCTGCAAGCGCCCCCGCAAGCGCGAAGCCCAGCGCCAGCGCCTCGGCTTCTCGCTAAGACTAAGAGGCTAAGCCTAAGAGACAGCGGGGGAGTAGCCCATACCGGATGCTCACGGGTCTAGCGTCCTCGCTCTAGATCCGGGGCCTGCACTGGATACGGCTCCTACCGACTAGCTCTAGCGGTCTCTGCGGGAACGGGGTGGAAGTGATTCACTTCCACCCCGTTCCTGTATGTTCTACCCCTGGCACTGCCCCGTAGCCCCTATTCCTACCCAACTGCTTTCTACCCAACTGCTTTCTACCCAACAGCCCCTATTTTTGTGTGCTTGGTTACAAATCGCGTTTTTGGCTTGCATGCCCGGTTTGGGGTCTGTATAGTTGTATGAGTCGCCGCGGGGTGGAGCAGTTCGGTAGCTCGCCGGGCTCATAACCCGGAGGTCGCAGGTTCAAATCCTGTCCCCGCAACCAGAAAAACCCGGTATCTCAACGAAAAGTCGCTGAGATACCGGGTTTTGTTTTGCCCTGACGAGACCGAATCCCTATGTTATTCCCTACCTTTCAGCCAAACTCAGGCCCGTCGTCGAGGTGGGGGGAGGGGGGACTATCACCCAACATCGAGGACTATCATCCAACGCCCCTTCGGGGCGTATGACTATCTTCGCTCGTGCATGATCTCGTGGGAGGGAGGTTGCAGAGGAGGATTTTCACCGCCTAATCGGCGTTGATACCGGCTGTTTACCGCCTGAAAATGCAAAAGCGGTATAGCATTTTCCCTCGTATCTCAACCGAATCCCAACCCTTTACCGCCTTCACCGCCTAAAACCGAAAACTTTTATATATACACACGCATATGTAGGAAGATGAACACTCGCGTGTACACTTTTTAGAAATTAGGCGGTAGAGGCGGCAACACACCATGTTTTGACTGATATACCAACGTTTTCGATATACCGCTTAGCCTCAAACAGGCGGTAACTAAGCGGTGAAAGAGTAGCGTCCCGCATAGTGGTGTAACCGTGGGTGGTCGGCCCGTTTGATATGGGTGCGGTCACCGTGTGATCCTTCGAGAAAGCTCTCTACTTCTGACTCGAAACGATTTGGAGGCACAACGATGACCGCTCCTCATATTATCGACCCTGCTGGCCTGCTTGGCGAGGCGTTATCCCAGGCGTCCCCAGATTTGATGCGTTCCCTGCTCCAGCACGTGATTAACGCGTTGCTCTCAGCGGACGCTGACACCGTGTGCGGGGCCCAGTGGGGCCAACAAGACCCGCAGCGCCAGGCCCAGCGCAATGGGTATCGCCACCGGCCCCTGGATACCAGGGTCGGCACCATTGACGTGGCGATCCCCAAGCTACGCTCAGGCACCTACTTTCCAGAGTGGCTGTTGCAGCGCCGCAAACGCTCCGAAAACGCCTTGATCACAGTGGTCGCTGACTGCTACCTAGCAGGAGTATCCACACGCCGCATGGACAAGCTCGTCAAAACCCTGGGGATCACAGGACTATCGAAGTCCCAGGTCTCACGTATGGCAGCCGACCTGGACGAACACGTGGACGAGTTCCGCCATCGCCCCCTCGACGACGCTGGGCCTTTCACGTTCGTCGCCGCTGACGCACTGACCATGAAGGTGCGCGAAGGAGGACGCGTCGTCTCGTGCGCGGTCCTGGTTGCCACCGGAGTCAACAATGACGGACACCGCGAAGTACTGGGGGTGCGCGTATCCACCAGCGAGACCGGCCCGGCGTGGAACGAGTTCTTCGCCGACCTGGTCGCCCGAGGCCTCACCGGCGTGCGCCTGGTCACCAGCGACGCCCATCTGGGCCTGGTCGAAGCCATCGCAGCGAACCTACCCGGAGCCACCTGGCAACGATGCCGCACCCACTACGCCGCGAATCTCATGTCCGTCACCCCCAAAGCGCTATGGCCCGCCGTCAAAGCGATGCTGCACTCGG
>NZ_KV808406.1:720535-734709 GCF_001812285.1 Rothia sp. HMSC065B04
ACGCCTCAACCGCGAAATCCGCCGACGCACCGACTCCGTGGGGATCTTCCCCAACCGCCAGGCCATCATCCGCCTGGTCGGAGCCGTCCTCGCCGAACAAAACGACGAATGGGCCGAAGGCCGACGCTACCTCAGCCTCGACATCCTCACCAAATCACGACTCACACCCCAACCCACCCAACAGGAGGAACCCCCACTCCAACTCAGCGCATAACCCACCCCGAAGGACACAAAACGATTACACCACTCCACAGGACTTGACCCGCCAAGCAGCCACCTCGCGAAATTCAGCACGAGCACGCCCTCCCGGGTATGGGGCTCATGCCTCGTGCGAGTGATGAG
The DNA here is from genome assembly GCF_001812285.1 of Rothia sp. HMSC065B04. Taxonomy (NCBI): domain Bacteria; kingdom Bacillati; phylum Actinomycetota; class Actinomycetes; order Micrococcales; family Micrococcaceae; genus Rothia; species Rothia sp. HMSC065B04. The sequence continues at coordinate 720,878 of NZ_KV808406.1, forward strand.
AATCTTCGGGAATGCATCCCCGATGGATAGAATCGGCGCAATCTCCCTCTCGAGCGTCGAATCGGCGCCGATATCGTCGCTCACATACACTTTCCTTCCCGGTTTCGAAACTTGGAAGGCAGTATGCGCAAGGATGCGTCGAGGTGCGATCCCAGTCGTACCATGCCAGCAGAGATGTCGAGGCACATTCGTTCATGCTGCAATGCGGGCATCGGAGATGAAAAACAGCCCGTCGGGTAGTCATGGGCGTGCGGGAGCCCGCATCAGTAACCTGCCTCCTCGGTTGTCCCTTCTTTGCATGGTCGTCTACATAAAGGAGGAACCAGCCATGCAGATCAGCATGCTTGCCCTTCTTGGGTCACGGACCGGGGAGGCGAGGGCCTCCGTCGGGACCGCCCCGAGCAACCGGCATATCCAAGGAATGACAAGGCTCGATCGCTGTGCTGGTCAGGATGCCGAAGCGGGCCGTCCGCCAATCGGAATGCGGGTCAGGATGCTGCAACGTGATTCCAGCTGCAGGATACGGCTCCTTTGCGGTTGCCGCAAAACCTGCTGGCAACATTCTTACTATCCGAATGATGTACGCATCCCTTGGGATCGTTTCGCCTGACCAGGGCCATCTTCAGCGCCTCATCGGCCAGCTCGGCAGGCGCCTCTTCCACGCGTAATAGCCCTGGCGGGTCACCTATGCAACCAAAGATACAAAAGGAATCGAATGGCCAGAGAGGATTGCCCTTACCGATGCTCGATTCTTGACAGGCAAACTCAAGCCTCGTTAATATTACATATTACATGGTTTGCCAGACCGAATTAACAAAGGAGGGGTGTCGTGGTTGGTCTTTTCCGCACGTGGATGAGCGCCTAGAAAGCGGCGCTGTTGTGGCGTCGCGCTGTTTTTCTGCACGCCATTTCACGATTGGACATAACCATGATATTTGAAACCTCTCGGGGCAGGTCTGTTCTGCTGTGCCATTCATGGCAATTCAAGCTTTGTTTCGTATGGGGCGGGGAGCTCGTTTCGACATTGACGAGTTCGATTCTCCAAATGGGTCTTATTTGGCATCTCGCCCTCACGACAGGGTCGTCTTCTCTCCTCTCCTTAGCATCGCTGGCAGGCTTTCTGCCGATTGCTTTGTTCGGAATCCTTGCGGGCGCCGTTGTCGACAGACTGCCTTTGAAACGTGTCCTCATCGGCGCCGACCTCTTCATTGCCGCGGTGGGTGCCGCCTTGGCGATTGCCTCGTTGGCCGGCAGCTTACCTGCATGGCTAATTCTCATCGCCCTGTTTCTCCGTGCAGTTGGTACTTCGTTCTACACGCCAGCCTCCCAATCTCTCACGCCCCATCTCGCCCCGCCAGAGCATCTCGTTCGCCTATCGGGGGTGACTCAGGCGATTCAGTCCGGCGGATACATTCTTGGCGCCGCGCTTGCAGCAGTGATTTATCCCGTGGCGGGCATTACCGCTATGATTGTCCTCGACGTGCTGGGAGCGCTTTTCGCTTCTTTAGCCGTCCTCGCCGCACAGATAGACGCAGGGGGCCTCGATGAAGCCGACCGCAGCTTGTCCTTTTCCAATAAGGTTCGAGAGCTCTTCTCTGAGATTTCGGACGGCTACAAGCTGATTAGGGAGTACAGGGGGCTGTTCGCCCTTCTTTGGTGCGGGTTCGTCTTCGCTTTCGCGTTCTCTCCGCTCGCGGCATTGTTCCCAATAATGACCTTGGGGCATTTTGGCGGTAGCACGGGGGATGCCGCTTTGGTGGAAATCCTTTTTTCTGCAGGCATGCTGGCTGGGTCCGGCATTTTGGCGGCCACGGGAGGGTTCCGCAATAGGTCGTTCACCATGGTCGCCGCGATTGCCGGCTTCGGCATTGCCGCAATCGTATCCGGATCGCTCGGCCCGTCATTGTTCGCTGCTTTCCTGCCGGTGAGCTTTCTTATGGGCGCATGCTCCCCGTTGTACGCGGGAACCCAGACTGCCCTTATGCAGGAGCAGATACCTCCTGAGTACCTAGGCCGCGTTTTCGGCCTCTACGGAACCATCATGGCGTGGGCCATGCCCATGGGCCTCGCAGCCCCCTCCGTTTTTGCGGATCTGCTTGGAGCTCCGTTATGGTTCGTCGGCTCTGGAGCGACCATGGTACTGCTTGCGATGGCTATGCTGCTTGCTCCGAGCGTCCGAAACGCGGGGAAAAGAGATACCGGGCAGATTCAATAGCCCAAGTATTCGAAAAAAAGAGGCAGCAGCCATCGGTTCAAGCGTCAGCCTTCAAGCCCTTGCGACGACGAGGTATTGCACCGACATTCCGCATCGCGCTCCTTATTCGTCGCCAACTATCATTTTCGGATTTGCCGGCTTGCGCAAGGTCAAAACGCTCGCGCCGGCAATTGGGCAAAGGCGAAAAATCGACGTGAGCAATCTTTTTTGGCATGGCTGCGCTTCCAGTAAAACGCTAATACACAAAAGGCGGTTCAACCTATGGAACTCATAGTCAAAGCTAAAGACATCTTTTTGGAATATGCCGGCCGCGATATCCTAGATATCGAAGAGTTGGAAATCTACTCCTACGATCGCATCGGCTTGGTGGGAGACAATGGCGCAGGCAAAACCAGCCTGCTTAAAATTCTGAGCGGCAATCTTACCATTGCGGACGCCGACGTCAGGCGCTTCGGCAGCATTGCCCTCATCGGCCAACTCGATGAACTCGACCTTGATGCGGCTCAGGACAGTGGTGAGATGCTCTCCCGTCTCAACGTCGCCGGAGTGGCGCAGGAGACGATGAGCGGCGGGGAGGAAACACGCGCCAAGATTGCCTCTGCACTCTCCCAGCATGCAAGCGCGATCTTCGCCGACGAGCCTACGAGCCACCTCGACCAAGACGGCATCCGCCTTCTCGTCGGACAACTCAAGGCATTTGATGGGGCTCTGCTCATCGTGAGCCATGACCGTCATTTTCTCGACCAGGTGGTAGACAAGATCTGGGAGCTCAAAGACGGCGGTATTTCCGAATTCTGGGGTGACTACTCCGACTATCTGCGACAGAAAGAAGAAGAGCGCAAAGCTCAGGCGACTCGATACGAAGAGGCGATGCGCGAGCGCGATCGCCTCGAAGCCGCCATCGAAAAACAACGGAAAAAAGCACGGCAGGTCGACGCCAAGCGGAAGGCTGCGAAAAAAAGCAACGAGTATGCAGGTCGATTGGGGCATCAGAAAGCAACCGGCACCAAACAGAAGAGGATGTACCAGGCGGCTAAGGACATGGAGAAGCGCCTCGAAGCGCTCGAAGGGATTGAGGCCCCAGATAGCATTCGCGCCGTGCGGTTCCGCCAGAGCAAGGCCCTGGAACTGCATAGTAAATTTCCCATCTCGGCAGACGATTTCAGCTTGAGCTTCGGCAACTGCATGCTCTATGACCACGCGAAATTCGAGATACCGCTCGGTGCCAAAGTGGCCATCACCGGTGGCAACGGTACAGGAAAGACCAGCCTGCTGAAGGCAATCGCTCGACGCGCCGACGGTATCAACATCTCTCCCAAGGCAGAGATCGGTTACTTCGAGCAAACAGGCTACAAGTTCGACGCCCGTCAGTCTGCGATCTCGTTCATGCAGGATGGTTGCGAGTACAGCATGACCGAAATTCGAGGCATCCTCGCCTCTATGGGAATCGGACCGCGCGACCTGACAAAGGACGTTGGCGTTCTCTCGGGAGGCGAAGTCATCAAGCTGCTACTCGCGAAGATGCTGCTGGGCAGATACAACATCTTGCTCATGGACGAGCCTGGAAATTACCTGGACATCAAGAGCGCCGAAGCCCTCGAGCAGATGATGAGCGCCTATGCCGGAACGATAGTGTTCGTCTCCCACGATAAGAGGCTGGTCGAGAACGTCGCAGACATTGTCTACGAAATAAAGGACACCAAGCTAGTCAAAATCTTTCAGCGCGAATAGCCCTAAATGAGCAAGAAATAATCCCCGAACGGAGACAAGGGAGTAAAACGGCAAAGAAAGAGCCTCCGTCCCAACGCAGGGAACGGAGGCTCTTTAATCGCTTTTACTCATCTCCGTCGCTGGTGGCTTTGTCATGACTCTCGTACGAAACGAAACTCAGCGGCACAGTGCGGCACTCAAAATCGCAGGTCAGAACCCTATCGGCCTACTCCCACTCGATGGCTTCAGTTTTACTGTCCCGACATTCCAGTTGTCCTCAGTTTTCGATGCCGTCTCAAACCGAGTGCCGCCAAGTAACACTATGTCGTGTTTCATCGGCTTCGGGGACAAAAGCTGGGACAACTTCAAAAACCATTTTCAAACTCAGAGTATTGAGTTTTTATTTTTGTCCCAAGGGGCACGGAGAGCCGCCTTTGGAGGCTCGATATCGACGAAAACGCCCGCTTTGAAACTCAAGTGCCTTTTCGTGTGCGAGCCGCCAGCTGCAATAGGAAGTGAATCAACGCAGGCGCCTTTCAAGCAGTTTGCAAAACTGCAGGTTGCAGGCCTTCATTGCTAGTAGGGGAAATGAGTAGTCTCAGGTGGCTTGCCCATGAGTTAGCGAGCAGGTTGGGGCTTCGTTGTTGGCGCAATCACTTCGTGCACACTCGAAAGGTCTGTTTAACTTCAGACAGGGCGCCAGTGCCTACGCGCAGTGGCGCAGATGATGGGCAGCAAGAGACAAGCATCTGCTGCCGCCCATCAGAAAGCATCGTACAGGCCATACCACACGTCGGTGTAGATGAAGTCGGCGCCCTTGATGCACTCGGTTGTCGTCGGAGACCTTGCAGTTCTCCTCGCCGATGGCCATGAGGTCGCCCATCTCCTGCGAAGGCGGGCGAGCCGTAGCTCGCCCGACCTGGTACGTCTTACAGACCGTGCTTACCGAGAGCGGCCATGCGCTCATTGATGGTGGCGCGGTATGCCGCAGCCTTCTGCTCGTCGGGCTCGCTCTGGGGGCACAGAGTGGCCAGGATGGCGCGAATGGAGTGCTTGCGGTTCTCGGCCTCGACCCAGCACAGGGAGCGCTCGGGATCGTCCATGACCTCGTCGACGACTTCCTCGCCACGGTTGGCGGGCAGGCAGTGCATGAACATGCTGTTCGGACCGGCAACGTTCATCATATCCCAGGTCACCTGGTACTTCGGATAGAACACATCCATGTAGCTGGAGCTGGAGACTTCACCTTGATTATCAACTTTATCCGAACACCTCCCACATTCATCCGCACATGTGCGGATGAATGTGGGAACCCGATACCCTGAGGGCCGGATCGGCCGGCCCCGGGAGATCGGAGGACGGCATGTCCGGAAAGAAGAAGAGCGGCTCCGCAAGGGCGGTCCCGAGGGCCTACGGAAGGCTCACGAGGCACGAGCGGGACACGGTCCAGAGGATGCTGGAGCGCAGGGCGTCGTGCAGGGAGATCGCGAGGGAGCTGGGCAGGTCGCCCTCGACGGTGAGCGCCGAGGTGGCGTCGCACAGGTTCGTGACGGCGCCGAAGGCCAGGCGCGGCGAGCGCGTGGACGCCTCCGCCGACCTGTCGGCGGCCTGCCCGCGCCTGGCGGCGTGGCCGCGCTGCTGCAACGGGTGCGGCCGGTACCGCGCGATCGGCTGCAAGCGCCGCCCCCACGTCTTCTACGAGGCCCGGGCCGCGCAGCTGTGCGCCGACTCGGTCCTCGTCTCGTCCAGGCGCGGGATAGACGCCGACGAGCCCGCCGCGGCGGCCAGGCTGGAGGCGATAAGGGACTGCCTGCGCCGGGGGCTGTCGCCCGAGCAGATGGCGGCGCGCAACGGCGGCCCGGTGGACCTGTCGCCGTCGACCATCTACCGCTGGGTCTCGGCGGGCTACGACGGCATGACCAACATGGAGCTCAGGCGCAAGGTCGGCTACAGGCCGAGGAAGCGCGCCGCGGGCCGGGCGGCGACCCGCCACTCCGCCCGCAGGTCGCATGCCGCGTTCCTCGCCCTCGGGGAGGACGCGTGCGCCGCGGCCTGGGAGATGGACACCGTCGAGGGGGCCCGGGAGGACTCCGCCTGCCTGCTCACGCTGCTGCACCGCCCCAGCAGGCTCCAGCTCGCGCTGCCGCTGGAGGAGAAGACCGCCGGGTGCGTCGCGGACGCCCTGGAGGGCGTCCGGGCCATCCTCGGCGCCGACGGGACGCGCCGCGTGTTCCGCGCCGTCCTCACCGACAACGGCGCCGAGTTCTCCGACGAGGCGGCGATCGCGGCGCTGCTCGGCGAGGGGCCGGGCGAGACGAGGCTGTTCTACTGCGACCCCAGGCGCAGCGACCAGAAGGGCGCCTGCGAGCGCAACCACGTCGAGATCAGGAAGCTGCTGCCCAAGGGCGCCGGAATCAGGTTCGACCGGCTCGCCCCGGCCGACCTGGCGCTGGCCATGTCGCACGTGAACTCCGAGCCCCGCGGCGCGCTCGGCTTCGCGACGCCCGCGCGCGCCTTCAGGGCGATGCTCGGGGAGGACGCGGCGGCGCTGCTGGACGCCTACGGCGTGGAGGACGTGCCGCTCGGCGATCTCGACCTGACGCCGGGGCTCATCGAGAGGGCGCGCGCAGAGAGGGGCGATGCCCCGCTGGCCTAGCCTAGGAGAAAAACGGAATAGACGGACCGACCGTCCGGCTGAGTCTGGGAAGAGGTGCCGGGCGGCGGGCGGAGCATGGCCACCGGACCCATCGAAACACATCTCCACCATTCCTTCAACTGGGAAAATGCCGCCCCCGGGGCCCGGATAGGACCTCGGGGGCGTTCGGTTAACTGCGGGAGCGTGCCGTCAGCTCAATGTGTTCGGTTGGGATCGGAAATCAACCAGTGATCTTACTGAACATATGGCGCACCTTGTCCAGGCGGCTGTTTGGACGGCGGGGCTGGATGACTGGCTTGCCGACAGCGGCCTGATACCCTTTCAGTTCTGTAAGGCATACGCTCTGCCCGTTGGTGTAAAAGGCCAGATCAGTACGGTATGCCTGTATACAGCGGGCGGGAATCTCGCCAGTAAAGACAACTTCATCCTTTTTTACCTGGACCGTTTCGATGGTGGCACAGTATTTCGGTGCATCATGATAAGCCCTGGAAAGATATTCCCGGGGCGCATAGAGGGTGAAGGAGAGATAAGGTTCCAGCAGTTGCGTCCCTGATTCCTTCAATGCCTGTTCCAATACAATCGGGGCCAATGAGCGGAAGTCCGCCGGCGTGCTGACCGGACTGTAATAAAGCCCGTATTCAAAGCAAATCTTACAGTCCGTTACGTTCCAGCCGAACAAGCCCTGCTCCAGCCCGTAACGGATACCATCCCTGACAGCGTTTTGAAAACTCTGGTTCAAGTATCCCAGCGAAACCCGGCTCTCGTATTGTACACCGGAGCCAAGCGGGAGTGGTGTAACAGACAGTCCGATGGATGCCCAAAACGGGTTGGGCGGCACCTCGATATGGATGGTGTGGCTGGCTGCTTTGAGCGGCCGCTCCATATAAATGACGGTGGGTTCCTTTACCACTGTTTCAAGCTTGTATTTTTCCGACAGCAAAGCGGAAACAACCTCCAACTGCACCCGGCCCAAAAAAGAAAGAATGATCTCATGGGTGATGGAATCCACCTCGCAGCGCAAAAGCGGGTCAGTATCCGCAAGTTGCGTAAGAGCGTCCAGCAGCCGTTCTCTTTGCGCTGCCGTTTTCGGCGCAATCGACGTCCGCAGCATGGGGAGGGGGTCCTCACGCCACCTTTTACGAGGGAGCCGGGTTGGGTCCCCTAATACATCGTTTAACCTCACGCTGTCGCTGGGAAGGATAACAATTTCACCCGGATAAGCGGTGTCTGTCCGAACAATTTCCCCTTTGGATGGAATACGCATCTCTGTGATTTTCAGCTTTTCTCTCCCGGCCAGAGCCACCGTATCCCGCAGGCGCAGCGTTCCGCTGTATAGCCGCAAATAGATGAGCCGCTGGCCACAATCTGTATACTCCACCTTGAAAACGCTGCCGCATAGGGCGTCGCTCCCCTGTTCCCCAATCGGTTGGAACAGCCCTGTCACCGCATCCATCAACGGTTGAATGCCAAGGCCCTTTTTGGCGCTGCCATGATAGACCGGGAACAGGGAGGCGTCTTGAACCCGCCGCTGTTCCTCCTGCGCAAGTTCTTCCCGGCTGATTGGTTCTCCTGCGATATACTTTTCCAATAATTCATCGTTATTTTCGATGACCGCATCCCATGCTTCTATGTCGGTATTTTCCTCCAGGACTATTTCCGGGGACAGCGACACCGTCTGCTTGATGATAATATCGGCGGAGAGCTTATCCCGAACAGACTGATACACGCCCTGCAAATCAACGCCAGCCTGGTCGATCTTATTGATAAAGATAACGGTGGGAATGTCCATTTTCCGCAGGGCATGGAACAGAATACGGGTCTGGGCCTGCACACCATCTTTAGCGGAGATCACCAAGATGGCCCCATCTAAAACAGCCAAAGAGCGGTACACCTCCGCCAAAAAATCCATGTGGCCGGGCGTATCCACAATGTTGACTTTACATCTGTGCCACTGAAAGGAAGTGACTGCCGCTTGAATGGTAATCCCACGCTGCCGCTCCAAAAGCATGGTGTCCGTCCTCGTTGTCCCTTTTTCGACGCTCCCCGGTTCTGAAATGGCTCCGCTGGCATATAGCAGGCTCTCCGTCAAGGTTGTCTTTCCAGCGTCTACATGGGCAAGAATTCCAATATTGATTATTTTCATGTGATTGTCCTCCCTTTACAGCCCCAAAGGGCATAAAAATCCCCAGCAGTAAAATACTTTTACCACTGGGGATTATAAGTTGCGGACATACACATATACAGCATACACCTGTTTGTGATTGCTGTTTTTGGGGATATGTCAAAATTGATAAGGCAAAAGTATTCTTAAATTGGGTACAAAAAACTAAGCCCCTACAAAAGGAGCTATCATAATCCTTTGTTCCCACTATTTGATTATAGTTTTATTTAAGAATACCTTGCCGCATATTTTTTACTCCTTTTCTGGATTAAATCATTGTATCACATCAGTTTTAGGAAAGCAAGTACCTAAAAGGGCTCTTCGCATTTGAGGGTGTAGGTGTTGTGGGCGGGGTTGGGCGTGTCGTGGCCGGGTAGGGGTCGAGGTCTTCCGATGATGGAGATTGCTACACCGTCCATCTGAAAGACCTCGACATGGCCAATACTATCTTTGATCGCCCTGACCTGAGCGCGTTCACGCGCCTGGATGACCTGGGCCTGGAAGTGACGGGCCAGCGCATGTGGCCAGACCATGCAGTGTTGGCTTGCCGGATTGCTGGTGAGGACCGGTGGTGTCGACGCTGCGGATGCCAGGGCGAGTCGCGTGACACGGTGATCAGGCGCTTGGCGCACGAGCCTTACGGGTGGCGCCCCACGATCTTGCACGTGAGCGTGCGCCGCTACCGGTGCCAGGAGTGCGCCCATGTGTGGCGTCAAGATATGAGCCAAGCGGCCGATCCGCGCGCCAAGCTCTCGCGTGCGGCGGTGCGCTGGGCGCTCACTGGGCTGGTCGTTCATCATTTGACGGTGGCGCGTATCTCCCAGGCCCTCGGTGTGTCCTGGAATACCGCCAACACCGCTGTCCTGGGTGAAGGCCAGCGTCTACTGATCAATGATCCAACTCGGTTCGATGGCGTGCGTGTCATCGGGGTGGATGAACACGTGTGGCGCCACACCCCCTACGGAGACAAATACGTCACCGTTATCTTGGACTTGACACCCATCCGAGAACGCAGCGGCCCCTCCCGACTCTTGGACATGGTCCCGGGTCGCTCCAAGCAGGTCTTCAAAACCTGGCTGGCCTCCCGCCCCGACACGTGGCGAAGCCGCATCGAGATCGTCGCGATGGATGGATTCACCGGGTTCAAAAGCGCAGCCACTGAAGAACTCCCCGGCGCGAGGGCGGTCATGGACCCCTTCCACGTCGTGCACCTGGCTGGCAACGCCTTGGATGAGTGTCGCAGACGCATTCAGCAAGAACTCCACCACCGGCGCGGGCGTGCCACCGACCCCCTGTACAAGGCCCGCAGGATGTTACACACCCGCTCATGCCTGCTCACGCCACGCCAGCAGCACCAACTACTCAACCTGTTTTCCGGTGAGGAGCACGTCGCGCTCGAGGTCACTTGGAGCGCCTACCAGAACATCATCGACGCCTACCGCGCGCCCGACACGGACGCGGGTAAGGCCCTGATGGAAGCCGAAATCAACACCCTGACCTCCACGCGTGTACCGAGGGGTCTGACCGAGCTCATCACGCTGGGCAGGACACTCAAACGCCGAGCCGGGGACATCCTGGCTTACTTCGACCACCCCCACACCTCCAATGGCCCTACCGAAGCCATCAACGGACGCCTCGAACACCTACGCGGCTCCGCCCTCGGGTTCCGTAACCTCACCCACTACATCACCCGCTGCCTCCTCGAAACCGGCGGATTCAGACCCCAACTACACCCCCAATTATGAAGAGCCCGTTTTCTGTGGCACCGGTGATAGTAGTTCCTAGTTTTGCGGTGCGGCAGATGGTATCGACGATGACATTTCCGTTAGGCTGCACAGTAGGTCCTTAGTTTTGTACGGATGGATTAGATACCTTTTTCCTACAAAGCCAAGGACCCCAATATCTTGTGCCACGCCCGAACCCCCGGCGAACTAATCAATGCACTCTAAAACCGGAAGAGCCCTTTTAGTACTACTGGTGGATTTCGGTTTTGGTGGGGATTAACGCCGCCGGCTTCGGTTTTTCCGTTGAGGAGGTCGTTGACTACTTCCCGATGGTGAAATGGGCCGATGGCGCGGTGAAGAGGAACCAGTCACCTGGAAGAGATCGATCCAGTCGCTGGTGTGCAATCTGGGAGGTAGGGTTGCGGGGTCGATTCCTCGCGAGCGCAACCATGATTGTGTCTCTGAACGTGATGAAAACAACCCTGCCCTTCGGAGAATTTCCCCTATCCCGCGTCCCCGGGCGGTGAAAACGGTGTGCACCATCGCCTGAAAGGCTTTGCGTTGCTCTATCGGGATCTTCGGGTCACCCACCCGGCGGATCACTAAGATCCCCCCGTCAACGTTTGGCTGTGGCCGGAAAGCAGACCTTGGTACTCGGGAACCAAGGTGAAACGTGAACCATGGGGACCACTGAGCTGTCATCATCGTGCTTGCACCTACCCCGGCCCGGCGGCGAGCGACTTCCCACTGCATGAGGAGTACAGCGGCAGTCCATGCCGGCGCATGCAACAACTTTCGAAGAATGGCAGTGGTGAGGTGAAAGGGAATGTTTCCCACAATGACGCAGGGAGTGGCGGGTAACGGGAAGTTGAGGAAATCATCATGGACCACTTCGACCGACGCCGAGGAGGTTTCTTGTGTGATTTTGGCAGCTAGTTTTGCGTCCACTTCAACTGCCGTTATCGCCCTCCCCAAGTGGGCCATCGGGTGAGTGAGGGCACCGCTTCCTGGTCCGATCTCAATGATGGGGCCGGAGGTTTGTTTCACAAGGTCGATGATGGAGTTGATGATCTTGTGGTTGGTGAGAAAATTTTGGCCATGCTCGTGACGGCCGTGTCCGTATGCAGACATCAGGTGTGCTCCTTGGATTTGAAAGGGAGCCGGGCATGACAAATAGCCGCCCGGCTAAAGGACCGGAGCGGTTTTTAACCTACGGGGTAGGAAACCGCCTTAGCGGTTGGTGCGCAACCGCAAGAAAGCGGTACCTGAAATCAACATGGGTCTAATTATATCCATTAAAGGGTTAAGGGTCAAAATGTGTGTCTGGCTCGGCGTGTCGCGGGGGTTAGATTTGGCCTTTTTGAATGCCGATTGAGTGGGTGTAGTCGGTGTCGATAGCGTTGTCGTAGAGGGCTGGGCGTCCTGTTTCGTGGTCGGCTTGGTTCTCGGTTTGGGTCAGGGTGGATACTTTGGCGAGTTGGCCCTGGCCCCAGTCGGACTGCCTGGCGATTCGTACTGGATCGTCAGGCAGTTCCGTTTTTAAGTAGAGCCACCAATCCAGCATGCGGCGTTGTCGTTCGCCTGATCTGCCGCGGTGGGTTCTGGCGAGCAGTTTGAGCTGGGCGTTGATGCCGCCTTCTAAGCTGTTGGTGGTGGATTTGATCCGCTCGGGCGCAAGGACTCCTGCTGGCGGGTTGAGGTAGACAAACAGCATCTCGGACCGCCAAAGATGGTTGAGGCTGTTGTAGGCCTTGTGCACGTTGTGGTGGGTCCACACGCGGGTCCATGCACCTGTTTTGGGGTCTTTGATCATGGTTTTCTCGTTCATCCATTCCCGGTAGATCGTTGAAAACTCGTGCAGTTGCACACCCCACGCGGCGGCTTCATCCAGTGTGGTGATCCGGGTCAGTTTCAGCGCAAGTCGGTAGATGGTGCGCCCGGCATCGGTGCGTGGGTTGGTGGTGGTGTAGCGGCGGACCACGCGTTGGGCGTGGACGAGGCAGCGTTGAATTTTCGTAGTCGGCCAGCACTTTTTGATTGCGCTGTATGCGCCTTGGCCGCCGTCGATGACGGCGATGAGTGGGGCTTCGATGCGTTCAAGCAGCAGTTGGTAGTCGCGGGTGGTTTCGTGTTTGCACCAGTGCCAGGCGATCACGTGGTCGATGGTCGCCGCGACGATCAGGCAGCCACCGGCGGTGTAGGTGCCATCGAGAAATACCTGGTCGTAGATCCGCTTGTGGTGGCCGGCGGTGGGGTCAGGCACATCAACGAGCCAGCACCACTTGAAGCGCCGCTTCATGGTGGCGCGGCTAACACCGTTTCGTTTGGCTAGGTCGTCGAGTGATATTGCGGTGGTGCAATGCTCGATGAACTGGGTGAACACTGCCGCGTTGGTGATGTCGTTTCGACGTTTGACGCTGGAGGCGCCGCATTGTTTGCAGCGCCATCTGGTGGTGCCTTTGCTGGTGGTGCCGTTGCGTTTCATTTCACCGCCGCAGTGGCAGCGTGGTTGGTTCTTCGACATTGCGACACCACACCACGCCGCGCATAGCACATCACGGCTGCCACACCGAGGATTTCCCGTCGGGGGCTAGATATATGCTTCCGGAGCATATACTTTCCGGAAACCTACAGGTCAATCCGTGAAAATCCGCGATTCCGGACACACATTTTGACCCTTAACCCTGGGTATCGCTACCGGCCCCTGGACACCAGGGTCGGCACCATCGACGTGGCGATCCCCAAGCTACGCTCAGGCACCTACTTTCCAGAGTGGCTGTTGCAGCGCCGCAAACGCTCCGAAAACGCCTTGATCACAGTGGTCGCTGACTGCTACCTAGCAGGAGTATCCACACGCCGCATGGACAAGCTCGTCAAAACCCTGGGGATCACAGGACTGTCCAAGTCCCAGGTCTCACGCATGGCAGCCGACCTGGACGAACACGTGGATCAGTTCCGCAACCGGCCCCTCCACGATGCCGGGCCTTTCACCTTCGTTGCCGCTGATGCGCTCACCATGAAAGTGCGCGAAGGAGGACGCGTCGTCTCGTGCGCGGTTCTGGTTGCCACTGGAGTCAACAATGACGGACATCGCGAAGTGCTGGGGGTGCGCGTATCTACCAGTGAGACCGCTCCAGCCTGGAAGGAGTTCTTCTCCGACCTGGTCGCCCGGGGCCTGACCGGCGTGCGCCTGGTGACCAGTGACGCCCATCTGGGCCTGGTTGAAGCCATCGCCGCCAACCTGCCCGGAGCCACTTGGCAACGATGCCGCACCCACTACGCCGCTAATCTCATGTCGGTCACCCCCAAAGCACTATGGCCCGCCGTCAAAGCGATGCTGCACTCGGTGTACGACCAACCCGACGC
>NZ_KV808407.1:0-33397 GCF_001812285.1 Rothia sp. HMSC065B04
TTGCGTTCACTGTATGGTTTTTGGATAACAATCCAATAGGCAATAAAAAGAGCCCGCTTACGCGGGCTCTTTTGCTTTAACAGCTAAAGTTGGAAAAGGGGCAGACCCACGCGGGTCTGCCCCTTTTTTGTACCCTCAGAACCCCATGAATCTACCGGGCCCTCCAGAGAGGAGCGCACTGGGATAGAGTAGAACCATGCAATACCCCATGTTTTCCCACGCACCCGAGCAAATCGATCAGCAGCAACAGGCTAATGAAGAACGGACTGCGGCACTCTACGTAGAGAGCTCGCTGGAGCCTCACGAAGCATGGGCAGCACTCACCGAATACATTCACCTCTGGTGGCCCAGGCAGATCCTACAGAGCGAGGAAAGCCATATAGACCTCTCTACTGAGCTGCTGCTCGAAGAGACAGCAGACGGGGATATTATTCCTGTGGCACGCATTATCCAATGTGAGAATGAAGACGTCCTCACCATCGCACCCTACCCGGGTACATACCTGGGGCGCCTCATGGGAGTAGACGAAGATGCAGAAGAAAGCCTGAGCTTCATCCTGGATGCCCTAGCCCCGGAGACTGCAGAAGGACCGCTATCCCTACTCGAGATCAGTAGCGGCACCTACACAGGTCGTGAGGACGAGGAACTAGGAATCTACGAGGGACACGAAGAAGCGGCTGCGCTACTCATGGGCGCATACGCTCGCTTTATTGGATCTGAGCTCGAGAAAGAAGAACTCTAAAAGGTACATAATCAAAGGGCCTGCTCGACCCTGTAGAGTGGTATGTCATGAGCACACAGGAGCAGAACACCGCACAGCAGAAGGACGCACGCCCCATCTGGGCGCGGCTGCGCACTAAAGCTGTGGCAGAAGAGGCACAACCTCAGCGCTACAGCAAGACTGATGTGCTGAAGCAGAGCAATATCTGGTTCCGCAAACAGGGCGTACCCCTCATCATTCCTGCACGTCAGCGTGCTCTCGATGCGTTCCCCCGCTCCGTACCCTGGATCCTGTGGGCGAGTATCATGCACGTCTGCTATATCTTCCTACGCGATATCCTCATTCTCGTAGTTGATAACGCAAATGGTTCCCTCCCGGAATACATTAAAGCCATCACGACCAACACCGCGCTCAGCGATGAAGTGCTACCCATGCTGGTGCTCGGTGGTATCTTCCTCGTGATGCCGATAATCTCCGGTGTGTTCATTACTCTTGCCCATATACTCATGGTCCGCACCCCGCAGTGGGTTCAAATCACCACGGGTATTCTTACCGTACTTTTTGCCGGCATGCTCTTTGTCGCCAGTGTCTTTGAATCCAGCAGCCTCGACGGCCTCGACTTCGTCTACGACGGTTCCCAAGTATTCCCGCTCATCGTTGTGGGCATCTACCTCGCCATCTTCCTCGGCGTAGACACCATCCTAGGGTGGTCCTTCAAACATGCCATCCACCAGCTCGCCTCCCTGCCACCCATGATTGCGAAAGTACTACCCGTACTCATGGTGTCCGTGCTCTTCATCTTCGTGAACGCAGACCTCTGGAAGCTCGCCAACAGGCTCAGCTTCCCGCGCACCTGGGCTGTTCTGGGGCTCATGGGACTCCTCGCCGTGTTCGTGATCGTCACGACCTCCCTAGAGCGCACAGCGCGCCTTCTGGGCCGCAATAGAGGCGACGACATTGCAAGCTTTACCGAGAACGACTACGAACGCGCCGCGGCCCTCGAAGGGGGAATCTGGAACACCGTCCAAGACTGGGTCGAAGAGAAGAAAATCCTCGAACACCGACCCCTCAAAATTGCGTCCTGGGGCAACCTTATCATCATCCCTATGATTGGGCAGATTATTCAGGCGAGCCTCTTTATGTTGCTCGTCTTCGGGTTCTTCATGGGGTTCTCCTCCATCGCCATTAGCGACACCACCATCGAATCCTGGATGACCGTCAAACCCGAACACCTCAAAATCCTCGGCGTAGACACCAACATCAACGCCGTGGTCATCAAGGTGTCCATGATCGTTGCCGTGTTCTCCGGGCTCAGCTTCGTCGCAACCACCAGTAGCGACGAAAAATACGCCCGAAGCTTCCTCAAACCCATGATCGAGCGAATCAAGCACATCCTGGTTATTCGCGATATCTACCTGGGCCTGCTTACCATGCCCAAAAACGAGGTACTCATAACCCTCGAAGAGGAGAAGAGCGCGGAAAAGGAGACCGACAAGGCATAAAAGGGCTCCTCAGGGGGGTAGAAGCTAGTGGGTCGACAGGTTCATCGTCAGCAGATTGAACACCAGGTATGCCATCAGAAGTGCCGTCGCCCCATCCAAAACACGCCATGCCGAAGGACGCGCAAAGAGCGGACGAAGCAGACGCGAACCGTACCCCAGCCCCAAAAACCAGATAATACTACCGCAGCAGCACCCCAGGTAGTACCACCAACGGCCAGGATCGCCCTGGGCGTTCGCCAGCGAACCCAAAAGAATAGTCGTATCCAACCACGCCAGCGGATTCAAATACGTCACCGCCGCCGTGGTCAGCAGAGCCGCCTTCAACGACTGAGAATCGCCCTCCGCATCATCCACCACGATGGAATGCGGGGTAAACACACGCCGCCCAGCCTCAAAACCAAACCACGCCAAAAACGCCGCACCCACATAACGGAACACCTCAATGAACCACGGTGCCGCATCCAACAGAGCGCCCAGGCCCACCACGCCCAAGCCAATCATCAGAGCATCCGACAGAATGCAGAAAATAATGATTGGGGTAATATGCCGACCCAAAATACCCTGACGCAGCACAAAAGTTCCCTGGGCACCAATAGCCGCCACCAAAGAAATCGTGGTGGTAGCACCCAAAAACAGCAGGGAGAGGGATGCGGACATCGTGAAACTTTCTATGTTGATCAAATGGGGTATGAGCCCGCGTGCGTAGTGGCGGGTAACGACTCTCTTACTACCAGCTTGCCAGGCAAAAGCTCGCGACGCAGGGATGAAGCCTGCGTTAGCTGACGTGTGAAGTGCCAGAGATGAGAATACGGGAAAAAGGACCCTAAATCTATCTAAATATTTTCACACTGCGTAAGATATTCTTATGACACGTTTCAGTACCGACCAGCTCACCACCTTCGCCACCGTCATCGAATACGGCACCTTCGACGCGGCGGCAGATATCCTGCGAGTGAGCCCCTCCGCCATCTCCCAGCGCATCAAAGCCATGGAACAGATTGCCGGAAAAGTCCTGGTACGCCGAAGCAACCCCGTCACCCCCACCGACGCCGGACAAAGCGTACTGCGCATCGCCCGACAAAGCGAATTCCTGCAGCAAGAAATGGAACGCGAACTCATGGGCGCCGGCGGCTTCCAGAGCGTCTCCGTTGCCGTCAATGCCGACTCACTCGCCACCTGGTTCCTCGACGCCGTAGGAACCCTCAGCCGCGAAGACAGCATCTTCTGCGACCTGCGACGAGAAGGCGAATTCCACTCCTCCGCCATGCTCCGATCCGGAGAAGTCATGGCAGTCATCACCTCCAAGCCCGAAAAAATCCCCGGCTGCTCCGTTGAAACCCTCGGAGTGGCACGCTACTGGTGCGTCGCAACCCCCGACTACGTACAGCGATACCTACCCGGCTGGCCCAAGCGCGTAAGCCGCGAAGAGCTCAACCGTGCCCCCGTCGTCGAATACGACCGCAAAGACTTCGTGCAGGACGTAGCGCGAGTCCTCATTGAACAAGAAGTAGGTCTGGAGGCTGAAGAAACCTTCACCCAAAGCCCCACCATCTACATTCCCTCCTCCCCGGACTATGCGCGCGCCGTCAGCGCCGGTATCGCCTGGGGTCTCATTCCCGAAGCGCAATGCGCCGAAGAGCTCGCAAGCGGGCACCTCGTGAAGCTCGCCGCAACCCCCGTAGAATTCCCCCTCTACTGGCAGCGCTGGAACATCAACTCGCCCGTCATGGAAACCGTAACCCGCCGCGTCCACGAAGCGGCACGAGGCGACCTGATCTACTAGAAGAGGATGGCTCCGTGAGCTATATGGAACGCCACCAGGTGGCTCTCTACCTCGCCTCCATGGCCGTGGGAGGTGCCAGCGCGGGGCTGAGTGGGTGGAGCCTAGTTTCTGAGCAGCTCGTGCCCTACGCGCTCGGTGCGCTCCTGTGGACCAACTTCGCTCTCATGCCTCTAGTCGGCATGAGTGTCGGTCAGCATAAGAGGCTCGCTCGCACGGTCGTGCTGGTGGCTACCCTTGGAACCCCGATTCTAGTTGCGCCTCTGGTCTCCCTCTTCATTCCCGAGGGCGGCCCCATTGCTCTAGCCACGGTGATTGTTTTGCTGGCTCCATGCGTGGATTACGTTGTGGTTTTTGCGTGTATTGCTGGAGGGGAATATCGCGGTTTGCTGGCGACAACGCCCTATCTTCTTGGTACCCAAATCGTTTCTATTCCATTCTGGACTAGTGCGTATGCATATATAGGAATATTAGATATTGGGGTGGTGGGAGAAATATTCCCCCTTCCCACCGAAAGCTACCTCAGCTTGGCACCGCTCATCGTGCCCCTGATAGCCGCCTACCTCGTGCAACGCTGGTCAACCCGCTCACCGCAGCGTCAACAAGCCTACGAACGAGTACGCACCATGAGCGATACCGCGATGATTCCCCTCATGTGCCTGCTCCTTGCTCTCATGTGCTCCGCCTACACCCCGGCGGTACTGAACGAAACGCAGCTCATTCCCCGACTCGCCGGACTCTACCTCACCTACGCCATCCTCGCAGGAGGTGCCGCCTGGTGCCTCAGCAAGGTGATGGGACGACCGGAACGCATCTCCGTAACCTTCAGCGCTGTCACCCGCAACGCCCTCATCATCTACCCCGTCGTCGCGCTCTGCGCACAACGCCTGGCACACAACGGGAACCCCGAAGCGAGCCTCATGGGCGCCACCGTACTCACCCAAACCCTCACCGAGCTGCTCATCATGGTCGCCATGACCGCAATCTTCCGAGTAAGAACTAAAGACAGGTAGCGTGCAGGATCTCTAACCCCAGCTCCTGCCAAACAGGCGAAACATACAGAGAGGCGGCCGCCCCACACGGGACGACCGCCTCTCTATAAGCTCTAACGCCTAAGCCCTAGTGCCTAAGTCTTAACGTCTAAGTCTTAACGCCAGCGAGTCATCATCAGCATGCTCACCATCATGGCGCCCACACCAACACTCACATTCCACATACCCAGATCAGGAATCGGGAACAGGCCCTGCGTAATGTAGAAAACAATAATCCACAGAATGCCCACCGCCAACAGCGAGAACATAATCACGCGGTACCACAACGGAGTCTGCTCCTTCAGCTGCGTGCCGCTCTCCATCTCACGAGCAATCTCACGCAGACGCAGCTCGCTCGCATCCTCCACCTCAGACTTAGCAGACTTCTGAGACTTCTTCTTGGACGATGCCTTAGCCGAGTTGGTCGACATACTTCCTCCGCTTATTGTTGTATGGGTAACCTAAAAATATATGTTCACACCTATCTTTGCAGACTTACGGGATGATTTCACCTTCTCCCCGCGTTGAAAGATAAGGAACGCCACCCGGCGCCCAAGAACATACATAACCCAGAAGACAAAGGAGACCGCATGAGTCAAGGAACGGCACCCACCGCAGAGCGCCGCCCCCGCAGCGTGCTGCACTGGGTCATCCAGATTACAGGCGAACTCCTCATCACCATCGGAGTCGTACTGCTCCTCTTCGTCGCATGGCAGCTTTGGTGGACCAACATCGACGCCGACCGCACCCAATCCCAAGCCGTCAGCACCCTCGTTCAGGAGTTCGACTCCAATCCCGGCGAACCCGTCCCAGACTGGGACCCCAACACCCCTCCCGCCGGTCTGAGCGAACCCGGCCACGGTGAAGTCTTCGGCGTCGTCTACATCCCCAAGTTCGGATCCGACTACCAGCGCCCCGCAACCCAGGGCACCAGCTCCGACGTGCTTGACTCCCTCGGCCTCGGCCACTACGAAGGAAGCGCCATGCCCGGCCAGGTCGGCAATTTCTCCCTCGCAGGACACCGCCAAACCCGCGGCAAAGTCCTCAACGACATCGACCTGCTCACCGAAGGCGACCACATCTACGTGCGCACCAAAGACGGCTACTACACCTACACCGTCTACAGCCACGAAATCGTGCAGCCCGACCAGGTAGAAGTCATCGAACCCGTCCCCGGACAGCCCGGCGTAGCACCCACCGAGCGCCTCCTGACGCTCACCACCTGCCACCCGCGCTACGGTGACACCGAACGATACATTGTCCACGCCCGCCTCGAATCCTGGCGGCCCGCCGCAGCCGGAGCGCCCGCAGAAATTGCCGCCTCCGTCGCAAAATCCTAAATCTGAGAGGAAAAGCAGATGTACGCATGGATTTTCCGCCACCTCCCCGGCCCCCTGTGGGTTCGCATCATTATCGCCATCGTGCTGATACTCGCCGTAGTCTACCTGCTCATGGAATTCGTCTTCCCCCACTTCGCAGAGTACGGCCCCTTCAACCTGAACGTCACCATCAACCATTAGCGCTAAGGACGTGCCATGACCCGCATCCTTGTTATCGACAACTACGACAGCTTCGTCTTCACCCTCGTCGGCTACATCCAGCAGCTCGGCGCTGAAACCACCGTCATCCGTAACGACGAATACGAACTCGACGAAGTCATCAAGCTCGCCGAAGAACACGACGGCGTGCTCGTCTCTCCCGGCCCCGGTGCCCCCGCAGAGGCAGGCGTCATCATCGACACCATCCGCTGGGCCGCGGAAGCGAAGAAGCCGCTGCTGGGCGTCTGCCTGGGCCACCAGGCTATTGCTGAGGCATTCGGCGGCACCGTCACCCACGCCCCCGAGCTGATGCACGGCAAGACCTCGCAGCTGGTGCACGATAACGTCTCCGTGTTCAAGGACGTGCCCTGCCCCTTCACCGCGACCCGCTACCACTCCCTGGCGGTTGTACCCGAAACCATGCCCGACGTCCTGGAAACCACCTCCACGACCGACAACGGCATCATCATGGGCCTGCGCCACCGTGAAGCCCCCATGCACGGCGTGCAGTTCCACCCCGAATCGGTCCTGACCGAAAGCGGATACCTCATGCTCGGCAACTGGCTCGAAGAAACCGGCCTGCAGGGCGCCGCAGAACGCTCTAAGAGCCTCTCACCCCTCATGGCCTAGCCCTTCTAGCCTTTAGAGCCCTCAGTGGCTTATATCGCCTCCAGAAGCCCCGTAGCAGTCACGCTACAGGGAAGCTGGAGGCGATAGCTCTATCTGGCCCGTAGCCGCGAGCAAGCCCCGGTACACGAACAAAGCACACAGACAGACACACGGGCAGATACACGAAAGGGGCGGCGCCCCACACCCAACGGTGTGGAGCGCCGCCCCTTTATCGTAGCTAGCCGCTAGAACCCCTTAGCGGGCATTCGCGTTAGCGTTTGCGTTGTTCGCATTGGCATTGGTATTCGCGTTATTACCCTGAATCGTACGGGTACCCGCAGCAGTGGACGCAGCCGGTGCCGGAGTAGCCGTAGCGGTAGAACGCTGCTGATTATTCGCTGCCGCAGTCGGCTGAGTAGTAGCTGCCGCAGTCGGCTGAGTAGCGGTAGAACGCTGCTGGTTCTGGTTACCAGTGGTAGCGTTCTGGTTACCGGTCGCTGCCGCAGGCTGAGTAGCCGCAGTAGTTGGAGCGGTCGTCTGAGTCGGAGTAGCAGCCACACGGATCGTCACAGTGCTGTTCTGAGCCACCAGAGTACCCGCTGCAGAGCTCTGCGAAAGCACAGTGCCCGCAGGACGCTCGTTAGTCTGAACAGTCTCGATGTTGGTGTTCAGCAGAACATCCTGAGCGGTCAGAGCAGCAATCGCCTGATCCTTGGTCAGACCCACCAGCGAGGGGACCTTCACCTTACCGGAAGACAGGACAATGTTCACGGTGCTACCAGCCTCAACGGTCTGAGCGCCCTTATCATCGGTCGAGCCCTTCTCCGGGGACAGCTCCACAACCATACCGGCAGGAACGGAAGCGCTCTCCACAGTGGAGACGCGGCCATCCACCAGACCCAGGTCCTTCAGAGCGTTACGGACATACGCCTCACTCTGACCCTGCAGGTTATCCGGTAGCTTGACCTTCTCCGGACCGCTCGAAACAGTCACAACCACGGTCGAGCCCTTATTAACCGTAGAACCGACACCCGGCTCAACGTTGATAACGTCGCCCTTCTTGATGTTGTCCGAGTAGCCCTGACGGTACTCCACCACGAAGCCTCGGTTACGTAGCTGGTTATCGGCATCATCGCGGGAAACATTCACCACAGCCGGAACCTGAACCTGCGGAACCTCATTGAGCTTGTTCTGGTAGTACAGAACCGAGCCGACACTGAAAACCAGCAGAGCCACAATCAGAGTACCCACAAGGAAACGAACCCACGCACGCTTACGCGGCGAAGACTCATCGTACTCTGCGTACTCCTCATCGTCGTACAGTTCCTCATCGTCTTCATACTCGAAGAAGCCGTTGAGGCCGCCATCCTCCACCGAAGCCTCAGTAATCGAGGTGGTGTACGGGGCGTAATCCTCACCCAGGGAAGCAGTAGTCGCCGAAGGAACAAAAGCAGTAGTCATCGCTGCATCCTGCACCACGGTCTCTTCACCCGGGCGAACAACCGACACCAGAGCCTGAGCGAACTCAGCCGCGCTCTGATAACGCTCATCCGGGTTCTTCGCCAGACCCTTCAGAATCACAGCATCCAGACCAGCAGGAACCTCAAGCGGGGTGAACTTGCTCGGAGGCTCAGGGGCATCCGAAAGATGCTTAGCCGCGAGATCAACATTCGACTCAGCGTCAAACGGAGAACGACCAGCAATCATCTCGTAAATCACGCAAGCAGCAGAGTACAGGTCGCTACGGGCGTCAACTTCCTTGCCGCTCACTTGCTCAGGGGACATGTAGCGTGCGCTACCCATCACCACATTAGCCTTGGTCAGCGCCTCGCCAGCTTCCTCAATGGCACGGGAAATACCGAAATCCATGACCTTAATCTGGCCCGGCTGACCCTTAGCGATATCCTCGCTGGTACGCTCCAGCACCATAATATTCGCCGGCTTAATATCGCGGTGAATGATGCCCATCGAGTGGCTGTACTGCAAAGCACCCAGCAGCTGCTCGGAATAACCCAAAGCATCACGGACCGGCAGATGACCGCCACGGGACAGAATGGAACGCAGAGTATGACCCTCCACGTACTCCATCACGATATAAGGAATAGCGGTGCCCTCTTCCGAAGAAGCAGACTCCCCGCCACCCTGCGAAGGGTTATACGAACCGGTGTCATAGACAGCAACAATCGCAGGATTGTTCAGAGACGCCACAGCCTCCGCCTCACGCTTAAAGCGTGCGCGGAACGTATCGTCCTGGGCCTGCTCCGGGCGCAGAATCTTAAGCGCAACCTTGCGGCCGAGGCGAGTATCCTCAGCAGCATAAACGGTTGCCATCGCACCGGTACCGATTACCTCGAGTACCTTGTAACGGTTATCAACCGTGTCGGGAACCGACAGGTCCATAAGTTCTCCTGGATCACTAAGACTAAAACTAAATCAAAATGTAGGGGCTAACGCGCCGACGCAGAAGCGGAAGCAGAAGCCGACGCAGACGGTGCAGCAGAAGCGCTCGCACTCGAACCCCTACCCGAACTGGAAGAGGCCACATACATGTCTACATTACTACCAACCGTAACCTTGGTGCCAGATGAGGGGGTAGTACGAAGCACCGTACCGGGGGCCGCAGTGTCCGAATTCTCATAATGCAGAGAAACATTCACACCCAAAGCGGCAACAGCCTTCGACGCCTCATCAACGTTCTTACCCTCAAGATTCGACGGCAAAGTCACCGACTTCGGACCGGTCGAATAGCGAACAGTCACGCTATTACCCTGCTCCAAAGTACCCGTCGGAGAAACCGAAATCACCGTGTTCTCCGGCTGAGTAGACTCAACACCCTCAGTCTTGGGGGACAGACCAAGGTTCTTCAGCTCGTTCACTGCGTCCTGCAGCTCGCGACCCTCATAGTTAATCGCGTTGACGGTCACCTTCTGCTTTGCAGCACGGGCAGAAGCAGACTCAGTCGGCTCCACCGTAGAAACGGTACCCGTGTTCGTCGGAACAACAGACGAAGAAGCGCTCGGAACCGGATCAGTCGAACCGCCACCATTATTGGAGGAGAGGACTGTCCAAATACCGCCAGCGATCAGCACGATTGCCAGAAGCAGAGCAACCCACATCCACACGTTCGGGCCACGCTTAGCCGGAGGGGCAACAGCAGCCTTCACACGACCCGAAGCCGGACGCATGGTCTGCGCACCCGTACGAGGAATAGGCGCCGTCGTCGGCTCCGGCGAGAAACGACCACCAGAACCAAAACGCGGAGTAGCAGAAGCGCTAATCGGCTCCGCCGCCACATCCATCGCAGTCATAGCGACAGTACCGTCGTCAGCATTCTCCTCAGCCAAGAACTGAGCCAAAGAAGGAACAGCCTTCACCGCTGCCTTCAGATCGCGGCGACGAATCGCATCCACCGCAGAAGCCAGAGCGGTCGCATCCTTAGGACGCTGAGCCGGGTCCTTCGCCAACAAGCACATAATCAGCGCACGAGCAGGAGCCGGGATGGTCTCCGGAAGCGGCGGCGGCGGATCATTCACCTGAGCCAACGCAATCGCAATCTGCGACTCACCCGTAAACGGACGACGACCCACCAGGCACTCATAACCAATAATGCCCAACGAGTACATATCCGAAGATGCGGTAGCAGCCTGACCGGTTGCCTGCTCCGGCGCCAAATACTGGGCGGTGCCCATCACCTGGCCGGTAGCCGTCAACGGCACCTGATTAGCCAGACGAGCAATACCGAAATCAGTCACCTTCACGCGATCATCCGGGGTGATGATAAGGTTACCCGGCTTCACGTCACGGTGCACCAGACCCTGCGAATGAGCCGCAGCCAACGCGCGAGCGGTCTGAGCAATGAAGTTCAGAACACGGTCCGGCGGCAGGGTAGTCTCGTGCTCGATAATGCTCGAGAGCGGATTACCCGGCACCAGCTCCATGACCAGGTACGCGGAGTTGTCCTCCTCGCCGTAGTCGAAAACGTTCGCTACACCGGGGTGGTTCAACAACGCCGTATTACGGGCCTCAGCGCGGAAACGCTCCAAGAAGCCCGGGTCACCGGTGTACTCCTCCTTGAGGATCTTGACCGCAACGATGCGTCCAAGCACCTTGTCGCGAGCTTTCCACACCTCGCCCATACCGCCAATCGCGATACGTTCGGTTAGGGTGTAGCGCCCGCCCAAAGTGATATCAGCCGCAGGCCTCACTTGTTCAACACCGCCTCAAAGAGTTGCTTACTAGTACTGGTTGCCAACTGGGCACCGGTCGCCACATCAATATCCTCATAAACCACAGCAATCGCAATCTGAGGATCATCAGCCGGAGCAAAACCGGTAAACCAAGAATTATTCAAACCTGCCGTAGTCTCCGCGGTACCGGTCTTACCCGCCACCTTCACACCGGGGACACCAGCATTGCGTGCAATACCATTATCAACCGCATTCACCATCCACTGCTTCACCTGGTTAGCAATTTCAGGGCTAGTGGACGTACGCAGCTTCTCAGGAGAGAACTCCTGCAAAGTGCTCAGGTTGCTGGTCTTCACCGAACGAATCAGGTTCGGCTTCATCTGCACGCCGCCATTCGCAATCGCCGCAGAAGTCATCGCCACCTGCAACGGAGTGGTCTTCACGTCGTACTGACCAATCGCCGACTGGGCCAACTGGCTCTGCGTCAGATTCGACGGGAAAGACGACTTAGAAACCGTCAAAGGAATCTTCAAATCATGGCCGTAACCAAAATTCTCAGCGGTCTTCGCGATACGCTCCTGACCCAAATCCATCGCAATCTGCGCAAACGGCGTATTACAGGACTGAGCCAAAGCCCACTCAATTGTCGCCTGAGTGCGGGTTCCACACTGGCCGCCAGTATAGTTCGGCAGGCTAATGTTCGTACCCGGCAGAGGCAATTGGGCGGGATTCGCAATGACCGAAGACGCGTTGTACTTGCCGGATTCCAGCGCCGCCACCGCATCAATAATCTTGAAGGTCGAACCCGGCGAATAAGTATTACCGGCAATCGCACGGTTAAACAGGGGGCTGTCCTCATCAGAAGTCAGCGCCTGATAATTCGCCAAAACCGAAGAGCTCGTATGAGCCGACAGAAGATTCGGGTCATAGGACGGCGAAGAAGCCATCGCCAGAATCTCACCGGTCTTCGGGTTCATCGCCACCACAGCACCCTTACGGCCCTGCAGAGCGTTGTAGGCAATATCCTGAAGCTTCGAATTGATCGTCAGCTCCACGCTGGCGCCCTGTGCGGAAGAACCGCTAAACAGCTGCGCCACACGGTCGTAGAACTGGCTATCGCTCGTACCTGCAAGCTCCTTATCGAGTGCAGCCTCCAGGCCGGTCGCGCCATAAATCGTGGAGAAATAACCCGTCAGAGCCGCATACTTGAGCGGGTGGTTATACACACGCTGGTAGTTGTACTCATCATCGGACTTCACCGACGAAGCAATCTCCGTACCGTCAACCACAATCGAACCACGTGCCGAACCGTAATTGTCGTAGAGCGCTCGAGAATTCCACTGATTATTCATCAGCGTCTTCGAATCGAAGAACTGAATATAGCTGAGGGTACCCATCAGCAGGACAAACACGCACGCGGCAGACATCCACATGCGGCGAATAGCCCTATCCATTCTTCTCACCTCCAGAATCCTTAGCCGTAATACGCGCCAGAACGCTAGTAGCACCCTCCGGCTCGTAGCTAGTGTCCGCATGGTCAATACCCTGCGGCGCATCATAACCAGCCACCAGGTGAGGTGCGCGGGCACTATGAGAAATAGACAACCACAGCGCCACAATAATCCAGTTAGCCACCAACGAGGAGCCACCGGCAGACATGAAAGGAGTCGTCAGACCAGTCAGCGGAATCAAACGAGTCACGCCGCCAATCACCACGAACAGCTGCAAAACCATGACCGTAGACAGGCCGGCAGCCAACAGCTTGCCGAAACCATCACGAGTACCCAACGCTGCACGGTAACCGCGCGAAACCAGGAGCATGAACATCATCAGGATGGCGCCCAGACCCACCAAGCCCAGCTCCTCACCCAACGAAGAAATAATCATGTCCGAATTAGCGTACGGGACGAGGTTCGCGCGGCCCTGGCCCCAACCGCGGCCAAAAAGACCGCCGTAAGCCAGACCAAAAACGCCCTGCAGAATCTGACCCGAACCGCCAGGAGACGCCTGGTAAATCTCCGGATCAAAAGCATGCACCCACGCATAAATACGGGCGTGCACGTGCGAGACATAGTGGTACGCGAAATAGCCGCCCACAGCCATACCGATACCCGCAACCACCAGCCACGAAATACGGCCGGTCGACAGGTACAGCATCGCCATGAACAGGCCAAAGAACATAATTGCCGAACCAAGATCCTTCTGGAACACCAGAACACCCAGGCTCACAATCCACGCCAAGAACACCGGCGCCAAATCACGCAGACGCGGCAGATTGATAGGGCCGATGCGGCGGCCAGCCACCAGAATCAGGTCACGGTGCGTCGCCAAATAGCCGGCGAAGAAAATCGCCAAAGTAATCTTCGCGACCTCACCCGGCTGGAACGTTCGGTTACCGATATGAATCCAAATACGAGCACCATTGAGCTCCATACCCAGACCCGGAACCAGCGGCATGATAAGCAGGATCATCGACAGCACCAGGGAGGTGTACGTGACCTTACGCAGCAGGCGGTAATCCCTGAGCACGAACACGATAATCGCGCACAGCACCATCGACACGCCGGTCCACATCAGCTGACCGTCACCCACTGGAGCCGCAATCTGCGGATCCAGGCGATAAATCATGGTCAAACCAATGCCGTTCAGAGCCACCACCAGCGGCAGAATAAACGGATCAGCATAACGCGCACGGAACTGCATGACCAGGTGAATAAGAAGAGCACCGGCACCCAGCACCACCGTGCACGGCAGCCACTGGCTCTTCGACGTATCAAAAGCATGCTCCGGATCAATCAGGTACATGCCGAACGAGCTGATACCTACCGCCAAAACCAGCAGGAAAAGCTCCGTGAAACGGCGTGCACGAGGCGCATCCGACTCACGACGGAACGAGAACTTAGCCATTGTTCTCACCGCCTACCGCAGCAGGAGCCTCCGAAGAAGCCGGCTCAGGAGCCGGGGATGCCGAATCAGAGCTCGGTGCCCCAGAGCTCGGAGCCTCACTGGGAGCCTCAGAGCTCGGGGAAGCAGATGCCGAGGCAGACGCAGATGCCGAGGCAGACGCGGAAGCAGACGCAGCGGCCTGTTCCGCCTTCTCACGAGACTGATCTGCCTGAGTCTTCAAACGAGTCACAATCTGGTGCGCATCATCCAGGTCCTTCGCCGTAATCGCATTACGCAACAAAGAACGCGTATGATCGCTCAACTCACTCGTAGGAATATCGGTATTCTCCACCACGTGAGAAAGACGAATCGGACCCAACGCATGCGGAATACCGTTGTACACCGCAACCGTGCCGTCACTCTCACCCACATAGTAGCTACGCTCCACATAGCGCAGACCGGTCCACGCAGCCAGCGTCACAATAGCCGCAACCAGCAGAGTAATGAACAGGCGAATCGACCACGACCGCGGACGCGAACGCTCAACAGTATCCTCAGCGATCAGCTCCTCCAGCTCAGCCGGCAAGGTCGCCTCATCAGACTCAACCTTCAAAGGCACACGCTGAGCCACCGTCGCACGATGCTCCAGGGTACGCGAAGTCACCGCCGGAATCATGCCGGTCTCAGTAGCCACCGAAGCGGCACCAACCAGCTGATGCGGGCGGGAACCCAATTCGCTACGCAAGATCGCAGCATTCGTAAGAGCCGCATCCACGGCGTTATCGTACGTACCGATATGGTGACGCACCGCCCCAGAACCACTGTGCAACAGGGTTCCAGAGAAGTCACGAGCACGACGGAAACGGCGCAACGACCGACGATGAGGCTCCTCAGAGTCCTCATCATGGTGCGCACCCAAAATAGCCTCAGCAGCCTCAGCCGTAGCAGCAACCTCGGGAAGCTTCTGAGTATTCGTGCTGACCTCCTGCTCCGCCACAATCGAATCAGGCAGAGCAGACTCAGGCAGGCTCGAAGGACCCACCGGCTCATCCACCGGCAGAACCTCACGGTCAATCACCTGCAGGGACACAACCGTCACGTTATCCGGAGCGCCACGTTCCAAAGTCATCGCAATCAGAGTGTCAGCAATCTCAGACAGATCATCAGTAGAACGCATCACCTGCTCAATCTCCGACAGGGACACCACAGCATCCAAACCGTCCGAAGAGAGCACCCAGCGCTCGCCGGGAACAGCGTCCAGAGTCTTCAACTCCAGCTCGGGGGACGCATCAACATCACCCAGAACGCGCATAATCACGTTCTTATGGGGGTGGTTCTCCGCCTCCTGCGGGGTAATACGACCCTCATTGAGCAAGCGCTGCACAAACGTATGGTCAGTAGAAATCTGCTCAAACTCACCATCAGCGCCCGGACGCAGACGATACGCACGTGAGTCACCAATATGGGCGAACTCAATGCAATCACCATCAATCAGCAGGGCAGTACAGGTCGTGCCCATGCCCGCCAGCTGCGGATCATTCGCCGCCAGCTCATTAATGATCAAGTTCGCGCTCTGAATCTCATCAGCCAGATAGACGCCGCCAGCACCATCCTCAAAATCGGGGTGATCGAGGGGAGTCAAATTCAAAACCGTCGTAGCCGACGCGACATCGCCGCCCACGTGGCCGCCCATGCCATCAGCAACGACAGCAAGGAAACGACCACCGTAGCCGGAGTCATCATTCTTCGAGCGTTTCAGACCCGTATCAGAGCGGGCCTCAAAACGAAAAGCAATCTTCATACACTAGCCCCTCAACTGCATGGTGGTACCGCCAACGCGGAAATCATCACCGGGCTCAATCGGGGTCGCACGAGTCAGACGCTCGCCATTGACGAACGTACCATTAGTAGAATTCAAATCCTCAAGGAACCAACGGGAACCCTGAGGGAACAGGCGCGCATGGCGGCCCGAGGCGTAATCATCCTGCAGGGACACCTCAATGTCATTAGCGCGGCCAATAGTAATCGGGTGGTCCCCCAGCTGCATCATCGCGCCAGCCTGCGCACCGGCAGTAATCACAAGCTGCGAAGGACGAGTCGGCGGAGGCGCAATATGGGTAGCCTCCGGAACCGCATCAACCGGTGCCGCACGATAGTTCTTACCCAAACCAAGGTCACGGCGAGCCGCCGAAACCACCAGGAAAACAAAGAACCAAATCAGAGCTAGAAAAGCGTAACGAAGGATAGTAACGGTCAATTCAGACGCCATTAACGGACACCTCCGGTCGAACTATGGAAGATGATGCGGGTATTACCCATGCGAAGCAGCGAACCGTTCGCCAGCACCACCGGCGCACGCAGAGGCGCACCATTAATCAACGTGCCGTTGGTAGAACCCATATCGGTGGCGACCACCGCACCACCCTGCATCGAAAGCTGCAGGTGACGGCGAGAAACACCCTTATCGTCCAGACGAAAATCAGCATCAGAACCGCGACCCAGCACAAACGGCAGGTGGTTCACCGGGTGCATGCGACCCTCAATCTCCAAGAAGAAACGGGGAGCACCCGCCGCGGGGGACGCTACAGGCATGTTCAGGCGAGGCGCAGGAGCCTGCTGAGGCGCAGGGCTGGGTGCAGGCTGAGCCGGCTGAGCAGCCGGCTTCGTAATGCGGGTCGGCAAAGAAGACTCACGCGGCGGACGCACCGGCGCGTAGTTAGTGGCGCCGCGCAGAGACGGGGATGCCGGAGCCTCCGGTACAGAGAACGGCTCGAAAGTCGCAACAACCTCAAACTCGCCCTCAGAGAGAGAATCAAGAACGTTGAACGTCACGCGAACCGCGCCAATGAGGGTGTAACCCTGCGCGCGGGCGTGCGAAATCGCCAAATCGCACAGCTCAACAGCGAACGGGTTGCCCCACTCGCGAACGCGAGGGAAATCAACCGGTGCGAAACGGAGAGTATAGACATTAGGAGCCATAGTGCGGCCACTGCCGTCCACGTAGGACTCGTCATCCATCATGATGCGGACGCGGTTAGCGACATCCGCCTTCGCAAAGGTGCCGAAGCCCTTGGAAAGGCCGACAGTGCGGCCGATGCCTTGCTCCAGCTTGCCCAGCTTGTCGAAAAACTTCATGCCGCCTCCTTCTCAACGACCATTCCGAGCAACAGACCGCGCAAACGGTCTTTATCCGAAAGGCTCAGTTTAACGAGCGTGTCTGTGCGTTAGCTGTGTGTCCTGTGAATGAACACACCCGGTTCTATTTTAGGTGATGCACTCGCCATCGCTCTGGAACCCCGTCATTTAGCGGGGAATTGGTTATGGATATGAAAAAATCCCCGGTTCTTTCGAACCGGGGATCGTTGGTGCGCGAGGGGGGAGTTGAACCCCCACGCCCTCACGGGCACACGGACCTGAACCGTGCGCGTCTGCCTATTCCGCCACTCGCGCATGTGTCTTACGGTGTATCACCGCAGGCAACACATAAAACTATACGGACTGTATGCGGTGCTGTCCAATTGAGAGAGTGTGACCTTCGTTACTTAGAGGTGGTGGAGGGTTCAGAAAGAGCCTCCGAGGCGCTATTGGGGGCACTACCGGACACTCCACCGGAAGTAGCCGCATCGGACGCAACCGCGGAACCCCGCGCCATACGCTCGTTTTCGGCACGCTCCCGATCAATGCGTTCCAGACGCGCGCGCAACAACCACGTCACCGGACCCACATACGGCAGGCACAGCACCAGCAGAAGCCACTTCAGCTTCTGCACCTCCGAAAAATGCGGGTTCCGATGAATCGTCACCAAGCACAATAGCGCCAACGCAATACCAGCCAGAAACACGACCGTGACCACCAGCTCCAGTACGGCACGCCAATCCATAAACCCTCCTAATATCCTTCCTAAGCATACAGACCCGGAGGAATCCGCAAGCCCTCAGGGTAGTTCAAGGAGGCGTTCAGAGCCTACCCCGATGGGCAGCCCCATACGCCCCTCAAGCACGCAAAAGGGCCCGCCCCGCAACACAGCAGGACGGACCCTCCACAAAGCCTTACACAGAAACCTGCGTGTAGCTTACAAACTAGCGGCTAGCCTTCTTCGCGGCACGACGCTCAGCAGCCTTCGCATCATACTCAGCCCAGAACTCACGGGTAGTCACCGCATCAGTACCATCCCACGCCGCAAGATTCTTCAACTCAGGCATATCCGAAGCCTTGAAAATCGGCTCCAAACCAGCCTTACGCTGAGCCTCATAGTTCTTCAACACCGCAACAACCTGCGGAGTCATCAACAGAACCGCCGTCAAGTTCACAATCACCATGCCGGCATTCAGCATATCCGCGGTAGTCCACACCAGATCCAGCGAAGAAATCGCACCGAAGAACACGAATACCAGAACCAGTGCACGGAAAATATTCATCGGCAGCTTACGCTCAGTCACGAAACGCATATTCGACTCGCCGTAGTAGTAGTTACCAATCACAGTCGAGAACGCAAACATGAAAATCGCGATAGTCAGGAAGTGCACCGCCCAATCGCCCAGCTGCATAGCCAGCGCCGACTGAGTCAGCGACGCACCACGCGAACGATCACCATAAGTCGGGTTCGACAGCAGAACAATAAACGCAGTCACAGTACACGCCATCATGGTGTCAAAGTAAACACCCAGGGTCTGCACGTAACCCTGCTTAGCCGGGTGAGAAATAGTAGCGGTCGCACCAGCGTTCGGAGCAGTACCCATACCCGCCTCATTAGTCAGCAGGCCACGCTTCATACCCCAAATCACGGCGCCCATGGTACCGCCGGTCACGAACTCCTTAATGCCGAAAGCACCCTGGAAAATCATCAGCAGCATGTTCGGGACCTCAGTGATGTTCAGCAGAACAACCAGCAGACCCAGCAGCAGATACAGCACCGCCATAATCGGCACCAGCCACTCAGTCACCGAAGAAATCGCGCGAATACCACCGAAAATAATAGCCGCAGTCAGCGCCACCATAATCAGACCAATAGTGATGCGGAAGCCCATCGAGTTAGTACCCGAAACGTCAATATTGAACGAGTTCGCCGCAGCATCCACCACAGCATTCGTCTGAACCGCCACAAACACAAACGCGTAAGTGATCACAATGAACGCCACGAAGATATAACCCATCCAACGAGCATTCAGACCGCGCTTCATGTAGTACGCCGGACCACCAATATAGGAATCCTTACCGCGCTCCTTATACAGCTGACCCAGAAGGGACTCCGCGAAAGCAGAAGCTGCACCAACAGCAGCAATAACCCACATCCAGAACACAGCACCCGGGCCGCCCATAGCAATAGCCAAAGCAACACCCGCAACAGTACCGGTACCCACACGAGAAGCCGCCGAAACAGTAAACGCACGGAACGAAGAAATACTCTTCTTACCGTCAGCCTCACGAGCAACCGGGTCACCCAGGACACGAACCATTTCCTTAATGGAGCGCCACTGTACGCCGCGGGTACGAATCGTAATGTACAGACCAGCAGCAATCAGAGCGTAGTAGAGGAAATTACTCCACATCCAGTTCTGCACGGCATCCACGGTGGAAGTCAGTTCCGCAGTCTGCGTATTAATGTCCCCGATGATATTCAGAAGAAAATCCACTCGGCACTCCAATCTTGAAAGCAAAAAGCCCGCACGCTCAAAGCCGAAAGACGGACAACGTGTGGGCTACATTGCTGGGTGGCGCGGACTCAAAGCCGCGTAACGGAGGCACATACGCTCCGTATGATTAGTCACCTCATTGTGTCGGGTACGTCCCCCGCTCGGCAACTTAAAAAGGGGCCCAAGCCAAAATGTAACGAATACTTAATATATGGGCAGAGTAAATATAGACTCCGTGGGGGTGTTGACGGCACCGGCAGGGCGGGCACAAAAAGCCCGGCACAAGGTACAAAACCTCGCACCGGGCTTAGCGGAGAAGCGGGGGTATCAGTCGGGCTACGAACGCTCAGGCTTCACAAACGGGAACGACAACACCCCACGAATCTGAGTCTGAGCCAACAGCATCACCAGACGGTCCACGCCCAGACCCAAACCACCCGTCGGCGGCATACCCGTCTCCAAGGCGTAAAGGAAATCCTCATCCACCTCCATCGCCTCCATGTCACCCGAAGCCGCCTTCAACGACTGCTCCGTCAGACGCTCACGCTGCACCAGCGGATCCGCTAGCTCCGAGTAGGCACAGCCCATCTCCATGCCGTTGATCACCAAATCCCAACGCTCCGCCAAACCCGGAACACTACGATGCGGCGCCGCAAGCGGACTCGTCTCCGCAGGGAAATCCGTATAGAACGTCGGCTCCACCGTATGCGCCTCAACCAGCTCACCATACAGCTCCTCAACGATGGCTCCCGGGCCCATACCCTCATGAACACGCACACCGTGCTGCTGTGCCAGGGCAAGTAGCTCCTCAAAATCCGTCTGCACATCCACGCGGCGACCCAGTGCCTCCGACAGAGCATCACACACCGACACCACACGCCACGGCGCTGAAACATCCGTTACCACGCGCTCGCTCGAAGCCTTACGACCCAGCGGCAAAGACACCGAACCAAACACCGCCTGAGCGGCATCCTTAATCAGACGCTCCGTCAACTCACGCATCTGCACATAATCCGCATACGGACGATACGCCTCAAGCACCGTAAACTCCGGATTATGGGTCGCATCAGCACCCTCATTGCGGAAATCACGACCCAGCTCATACACCGGACCGCTACCGCCCACCACCAGGCGCTTCAGGTACAGCTCCGGCGCAATACGCAGCGTCAGATCCTCACCGTACGCATTGATATACGTGCGGAACGGGTGCGCGCTCGCGCCACCGTGCACCGTATGCAGAATCGGGGTCTCCACCTCAAGGAAGCCCTCCGCATCCAGGCGGGCACGCAGTGCCTTAATCACCGCGGTACGCAGGCGCAGATTCTGCATCTGGTCCGGATGCACCAACAGGTCTGTGGAACGGCGACGCAGGCGCGCCTCCGGGTCAGTAAAGGAGTCGAAGGGGATGGGGTGCAGGCTCTTCGACGCCATGTACCAGGAGGCGGCAATCAGCGATGGAGTGCCGTTACGGCTCACCCCGTAAGTGCCCTGCACGATGATGATGTCGCCGGTATCCAGGTTGCGGGAGGCGAGGCTCAACGGGCGCTCGCCCACCAGGCTGCGTTCCATGACGACCTGAAGAGTTTCGCCACCCTCAATCAGGGTCGCAAAGAGGACTCCACCGTGGTTGCGAAGCGCGCGAATACGCCCCGAAACCATGAATTCTGAATTTGGAATATTTTCAGAAGAGAATATACGCAGGGCATCCTTCACGCCCAGAATAGGCGCACCATTACTGCGTATCTCACCACCCAGCGGATACGGATCCATGCCCGCCGCACGCAGCGCCTCCAGATGGCGCAGACGGTGCTGAGTCTGATCGCTACGCGACACCTCAGGAAGCTCTTCCACAGCAGATACCTGCAACTGGCGAAGAGCCTCCAACTCATCTGCAGAAAGAACCTGCTCCTGATCCTGCAAACGGCGCGCCGACAAATTCGGTAAAAAGCCCTCCGCCATACCCGACGCAACCACAACATTCGCCATCGCCAACGTCGGCTCCGTCGCCAAAAAACGAGGAACCCACAGCGGGGCAAACTTCAGATTGAAACGATACAGGCGGCGCAACTGCAGAAAACGATCCAGCACACCCAAAGAGCGGGAAGCAAAACGGTTCCACGCCGACGCACCCACCTGATCAGCAGCCTCAAAAATATGGCCAAACATCGCAAAATTCAGCGACACCCGACGCACACCCAAAGACGCCACCTGCTCCATCAGCGACGCCACCATAAACTCCACCACACCATTAGGTGCCTCGGGGGAACGGCGCATAACATCCAGAGACAGTCCCGTAGGACCCCACGGAACGAACGACAGCAGAGCCACCATCTGACCCGCCTCATCATGAGCCGACACCAGAACAGACGAAGAATCCGCCGGATCATTCACACGGTTCAGAGCCATCGAAAAACCGCGCTCCACGCGGCCATGACGCCACGCCGAAATATTCTCCGCAACCTGCTGACGCTGCTGCTCATCCAGCTCCGCAAAGCGACGCATCTGCGCCGTGTACCCGCCACGGCGCACACGCTGAACCGCTTGACGCACCGGTAGCATCGACGTGTCATTGAGCGTGAAACGGTCCGCCTCAAGGACCGCCTCCTCACCCATCTGAATAATCGACAAACCCGCACGGTTATAGGCGCGCGCACCCGCCTCACTCACGCTCAGCGCCGCAGGAACCCAACCATAGCTACGCGCCTGCAGCATCCACTGCTCAATGGCGGCATCCCACGAATCAGGGTCACCCACCGGGTCGCTCGACGCCAAACACACCGAACCCACCGAACGGTACGTAATAGCCGCCTTCTGATCCGGAGAGAAAATCACCTGCTTATCGCGACGCGTCGCAAAATAGGAGAGTGAATCATTGGCGCCATACTGCTGCAGCAGAGCGCGAATCTTCAGCTCCTTCTCACCGGTCCAGGCGTCCGGGGCACGGTAGCCGCGCGCCAACAGGTACAGCGCCGCAACCAGCGAAGCACCGTAACCAAAAGAAGCCAAGAAAGCCACCACGTCGGCAGCCCACACACCGGGATGCGTACGCTCAATACCCATGCCGTGCATGAGTAGCTCCCACGGGGTGATGAAACGCAGCGGCTCCCACACACCAATACGGCAGAGGTACCAGAGCACCAGGGTAGTCAGCAGAATACCGCCAGCCGCCGTAGCAGCCGCCCCCGCCCACGAGAGGCGACCAATGCGCGCCGGGAACGCTGAACGAATCGAGAAAAGGAACGGCACCAGCACACACGCAAACACGATGGAGAGAGTATCGACCGTCGAGGAGAAAATACGGTCCTTCGGCATAATCCCCGCGGGGAACGCCAGCGTGAAAGCGCTATGGGTCGCAATCAGTGCGCCCAGCACCTGGAAAACGATGGCTGCAATGAGGGCAGCGCGCTTGCGCACAATCAGTCCGGAAACCAGCACAATCATCGTAATGGCGCTGGGCAGAGTATGCGTGGAGGGAATATTCAGCAGGTCAGCGGTGACTTCCCACCAGGTGAAGCCGCGACCGCGCCGCAGAGGAGAGATAACCCACGCAAACGTGGTCAGAAGCGCGGCAAAAGAATACACCCCGATAACCACGCGTGCTGATATCTCTGCATACCTTGAGGGAGGCGCAGGCGCCTGCCCTGCTCGTGCTGTACGGCGACGTGAGGTAGTGCGGTGAGACATCATGATCAGCGAGGAATCGGGGTGTAGAGAAGGTAGTAGACCTTAGAGGTTCTGGCTAGGCTTCAGCCTTCGGGTCACGGTAGGTGCCCTCGAAGACATCGGGGATGCCATTGTCGTCAGCATCCACGGTTTCCTTCTCGGCTAGGGCGCGGTAGTGCTTGTTGCGGCGAGACAGGATAGCCGCACCCACAATGGCAGCCAGAACAGAGCCGACGAGAATCGCAATCTTTGCGTCTTCGGTGTGCGGGGAACCGTGCGGGAAGGAGAGCTCAGCCACCAGCAGGGACACGGTGAAACCGATACCACCGGTTGCAGCCAGACCGACCACGTCAATCCAGGCGATATCCGGGTCGAGGTTAGCGTTCTTGAAGCGGGTCACGAGCCAGGTGGTGCCGAAAATACCGATGGTCTTACCGGCAACTAGCGCAACCATAATGCCGACCGCCACGGAGTCGGTGAGGGCGCGTCCGAGGCCTTCAAAACCGCCCACAGCCACACCCGCGCTGAAGAATGCGAAAATCGGCACGCAGATGCCGGTAGAGAGGGGACGGAATCGGTGCTCCAGCACCTCTGCAAGACCGTGTTCAGCCTGTGCCGCCTCAGAGCGAGCGGACATCTTCACGGGCACCAGGAAGCCGAGAACCACACCAGAAATGGTGGCGTGAATACCGGACTCGAGGAAGAGTGCCCAGGTGATAATACCCAGGGGCAGAAGCAGCAGCCAGGCAGCCAGCGGCTTCAGGTGCAGCATGGTCTCACCGCGGTAGGCAATGAACGCGAAAAGAGCGAGGGGAATGAGCGCGAAGAGCAGGTACTCGCCGTGGAAGTTATTGGTGTAGAAGATCGCGATAATGCAGATTGCAATCAGGTCATCGACCACAGCCAGAGTCAGCAGGAAGACACGCATCGCCGAGGGGAGGAAAGTACCCACGGCAGCGAGAACAGACACCGCAAACGCAATATCGGTTGCGGTGGGGATTGCCCAGCCGTGCAGAGCGGTGGGGCTGGTGAAGTTCAGCGCCGTGTAGATAATCGCGGGCACTGCCACGCCACCGAAGGCGGCCGCAATCGGCACAATAGCGGTGGAGGGCGACTTGAGGTCACCAATCACGAATTCCTTCTTCAGCTCCAGGCCGGTGAGGAAGAAGAAAACGACGAGCAGACCGTCTGCTGCCCAGGTTCCGATGCTCATCTGCAGGTGGTTGAAGCCGGGGATGACCGGGCCAACAACGGTGTCTCGCAGACCAAAATAGAAGGTGGATGCGGGGGTGTTGGCGAGTACTACTGCCAGCACCGTCGCAATCAGAAGTACGGTACCGCCGACTGATTCTGCACGCAGAATGTCGGCTACGCGGCGTGAGTTGCTATATGAGCCGCGGCTGAGGGTATCTGGATTGGTGTGAGTCATTCTCTCCTCTTTCTGCCGCGATATTATGCGGCATCTAAGGCTTTTAAGTTTACTCTGCACTGTATGAGTATTCGAGTAGCTTCTGGCGGCTTTTAGCTCATGGGCGGTGCACCGCGGTGTGCTTTCATGGCGTATATACATAAACGTTCCGCCCTCCCCACGGCGTGTGGGGAGGGCGGAACGTTTAATATTTTGCAGATATTCTGCGTGGTCGACTAGGTGTCTAGCCGCCTGAACGCAAGATTAGGAACCAGCGATTGCGGGTGCGCCGGACTCCTGGCCGTGGTCGTGTGCCAGCTCGCGTGCAACGTAGTTCTCCAGGTCGAAGAGGTTGCCGTTTGCGCGCTTCACGATGGTCACCAGGGTCTCCATGGTTGCAACTTCCTCAACCTGTTCCTTCAGGAACCAGAGGATGAACTGCTCGCCCAGTGCGTAGTTCTCAGCGCGTGCTGCGGAGAACAGGGCCTCGATCTGACCGGTGACAGCCTTCTCCTGTGCCAGGGACATGTCAACGATTTCCTGAACGTT
Organism: Rothia sp. HMSC065B04; assembly: GCF_001812285.1. NCBI lineage: Bacteria > Bacillati > Actinomycetota > Actinomycetes > Micrococcales > Micrococcaceae > Rothia > Rothia sp. HMSC065B04. The sequence continues at coordinate 25,508 of NZ_KV808407.1, forward strand.
CTCGAAGTCGTTCTTGACAGCGGGAACAGCGGGGATCTCGACCTTGTGGCCGCGGTCCAGCTTGTACTGAACCATCATGAGTGCGTGCTCGCGCTCTTCGAGGGACTGCTGGTAGAAGAACTTAGCCAGCTGGGGCAGGTCCTCACCGTCGAGCCAGATAGCCATGGACAGGTACTGGTGGGATGCAGCGAACTCGTGGCCGATCTGCTCGTTCAGAAGGTCGTAGAAAGACTTAGACATATGGTTTCTCCTTATATGGTGGTTGCTTTTGGGTGCCGGGATGGCGCGGTGCAACCTGTTGATATTTATCGTAAGGGGTGGGGTGCGTCATGTACAGAGAGAAAAGGCTAATCGGTGAATCAGATAAGGTACCCCTGACATATTGTCACCACAACCCTTAGTGTGGATGCCCTGAATACTTTCTTTGGATTGAGTGGTATTGGGTGCGTTTCCTTGAGATTTCGCGGTTTAAAGCGGCATTAGATACCCCAACATCCCGCGTACATGCATGATGCTCCGGCGCCCGACAGCCGGTCATCCGACATTTCAAAGCGGTACGTGATACCGCAAAAATTTTTTAAAATTCTTCGCATGTATCGATGCCCGGGGCAACTTTAGGCGGTTTTAAGGTTCATGCGTACCGCAGTGCTCGCGACTGCAAGAGCCTATTTAAGAAATCTATTAAAGAGATAAGGCACGTTCCCGGTGGGGAATGTGCCTTATCTCTGGTTCTCTCAACTCTCGCCCGAAGGCGGAGGAGGTTATTGTGTGGGGTAGTCCCCACGCTGCAGTGCATCAATCGAGATGACGTTTGAGGGGGTGTTGCCGAGGACTGCCTCGCCGATTTCTGCGAGATGCTCAACCTGTTCGGTGGTCAGGTGGTCGAAAATCTGGCGGCGTACTTCGCTCACGTGGCCGGGTGCGACCTCCTGCACCTTCTGCTCGCCTGCGGGGAGCAAATGGCAGATGCTGACGCGGCGGTCTTCTACACTGAGGGAGCGGCGGACGTATCCATCCTTCTCCAGGCGTGCTACAACGCGGGAGAGGCGTGCCGGGAGGGTGTTGGTAGTAATTGCCAGCTCGGTCATGGTGAGGGAATGATCCTTGGACTCGGAGAGCATCGCGAGCACCATGTATTCGACAAAACTAATGCCAGCTTCGCTCTGCAGCTGGTTTTCCAGTTTGCGGGTGAGGCTGAAGATGATGGAGCTGATAAAGAGCCACCCTTCTCGCTCTTGCTGGGAGAGCCACTGGATGGATTCGCTGTGTGCGGTATTGTCAGACCGCTGCGCAGACGTGGTTGGTATGGACACGGGATTGATTCCTCTTTTATCGGATATGGAGCTCTCTTATTAAAGAGAGAAGTGGCGTGTTGGCACCCATTGTAGCGAAAGGTCTGACTAGGTGACTCAAAATTGGTACGGTCAAGTAATGCTTGACACTTTGGTGCTAATTTTTTGAGGGGTGCCAGGGGTATCTTTTTGCACGCAGTGACTGCAAATACCCGGGGTAAGCAAGTGAAATACGACATATTCAAAAAGATTTCCGGTACAAGTATAGACAAGACCGTACCAAGAAGCACTTCCGTGCATAATGCTAACTTCCGCGGAATATCAAGGTTTTTAGGGGGTTGAGTGAAAATTCTAGGGAGTGTAAAGAGCTTGCCAAGGGTGAAAAATAACGAAACGATAACAAAATTTTTAAAAAAATCTTGGTTTTGGCTTTGCAACCGTAATGAAACCGTGTACACTAATTACATAACGGGGTCGAAGGAAGCCTCCGAGGCGAGACCGGAAGCTCGCTTCGATAGGTTCGACTCTCTATTTATCGGTGATTGTCGTCGGTGTACGAGTAACTCGTATTTCTACCGACGGATGTGCGGTGCGGGTGCAGTTCGTGGTTGGGCTGCATTCCGTACCGTATCTTTTTAACTCGAATTTCTATCAACTCACTCTAAGAGCATCCAATGGTCGGGTGCTCTTTTTCTTTGCCTTCATATCGGCGCCGCAAGAGCGCTGTACGAGTCGGGGCAGAGTCGGGGGAGGAAGCGTAAACACCTGTGCTGTGTAGCTGTGGGGTGTAGCTGCACGGTGTGGTTTGTGTTGTGTGGTGGTGCCGTGTGTCCGCGGTATTGTTGCGCCGTATCGCGTCAGAAGTGTTATCCACAGGGGTTATCCACAGTGTGGAGAACTTACACGCATGTGATTTGGCAGAGCAGAATCGAGGTCCTCCCCAGGTGTAATTTAAGAGTGCTACAGAAAAATTCTTGTAATTACAGGCTTTCACGGCCATTAAAACCGAGGGTAAGTTCTTAAACAGAAGGCCTTTTCACCTTTAAATCCGCGGAACCTGAAAATTTCCACACCTGTGGATAACCCTGTGCACTTAATCCACCGCCTCCACCCAGAAGAAGCGTATAAGGCTGTTCAGAGCCCCTTTTAAAGCTCAATATTTTGGCTAGTAGAAGGAAAAACGCCTCGAATGAGGGCGAAAATTCTGCAGTTTATCCCCCGCGCATCCCCAAAATAGGATGTTATCCACAGTAGTTATCCACAGTGTGGAGAACTTACAGCACTGTTATTCATATGAGTGCATACCCCGGTATTTCAAGGCAGAATAGGGTGCCAAACCTGAAAATCCTGTTGATACACAGGGTTATCCACAGGTGTGGGGAAAAGTCTTTGCCTAAAATCCACAGGTTCGAGCGAGGTCTTACATAAATGTGACGCTCCCCAACTCATGAAAAGTAAAGTAAACGCTACGCTGGTAATCTTTAATACAAGCCAAGTTTTCTAATGAAAGGCATCATCATGGCTGAAAAGTACACCCTCCCCGAGCTCCCCTACGACTACGCGGCGCTCGAGCCCCACATCTCCGCAAAGATCATGGAGCTGCACCACGACAAGCACCACGCAGCATACGTTGCAGGCGCTAACGCAGCTCTCGAGCAGCTTGAAGAGGCACGCGAGAACGGTGCATACGGCAACGTCTCCAAGCTCTCCAAGGACCTGGCGTTCAACCTGGGTGGCCACACCAACCACTCCATCTTCTGGAACAACCTGTCCCCCGAGGGCGGCGACAAGCCCACCGGCGAGCTGGCAGCGGCAATCGACGAGTTCTTCGGCTCCTTCGACAAGTTCCGTGAGCACTTCACCAACGTTGCACTGACCATTCAGGGCTCCGGCTGGGCAATCCTCGCATGGGACACCGTTGGCAAGCGCCTCATCATCGAGCAGCTTTACGACCAGCAGGGCAACATCTCCGTTGCACTGATTCCCGTTCTGCAGCTGGACATGTGGGAGCACGCATTCTACCTGGACTACCAGAACGTCAAGGGCGAGTACGTCAAGGCATTCTGGAACATTGTGAACTGGGCTGACGTTCAGGCTCGCTTCGAGCGCGCAGTGTCCCAGACCAAGGGCCTGGTCCTCTAATCTAAGTTTTCGTCAGCGCGGTGACGTAGCCGCGGTGAGGTAACTGAAACGGGTGCCCGGCGCCTCCAATATTCGGAGGTGCCGGGCACCCGTTCGTTAAGCCCCGGGTAGCACCCGCGGGGTTGGGTTCGGAACCTTAGACGGAACCCTAGTTAGAGCGCCAGCGTGCGGTCAATGCGGATGCGGCGGCAGAAATCCTCATCATGGCTCACCACGATGAGCGCACCGGTATAGGCTTCGAGTGCCTGCACCAGCCAATCCACCGAAGAAATATCGAGGTTATTCGTCGGCTCATCCAGCATGAGAAGTTGCGGCACCGGGTCGGCCAGAAGCACCTGCGCCACCGCCGCGCGGAAACGCTCACCACCGGAGAGCTCACCGGTCTTATGGTGCACGCTCTCGCGGCGGAAAAGCAGGCGCGCCAACTGGTCACGCAGATGCTGCTCGCTCACTCCGGGGTTTGCCCGCTGCACGCTCTGTAGGAGGGTGAGCTGCGGGTCGAGGGTGATGCGCTGCGGAATGTACGCCCCCTCGAGGCAATAGCCGACCCGGTAGGCGGGCTGCACGGGGGAGCGGTAGTCAGCCTCGCCGGCGTGGGCGATAGCGTTCAAGAGGGTGGTCTTGCCGCTACCGTTTGCACCGGTGATGCGCAGATGCTCGGGACCGCTGAGAATCAGGTGTTCTGGGCGTTCCGCCGGGGTTCCCTGATTGCTCTCGCTATCAGCCTCGGCGGGTGAAAAATGCAGAGAATCAACCTTTGTGGGTTGCTTAGTGGTAAATGTTTCACGTGAAACCTGCCGGGCATCAACCCGGTGCAGCTCCAGTACCTTGCGACCCGCGGGTAGGGGCTGCTGGCTCAGTTCGGCGTAGATCTTCTCCTGCACGCGCACCTCATCCTGAGCCTTCTGGTATGCCTCCCGGGCCTGTTCCTGCTTGCCGACGCGCAGCCCGCGAAGCTTCGCCGCCGCCTGACGTGAGGCATCCTTTGCCAGGTCTAGAATTGTATCCGGCTGGTCGTCCTTCCAGACCTGCGCCATGTTCTTCGAGATAATCTCCTGCGCCTGCACCCACTCGCGATGCGCCGAACGCACCCGGTTCTTCGCCTCGGTCACGCGACGCTGAGCCGCCTGCTGCTCGGTGTCCAGCGCCTGCCGGTAGGTGCTGTAGTTACCTTCAAAGAGACGCAGATGCGCCAGCCCCTGGCGGTCGGCGTGAAGCTCCGCAATCACGTTTACACGCTCCAGCAGATCGCGATCATGGCTGATGATGAGTGCCGGGCAGGGCAGTGCTTCCAACGCGGTGAAGAGCTGAGCCTTCGCTGAGGAGTCCAGGTTGTTCGTCGGCTCATCCAGCAGAATGAACTCGGGGTCAGAAATCATCAGCGAGGCAAGCGCGGCAATGACTGCCTCGCCACCGGAGAAACTGCGCATGCTGCGGGCAAAGAGCGCGCGAACCGCCTCCGGGTTGTCTCGATCAATCAGTGCCGCCGGGGTGAAACCGTAGGTCGCAAGAGCCGCCAGGGTGCGCTCCTCAACGTCCCAGTTATCCCCGATGGTCTCGTAGAGTTCGGGGGAGTATTCGCCGGATTCCACCGCCTGCAGTGCCCACAGAATCTCGGTGATTCCGCAGAGCTCAGCGAGGGTCTGCTCCCGGTCCAGACCCAAATCCTGAGGTAGATACGCCATGCGCTCCGGCGCTGCCAAAGAACCGGAATCCGGGGTCAAATCACCCAAAATCAACCTCATGAGGGTTGTTTTTCCGCAACCATTATCGCCAATGAGCCCGGTCAGAGGTGCCGAAAACACCGCCGAAAGGTCCACAAACAGTGAAGGTTGGCTCGGGTGCGCAAAGTGTAGATGGGCGATACTAACGTGCGCCGCTGCATGGGAAACCATGTGGGAAGTGGCGTGCGAGCGGGCATCGCGGGAAGAAGCGGAACGGGGAAAGGTCGCCTGCGGCTGAAGTACGTGTGTCATACGAGCTCCTTGAGGTATGGATGCTCGGGTGCTCTCAAACTCCGACGGTGGTGCGTTGCAGTAGTGTGCCGGCGGTTTGGGGGTGCCTATGCTGAGCGCGTGGCGGTAAGAGGATCGCCCCAAAAAGGGCGCGAAAAAACCCGAGCGTAACGGTGGATGTACCTGTGCCCGGGTGCGTGCGCGCTGATAAAGACACGCAGAAAAATAGAAGTGCGCAGGGAGAATGTGTCTGCGCAAAAAGCTGCGTGAGCGCACGAAAAATTCTGTGAGGTCCGGGCTTATGCTCGGTGGGTCATTTCTTTGATGCCTCCTAGATTCCGAAGGGCACCCCGGTCGCGCCTTGGGTGGCTTCGGTCAAACGATACGTTCAGCTTCGCCAGCTACCCCTGCGGCGGGGTAATACGGATAGAGAGCTGATGGCTCAAGCATAGGAACTGACTGGGCGCTGAGTCAAACACCCTCCCATGTAGGAGAAGATTCAGCGTGCTGATTCCCCGAATGGTTCCTTCCCGAGAGTTTTTGTTGAAAGGTTGAGTGTGCGGTCAATGCGGATGCGGCGGCAGAAGTCCTCATCATGGCTCACCACGATGAGCGCACCGGTATAGGCTTCGAGTGCCTGCACCAGCCAATCCACCGAGGAAATATCGAGGTTATTCGTCGGCTCATCCAATATGAGTAGCTGCGGCACCGGGTTGGCCAGAAGTACCTGCGCCACCGCGGCACGGAAGCGCTCACCTCCGGATAAATCCCCAATGCGCTGATGTACGCTCTCGCGGCGGAAAAGTAGGCGCGCCAGCTGGTCACGCAGATGCTGTTCGCTCGCACCGGGATTCGCCCTCTGTACGGTTTCAAGAAGGGTGAGCTCCGGGTCGAGGATGATGCGCTGCGGCAGGTATGCGGTGTTATCCAGACGGTAGAGCACTTGGTATGCAGGCGGCACTGGGGAACGGTAATCAGGGTCATTTGCGTGCGCTATCGCATTGAGAAGCACAGTCTTGCCACTGCCGTTTGCTCCCGTGATGTGCAGGTGTTCGGGTCCGGTCAGGATAAGAACCTCGGGAAAATCTTGGATTTGAAACAGATAATCAACTTTATATGGTTGTGTTTCACGTGAAACGGTGTTTTGGGTGTATGCCTTCTTAAGGTCGGCGCTCTGCGGTGTAGATGCGCAAGAGTCGTTCTTCACCCGATGTAATTCCAGTACCTTCCGCCCCAATGGGAGCGCATCCTGAGCAAGTTCCAGATAGATACGCTCCTGCACGCGCAGGTTCTTTTGGGCTTCTCCAACTGCTGCACGTGCATCCGCCACCATGCTTTCGTGGGCTGTGTGAAGTTTCCCGGCAGAGCGCTCTGAACTGTTTTTATCCAGGCCCATAGCCATGCCAGGTTTCCGCTTTGACCGTTCAAATTCGCGGCCTCGGCGGGCGTTGCGATCGAGCTTAATCTGGTTCTCGGTGCGCTCACGCACAGCCTTACGCGCCTCATTCTTCGCCTCGGTCACGCGACGCTGAGCCGCCTGCTGCTCGGCCTCCAGCGCCTGCCGGTATGTGCTGTAGTTACCCTCGAAGAGGCGCAGATGCGCCAGCCCCTGGCGGTCGGCGTGAAGCTCGGCAATCACGTTCACGTGCTCCAGCAGATCGCGGTCGTGGCTGATAATGAGCGCCGGGCAGGTGAGGGTTTCAAGAGCCGTATAAAGCCGATTCTTCGCCGAAGAATCCAGATTATTTGTGGGCTCATCCAGCAGAATGAACTCTGGGTCTGAATACAGAAGCGCGGTGAGTGCGGCTGTGACCGTCTGACCACCTGAAAAGGTGCTAAGGGGACGCATCAGAAGGTTGCGACGGGCCTGTGTATCGGTCGTAGTGAGGGCAGGACCAAAACCATGTTCGGCAAGGGCTACGAGGGTGCGTTCTTCAATATCCCAGGCGTCGCCTATGGTGTCGTAAAGGCTGGGGGAATATTCGCCCGATTCCAGCGCATCAAGCGCCTGCAGTATTTTTGTAATTCCAAAAATATCGGCAAGATGCTGATGCCCACTCAACCCTAAATCTTGCGGTAGGTACGCTATGTGCGGTGGGGTGCTGATTGTGCCTTGACTAGGGTTTATGTCGCCATGAATAAGTCTGAAGAGGGTAGTTTTTCCGGCGCCGTTATCGCCGATAAGCCCGGTGAGTGGCGCAGAAAATACTGCCGAAAGGTCCACAAACAGTGGGGGCTGGCTCGGGTGTGCGTACGAAATATGGTCGAGTGTAATGTGGTGTGGCATGGGCCGAGTTCCTTCGAGTAGGTGCTCGGATTCCTGCCAGCGCACGTGAAGGTGTGAAGGCATGAAAAAACCCGAGCGTAACGGTGGATGTACCTGTGCCCGGGTGCGTGCGCGCTGATTGGAACACGTAGGAAACGTGTCCGTAGAGCTGCTACGTGAGCGCGCGAAAAATTCTTCTGAGTCCGGGCTTATGCTCGGTGGGTCATTTCTTTGA
>NZ_KV808407.1:33497-92859 GCF_001812285.1 Rothia sp. HMSC065B04
GATGCCTCCTAGATTCCGAAGGGCACCCCGGTCGTGCCTTGGGTGGCTTCGGTCAATCGATATGTTCAGTCCCTTAGGCTACCCCCCCACGGTGGGGTAGCGCGGATAGAGAGCTGATGGCTCAAGCATAGAAACTGTGTGGGTGCTGAGTCAAACACCCTCCCGAAAAACCGCCTGACAAGTGCCGATACCCCCTAGAGAACGCAAAAAGAGGGGCGACACCGCACGGTGCCGCCCCTCCTTTTAGGCATTAAATCTGCGCGCGTACAACGCGCGAAAGGCTATTACGCCTCGTGGCGCTCGCGGTACATGCCCAGCGGGCCCGCATCCGCGTACGCCTGAGCGTCGTTGTAACGGTACAGGCGCGGCGGGCGGTGACGGGTGCCCTCCACGCGGCGGCCGGTGTCAATAATCGACTTCGATGCCGCAATCTGGCGGCGGAAGTTCGCCGGATCCAGGGTGCGACCCAGAATCGCCTCGTACACCTCACGCAGCTGCGCCAGGGTGAACTCCTCGCCCAAGAAAGAGTGCGCAATACGCGAGTACTCGACCTTGTTCTGTAGGCGGTAGAGCGCGTACTCAATGATTTCGTTGTGGTCGAAGGCGAGCTCGGGCAGCTCATCCACCGGGAACCAGCGGATGTTCTCGTGCACGCGAGTGTTCGCGACCTCGGTGGCGGGAATCGACGCCCAGTACACCACGGAAACCACGCGCTCGTGATCAGTGCCGGGTGCCGGGTCGGGCTCGCCCACAACGCGGGCGGCGCGCGCCTCGGGGGTGCGCAGAACGTCACCGAATGCGTAGAGCTGCTCCAGGTAGCCGGGCTGCAGGTTAGTTGCGCGCTTCAGGGTCGAAGCGGCTGCCTCTTCGAGGGAAAGATTCGGGTTGAGCGGACCGCCAGGAAGCGCCCACTGGCCCTTATAAGGCTCGCGGAGGCGGCGAACCAGCGGCAGCCACAGGGTAGGGGGGGTTTCGTTTTCCTTGGGGCGCAGTGCCAGAATAACGGTCGAGACGGCGAGGGATACAGAGGTGTGGTCCACGTCGTTGTGCTCTTCAGTGGCGACTGCGCCGGGAAGAGGCTGGGATGCGATGCTCATTCAGGCCTCCTGTGCGAATGGGTATCGATAGGTGTGCATACTCTACCCATTTTAAGGGGTTAATAGGGTAAAAATGCACGCAAGGCACCCGCTGACCCGAAAACCGGTACCATCCGCGTCGTGTCAAGGGGAAAAGTTCAGGTACCGGACACACCAAAGCGCCTCTCCTGCCTGCCCAATAGGACAGAGAGGAGAGGCGCTCCAGCGTCTACTTATGCAACGTCTAACTATGCAATTCTAGGGTGCATGTCGGGGGTGCAGATTAGTCGATCTGCAGCTCGCCCATAGCTTCCCAGCCCTCGCCGTCGATCAGGCGAGAAATAATCTTCGGGGTTGCAGTTAGCAGCGGACGCATGTCCTTCATGGCCTGCTGGAAGTGGTCAGAGTTCACGTGCGGGCCAGCTGCGTCGTCGTTGAAAGCCTCGAGCAGAACGAACTCGTTCGGGTCCTCAACACTGCGGGACCACTCGAAGAACTTGTTGCCTTCCTCGGCGCGGGTTGCCTCGGTGAAAGCGCGGGTCTTCTCAATCCACTGGTCAGCGTATTCGGGCTTGACGGGGAACTTTACAGCAATGAAAATCATCGGAACTCCTTAGGTTGAAGAGTAGATACGTACCCTTCCAGTTTAAGCCCCGGGTGCTCGCCGGCGCTGAAGAATAGGGTTTGAGGCAGCGGTTTTAGCTTGTGGCTTTAACCGCTGTATCGGGTGGCTTTTGTGGGTTTAATGAGCCGCCGCCTTGAGAACCTGCAGGGCGCGTTCCAGCGCCGCACGGTCTGCCGCGATGGCTGCAGCCCTCTGCGGGCTGGCGGAGTCGCCTCCGAATGCCGCGTTGTAGTACATGCCATCACCCAGAAGCAGCACGGCGCGGGCAATCTGCTCGTCACCCAGCTCAGCGAGGACGAGTGCATGCCATCCCTCCTGCACGCGGCTCATGGTCTGCTGGGCGAGCTCATTATTGTTCTGCGCCAGGCGGCTGAGGGCAATGAGGGCACGGTCGAACGGGGTGTTATCCGGCGTGGAGGAATTGATGTAGTAGGCGCTTGCCCCCTCGGGTGCCTGCTCCATCGCCGCGAAGTCCTCTTCAGCCAGGGTGAGGGTGCGTTCTGCGAGCGCTTCAAGTAGCGCCTTCTTGGAGGCGAAGTGGTAGAGTAGCCCGCCCTTGGAAACCTTGGCGGCGGTGGCGACGGCGTCGAGGGTCGCGGCGCGTTCTCCCGAGCGAATCAGCAGGTCGACGTAGGTGTCGAGGATGTGTTCGCGGGGGTTGGTGGCGCGTTGTTTTCGGTGGTTGGGGGTGGTCATGTGTACCAGTCTAACCGCTTGAAACTATACCGTCCAGTTGGTATAGTTAATCTTCGTTTATGGCCCCGTCCGGACCCCTAAAACCTCACTAAAAGACCTAGCCCAAAAGACAGGCCGAGCTGATGCCGCCGCGTCCGCCGCATCAGCCGACACCTTATAGACGCACGAAAACAACCCATGACGAATCACAATCCGCACACCACGGCTCTGCCCATTCACGCCCCCGACCAGAAGACCAAGCGCTGGGCGGCACTCGGTGTGCTCATGCTCCCGGTGCTCCTGGTCTCCATCGACAACACAGTGCTTGCCTTCGCGGTGCCCGCAATCGCTAAGGCGCTGAGCCCCTCCTCCGCGGAGCAGCTGTGGATCGTTGACTCCTACTCCCTGGTGCTCTCCGCCCTGCTCGTGCCCATGGGCGCTATCGGTGACCGCATCGGTCGCCGCAAGCTGCTGCTCATCGGCTCGACCGGCTTCGCGGCAATCTCTGCGCTCGCGGCATTCGCGCCCTCCGCGCTGATGCTCGTGGTTGCCCGCGCCCTGCTTGGCATTTTTGGCGCCATGCTCATGCCGGCAACCCTGTCGATTATTCGCAATATCTTTGTGGATGCGACCGAGCGCCGCATCGCTATTGCCGTGTGGGCTTCGGGCTTCTCGGCGGGTGCGGCGCTGGGCCCGATTGTGGGTGGTTTCCTGCTGGAGCACTTCGACTGGGGTTCGGTGTTCCTGCTCGCTGTGCCGATTCTGATTCCTCTGCTGATTCTCGCCCCGATTATGGTTCCCGAGTCGAAGGACCCGAACCCCAGCCCGGTGGATCCGCTGAGCATCCTGCTGATTATGACCGGCATGACCGGCATTACCTTCGGTCTGACTCACACCTCCGAAACCGGGTTCGATGCGGTGGCAATTAGCACCATCCTTGCCGGACTGTGCTTCATCGTCCTGTTCGTGCTGCGTCAGCTCAACCGCGAGAAGAACGATATTCAGCCCATGCTGGATGTGCGCCTCTTCCGCAACACCGTGTTCACCGGCGCGATTACCGCAAACCTCATCTCCATGATGGTGGACGTTGGCTTCATCTACTTCGCCTCCCAGCACCTGCAGTTGGTCTCCGGTCTGCCGCCCATGTACGCCGGTATGCTGCTGATTCCCGGTACCCTGGCGATCATTATCGCCGGTCTGGTGATTGCGCGCGTGGCGGTGCACTTCCACCCGGCGCAGGTGGTGTCTTTCGGTCTGGCGCTCCACGCTGCCGCGTTCGCGGTGCTCGCCTTCCTGGGTGCGCACAACGACTTGGTGATTATCCTGATCTTCATTGTGCTCGGTACCGGCATCGGTATTGCGCAGACCATTTCGAACGACCTGATGCTCTCCAGCGTGCCGCCGCGTAAGGCTGGTGCGGCATCCGCGATCTCGGAGACCTCCTACGAGACAGGTACGGTGCTCGGCACCGTCATCATTGGTGGCATGCTCACCGCCGTCTACCGCGCAAATGTGGTTGTACCCGACGGCCTGGATGAGACTCTCGCCGACCACGCCCACGAAACCCTCGGCGGTGCCGTGACGGTCGCAAGCCAGGTGGGTGGCGAGCAGGCGAACCAGCTGCTCTCCTCCGCATTCGCTGCCTTCGACTCCGGCGTGGTGCTGAGCTCCGCATTCAGCGCCGTGCTCATGGGTGTTATGGCCGTCATTAGCTACTTCATGATCCGCAAGGCACCGCGCGAAATGAAGCCCGCTGACCACTAATTCCGCGCACTAACTCTGCGCGCTAACCCAGCGAGCGCACTAATTCGGAACACATAAGCCCCGCCTCCTGACGCTACCGCAACATCGGGAGGCGGGGCTTTTTTGAAACCCTTCCACCTGCGCATTTAAAGGTTCAGCACAGGTGCCGGTGGTACGGTAAAAACAGCGGGCTCGCGCCCGCAAAGGACGCCCCAAAAAGACGTCCTGAAAAGACGCGCTGACAAGACCGAGGAACCAGCGGCTCCACACAACTCAAGGAGGAACGCCACCATGGGACTCAAAGACTGGATAGCACCCTTCATTACACTGCTGATTGGTGCCAGCACCATCTTCATTTCCTACAAGAACTACCAGGCGCAGGCGGCGGCAAAACCCTCCGAACTGGCACGCCTAGAGCTGTGGAGCAAGCTACTGACCGAAGCTGGCATGGATATCAGCGCGCTACCTGACCCGGAGAGCCTCACCTCCGACCAGCGCGTCGTCCTCGAAAACTACCGGGTCTTCCTCAAACGTGCCTCCCTCGAATCGAAGCTGCGTAAAGTCGGCATCGACAGCAACCGCGTGTTCAGCCTGCTCATGAAGCGTGCGCACTCCTCCGTGAAGCCCACGCCCATCCCCATTGGCGACTCGATTAGCTACTACCGCCTGATTCTACGTGCTCTGCTGTACATTTGGGTTCCGCTGGCCGTGATTTTCATCGGCGTGCCCATCATCGTGGTCACCATCGCCTACCTGATTGGCCTGTTCACGAACCACCGCGGCAATCTGTCTGACTTTGCACTCTCCCCGCTCGCCGTGGTGCTCCTGATTGTTGGTGCGGTCGCCGTCGGTGCCCTCGTGTACCTGCAGAACCGCATTATCTACGCGATTATCGCGAACAACGTGTACTTCTACTTCTGGGATATTTACGGCTCTAAGAAGGGCACCCGCGATTCGAAGCATGCCTACAGCGAGCGCCTGTCGGCTAAAACCTACGCCGACCAGCTGTTCTTGGGTCAGCAGGAGTTCGCCCAGCAGTTCCGCGAAAATATGTACATGGCGGGTATTCAGGAGATTGACGAGTACCCGCGTGTGCTCAGTGATAGCGTGATGCTACCGCGTAACTACCGGGTTGTTGAAACTACCGAGGGTGAGGACCGCATTGACCGGGCGGTGAACTGGGTGCGTTCCAAGATCGGTTTTGAGCGTCTGGAACCTCGCATCATCTACACGCTCGAACATAAGGACGCGCACAAGGATGAGCAGAAGGATGCACAGAAGGATTCTGCGCACGGTGAGCCGGTAGCTACTGAGCAGGGTGTTTCTGGGCAGCCCGTAGAGACTCCGGCTCAGGATCAGCAGGAGGATGCGCAGAAGGCTCCGGAGGCACCCGCCTCGGAGGAGCCCATCGTTGCGGAGGTGCCCGTTGGCGCGCCTGCCGAGGATCCGGCTGATGCACCCACCGAGCCCGTCACCGGAGACGCCACCGAATCCTCTGCCGTATCTGGGGTATCTGCCGCATTCGGAGAGGATGATCCCACGGAGGTGTTCAACCCCATCACACAGAACGCCGCTATCGGCGAGAAGGCTGACGGTGAGAAGCCTAAAAACTAAATAGCCGCCCGGAACACAGAAAAACCCCGGAGCACAGAAAATCCCCGCAGTGCCGGAATCCGGGCATGAGAAAAGGGTCGCAGCCTACGAATCGCCATTGAATCGTAAGCGTGCGACCCTTTTCCTTTCCCTTCAAGGAGGAGCAGAATCGGAGGTACCGCCCGACCAAGAAGAGCCAAATGATGCGCCCCTCCACCAGTAGAGGTTGCCTGGCAGAAGAACCCGCAAGAGCGGGTCGGCAGAGCGCCCGGCAGAGGAGGCATCACGCGTGAGGAACCGCCCCTCAACCCACAAAAGAACAGGTTGAGCCCGCCAAAGAACGGGTTGCCCAAAGAATGGGTTGAGGGAACAGAAAACCCCGAGCTGGCGTATCTCTTGAATCTTCAGAAAATCCTGTATCTTCAGACAATCTTGTCTCTTCAGAAAATAACTACATCTCGGGGTAGGGGAGGGCGATTCGCGCTCCGGGTGGGACCTACCCTCTCCCACCCGGAGGCGAATCGTGGGGATGTTCGCAGTGTAATGAAGACATCCCACCGAAATCCCTAACGAAAGTTTGGGGTTTCAGTATGAGCGGTATATGAGCCTACCGCTGTCTATGCCGCAACCTCGGGGTTACGGGAGATAACAACCTTCACCACGTTGTGCTCAGCAGCGTGGGAGAACAGGTCGTATGCCTCCTCGAACTGGTCGAAAGTGAAGCGGTGGGTTGCCATTGCCTTAGCGTTCAGGCGACCCGAGCGGACCATGTTCAGCAGGTTACCGACGGTGTTGCAGTTGACCAGACCCATGTTGATGCGAACGTTAGAAATCCACATGGTGTTCAGGGGCAACTCAACGGGCTTGCCGTGCACGCCAGCGTTAGCGATATTGCCGTAGGGGCGAACAATCTTGGTGCAGGTCTCGAAGGTCTGCGGAACGCCCACAGCCTCAATTGCCACGTCCACGCCCAGGCCGTCGGGGGAGAGAGCCTTAATCTTCTCGATGAAGTCCGGGTCGCCCGCGTTGACCTTATCGGTTGCGCCCAGCTCCAGTGCCTTGTTCATGCGGTTCTCGTCGAAGTCGACGGTGATGACGCGGCCGGCACCGCAGAGGTTAGCGGTCATGATTGCACCCAGACCCACGGGGCCTGCACCCACGACAGCGACGGTGTCGCCGGGCTTGGTGTTGCCGTTCAGAATACCGATCTCGAAGCCGGTGGGCAGTGCGTCGGTGAGGAAGAGGACGTCCTCATCGGTCAGACCCTCCGGAACCAGGTGAACCGAGGTCTCTGCGTAGGGAACACGCACGTACTCTGCCTGGGTGCCGTCAATCATGTAACCGAAAATCCAGCCGACACCACCAACGGTCTGGCAGTGCGAAGGCTGGTTCGCCTTACAGTAGGAGCACTTACCGCAGCTGGTCACGGCGGGAATGATGATGCGGTCGCCGACCTTCAGGTCAGTCACCGCGGAGCCAACCTCGGTAATGGTACCGACAGCCTCGTGGCCCAGGATGCGTCCGTGGTCCACCTCGGGGCAGTCGCCCTTCAGGATGTGCAGGTCAGTACCGCAAATGGTGGTGGTGTCGACACGGGCGATAACGTCCGTGGGCTCAAGAATGGTGGGGTTCGGGACTTCCTCCCAGGCGCCCTTCTGGTCGGGGCCGTGGTATACATATGCCTTCATGATGACTCCTTCTTTGAAGCTCTAATGAGGGTGCAGTGACTGCTTTATCACTACATGTATCAACCCATAAGAAATATTTGATAGGTTGTATTTTCATTAAACCCGACGTGTTGAATTATGCGCTTTTATTACGCGGAGTGTATCTTTTGGTTCTTTAAACATGAACATGATTCACTTTGGGTATTTAAAACCTGTAAAAAACGCATGAGGCGCACCCCCAAACAGGGATGCGCCTCGTGCGTTTACTCGTGCGTTTAATCGAGAAAAGTTGGATTGAGTCGAGGTTGAGCTGGGTTTAATTCTTCAGCTGGGCTTAGCTCTTGAGCTGGGCACGCGCTCGCGAACGAACCGCCGTCACCGCCCACACCAGCACAAAAGCCGCCACCATCGACAGCACAATCGTGCCACCGGTCGGCAGGTTAAACGCCCACGACAGGTACAGGCCAACAATCGAGCAGATACCGCCAAACACCGGCGAGAACACCATCATCGACCCCAGACGGCGGCACGCCAGGCGGGCAGCCGACGCCGGAATCACCAGAAGCGCCAACACCAGCACATTACCGAGCGTCTGCAGACCCAGCACCACAGAAATGGTCACCAGAACGTACAGCACAATATCCAGGGCGAGCACCGGCAGGCCCATCGCGCGGGCACTCTCACGGTCCAGGCTGACCGTCACAATCTGGCGGTGGAACAGCCACAGCACCAGCAGAATAACGGCACCCATAATCGCCGCCTGGGTAATGTCCTCATTCGAGACACCCACAATCGAGCCGAACAAGAAGTCCTGCACCGACCCCGAGTAGCCCGGCGCCAACGAAATAATCACAATACCCAACGCAAAGGACGCCGCGAAGAAAATACCGATCACGGAATCCTCGCGTAGCCGCTGATTCTGGCTAAAAATAGCCACCAGAATAGCCGTTACCACGCCCGCAGTCAGACCGCCCATGACCAGGTTGCCGCCCAGCACGAACGCCACCGCAAGACCCGGAAACACCGAGTGCGCCACCGCATCGCCAATGAAGACCATGCCGCGCATCAGCACGTGGCAGCCCACCACGCCGGTCACCACCGACGCGAGCAGCACCGCCGCCAGGGCGCGCGGAAGGAACGCCAGAGACGGGTTGAACAGATCGGCAAGAAAATCGATAGGAGTAATCAACGGGCACCCCCGGTAGAAGCAGTATGGGCGGGGGAGAGAGAAGAGTCAGAAGCGCAGGAATCAGGCAGCTCGTGGCCGTACTCATCCAACGCACCACCGGCACAGGTGAAGCCCGTGCGGGCGTGACCCTGCGCCTCCTCAATATCGTGACCGTGCAACCACGTATGCAGCTGCTCCAGGCTAAAGGAGTCCGCCGGACCATCCAGGTGAATATTGCCGCGCACACCGCACAGACGCGAGCAGGACTCACGCGCCGCCAGCATGTCATGCGTAGACATCAGAATCGTGATGCCCTCGCCCGCCAACTCACGGTACAGGCGAGTCAGAGTGGTCTGAGTCGGCGCATCCACGCCCGTAAACGGCTCATCCAGCAGCAGCAGGGAGGGGTTCGCCGCCAAAGCGCGCGCCAAAAGAACCCTCTGACGCTGACCACCGGAAAGCTCCGCAATGGAAGCATCCTGCAGGTGCAGAACATCGGTGCGTTCCATCGCCGAAAAAACCTGAACCCAATCCTTCTTCGCCGGGCGGCGGAAGAACCCAATCTCACGCACGCGACCGGTCATCACCGTGTCCTTAACGGTCAGCGGAAAATCCCACTGGAACTGGTGCTTCTGCGGCACATAACCAATATGCGCACGCGCCACACGCGGCGACTCACCCAACACCCGAACCTGCCCGGACGCCGGGCGAATCAGACCCAAAATGGTGCGCAGCAGCGTGGTCTTACCGGCACCATTAGCACCAATCAGACCCGCAAACTCGCCGCGCTCCAGGGTCAGGGACAGATCCTTGAGGATGGAACGGCGCGCGTAGCCGGCGTACAGGTTTGAAATCTCTAGAACGGGCTCAGTACCCGCTGTTACCGACGCGCTCACGAACGGTCACCGCGCACTTCATCCAGAGCCTCACGCTGCGCGGAGGAGCGGCGACGGAACGAAAGGAACGCGCCCACGGCAATCACAGCTGCCACGCCTGCGGCAATAGCACCCCAGGGGATAGTGAACTCTGCCTTGTAACCGCTCTGGTCGCTCGCTGCGGCGGCAGAAGAAGAACCGGACGCCTGCGCGCCGGATGCCTGGGTACCGGACGCCTGAGAAGCAGAAGAAGCCGAACCCGAGGACGCCGAACCGCGAGCCTGCGCCTCCATCGCGTACAGGGCATCAGCATTCGCAGAATCACCCACCGCAAACTTCAGGTAGCGGGTATCAGACACGGTCGAACCGTCAGACAGCTCAGCACTCGCGGTGACCTTCAGCAGGTACTCGCCCGGGGCGGTAAACACCCAGTTTGCGTGGGTGTGAGTGTTCTTCTCCACCCACAGCTTCTGCGGCTCACTCTTGGTCGAGGACCACAGCACCTGCGGTGCCGAGAAGTTACCGTTCTCCAGGTACAGGCTAAACGTGCCGGGGCCGCTCACCTGCTCCAGGGTCAGGTTCACGCCGCGGTTCAGCTTGGACACCAGCTGCGGATCCTGAGTGTTCCAACCCGGCCAAATCACGCCCTTAGTTTCGGTCTGCGGAATGACGTACACCTTAGAGCCGGCGGGCGCACCCACGAAGGAGTAGCGCGGGTCGTTCGGCACCTCAAGGATCGCCTGGTCGCTACCGCGGTAGATGACCTCGTCCAGGCTGCGCCAGACGGGGGTTTCGCCGTGGTCGTCGTGGAGCATGAGCTCAAACTTGCCGTTGTTGAAACGAGGACCCATATCCACGTGACCGGCAGAAATTTCGGTGCGGCCGGATGCGACCGGCTGCTCCGCCGACAGGGTCTGGGTGAGGGCGCGCTCGCCGCGGCTGAGGTTGCTGTCGCTCGGCCGAGCCGAGGCGCTCTCGGTGGTTGCCTCAGCGGTTGCCGGGGTGGTCTCCGCGTGTGCCATACCCAGGGGTGTGAGCATGAGGCTGGCGCCCAGAGCCAGGGCGGGCAGGGCGCGGCTACGTGAGGAACGGGAGGGGGTGGTTGAGTTCATCATGAGGACTTCCTAGAATCATGACCGAAACGGTGTGTGAAAGATTATCTATATGCTGGTACGGCTATATGAGCTTGTGGGTAGCTTAAAACCGGGTTATGAGGTGCTTGCCTCCGAGCAGCTAGCACCCGAAGAATCGCCGCCAGAACTAGCCCCCGAGCACAGCGCAATCGTGTGAGCATTCGCCAACATCATCTGCGCGTAGTGAGGAGCCTGCGCATCCAGGGTGTCCG
Source organism: Rothia sp. HMSC065B04 (assembly GCF_001812285.1). Lineage (NCBI taxonomy): Bacteria > Bacillati > Actinomycetota > Actinomycetes > Micrococcales > Micrococcaceae > Rothia > Rothia sp. HMSC065B04. The sequence continues at coordinate 44,265 of NZ_KV808407.1, forward strand.
AGTAGAGCACCCCGGTACGCACCTGAGCCTCCCGAGCCAGCTCCGTGAGAACCGGCGAACGCATCGCCGTGGACTTGTCCAGATAAATTGCTGGAACCTTCAAATCCTCGACCGTGCGACGCAGGCGCTGACGCTGCTGAATGCTCGGCTCGCCGCTGGCGCTGGCACTCACAAAACCGGCAATGTGCAACCCGTAGGTGCTCGCCAGGTAGCGGTAGCCGTCGTGCGTGGTGACCAGGTTGCGTGCCGACTCCGGCAGGCCCCCGTACACCTGACGCAGCTGAGCGTCCAGGGCGTCAAGCTCCTTCATGACCTGCTCGGTGCGGGTCGCGTACTCGCTCGCACCCGCTGGATCGGCGGAGATGAGCGCGTCACGGATGACCTGCACGCTCGCCTTCGCGTTCGGCACCGAATGCCAAATGTGCGGGTCGATTTCGCCGTGCACGTGCTTGCCCAGAACGGCCTGCGCGAGCAGGTACACCTGACCGCGATGCTCCGAAGCACCCGAACGCAGGAAACGGTAGCTTCCGCCGGCGGGCACCTCCTGCAGGGTGCGGGAGGGGACCGCGACCACGGTACGGTTCAGTTCGTACTCTACGGCGCCCTGGGAGGAATCCGCGCGAAGCACGAGCCTGCCGTCGCCGGTGCGTGCCGTAATATCGGCGTGACCTGCGGAAAGAACCTTGATCTCGGCGGCAGAAACGTTCTGCTCCTTCGCCAGACGGTCCACCAGCTGTTGCGGGTCACGACCGACCGCGCAGTACAGGGTGCCGCGCGAAGAACGCACCGACTCCGGCGCATTGACCGCGGTGGCACTTAGCTCAATCGCGTACTCGCCGGCATCACTAAACGCCCACGACAGGTGCGTATGCGCCTGCAACGGAAGCTCCAGCGAACCCATATCGCCGGTGCGGATCGCGGTGTCCCCCTCACGGGTGAGGTTCACGCCACGCGCATGCGAATCGCACAGCATCTCCACCGCACCGAAGGTCTGCGTAATGAACGCCGCCAACTGCGCATTCGACGAATCGGTAGAGGTGCGCGCCCGCACGCTCTGCACCTCAAAGCGCATGCCTGCATCCGAAGAGTCGGCGGGGGCGGACTCGTTTTGCCCGCCCTCTTCAACACGCAAACCCAGCCAGATGGAGTCCAGGGAGGCATCCTCAACAATGGCTTCGAGCTTGCCGCCGTACTGCTCAATCTTCTCCGCAACCGCCACGGACACAACGCCTGCGGGCAGGTTCGCCTCAACCATTTTGCTGAGCTTACGCTGCTCCAGCAGCAGACCGTTCGTCAGGGCGCAGCGGGCGTAGGCGACATCGCGGATATCGCGCAGGCTCGGCTCATACGAGTGCGGGTCAGCACCGGCAGGCACGAGGGAGTGCACGCTGGCGCGCTCTCCTGCAATCTGCTGCGCCAAGTCCGCCAGGATCGGGGTCGTGGCGACCACGCGCATCCGGTCGGAGGAAGCGTTCACGGTGCTGGCGCATCCGCTCAGTGCGAAGGCACCAGCCCCCACCCCCGCACCCACCGCAATACGGGAGGCGAGGGTGAGGGCGGTTCGCCGACTATAAGCGTGTGCGCCGGTATGCCCGCTATGCGGTGTCACCGCTGCGGCCCTTTCGGCGTGCCGAACGCAGAATCATGGCACCGAGTGCCAGCGCCAGAATGGAGGTGCTGACCATGAACGGGTCGATGACCACACCGGTGTTCGGCAGCTTACCCGCCGCGGCTGCCTTCTGGGCGTTGGCGAGTTCCTGGCTGGTCAGAGCGCAATCCTCACCGGAGGCGGTCTTACCGACGATGCGCACCTTGGATCCGTCGGGCTTGGTGACGATGCCGGTGGCTTCGTCGACGGTGCCGTTGACGGGGTTCTTTGCGGTGCTCTTCTCGCCGCCGTTGTTGGCGCCGTTAGCGCTGTTAGCGTTGCCGCCGTCCTGCTTGGTGCCTGCCGCGCCCTGCGCGTTATCGCTTGCCGGGGCGTTATCGGGGTTGCCGACGGTGAAGTGCAGAACCGATTCGCTGCTGACCTGCTGACCGTTCTTCAGGCGTGCAGTCCAGCCGATGGTCACGGTGTAGCGACCCTCAGCGGTGAACACCCAGTTGCTGTGCTGGTGGGTGTTTGCGGGCACCTGGAAGGAGCCGCCGCTACGCGAATCGAAGACCTTCTGACCTGCGGAACCGAAGTTACCGGAGAGGAAGGTGGACATGGTGCCGGGGCCCTCAAAACCGTTGAGGCTCATGGTGACGGGGCCGTCGAGCTGCTTGAGCAGTTCGGGGTCCTGGGTGCTCCAGCCGAGCCAGGGCACGCCCTGCTGCTGGGTTGCACCGATCATGTGCACGGGGGTGCCCGCCGGGGCGATGTTCTCCATGCCTGCGGGCAGGTTGATCTTCGCGGCGTCATTGAGTACGAACTCGAGGGCGCCGGGGGAGACGTGGCGGGCGGGGCTGGTGCGGTCGTCCTTCACGCTGCTGGTGAGGTTGCCGCCGTTGAGGATCGGGCCTACGTCAAAGTGGCCGTGGGTGACTTCTTCACGGCCGCTGTGCTCGGCAGTGTTGACAACAGCGAGGGTGGGGATGCTGGTCGGTGCCTGGGCTGCCTGGTTGCTCTGCTTGTTGTCCTTCTGAGCGTCCTTAGAGTCCTTAGAGCCCTTGGCATCTTCGGCGGGAACCTCGGTGGCGATGCACTGCTGGTTCAGGCTGCCGGGCAGACCGGAGGACAGCACACCGTTGCCGGTAATGCCGCCGCCGTTGCTGGGGGCGCTAATGTTCTGGGCGTTGGAGCCCTTCACACTGGATCCCTTCGCGCTGGTGGCGTTGCTGTCCTTGTTTTCACCCTTGTCAGAGCCGTTATTGGTGTTGTCGGTGCCGCTGATAGCGGTTACACCGGATCCGCCCTGGGATGCCTGCTCACCATTTGCCGCCGCCTTCGCGCCGTTCGGGTCGGTCACCTGCGCGGCGTTCTGACCGTTCACGGATCCATCCACGCGGCGAATACCGGTGGATGCGCTCGCCTCAGCAGATGCACTCGCCTCGGCACTTGCGGAGGTAGATGCACTGGGGCTGCTGGTGGCGCTCTCGGTAGCGGTGGAGGTCGCCTCGGGGGTTTCGGTCGCTTCCTTCGTTGCCTCGCTGGTTGCTTCCTTCGCGGCGTTCTGCGCGTTCAGGAGCTTGAAGCCGTCCTCGGCGTTGGTGCCCACGGCGATGGTGTAGGTCGCCTCGGAGCTGACCGGGGTGCCATCCGCAAGGGTTGCGGTGGCGCGGAAGGTCAGCTGGTAGATGCCCTTGCGGGTGAACGCCCAGCTGAGGTGCTCGTGGCCGCCCGCGGTGATGGTGTGCGGTGCGAGCTGGTCGTTGGTGCTGAAGACGCGCGGGTTGTCGCGACCGGATTCGGTGAAGACTTCGGCGCGGCCGCCTTCGGGTACGCTGCTGCGCACGAGTTCAAGGTTGATGGTGTTGTCCTTGAGCGCGCCGGGGCGGATTCCTTCCGCACCGAGGCCGGGGTAGAGCAGGCCGCGGGTGCGGGTGGAGGGAATGTAGAAGATGTCGGTGCCTTCGGGGGCAATGTAGTCGTAGCCTGCTACGACCTTGGTGTGTGCATCCTCGACGTCGGGCAGGTGGAAGACGGTGCGGGCGGGGTTGAATCGTCCCTGCTGGCCGGGGCCGGTGTCTGCGAGGGTGGCGAGGGTGAACTGGTTGCCGTCGAGGAATGCGTTGAGCATTTCGGTGTGTACGCCCGCGATGACGTAGTCACCTTCGTAGTTGACGTAGCTGCGCGACTCGGTACCTGCCTGGGCGCCAGCCTGGTTTTCCTGCGCCTGTGCGGCGGTGAAGGTGCCGACCTGGGGGAGGGCGAGGGGCGCCCCGAGTGCGAGGGTGCATCCGAGGGTGGTTGCGCTGAGTAGGCTCAGGGGTTTGGTGCGTCCTTGCATGGTGGCTCCTTGGATGACTGCTCGTTGGCTGGCGCGTTGCCCGGTGTGTTCGGGGCCCGTTGCTTTCGGGGCTTGCCCGGTGCTGGGCCCGGCGGCCTGCTGCCGGTTTCTCCCCTGCGTCCGGGGTGCGCTCTGCCGTGTTTTTCTCTTTGTGGATGTACGTGGTGTGCGTTTTTGGGCGCGCCTCGGCGCACACGTGTTTCTGAGAATCACTATACTCACTTAGGTTCTAAATGACAATTATTTGCAAAAGAGCTACCCTAGAGGATAGAAAAATGAGAAAGGTTGTCATGAGCTCTCAGAAGCAGACCCAACGACGGGTCACCACACACACCCCCGCACTCTTCATCCCCGGCGGCAAGCCCGCCCTCCGCCGCGCAGCCGCATTCCTCTCCGCCGCAGCGCTGCTCGCGCTCGCCGGCGCTGCCCCCTCCCTGCCCGCCGCAGCAGGCCCCGACGACGGCAAAATCGTCACCACCAAGGGCCACGTTGACGCCCCCAAGGCATACTGGGACGAGCAGAACGGCACCTTCGTCCTCATGAACGAGGCGAACCCCTACAAGACCGGCGCAGACACCTACGAACTGGACAAGACCGTCAACTGGGTCGGCAAGGGCTACAGCACCAGGGACGGCAAGTCGCAGTACACCATGACCCTGGGCGACTCGCCCTCCCTGGCGTTCCTCGGCGAACCCGGCCAGACCCTCTACATGGCACCGCACCTGACCTACGGTAACCAGGACCCCATCTGGGCTGGCCTGGGCGCATCCACGAAGGTGCCCACCGAGCGTTTCCGTGACGGCGTGTTCGCTACCGACATTCTCTCCGTTGAGGGCCCCGGCCGTATGGAGCTCTTCCGCTACAACCCGGACGACGCCCCCGCCGACGTGTACCGCATGCTCTCCAGCAGCTCCACCGGCTGGCACTCCTGGCTGCTCGACAAGGGTAGCCACACCCACAACACCACGACCTTCACCCGCCCCGGCCGCTACGTGGTCACCTACCGCACCGTGGCGCGCTCCACCGACGGTCGCATCATTAGCTCCAAGCCGTCGAAGCTGGTCTGGCAGGTTGGCGGCATGCAGCCCGTGCTCGGTGACGGCACCCCCACCGCCGTGCCCACCGTCGACCGCTACAATGCGGCACCCGTCGGTGACCTGGACGCTGCAAAGTACATGCTGTCCGTGGCACCGCACCGCCTGGACGCCGACCCGGCTAAGAACAAGGACGCTGACGATAAGCTCAGCGACATCACCTTCACCGCCGCGAACAAGAACCTCAAGGGCACCCTGACCCTGTACAACAACGGCTACTTCCTGACTGACCTGCCGGTCGTGAACGGTACCGCCACCTGGTCTGAAATGCTCGGTAGCGAGGGCTCCCAGTTGCAGGCGGTCTTCACCCCGGACACCTCCGATGCGAATAGCGCGGAGGCGTCCCGCTGGATCTCGCACAAGCTTGCCTACGAGCCCGGCAAGGCTGAGAGCGTGTACAGCGACGACGGTAACGGCTCCTGGCCCGAAGAAATCCCGGACGAGGCGAACACCGTGCTCAGCACCGAGCAGTACACGCCGACCAGCATGGACTACGACGTGACCGTCACCCCGAATGGCAACGGCTTCAGCACCGTTGAGGTCCGCTTCAAGGACCCGAAGGTGCGCGGCTTCATGCGCGGCGGCTTCTACGCCCAGGATGACCCGGTCTACCCGTACCTCGACCTGGAAGGCTCCGTCGAGGATGGTGTGGCGCGCTTTACCTTCCGTGACGAGTCGTTCTACAAGGGCACGGCGCTGCGCGTGAAGATGCTGACTCACCCGGATATGAACGCTTCCGCCTCCACCACCGAGGTTGCGGCGAACTACGAGCCGGGTACGAAGTACACTGCGCACGGTGCGCTGGCTCCCGATAGCGCACCCATTAGCGATGCGCCGAAGCCTGCTCCGGTGGACCCCTCGCCGAGCGCTGAGCCTACCGTCGCACCCTCTGCCGAGCCTTCTGCTGAGCCGAGCGAGGCTCCTTCCGAGGCACCCAGCGAGGCTCCGACCGCTGAGCCCAGCACCGTTCCGTCGGTGTCTCCCAGCGAGGTTCCGACCGTGCCTGCGGTGCCGACCGCCTCCGCAGAGCCGAGCGTGCCTGCTCCGGTGCCCTCCACTCCGGCACCGACTACTCCGGCACCGACTAGCCCGGCGCCGTCTGCTCAGCCGTCCACCCCCGGAACCCCGGGTAACCAGTGCGTGCCCGGTCAGATTGACGGCCGCACCAAGATTTCGCACGGCCACCTGGACATCCAGGCGACCCTGAAGGATCGCCAGCTGTCCGTGGGTCTGCGCGATGACAGCGGCATCATTGATGCTGATTCGACCGTGCGCCCGCTCGATTCGGTCGTGTGGACGGTCAGCGAGAACGCCCGCCGTGTGCGCACCGAACGTATGGCTGATGAGAAGCTGAACTTCATGGGCCCGGTCGGCACCGCCTTCTACGGCCTGCCGCAGACCCAGCAGAGCGGCCTGCCCTGGCCCGGCTACAACACGCAGGACATTGACTACTCGCAGCTGCGCGGCCCCGTGCGCCTGCACGTGGTGCCGAAGGTCATGCCTGAGGGTGCGCGCTTCGGCATGTTCACCGAGTCGCTGAACGGTGCGGATGTGCTGCTGGATTCGACGACCGGCAAGACCACGATCGACATTGATTACGCGACGCACGCGCACGCGAACTGGGTGTTCTCTGAGCCCGGCCAGTACATGTTTGACGTGCACTATTCTGCGACTCTGGCTGATGGTACTGAGGTGAACAGCCCGGTGCAGCAGCTTGCGGTTGCTGTGGGTAAGAAGGCGTCGGATGCGTGCTCCTTTGAGACTGCCGTGCCGAAGGACCCGAATGCGGCTAAGGACGACTTTAGCGGTGTGCGCCGTGTGGATTCGGCAACCCCGGGCGGTACCGCTGGTGCTAACCAGCCCGGCTCCGCACAGTCTGGTGCCGCGCAGGGTGGTCAGTCCGGTCAGGCTGGTGCTTCCGGTGCCGCCGGTGATGTGAACGCGCAGGGTTCCTCTGAGGGTTCGGCTGATGGTTCTGCTGGCGGCGTGTACCCGGGTGGTATTTCCGGCGGTGGTACCGGCGGCGGCTCCCTGGGTCAGTCCGGTGTGTCTGCTGCGTCGGGTGGCGTGAGCTCCCAGCAGGGCGGCCTGGCGCGTACTGGTTTCGGTGCGGTGTCTGTGGCTGTGGGCGGCGCACTGGTGCTCGGTGCCGGCACCGTGATGGTGCTGCGTTCCCGCCGCCGCGCCTCCTAGCGCTCGCCGCGTGAGGACACGCTGATACGGTGAAGCCCCCGCGGCTGAGAGGATGACTCTCGGCTGCGGGGGCTTTGTTTTTAATTTATGAGGTTGTTATTCTTTGATTTCTTCAAAGCGGGTCGTAGTAAAATCCCGCTCTTTATTAGTTGAACGATTCGACACATGGAATAGGTATTTTTTGCCAGGCTTGACGCTCTCAACATACTCGGGAATCTTGCGACCTTCCGGAGGAGTAATCATTGTGAGCGTGCCGCACTCTTCCGTCTCAAAAAGACCTTTGGGTCTAATATCATTCATGCCGCTTACTGTTCCTCCGCGCGGTACCGAATATGCCTTAGTCACGGTACAGGTTGCGGTAATGCCATCACTGTCATCACGTAAATGTTGAGGAACAACAAAAACATGTATACAGCAAGCATTATCAAAAGGGTCAACCCTATTATTTGGCGGCGAGCATAATTAATTTCCATCGGCTCCCCTATTTATAACTTAGTGGAAAAAGGTAATCTCATTAAATGTCCCACTTCTTTAAATCAATCTTATTAAAAATTCCCTGTGCTTCCTTTTTCTTATCTTGGCGTCGATTAATCTCGTACCTAATAATAATGTAGGGGATAGAAGCAAAGGACAGCACCAAAATAATTCCCCAGAAGATACTAAAGATGGTATCTAGCATGTTTTACTCCGCCTCCTGAACAGCGGCATTGGAAGAGGAATCCTCGTCTTCCTCCTCGGGAATGGTGATACCCACGGTGATGTACTTCTTCACCGACCACCCATTCATCGCTACCGAGGCAACAAAGAACAGCGCAGGCAGCAACTCCAGACGAACCAGCGAATAGCCCACATACCCGAGCGCAATACACCCAGCCAAACCAGCCACGCCAATACACACGGCACGCAGGGTACGGTACCCCTCAGATCCCTCCTCAAAGCGGGTGCCCTGCAGGTAGAAGAGGCCCTCACGCACAACACGCAGGAACCCAGGGGCCAGGAAAAGCGCAACCGCCAGAGCCACCGGATCATAGCCTGCAGTCATGAAACTAGTCAGAGGAACCACGAGGCACAGAACCGTGAAAATAGCCGCCGACACAACGCCCACACGGGTTGAGCGCCTATTCATCTGCTCCATGCGCAGCAGGTCAGGAATCTCATCATTAGGCTCGATGCGGTAGATGAGGAAGGCGACGATGATTAGCCCGCCAACCATGTACCAGGAAGCAAAGTTCGTCTCAGGGGTCCACGGAGCCGGGTCCCCCTGGAGTACACCGAAAGCCGTCAGAACCGTCAGAACAATCAAGCCCACCGCGTTGATGGAGTAAACGAAAATAAAGAAGCGGTGGAAGAGGCCTCCGGTCGCTTTATAGCCAATATTTTCAGCGTTAATCATATCTATGTAAGCAAGATTCAGAGGGCTTAAAACGAAGAACAGCGCACCCCAAGGCCATACCCCAATAACGGCCATCACTAGAGATGCAAGAGCTATGAAGCTAAAGCAGAACCACAGGAAGATTAGCCATAGGATTCTGAAGGTTTCAGAGATAGCGTTCATGCTATTTCCCTTTCAACTATTTGGACTCTGCCGCGGCGCGGTCGAGGATGCGCTGCAGGTGCTCCGGGATCTGTCGGTACTCCCCAGCCTCGGGGGAACCAATCTCATACGTGCGGGCATAACAGATGACCTTAATCAGAGCGTCCATGTCCTCGTAATCACCGAACTCTACGAAGAGCTCAGGGATGTACTTGGGTGGCCAAACGCCGTAGCGCTCACGGAAAAGAATCATATGGTAGATATAAGTTGCGTCAAAGAAGACGGGGCTGAAACCCAGGCGGTAGCGTCCCATCTGGCTACTGCTGATGAGTAGGTGTCCGCCTTTGCCGTTGACCTGCATGTGTATTTTGGTGATGCTGCTGTAGTCGAACTCGCGGGTTTTGAATCGCCAGTTCCGCCATTTCACGGAAGTTGCATTCTGCTGGATGTAGAAAGAGTGAACATGGATGGACATAAACCAGAAATGCATTCCAACTATGTTTGTAAATATGTAGGCTGGAATGTAGTCAACAAGGCTCTCTGCTCTGAAAAGTAGAGGACACAGAAGACAAACAACCACTGTACAAGCGTCCAAAATTAACACAGCCAGCAGCGGCTTTTTCTGCCGCTGTCCCAGAGGAATATAGCCTTTGGGGCGGTTGAGTCCTATGGAGCCGTTGGTGACGGTTTCGGCAAGGAATTTCCTGAGCATGGGGTGTCCTAGTGTGGTGGTTGGTTACATGTAGACGTCGGCGAGGCCGGTGACTTTCTCTTTTTCCCTGAAGTACGGGACTGTATCAGGGCCACTATCTAGAGCATCCACCCGAGCAATATCACTCGGATTATTCATATCAGGCCAGCGGTCATTATCAATCCTGAACCGCACAATCGCCATTAGACGATAATTCTTGTGAATAATCGGGCAGAAGGCGGCAATTAGTTTTCCGGATTTACTGTAGAAAGACACAAGATCCTGGTCGTCTGTAGAGGTTGCCTCATAGTATTCAATGCCGTCAATAGCGTTGAAGGGATAGACGGTCGTGCGTGCTGACCACATGCGCTGCTCAATACCTTCAGGGGAGATCTTCACATAGGCAACATGCACATACCAGGCATACATCATGAATCCGATTGACAGAAATATCCCAAGGAGTTCATAAAAGGCACCTGGAGACCCCTCGTCTATAAGATGAGCAAAGAGATAGAGGCACGGAAATCCAGGAGTAAATATTGTCAGGAGAGCCTCTGCCTGATTGACTCGCCGGATGTACGCGCCTTGGCGGCGGCGCTCCATATCCTTCCAGCGCTGAATCTCGTAATTGATGATGATGTAGAGCGTCCCGGTTACCGAGATGAAGGCCATAACGCCCCATATGATGATGAGGAAAATACGCATGGTTGGTTCTCGTTTCGTGTGGTTGGTGAATAGGGTTCGGCGTTTGGGTCTATCGTATCGGCTGCCGTGCGGCGCTACATCTTGATATCCGCTAGGCCGGTGATTTTGTTGCGTCTTCTGTACAGCTTCCTAAACAGGGGTCGGGTCCACTCGAGGCTATCCCACGTATCAACATACGCCAGATCCTGCGGGTCCCGCATATCGGGCCAGCGGTCAAACTCAAGCCGGAACCGTACGATTGCCAGCAGCCGGTGGTTCTTGCCAACGGGGTCTAGCTTGGCGATTTCCTTGCCTTTCTTGGTGTAGAAGGTGGCCTTGTCAGATCCTACCCCGGTCCATTCCAATACTTCCTCCGCCTCACCTTGGAAGTAGAAAACCTGGTCGATAGCCCTAATCGGGTAGGAGGTCACGGTGGCGAACGGTGAGAGCTTCTGCTCCACATCATCTGGCGTGATTTTCGTGTACACCAGGTGAACGTGCAGAAAGTGGTAGGGGAAGAAGAGCAGCATGATGAACGCCAGCAGGTTGAAGAGGATACCGAGCTCTACCTGCGTGTAGAGGTAGAGCGCGAAGAAACCTGCCGGGAGTATGGGCGTGAGAAGGCATACGAGCGCTTCGCGGCGGGGCACGCGCGTAATGTAGATGCCCTCGTCGCGGAGCTTCATATCCTGGCGCAGGTGCCTATTATGCAGGACAACGACAAGGATGGCGCCGATGATTGATGCGAGGGTGCAGATGCCCCAGAGCAGGAGGAAAAAGGTGTGCATGATGCGTGCTCCTCTTTCGCGGTGGTGGTGGTGTTCGTGCCGGTTGCGACTCTTCGGATGTAGGGGGGAGGTAGCCGGTGCTTATTGGGAGGGTTACATGTAGACATCGGCAAGGCCAGTAACCTTCCCCAAATTCTCAAAGTAGCGCATCGTCTTCGCGGCACAATCCAAACGGTCCACCTGAGCTACGTCATCCGGGTTGTCCATGTCGGGCCAGCGTTCGTTTTCAATCCTGAACCGTACAATCGCCATGAGCCGGTAATTTTTATGAGGCAACGGGCTAAACAGGGCAATCTGGGTGCCTGACTTGGCGTAGAACCCCACCATGTCCTCGTCTTCATATTTTGCTGCTTTGTAGAACACGACGCGGTTGATCGCGTTGAAAGGGTAACGGGTCGGGTTGGATAACCAGATGCGTTGCTCGATGCCGTCGGCGGAGGTCTTCACGTAGGCAACATGCACGTACCGCAACAGCGGAAGGACTGCAAGTGACAAGCATAGGTAGAGTATTTCATTGCCTGTGCCGAATTCTTCTTCAACATAAACATGTAAGAAAGCCATTAGCACGGACGGGACGGGAACAAATATCAGGCATAAAGCTTCGAGCCGAGTAACCCGTCGGATATAAATACCCTCACGCCATCGCTTTTTATCTTTCCAACGTTGCACCTCGTAATTGATGAGGACATAAAACGTCGCCACTGTTGTAAGTAAAGCGACGGCACCCCAGAAAATAACCAGGAAAGTGCGCATGGTGGGTTCTCGTTTCGTGTGGTTGGTGAATAGGAAGAGCACGCGCCCCACCCAAACTAGGCGGCGGCGCCTCCAGAAGATACGGTTGAGGGGCGCTCGCAGGCACGGCGACTGCCGCACACGCGAACGCCCCCATCCATCACATCATCGGTCAATAAACCAGACGGTCGGTCGGTCTACTTGTCGTTGTCTACAGGGTAGAGCCAGCCGCCGTATGCGCAGTAACGCTTACCGTCCTTCTCGGTGTAGTAGGCGCCCACAAATTCCTTGCTCTCACACTTCTGAATCGCTTCGCGAGCCATCTGCTCACGCTCCGCACGCTTCTGAGCGCGCACATTGTTACCCAGAACGAAGGTGACCATCGCAACCGCGACCAGCACGAGCGAAATGATAGCCATGACCTTGCCCTTGCCGGTGCCGCGCTTGACCATGACTAGGGCAATAATCGCGAAAATAACGGTCGGGATTGCGGTGAATGCGCCCAGGACAAGAATGCCGGTCAGGGCGGAGATAATGCCCAGGACCAGTGCGGTTACTGCCGCCCACTTCTTCTTTTTCGGTGCCTCAACGGGTGCGCCGTATGCGGGCTGTGCGGCGGGTGCCTGCTGGGTGAACTGCGGCTGCTGCGGTGCAGCCGACTGCGGGGTGTTTTCAGACATGAAAGTCCTCATTTCGTATGTGGTTGGTGATTCTATTGATAGGGTGCCACCCCGAGTGGGCTGGCATTTCCTAAGGATACCGTAGCGGGAGAAATCCCTTGATGAGAGTAGATAAATGTATATGCACGCACTGTTGTGCAATGTCTACTATGAGAAATTTTTCTCACAACAGGGTGTGGAGGATGCGCTTTGCCGCGAAATAGTGTAATGTTCGGAGTGGTGCAAAGCACTAACGGTGCGTATTTGATATTCGCGTATCTAATGCACATCTTCCGGCAACTCAACGACGAAAGAGGAACATCGTGTCCGATCGCGTACTCTCATCGCAGGCAGCCAAGGATGCCATTACTGCTCTCCAGAACATCATCAATGGCGGTCTGCAGAACGAAATCAACAACCTCAACCAGCAGGGTAACCAGCTGAAGGACCCCAACAACTGGGACGGCCCCCTGGCTGAGCGTTTCCGCAATGACACCTGGCCCGGTGTAGAAAACACCCTGCGTAACCTGACTCAGGAACTGACCGACCTGCGCGAGCAGCTCAACCAGATTTCTACCGATATCTTCCAGGCAGGTGGCGGCTCCTAAGCCTTCCCTGGTAAACGCCGTTTACCGCCCCGCTCCCCGGCTACGGGGCGGTGAGCGGTAGGCGGCGTTTTCTGCTAATTGGCTTGAGTACACGTTATTCCCAGGCATGGCAGCATGCCTGCATAGACTTGTTTAATCACCACACTTCCGTACTAACCACACCGAAAGACAACAGAGCATGAATCTGAATACTGAAGAAGTCAAGTACGATGATGCTACGTCGGATGCCCTTGCTGGCGCTTGTCGCACCGTTGCGCAGAATATTGACAGCGCACTACCTCCTCTTAAGAACTCGCTGACGACTGCTTTGGAGGACTTCGTAGGTCACTATGCCGATATCGCGGCAGCGAATATTGATACCACTATTAGTGATGGTCGTAATATCGCTAACGTCTTCCGCCAGCTGGCTGATGTGGTGGACCGCCTTAAAGAGGCTGCCCAAATAGAAAAGCGGAACCGTAAACTCATGCGTGATTATGAGGAAAAGTTTAAGGGTGACTGGCGCGAATTCTACAAGTGGTGGGATAGTATTTTTGGAGACGGAGCCCCGAGTCCCGTGTCGTACATTCCGGATACTACGATTGACACCACTTCCCCAGGCCAGCGCGAGAGTACTGAAACTCGTTCGGGGGGCATGACTGTTTCTTCGGCGCGCCCTTCAACCGTGCGTGCCCTCTCTAATACTTTGGCAAACCTTGGCACTAGCTTTGACGCTGAGCCCGGTAAGCTCCGTAACCTTGCTTCTGAATTTGCGGCTAAGTGCCAGTGGGGAACCATCGACGCTGAAAATCTCATCCGCACGTTTGAAGCGTGGAACAGGTCGAACGCCAACGATAAGACGTGGCTGGGCATCGTAGCCGATACTTTTGAACTGTACGGTAGCTCGAGCCAGATTGTTACCGTTGCCAATTCAACTCTGGAAGGTGCAATCAGTGCATCTGGTGTTAGCACTGAGCGTCACGAGTTGCAAATTCTGGCGCCTGCTGTTGTGGGTAAGCCTACTACCAGCGGTTATGTGAATGACCCTGTGAACGTCGCGACCGGTAACTTCATTGAAGAAGAGACCGATATGGCGTTTGCCGGTGTGGTTTCTGCTTGTTCTGTAACTCGCATGTACAACAGTGTGGCTGTGTTCGGTCAGCACGCTGTATCCGGTGTGTTCGGTGCTGGTTGGTCCTCAAATATTGAGAGCCGTGTGCAGCTGAATGCTGAGAATGCTGTCTGGACGATGGCTGACGGTCGTGAGGTTACCTTCGACCGAATGATTCGTGAGGACGGCACCCACGGCTATGCTCGTGCTCCCCGTGAAGCATGGTGGCTTGAAGAGCTGCCCCTCACCCAGCTGATGGGTGAAGAGGGTTCTATTGCTGACCCCTCCCTGCGCTATATTTTGCACGCTACGGGCTATGAAGCTTCGTCCCTGCTGCGTATCTCCGACAACTCTGGAACTCAGCACATTTTTAGCCTCACCGGTGTTTACCTGGGTATGAGCGCTGGAGCAGGTACTGCTGTCGCATACCTGCGCGATGAGGAGAGTCGCGTTGGTGCTATCGTGCATCAGCACGGTGCCCGTATCGACGTGGAGTACACCGAAGGTGGCTTTGTCGGCGCTATTCATTCTTCACGCGGTCAGTCGGTGCGTTACGAGTACGTCACCCTTGATGGTCGTACTCACCTGTGTGCTGTGCATGGTGATGCTGGTACCCGCCGTTATGAACATGACGCTGCCGACCTGATTTACCGTGTGGTGGCTAGTGCCGGCACTGTTGAGGTGACGAACTACTATGACCCGACCGGTCGTATTACCGAACAAGACACCGAATATGGTCGTCGTGTTCGCTACCGCTACCTGCCGAACGGCATTACTGACGTTTCGAATGAGGATGCCTCTTACACGAATCTGTGGATTAGTGACCAGTACGCACGCCTGACCGGTATTGTTGACGCAGAAGGCGGGCGTGCTAGCTATGCCTACGACGACTTTGGCAACCGTGTGAGTGTAGTGGACCGCGATGGTTCTCGCATTACCCGCTGTAGCGATGAGCGCGGCCGCATTATTCGCGAGGTTACCGATGAGGGTACTGAAACCCTCTTCGCATATGACGAGCATGACCGCGTAGTCTCCGTGGCAATGAGCGCTATTGAGACGGATCCGCGTGCCCGCCGTGCCGCCCGTTTGGCTCGTCGTGCCCGTCTGGAGGCTGAGGCTCAGGGTCGCACTCTCGATGAGACTGCTTCGGGGCAGAAGTCTGCCCAGAGCCCTGCCGTAAGCCCGATGACTACGGTGACTTACGAGTACGCCAACGATTTTGAGCGTAACCCTTCTTCCATGACTGATGGTAACGGTCATGTGACCCGTTTTGAGTGGTCTGACGGCCTGCTGCAGCGTGTGGTGAGCCCTGAGGGTGTTACTGTTTCCTTGGAGTATGACGATTTTGGTCTGCTGACCGGTATTCGTAATGCTGAGCAGCAGCTGACCCGTTGTGAGTACTCTGCTGCGGGTCACCTGGTAAAGATTATTTCTGCTCTTGGGCTGGAGACTGAGTTCACCTATGATTCTGCTGGTCACATGGTGTGCCGTCAGGATCCGGATGGTTCCCGCTGGCGTTTTGAGTACGCTGCTGGTGGTCGCCTGGTGGCGTCGGTGGATCCTGCAGGTGCCCGTACCGAGTATGAGTACGGTCCGAGCGGTGACATTATTGCCGTGGTAGATCCCCTGGGTCGCCGCATGGAGCGTTCCTTTGACACGAACGGCAATATTGACCGCATTACCCTGCCGGGTGGCGCGCAGTTCAGCTACGCCTACGATGGTTTGATGCGCCTGGTTCGCACCATTGACCCTGCCGGTGGTGTATGGACTCGCGAGTATGATGCCGCAAGCACCCTGACTGCGTTGATTGACCCGACCGGCGTGAGTGTACGTACTTCCGTCGACTCCTCGCGCAAGACCTTCACCACCAATGATGGTGTTGACCGCGTGCGTATCTCGTGTGACCACCTGGGCCGCCCGGTGCGTACCGAGGTTCTCTCCGAGGATTCTGGCCCGCAGGTTAGTGCAGATGCTGACGACCCGACTGTCTCCACGATGGTTTATGACGGCGCGGGTAACCCCGTGCAGGTACTGGACGCTGAGGGCGGTCTGAGCCGCTACGAGTACAACGGCTCTAACCAGATGGTGCGCATGGTTTCCCCTGCGGGCCGTGTGACCGAGTACAGCTACGATGCGTGCGGTCGACTGGCTGCAACCTATGAGGCTGCCGGTACTCCTGAGCAGTCTGTGACTCGTTACGAGTACGACGCTGATTCCCGACTGATTCGCCAGGTGTACGGTGACGGATCTGAGGCGCGCGTTCGCTATGACGCGTGCGGTCGTGTGCTGTCCATTACCGGTTCTGGTGTGGCTTCTCCGGTGTTCTACACCTGGGATTCTTGTAGCCGTGTGAAGAGCATCCGCGATAACAAGTGGGGTACTCGTTCGTTCACCTATGATGCCGCTTCTCAGGTGGTTGCGGTGACTAATGGTGCTGGTGGCGTGACCCATTACCGTTATGACGAGGCGGGTAACGTTATCTCCGTGATGGACCCTGCCGGTCGTATTACCAGCTACGAGTATGACCTGATGGGCAATGTTCTGGCGGCAACCAATCCGCTGGGTGTGCGCACTACCTCTACCTATGATGCTGCCGGTCGTCTGCTGACCAGCACTGACGGTAATGGTGCTGTACATTCCTTCGGTTATGACCGTGACGGTGTTCCCTGCTCCCATTCGGTGAATGGCTCTCTGTTGTACCGTATGGAGCGTGATTCTGCGCGCCGTACGATGACGACTTATGATCACGCGGGCGTTGATGCGTTTGGTGCTCCCGTAGTGACGGTTGAGTCTTATGACCGTTTGGGTCGTCTGGTTCGTCAGCGCCGTGAGTTTGGTGCTCAGATTCCGGAGTCTTTCCGCACCGCGTACATGGACGAGACTGGCGGCTATGAGCTGTCCTACGATTACGATGCTGATGGTCTGCGTACTGAGTTTGTGCACCCTCTGGGTTCGAGCGCTTATGTGTATGATGCTGCTGGCCGCATGGTCAAGCAGACTGACATTACCGCGTACCGTCTGGATGGAACCGCCGTTACCTCTGAGTCTCGCGTGGAGTCTTCTTTCGAGTACAACGCGGTAGATGCGCTGGTGCGTGCGCAGGTGTCTGATTTGGCGGGTACTTGGGTTCGTGAGTTTGGTTACCGTGGTGCGCACATGACCTCTGTGACCGAGCAGCCCGCTGAGGCAGACTCTTCTGAGGCTCTGCACACTGAGATTATTCGTGATGATTTGGGTCGTATTAGCGGTGTGGATTCGCCTGCTGGTCTGGTCATGTACACCTACACTGACGCGCAGATGCTCTCTTCTGCCGTTCGCGGTACTGAGACTCTGCGTTGGACCTATGATGCTGCTGGCGCGCTGGTGTGTGTTGAGTACTTTGATAGCGCCCAGCCGCAGAATGCTTGGGTGAAGGTGCTGGTCACTGATGAGGGTGCCCGCGTTCGCGCAGTATGCCTCTACGGTGTGCAGGATGAGGCGAAGGCCGACTCCCAGTCGGCTGAGTTTGCCTCTGCTGTTGAGGATGCTCAGGCGTGGCTTCCGCAGTGCCCGGATTCCGTGGAGGTTGAGGGCGTTACCCTGGTGCCGGTTTCGACGAGTGTGTTCTCGTATGACGGTAATGATTCGCGTCTTCTGCAGGTTTCTTCGGATGGTTCTGGTTCGTCGTTGACCTATGGTGCGGCTGGGTTTGTGAGCTCGGTGGCGTCGTGGGGTTCTGCTGAGGATTCGGCTGTGTCCTTCTCCCTGTTGTGTGCTTCTACTGATGGTCGTGTGCTTGCTGCCGGTGGTGCGTCTGCTGGTGTACCCGAGTTTGGTGTACCCTCAACCGGTACTGGTGCCGGTGCTGGTGTTGGTTCTGTGGCTGGTTTTGCTGCTTCGGTGATGCACCCGCTGGTGTGGGATGAGAATTCGTTTGTTCCGCGTGTGCTGGGTGTGGGCGGCTCGTCGTTGCCTTCTGTGGGTTCGTTGGTGCCTGGTGCTGGTTCTGGTGCCGGTCTGTTGGATCCGTATGGTTGGGCTTCTTTGGGTGTTGCTGCGCCTGCTGTGCCTTCTGCTCAGGGTGCTTCTGCTGGTGCTACGCCGGTGTTGCCGGATTCGCTGGTTGGTGTTTCTACCGCTTCGGGTGTGGTACTGGGCTCTACCGGTTTTGAGGTGTTGGGTGCCCGCGTGGTGGATTCGCGTGTGGCTCGCTTTACTGCGCCTGATCCTTTGGCTGCGCCGGTGGGTGCTGGTTGGGGTGCTGACCCGTTCTCGCTGGTGGGTGGTAACCCGGTTTCTTTGGTGGATCCGTGGGGTTTGTCGCCGGTATCAATTGAGGAGTTTGAGAAGCAAGCGAGACCTTCTGGTATCGCTGGTTGGGTTAGGAACAACTGGGAGTACGTGGCTGGCGGTGCGATGGTTATTGCCGGTGTTGTAGTTGGTGCTATTGGTACTGGCTTGGGACCTCTGGGTGGTGCCGCATTCGGTGCGGCATCAGGTGCATTGATGGGTGCTGGCATGTCAGTAATCGAGCAGAAAGCTTCCGGCGGAAAGGTTGACTGGTCGAAGGCTGTTAATGAAGCTTGGAAGGGAGCTGTTGCTGGCGCCATAACAGGTTTGGTAACCGGCGGTTTGGGCAATTTAAAGAGACTAGCCGATGGGGTGACGAAGGTCACTCAAGCAGTTGAGAAGGTATCAAAGGCAAAACAGGCCATCTCTGCAATGGCCGGAAAGGTAACCGCCCCAATTGCGGAGGTTACTGCTCCGATTAGGTCTACACTTACCCCTTATGCTCGCAAGTTTGGACAGGAGCTGACCGAAGATAAAATTCTAGAAGATATGGTGAAAGATGGTGTCTCTGGTGGTATAAACAACACAGTTTCATATTATCTGGATGATAATGTGAAGGATAAAAATCCAATGACCGCTTTAGGGATGTTCACCTCTGGCACTTTTGCGTCTACTTTAGGTGCCATGACTGGTGGATTAGTAAAAGCTGGATTTGGAGTCCCCGGATACTATGATTCGAAACGCAGTCCCTTTAAGAATTTGGCGCTGCCAGTTGAAACAGCACCATCGCCATACCAGGTTTCTCTGAATCTGAATTCCTTGAATAAGTCTGATAGTATCCTTGATAATATTGTTCGCGGGTCTACTAATATCCTGCGTGAACCTGTAAATATCATGCGTGATACTCTTATTGATGCTGGCGCTGGAATGGTTAAAAATACATATCAGTATTACTATGATGCAAGCGTGCAGGGTAAGTTAACATCAGGAGAAGAACTTCAAGAAAAGCTTAAAAAAGGATTCGTCAATGACCTATATAAGGGCGCATTGAAGGGAAGTTTAAAGATGAGTCCAGAAGAAGCAAAAAGCGCTCGATCCGATATAATTAACACGGCAAAAAAGACGGGATCTCATGCAAAATCTGGCATTTCAAACGCTTTTGAAAAATCCGGAGAGTTCTTCGATAAGATTGATTTAAATAAATGGGATATTTAATAATTTTCTCTTTTGTTAAAGAATTATGGTAAGGGTATTCAATGGGTGCTAATTATGGCCTTCGTCAAAAAATAATGATGCTCATTCTGCTAATGATTGCTGTATATATGCTTGTCATTCTCCCTCAACAATCACGCGATGACAGTGATGGCATTACTGCCACCTGTACCGTGACCAAGGCCTATTGGGTGCCGCGTGGAGGAATTGTAAGTGGCATGACTGACAACACGCCAAAAGGTCTTTTTGAGACGGAAGAATGCGGCACTCTCACAATGTATGTACCGCCGGAAGGTCGCAAGATTCCCGAGTATGTTGAGACCGTCAAGCCTGGCAAAAAATACCTGTTCCACGTATTAAATTCATCCGACAAAAAGGATCGGGATTTTACTACGACCCGCTTTGAAGAAATCAAGGAATAAGGAATACAAAACCAATAAATAGTCCTATATAATAAAAGCCCCTGGGCTGAGAGATTACCTCTCAGCCCAGGGGCTTTCTGCATACCAGGAGCTGCTCGCCTGAGCACTACCGTTAGCGGGTGATGATTGCGAAGTCGCTGCTGGACAAGTTCGTGAAATTACCAATCTGCGCGTTCAGGCGGCACTTAGAAGTCACCGACAGCGCCGTCACCACCCGCTGATCCTCAGACACCAACACATGCCCCGAACAACCATCCGAAAAACTAATCAACTGAGCATCCGGAGAAATCGCCTGAACCAGCGTCGAAAACTCACCCGTACGCGGCAAAACCATCAACGGATTCAACTCATCCGCACCACTCGGCCACACCGGAACCACCGTCACCGGCAAAACACTCTGATTCACCACACGAGAGGGAACCCGCAACTCAATCGAACGCAAACGCTGAATCGGGTACGCCGTCGAACGAACCTCCCGATCAGAAATAGCCTTCGACGTCTCAGAATCAATACGGTTCACCCACTCCTCAAAAGCACGCGAATCCTTAAACTCCGCAGACACATTCGCCCGAACCTGCACCACACCATTAGCCGGGATACTCACCCCAGACAGATTCCACGAACACGGAACATCCACCGCAGTCACACTCGACTGATTCTTCGACACCCCAGAAGACGCCTGACCCGCATCCCACGTCACCGAAGCACACGAACCACCCTCAACACCGGGAAGCACCTGCAAAATATCGCCCCGAAGAGCCGACTTCTGCGAAGAAAACTCAAACGTCAGGCGGGCACTCTTATCCCGCGGGTTATACGTACCCTCAATACGGGTACCCAAACCACTCGGCAAAGACGCCGAACTACGGCTCGAAGCAGACCACGACTCAGCCGTCTTAGACGCACCCTTACCGCCGCTCAAACCCACAAAAGCGAGCATACCCACAAGGATTAGAGAACCCAGGATAGCGCCCCATACCAGCGGGCGGCGCAACGGCGAACGGGCAGGCTCCTCATCCTCAACAACCTCATCAGGAACATATACCGGCTGCTCCACCACAAAAGGAGCCCGGATAACCGTCTCATTCTGCGCCTGACCCAGCGACGGCATGCCCGCACCATACAGCTCCGTAACATTCTGCCCAGGCGCCGCAGAAACAGCAGGCTCAGCACCGTGAACCACCGTAGGCGTGTACCCCACAGCACCCGAAGACACCTCAACCCAGCGAGGAAGCACCGTATCAGCCGCGAAACCCTCAGCCAAAAGACGCAACTTAGCGGCAGCCTCAGCCGCACCAGGACGCTGAACCGGGTTCTCCGCCAACATCCCGTGAAGCACCTCAGCCACCTCAGCCGGAATCTGCGGCGACACCTGCACCGCACCACCACGCGCCGGAAGAGGACGCGCCGCCACCAACAACTCATGAAGAGTCACAGCGCACGCATAAACATCAACCGCCGGAGTAGCCACACCATGCGCAGAACGCTCCGGAGCCATATACCCCGGAGTACCAGAAAACGAACGAGAAGCCCCCGAACCCGCAGAGCCAGTAAAAGAAGCAATACCGAAATCAGCCACACGAACCTGCTGATCCAGAGACTCCCCCAAAACACCGCTCAGCAGAACATTCTCCGGCTTAATATCCAGATGCATCACGCCCTGACGGTGAGCAAACTCCACCGCATTCAGAACCTGCACCATCAGACTCAACGCCAAACGAACCGGCAACGGACCCTCAGAATCCAGCTTCTGACGCAACGAACCGCCATGCTGAAACTCCATCACCAGAGCCAGCACGCCACCCTCAACCACCATGTCCGTCAACGGCACAATATGAGGATGCGACAACGCCAACAACACCGAACGCTCACGCACAAAAGACTCAAGAACCACAGGGTTCTCCGCAAGCTCCGGACGCAAAACCTTCGCCGCATACAGAGCCCACGAGCCGCTCATCGTAGCAGCCCACACCTCACCGACCGCACCAGAACCCACCCGGCGCAGCAAACGATACGAAGAGCCAAGGGGAGCGCCCGCAACCAAGCCCCCCGCAGGCTGACCAGCAGCCTGCGAGGCAGGATGAGCATCACGGCGCTCCGAGCCGGAGTACTGCGGCGAACCAGCAGGTACAGTCACGGGCTAACTCCTTAACATCAACTTCACAACACGCAGGAAGACGCCCCAGACGGGGCGATCCCTACAGCAAAACAGTCGGTAAAGTTACACCATACCTCACCACACGCCGAACAAGCCCTACAGCCCGCCACGGTGCTGAGAATCCTCAGGGCTCATCAGCTGCACCAGAACCGGCGACCCGGCAAGGAACGCGTAGCCACGACCAACGCTCAGCTGAACCGGGGCGCGCCTCGGAATAGAACCGAACATGTCCATATCCGTATCAACATTCGGCTGAACCACAGCACCAGTACGGAACTTGCGAATAGCCTTCGTCCAATGGCTATACAAAGGACGCAAATCAGTCGGCTTACCCGTAGCAATAATGTGGACGTCCGGGAAGTCACCCTTCACAATCGCATCAAAAACGTTCATCGGGTCATCCACACGGTCACCGTCATCAATCAGCAACAGCACCGGGCCCACGGCATCCTGCAAAGCCGCCTGCACCTGAGCAGAAGCATTCTTGCTCTCAAACACCCGGTCAAAAACGCCCTCCGG
Source organism: Rothia sp. HMSC065B04 (assembly GCF_001812285.1). Taxonomy (NCBI): domain Bacteria; kingdom Bacillati; phylum Actinomycetota; class Actinomycetes; order Micrococcales; family Micrococcaceae; genus Rothia; species Rothia sp. HMSC065B04. Next base: position 66,850 of record NZ_KV808407.1, read on the forward strand.
CGCATTCACCAGACCGGAACGCTGATCGAAGACAGCCCAAACCTCCGGAACCTCAGCGGCATCCATGCGTGCGTTCTCCGCCGCGGTGGCATCACCAGACGCCAACGCGGCAGACACCGCCTGCTCCGCCGCAGCCCTCGCCCGAGAAACCAGGCGAGCAAACGCAACCAGCAGAGAAGACTTACCCGAACGCGGATTACCCGCAACCATGGCGTGCTCACCCTCATACAGCTCGAAAGCGCACGCCTCCAACGTAGCCTCCGCAATACCCACAGGGATACGCCACAGGCTAGGAGAAAACTCGGCAGCAGGCATGCTCTCCCACGAAACCCACGTCGGCAGCTGACCAATCACATCACGCTTAGCAGGAGCCTGCGGGAAGCGCTCACGAATCATAGAGACAGCCTCCTCCACGCCAACAGCGGGAGTAGCCACCTGCATCTGACGCAGACGCTTCGGGTCAACACAACGCCCAGGAACCGCAGCCGGAACATTCGTACCGCGAATACCATGCGAAGAATAATCGTGGACATCGCTCAGCTGGAAGAACCACGTCTGCAAGGAAGCATCAAGAATCTGCGAGGGAATATTCTTCGCGCGGCTCGTTGATACCACGCAGTGAATACCAACAGCAGGACCATCCGCATACACGCGGTAAAAATTCGCCAACAAATCCATGCTCACCGCATCAGAGAACTCATCACGCAGCGTCGCAAAACCATCCAAAACAATGAAAAGAGGCTTACGGCGTGACGCGTCAGCACGGCGAGCATCAAGCTCCGACTTCACAAAACGCAAGAAGCGAGCCTGACGTTCCCTAGCGCCCTGACCGGTACCCACAGCAGAAACAACATGCGGCAAAGAACCCAACGGCAACAAACCATCAGCGCCCATATCCACCAGAACAATATCGATGTCCTCCGGCGAATAATGCTGAGCCAAACCCAGCACCACCGACTGAATCGTCGTGGTCGTACCACTACCGGCAACACCCACCAACAGCAGGTTGCTCATCTCAATATTCCAGCCCATAGGCACCTGACGCTGCAGCTCAGGCTCATCACCCAAAGTACACATCAGAACACCGTCCCGGACACCACCCACAGTGGGAAGATCCGGGTCGGGAAAGCCGCGAACACCAAAATCAGCCAAATCAACATACGAACCCAACGGCTCAGGCCACACCTTACGAGGAGCAACCGCACCACGAGCCGCATGAGCCGCCACAACAGCATCAATCAGCAGATCCAGGTCATTCGCATCACTCGACGACACCTTCGGGCGTGCACGCTCCGAACGAGGAATACCGATACTATCGGTGGCACGAACCTCCAGAGAAGTCACCACCTCAGTGCCACTCTGACCCGTCATCAGGGCAGTCTGCACCGGCGAAATATCATTCTGGCCCAGCTTCACATAGGCGCGACCCATCTGCGAACGCGAAATCTCCGAAGCATCCGGAACACCAATCACGTTCGAAGAATCCTCACGGCTCTGCACACGCAACGCCACACGCAAGTTCGTATTCGCCAGAATATCGTCATTCACCACGCCAGCAGGACGCTGAGTCGCCAAAATCATGTGCACACCCAGGGTACGACCCACCGCACCAATACTCACCAGCGACGACAGGACATCAGGGAAGTCCTTCGCCAGCATCGCAAACTCGTCAATCACCAGCAGCAAGCGAGGCATCGGCTCCGGCGGGTTCGTCGCCAAATAATCCTTAATGTTGTCCACACCCTCGCCAGCAGCCGCAAACAGGCGCTGACGACGATCCATCTCCGCCTCCAACGACTCAATAGCGCGGTGCGCCAACTGAGCATCCAAGTTGCTCAAAGTACCAATCGTATGCGGCAGACGCTCACACGTCTTAAACGCCGCACCACCCTTAAAGTCAACCAGAATAAAGTTCAAACGGCTCGGATCATGGTGAGCAGCCAAACCCGCCACCAACGAACGCAAAAACTCACTCTTACCCGAACCAGTGGTACCACCCACCAGACCGTGAGGACCATCCTTCACCAAATCCAGCGTGAACGCGCCAGAGTCGCCCACACCAATCTCAGTACTGAAACCATTAGCCTGCGACCAAAACGCCTCAATATCCTCAGCACCCGGAGGTGTCGGCAAACCAACCAGCTCAGGCAGCTTTACCAGCTGCGGCAAACCGCCGCCCAGAAGCAGACGCTCAGGGTCCTCATGATGCGCCAAAGTACGCGCCACATGAAGAGCATCCTCAGCGCTCACACCGGCGAGCACACCGTCAGTGACCGTGTAACGGCGGCGAGGCTCCGAATAGGTCATAGAAGCCTCCTCACCAATCTCCACGACCGAAGTACACGACGCAGGAAGGCGATCAACAGAAGAAGCCAGCACAATACCGGCAACACGGCGAGCGCCCGCAGCAGCAGTCTTATTCGCCATCAGACGCACTTCATCGCCGTACGCCAAAAGGTCGCGTGCCGGCGACTCACGGCCCTCAGTGAGGGTATCCGAATCAACGACCACGCACAGGCCGCGGGTCGGAAGAGACTCAATGTCGTTGTATAGAGAGCGCAGCATCTGATCCGACTGCTCCTTACCAGAAGCAAACCAACGCATCTGCTGGTTCTGCGCCATTCGGATATGCGGAAGCCACGACGTCCACACCCAGTCCTGCGAGCGCGCCGAATCAGCGCAGACCGCAATCGTCATATCAGCAGGACCCGTGTGGGTTGCCGCCTGCAACACCAGGCTACGCGCCAGGGCAAGAGACTGCTCACGCGGACCCACAATACCGATAGCGCCGCCCTCACGCAGGTCAGCAACCAGCGGGGCATCCCACAGGGTATTGTGCTCAAGAATATGCTGAACCTCAGGCTCAGGATTGCTCGGCTTCGTCAGCTCAGGAGCCCAATGAATATGCCCAGTACCCACATGGAAAGTCAACAGGTCAGGGCTGGTGCTCCGGCGGCGCCACAGCGTCATCGCGGGAAGAAGCGCCCGCAGCTGAACGGCATCTGGTGCCGGGGCAAGGTCGTGAAGACGCTCAATTTCCTCACGGTTACTCAGAGCGATACGTTCCTTGAACTTCTCCATTTCCTGCTCAAAACGCACACGCTCCTTCACCTTATCCTTAGCGTGACGACGTTTCTGCTCCACCCACATGCCAATACTCAGAATGGGGCTGAGCATCGCGAAAAGGGCGTAACGAATCTCCTGCATAATGGCGACCATTGCCGCCGCCATGATAATCGGGCCCACCGCCATCGCAATATTGAACTTTGGCGGGTCAGAAACGTTCTTGCGGGTAGGCGCCTCCACCTTCTCCGGGGCGCTCAACGCACCCTGACGCGGCGGACGGTTAAACGGCGCAGTACCCGACGCGCTCACATTCGGGGCGCTACCGGGGCGAGGCGCAGCCTTCTCCTGAGGAGCAGGCTGCAGAGTCAGCACACAATCACCAACATGGATGGTGGTGCTCTCAGAAACAGTCAGACCCTCCTCGGGGATTTTCTGACCGTCCACAAAACTACCGTTCGTAGAACCCGGGTCAGTGATGCGCACCTTCTGAGTGTTTGTCGACTCATCATGCACCACCTGCAGGTGCAGATGCTCCCACGATGCGCTCGCCGTGGGCAGCACAATATCGGCGTACGGGGAACGACCCGCCACCAGAGGACGCGAAGAGGGGATAGGGCGCGGCAGGGTAACCGTCGAACCGCCGCTCAAGCAGACGCTCCAGCCCTGCACCAGGGAAGGGTAGGAGAGCGGTGCCCTAGAGATACGCATACCTTCCATCGGCTTGACCTCCGCCAGGGTGGAGGATGCCGTCACCGGGCGGTTATCGCAATACAGCGGCTCGTCGGCGGGCAGGGAGGGGCCACCGGTCGCCTGGATGAGATCAGCGATGGTCGTCTCAGGCTGCCAGGAGTCTAGTTCATAGCTCCCGTTATGCTCTTCAAGATCAAGGAAAAAGCGCATAAGGTGTTCTCCAAAATAGATAAATCGTGAGCCCCGCTGGTGGACGGACTAGAAGTAATACCCGAAAGCCGGGGTGTGATGGGCTGGCTCTGTACGGATTAGGCTTTGCTCGGAAAAGCTAGTCGCGAGATTCTGAGGTGAACGTGCGAAGCATCCACACCGGCGGATTCACCGCATCCGTCGAGGAAGACCCGCCCTGAATCATCGAAGCTTCCGCGGTCGGGTAAAGAAGACCAACCTGCCCGCCCGCGGCGTAAGAAGATGAGAAATCCAACGGATACGCGACCGTAGAATCTTTAGCGTCCAAACGAAGGGTTCCTAGAACCCGTCGAACCGCCTCGGGAGTGTATTCACGAACCTGGCTCGTGGCATACGCAAAAGCCAAGAGCGCGTTATGGGCGGGAGCATCCGCCCACGCTGCCGATTTCGAGAACGATTGTTCGCCTGACAAATCCTTGAGCGAAGAATCGTTCTTCATACGCTCCACCGTTGAGACAAACGCCGAAGAAGCACGACCGGCATCATCAGCACTCAACGCCGCAGCACGTGCCTGCACACGCCCCACAACGCGAATATTGTCAGTCAAGGAACCACCGTTCTCCAGAAGAAGACGCATAAAAGGCTCCGTCAAAGCTTCCTCACCCGCAATCACCGGAGAAGTAATACCCGCCCTCTGAAGAGAACGAAGCACCTTTGCCTGAGTCGACGCTGAACCCGTCAAAACCAGAACAGGAGAAGAGCCCGAAGACTTGTCCCCCAGAAGGCGCGTCAGCTCCTTGAGAATGTCTTTCATGCTGTCTTCATCAGCAGAAACCTGAACGCGATTCGTATAGGGAAGGTCCGGTGCAGAGCCCTCACCCGCATCCAGCAGGATGGTGCGCACACCATTAAGCTGTTGCGAAGAACCCGTGCTGGATGCACCGGCGAGCGAACGAATAGCAGTCGTATAGACCTGCTTCTCCTGCTCAGGGTCCAGAGCAAAACTCCATACCCCATCGCCAGCATCTACCCGGTCATACGCCTCAATCACCGCAACATTGCGTTCCTTAGCGGCAGCCGTAGCACCCCGAAGATGCTCACCCCGAGAAGCAAGCACAATACCCAGAGCACCCTCAGAAGAGAGCTTCTCTACCGCCTCACGGGCACCCTGCTCCGTTCCCTTATCGTTCGCATAAAGAACCTTCACAGAAGACTTACCCAAAGCCAGACGGTACTGCGCAACACGAGCACCCTGAGCATTCAGACGCCACGCAGACCCCTCAGCATCATCACCAAAAGTAGTAACAACACCAATAACAGGCTCACGACCAGACGCAGGAAGAGAAATAGCCTGCTGAACCGTCACCGCAGACGCAGGGTTCGTACCCGTGCCAAGCGGCAAAGGCTGAGGAGTCACAGCGCGCACGCCATACCAGATCCCCACCACCGCAAGGCTAAACAGCACACACAGACTGACACACCACACCACGGTGCGCTGAGTGAGCCGCCTGCCCTCGCGGCGGTGAGGACCTGAATCAGAGCCCAAATGAGGGGAAAACCCCACGGCTAATCACCAATCTGGAAGGTGTACACCGTCTTCACCTCTGCACTGCCAGCATTCGACAGGTGGAAGGTCGGCAGCGAACGCAGACGCTGCAGGGACGCCTTGAACTGCGCCTGACGCTTCTGCAGAGCAGCGATGTCCTCAGAACGGAGGTTCGTGTAACCCTGAGCATTCTGCATCGCCAAAGCAAGCTGGTAATCAGCCGCACCAGCCTTCGCGCTATTGCTCTTGAGCGCGCCCAAGAGGCCAGCGCCCTCAGCGTTGCTATCGCCCAAATCGAGCATGAGCTTCGACAGGTCGTTATTCAGCTGAACGGATGCACCAGCCAAATCTCGGGTAGCGTTCTCAGCGCGGGTGCTCAGAGCAACCAGAGAACGCTCAGTCACCGAATCCAGAGACTGACGCAGGCCCTCAATACGATCATTCATATCCTTGTGCTGAACCTCGATAGACTCACCAGCCACCTGAACCACAGTATTCGCGGTATCAGTAATGCCAGCAATCGAAGCGGAGAACGCCTCCTTAGCAGCCGAAGCGCTAGAAGAACCATCGCTCGAAACCTTACGAATCTCCTCGCTAATCATGCTCGTCAGGCTCTCGCGAGTCTCATTGGCAGACTCCTTGAACGCTTCCTTAATAGCGGTGGAGAGGTCAGCCTGCATGTTCGTCATATCCTCCAGGTTCTTACCCAAAGCGTTGACAGCATCCGAAGCTGAATGGATACGATCACGCAGAGAAACCTTAGCCTCCTCAGTAGGCTCTTCCTTCTTTTCCGCGTCCTGGTTCTGCGCGTTTGCGGCATCGTTCAGGGTCTTCTCAACCTCGCCCAGGGCACCATCTACCGCGTTCACAGCGTCGTTAAGGTCCTTGGCATCGCGGGCCAGGCCCTCCTTGGGGTCATCCATCGAAGTAGCGGCAAGAACCTCATCCCACGCAGCTACCGCGGCAGCAATACGCTGCTCCATCGGAGTACGTGCTGCCGGAGTGTTCGAAGTGTAGGTACGCTCGTTCGCGTTCTCCACCGTAATGACGCGAGTATTACCTTCCGTGGCAGTAGGCTCGGCGGAAGGCGCCTCAGAAGAGGGAGCGGCGGAAGGAGCCTCAACCTTCTTCGACGGCTCCTCAGAAGGAGCCACAGAAGCAGACTCAGACGGTGCAGGGCTAGGAGCCTCAGACGGCGCCTCAGAAGACGGGGAAGCAGACGGCGAAGCCGCGCCACCACAAGAAGAAGCCGTCAGGTATCCACGCAGATGCTCCACCTGCTCAGCAGACAGAGAACCGCCACGCTCAGTAGACAGAGCACAAAGCTGCTCCGCCAGTTCCTTATTCTGAGCGCTCATAGAACCAGAACCGTCCACCAGCTCCGCACGAGCAGAAGCCGCACGAGAATGAACGTTCTTGATGCTCTCAATCAGACGGCTCGACGTTTCCTTCATCTGATTCACGCTCTGACGAGCCGCACTAACCTTCTCACTCAAAGAACGCACAGCATCAGCATCAAGAGAAGACGGGTCCTTCTCCACCTGCTCAACAAGCTCATCCATCTGACGCTTCAATGCCGAATAGTTGTTGTTCGCACCCTTCAAATACTCCGGCTGCAGGTGATCCACAATCTTCTCACCAGTAGCAACCAGTGCAATCAGAGAGCTCTGCACCGTCACCGACGCACTGAACAGGGCGCAGGTCACCGAACCGTTAGAAGAACAAGTCTCAGCGGTCGGGTGTTCCGGGCCGACAATCTCACGAATCGAAGCCGTAAGATCCTGCTGGCAGTCCGAACTTGCCTCCGCATACGCATTCAGAACAGCAGACAGCTGAACCAAATTACCGTACACGCTACGGCTACTCGCACCCTCCTCACGATGCACAACACAACGACCGCCGCTATGCGAAACAGACACATTGGGGCGAGCCGTCGTATCACCCAGCATCGAGTGAAGAGCAGCAACAGTACGCTCCAACTGAGAAATCAGCTGAGAATTATTAGTACGCGAAGCCTCAGAAAGATCCTTCTGCAGGCTCTCAATATTCGCCTGCAGACCCTGCATAGTCTTCGTCAACGATTCATTCTGAGTCTTCAGATGCTCGGCAGTGTCCTTACCCAAAGTCGCAGACGTATCATCCAGGCTCTGACGCACCTGAGCAACCTGCGAACTAGCGCTAGTCAGCGTCGTATTAACCTCGTTGACGGTATCAATAGTGCGCTGCAGAAGCGCCACCTGAGACGCATCCTGAGAAGTGAAACCATTAGTAATGATTCCCGCACCAGACAAATCAGAAGCAAAACCAGGCTGCACCGAAATATTGAAGGTAGGCGCACTAAAATCCTTCGCCTTAACCTTCAACACAAAAGAAGAAGAACTAGCAGTGACCGGAGGTGCCGAAATAGCACCCCACTGAACAACAGCCTTACCTTCATCGTTGGTGCTCACCACACCATTCGTCGACGAATCAGCAGCATCAGGGGTCGTAATAACCTGAGTAGGAGAACCCGAAAGAACAGTAGAAGCAGCAATAGAGAACGGAGTACCAACCGGTGCAGGGCTAGTACGGCTAGTACCGGACGCATCATAGGTGACATCCTCGGTCTTCACCGTCAGGTTCTCAACCGTAACCTTAATCGTGATTTCGCCGCTGTAGCCGTTCAAATCATTCAGGTTAGTGCCGCTACCGCGCTCAGTAGAATACTGCAGGCTCACACGCACAGGAAGGTCATTAACGACGTCCTTCGGCTTGAACTGCACATTGCTCGAGGAGCTCGTACGATCCTTGTCATTGACGTAAATGTTGGTCGACTCAATCGACGAAACCTCGCCATCACGACCCATCTGAATATTCACGTTCTGCAGAACATTAGTAGCGTTCTCTACCTGGCGGGGACTCTGAGAAGTAACAGTACCCTTATCGGAAGGGGCACTGTTATTGTTCGTGCCCGTGGAGCAGGAAGAGAAAATAAGTGCCGTCGTGACACCCAAAATCAAAGGGAAGCGGAGTAGACGCTGACGCGCTGTGGTGTGGTTGGTCATGATGATCTTTTCGTTGAGTTATATACCGTGCAGACACATAACAGCGGCAAGTCTGAAACGCCACTGTATAGTGCCCACCTGAGTGGAAAGGGTCAGGGGCAAAGCCGGAAAGAGAAAAAGCCCCGTACCACTTTATCAGTCCAATATGGGAAGGTTGATATTTTTTCCTCCTAGTCGGTGCCTCATCAGGATATTCAATTCAACCTTGAGGTGATAGTTAAAGGTATTTTTCATTTCGTTTCAAACTAGTGCACTTACCGAACTCTGTTTGACATAGAAAAACCCCGCGGCTGAGGTCATCTCTCAGCCCACGGGGTTCCACGGTTTAGCTGGCTGCAGGTTCCGCCTCCGGGTCCTCCTCGTCTTCCTTCTCGGGGATAGCAACACCCACGGTCAGGTACCTCTTCGCCAGCAGGTACGAGGCGATCACCGGCACCACATACACCAGCGACAAGCCGCTACCAGACTGCACAACATCCACGGCAAGACGGGCCGCCGCCAAGCATCCACCCAAACCCACCAGGGTGACGCAGAAGCCACGCAACACGCCGTACCCGGCAGCGCCCTCCTTAAAGGTCGCCGCCCACAGCTTGAACAGGGAGCGGCGCACAAAAATCAGGAAGACCGGCACCAGGCACAGCACCACCGAAACACCCACAGGCTCATAACCGGCAGTAGCGAACGAAACCACCGGAATCAGCAGGCAGAAGAGCGCCATCAGGGCACTCACACCCAGCACCACCAGGCGTACGTACCGGTTGATGCGCTCCATGCGTCGCAGGTTAGGGATCTCCTCGTTCGGCGCCGCGGCGTTGTAGAAGAACAGCAGAAGAACCAGCGCGGACACCGCCACATACCAGGGCGCGAAATTGATGCCGCCCGCCTGCGGGGTGAGGGCAACCTGCGGGACACCCGCCAGGGAGAGAGCAGCGAGCAGAGCAATTGCGGCAACGCAGAACGTGCCCACCGTCAGCAGAAAGTAATGGTACGCGCCGCCGTTCTTGGTGTTTTTCACGCACTGCTCATGCGTGCCGTCAATCGTCACGACCGAAAACAGCATGATCGAGATGGATAGGATGCTCCACGCGTATTCACCCGTCATGACGGGGACAAGCATGAGAAGAATGGATATAGAGAAAAGAATCCACAGGCATACTCGCTGCAGGGTCGGTGAGGAGGCGAGGGCCTCTCCAAAAAAGCCGATGATAAAGTCGCCGATAAAGCTCACGGTGGGATCCTTTCTGCGGGGGGTGGGGTTACTCTTTGATCTCTTCAAAGCGGAGGACGCTGAAGTCGAATTCATCGTTACGGGTAGAGAAGGACTTGTATGCCCTGTATTTCTTGCCCGTCTTAAAGTTCTGGAGGTATTTGCGGATGGGGATACCATCAGGGGATTTGCTTGATGTGATGATTCCGCACTCTTCCGTTTCGAACTCACCGGAGATTGAGTAGGGGTCCTCATGCTCAATGATTTCGACGGAGGTAACAGTGCAGATAGCGGATTCATTGCCCGGGTTGTAGTTGGTCATAAAATGTAAGGACGCGAAGAACCCTAGAATGACTACTACGGTTATGATGGAGCCACGTGCATCCCATACATCTTTTGCTATGTCGCGAAGATACTCTATGAAGTCGACTTTATTCTTCTTTTTCTTGACGTACCTCTTTTTGCGGGTCTTCTTTATAGCCCCAGTTTCGGTAATGTAATTTGCCTCTGGGTAACTCTTTTTCTTTGAGGTGTTCCTTTTCTTTGAAACGTTCTTTTTCCTCGGGGAGTTCTTTTTCACTGCTCTTCACCTTCTTTCTGGGCTGCAGGTTGTTACTCTGTAATTTCTTCAAAGCGGGTCGTCTCAAAATCCTGTTCCTTTTTAGGTGATGAATTTGCGACATGGAATAGGTATTTTTTGCCAGGCTTGACGGTCTCAACATACTCGGGAATCTTGCGACCTTCCGGAGGAACAATCATCGTGAGAGTACCGCATTCTTCTGTCTCAAAAATACCTTTGGGTCTAATATCGTTCATACCGCTTACTGTGCCGCCGCGCTCTCTCGTATATGCCTTAGTTACGGTGCAGGTAGCGGTGATACCGTCACTGTCATCACGTAAGTCTTTAGGGACAACAAAGAACACGTACCAAAGAATGATGAACGAAATAATGAGCGCTATTCTCTGGCGGCGCTTGTAATTAATTTCCATCGGTTTGCCTCTTGTAGATAGTTAGCTTTCCTTGCTAGGTTTCTAGGCTTTCGTTGCCTTTTTGTGTTTCGCTGCTTACTTCGGTTGTGCTCATGGTGTGTACGTCCTTGTGCGGTAGTGGTTGGTGAATCGTGCTCGCCCCGGTGAGGCGGCAGGCACATCCTTAGCCTATCGCACGGTATCTGACCAGAAGGTTAACTGGGTGCAAGGCTCGGGTGAAGACTGGGCGACCATTCATCAGAGGACCAAGACCTGTGCGTGACCACCCAATTTCCTCAGCTACCCTGAGAACAAATCCGCTGACTTCCGCATCGTTGCCGGAAAGCAGCAAATCACCGATAGATAGAAAGGTTAGTGAGCGACCATGGTCAACACCATCATGCTTATTTTCTGGGGTATATACGGAGCCGTCGTCGGGTACAAAGTACTCCGAGCCGTCATCACCTACGAGATGAACCGGCACAAAGACAAGAAACTACTCGCAGAAGGCATCTACGTCGTTCGCCTGAACCGTTTTGAAGTCGCCTTCTGGTCGGTGGCAGCTCTCATGTTCCCGGTCCCTATGTTCATCATGCATATAGGGATGGACCTGGGATTTCACTGGTTCGACATCGCAGCTTTCATCATCTCACCCTTCTTCACGAGGGGTCTTCCTGGCATCCGCTACTGGTACGTTACGGTCTCCTTGGATGGTGTGGAACAGGTGGGCGACCCCTTCTACCCTTTCACCGCAATCGATAAAGTGGTGTGCAAGGACAATTCGGATCGTGAGCGTGCAGCGTCCCTTCATTTCTACACAAAATCCGGTGATGAGATTGTGACGCTCCAGCCCATCTACGGTAAACTACCGCCTACCGGCTATTACTCGTTTCAGAATTGAGAAGAAACGCTGGCCAGATATGCGCAACCCCGCAGATCGTGCTCTGGTGGATGGGTGGACTAACCGTGAGTCCATTGTTTATTACTACTTGAGGCTGCAGGAGGCATCTGGTCTGGCAGATAGTAAGAAGCAAGCCAAGGGGAAATAGACCACAGATGCCATATAGAAGGCCTCGGGTGGTGCGAGTTGAAAACTCGCACCACCCGGGGCTTTATTTTTAGCTCATGAGCTGGTTATTCTTTGATTTCTTCAAAGCGGGTTGTCTCAAAATCCCGTTCCTTTTTTGTGGATGAATTTAATACATGAAATAGATATTTTTTACCCGGCTGAGCAGTTTTAACGTATGCGGGGATTTTCCAGCCTTCTGGAGCCCGATACATTGACAAAGTGCCGCACTCTTCTGTTTCGAAGACGCCCACCGGAGCATTATCATTCAGCTCGCCTATCGTGCCGCCTCGAGGCCTGGTGTATGCCTTCGTTACGGTGCAAGTAGCAGTGATACCATCACTGTCGTCTCGTAATTCATATGGAAAGCGTACGAGGATATAAATAATAATTGCTACGATGCTTGTCATGATTATGATATTGCTTGGACGCTTTTCACCAAAGAATCCTTCGGAGAAGCCTTTTATGCAATCTTTTATGCAGTCTATGATAAACATACTGAAACACTCACTTTAGAGATATCTGATTGGGTATGGATCGTGGGTGGATGAATCTGCAGACAGCCCGCCTCTTGGAAATATTATTCCTTGATTTCTTCAAAGCGGGTCGTTACAAAATCTTGATCTTTCTTAGGTGAACGATTAGACACGTGAAATAGGTACTTTTTTCTAGGCTGTGCGGTCTTGACATATGCGGAGATCTTCCAACCCTCAGGGGGCTCAAACATTGTGAGTGTGCCGCACTCCTCCGTCTCAAAGACGCCCTTCAAACCAATGTCAGTCATGCCACCAAGGTCCGTTCCGCGACGCTCTTGCGTGTACGCCTTAGTCACGGTGCAGGTGGCGGTGAAACCGTCACTGTCATCACGCAGATTTATAGGAATAATAAAAAAGATATACCCAACGCACATCGTCAGAAAAAGCATTGTTATTCTTTCTGACCATTTGTTATGAGATTCCATCACTCACCTCATTTCTCACGAGAATTCGGAGCTTTCTTTACCCCGCGCGCCTGCTGACGCTCCAGCCTACGCGCCTCATTACGCGCAGCCTTACGGCGGCGACGCTGACGCTCACTCTTCGTCACACCCACCACATACTTCGTCTTACACAAGTCATAAAACTGGGCATAAATATCGCGCGAAGAACCATACATCCCCACCACACTCATCACATCCAGGCCGTCTTCTTCCGCCCAGCGCCCGTGATCGTCACGGTACAGCACCTGCGCCATCAGAATCGTCGCATCGAACTGATACGGGTCAAAGCTGCAAGTACGCTTACCCATCTCAGTGCTACCAATACGCAAGAACCCGTTCTTGCCGTTGTTCTCCACATGGGCAAACGTGATGGAGGGGTAGGTGAAAGTGCGTTCCTTCCACCGCCAATTACGCCACCGCACGTGGTCCTCACGCAACTCGAGGTAGAAGGCGTAGCAGTGGTTCAGAGGAATAGCACCCAGCAGGCCTATGCCTAAGACACCAATCAGGAAAGCGGCAATGACCACCCCCGCTTGTGACTCATCCGCGAGGCCTTCGTGTGTCCCTGTCGAAAAGAGAAATATCGGCGCACCAACAAACCCAAGGATAGATACAAGCCAGAAGAAAATAAACGCCGCAATGGGTCTTTTCTGCCTTTTGTTTAGGGTGGGTTTGCCGAGCTTAATACGGATACCCGGTATCAGGGCGACGATAAGTCCTGCGAGGGCTCCGTCTTCTGCTGCGCTCATGGTGTGTACGTCCTTGTGCGGTAGTGGTTGGTGAATCGCACCCGCCCCGGTGAGGTGGCGGGCACATCCTTAGCCTATCGCACCCAATCTAGACGGGAGGTTAACTCGACGCAATGCTCCGGTGAAGACTCGGCAACCACTGCGCAGATAGCCCAAATCCGTGCCTAACCACCAGATTTCCTCGGCTACTCTGAGAACGAACCCGCACTCTCCGCACCGTTGCCGGAAGGCTACCGGTCACCGATAAATAGAAAGGGTAGTTGACCACCATGATGATGAACTACACCATGATTGCCCTCTGGGGCGTAGTAAATGTCCTGCAGACGTATAAGATGTTCCGGTCCATCATTGTCTACGAAATCAACCGACGCCGAGACAAGAAGTTGTACGCCAAAAACATTTACATTACTCGAGGCGACCGCCTTGAAATAATTGCGCTTGTCGTTGTGCTTCCTATGATGCCTGCTCTGATGTTTATAGCTCATTTGCTGGGCGACGTAGGATTCCATTTTGCAGATGTCGGATTTTTCCTTCTCACGTGTGCTTTTCTGTACTTCTTCAATGATGTGACTGGTTCTTACACCAAAATTTCGCCGGAAGGAGTTGAAGAAGACGACGGGCACGGCAAGAAAACCTTCTACCCGCTCAACGCGATTGATAAGGTCACATACAGGGAGAGTTACGATAGCGAAATTCCAGACTCCGTCACCTTCGACACAAAATCGGGTGAGCGTATTGCGCGTTTCGGGCCCATCTATGAGGGCTACCCCCTCCTCGCAATGACCCGATTCAAGATGGAAAACGACCGCTGGCCAGATATGAACAACCCCGAAGAAGCTGCGCAGGTCAAGGCGTGGATGAACTGGAGCTCCACCATCCCGCACATCAAGGACAAGGAAATTTCTGGCCTCGCCGAAGTAGACATGTAGCCCGCGATTCAGCCCGTATTTAGGGTGCGCCCGGCGTGTTTCTCAACCAATATTTCCGCAATTTTTCTGCCAGGAAAACGTGGACTAGCCCGCATGGTTTAAGCCTCAACTAGAAGGTGTACTCTGCACGTAAAAACATTAACGTTGAGGCATACAATAAGAAATGGTTAATGCACAGCCGCACGCCGTGCACACGCCACGTCACTTCACAGAAACACCGACCCCGAAAGGCACATCATGGCCACCAAGAAGCCTGCACGCCTTACCCGCCGCGCAGCACTCGCCGCCGCAGGCGCAGGCGCAGCAACCGCCCTCGGCGCACTGCTCACCCCCGCACAGGCAACCACCTACCGCCCGACCGTGCGCCGCACCCCCTACAACCGCTACTACTCCGACCGTTACGGCCGCCGCACCCGCATCGTCATCAGCGACTACTACGGCAGCTCCTACAGCCACTACTACTATTACGGCGGCTAAAAAATACCAAGCCCAATAAACATATACTGTAAGACGGCACTACATTCGTGTAGTGCCGTCTTCCCGTTAGATGCCGCAGGCATCACCCGCACCACGGTGCGGAAAACACACCACAGATAGAGAGAAAAAATGAAGAACGTAACCCGCCGATCCGCACTCGGCCTGTTTGCCGCAGCCGGTGGCGCAACCCTCCTGGCGGCATGCGGTTCGCAGTCTCAGGCATCCAGTGGCTCTGCATCTGCATCCGGTAGCGCTTCTACCTCGGATGCCGAAGTTAACAACGCACGCGCCGACTACTCCGGTCCTGCTGTCCTGGACGGTTACACCTCCAAGCCTGCTGACTACCAGCTGGCAACCCGCACCGAGCCGGCCAAGAACGTGCCCGTGCCGACCAAGCCCGCCGTCGCTAACGAGAACAGCGTGGAGGGCCTGTACCAGTCCATCGCGTTCTTCGGCGCAGCCATGGAATACTACATGCGTACCGGTAAGACCGAGCCCCTGCGTGAAAGCGCCATGGACAAGAGCGAACTCAAGTCGATGCTCGAGCCGGAAGACGGCACCCTCGGGGAAAAGCTGGTCAAGGGCGAAGTCTGGATGCACGACCCGACTGTTACCATCACCCTGCTCTCCGCACAGCCCACCCGCGATGGTAAGGCATACACCTGGAATGCTCGCTTCACCCTTACCCGCGGCGAATTCATGGCATCTAAGGATAAGGTTCTGGAGGTCCCCGAAAGCGGTCG
The DNA here is from genome assembly GCF_001812285.1 of Rothia sp. HMSC065B04. NCBI lineage: Bacteria > Bacillati > Actinomycetota > Actinomycetes > Micrococcales > Micrococcaceae > Rothia > Rothia sp. HMSC065B04. The sequence continues at coordinate 82,504 of NZ_KV808407.1, forward strand.
TGAGAACGTCAACGAGCGTACCCTGCGCGGTGTTTACGAGAACGGTGCGTGGAAGCTGACTGGCATGAAGTCTGAATCTGAGGCTTCTGCATCGGCTTCTGCTTCCTAAAAGCTTCAGCCTAGAAACGTATAGTTTCTGAAATAGAAAGGCGCCCGCCCCGTGGAATAAACCCACGAGGCGGGCGCCACCACCGTAGATAGAGAGAACCAATGAAGAACGTAACCCGCCGATCTGCCCTCGGCATGGTTGTAGCCGCCGGTGGCGCAACCCTCCTGGCAGCGTGCGGCGCTCAGCCGCAAGCAACCAGCGGCAACGCATCCGAGAGGGCATCCAGCAATGCATCCGGTAGCGCATCTGCTTCCGCATCTAAGAGCGTTCGTAGCGACTACTCCGGCGTTGCGGTCCTGGACGGCTACACTTCCAAGCCTGCAGGTTATAAGGAAGGTACCCGTACCGAGCCGCCCAAGAATGTTCCTGTACCTGTGAAGCCCGCTGTTGCTAACGAGAACAGCGTGGAAGGCTTCTACCAGTCCATTGCATTCTTTGGCGCCGCTTCTGAATATTATGGGCGTACCGGAAAGACTGAACCTTTGCGTGAAAGCGGTATTGATATTTCAGAATTGAAGACCACCCTTGAACCCACGCCTGGTAGCTTCGATGATGCTTTGCAAAAGGGGGAGGTCTGGCGCCAAGAACAAACTGTTACTGTCGCTATGAATACGCCTCAACCGACCCGCGATGGTGATAGCTATATCTGGAATGTAAAGATGGTTTTGGAGAACGGTGAGTTTGCTGTATACAAGGGGAAAGTGATGGAGTCTCCCAAGGAATACCGCAAAATTACTGGAGATGCCATCATTCGTGGAGTTTATGAGAATGGCGACTGGAAGCTTACAGTGAATCCGGTTGCTACTTCTAGTGCCACTGCATCGGCTTCTGCTTCCTAAAAGCTTCAGCCTAGAGGCGTATAACTTCTACAAGTAAAAGGCGCCCGCCCCGTGGCTAGAAACCACGAGGCGGGCGCCTCACTTATATACGCAATAAAGCATATACCCTTATCGGGATGCTACCAGATGCGCACGCGCTCCTCCGGAGCCAGGTACAGTGCATCGCCCTCAGAGACACCAAACGCCTCATAGAACTCATCAATATTGCGCACCACACCGTTCACACGGAACTCATCCGGCGAATGCGGATCCACCGAAATCATCACCTCAGCATGCTGCGGGCGGGACTTCGTGCACCAGCCGCGAGCATTCGAGAAGAAGAAACGCTGAATACCGGTCATGCCGTCAATCACCGGCGCCTCATCCAGCGACTCAATACCCTGCTTCTTCAACGCCAGACGGTACGCCTTCAATGCAATCGACATGCCGGACAGGTCGCCAATGTTCTCACCCAGAGTCAGCTCACCGTTCACGTGGAACTTCGGATCCAGACCCACCGGAACGTACGCGTTGTACTGCTCCACCAGTGCTGCGGTACGCTCCTTGAACTTCGCGTAATCCTCCTCAGTCCACCAGCTCTCCAGCTTGCCGTCGCCGTCATAGCGGGAACCCTGATCGTCAAAACCGTGACCAATCTCGTGGCCAATAATCATGCCGATATTGCCGTAGTTCGCCGCATCGTCAGCATCCGGGTTGAAGTACGGCGGCTGCAGAATCGCTGCCGGGAACACAATCTCATTCGCCGGCGGCATGTAGTACGCGTTCACGGTCTGCGGAGTCATCAGCCACTCCGACTTATCCACCGGCTGACCCTTACGGGCAATCAGCCAGTCAGCATCAAACGCTCCGGTACGGCGCAGGTTCTCGAACAGGTCACCGGGTACCAGCTCCAGTGCGGAGAAGTCACGCCACTTATCGGGGTAACCGATCTTGGTGACGAACTTCGACAGCTTCTCCAACGCCTTCTGGCGGGTTGCCTCAGTCATCCAGTCCAGTGACTCAATAGACTCGCGGTACGCCTCCAGGAGGTTGCCGACCAGAACCAGCATCTTCTCCTTGTGCGAGGGCGGGAAGTGCACAGCCACGTACTCCTGGCCAATTTCCTCACCCAGAGCCTTCTCGACAGCGCCCACGCCGCGCTTCCAGCGCTCACGAATCTGCTGAGTGCCGGAAAGGGTCTTGCCGTAGAAGTTGAAGCTTTCCTGAACCAGTTCGTCGTACATGAACGGCGCACGCGAACGCAGAACGGTCCACACAGCCCACAGCTTCCAGCTCATCAGCGGGATGGAGGTGAACAGCTTAGCCGCACCCTCAAAGAAGGACGGCTGAGCCACAATAACCTGACCCAGGGTCTCCGGGTCGGCACCCAGAGCCAGCAGCCACTGCGAGAACGGGAAGCCGGGGAACTTCTCGTCCAGCTCGGTCGCCTGGTACGGGTTGTAGGTCGCCTCAGCGTCGCGGTTCTCCACGACGTTCCAGTGCAGGCGAGCCAGCTCCGACTCGTGGGTGAACACCAGCTGAGCCGCCTGCTCCGGGGTCAGGCCGAAGCCCTCAGCCAGACCGGTCAGCTCAAACATGCGGGCAATATGCTCAACGTACGCCGCGCATGCAGCCTCGTGCTTCTCTTCACGGTAGTAGGATTCATCCGGCAGACCCAGACCCGACTGGTACAGGAAGAACGTGTAGTTCTTCGGGTCCTTCGGGTCGTTGCTGGTGTACCAGGCGAACAGCTGCGGCAGACCCGCACGAGACAGCAGCGCCAGGGTCACAGCCAGGTGGGAGGGGGTTGCCGAGTTCAGAATCGGGGCGATTTCCTTCAGCAGCGGCTCCAGGCCGTCCGCCTCAATCTTCTCAACATCCATGAAGGAGTTGTAGAGTGCGCCAATACGGGACTCCGGCTGCTCCTTCGCAATCTTCTCCACCAGCTCACGCACGTGCTTCTCTGCGTTATCGCGGAGGGTGTACAGGCCGCCGTCCTTGGGGCGGTCCGCCGGGATTTCGTGGGTAGCAAGCCACTTACCGTTGACGTGGCGGAAGAAATCGTCGCCCGGCTTGACGGTTTCATCCACCCATTCTTTAGTGATTCCAGAGTTAGTAGTCATGGTTCCATTCTAGGTTCTTAACGTAAGAAGCCACACGATTACCGACAAGCCACCATATGGTGACTCACCAGCAAACGTGTGGCTTCCCTACACGAAAGACTGGGCAATTATGCCTGAGCCGCCAGCTTCTCTGCACGCTCAGCCATCAGACGCTTCTCAGCACCGTTAACCAGCCAGAGGAACAGAACCGCCAGACCCGAGCACACAATCATGAAGACGAACGCGGTGCCCCAACCCCAGTGGTCAACAATAATGCCGATACCGGCAGAAGCCAGGGTCGCACCCAACGCGTAACCGAACAGGCCGGTGAAGCCCGCAGCGGTACCCGCAACATGCGAGGGGGATAGGTCAATAGCCTGCAGACCAATCAGCATGACCGGGCCGTAAATCAGGCCACCAATCAGAGCCAACGCAACGTACGCAATCCACAGCGGCGCATCCGAAGAAGGCAGCCAGTACAGCAGAATCGCGCCAACGGTCGCAATCAGGAACAGGATACCCGCGGGGGAGCGGCGACCCTTGAACATGCGGTCAGAAACGTAACCGCACAGGACGGTACCACCAATACCGGCAAGCTCCAGAATCGAGAAGCCCGCAATACCACCCTCAAGGGAAGCGTGGCGCACATCGTGCAGGTACTTCGGTGCCCACACCAGCACGCCGTAACGCAGGGTGTACACGAACACGTTCGCCAGAGCCAGGTACACCATGGTCGAGTTGGTCAGCACGTGCTTACGGATGGTGGTCCAGGTGGACTCTGCACGATCCTCAGCGGTGGACTCAACCTTGTGCGGGTCGTTGCGGTACACATCAACGGTGGGCAGACCCTCAGCCTCGGGGTTGTCACGGATCAGCAGCCACGCCACGAACGCCAGAACGAAGCTGATAACTGCGGGGAACCAGAAAGCAACTTCCCAGGTCTTGCCGAACATGGAGAAGCCCCACGCAACCAGCAGGCCGGACAGCGCACCACCGACGTTGTGGGCGGTGTTCCACCACGAAACCTTCGCGCCGCGCTCGCTGGTGGAGAACCAGTTCACGAGCACGCGGCCCGAGGGCGGCCAGCCCATGCCCTGGAAGATGCCGTTGAAGACCATAATGGTCGCCATGATGGAGGCGATAGCGGCACCGTAGCCCGCCGCGCCCGCACCTTCACCCATGTAACCGGTCATAGCCAGCAGGATGTTGGCAACACCCGAGAGCACCAGACCGATGGGCAGGAACAGACGCGCGTTCGAGCGGTCAGAAATCATTGCGGTGAAGAACTTGCTGAAACCGTAAGCCAGCAGCAGCGCCGTAGACAGCGCGCCAATAGCCGCGTTGCTGAAGCCAAGTTCCTTGGTCAGAATCGGGGTGACCAGCGGGACGTTGTTACGAATCAGGTAGAAGGTCGCGTAACCGATGAAAATACCCATGAAAACCTGCAGACGCATGCGCGGGTACTTTGCATTAACTTCAGCCTCGCTCAGTTGAGGCTTGGGCGCCGGAATTGCGAGCCAGCGGGGTACAGAACCCTTCTTCTTCTTTGATGAAGTGGTAGTAGTCATGCTGGAATTCTAAAAACAGCGGCTTATAAAAATGCTAATCTGATGGGAATGTTTTCAGTAGAATGTTCACTAGGGTGAACGGATATTCAGAGTGATTATTCTATTAATGCTGTTTTTATCCCGGAATTACGGGGAAGTGCTAAATCTGTGTGATGTACATCTGTCTACTGGGCAACATTGCCTCAAGTCGTGTAATGAATATAAATACTTTCTCGGTTGAGTAAGTATGTGTTTTGGTCAGACCACACTTAAAATTAGAGTAATTTATACCCTAAGTTCAAATAAAAAACCACTTGAACACCAGTGCATTGGCGCCCCAAAACAGCACAGAAAAGCCCGCCCGTACAGTGCAGAAGAAAAACCGTACGGGCGGGCCCGTTATCTATCCCCAAAAGCTCGGCATACAGTCGGTACGCATACCGGCACGAAGCCGAACAACCGCCACCTGCCGCAGGTTACCGCGAGCAAACCATCATCCGGTCAACCCGCAGCAGGCAGCGGAACCAAGAGGCGCCTCCTAGAGGGACGCGCGAATCGCCTTGGTGGCGTCCACCAGGTGACGCAGAGACTGCTTGGTCTCCTCGTAATCACGAGTCTTCAGGCCGCAGTCAGGGTTCACCCACAGGTCAGCAATGGTGCCGTAACCAATCGCAGCCTTCAGCAGGGACTCAATCTCCTCCTGCGAAGGAACACGCGGGGAGTGGATGTCCCACACGCCCGGGCCCAGACCGGAAACGAAGCTCTCCGGAATGTCAGCCAGCAGCTCCATGTGCGAACGAGCCGCCTCAATGCTGGTCACGTCAGCGTTCAGAGCGTTAATCGAGTCGATAATCTCGTTGAACTCCGAGTAGCACAGGTGGGTGTGAATCTGAGTGGAATCCTTCACGCCGCTGGTAGCCAGGCGGAAGGAGTTCACCGACCAATCCAGGTACTGCGGCTGCTCATCGCGGCGCAGGGGCAGCAGCTCGCGCAGAGCCGGCTCGTCCACCTGAATGATGCGGATGCCCGCCTCCTCCAGGTCGGCAATCTCGTCGGCAAGAGCCAGAGCCACCTGGTTAGCGGTCTCGCGGCGCGGCTGGTCGTCACGCACGAAGGACCACGCCAGAATCGTCACGGGGCCGGTGAGCATGCCCTTGACGGGCTTGTCGCTCAGCGACTGTGCGTGGGAGCTCCACGGCACGGTGAACGCCTCACCGCGCAGACCCTCACCGTGACGCTTCACGTCACCGAACAGAATCGAGGGGCGGGTGCAACGCGAACCGTAGGACTGAACCCAGCCGTGGCGGGTGGTTGCGAAGCCGTCGAAGTTCTCAGCGAAGTACTGAACCATGTCGTTACGCTCAGCCTCACCGTGAACCAGCACGTCCAGGCCCAGCTCCTCCTGCAGCTTGATGACCGAGGCAATCTCGTCACGCAGGAAGCCGTTCAGCTCCTCGGCGGAAATCTTGCCCGCACGAGCCTCCGCACGGCGGCGGCGAATCTCAGCGGTCTGCGGGAAGGAACCGATGGTGGTGGTCGGCAGCTTCGGCAGGTTCAGGTCAGCCTGAGCCGCGCGGCGAACATCAATGGTCGGGCGGTTGAAGTCCTCAGCGGTCACAGCTGCGGCGCGGGCACGAATCTCGTCGTTGTGCTTGCGCGGGTCAGCGGCGAAGCGAGCCAGCGCCTCGTCAGCAGCCTTCAGCTCCGGCTCAACAGCAGCCTCACCCTCAGCCAGGCCACGAGCCAGCAGGGCGATCTCGGCAACCTTCTGGTCGGCGAATGCCAGGCCGTCCACGGGAACCTCGGCGGGGTCTTCCAGAGCCAGGTCGTGCGGCACGTGCTGCAGGGAGGTCGAGGAGGACACCGACACGGCACCCTCGGATGCGCCGGGCAGCGCCTCCAGAGTCTTCAGAGCCGCGCGAACATCGGCACGCCACACGTTACGGCCGTTCACAACACCGGCAACCAGGTGCACACCAGCGGCAGAAACGGACTCCAGCTCAGCCTTCGAGTACACGCCGTGCACCAGGTCAAGGTGCAGAGCCTCAATACCGGTACCCAGCAGAGCCGGCAGGTTCTCACGCAGGGAACCGTAGGGGCTGGTCACCAGAATCTGCGGGCGCTTCTCGCCGGCAGCCAGGGTGCGGTAGGTGCGCTCGGCAAGCTCAGCAACCTTCGCGTTGTCGGCACGGTCCACGGTCGGGCCCGGCTCATCCAGCTGAACCCACTCAACACCGCGCTCAGCCAGCTGCTCCAGCACCTGAGCGTAAGCGGCAACGAACTCATCCAGACGGTCAACGGGGGAGAAGTCCTCAGCGGAACCCTGCTCAGCCTTAGCGCCCAGCAGCAGGGTCAGGGGACCAACAATCTGCGGGCGAACCTTCACACCAGCCTCCTTAGCGACCTCGAGCTGCTCGTCAATGGCCTCAAGGTTCAGCTTAATCTCGGTGCCGGCACCAATCTCGGGCACCAGGTAGTGGTAGTTGGTGTCGAACCACTTAGTCATCTCCAACGGAGGCAGGGTCTCGGTACCGCGCGCCAGTGCGAAGTAGCCGGGCAGATCCAGCAGACCGCGTGCATCCTTAGCCTCAGCCAGACGCTCGGGAACCAGGGTGAACAGGCGAACAACGTCGAGCACCTGGTCGTAGTAGGAGAAGGTTGCCGGAATCGAGTAGTTATCAGCCTTCAGGCCGGCAGCGGTCACGCGCTCGAAGTAGGTGCGCTGCACGTCAGCGGCGGTGTCCTGCAGCTCCTGCAGGGTTGCCTTGCCCTTCCAGAAAGCCTCCTGAGCCTTCTTCAGCTCACGGAAGCGGCCCACGCGGGGGTAACCAACAATGGTTGCGGCGGGGAATGCGGTGTTCGACATAGTAATTTTTCCTTTACTGGGGATAGATGTGGGAGTCAGTTCCGGTGTTTCGCCACCCAGCGGTGGGCGGTGAAACGGGGGTCGTAACTCCCGGAATATTTGTGGGGGAGATTATGGAAACGCATCCGACAAGGAGCGTTATGGGGGTTAGGCGTATTCCAGTTCGCTCAGCGGCTGAGAGAAACGGTTGCTGTATCGGGGTAGGTCCAGCTGGTCCAGAACGTCCAGAACCGCCGCATGCTCGTTGAAGGTGAAGAAGTGCAGACCCGGCGCGCCCGCGTCCATCACGGCGCGGCACTGGTTCAACGCGTACTCAACACCGATGCGGTGCAGCTCAGCGCTACTGGTTGCTGTCTCTAGGGCGTAGGCGAGGTCCGTCGGGACTTCCATGCCCGCCATCTGGCAGAGATTCTGCAACCGCTTCAGCGAGGTTACCGGCATGATGCCCGGAATAATCGGAATATCCACGCCTGCCAGGTGCGCCGAATCGACCAGGGCGCTGTAGCGCTCATCCTCAAAGAACACCTGAGTGATCGCGAAGTCCGCGCCGGCACGCTGCTTGGACAGCAGAATCTCAATATCCTGCAGCAGGGATGCGGACTCGGGGTGCTTCTGCGGGTACGCCGCCACACCAATCGACACCTTGCCAGCCGCCAGGTGGGCGAAATCTTCACGCTCCACGCGGCGAATGAGCTCTACCAGGTAGCGGGCGAAAGGAAGTTCAGAAACCTGACCTTCCTGAATATCACCGCGAAGAGCCAGGAAGCCGCGCACTCCCAGACCCAGAATTAGGCGGACTGCGCGCTCCAGCTCATGCACCGAGTGGCCTGCACAAATCAGGTGAGCCAGCGGGGTGAGGGAGGTTTCATGCACTAGGTGGTCGAGCAGCGCCAAGGTCTTCTGGCGGCGCTTAGCGTCACCGGCGTAGGTGACCGACACGTAGTCGGGGTTGGTGCCCTCAAGCTCCGCAATGGTGCGGAGCAGCGACTCACAGCTCGCCTGTGAGCGCGGAGGGAATAGCTCAAAAGAAAGAGCCGGGTGAACTGTAGCCATAACCATCCTTCGTGTTCACCCGATAGATACGCACCGTGAGGGTGCGCGAATTCTTCTGCAGGATGTGCTGTACCGGTTTGCGGGTGCACATCATCAAGGGGTGCCGAAGGGTATTCTTCTCTATCGGTTCTGGCGGGAGCACCTTGTCCGTACCCTGCACCGTGACGGTGGGGGATACTGGCGAGGTTGCTGCGACGTCTACGAGCCAGATCTCTCGGTCGCTCTTGATAGATAACGCTTTCACTTTACCCACCGCTTCCGAGGGCATGCAAGGGATACGGCGGTTGATGTCCTAATATTTCTGGACATGACATTGGGGCGAAATATGAACTTAATATGACTGACTATGACGAAGGGCGGCTGGGGGGTGTTGCGGGTAGGGCTGTCGGCTGACCCATGGATGTCCGGAACTATCGCAGATACATCTGCTTAATATTCTTGGACACGCGCGAATATGTGTGTTTTATATTTCAGTGAGGAGTAGGGTAACTAATGAGGCACGGGTAGTGTTTCGATGTCCGCTCATCGAGGAGTTGTAGGGCTCAAAGATGAGTTCAGTATGACTTTGTGAGCGTGGTGAGAATGAAAAAGCTATTTTCTTCTATACTCTGGTCCTTCCGCCTAGCATGGAAAACCTGTCCCACAACCCTGGTGAGCGTCGCCCTATCGCTAGCCGTCATCGCCTGCATTCCCTTGAGTCAGTCTCTGCTGATTGGTAATACAGTGTCAGCCTTGAGCGGTTCGAATGGTGGCGCGGCCTGGATTTATATTGTTGCGCTTGCCCTTGTTGTTGGAATTAATATTATTGCCCAACGTTGGGTAATAAGTAACATGCTGATCCTCAAATCAAAGGTGAATTATCGGGTTCACTGCATGTTAAATAACAGGTTATCTACATTTCCATTATCTGATATAGGTAGCACAAAATCGCAGGAAGATATACGTGCTGCTAGAGAGGCAATATCGAAACAGGAATTGCAGGTTCACACCATGTCAGTTATGACATTGGTGAGTGCCTTCGCAATGGTGTTACTTCTCTGTCTTAATATCGCGAACGTCAGCATTGTGGCAGCAATTTTTGCGGCACTGTGTTCATTGCCCTTAGCCATTGCAATGGTGATTCTCGCTAAACGTGATTACGCTATCTACACCCTAATGTACGAGGATTATCGGGCAGAGAACTACTATCTAGACAATCTGATGGCTCAGAGTCGAGCCCAAGAACTTCACCTCATGAGAGCCTCCCGATTTTTCTCGCAACGCGTAGCGTCCTGGCGACGCCGGGCGGCCGGTAGGGAATTGAGCCTTGAAAGTGTTAGAGGAATCATCTCCATAGTTGCAGGGCTACTCTGCTCTGTCTTACTTTTTGCGTCCCTGTACTTCCTTGTGGATTCAGGCGCCAATATATCGTATGTGGCCGGATCGCTGATTGGAATCATTGCCTGTGTTGATGCGACCCAAGAGGTGGGATATTCATTTGGTCAGATTATTAATGGAGCATTATCTGTTCAGCAATTCCGAAGGGTATGCGACTCTGATACTTACGACCATGCTTCTGAGATAAAAACTTCTAACCCTAACCATGAAAATATTTCAAAAATTATATGCAAAGATGTATCCGTTCAGTATGAGGGCGCGTCGTCTTTTGCGCTTAAAGATATTAATCTTGAGCTGATGAATAATCAAATGATTGCAGTAGTTGGTGCCTCGGGCGCGGGAAAAACAACGCTAATAAATGCAATTCTTGGAATTACACCAATTGCCCTGGGGAGCATAACGTATAAGGGTGTTTCTTCTGAGAGTAAATACAACATGTTGGCAAATGTTGGTTTGGTGAGTCAAGACTACGGCCGTTATGAAC
>NZ_KV808408.1:0-32778 GCF_001812285.1 Rothia sp. HMSC065B04
GGTGACGGGTGCCCCTGCGTAGGCGCGGAGGAAATATGCGGCGCCCCGCCCCTGCTTGGTGAGGGGAGGAACGAGGACGGTCACTGCCCCTCGCCTGTAGCCCTAACCAAGCAGAGAGAGGACTAGTCCTCGTGCGCAACCTTCACGGTCACGCCGTTGAACGTCACGGTATCTCCGGGGTGCAGCTGCTTGCCGCGTGCTTCCTCAATGTCGCCGTTGACCTTTACCAGGCCGTGCTGAATGACCTCGCGTGCCTGCGCGCCGTCCTCTACGAGGTTGGCGAGCTTGAGGAACTGGCCGAGGCGGATCATATCGTCGCGAATAAAAATTTCTTCCATGCTTCCTAGTTTATCCCGCCGGGTGCATCCTGGTGTCCGGCAAAAATGGGGGAGTGGTGGGCCGGGTAGGCATACCCAGGGGTGGGGTGGTGATGGTACCCTAGTGTCTTGCATCAAAAAGTGTGCATATTGCGCCGATGAGCGCGAATACGGGCGCCCCGTTCTGGGTTGCGTCCCTTATGAACCCGAACTCACGCACGTCACAGCCGGTGGCGGGGCAGAAGGAGTAACTATGGCTGAAAAGTCCACCCTCGATAACGTTATTGCGCTCGCGAAGCGCCGCGGCTTTGTTTTCCAGGCCGGTGAAATTTACGGCGGTTCCCGCTCCGCATGGGACTACGGCCCCCTCGGTGCAGAGCTGAAGGAAAACATCCGTCAGCAGTGGTGGCAGCGTTTCGTCCGCTCTCGTGCGGACATGGTTGGCCTGGACTCCTCTGTTATTCTGCCTCGTGCGGTGTGGGAGGCGTCCGGTCACGTGGCGACCTTCACCGACCCGCTGGTTGAGTGCCTGTCGTGCCACAAGCGTCTGCGTCAGGATCACCTGCTGGAGAACTTTGAGGCGAAGAAGGGCCGCGCGGCTGAGGGCATGGAAGAGATTGCTTGCCCGAACTGTGGCACTCGTGGTGAGTGGACTGAGCCGCAGAACTTCTCCGGTCTGATGAAGACTTACCTGGGCCCGGTTGATAATGAGGAGGGTCTGCACTTCCTGCGTCCGGAGACCGCTCAGGGTATTTTCGTGAACTTCAACAATGTGGTCACTGCTTCTCGTAAGCGCCCGCCGTTCGGTATTGGCCAGATTGGTAAGTCGTTCCGTAACGAGATTACTCCCGGTAACTTTATTTTCCGTACTCGTGAGTTCGAGCAGATGGAAATTGAGTACTTCGTGCACCCGGATGACGCTGATAAGTACTTCAACGAGTGGGTTGAGGACTGCTGGAACTGGTTCGTTGACCTGGGTATTAACCCGGATAACATGCGCCGCTTCGACGTTCCTAAGGAGGAGCGTGCACACTACTCGGCTGGCACTATTGACGTTGAGTACCGCTTCGGCTTCCAGGGTTCGGAGTGGGGCGAGCTGATGGGCGTTGCGAACCGTACCGACTACGACCTGGGCGTGCACAATGAGCACTCCAACGCGAAGCTTGAGTACTTCGACCAGGCTACCGGTGAGCGTTACGTGCCGTACGTGATTGAGCCGTCCTTCGGCCTGACCCGCTCCATGATGGCGTTCCTCGTCGACGCATACGTCGAGGACGAGGCACCCAACACTAAGGGTGGCGTGGATAAGCGCGTCGTGCTGAAGCTTGACCCGCGCCTGGCACCGGTGAAGGCTGCTGTTCTGCCGCTGTCGAAGAAGGCTGAACTGTCTGAGCCGGCAACTAAGCTGGCGAATGAGCTGCGTGGCCTGTGGAACGTGGACTACGACGAGGCGGGCGCTATTGGCCGCCGTTACCGCCGCCAGGATGAGATCGGTACCCCGTTCTGCATTACCGTAGACTTCGATACCCTCGAGGATCAGGCTGTGACCATCCGCGAGCGCGACACCATGAACCAGGAGCGTGTGGCTCTGGATCAGGTGAAGTCCTACCTGGCTGCACGCCTGGCAGGCTAAAACTTTCATAACATGGTCGGCGGGTAGCCTCTTAGAGCGAAAGAGGCTACCCGCCGTCGTGTATTTGGGCTACCCTGGTTAGACTGATTGGCACGATTGAAGCGAGCGAAGGAAAGGTGCACGGATATGGCTGAACGCCTCAGCGAAAAATTTGAGATTCGCCCCTGGCAGGAGGGTGATGACCTTGCCCTGCTTGAGATTTGGAACTCTGCCCGCAATGAGGTTGAGGAGCGCCAGCGTGGCCTTTTCGGCCCGGATACGGACGCGCCGTTTAGCCGCACCCTGGTGGTGACTGTTTCTGGTGTGCCGGTGGCTGCGGGTACTGTGGTGGCTTCGTTGCTGCATCCGACGCGTTTGTGGTCCTATGTGGAGGTCGCGGCTGACCACCGCCGTCAGGGCATTGGTACCGCCCTGCTGGATGCGTTGCGTGAGATTGCGGCGGCGCACGGTCAGACCACTGCTCTGCGCGTGAAGCTTGCACCGTTTAGCGATGGTGAGGAGTTCGCGCAGGCGGCCGGTATGAAGCTGATTCAGCGTTCCCGCATGGTGCGTGTGGAGCCGGGTGCGATTCCTCCGGTGTCTTTGCGTGAGGATGCTGACGGTAACGAGACTCAGGCGATTGAGGATTTGGCGACCGGTTCGGTTGAGCTGACCGCCGCGCTCTGGGAGTTCTACCGCCGCGCCCATGAGTGGGATGTTCCCGCTGAGGTGGGTCTGGGCACGGTGAACCGCTACTTCCTCTCGGATGAGGTGCGTGCCTTTGGCGCCGTGGTGCTTCGTGACCATATTCGTGAGGCGGCCGCAGAGGGTAAGAAGGGCCCGATTGTTGCGTTTGCGGTGAGCTACCACCCCTTCGAGACTGACCCGGAGGCGGCGCTGGTGAATGAGAACACCGCCACCGAACTGCTACTGGGCTATGACTTCGATAATGAGGGTGCTGTGGAGGCGATTATGCAGGTGTTGTCCCTGCTGAGTGCTAAGTACCCGGTGCTGGTTGAGGTTGATGACGCCATGGAGGCGCTGGTTCAGGTGACCGACGTGCTACTGCGTGCCGGCACTGCCTCGGTGGAGGGCGACCCGACCTATATTTACGTGACCGAGTAGGTTACTAGGTAGATTCTCGATACTGAGCCTGCGGGCTGACTCTTGCTGAAGGGGTGGGGGAGCGGAACGCTTCCTCGCCCCTCTCGCGTACCTGCGTCTCCTTGCGGTTGCTGCGCCGGCGCCGTGCCGTTGTACTGTGCCGCGCTGCTGTACTGTGCTCCTGTACCCCCTCAGCTGAGTCCGGTTCTCGATTTGCCCCCGTATGCCACAATATAGGGGTGAATTCTGAAGCACCCCGTCTTACCCTTCCGCCCCTGAAACTGGGCAATCTGACCGTTGATACTCCCGTGGTTCTCGCCCCGATGGCTGGCGTGACCAATAAGGCTTTCCGCCGCCTCTGCAGTGAATATGGCGGCGGCCTGTACGTTACCGAAATGGTGACTGCGCGCGCCCTGGTGGAGCGTAAGCCCGAGTCCATGCGCATTATTGAGCATGACCCGGACGAGAAGATCCGCTCCATCCAGATTTACGGTGTGGACGCGGTCAACGTCGGTAAGGCTGTGCGCATGGTCGTTGAAGAGGACCGTGCCGACCACATTGACTTGAACTTTGGCTGCCCGGCTCCTAAGGTGACTCGCCGCGGTGGCGGTGCCGCTCTGCCCTGGAAGACTGACCTGTTCACTGCGATTGTGCAGACCGCGGTGAAGGAGGCGTCCCGCAACGATATTCCGCTGACTATTAAGATGCGTAAGGGCATCGACGATGACCATATTACGTTCTTGGAGTCCGCCAAGATCGCGCGTGATGCCGGTGTCGCGGCGATTGCCCTGCACGGTCGTACTGCGGCTCAGCATTATTCGGGTAAGGCTGACTGGGATTCTATTGCGCAGCTGCGTGAGCTGATTCCGGATGTGCCGATTCTGGGTAATGGCGATATTTTCTCCGCTGAGGATGCGGTGCGCATGGTTGAGCAGACCGGCGTGGACGGCGTCGTGATTGGTCGCGGCTGCCAGGGTCGCCCGTGGCTGTTTGGCGACCTGCAGAATGCGTTTGAGGGTTCGTCGGAGCGTATCCGACCGACCCTGACTGAGGTTTCGGACATGATTTACCGCCACGCAGAACTGCTGGTGGAAACCTTCGGCGATGAGACCCGAGGCCTGCGCGAGATCCGCAAGCACGTGGCGTGGTACTTCAAGGGCTACCCGGTCGGTGGCGAGCTGCGTGCGAAGATGGCCCAGGTGCCCGACCTGGCGACCTTCCGTGAGCTGATTGCTCAGCTGGACCACTCGATTGGTTACCCGGGTGCCGCCGTGGAGGGCTCGCGCGGTCGCGCCGGCAGCCCCAAGCAGCCGCACCTGCCCGATGGCTGGCTGGATTCGCGCATCCTGGGGGACGCTGAGCGTCTGGGCCTGGTCGAGGCTGAGCTGGATATTTCCGGCGGCTAAACACCTGTACTTGTGTGCCGCGGCGTGCTGTTTGCGCGTCGCGGCGCATCCTTTTCTGACCCTATTTTGTGCACCCGTAACGCCTGTAGGCGCTACCTGTTGACCCTCACCGTAGAATTGAGTTTATGGCTGGATTAATCCGCAAAGAAGACATTGACGAAGTCCGCGCCCGTACCGATATCCGCGAAATCATTGAAGGCTATGTGAGCCTCAAAAGCGCCGGTATAGGCACCTTCAAGGGGCTGTGCCCGTTCCACGACGAGCGCACGCCCTCCTTCAATGTGCGCCCGCAGGTCGGTTCGTACCACTGCTTTGGCTGCGGTGAATCCGGTGACGTGTACTCCTTCGTCATGGCGATGGAGCACACCAGTTTCGTTGAGACGGTGGAGCGTCTTGCCGCCCGTATTGGTTACACCCTGCACTATGAGGGCGGTAAGCCCGGCGACCGCTATGAGGCGGGTATGCGCCGCCGCCTGCTCGACGCGCACAAGATTGCCGCAGAGTTCTTTGAACGTAACCTATACAGCGCTGATGCTCAGGAGGCGCAGCGCTTCCTCGGCGCCCGCGGTTTCGACCCCGCCGCAACCCGCAAGTTCGGTGTCGGCTACGCCCCGCGCGGCTGGGACCACCTGCTCAAGCATCTTCGCTCCCAGGGTTTCACGGATGAGGAGCTGAAGGCGACCGGCATGTTCTCGGAGGGCAACCGCGGCCTGTACGACCGCTTCCGCGGCCGCATCATCTGGCCGATTCGCACCATCGCTGGTGAAACCATCGGTTTCGGTGCCCGCCGCCTCTTCGACGACGACCAAGGCCCCAAATACCTGAACACCCCCGAGACGCAGCTGTACAAGAAATCCCAGGTGCTTTACGGCATTGACCTGGCAAAACGCGATATGACCAAGGCTAAGCAGGTCGTCATCGTGGAAGGCTACACGGACGTCATGGCGGCACACCTCGCCGGCATCACTACCGCCGTTGCCACCTGCGGCACCGCGTTCGGTCCCGGCCACATCAAGATGGTGCGCCGCATGATTACCGACGACGGCTCCGGCGGCGAAATCATCTTCACATTCGACGGTGACGCCGCAGGACAGAAAGCCGCCATGGCAGCCTTCCAGGAGGACCAGCGCTTCATCGCGCAGACCTTCGTGGCGGTTGCCGAGAACGGCATGGACCCCTGCGACCTGCGCCTACACAAGGGCGACGCCGCCGTGCGCTCGCTAATCGCTTCGCGCCGCCCGCTCTTCGAGTTTGCGATTGATTCAACCCTCGCCAAGTACGACCTGGCGACCCTTGAAGGCCGCGTGCTGGCGATGCGCGCTATCGCCCCGATTATCGCCGGTATTAAGGACCGCGACCTGCGCCCCGCCTACATGCGTAAGGTATCCGGTCAGCTTGGTCTGGAGCTCGACGAGATTCAGCGTGCCGTGGCGTACGCGCAGAATCACCCGAAGCTTTCTCGCTCCCAGCAGGCGGAGGCTACCGCCGCCGCGCCGCGTTACGAGCGTCTGAACGAGGGGCCGCAGGGAGTGCCGGGCACACCGGGATACGCGGGCGCTCAGGGTTACGCGGGCACGCCGGGTTATACGGGTGTTCAGGGGGCAGTTCATGCTGACGCGCCCTACGACCCCGCCTACGATGCCCCGCCTCCCGAGGATTACGCCGCGCCCAGCGCCTACGCCGGACAGAATGCCGCCGCGCATCCGCCGAGCAGCATTCAGCCCGCCGCACCCCAGCCGGAGGCGACCGCCCCCGCCGTCGAGGAGTTCCTCACCCCCGACCCGCGCGACCCGGTCGCCCGCCTCGAAAAGGCGGCGCTCGAGATTGCCCTGCAGCACCCCGAGCTCATCAGCGTGGAACAGTGGCGTAACCTCGCCACCGTGCAGTTCCGCTACCGCACCCACCGCGAGGTGGCCGCCGGCATTATTCACGCGGCAACCGTCATGGCGCCCACCCCCGGCATCGAATGGATTAACTGCGTGCGCTCCGGCGCTGTGGAGGGCGTACACCCCGCCATCGCAGAGCTCGCCGTCTCACCGCTACCGGTCAGTAGCGCTGAGCGTCTGCCCGGTTTTGTGACTGGTGCGCTCAACGCCCTATTCGAACAGCAAATCGCCCGCCAAAAATCCGACCTGATGATGCGCCTGGAACAGCTCAGCGCCAACCCCGACGACGAAGAGTTCGAAGCGGTACAGCGTCAGCTCCTCGAATTGGAGATGCGCCGCCGACAGCTCGCCGCACAGCGCGGCTAGGTGCGGTTCCTTGTGAGAGCCCCGGCTGTCTGCTCAACGTTTTACGTTCCGCAGACAGCCGGGGGGGGGGTAGCGCGGGTTAACCGGAGCCCAAGCTCCCAATCTAAAGAGTGATACACTTCACGCTATTTCGAGTTGCGGAGCCCAAACAGCCCCGGTATAGTTATTACTCGTTGCAAGGGAAACCAAACAACAAAAACAAAATAATCCCCCGTAGCTCAATTGGCAGAGCATTCGACTGTTAATCGAAGGGTTACTGGTTCGAGTCCAGTCGGGGGAGCAGATATAGCAAGAACCCCGGAACGAAGTTCCGGGGTTCTTGCTATATACGTTACTCTGGCTCGAACCAGTAACCACTCCACCCTTCGTGAGCGCTGGGGCGCTCCCTTCGGGCCCTCGGGCTTACGCCCTCGGCGGGGTTAACGGTTTTTACTTCCTCGCGCGCTCGGAAAATCTTCGCCTCGCTAGTTCGAGTCCAGTCGGAACGTTCTCTCCAAGTCATGAATCAGTAACCACTCCGCCATACGCAGGCGCTGGGGCGCTCCCTCCAGGTCCTCGGGCTTACGCCCTCGGCGGGGTTAACGGTTTTTACTTCCTCGCGCGCTCGGAAAATCTTCACCCCGCTGTATCGAGTCCAGTCGGAACGTTCTCCCCAAGTCGTGAACCAGCAACCCCTTGGGCTTACGCCCCCGGCGAGGCAAAGATACTTCACCCTGCAAAAATGTACCCTGTAAAAATGTGAAATCTAACGCACCGAAAAGTTCCCCACCCCCACGCGCCACGCACCCACTCGGCGCGTAGCGGGGGAGCGGCGCATCGGCATCCTCTTACGCCTACTCCAGAGCAAATCCACAGGCGCAACCAAACCCAGAAAGCTACGCCTGCAGCTCAATGTAGCCTCCAGAAAGTCGAAAATACCTGAAGAGATAGCGCAAACCCCCACCCAAACGGTCACGCGGAGGTATCATAAGGGGCTAAACTATAGGAGGTGGAGTGCGAAAAAGAAGCCTCCAAAAACACGTCACGGAGAGGTGGTCATGACCACTACTACTAATCCCAAGGCACCTAAGCGTTTCTTTGCTGGCATCAGCGGGATTAAGTCCGGCGTCGCGAACATCATCGACGCTGGCAAAACCTTCAAGACCCTCGGACCCAGCCAGGTCAAGGACGAAATCCAGATTGCAAAGCACGAGCTGAAGACCAAGGGCATCGCCGTTGGTAAGGGTGCGGCCTTCTTCGGCGTCGCAGCAGTCTTCGGTCTGTTCCTGATCATTGCGCTGGTCGCCGCAGCAATCCTCGGCCTCGGCACCGTCATGCCCTACTGGGCATCCGCGCTGGTCTTCGCCCTCATCTTCCTCATCGTCCTGGCAATCTGCGCCCTGGTCGGTCTGAAGAAGGTCAAGGCACAGCTGCCGTTCAAGCCCGAATCCGCAATCTTCGGTCTGCTCTTCGACCTCGGCGTACTCAAGGAAGGTACCGCCATGTCCGCTGAGCGCCTGAAGAAGGAACAGGCAGAGCGTGCAGAGCAGAAGGCTAAGGAAGCTGAAGAAGCAGCAGAACGCGCACGTCAGGAAGCTGAAGAGCGCAAGGCACGCGGTGAGGAAGAGCCCAAGCCGCCGACCTTCGAAGAGCTCAAGCAGCGCACCGCAGAACGCCGCCAGCACCTGGCAGCCCTGCGCGACGACCTGCAGTCCTACACCGGCGACGTTCAGAACAACACCCAGCAGGCTCTGGATGCTCTCAAGGCAGTGCCCTCCGAGGTTGCCGCAGGTGCAGCAGCTACCGGCCGCGGCCTGGCAGAGAACGTGCGCAAGCCCGAGGTTCTGCAGGCACGCTGGAAGTCCTTCGCAGCACTGGGCGCATCCATTGCAACCGTCCTGCACTTCCTGAACCGCCTGGTACGCCGCTAAACCCGGTACACCATAAACCCAGTCGCCGCTAAAGCCGGCGCATAGGTTTAACGCCAAGCGTCCAAACGCCCCGATACTTGTATCGGGGCGTTTGTGCGTCTACAGGCAGGTTGCCGACTTCTGTCTCAACGTGAGGTTTAGAGGTAACTCCCAGCCAAAACCCTCCCTCTACGAGTCGGAGAAGGACGCAGCTCACAGGTAGAATAGACAAGTGCTGTACGTACTGGATCCACCCGGTGCACGCGGCAGACAGAGGTAGAAGCGGCGCGCCGTCGCACCCGAAACCCCCAAAGTCACCGACACACTACACCCCGATGAGGAGCCCCGTCATGGAACAGGCAAAGACGATTCTGATTGGCGCAGAAACCTACCCGCCGGACATCAACGGTGCAGCGCAATTCGGTCACCGCCTCGCCACCTCCATGCTCAAGCGAGGCCACTCCGTGCACGTAGTCGCCGCCAGCCCCATCCCCGGCCCCAGCTACCGCACCGAAGTAGAGGGCGGCATCGTGGAGCACCGCCTGCGCTCGCACCTGCCCCCGACCCACGAGACGAACCGCATCTGCGTTCCCTGGGAGATCTGGTCCGAGGTCGGCGCAATCCTTGACGAGGTTCGCCCGGACGTGGTGCACGTGCAGTGCCACTACATTATTGGCCGCGCCCTCATCTTCCAGGCGAAGCGCCGCGGTATCCGCGTTATCGCAACGAACCACTTCATGCCGGCGAACCTTGACCCGTTCCTGCCCTTCCCCGCTCCCGTGAAGCGCGTGATTGAGAAGGTCACCTGGAAGGACATGCGTTTCTGCTTCTCCAAGACTGCGGTCGTTACCACCCCCACCCAGATCGGTGCGGATGCGATGCGCGACCTGGGTCATTTTGACCGCCCCGTCATGCCGGTTTCTAACGGTATTGAGATTAGCGACTACGAGCTGCCTGAGGGTGCTGACGCCGGTAAGGTTCCCGGTGAGCTGCGTATTGCCTTCGTGGGTCGCCTTGCCGAAGAGAAGAACGTGGACGTGCTCATTGAGGCGCTCTCCCTGCTGCCCGATACTCTCGAGCACGTGGTGCTGGATATCGCCGGTGGCGGTGAGCTGCGTGAGGCTCTCGAGCAGAAGGCGCACGATTGCGGCGTGTCCGACCGCGTGATTTTCCGTGGCTTCGTTCCGGATGAGCATCTGCCCGAGGTGTACCAGATGGCTGACGTGTTCTGCCAGCCCGGTACCGCCGAGCTGCAGTCCCTGGTTTCCCTGGAGGCGATGAGCGCCTCCACCCCCGTGGTGCTCGCGAACGCGCTGGCTCTGCCGCACCTGGTGGAGGACGGTGTGAACGGCTACCTCTTCGAACCCAATAACGCTCAGGATTTGGCGAAGAAGCTGGAGGCGGTGCTCTCCCTGCCCGCTGCTGAGCGCGAGCAGATGGGCCGCGAGTCCCGCCGCATCGTGGGCTTCCACAGTGCTGAGAACACCTGGCGCACCTTCGAGGAACTTTACGTGAGCGATGCTCCGTACCAGCGTTACCTGGATTCGCGCCGCTAAGCTTCTCTAGATTCTGAGCGTTGAGTATGAGAGAGCGTTTTTCGTTCTCAGTCGCCGTTCAGGTACTCTAGAGGATGGTGCAGGCGCCCATTGCGCGCCGTCACTGCACCGGATGGGGAGTTAGCTCAGCCGGTTAGAGCAGGGGACTCATAATCCCTTGGTCGCGGGTTCGAGCCCCGCACTCCCTACGGCCCCGCCCGTCGACTTCACCCACTTGTCGGCGGGCGGGGCTTTTTCGTGCTCTTTTGTCGTGCACTCAG
This sequence comes from Rothia sp. HMSC065B04, assembly GCF_001812285.1. Classification (NCBI taxonomy): domain Bacteria; kingdom Bacillati; phylum Actinomycetota; class Actinomycetes; order Micrococcales; family Micrococcaceae; genus Rothia; species Rothia sp. HMSC065B04. The sequence continues at coordinate 10,397 of NZ_KV808408.1, forward strand.
GGTGCCTATTTTTGTTCATGGAATGCATCAACGGTGATGAAAATGAGTAAATGACGAACGAAGACGCACCATAGCGTTCAATACGGTAGGGTTGAAGAGTCTTGTCACGAAAGACAGTGTGATGCCGCCGGTAGGTGCCGATTCTGCTGGCGGTGTTGCTTCCACACACCATACGAGAGGATCTCAATGTCGGAGAACACTCCCAACAACCCGTCGCAGGGTGTAGCCGGAGGCTACGGCTACGACGCCGGCGCACACCCCGCGCAGGACGCTTCGCTTCCGGGCCAGGCTGCTCAGCCGAGCCAGCCCGTGCAGTCGAGCCAGCCGGGTAATGCTGCTCAGCCTGCCGCACCGGTAGCACCTCAGCAGCCCGTTCAGCCTGAGCCCGTTCAGTCGCAGCAGGCGCCCCAGCCCGGTACTGCTCAGCCCGGTACTGCGCAGCCGGGTCAGCCCGGCCAGGCAACCTATGCGCCGAGCGCACCGCATCCGGCGGTGAAGGCACTGGGTGCTACCTGGAACGCGTTCTTGGACGTTTTCTCCAGCAACCCGGCGACCGCGCACGCTCGCATCTCTTCCGCAGGTGCGTGGGGTTGGATTGTTCCCACGACTCTGCAGGCGCTAGTGGGCGCGTTCTTCTTCAGCCAGCTGGTAATTCTGGCGGCGGTTGTCATGATGTCCATGTTGGGCTACATGTTTGGTGGCCGAAGTGGTGCCGCCTACGGTGGTGCCTACGCCGCACAGGCTGTGCCGACCGGACGCATGATTCTGGCGTACGTGCTGATGGCTCTCGCCATCTTCGGCGTGCAGGTTCTGCGCGGTGTGCAGCTGCAGCTGACCGCGCGCATTGGCAAGGCGCCGGCGTCCTTCACCGCGAGTATGCATGCTGTGTCGGTGTCTTCTCTGGTGCTGATTCCTTCGTTCCTGCTGCTGAACCTGCTCGTGTTCTTCTTGCGCCTCACCCGTAGCGGTGACGGCGCGTTCTTCCTGACCATGCTCATGGTTCTGGTGCTTGCTTTTGCGGTGTTCTCGGGTGAGGCTCTGACCTACCTGGGCCTGAACCGTCTGGGCCGCTTCGCGAAGTCCCCGATTATCATGCACGCGGCGCTGAGCACCGCATGGGTTCTGGCATCCATGGTTGTTTACTACGTGGCTATTCGCCTGATGGGAGCCTAGAATGCACGCGATGACTCATACCCCGGCTGCACCGGCTCGTCAGCGCTGGATGTTCCTGGCGGTTCTGCTGACCATTGCAGCGCTGATTCTGAGTGCCTGCAGCGCGAAGATTGAGACCCAGCTGGGTCTTGAGAGCGCCGAGAAGGGTACTCGTACGATTCTGGTTTCCTTCAACATGAAGGATAACCAGGACAAGGTTAAGGGCGGCACCCAGGCGCTGGATGCGTCCGTTCGTAAGCACCTGCCCGAGGGCATGGAGTACGAAGGTATTCAGTCTGAGGGCGAGAAGGCTCGTGCGACCTTCAAGGTCTCCTTCTCCTCCGTGGACGAATACCACTCCAAGGTGACCTCTCTGCTGAAGGCTTCGGGCTCCGACATCAAGCCGCAGATCAGCATCATCAACTCTGACCAGGGCCTGGTGCAGGGTATCCAGGTGAAGGAAAACTTCAGCTCTGGCGACCTGCTGGGCTGGCTTCCGGAAGCGCTGGTCGTGGATGGTGTGGTGTCTGCTTCTAATAAGAACAGCGTCCTCAGCAGCAGCGATGAAACCACTGTGAAGTTTGGCGAGAAGGAAGTGAAGAACTCCGGTGGGTCTAAGATTTCCGCGAAGGATGTTCAGGACCGCGGTTTCCGTAACGTCATCCTTGACGTGAAGGAGAAGGACGGCGGTTATGACGTCGCCATCTCCTTCGTTGCGAAGGAAATCATGAACACCGAGACCGCCGCTGCGGTCGACGCCTACCTGAACCAGGTCAAGCCTGAGGGCTCCGAGCTGAAGAAGGGTCTGGAATCCTCGCAGGCGAAGGCATACGCTCCTTCCGCATCGACCGCCAGCGCGAAGGAAGAAGTGGGCCGTACCCTGACCTTTAGCGCTTCTTCGATTGAGGATTTGGGAAATGGTCTCAAGAAGCTGTTTGGTGCAGGTAGTACCGATCTCTCCGCTAGCCGTGAGGTAGTGGCGAAGGATAATAACTTCACCGTTCAGAAGAAGATTTCGGGTCTGCTGGACTGCGCGCTGCTGTGCTCCCCGAGCGGTGATGGCCTGACTCTGACCATCATGGACACCAACGATAAGTCCTACATGGTGGACCCTGAGGGGCGCGCTAGCTCCTCCCGTTCTGGTGGTAGCAGTACTCTCATTGCGGTTGACCGTGTTTCTTCACGTCAGATTGAGATGAAGAGTATGAAGGTGGCTACCTCCCTGGGCCTGGATGGTTCCATGGAAGCTCGTTTCCTCTACGCATTCCCGACCGCGGATGTTGCGGGTGCTGAGCAGAAGCTCAAGGACGTTTTCGCAGGCGGCGGTAATGACGAGACCGAGGTTCGTCAGGACGGCGACGCCACCATCGTGAGCGTGAAGGTTCGCGGTAAGGACCAGAACGAGTTCAACCAGCGCCTGAACGAATACCTGCCCGATTCGAAGGTGACCGTTACCCGCCCCGGTGGCTACCACCCCTTCGGCTCCGACTACATTGTGACCCCTGAGATTAAGCTCTCTTCGAAGCTGGGTAACTACTACGCGGCTCCCTTCGAGTTCACCTTCAAGGCTCCGACCTTCTCCTCGCTGGAGCAGCAGAAGGTAGATGCCGCGAACAGCATCGCGAAGAGCTCTCAGCACGTGCAGCTGACCGTGAATGGTGGCGAGCTGAGCGTCAAGACCGACCGCGGTGTCAGTAGCACCTCCGGTCTGACTGTTCCGGTGTCCGGTCTGAGCATGACTGACGTAATCGTGGATGCGGTTATTGTGGGTCTGCTGCTGCTCATCCTGGTTCTGCTGTTCCTGTTCCGCAAGAAGATCGCGGCGGCTCGCGCGAAGGGTCGTGAGCGTCGTGCCGCTTCGGCTGCGGCACTGGGTGCTGCGGCGGGTGTTGCGACCGGTTACGGTGCAACCCAGGCTGACGTACAGAATGGCTACCCGGCACAGGGCGGATACGCGGCACAGAACGGCTACCCGGTACAGAACGGTTATGCTGCTCAGCCCGGTTACCCGGCACAGAACACCGCCTACACTGTCGGTGATGATTCGCCGACTCAGGTGTTCACCCCGCAGCAGGGCTTGCACTACGGTGAGACTGAACCGACCAAGGCAATGCCGGCGTATGTCCCTCCCACTGAGCAGTCCACTCAGCCGAACCAGTTCGGTGCTGATGACGGTGACGTCCTCCAGTAAGTAGCAGCCTCTAGCAACCCGCTAGAGAACGCCCCTAGTCTGGATCCTGTGGCCCCGTTGCCTCCTTCTGGGGAGGTGACGGGCCACAGCCGTACCCAATGACTGCCAGTGCGAGTGTCCGCCCCTAGTATCCGCCCGGCACGGGAAGTAGAATGCTCGGCTCCTTCGACCCTAGCAGGCTCATGGGGTTGATGTACTCGGCGGTCTTGCCGCTGCCGTCCCCGCGGGCGCCTCCCTGGCGTACACCCCAGTACAGGCAGGGAGTGGAGCACCGCCGGTAGGGGCGCTCGCTGTTGCCGCCTGCCGTGACTGCGACGGTGCCGATGACCTCACCGGCTGCAACGGTGGTGCCGGCCGGGAGTGCCTCGTCCATGGGTTCGAAGGTGCTGCGCCGCCCATCCGGATGCGCAATGACCAGCACTTTGCGGTTGACGACCGTGCCGCTGAACACCACTTTGCCGGGTGCCGGTGCGTAGACGCGCCGGTCGTGTTCGGGCACGGCGAGGTCTACGCCGCGATGCCCGGCACTCCAGCGTTGGGCGGGCTTCTCAAAGGGATGGATTACCCGCGGTCTGGAGGTGGCGGTGGGGGAGCGGTAGCGTAGCCGGCTCACGGCGAGCTCAACGGTAGTGGGAGCCTCCGCACTGTCGGGAACATGCGCACTTGAGGCGGCACCGTCTGCAAAACCAGCCCCGCCCGTCAAGCCATCTCCACCCGCGCACACGAGCGCACCCAGCAGGCAGCACGCCACCAGCACCGCGTGCCGCAACGCGGACTCTAAACTTTTCATGTTCTTCTTCATCTTCTGAGCACATCACGAATCGCCCCGCCCCGCAGGGCCTCGCGAAAAATTGTGGATAACTCCGCCCTTTGCGCCTTAAAATCCGTTATCCACAGTGCCCCCGCACACACCCGAACCGCCCGCGCAGGTTTTAACCCCGATCCGGCGGATTAATCGCGGAATATACGGTACAATGTCGTATTGCAGTGTGCCTGCGCGGGTATTCTCCCTCTTCGAGGGGGTTCCGCACAGTATCACTGACGACGCGCGGCGTGAGCGGCATCCTCACACGGGGAGCCGATAAGGGACCTTCGGTCCACCCACACGGGGTGGTTAGGGCCTGAGCTGAACGGGCAACCGTGAACGCTAACCGCCGCCAGGAAAAACTGATAACTACTATGCGCGCGTTGGGCTAGCCCGAATGGGAGGTCCGCGCGGCACCACAAAAGGAGACGACATGCCCGTCGTAACTATGCGTGAAATGCTGGACTCCGGCGTTCACTTCGGTCACCAGACCCGCCGTTGGAACCCCAAGATGAAGCGTTTCATCCTGACCGAGCGCAACGGCATCTACATCATCGACCTGCAGCAGTCCCTCGCCTTCATCGACAAGGCATACGAGGCTGTTAAGTCGACCGTCGCACACGGTGGCAACATCCTGTTCGTGGGTACCAAGAAGCAGGCTCAGGAAGTTATCGCTGAGCAGGCAACCCGCGTGAACATGCCCTACGTGAACCACCGCTGGCTCGGTGGTATGCTGACCAACTTCAGCACCATCTCCAAGAGCATCGAGCGCATGAAGGAACTCGAGCAGATTGACTTCGACGATGTAGCAGGTTCTCGCTACACCAAGAAGGAACTGCTCCTCATGCGTCGCGAGTTCGAGAAGCTCGAGAAGACCCTCGGCGGTATCCGCAACCTGTCCAAGGTTCCCTCCCTCCTGTGGGTTGTTGACACCAAGAAGGAGCACCTGGCAGTTAACGAGGCTCAGAAGCTGGGCATCCCCGTTGTTGCTATCCTCGACACCAACTGCGACCCCGACGAGGTTGCTTTCCCGATCCCCGGTAACGACGACGCTATCCGCTCCGTCAACCTGCTCACCCGCGTGATTGCTGACGCAGTGGCAGCCGGCCTGATCGAGCGCAACGCTAAGAAGAACGGCAAGGCTGAAGCAGCTGAGGAGCCCATGGCAGCTTGGGAGCGCGAGCTCCTGGAGCAGCACGAGGCTGCACAGGCTGAAGAGGCAGCTAAGTAAGCTTTCTTAGCCCACTAAGCTTTATGCTTTGTGGCCCCCGCCCGCGGGGACCACGTTCGGACGGCGCCCGCCCTGACCTGGGCGCGGCGCCGTCCGCCATTTGTACCACCGGGATGTCATCCCGATTTATTACAGCAACACAAGGAGTTCACAATGGCGAACTACACCGCAGCAGACATCAAGGCACTGCGCGAGAAGACCGGCGCAGGTATGCTCGACGTCAAGAAGGCTCTGGACGAGGCTAACGGCGACCAGCAGAAGGCTGCTGAGATCATCCGCGTTAAGGGTCTGAAGGGCATCACCAAGCGCGAGGGTCGCGCAACCGCTGAGGGCCTGGTAGCTGCACGCGTTGAGAACGGCGTTGGCTACATGATCGAGGTCAACTCTGAGACCGACTTCGTGGCAAAGTCCGACCCCTTCATCGCTTTCGGCCAGAACGTGCTCGAGGCTGCTATTGCTGCTAACGCTTCCACCCTGGAAGAGCTGCAGGCTGCATCCTACGAGGGCAAGACCGTTGAGGAGCTGACCACCGACGCTGGTGCACTGCTCGGCGAGAAGATCGTTGTCCGCCGCGTTGCACGCGTTGAGGGCGAGAACGTTGCAGTTTACCTGCACAAGACCTCCAAGGACCTGCCCGCACAGGTTGGCGTTCTGCTGGCTGTCTCCGGTGAGAACACCGACGAGATCGCACACGACGTTGCAGTTCACATTGCTGCAATGAGCCCCAAGTACCTGGATTCCGAGTCCATCCCCGCAGACCAGATCGAGACCGAGAAGCGCGTTGCTCGCGAGACCGCAATCGCTGAGGGCAAGCCCGAGAAGATTCTGGACAAGATCGTTGAGGGTCGCCTGAAGGGCTTCTTCAAGGAGAACACCCTGCTCGATCAGGACTTCGCAAAGGACTCCAAGAAGTCTGTCGCACAGGTTCTGTCCGAGGCTGGCGCAACCGCTACCGCATTCGCACGTTTCCGCGTGGGCGCATAAGGACTCGCTGCAGTTCTGCCCTCCCGTATTGCGGGTTCCCGGTAAGGGAAGTCGTATGAGGTTGGGATTATAGCCTGAAGCCGGGTAGTCACCACTGGTGGCTATCCGGCTTTGCTGTATCCTTGATAAGGACTAGGCGGCAGGAGTCCGCCCCAATCACCCATAACAATCCCTAGGTAAGCCACTGGAGGAACCATGACTGAAGCGAATCCCCGCCCGATGCACCGTGACGAAACCGGCCGCCGCCGCGTTTTGCTCAAGCTTTCCGGTGAGGTTTTTGGTGGCGGTGAAGTTGGCATTTCGACCGAGGTCGTGCGCAGCATCGCTAAGCAGATCGCCGCAACTGTTGGCGAGGTTGAGACCTCCATCGTGATTGGTGGCGGTAACTTCTTCCGTGGCGCTGAACTCTCTCAGGCGGGTATGGATCGTTCCCGTGCAGACTACATGGGTATGCTCGGCACCGTGATGAACTCCCTGGCTCTGCAGGACTTCCTGGAGCAGGAGGGTATTGACACCCGCGTTCAGTCCGCTATCACCATGCCGCAGGTTGCTGAGACTTACATTCCTCGCCGCGCGATTCGCCACATGCAGAAGGACCGCGTCGTGATTTTCGGTGCTGGTGCGGGTCTGCCCTACTTCTCCACTGACACTGTGGCTGCTCAGCGCGCCCTGGAAATCCACGCAGATGAGGTTCTGGTCGCTAAGAACGGCGTGGACGGCATCTACACTGCTGACCCGAACAAGGACCCCAACGCTGAGCGCCTGTACAACCTCACCTACGATGAGGCAATGCAGCGCAACATCCGCGTGCTGGACCAGACTGCATTCTCCCTGTGCCGTGACAACAACGTGACCATGCGCGTGTTCGGCATGCAGGGTGAGGGTAACGTGACCCGCGCGATTCTGGGTGAGAAGATGGGTACCCTCGTTACTCGCTAACCCCTAAATTTTTTGGGGTGGGGCGTGCGGAACGCCCCCTCACATTGTGACCGTGCTCGATAGCGCGGACTTATTCTGGACGGTACCGCGCGGGTAGGCGCTAAAACTCGCTTATGCCCGCCGGTACCGTCTAGACTTATATCAAATACGACGTTCTGCCTCTTTCCCGTCGACTTCGCCTTATCCTTACGGTTTTCGCCTCGGATGCGCCGCGAACCGGTAGGGAACCGTGAGGGCTGAACGCGCACCCACCGACAATTCTGGTACCCCAGAATACCGACAAAGGAGATCCTTTCGTGATCGAAGAAATCCTTGCCGAAGCCGGCGAGAAGATGGAAAAGACCATCGAAGCAACCAAGACTGAGTTCGCTAAGGTCCGCACCGGTCGTGTGAACCCCGCAATCTTCAGCGGCCTGACCGCCGACTACTACGGTGCACCGACCCCGCTGCAGCAGCTGGTGTCCTTCAACGTTGAGGACGCACGTACCGTCAAGATCGTTCCCTTCGACGTGACCGCACTGGCAGCTATCGAGAAGGCTCTGCGTGACTCCGACCTGGGTGTTAACCCCAGCAACGACGGTGCAGCTATCCGCGTTGTCATGCCCGAAATGACCGCTGAGCGCCGTAAGGAATACACCAAGCTCGTCAACCACAAGGCTGAAGAGGCTCGTATCTCCATCCGTAACGTTCGCCGCCACGCTAAGACCGCTATCGACAAGCTGGTCAAGGACAGCGAAATCGGTGAAGACGAAGGCGCACGTGCTGAGAAGGAACTGGACGCACAGACCAAGAAGCACATCGACCAGGTCGACGCACTGTACAAGCACAAGGAAGCTGAACTGCTCGAGGTCTAAACCCTAATGAGTGCACGCAAAGAAGCGAAAGAAGAGAGAAGCGCGCCGCCTGCTCCACAGCCGAGCCCGCAGACCGCTGCAACGCCGGTCAAGTCGCGCAGCGCCAAAGCTGGCCGTAACCTGCCCGCCGCCATTAGTGTGGGTGTTGGTTTCGGCGTGCTATTGGTGCTGGGCCTGATTTACCAGCCGGTTTTTGTTGCGATCGCTACCGGCGCGGCAGCGTTGGGCGCCTGGGAAATTGGGCACGTGCTCAATACCCGCCGCGGCTACGGCATCCCGGAATACCTACTGGGTGCCCTGTCTGGCGCAATTGTGGTGGTGTCCTACCTGTTCGGTTTTACCGGGCTGGGCATCGCCCTGGCGGTGAGCCTGCTGGCGCTGTTGCTTTCTTCTGCTCTCGTGCGTGCTGACCGTCAGGTCTCACTGGGTAAGTCTTTGAGCGGTAGCGCCCTGGCTCTGCTGTGGGTGCCGCTGATGCTGGGTATTGCCATGGTCTACTTCCAGACGGACCACGGCGAGCGCGGTATCCTCATGATTCTGCTGATGGCCATCTGCAATGACACGTTCGGCTTCATTGCCGGCGTGAATTGGGGTAAGCACCCGATGGCGCCGAAGATTTCCCCGAAGAAAAGCTGGGAGGGCCTGGCTGGTTCCTTCGTCGGCTCGGCGGTTGTTGGCGCTATCGCCTTGGCGGTTATGGGTTCGCCCTGGTATTGGGCTATTCCGTTGGCGGCGGTCATGGTGGTCGCTTCGACTGCCGGTGACCTGGTCGAGTCCGTGTTCAAGCGCCGTATGGGTGTGAAGGACATGTCGAATATTCTGCCCGGTCACGGCGGCATGATGGATCGCCTGGACTCGATCCTTTTCGCTGCGGCGGCTGGTTGCCTGATTTTCCGGTTTATTATGCCGCTCTAAAGCTTCAAGCTTTATCGCTTATGGAGGCGGGGCGTTTCTTCCCACGAATGGGGGAGGGGCGCCCCGCCTTTGCTGTATCCGTTGATGAGGGGTGTAAAAGGCTATATCTAAGACGCCGCCCGCCCACCTTGCACCAGGTAGCCTGCGCATTGGTATTCTTAAAGTTCAATCGTCGAGAGGAGCCTACCTTGGCAAGCACCACCCACGGAGGCGGATTTGCCCGTGCAGCAGAAACCGAACCCGGCTACAAGCGCAGTGAAGTAGACCGCCTGTTCACCCGCCTCGCCGAGGACTACGAGAAGCTCAGCGGAGCCGCCGAACTGCCCGAAGACCTCTACACCTCCCGACGAATCCGCCAGGTCGTCTTCCGCGAAGAACCCGGCGGCTACCAGCTGGATGTGGTCGACCGCGCCCTCGAAAAGATTGAGGAACGCTTCGCCAAGCTCGAACGCAGCCGCTACATTGAGGCGTACGGCCTGGACAACTGGGAACGCTCCCTCGTAGAGACCGGCGAGCTGCTCGCAGGCCGCCTGGAACGCCCCGCCGGTGAGCGTTTCCGCCGCCCCAGCAAGCGCCGCCACATGGGCTACTTCGTCGGCGACGTGGACGCCATCTGCGACCGCGTGTACGCCCAGCTCAACAGCGAGGAGCCGCTGGACCCCTCCGTGGTGCGCCACGCAAAGTTCCGCCCCGCCTCGGGCACCGTCAGCTACGAGGAATCCCAGGTGGACGCCTTCCTGGACCGTTGCATTGAGTTGCTGCAGGATCTGCTCTAAAACGTGAAGTGTTGAATCCCCCGCCCCGTATGACAGGGTGGGGGATTCTTCTGCGCTGGGGTCTTCTGTGCTGGGCCTTCTAAGATGAGAGGCGGCGCCAGTACCCGAACGTACCCGCGAGCTCATGAGACACTAGAACCATGAAGTTTGGATCCTCAGCACGCGTCGGCGGCAGCCGCGACCGCCTCACCGACGCCCTCACAGAACTCACCCGCGCACCGCAGCGCGTCACCCTCCTCGGCTCAACCGGCTCCATCGGCACCCAAGCCATGGAAGTCATCGACCACCTCGCCGCACTCAAAGGCACCAGCGCCTCCGCCGCCGACGCACCGCTGAAAGTCGTCGCCCTCTCCGCAGGCTCCCGATCCCTCGAACTGCTCGCACGACAGGCAGTGCACGTGCGCGCCGAACTGGTCGCCACCAGCGGCACCGCCGACGACGCGCAGCGCCTCCGCGAACTCATCGAAGCGGCAGCCTCCGAAGCAGGCGCCACCGGCTACACCCCGCAGATCGCCCACGGCGCCGAAGCCTCCGTACAGGCGGCAGCACACCCGGCAGACACCGTCCTCAACGGCATCACCGGCTCCATCGGCCTGGAACCGACCCTCACCGCCCTCAACAGCGGCTACCGCGTGGCACTGGCCAACAAGGAATCCCTCATCGCAGGCGGCCCGCTCGTACGCGCCGCCGTCGACGCATCCCCCCTGAACACCCCCATGGTGCCCGTCGACTCCGAACACTCCGCCCTCGCGCAGGCGCTCGCCTCCGGAACCGACGCAGAAATCGACCGACTCATCCTCACCGCATCGGGCGGCCCGTTCCGCGGCTACAAGCGCGAACAGCTGCACGACGTGACCCCCGCGCAGGCGCTCGCACACCCCACCTGGGACATGGGCCTGGTCGTCACCACCAACTCGGCAACCATGGTCAACAAGGCGCTCGAAGTGCTTGAGGCACACCACCTGTTCGGCGTGGACCTGGACCGTATTGACGTGGCGGTTCACCCGCAGTCCATCGTGCATTCCATGGTGCAGTTCGTGGACGGATCGACCATTGCGCAGGCGTCCCCGCCGAGCATGGTTCTGCCCATCGCGCTGGGTCTGACCTGGCCGCACCGCATCCCCGGCGCCGTGCCTGCTTGTGACTGGTCGAAGGCTGCATCCTGGACTTTTGAGCCGCTGGACGAGGAAGCATTCCCCGCCGTGCGCATGATCAAGGACGCCGGTAAGGTCGGCGGCACGCACCCGGCAGTGTTCAACGCCGCCAATGAGGAAGCCGTGGCAGCATTCCATGCGGGCGCGATTCGCTTTACCGACATTGTCGATTCGGTCGCACGCGTGCTGGAGGAGCACACCGGCAGCGCTGAGGCTGTCTCTGACGCTGATTTGACGCTGGAGGCTGTGCTGAACGCGGAACGTTGGGCTCGCGTTCGTGCGAATGAGCTGCTGGGCATGACCGGCAACTAACCGGTTCTGAGGAGTATGCTCCTGGAATGGACTTGGAGGGGCGGTGTTCGTCCTCGCCTCGCTGGTTGGGATGGCACGCCGTATGTTTCCTCCGCGCCTACGCAGGGGCACCCGTCACCCGGACGCTCCGCTCCTCCTTGCTTCGCAGCGGAGAGCGTCCGTGTGACACCCTGAGGGCGCATCCGGAAAACGCGGCGCGCTACCGATGTGCCGCCCCGCTCCTCTTTACGTCCTGTGGTTCAGTGGTTCGCGAAATCTCGCCGGTCCGTTGGGTTAGGCGGTGGTTCAGTATGTGCGCCCCGTGCCTAGCGAACTGGAGTGGGGGGAGGCTGTCGCGGTTTAGTGTGTTACGTGATGGCTGGTGTTTTGCGTGTGGGGCGGGGAGGGTTGTCGCGGTTTAGTGTTTTGCCTGGTGGTTGGGTGTTTTGCGTGTGGGGCGGGGAGGGCTGTCGCCTTTTAGTGTGTTGCGTGGTGGTTAGCCTGGTGCGCGCAGAGGCGCCGGTGCCGTCCGTAGCGACATCAGGGTGCCCGAAGCGCAGCGAGGGCGGGTGCCCCTGTAGGAGCGAGGAGGCGCACCGCCCCTCAAGCGTTCAACATGGTTGCGTGTAAGCACACGAAAGCCCGCCGCAACCCAAAAGTCGCAGCGGGCAATCATTTCAAAAAGTCACAAGGCTACAGGACCGGCCAAATCCGCGTCACAAACTCACGGAAATCCTCAACATCCTTACCCTGCTCCAGCAGACCAGTGCCAAAACGAGTCGCAACCTCAGCATTATCCTCAAACGACAAATAAAACGAGCTGCCATTCACCGACTCAAGCGTCACCGCATCATCACCCACACGATACGCATGCAGAGCATTCGTATTATCAATCGTCGTCGCCGTACCCGCAGGCGTCAACGCCGGCAAATTCACCGGAGCAATAATCACCTCATCAGGCGCATCCTGATACCCAACAATAAAATGCTGCTGATCAGGATACTGATGCAACGCCAAATCAGGATTACGGTAAACCGCACGGCCCGTCGCATACACCAAATTGTATGCACCGTAATTAATAATCTGCTCGTCAAAAACCGGGTGCAGAACTCGGATAAGTTCCTCACCCGTCAAAAACACGTCACTCTCAACAGAGTTACGGGGGTCAACAACCTCTGCGTACTTACTTGCTTCGGTCAGCTCATCAGCGACCGGGATGATCGGTTCGGTCATAGCTTCAGTCTACCGGGGCAACCAACGAAGGTCACGAGTATTCGCGCATATTACGCGCCATGACGTCCAAAAATGCGAGTTTTTCTCACCTGTTCAAATGAACACGTGGGAATGTGTCAACAAGTGCAATGTGTCCACATCATGAAAGAAAGTATCTGACCTGCACCTTTATGAACAAAAACGGGCGTGTTGCTCGATAGAGATTTGACTCACCCCTTCTTGGGGCGCACCATAGAAGGGTGAAGACAGCAATGTTCCAGCGAATTCTACGCCTTGTCGACGTCGCCTAGGGCGCGTGGCAGGGTCTATTCACTGCGACTGAGCGCCCCTACCGCTACCACCAACAGCGAGGGGCATTTTTTATAGCTTGGTACCCCCGGGCATAGGATGCGTGAGGATCACACAAACCCCACGCAGAACATTGAGTACAACGAAGAACCATTAAGACACGAGGCATTTCCATGACTATGGGATTTTCCACTTCTGATGACGCGGCAAACGCTCCCGCAGAACGCATGACCGGTTCTCAGGCAATCGTCCGCACCCTCGAAGACCTGGGTGTGACTGACGTATTCGGCCTGCCTGGTGGAGCCATTCTGCCGACCTATGACCCCCTGTACGACTCCAAGAAGGTCCGCCACATCCTGGTCCGACACGAGCAGGGCGCAGGCCACGCAGCTCAGGGCTACGCAGTGTCCAGTGGTAAGACCGGCGTGTGCATCGCAACCTCCGGCCCCGGCGCAACCAACCTGCTGACCGCAATCGCTGACGCAAACATGGACTCCATCCCCCTGGTCGCAATCACCGGCCAGGTGTCCACTAAGTTGCTGGGCTCTGACGCATTCCAGGAAGCTGACATCGTCGGCATGGCAATGCCCATCTCCAAGCACTCCTTCATGATCACCGACCCGCAGGACATCCCCCGCGCGCTCGCAGCAGCATTCCACATCGCATCCACCGGACGCCCCGGCCCCGTGCTCGTGGACGTCACCAAGGACGCACAGGTTGGCATGATGGAATACCGCGGCATTCCTGAGGACCTGGAGCTGCGCGGCTACACCCCCGTCACCCGCGGCCACTCCAAGCAGATTCACGAAGCAGCTAAGTTCATCACCGAATCCAAGCGCCCCGTCTTCTACGTCGGCGGTGGCCTGGTCCGCGCAGGTGCTTCCGAAGAGTTCCACAAGCTGGCTAAGCTCATCGGCGCACCCGTCGTCACCACCCTGAACGCTATCGGTGCATTCCCCGACTCTGACCCCCAGAACCTCGGCATGCCCGGCATGCACGGCACCGTCCCCGCCGTCGCCGCAATGCAGAAGTCTGACCTGCTCATCACCCTCGGCGCACGCTTCGACGACCGCGTCACCGGTAAGCTCGACTCCTTCGCACCCGAGGCTAAGGTCATCCACATTGACGTTGATCCGGCAGAAATCTCGAAGATCCGCTTCGCAGACGTGCCGATCGTCGGCGACCTCAAGTACGTGCTGCCCGAGCTGACCGACCTGCTCTCCACCGAGTTCGCAGACCAGCTGCCGAACCTCACCGAATGGTGGAACGAGCTGAACGTCATCCGCAAGGATTACCCGCTCGGCTACGAAAAGCCCAACGATGGCCTCGGCTCGCCTGAGTACGTCCTGGAGCGTATTAGCGCTCTCACCGGCCCCGACGCATACTACGTCACCGGCGTTGGCCAGCACCAGATGTGGGGTGCACACTACATCCAGCAGGAGAGCCCCCGTCACTTCATCAGCTCCGCAGGCCTCGGCACCATGGGCTACGGCGTTCCTGCCGGCATGGGTGCAAAGGTCGCACACCCCGAATCCACCGTGTGGATTATCGACGGTGACGGCTGCTTCCAGATGACCAACCAGGAACTGGTCACCTGCGCACAGAACAACATCCCCGTCAAGGTTGCTATCATCAACAACTCCTCCCTCGGTATGGTGCGCCAGTGGCAGACTCTGTTCTACAACGAGCGCTACTCCAACACCGATCTGAAGGACGGTCACGGCACCGCACGCATCCCCGACTTCGTGAAGCTCGGCGACGCATACGGTTGCGCCACCTTCCGTTGCGAGCGCGACGAAGACGTGGACGCCACCATTAAGGCTGCCCTGGAAATCAACGACCGCCCCGTGGTCATTGACTTCACCGTCAGCCCCCACGCACTGGTCTGGCCCATGGTCCCGGCAGGCGTTTCTAATGACAAGATTTGGATTGCGAAGAACACTTCGCCCGAGTTCGATCGTGAGGGAGAGAACTAATGTCTCAGCACACTCTGTCCGTTCTGGTAGAAGATAAGCCGGGCGTTCTCACCCGCGTCTCCGGCCTGTTCTCCCGCCGCCTGTTCAACATCCTCTCCCTGGCTGTGGGCCCCACCGAAAACCCCGGTGTTTCCCGCATCACCGTCGTAACCGAAGGTGACGCTCACACCATCGAGCAGATTACTAAGCAGCTGAACAAGCTTGTTCACGTGCTGAAGGTCGTCGAGCTTCCCGCAGACTCCTCCACCCAGCGTGGTCACATCCTGATTAAGGTCAAGGCCGACGCAGTTGCTCGCCTGCAGATCGTTCAGGCAGCTGACCTGTTCCGCGCATCCGTGATTGACGTTTCCCCCGAGTCTGTTGTCATCGAGGCAACCGGTTCTGAGGAGAAGCTCAACGCACTGCTGGATGTTCTGGAGCCTTACGGTGTTCGCGAAATCGTTCGCGCCGGCACCATCGGCCTGGCACGTGGCCCCCGCGCTATGAGCGAGCGCATCTAATACCCACCAGGGTGTCATACCAACCCCGCATTAGCGGGGGATAGCTTCGGGTATCGCCCCGCTTCGACCGGGAAACCGGCGGCGATGCGATACCCGCCCCTATGGGCTCACAGACCTTCCGGATACTTCAGATGCTGAGAAGTACTCTCGACAGCCCGCAACTAAACAGCTTTCAAGTAGAATAGTCAATGTTGAGCCCAGCCTGGGCCGCATACCAAACTTACTGAGGAGAAGAAATGGCAGCAACCATTTTCTACAACGACGACGCAGACCTCTCCCTGATCCAGGGTCGCACCGTAGCAGTTATCGGCTACGGCTCCCAGGGCCACGCACACGCACTGAACCTGCGTGACTCCGGCGTGAAGGTCATCGTCGGTCTGTCCGAGGGCTCCAAGTCCCGTGCCAAGGCTGAGGCAGAAGGCCTGCGCGTCGCAACCGTTGCAGAAGCAGCAGCAGAAGCAGACGTCATCATGATCCTGACCCCGGACCAGGTCCAGGCAAAGGTCTACGCAGAGAGCATCGAGCCGAACCTCAAGCCCGGCAACGCACTGTTCTTCGCACACGGCTTCAACATCCGCTTCGGCTACATCACCGCACCCGAGGGTGTCGACGTGGCAATGGTCGCCCCCAAGGGCCCCGGCCACACCGTCCGCCGCGAATACGAAGCAGGCCGCGGCGTTCCCGCCCTGGTTGCAGTCGAGAAGGACGCATCCGGCGAAGCACTCGCACTGGCACTGTCCTACGCAAAGGCACTGGGTGCAACCCGCGCAGGCGTCATTAAGACCACCTTCACCGAAGAGACCGAATCCGACCTGTTCGGTGAGCAGGCAGTCCTCTGCGGCTCCACCTCCCAGCTCGTCCAGTACGGCTTCGAGGTTCTGACCGAAGCTGGCTACCAGCCCGAGATTGCTTACTTCGAGGTCCTGCACGAGCTCAAGCTCATCGTTGACCTGATGATCGAGGGCGGCATCGCTAAGCAGCGTTGGTCCATCTCCGACACCGCAGAGTACGGCGACTACGTCTCCGGCCCCCGCGTGATCTCCCCCGAGGTCAAGGAAAACATGAAGGCTGTCCTGGCAGACATCCAGAACGGCAACTTCGCAAAGCGCTTCATGGAAGACCAGGCCGCAGGCGCACCCGAGTTCAAGGAACTGCGCGCAAAGGGCGAGGCACACCCCATCGAGGCAACCGGCCGCAAGCTGCGCGAGCTGTTCTCCTGGAACACCGCTGACGACGACTACACCGAGGGTTCGGTGGCTCGCTAAGCGGTAGCTCAGCAATAGCTTTCTAAGAATCCGGCGTTCCACCTCTCACCCCACACGGGGGAGGGGGTGGGCGCCGGATTCTTGCTGTTTCAAGCTGAACAGCAGCACTCAACAGGTATGTGATGCAGTTCATGCTCACTTGAGTTGCGGGTGTCTATAAAATGCCGTATAGTATTTACTTGTTGCAGGGGAAAACCTGAAAAACAAATAAGCGCCTCTAGCTCAATTGGCAGAGCAATTGACTCTTAATCAATGGGTTCTGGGTTCGAGTCCCAGGGGGCGCACTTCAAAGAAAATCCCGCTGATTCTTAGGAATCGGCGGGACTTTTGCGTTCCCCGAATAATGCGGGTTTGTAGTGCGAGGTGCATATTATCCTCTTTGCTCCTGATGCGAGTGCTTGGAAGACGGTATTCGCCCTCGTTCCTACAGGGGTGGGGTGGGTGGGTACCTCGCGTCTCCCAAGACTACGGTGTGCGCTACATGTTTCCTCCGCGCCTACGCAGGGGCACCCGTCACCCGGACGCTCCGCTTCCTCCTTGCTCCGCATCGGAGAGCGTCCGTGTGACACCCTGAGGGCGCTTCCGGAAAGCACGGCGCGCCACCTTGGGTAGCCTAGCGTGGGTGGAGGGGTGGTGTCGTCCGTAGTGACATCAGGGTGCCCGAAGCGAAGCGAGGGCGGGTTCCCTGTAGGAACGAGGACGAACACCGTCCCTCCATCCGTATCCCGAAAGAAAAACATGCGGCGTGACTCCCCACAATTGATAAAACGTTGCCGTTAGTTCTGAATAAAATTACCCTTACGAGAAAAAATCTATTGACTTGGGTGTTTAAAACTATCTATAATCCAAGAACAGTGTTCAGTAAGTTATTGTTGCTGAAGTTCTGTATCTTCGAATTTCCATGCTAAATGGATTATCTAACAAGGAGGACTATGATGTCTCTGAAGAAGGTTTTGGCAAGTGCTGCTGTGCTTGCCGCGAGTGCTGGCAGCATCGTTGCCGTTGCCCCGGCAGCTCAGGCTACTGACTATCCGGGTGTTTGGAATTGCCCTGCTAGCCACGTCTGCATCTGGGAGCATTCCGATTTTCGTGGTGTCAAGGACACTATTAGCGGTTACTACTCGTACGCCAATGTTTCTGAGTATATGCATGACCGCGGTTCCTCGTGGATGAACGCGAACTACTACCGTAGTGAATGGCTTGGTGAGTGGTCTCATGGACGTATGATCCATGGTTCTCACCTTCCTCCTCAGTACCGTGGTACTAACCTGGTCCACGATAACTTTAATGACCGTGTTGACTTCGTTATGTGGGGATAAAAAATGAAAAAGCTATGGGCCCCCGGCGTTTTCCTTTCTACCGGATTCCTTATTGCGGGTTGCGCTGGGGGCGCTAGCTCAACCCAATCAACCCCGTCTTCCGATAGCCAGCAAAATATTTCTGCGGCCGCCACTGTCGACGTGCAGGCTACTGAAAAAGTGGATTCCATGATTTCCACTTCTGATAATGTTGAGCGCGCTTATCAGCGTCTTGCATCAGAATGTATGGTATCCAAGGGTTACCCTGACAGGAAGACCTATTACATGGTTGACACGTTTCCTGTGAGGAGCTTGCTCTCTCCGCAGCCTCTAAGCGTGGAATATGCTAGAAATTCTGGCTATCCCAGCCCTACCCCTCCGTCTCGTTATGCTTCTTTGGAAGGCTCGATAAACATGACAGAGCAAGAAGGAAAAGCATATTACGGAGATAACGGAAAGGGCGGCTGTCGAGAAGAAGCTGAGCTGAAACTATATGGCTCTGAAACTTTGGCAGGGATGCAGGAAGAAGTTACCAGGAAACTACTGCCCTATATTCGTGCTTCTGTATCTAACGGAGCATACTCGTCACTGGACGAGGAATGGGCACGTTGTATGGCTGAACGTGGGTATACCTATTCAAGTTCAGATATTGCATATGACGCTGTTCAGGGAACGCCCGCTGAACAGCAAACTGCGATTGATGATGCAACGTGTCGCGAAAAAATTAACTTCGAGGAAAAAACTGGGCAGGTACTAGATGCCTATATGACCACGTTCCTCGAAAAGGAGCAGGGCCTCATCGAGCAGGTGACCACCGCCAAGAAAACTGCTGAAGAAAACGCCCGAAAGATTCTGAGCTAATCCTCCGGACTAATCAGACCGGGCTATCCAGACCGGACTAACCAGAACAGGCGTACAGAGTAGCTACAACAGCTACACCTCGTCACAGTGTATTGTGCCCGGCACGTATCCCCGTGCCGGGCACAAACTAATCCCACACGGCACCGCCGCCACCTAAGCCCAAACGGCACAGACAATAGCGTTCCCACACGCGCACCCAAAGAAGGGACACCATGAGCGCCACCCCCACCCGCCAGAAGAAAACCCTCTGGCTCTACGGCATTATCGCCCTGCTCCTCATCATCACCGTCGGCACGCTCATCAGCGCCCAAAACATCAAAACCACCGCCCAAAAAGACGCAGAAGCGGCACCCCCGGACCCCTCCACCATCACCGCCACGGTCACCCGCGAGAAACTGCGCACCACCGTGCCCCTGACCTGCACCGCGAACTACGCCACCTCAACCCCGCTACGCTACAGCGGCGAAGGACAGTACACCGCAATCACCATCAAACACGGTGACACCGTCGGCAACGGCACCCTCATCGCAGAAGTCAACGGTGAACCTCTCATCACCCTCACCGGCGGCTTCGCGCTCTACCGCGACCTCAAACTCGACGATAGCGGCCCCGACGCCGCACTCCTCAACGAGGCACTGACCGCCATGGGACGCCAGGGCCCGCAGCCCGCGCGCATCACCGAAGACACCTACGAGGCTCTCAACAACCTCCTTGACAGCCTCGGCTACGCGCACGTCAAGACTGACCAGCCCATTCCCGCCCGCTACTTCCTCATCATCAACCGTGCCGGAGTTGTCACCGGCAACCCCCGCGCCACCGGCGCTATCGCAGATGGTCCCGTAGCCACCATCGCAGAAGGTAGCAAGACCCTCAGCTGCACCGGAACCACCGGCAGGCTCACCCCCGAAGCCCGTAGCGGTCAGAAGGTAACCGTGCCCTCCCTCGGTGATACTGAGTACGTCGCAACCCTCGGATACAAGAACACCACCGAAGCTGCCGGCGCCGCAGGCAACAGCCAGGCTGGTCGCCAGGCCAATGGTGCAGAAGGCGCGGCTGGCTCCAACCTCAAGGGCGCAGCCGGCGCGGCTGGAAGCACCGAAGGGGAACGTATCCTCACTCTCGACGTAGGGGATAAGGCGGACAGCCTCCGAGGCGCCGTCAACGCGGAACTCACCCTCGAAGAAACCCCCGAAGCGCACCTGGTCGTACCCTCATCGGCGCTCTACACCCGTGACGGACAGACCCGAGTCATCGTGCTCGGTCCCGAAAGCTCCAACGGATCGAAGGCACGTGAAGAACGCGAGGTAACCGTTACCGTCATCAGCAACGCCAACGGCAAGAACGCCGTCACCGGTGACCTGCACGAAGGCGATAGCGTCAAAATCATGCGCGAGAAAAAGTAGGGAGTAGCCATGACTGACTCCCGCGCTGCTCACGCGCACCCACCAGCCTATAGCGTCGATATTCAGGGAGTGTCCCAGCACTTTATGCAGGGTGACACTCGAATTGACGTGCTCAAAAATATTGACCTGAAAGTCCGCTACGGAGAAGTCGTCGCAATCCTGGGACCGTCCGGCAGCGGCAAATCAACCCTGCTGAACATCCTCGGTCTGCTCAGCACGCCCGCCTCCGGCAGCTACCTGCTGGACGGTACAGACACCGCAACCTTCAACGCGGCACAGCGAGCTGAAGCGCGCCTGGACAGCATCGGTTTCGTCTTCCAGGCGTTCCACCTCATCGAGCATAAGAACGTGTACCGCAACGTTGAGCTACCGCTCATCTACCGTGGTGTCCCCAAGGCAGAACGAGCGCAACGGGTTGCGGATACTCTCGCCCTGCTGGGGCTGAGCCACCGAACGGATGCACCCATCACCACTCTCTCAGGCGGTGAAAAGCAGCGTGTGGCTATTGCTCGTGCGCTCATTGGGGAACCGGCGTTGCTGCTCTGTGATGAGCCGACCGGCTCGCTGGATGAAGAGCTCACCCGTGAAGTGATTGACCTGCTCCGCGAATGTACGGGCGATCAGCAAAGCACGATTGTGATTACCCACGACCCGCTCGTGGCGGAGCACTGCGACCGGGTGCTGCGCATGCACGAGGGGCAGCTCATCGAGCAGAAAGCGCCGCAGCAGGAAGAAACGACCGCTCGTGAGCTTCTGAACCAGCCTAGCTTTACTGAGGAACAAGCATCTAAGCCGCAGGGGAGCGGGCGTGCACCCTGGGCGCTCGCCTCCCTCAAAGAAGCGTGGGACGCTACCGTTCACCGGGTGAGGCGCAATATCTTCACCATGCTTGGTGTGGTTCTGGGTATCGCTTCGCTTGTGCTGACCGTTGGTCTGACCGCCACCATTTCTGGGCAGCTGGCGGACAGCTTCGACATTTTTAGAGCTAAGCACCTGACGATTAGCTCTACCCGAACCGAAGCTATGAGCCGGGCTGAACTTCTGAGCCTAGCGGCAAGCGAGAATTATCGGCGTGTTAGCCAGCTGAACGGAGTGACCGGTACCGCGCTGGTGGATCAGCTGGATGAATCCACCGATATTCAGCGCGGCCCCGACAACTTTGGCGAGCGCGGCGCTAACGTGACGGCGTCCGTCCTTGCTGCAACGCCCACTATCTTTAGCGTGCAGGGTCACGAGCTGGTGTGGGGCCGTACCTTCGATGAGGGGCACGTGGAGCGTAACGATAAGGTCGTGGTGCTCAGCGAAAGCGTGATGCGCCAGCTTGCGCTACCCTATAGCCCCGGAGTTACGGTCTATATTCACGATGAGCCGTACACTGTCATCGGTGTGGTGCGGGAGAATCCCTCGCTGACTCTGTCGTACGGTTCGGTCTACCTGCCTCTGGGTGCGAAGCCTGGTGCCGATGTTGAAGAAGCGCAGCCCGCTGCCGGTGGCGGTGCCGTTGCGGCGCAGACCGGTAAGCGTTCCACTCAGATTGTGGTGAGTACTGTTGCCGGTGCCGCAAACCAGATTGCGGAGGAAGCACCGTACGCGCTCTCGCCGGAACGTCCCGCCCTGTATAGCGTGAGTGTGCCGCCGGAGCCGAAGACCCTTCGTGAGGCTGTCGACCAGCAGCAACGCACCATGCTTCTTGCGATGAGCGTTATTACCCTCGTAATTGGTGCGATGGGCATTATGAATACGTTCCTGGTTGCGGTGATGGAGCGTCGCCGTGAGGTTGGTTTGCGTCTGGCTATTGGTATGCGCCCTTCGGGTATTCTGTTGCAGTTCTCGGCGGAGGCGCTGCTGACCGGCATCCTGGGCGCTGTGGCTGGTATTGTGCTGGCGGTTAACGGCATCTCGATTGTGTCTTTGATGAACCGTTGGACGCCGATTATTAGTGCCGACACTATTCTGCTGGGCCTGGGCGCTGGTGCGCTGGTTGGTGTGTTGGCTGGTCTGTACCCGGCGGCGAAGGCTTCGCGTATTGATCCGGCACAGACCCTGGCGGCAGGATAGTCGCGTTGAGTAGGTGCTTGCCCCCGGTTGGGGCTTGGAGGGGGCGGTGTTCGTCCTCGTTCCTACAGGGGCACCCGCCCTCGCTCGCTTCGGGCACCCTGATGTCACTTACGGACGACACCGCCCCTCCACGCGATGCGCCAGGCCTAGCCGGAGCGCAGGGTAGCTATACCCTCCGGAAGCGACATCAGGGTACCCTCTCGGGTGC
>NZ_KV808408.1:32878-107214 GCF_001812285.1 Rothia sp. HMSC065B04
TCTCGGGTGCTCTCCGCAGCGAAGCAAGGAGAGAACGGAGCGCCCGAGAGGGTGGGTTCCCCTGCAGGAGCGGAGGAAGGGTATAGCGTACCCACCCAAACCAGCCCCTCCAGAAAGCGGGGGAGGGCGCCTTCACAGGCTAAGCGAGTATCCTAGAAGCTTCGTATCCCCGAACCGAAACGAGAAAAAGCGTGGAAATCCTGCTGTACGCTGTGGGCATTATCCTCATGGCAATCGCTATTGCCGTCTCGATTGCCCTGCACGAGGTGGGGCATCTGGTGCCCGCGAAGCTGTTCAATGTGCGCGTTCCGCAGTACATGATTGGCTTCGGTAAGACCGTGTTCTCTTTCCGCCGCGGCGAGACTGAGTACGGTTTCAAGGCGATCCCGTTGGGTGGTTACATTTCGATGATTGGTATGTACCCGCCGAGCCCTGCTGAGGTGAAGGAGCACCATGAGGAGGGCCATTCGGGCAGTACCAGCCCGTTTGCGTCCATGGCTGAGGAGGCGCGTGCGGCGGATGCTGAGCGTCTGAAGCCCGGTGATGAGGACCGCCTGTTCTATAAGTTGCCGGTGCTCAAGCGCATGGTGATTATGCTGGGCGGCCCGACGATGAACCTGCTGATTGGTGTGGTGTGTACTGCTGTGCTGATTTGTGGTTTTGGTACGGCTCAGGTGACGAATAAGGTGTCGGCGGTGTCTGAGTGCGTGCCGAGCGTGAATGTCACTCATGATTCGATTAGCTATGGCGAGTGTACGGATAAGTCCACTCCGTCGCCTGCGAAGGCTGCTGGTGTGCAGGTGGGTGACCGCGTGGTTGCTGTGAATGGTGCGTCGACGGGTTCGTGGGAGGCTGTGTCTTCGGCGATTCGTGCGGCGGGTTCTCACCCGAGCACCCTGACGGTGGAGCGTAATGGTCAGCGTCTGGATTTGTCGGTGACTCCGGTTGAGATGATCCGCCCGGTTTCTGACGGTAAGGGCCAGTATGCGCGTGCCGCTGATGGTTCGATTGCGACGACTCGTGGCGGTTTTGTGGGTGTTTCGCCGTCGAGTGAGTTGGTGCCGGGTTCTATTACTGAGGTGCCTGCGATGGTGGGCGATACGCTCTCGCGCGTGGGTTCGTCGATGTTGTCGTTGCCGCAGCGTGTGTGGGAGTTGACGGTGACTTTGGTGACTGGTGGTGAGCGTAGTGTTGAGTCGCCGGTGTCTGTGGTTGGTGTGAGTCGTATTGCTGGTGAGGTGACGGCTACTGACCGTATTGATGTGAAGGCGAAGGCTGCGATGTTGGTCTCGCTGGTGGCGAATATGAATTTGATGCTTTTTGCGTTTAATCTGATTCCGCTTCTGCCTCTGGATGGTGGCCACGTGTTGGGTGCCCTCTGGGAGGGTGTGCGTCGTTTCTTTGCGCGTTTGACTGGGCGTAAGGATCCGGGTCCGTTTGATCCGGTGAAGTTGTTGCCGTTGACGTATGTGGTGGCTGGCGCGTTCATTGTGATGTCTGTCATTCTGATTGTGGCGGATATTGTTAAGCCCATCACCCTGTTTTAGTGTGTTGTTGCACGCGGTAAGGGTACCCGTATTAGTGCTTTCTTTCGCGTCAGTGGCACAATAAAAAGTTGAACGAAGGATGCGTCGTACGTCCTTCATAACCCATGTATGGAGGAAAACCTTGTCGGTCAGCCTTGGTATGCCGAAGCCCGCTCCCGCGGTTCTGTCCCCGCGTCGTAAGACTCGCCAGTTTAAGGTGGGTTCTGTCGGTGTTGGTTCTGAATCTCCGATTTCGGTGCAGTCGATGACGACCACTAAGACCCACGACATTGGTGCGACTCTGCAGCAGATTGCTGAGTTGACCGCTGCCGGTTGCGATATTGTGCGTGTGGCGTGCCCGACTGATAAGGATGCGGAGGCTCTGCCCATTATTGCGAAGCAGTCCCGTATTCCGGTGATTGCTGATATTCACTTCCAGCCGAAGTACGTGTATGCGGCTATTCAGGCTGGTTGCGGTGCTGTGCGTGTGAACCCGGGTAATATCCGTAAGTTCGACGACCAGGTGAAGGAAATCGCTCAGATGGCTTCGGACCACGGCGTTTCTCTGCGTATTGGTGTGAATGCTGGTTCGCTGGATAAGCGTCTGTTGGAGAAGTACGGTAAGGCTACTCCGGAGGCTCTGGTTGAGTCTGCTGTGTGGGAGGCTTCGCTCTTTGAGGAGCACGGTTTCCGTGATTTCAAGATTTCTGTGAAGCATAATGACCCTGTGGTGATGGTGGAGGCGTACCGTCAGCTGGCTGAGCGCGGTGACTGGCCCCTGCACCTGGGTGTGACTGAGGCTGGTCCGGCGTTCCAGGGCACTATTAAGAGCTCGGTGGCGTTCGGTACTCTGCTGTCTCAGGGTATTGGCGATACTATTCGCGTGTCGCTGTCTGCTCCTCCGGTTGAGGAGGTGAAGGTGGGCACCAAGATCCTGGAGTCGCTGAACCTTCGCCCCCGCAAGCTGGATATTGTTTCTTGCCCGTCGTGTGGTCGTGCGCAGGTGAACGTGTGGGAGCTTGCTGAGAACGTGACTAAGGGCCTGGAGCACATGAAGGTTCCGCTGCGTGTTGCCGTGATGGGTTGCGTGGTGAACGGTCCGGGTGAGGCTCGTGAGGCTGACCTGGGTGTGGCGTCCGGTAACGGTAAGGGCCAGATTTTCGTGAAGGGCGAGGTCATTAAGACTGTGCCTGAGGATCAGATCGTTGAGACTCTGATTGAAGAGGCGACCCGTATTGCTGCTGAGATGGAGGCCTCGGGTGAGTATGTTCCCGAGGGTTCCCCGGCTGTTTCGGTGAGCTAGTTAGCTTTTGTGCGCGGAGGCGCCCTGGTGAGGGCGCCTCCGCGCTTTTCCGGTTATGTCCGGTTATGGTGGTGGCAGGCTTTGTGCTTGTCGCCGCTGATTGTGGTCGCCTGATCCGGCTGCTTTTTCGGGGGTGCGTACCCCCGTGTTTTCACTTATTTTTTGTCGCTCATTCTCTATCACTCAACAGGTCATGTTCACTCTTTTTTCTCGCCGCCGTAAGGCTAATCGTGCCCGGCGTGCTGCTGTTTCGTCTGCTGCTGTTTCGTCGATGGATTCTTCCCCTATGCCTGATCGCGTGAAGGAACACGTTTTTGCTCTGGATGCTCGGTGGTGCGATGAGCTGGAGGAGGTCCTGTTCAGTGACCCGGTCCCGAATCTGTACTCCATTGAGCATTATTTGGCGTGCCCTCTTCCGGTGAGGTCCCCGCGTATTCCGCTGCACTACTATCAGGGTTTTGTGGGTTGTGAGCGTGACGGGCAGTTGTGCTGTGTGCTGCTGTTGGGTTCGAATGTGGTGCCGGTGCGGCTGTGCGGCGCCGCAGTTGAACACGCTGAACACGATGCGGATTCTTATGGCGCTGAAGCGCTGGATGCTCCCTCCCTGGACACTCCCACCCTGGATGCTACGGCGCTCGCGCATCGTGACGCGCTGGCTCAGCTGCTACTGCAGGTGGGTTCTCGCCTGGATTCCATGTTTGGTGAGAGCACCTTCGTGATGCCCCTGTGGACGCGCATGCAGGAGCTGTGCGAGCAGACTCGCGGCGCTAAGAGCCCGCTACTGCAGATGCTGCAGCCGAGCCTGGGTGACGGTTGCGATCACCGTGCACGGGTTCTGTCGGAGCGTCCCAATCAGCCGCTACTGTATCTGCCGCCGGAGAAGGACCTCGCCCGCTTCTACGCCGTGGAGCTTCCTGAGCTGCCGGCGCACCTGCCCGCGCCTCTCAAACCCGTGCCCATCAAACCCAGGCCCCTCACGCCGGGGCAGAGTCCCGCCGGCGCTTCTCAACTCAGTAGTGAGGCTGCCGGGTATGCGCGCCTCGCCACCTCCGCGGACCTGGGGGAGCTTCTGCCAGCCGCAGCCGCCATGTTCACCGAGGAGGTCGGCTTTGACCCGATTGCCCGCTACGGGGAGGGCTACGCGGCGCGCCTGCGCACGCTCATCGCCGGTCAGCGCTGCGCCATTGTCACCGATGTGAATGGGCGGGTTATCTTCAAGGCGGATGCGGGCATCGCGAACCTGGATGCCGCGCAGGTGCAGGGCGTGTGGCTGCACCCGGATTACCGCGGCTACGGTCTGGCTAAGCCGTTCTTTGCCGCCGCTGCGCAGGTTCTGCAACGCCGCTACCCGCACTTGAGCCTGTACGTGAACGACTACAACGCCCGCGCTCTTGCCATGTACCGGGGGACCGGTTGGGAGCAGATTGGGCAGTTCTCGACCATCATTTTTGAGCGCTAAACACGCCGAACCCTAAAACGCTATAAAATTAAAGACAACTGTGCCTTTTTCGCGGCTCACCCGGTGAGCCTCGGGCACCCTACCTAAACCTATCGACCTTTCAAGGAGAATCGTGGTACTTCGCCTTTCCAATCTCTTCGTGCGCACTCTGCGCGAGGACCCCGTAGACGCTGAGGTCGCCAGCCACAAGCTGCTGGTCCGCGCCGGTTATATCCGCCGCGCAGCCCCCGGCGTGTACACCTGGCTGCCCCTGGGCCTGAAGGTACTGCGCAAGGTCGAGAACATCATCCGCGAAGAGATGGACGCCATCGGCGCGCAGGAAGTTCACTTCCCCGCACTGCTGCCCCGCGAACCCTACGAGGCAACCAACCGCTGGGACGAGTACGGCGATAACCTCTTCCGCCTCAAGGACCGCAAGGGTGCAGACATGCTGCTGGCACCCACCCACGAGGAAATGTTCACCCTGCTGGTGAAGGACCTGTACTCTTCCTACAAGGACCTTCCGGTTTACCTGTACCAGATTCAGACCAAGTACCGCGATGAGGCACGCCCCCGCGCGGGCCTGCTGCGCGGCCGCGAGTTCGTCATGAAGGACTCCTACTCCTTCAACATTGACGATGAGGGCCTGAACGAGGCGTACATGGCTCACCGTGCCGCCTACCAGCGCATCTTCGAGCGCCTGGGACTGGAGATTGTCATTGTGACCGCGCAGTCCGGCGCGATGGGTGGCTCCCGCAGTGAAGAGTTCCTGCACCCGACCCCCATCGGTGAGGACACCTTCGTGCGTTCCGCGGGCGGCTACGCGGCAAACGTTGAGGCCGTCACCACCGTGGTTCCCGAGGAAATCGAAATCACCGAGGACACCCCGGCGGCAATCGTCGTGGACACCCCCGACTCCGCCACCATTGAGACCCTGGTGGAGCGCATAAACGAACTGCACTCCG
Organism: Rothia sp. HMSC065B04; assembly: GCF_001812285.1. Lineage (NCBI taxonomy): Bacteria > Bacillati > Actinomycetota > Actinomycetes > Micrococcales > Micrococcaceae > Rothia > Rothia sp. HMSC065B04. The sequence goes on from NZ_KV808408.1 coordinate 38,111, forward strand.
AGGTTACCGGCGGCACCCTGGAAGCTTCGCAGACCCTCAAGTGCTTCCTGGGCACCGTCATCACCCCCTCCGGCGAGCGCAAGGTCTTCGCCGTGGGCGTTCCCGGCGACCGTGCCGTGGACCTGGGCCGCGTTGAGGTCAACATCGGCGCCCTGCTGGGCATCGGCGGCGAGGTTGAGGTTGAGGCAGCCAGCGAAGAGGACCTGAAGGCATACCCGCAGCTGGTCAAAGGCTACATTGGCCCCGGCCTGAGCCTGGACGCGCCCCTGTTCGGTGCGCACACCGAGGACGAGGATGCGGTAGCTTCCGCAACCGGCATTCCCTTCTTCGTTGACCCCCGCGTGGTGCGCGGTACCCGCTGGGTGACCGGCGCAAACGAAGAGGGCAAGCACGTGGCGAACCTGGTCTTCGGCCGCGACTTCACCGCCGACGGCGTCATTGAGGCGTGCGAGGTACGCGAAGGCGACCCGGCACCGGACGGCTCCGGCGAGCTGGTCGCAGCCCGCGGTATCGAGATGGGCCACATCTTCGCCCTGGGCCGCAAGTACGCTGAGGCACTGGGTCTGAAGGTTCTGGACCAGAACGGCAAGCTGCAGACCGTGACCATGGGCTCCTACGGTGTGGGCGTGACCCGCGCACTGGCCGCTATCGCCGAGGGCAACCACGACGAGAAGGGCCTGATCTGGCCGCGTAACCTGGCACCGGCAGACGTGCACATCGTCATCACCGGCAAGGATGCAGCATCCCACGAGTACGCTGAAGAGCTCAGCGCATCCCTGGAATCCGCTGGCCTGCAGGTCATGCTGGACGACCGCCCGAAGACCAGCCCCGGCGTGAAGTTCGGCGACGCCGAGCTGCTGGGCGTGCCCACCATCCTGGTGATTGGTCGCGGCTTCAAGGACGGCGTGCTGGAGCTGAAGGACCGCCGCAGCGGTGAAGCTCGCGAGGTGTCCGTCGAGAACGCGGTGGCTGAGGTTATCGCTGAGGTGCGCGGTGCCTAAAGCACGCCACTAGCCCGCAAAAACGTAAAACCGTCGCCACCTGCCCTACCTCCCAAGAGGTGGGGCAGGGTAGCGGCGGAAGAATGAAAGAAGAGAACTATGGCATACAAGCCGAAGCGTTCTGGCTCTAAGAAGAGCGCCCCGAATGCGCGCGCTCGCCGTGCCGCATCCCGCGTGGCGAATGGTGTGAACACTCCCCGCACTCGCGTTGAGAGTGAGCCCGTGGTGGAGGCACCGGTGCGCGTGGGTACCCGCGCGATCCGTGAGGAAGAGGTCGCCGAGGCGATTGCCCCGGTTATCTCCGAGTTCTCGCTGGTGCTGGAGGGTCTGAAGATTTCGGGCCCGGCGGCGAACCGCACCGTGAAGATTACGGTGGACTACACCGCTGAGCGTACCGATTCGCTGTCGCTGGATTCCCTCGCGGAGATTTCCGGTGCGATTTCGAGTGCCCTGGACCGTGCGGATGAAAACGACGAGTTCTTCCCCTACGAGCTGGAGGTGTCCTCGCCGGGTGCTACCCGCGCCTTGACCGAGCGCCGCCACTGGGAGCGTGCCCGTACCCGCCTGATTGCGGTCACCGCACCCGACGGCACCGAGTACCTGGCGCGTCTGCACGAGGTGCAGGATGAGGGTCCGGTGCTGGCTCGTAAGAAGAACACGAAGAAGGGCCAGAAGGAGTCCTACCACGAGCCGTCTTTGCTTCCGTGGGAAAATATTGCTTCTGCTCACGTCGAGATTGACTTCAATTCGCCCGCTGAGCCGGTAGAATAGAGTTATTAAAGCTTCAGGCACGGGGTGTTCCGTGTCAGGTATATACCGTTCGGGAGCCGGGGCGCGTTGAGCGTCCCGGCGCCGTGCTAACTGGGAAAGGCTGAAAAGCGTGGAGGATATTAAAACTATTGACCTGGGCGCACTGCGCGCATTGGCGAAGCAGCGCTCTCTCGTCATGGAGGAGCTCTTCACCCTGGTTGAGAACGCCCTGCTGCTCGCGTACATGAAGCAGCCCGGCGCTATTAAGGGCTCTCGTGCCGTCATCGACCACACCACCGGCGAGTTCGTCATTCTGGCTCCTGAGCTTGATGAGGATAACCAGAAGATTGACGAGTTCGACGATACCCCGAACAACTTTGGCCGTATCGCTGCCGCAACCGTCCGTCAGGTGCTCTCGCAGCGTCTGCGTGACGCTGAGGACGCATCCGTTCTGGGTGAGTTCAAGGACCGTGAGGGCACCCTGGTGTCCGGCGTGATTCAGCAGGGCAACAACCCGCGTATGGTTCAGGTTGACCTGGGCACCATTGAAGCTGTTCTGCCCAGCAACGAGCAGGTTCCGGGCGAGAAGTACCCGCACGGTTCCCGCCTGCGCGCCTACCTGGTTGAGGCTCGCCGCGGCCCGAAGGGTCCCTCGATTGTGGTTTCTCGTTCGCACCCGAACCTGGTTCTGCGCCTGTTCGAGCACGAGGTTCCCGAAATCTCTGAGGGCCTGGTTTCCATTAACTCCATCGCACGTGAAGCTGGTCACCGCTCCAAGATTGCTGTGTCCGCGAAGAACCCGACCATTAACGCTAAGGGTGCGTGCATCGGCGATATGGGTGCCCGCGTGCGTGCGGTTGCTGCCGAGCTGAACGACGAGAAGATTGACATTGTCGACTACTCGACCGATCCGGCAACCTTCATCGCTGCGGCGCTGTCCCCGGCGAAGGTCACCGAGGTCATTATCGCAAACCCGCGTGAGTACTCCGCTCGTGCCGTGGTTCCGGATGACCAGCTGTCCCTGGCTATCGGCCGTGAGGGTCAGAATGCACGTCTGGCTGCGAAGCTGACCGGCTGGCGTATCGATATTCTCTCCGAGTCCAAGTACGCTCAGGTTCGTGCCGAGGAAGAGGTTGCAGCTCGCGTGGCTCGTAGTCTGGCTGAAGAAGCTTCCGCTGAGAAGGCAATTGAAGAAGCAACAGAAGAGTCCGCACAGGACGCTGAATAAGCATTAGCCCCGGTGAGGGGCGTATCCCGCGGCATATCCTTTTGATGCAGGCGCAAGAGATCGGGCAGTAACGTGCCCGGTGTTCTTGCGCCTGCGTCACAGTTTTGCCCATGATTCTTAAAAACGGGATACACTATTAAGATGTGCCGGTGTGTAACCGGGCGCTTTAACGCGCCCTCGCATACACCGGATGGAGCATCACGAATGTACGGCGAACGCGGTTCTACACGCGCTAGAGAGGGGAGAGGACCATGAGCAATCACGACCTCACCGCAACCTCCGAAGCGTTTGAAGGACCGGTCCGCACCTGCATCGGATGCCGTGCCCGCGATGAACAGCGCAACCTGCTGCGCATCGCCCGCACACCCGTCACGTCTGCTACCGAGCAGGCGGACACCCCGCCCTATCAGCCCGATACGGCGGGAACTATGCCCGGACGAGGCGCTTGGATCCATCCGAGCGAAAAGTGCGTAGCCGCTCTGCAGAAAAAGAACGGTCTGGCGCGCGCCTTCAAAAAAGCGGTCCCTGCAGCCCAGCTGCAGGCGTGCTGTGAGCAGATTCGAGCCGTTATTGCGGACTCGACCCCCTCATAGACGCTTTTCGGGTATATGCCCTCTGTAAGTCAACGAGTTTGACGACTTCTTATCTGAAAGCGAGTCAGAAAACTGATGGATATCTAATGAGTGCCGCGAAATGAGTACCCTTTCGTGCTCACCCACCGGCAATTTCACGAATTGGCGCGCCTTCGGGCGTGCACCCCGTAAACATTAGTGTCCGCACCATTCCCGGTGCGGACCGGGAATGGAGAAAATTTGGCTCAGCCTCGAGTACACGAGTTTGCTAAAGAAGTAGGCGTACCTTCCAAGGAAGTTATTGCCAAGCTTAAGGATATGGGCGAGTTCGTTAAGAGCTCCTCTTCCACCCTGAACCCCATGGTTCTGAAGAAGCTGCGCGCGGAATTCCCCGCCGCAGCCGCTAAGCCTGCCGCAAAGGCAGCACCCGCGGAGTCGGCAGCTAAGCCTGCCGCTAAGCCGGCACCCAAGCCCGCAGCAGCAAAGCCCGCCGCTAAGCCTGCGGCAGCCCCCAAGCCCGCAGCGGCAAAGCCTGCCGCTAAGCCGGCACCTAAGCCTGCAGCTAAGCCTGTCGCAGCTGAGAGCGCAGCTCCCAAGCCTGCAGCAGCTAAGCCCGCCGCAAAGCCGGCAGCAGCACCCAAGCCCGGCGGCCCCCGCCCGGGTAACAACCCCTTCGCATCCCAGCAGGGCATGGCACGCCCCGAGGCTGCACCGAAGCCGGCAGCACCCAAGCCTGCCGCTCCGAAGCCCGGCCCCAAGCCCGGTCCTCGCCCCGGTAACAACCCCTTCGCATCCCAGCAGGGTATGAAGCGTGGCGGCGGCGACTCCCAGCGTTCCGGCGGTCCCCGTCCGGCACGTAACGGTCGTCCCGGTGGCAACGGTGGCGCACGCCCCGGCGGTAACGGCGGTCCCCGCCCCGCAGGTGGCGCACGTCCCGGTGGTAACGGTGGCCCCCGTCCGGCAGCTGGCGCACGTCCCGGTGCACCCCGTCCGGCTGGTGGCGGCGGCGCACGCCCGAACCCCTCGATGATGCCCAAGGTTTCCAACGTTGGTGGCGGCGCGTCCGGTTCCAACAACGGCGGCGGTAACGGCGGCGGCGCACGTCGCGGCGGCGGTTCCGGCGGCTTCAACCGCGGTCCGGGTCGTCCCGGCCCCGGCGGTCGCGGTAATGCACAGGGTGCATTCGGTCGCGGTGGCTCCAAGCGTAAGGGCCGCAAGTCCAAGGCAGCTCGCCGCCATGAGCAGGAGCAGCTGAACGCACCGGCACCCGGTGGCGTGGTTGTTCCTCGCGGCGACGGCTCGACCGAGATTCGTCTGCGCCGTGGCGCGTCCATCATGGACTTCGCTGAGAAGATTGGCGCAAACCCGGCATCGCTGATTACGGTTCTCTTCCACCTGGGTGAGATGGCTACCCAGACTCAGTCCCTGGACGAGGAGACCTTCGAGCTGCTGGGTGCCGAACTGGGCTACGTCATCAAGATCGTTTCCCCGGAGGATGAGGAGCGCGAGCTGCTCGAGTCCTTCGACATCAACCTCGAAGCCGAAGCAGAAGCTGAGGGCGAGGACGTTCTGGAGGTTCGTCCCCCGGTTGTTACCGTCATGGGTCACGTTGACCACGGTAAGACCCGCCTGCTGGACGCTATCCGTAACACCAACGTCATTGAGGGTGAAGCCGGCGGCATTACCCAGCACATTGGTGCATACCAGGTCCACACCACCGTTGAGGGTGAAGACCGCGCGATTACCTTCATCGATACCCCCGGTCACGAGGCGTTCACCGCTATGCGTGCCCGTGGTGCGAAGGTCACCGACGTGGCAATCCTCGTGGTCGCAGCTGATGACGGCGTTATGCCCCAGACCGTTGAAGCACTGAACCACGCACAGGCAGCTAACGTGCCGATCGTGGTTGCTGTGAACAAGATCGATAAGGAAGGCGCGTCCCCGGACAAGATCCGTGGTCAGCTCACCGAGTACGGTCTGATCCCCGAAGAGTACGGTGGCGACACCATGTTCGTGGACGTCTCCGCTCGCAACGGCACCAACATCGACGAGCTGCTTGAGGCTGTCACCCTGACCGCTGACGTGCTCGAACTGACCGCTAACCCGAACAAGGAAGCGCGCGGCGTTGCTATTGAAGCAAACCTGGACAAGGGCCGCGGTGCGGTTTCCACCGTCCTGGTTCAGTCCGGTACCCTGCGCGTCGGTGACGCTATCGTTGCCGGTGTTGCTCACGGTCGCGTTCGTGCAATGTTCGATGAGAACGGTCAGGCTGTGAAGGAAGCTGGCCCGTCCCGCCCCGTTCAGGTGCTGGGTCTGTCCACCGTTCCTCGTGCAGGCGACACCTTCCTCTCCACCGAGGAAGAGCGTACCGCTCGTCAGATCGCTGAGAAGCGTGAGGCTGCTGATCGTAACGCTCAGCTGGCTAAGCGTCGTAAGCGCGTGACCCTCGAGTCCTTCGATGCCGCTGTGGCTGAGGGCAAGATGGACACCCTGAACCTGATCATTAAGGGTGACGTCTCCGGTGCTGTCGAAGCGCTGGAAGAGTCCCTGATGAAGATCGACGTCGGTGGCGACGAGGTTCAGCTGCGCGTCATCCACCGCGGTGTGGGTGCTATTACCCAGAACGACGTGAACCTGGCTACCGTGGACAACGCGGTCATCATCGGCTTCAACGTCCGCCCGGCAGAGCGCGTTGCAGAACTTGCCGACCGCGAAGGTGTCGAGATGAAGTTCTACTCGGTCATCTACCGTGCGATTGAGGAAATTGAGCAGGCCGTCAAGGGTATGCTCAAGCCCGAGTACGAGGAAGTGGAGCTCGGCTCCGCAGAGATCCGCGAGGTCTTCCGCTCCTCCAAGTGGGGCAACATCGCAGGTTCGATCGTCAAGAACGGCATCATCAAGCGCAACGCCAAGGCACGCCTGGTGCGCGACGGTTCCGTGGTGGCAGACAACCTCACCATCGAGTCGCTGCGTCGTTTCAAGGACGACGCTACCGAGGTTCGCGAAGGTTTCGAGTGTGGTATTGGCCTCGGCTCCTTCAACGACATCAAGGAAGGCGACATTATCGAGACTTGGGAGATGCGCGAAAAGCCGCGTGTCTAAGACTCACACGCTGATGCGCCCGTCACCCGCTAGTGTTCCCGCACCCGCAGGCTTCTAAAACTGGAGCCTGCGGGGCGGGTGCTGGCGGGGCGGGCGCTTCCGCATTACCTGGAACGCTTCCAAAGCACCTCGAGTGCCCACGGAAGCGCCACAACATTTCAAGGAGAAACACATGGCTGATGCAGCCCGCGCGGCACGACTTGCCGACCGCATCAAGGTAATTGTGGCGAAGGCGCTGGAGCGTCGTGTTAAGGACCCCCGCCTCGGTTTTGTGACCATTACCGATGCCCGCGTGACCAACGACCTGCAGCACGCAACCCTGTACTACACCGTGTTCGGCTCCGAAGAGGACGCCGCAAACACCAAGAAGGCGCTGGAATCCGCTAAGGGTATTCTGCGCGCCGAGGTGGGTAAGAACATCACAGCCCGCCTGACCCCCACCCTGACTTTCGTCGCTGATGAGGTTCCCGAGAACGCCTTCCACATTGAGGCGCTTCTGCGTGAGACTCGCGAGCGCGACGCCGCCCTGGCTGCTGCAGCTGAGGGTGCCGAGTACGCTGGTGAGGCTGACCCCTACAAGAAGGATGAGCCTGCCGAGGGTGAGGACGCCTAAGTGGCGAAGAAGCAACCTCAGGGCCCGTCCGGCCTGATGGTCATTGATAAGCCCGCCGGGATGAGTAGCCACGACGCAGTCTCTCAGATGCGTCGTATTGCTGGCACCCGGCGGGTCGGTCACGCCGGTACACTGGATCCCGCCGCGACCGGCGTGCTGATTTTGGGCATCAATAAGGCAACGAAGCTGCTGACCTACCTGGTCGGTCAGGATAAAACCTATGACGCGACGATTCGCCTGGGCATTGAGACGCTGACTGAGGATGCCGAGGGTGAGCACACCGCCGCGCATCCTGATGCCGTCGAGGCGCTGACCGGTCTGGACGCTGAGCAGATGCGTGCGCGCATCCTGGAGGCTGTGGCGCAGCTGAGCGGCGATATTCTGCAGGTTCCTTCTGCGGTGTCCGCTATTAAGATCAACGGTGTTCGTTCGTATGCGCGTGTGCGTAGCGGTGAGCAGGTTGAGTTGGCGGCGCGTCCGGTGACGATTAGCGAGTTCACGGTACATTCCATCAACCCTGGTTTTGCCGAGTACGTGATTGAGGACCCCGAGAATGAGGGCGAACACGCGGCAACCTCGGTTCCCGTGATTGACTGCAAGGTGACGGTTTCGTGCTCTTCGGGCACCTATATTCGTGCCCTGGCGCGTGATTTGGGCAAGATTCTGGGCACCGGTGGCCACCTGACGGCTCTTCGCCGTACCCGTGTGGGCGCGGTGGTGCTTGAGGATGCCGCCGATTTGGCGCAGTTGAAGCAGCGCCGTGAAGAGTCGGAGGCACCGCTGGAAGATTTGCCGCTGCTTCCCCTGGAGGAGGCGGCACGCCGCATCTTTGGTGCGCGTGAGCTCTCTGCCGCGGAGGCGAGCGACATTTCTTACGGTCGTCGTATTAGCCCCAGCGGTGACGGTTCCGTGGTGAAGCGTTCCGTGCACGCGAGCGCGGATGAGTCCGGCGCGGTGCAGCATGCCAGCGTTGAGGGTATTGTGGCGGGCTTCGCCCCGGACGGTACCCTGGTTGCCCTTCTGGAGAATAAGAAGCAGCGCGGGAAGGTGCAGGCCGCTCCGGTGCTGGTTTTTGAGGCGAATCGTTCCTTCAACTAGGCGTTGAGGGCTTATGATGGGCGAAGAGGGTTCGGCGTTTGCGCCTGCCCACACCTGATTCCTTCAAGCCTGATTCCTCAAGCCTGATTGATCCAGTGCCTATTGAATATGCGCCCTACCGAATGTGCGCCCCCTATTCATTCAACACGCTAACGTAAACAACCCCTGAACACACATGACTACTCGTGCGGGTGCCGCCCGGCCCTGCTGAAGGAGAGAAGATGAGCGAGAACCAGAGCTCTGCTAAGAAGGCGAGTGAGCCTCGTACCGCGCCGGTACCCCGAGTGGAGTCTGCACAGGCTGAAGCTACCGTAACCGGGGCTGCTACTCAGAGCGGTGCCGCGAAGGCTGCCGGTGCTAAGAACGCTGAGCCTATTTCTGCGGCGAAGGCACCCGAGGGTGTTCGCGTAGCCGCACCGGCGTCCGGCGATAAGGCGTCGCAGAAGGCCGATAAGAAGGCTGAGAAGAAGGCAACCCGCGAGGCGTTTGCCCGCCCCAAGAGCCTTGAGGAGGCGGCTAAGCCTCAGAACCGTGCGGCGTTCCGCGCGGCGGTGGCGCTGTACGGTCTGTTCATGATTGCGTACGGTGTGTGGCAGGTTCTGGGCGGTGTCCGCGTCATTCCGGATGCGCCTCAGGACTTTGCGAACGCCTCGGTGCAGTCGAACTACGTGTTCTTCGCGGCAGCCTATGTGGGTGTGGGCCTGTCCTTCGTGTTCATTGCCCTGAAGTTCAAGTGGGTGAACATGCTCGTGTTCTCCTGCCTGGTGGTTTTCTTGGGCGGCGTGGGTCGTATCCTGTCGTGGGCGTTCTTCGGCACCCCGCACTGGTCGCTGATCGTGCTGATGGTGACTGAGCTTGTGATTCCTCCGTGCCTGCTGGTGTGGTACGGCTGGATTAACAAGTCCAATAAGATTCGCGAGGAGATGCTGAAGGCTTCTCGTAACCAGGCTCGTAAGTAGTCGTAACGCCCGGGAAGGTTCCTGCCGCACGGTGGGGTGCCTGCCCGGGCTTTCTTATGGGTGGGTGCTGCGCATGGATTTTCCAGGTGCTGAGGCTGCACAGTTGCGTGTTAGATACCCCGCCGCATCCGCAAAAGTGGGGGAGAAGGCACCGCCTGCGAGGGGCGCCGTTCCATTCCCTGTTGATTCCCGTTTTGAATTCTGCATCCTGCCGCCTGTGGTCTAGGATGGATAGGTACATTTATCTTTTTCAGGAGAGCCCGTGACCCTCTACACCGCTTTGAGCGAGGTCCCCGCCGGCTACGGCCCCTCGGTCGTGACCATCGGCAATTTTGACGGCGTGCACCGTGGACATGCCCGCGTGATTTCGCGCGTGGTCTCCCTTGCTGAAGAGCACGGTTTGAGCTCTATCGCGGTCTCTTTTGACCCGCACCCGATGCAGGTGCACCGTCCCGAGGTGACCCACCACGACATCATGGGTCAGGGCTCGCGCCGCTACTTCATGTGCCTGCTGGGCCTGAACGACTACCTGCTGCTGAACTACAACCTGGAGTTCGCTGCGCAGACCCCCGAAGAGTTCGTGAAGACCACCTTCGTGGATGCGCTGAACGCGCGTTTCGTGGTCATTGGTGACGACGTGCGCTTTGGCAAGAACAACTCCGGCGACCTGAACACCATGCGTGAGCTGGGGGAGAAGTACGGCTTCGAGGTCGTGGTCGTTGAGGACCTGATGGTGGATGAGAACACCCGCTGCTCCTCGACCCGCATCCGCCAGCTGCTGTTGGAGGGCGATATGCCCGCCGCAACCGAGCTGCTGGGCCGCCACCACATGATGGCTGGTGAGGTTGTGCACGGTCTGGCGCGTGGCCGCGAGCTGGGCTTCCCGACCGCGAACCTTGAGCTTGAGGCGCGCGGCCTGATTCCCGCCGACGGTGTGTACGCCGGCTGGCTGGTGGACGAATCCGGTAACCGTCACCCCTCCGCTATTTCGGTGGGTACGAACCCGACCTTTGACGGTATTGAGCACCGCCAGGTTGAGGCGCACGTGATTGACCGTCCGAAAGAGCGCGTGGAGGATTTCAACCTGTACGGTCAGCGTGTGCTGATTGAGTTCGTGAAGCGTCTGCGTCCCATGGTGGCGTACACCGGTGTTGAGGCGCTGATTGAGCAGATTAACGATGACGTGGCGCAGACCCGCGAGGTGCTGGCTGAGGACGCGAAGAACTACTGCCCGCCGGAGTGCCCGGTGCAGGCGGAAGTGAAGCATCCCCAGCTCTAACCCCACCACGGGTAACCCAGCCACAGGGCGCCGCAGCCTGCATTTTCTGCGGTGATGACGTGTGATGCCCCGGCGGTAGATTTTCGGATCTGCCGCCGGGGCTTTTGCGTACCCGACCGGATGCGCAAAAGCGGGAATCTTCTTCGCGCCTGGCCGCCTGCGCCTTCCGGTGAAACCTCCTGCGCCACACGCCTTGACGTTCTGCGCCTCCCGTGAGGCACCCCTGTTTTAGTCGTCCCCGTTTTAAGAGAAGATAGAGTCATGGAAAAAATGAACGTCGAATCCTTCAACCTCGACCACCGCGCCGTGGCGGCACCCTACGTGCGTATCGCGGACCGCAAGGTTCTGCCCGGTGGCGACACCCTCATCAAGTACGATATCCGCTTCACTCAGCCGAACACCGCGCACCTGGAAATGCCGACTGTGCACTCCATCGAGCACCTGAGCGCCGAGCACATGCGCAACCACACCGACCGTCTGATTGACTTCTCCCCGATGGGCTGCCAGACCGGTTTCTACGCGCTGACCCTGGGCCTGGAGCCCGAGGAGTTCTTCCCCATCCTGGAAGCAACCCTCAACGATATCCTCAACGCGACCGAGGTTCCGGCAGCGAACGAGGTGCAGTGCGGTTGGGGTGCCAACCACACCCTCGAAGGCGCGCAGGCTGCGGCTCGCGAGTTCCTCGCGGCACGCGATGAGTGGGCTCAGGTGATGGCGTAATGAGCGCACAGATCCCTGACGCTTTCGCATCCGCCTTCAACCCGGTGGACTTTGACCCGAACGCTTTCGACCCGGCTGAGGCGTTCAACAGCATGTTTGAGCTGATGGACGGCATGTCCAACGCCATCATTATTCAGGTGGCAATGGATGAGGAACTCGCACCTTTCCTGAAGGTGACCGAGGAGCTGCAGCCGTCCTTCACCGAGGGGGCGGCGGTATTCCATCCGCGTTACCTGCAGGTGGGTGAGGACCAGGTTCCGCTGCTGCTGGTTCGCTCCAAGATCGGTCTGGTGAACGCGGCGAGCGCCGTCACCGAGGCGATCAGCTACTCCTCGAACTGCCTGGGCGTCATTAGCGCAGGTACCGCCGGCGGTTTGGCTCGCGGCATTAACGTGGGCGACGTGCTGATTGGCGAGAACTACACCTACACTGACGCCGACGCGACCGCCTTCGGTTACGCGCGCGGCCAGGTTCCGGGCATGCCCGAAAGCTACGACGGCCAGGCGGACGAGTGGCAGGATGCTCTGGAGCATGCGCTCGCCGCACTTGAGCCGGTGCGTGAGCAGGCTGAGAGCGTGTGGGAGGTGCGCCGCGGCCAGATGCTGGCGGGTAACTCCTTCGTAACCGCCCACAACGTGAAGGACACCCGCGAGGCGTTCGAGGGCGCCATCAGCACCGATATGGAGACCACCGCTATTGCGCAGGTCTGCCACAACTACGAGATTCCGTTTATCGGAGTGCGTTGCGTGTCTGATCTGTGCGGCCCGGAGGCTGACCAGGACTTCCACCTCTCCGTGGACGTGGTGGCTCCTCGTTCGGCTCGTTACGCGCTGCAGCTGGCCGCTGAGCTGTGGACCGAGGCGCAGCTGGAGGCGCTGGAGCTGGCTCTCTAAAGTTCTAGAGCATGCGGCACGATGTGAGCTCGCATGCGGCAAGTGCCGGGGCGTGAACCTGAATGGTTTGCGCCCCGCTCTTTGCGCCCCGGTCCTTTTATGCCGGTCTTTTTGTACTGGTTTTTGTACCCCAGTCTTTTTCTGATTAGGCACTTTGATGTACCCGGTCCGTAAGAAACGCAGAAATATTAACCGTGGTGAATATACATTCTGTGTGTCGTGGAGTACTATGAATGAGGAAACTGTCCGATCTCACAGAGGAGTACGTCGTGAAGTTCTGCCCGACTCTCGCCTCCGTCACCGGTCTGCTCGGTGGCTACAAGGTTGCATCTAGCACCGGCATCCGCCCGCTCGGTGGCGCTATCCTGGCACTGTGCGGTGCCGTGGCTTACAAGAATTGGAAGCGTAAGGCTGGCGCAGGCCGTGCCACCTTCCTCACCGCTGTCTACCTCGGCGCGTTCGGCGCCGCTCATCCGCTCGCCAAGAAGCTTGGCGCGTGGCCTGCAGTCTACACCGTGACTGCTGCAACCGCTCTGTGCTCTATCGTCATTGGACGTAAGCGACAGAAGTAGTCTTTGACGAAAAGACGGCGGAAAGGCAACGTTGCCTTCCCGCCGTCTTTTGCGTTCCCTCCCACCGTACCGGTTGGGTGGGGATGCGCCGGGGCGACGCGCGAAGGCAACACCTTCCGCGCAACGCCCCATTACTCGATGGGGAGTGAATCAACCGGTACCGCTCTCAGCCACCTGCTGAGCTGCGGCACCGCCCGATAAGTTTCCCCGCCACCGGCGGGTACACCCCACGAGGTAAAGGAAAAGAAGAAGATGAATACCACCCCGGACTCATCCCCGGTACAGCAGGGCGTAGCTGAGGCTACCTCCGAGAGCCCGCAGCTAGCGCGTGGACTCTCCCTGCGTCACATCATGTTCATCGCCCTCGGCTCCGCCATCGGCACCGGCCTGTTCTACGGTTCGGCATCCGCCATTCAGCTGGCGGGCCCCTCCGTGCTGCTTGCCTACGTTATTGGCGGCGCGGCAGTGTTCATGGTGATGCGCGCAATGGGCGAACTCGCCCTGGCGCACCCGGTCTCCGGAGCGTTCTCCGAATACGCGACCCGCTACCTTGGACGCTGGGCGGGTTTTGTGACCGGCTGGACCTACGCCCTGGAGATGGCGCTGGTCGCCATTGCGGACGTCACCGCCTTTGCCGTGTACATGAAGTTCTGGTTCCCGAACAGCCCCTCCTGGATTTGGATCGTCTCGGTTCTGCTGATTCTGCTCGCCATTAACCTGGCGAAGGTCAAGGCGTTCGGCGAAACCGAATTCTGGTTTACCCTCGTGAAGGTCAGCGCCATTGTCGCCATGATTGTTGGCGGTATCGCCCTGCTCTTCGTGGGTGTGCAGGCGCACGACTCCGTGGCGCCCTCCGTCACGAACCTCTGGGCTCTTGAAGGCGGCTTCTTCGCGAACGGATTTACCGGCTTCCTCGCCTGCTTTACCGTGGTGATGTTTGCCTTCGGTGGTATCGAGAACATCGGTATTGCCGCCGGTGAGGCGAAGGACCCGCGCACCTCGATTCCCAAGGCGATTCGCACGGTGCCGTTCCGCATCCTTATCTTCTACATTCTGACCCTGTCGGTCATCATGTCCCTGTACCCCTGGTACTCGGTGACGAAGGCGAACTCGCCGTTCGTGCAAATCTTTGAGGGCCTGGGCATTCCGGCTGCCGCTTCGATCATTCCGGCTGCCGCTTCGATTCTGAACGTGGTCATCATTACCGCCGCCATCTCTGCGCTGAACGCGGACGTGTACGGTGCCGGCCGCATGATGTACGGCCTGGCGAAGCAGAACCTGGCGCCGGCTTCCTTTGCGAAGGTTACGAAGAACGGTGCGCCCTGGATGACCACCCTCATCATGGTGCTGGTTATGGCGGTCGGTGTGATCGTGAACGTGCTCTTCGAGAACGCGTTCGAGGTGGTCGCCTCCCTGGCAACCTTCGCGACCGTATTCGTATGGGTCATGATTCTGCTGGCGCACATTGCCTTCAAGCGCAGCGGCGCCGATACCGAGGCGCAGCCGGTACGCCAGCCCCTGTGGCTGAGCTACCTGGCGTTGGTGTTCATGATCTTTATCGTGGTGCTCTTCGGCTGCTTCGCCGACACCCAGCTGGCGCTGGTGATGGGCGCAATCTGGTGCCTGTTCCTGCTGGGCTACTACCGCCTCATGGTGGTGCGCGCTCGCGCTGAAGCAGCAGAAGCATAGGGAGTAGAAGCGCAGACACCGAATAAACGTAGAGCCACTGAATAAACGTAGAGCCCGGTGCGAGGACTCGGCGTGAGAACCCGGTGTGAGAACCCGACTGCAAAGCCCGGCGACCGGTAGTGTGATGAGCTACCTGTTGCCGGGCTTCTGCTCATCCTTCCACGAAAGCGCCCCGGTAGCGTAGAATGGGAAGAACGCGTCTGCAGTCCGCAGTAGACGACGTGTATTACAGGGCGTAAGCCCACCACCCGGCGGCAACCGTCCGTACGGGACGTATGCGGTACTAACTCTAGGAGTTAAAAGTGGCACTGGATCCCGCTGTCAAGCAGGCAATCATCAAGGAATACGCAACCCACGAGGGCGACACCGGTTCGCCCGAGGTTCAGATTGCAGTTCTGTCTCGTCGTATCGCCGACCTGACCGAGCACCTGAAGTTCCACAAGCACGATCACCACTCCCGTCGTGGCCTGATGATCCTCGTTGGTCGTCGCCGCAACATGCTCGGCTACCTGAAGAGCGTCGACATCGAGCGTTACCGTTCGCTGATCGAGCGCCTGGGTCTGCGCCGATAAAACAGGAGCGTCTTGACGCTTTTGTGGTGATTAATCGCCTTTAGGCGGTGTGTGCGGACGTGCTGTCAGCACTACCAGCCCTCCATCACGGAGGCGGGTAGCGCCAGCGCGTCCGTACTGCCGCGTTGAGGGGCGCATCTTCCGCTCGCTAGATTCGGCGCTAGATTCCAACGCTAGATTCACTGCGAGAAATCGGTAGAAGACGCCGCCCCACCTGAAAGAAAGAACAGAAGGCCGTACTGGCACACACGCCGCGGTCCTCGGTAGCGAATTACGGAATAACACCACTCCCACAACCGTGCCGACACACGTCAAGCACACGAAAAGGCGGGGGAGAGGTGCCGTGGTTTCCTATCGAAGGCCGACTCGTGCGCCGTACGGCCTGCCAAGAAGAAAGAAGGAACCGTGGAAGGTCCCGAAATCAAGTTTGCTGAAGTCGAAATCGACAACGGCATTCACGGTAAGCGCCACGTGCGCTTTGAAACCGGCCGCCTCGCAAAGCAGGCTGCTGGCTCCGTCCTCGTCACCATCGATGACGAGACCACCCTGCTCTCCGCAACCGCAATCGGCAAGTCTCCCCGTGAGGGCTTCGACTTCTTCCCGCTGACCGTGGACGTGGAAGAGCGCATGTACGCAGGCGGCAAGATTCCCGCATCGTACTTCCGCCGCGAAGGCCGCCCCAGCACCGAGGCAATCCTGGCTGCACGCCTGATTGACCGCCCGCTGCGCCCCGCCTTCACCAAGGGCATCCGCAACGAGGTTCAGGTCGTTGTGACCGTCCTGACCTACGAGCCGGACGAAATCTACAACACCTTCGCAATCAACGCTGCGTCCGCATCGACCTCCCTGTCCGGTGCGCCGTTCAACGGCCCCATCGGTGGCGTGCGCATGGCACTGATCGACGGCCAGTGGGTCTGCTTCCCCAAGTACTCCCAGCTGGAAAACGCTGTGTTCGACATGGCTGTTGCAGGTCGTATCGTCACCAAGGCTGACGGTACCGAAGACGTCGCCATCATGATGGTTGAGGCAGAAGCAACCGACAACTCCTGGAAGCTCATCAAGGAAGACGGCCAGACTGCCCCCACCGAAGAGATTGTCGCAGAGGGCCTGGAAGCAGCTAAGCCCTTCATCGCAGCACTGTGCAAGGCGCAGGCTGACCTGGTGGCTCGCGCAGGCAAGCCCGCCCTGGAACTGCCCTTCTTCGGCGGCCACGGTGAGGACGTCGACGCAGCAGTTGAGGCATTCGCAGCAGACCGCCTGGCAGAGGTGTACTCCATCGCTGGCAAGCAGGAACGCGAAGCAGCGGCAGCTGAGCTGCAGGAAGAGCTCATGGAAGCTCTCACCGGCGAAGGTAAGGAATTCGAAGAGCGCTCCAACGAGGTCTCCGTAGCATTCGCTGCCCTGACCAAGCACGTGGTTCGCCAGCGCATCCTCACCGAGCAGGTCCGTATCGACGGCCGCGGCCTGACCGACATCCGCCAGCTCACCGCTGAGGTTGAAATCCTGCCCCGCGTTCACGGTTCCGCTCTCTTCGAGCGCGGCGAAACCCAGATCATGGGTATCACCACCCTGAACATGCTCAAGATGGAGCAGCAGCTGGACTCCCTGCACCCGGTCAAGTCCAAGCGCTACATCCACCACTACAACTTCCCGCCGTACTCCACCGGTGAGACCGGCCGCGTGGGTTCGCCCAAGCGCCGCGAAATCGGCCACGGTGCACTCGCAGAACGCGCAATCACCCCGGTGCTGCCCTCCCGCGAAGAGTTCCCCTACGCAATCCGTCAGGTCTCTGAGGCTCTGGGCTCCAACGGCTCGACCTCCATGGGTTCGGTCTGCGCATCGACCCTGTCCCTGCTGAACGCCGGTGTGCCGCTGCGCGCACCCGTTGCAGGTATCGCAATGGGCCTGGTCTCTGACGAGGTTGACGGCGAGACCCGCTACGCAGCCCTGACCGACATCCTCGGCGCGGAAGACGCACTGGGCGATATGGACTTCAAGGTTGCAGGTACCTCCGAGTTCGTGACCGCTATCCAGCTGGACACCAAGCTCGACGGTATCCCCGCATCCGTGCTCGCTGGCGCACTGACCCAGGCACGTGAGGCTCGCCTGCACATCCTCGAGGTGCTCGTCAGCGCGATTGACGCACCGGATGAGATGAGCGAGTTCGCACCGCGCATTATTTCCGTGAAGATCCCGGTAGCCAAGATCGGTGAGGTCATCGGCCCCAAGGGTAAGATGATCAACCAGATCCAGGAAGACACCGGCGCAGACATCTCCATTGAGGACGACGGCACCGTGTACATCGGCGCAGCTGACGGCCCCTCCGCCGAGGCTGCACGTTCGGCAGTGAACGCTATCGCTAACCCGCAGGTTCCCGAGGTGGGCGAACGCTACCTGGGTACCGTGGTGAAGGTGACCGACTTCGGCGCGTTCATCTCGCTGACCCCCGGTAAGGACGGCCTGCTGCACATCTCCGAGATGCGTAAGCTCAACGGCGGCAAGCGCGTTGTTGACGCTGAGGACGTTGTCTCCGTGGGCCAGAAGGTCCAGGTGGAGATCACCAAGATTGATGACCGTGGCAAGCTCTCGCTGGCACCGGTCGTTGAGGGTGGCGACGACGAGTAGTCGTAACCCCCGCTAAGTGATGAGGGGCGTTCGGCGCACCCGGTGCGGTTCATTCCCCGCCGGGTGTGCCGGGCGCCCCTTCGCTGTGCTTGCCCTGCATCTTTTGATGCTCACCCGCCCACCAACTGTGGGACTGCCTACAGGTAGTGGGGCGGGAATGCTTACCTTCAGACGTACCTGTTGAAAGGTTCTTCTCTCTATGTCTATTTCCCTGCCCGTCGAGCTTGAGGCAATCGCCGAAGAGCTCAACTACGAGCACGGCCGCCTCATCTACGAGGGTGTAGGCGGTAACGAGGTGCGCCGCTCCATCCTGCCTGGTGGCGTACGCGTGATTACCGAAAAAATGCCCGGTACCCGCGGCGTATCCATCGGATTCTGGGTGGGAGTCGGCTCGCGCGACGAAGCCCCCGGCATGCTCGGCTCCACCCACTTCCTGGAGCACCTGCTGTTCAAGGGCACCGGCACCCGCACCGCCCTGGACATCGCATCATCCTTCGACGCGGTAGGCGGCGAATCCAACGCCCTGACCGCTAAGGAGCACACCTGCTACTACGCGCGTGTGCTCGACGATGACGCGCCCATGGCGGTGGACGTCATTACCGACATGGTCACCAACGCCCTGCTGGATCCGGCTCACCTGGAACAGGAACGCGGTGTGATTCTTGAAGAGATCGCCATGGACCAGGACGACCCGACCGACGTTGCTTTCGAGAACTTCGTGGAGCAGCTTATGGGTGAGAACCCGCTGGGCCGCCCCATCGGCGGTACCCCGCAGGAGATTACCGAGGTGCCGCGTGACGCCGTGTGGGAGCACTACAAGCGCTACTACACCCCGGACCGCCTGGTTATTTCTGCCGCAGGTTCGCTGGAGCACAGCACCATGGTCCGCCTCGTGCTGGAGGCGCTGACCCGCTACGGCTGGAACCTGCAGGAGGGCGTGGCGCCGGCACCGCGTCGTGTACGCACCGACAGCGGCATTCTTCCGCTGAGCGAGCTGCGTGAGGTGGAGAAGGGCTTCGAACAGACCAACATTGTGATGGGTTGCCCGAGCATTATCGCCGGTGACGACCGCCGCTACGCGATGAGCGTGCTGACCAGTGCATTCGGTGCGGGCATGTCTTCGCGCCTGTTCCAGGAGATTCGTGAGAAGCGTGGCCTGGCCTACAGCACGTTCGCGTTCTCCGGTGCGTACTCGGATGCCGGCTACTTCGGCATGTACGCGGGCTGCCTGCCCGCTAAGACCGAGCAGGTGCGTGAGGTCATGGGCTACGAGTTCGATAAGCTCGCCACCGCCGGTATTACCGAGGAAGAGCTGACGAAGGTCCGCGGCCAGCTGGCTGGTTCCACCGTGCTCGGTAGCGAAGATTCGGGTTCGCGCATGTCCCGCCTGGGTCGCGCCGAGCTGGACTCTGGACTGTTCACCAGCACCGATGAGCTGCTGGAGAAGATTCGCGCGGTCTCCCTGGAGGAGGTTCGCGACTTGGCGGCGTACCTGGGGCAGCAGCAGATGATTACCACCATCGTGCGCTAGCCCCTGAACATCCCTAAAACACAACGCTGATAAGGCATAGAATGCCCGTTCCCACACCCCACCAAAGCGGGGAGGGAACGGGCATTTTGTATGTATCGGCACCTATCAAAGAGATGCCTCCAAGAAGTGCTTCCGGGCGCTCTGCCGCTCATGCTCTTGACGCTCAGCATGAGCGGCAGCACCCGAAAAGCTACCTTTGAGAGCTACTGCTGAGAGCTACTACTTCTGTGCCTTGGCAATAGCTTCCATCAGCACCTGGGCGTAGAGTTCCTGACCGGCAGCCTCCGGGTGAACGCCGTCAGAGGCCAGCAGACCGCTCTGAGTTTGCAGAGCCTGGCGGATCGCAGAGTTCCAATCCGCAATAATCACGCGATCAGAATGCTGAGCCGCAAACTCACGAATCTTACCGTTCGAGTAGTCAATCCAAGTCAGGTTGCGCGGGCCGTAACCGGTGACCAGCACCAGCTTAGAATCGGCAGGCATAGCCGCCAGAACCTCGTCGAGCTGACCGTCCAGAATGGTCGAGTTAGCGGTCACCGATAGCACGAAGGTCTTACGAATCTGACCGTTGGCACCCATGGATTTAATAATCGGCAGGGCCTTAGCGATGGTGCGTGCTTCCTGCGCGTCAATAGTTGCTTCGGGCATCTTGTCGTACAGCTCGGGGGATACCGCCACCACAATGGAGTCACCCACAATGGTCACCTGCGAAGAGTCCACCGAACCGGTTGCAGCCTTCGATGCCGAGGGGCTTGCCGAAGCCTTCGCGTCCTTACCCGCAGCGCTCGGGCTTGCCGATGCGCTCGCAGCCTGCGCCTCCTGACGAGCCTTCAGGCGTTCAGCGGCGGCACGCTTGCCGTCCTCAACGGACTGCTGCGCGGTAGTCATCGCCGGAGCGGTGTGCACCGCCAGACCGGTCGAAGCGGCAGCCACCACAACAGCCAGAGCCACCGAAACCGGCAGGAACTTAGTGCGTGAAGACTGGAAAGCCGCCACCACGCGATTAGCGCTACCGCGGAAACCGTAGCGGCGAATCGGGGTCTCAACCCAGCGGTACGACATCTCCGCAATCGCGAAGGTCGCCACCAAAACGCCCACATTTACCAGCGGGGAACGGTCCGCACCCATCAGGTAGTGCATGACCACGGCGAGCGGCCAGTGCCACAGGTACAGGCCGTAGGAGCGCTCACCCACCCAACGCAGGGGAGCGAAGTTCAGCAGGCGGCGCAGCACCTCGGAAGCGCCAGCAAGCATGTCCGGAAGCATGCCCTGAATCACGCCCAGCGCCAGCAGGGAGGCGCCGAACAGACCCCAGGGAATCGCACCGGGAGCCGACTCGGGAACCAGAATTGCGTAGGGAATCAGAGCGAACAGGGACAGCCAGCTGATCATGACGCGGGCGAAGGCAACCAGGCCGAAGGGCTGAGCCACGCGGTACAGCACGGACTGCTGCAACGGCGGGTACAGCGACCAGGGGCGCGCAAACGCCAGCAGGGCGCCGAGCAGCAGGCCGTACAGGTGAGTGTCGGTGCCGTAGTAGACGCGGCTAATGGGTGCGCCGGACATCAGAAGAGCGGTAGCAACGCTCAGTGACGCAATAATGCCCAGCACCATAACCACGCTGAAGCGACGCCACGAACGGCGCAACAGCACGCCGGCGCCAACAATGAGCAGCGGCCACACCACGTAGAACTGTTCTTCCACTGCCAGGGACCAGAAGTTTGTGAAGAGCTCCGGGGAGGTCTGCGCGAAGTAGTCATTACCGGCAAAAATGGAAATCCAGTTGGACGAGAAGGTCGCCGCACCGGCGAGCTGTCGGCCGAGGTTCACCTGAATATCGCCGCCAATGAGCAGGCTGACCGGTCCCATGACCAGAATCAGCAGGGTAATGGCGGGAAGTAGTCGGCGGGCACGGCGAATCCAGAAGTTGCCCAGGGCAATTTTGCCGGTGAGAGCACCTTCACGCAGAAGCAGGGAGGTAATCAGGAAACCGGAGATGACGAAGAAAATATCCACGCCGATCATGCCGCCGGGTAGTACGGTGGGCCAGAAATGGTACACCATCACGAGGAGCACAGCGATTGCTCGCAGACCGTCCAGACCCGGCAGAATATAACGCCGGTTAGCCTCATCTGGACGCACGGAGGAGGTAAAGAGGGACTTCATACTGTCAAAGCACTCCGTAGGATGGAAATTATAGAAATACTTCCTAATTATATGGTTGCTAACTTTAGATAACGTATTAAACGGCTTGTATGACGGTTAGATTACTTCGCTTTTTATGCCGCTGAGGTTCCGCAGGGCATCTCACCCAGCGTGTGCGATGGCGTGCACCGCGCTCACACGGGGATAATAGAGGCTGTACGTCACAGCGTCTGCCCCATCGTCGGGGTGCTCATAAGTTACGGAGGAGAGAAGATGGCCCGCGAGGGTAACGAAAAAATCTGGAAGGTAGCGGTACTCGGTGCCGCGGGCCGTATGGGTTCTGAGGCGGTGCGCGCCGTCAACACCTCCGCAGACATGGACCTGGTGGCGGCACTGGGCCGCGGCGACGACCTGCAGGAGCTGGTCGATGCTGGTGCAGAGATTGTTATTGACCTGACCGTTCCCGATTCCAGCGAGGCGAATGTGCGTTTCGCGGTGGAGCACGGTATGCACGCGGTGGTCGGTACGACCGGTTGGACCCCCGAGCGTCTGAACTCCCTGCGCGAACTGCTGGCTGAGCACCCCGAGGTGGGTGTGCTCATCGCCCCGAACTTTGCGATTGGTTCGATTCTCGCCACCGAGTTCGCGGCGAAGGCGGCACGCTACTTCGAGTCTGTAGAGATTATCGAGATTCACCACCCAAATAAGGTGGACGCCCCCTCCGGTACCGCTGTGCACACCGCCCGTAAGGTGGCTGCCGCCCGCGCGGAGGCTGGCGTGGGTGCAAGCCCGGATGCCACCACCTCCGATCCTTTGGGTTCGCGTGGTGCCGTAATCGACGATATTCACGTACATGCGGTGCGTCTGCGCGGCATGGTGGCGCATCAGGAGATTCTGCTGGGTGACCCCGGTCAGCAGCTCGTGATTCGTCATGATTCCTTTGACCGTACCTCCTTTATGCCCGGCGTGCTGTTGGGTGTGCGTGAGGTGGCGGCGCATCCGGGTTTGAGCGTGGGCTTGGACGCCTACATGGATTTGTCGTAGGGGAGCGTTATGTCTGAACAGACTTCACCCGACGCCTCGCAGGTATCTTCCGAGGCTCGTAGCCCCTGGTGGACTTCACTGCGTCTGTGGACTGTCTGCGCCTGCGTGCTGATGGTGCTGACCGTACTGATTCTGCCGCTACCTCTGGCAGCGCGTGCCTCTATTTTGGGTGTGCTGATTTTTAGCGCTGTCTTCGTGACGGTGGATGCAGGCGGCTGGGGTAAGACTTTCGCGGCGCTGACCTGCGCGCTACTGACCCTGTACCTGGTGCATATTGCGCAGCAGGGCTTCGTGATGCTGACGTCCGGTTCTGTGGCTGGCATTGTTCTTGGTGCGGGTATGATTCTGCTGCCGATTCTGGGTGCGTGGGCGCTGGTGCGTGAGGTGCTTTTCGGCGCTCGTATTCAGCGTATGGCTCAGGAGCTGGCTGCTTCGGGTGAGCTGGCGGAGGATACCCTGCCGCGCACCCCGGCGGGTCGTGTGGACCGTGAGGCTGCGGCGGTGGAGTTTGAGAGCTTCGCGGCGGCAGTGGAGCAGGAGCCGAATAGCTGGAAGGCGTGGTTCAACCTGGCGTGCATGTATGATGCGGGTGGCGAGCGTAAGCGTGCTCGTGCGGCGATGCGTAACGCGTGGGCGTTGCGTTCGGGTGGTCAGGCGAAGGGCATGCGTTAGGCTCTGACCTTGTGATCCCTAGTCAATGCCACATTTATTTTCGGTATGAGACTGATAACGCCGAGGCTATGTGCCCGGTTTCATAGGCTCTCGTGGAAGTACCGCGGGTTTGAAAGAGTCCGAATAGTAGAACACGCATGAAAACTTATGCGTTCTGTAGCAAAAATCTGCATTTCGGGCGTACTCTGGACATATGTCTGAGAACCTTTCGAACCCCGGTACTTTTGTTGAACCTGTCTTCGGTCGCCTCCTGACCGCAATGGTGACCCCCTTTGCGAAGGACGGCTCCGTGGATGAAAAGCAGGTTGCAGACCTGGCGAACTACCTTGTGGAGAACGGCCACGACGGCCTGGTGGTCTGCGGTACCACCGGTGAGTACTCCACCATGACCGATGACGAGAACGAGCGCGTCTTCCAGATTGTGAAGGATACCGTTGGTTCTCGCGCGAAGATTATTGCCGGTGTTGGTTCGAACGACACCGCGCATACTATTGAGCTGGCGCACCGTGCCGAAAAGATTGGCGTGGACGGCCTGCTGGTCGTGACTCCCTACTACAACAAGCCGACTCAGCCGGGTGTCTACGCCCATTTTGCGACCGTTGCGCAGGCAACTGAGACCCCCGTCATGCTTTACGATATTCCGGGTCGTGCGGGCATCCCCATCGCACCCGAAACCTACCGTCGCCTTGCAGAAATTGATAGTATTGTAGCGGTGAAAGACGCCAAGGCAGACTTCGGTGCCGCAACCGAGGTCATGGCAACCACCGACCTGCACTACTACAGCGGCGACGACGGACTGACCCTTCCCTGGATGGCAATGGGTGCCGTCGGTCTCGTTTCGGTGACCGCACACGTGGCACCTGCACTCTTCCGTGCCCTGATTGATGCTGTCGTTGCACAGGACCTGGTGGAGGCTCAGCGTCTTCACCTGGAACTGACTCCGATTGTCCGAGCAACTATGGGCCGTGCCCCCGGTTGCGTTGCTGCCAAGGAAATTCTTTCCTGGCAGGGTGTGCTGGATGAGCCTGTTGTTCGCCTGCCGCACGTACTCTCCGAGCCGGAGGTGGCACAGGCTATGCGAGCTGACCTGCTCTCCTCGAGCATCGCTCACACCCTCAAGAACTCCTAAACTTTGACGCATACCCGGCGCACGCAATGGCGTCGGGAGCGTATATATAGAGGAATTCGGCTACCCTACGCCCCGCTTTCGGGGCGAGTGATGTAGCCAACGGATGCGGACTCCACACCTAACACTAGGTGAGGGGTCCGCTCTGGCGTATTGTCGCGGTTTACCGCCCAATGATTCGGCTCCCACTCAGACAGGGGTCCAACTTAGTCAGAGGCACCCGAGCACTACGCCCCGAATACTTTTGAATACTTTCGGTGATTTGGACGCACCGGCAGCACCACCGCCTCGGCACATGAGAGTCGGCTGGGGTGCTTGCGGTACGAAGCGTCGCCTACGAATCACAGACATCACAAGAAAACATAGAAGAAAGAGGAGACACACGATGAGCGTCTTTGAAGCGAATCTTCCCCTGCCTCCCCGCCTGAAGAAGGACACCCTGCGCGTGGTGCCCCTGGGCGGTCTGGGCGAAGTCGGTCGTAACATGACCGTGTACGAAATCAACGGCAAGCTGCTGATTGTTGACTGCGGCGTGCTCTTCCCCGAAGAGTCCCAGCCCGGCGTGGACCTGATTCTGCCCGACTTCAGCTACATTGTCGACCGTCTGGACGACGTGGTCGCCATGGTGCTGACCCACGGCCACGAGGACCACATCGGTGCGGTTCCTTACCTGCTGCGCCGCCGCCCCGACATCCCCCTGGTCGGCTCCGAACTGACCCTGGCGCTGGTCGAGGCGAAGCTCGCCGAGCACCGCATCAAGCCCTACACCCTCGCGGTGAAGGAACACCAGGTGGAGCGTTTCGGCCCGTTCGAGTGCGAGTTCGTTGCTGTGAACCACTCGATTCCGGACGCACTGGCTGTTTACATCCGTACCAAGGCTGGCAAGGTTCTGCACACCGGTGACTTCAAGATGGACCAGCTGCCGCTGGATGGCCGCATCACCGACCTGCGCCACTTCGCTCGCCTGGGCGAGGAGGGCGTGGACCTGTTCCTGCCGGACTCCACCAACGCTGAGGTTCCCGGCTTCACCCCGACCGAGAAGCACATCGGTCCGGTGCTGTCGAACGTATTCCGTGACGCGAGCGGCCGCATCATTGTGGCGTCCTTCTCCTCGCACGTTCACCGTGTGCAGCAGGTTCTGGACGCAGCCGCTGAGCGTGGCCGCAAGGTCGTGCTCGTGGGCCGCTCCATGGTCCGCAACATGACCATCGCTGAGAAGCTGGGCTACCTGAAGGTTCCCGCCAACGTGCTGGTGGACCTGAAGAAGGTTGACGACTACCGCCCCGACCAGATCGTGATGATGTGCACCGGTTCGCAGGGCGAGCCGATGGCGGCACTGTCGCGCATGGCGAACGGTGACCACAAGATTCAGATTGAGCCCGGCGACACCGTGGTGCTCGCCTCCTCGCTGATTCCCGGTAACGAGACCAGCGTCTTCCGCATCATCAACGCCCTCATGAAGCTGGGCGCTAACGTGGTGCACAAGGGCAACGCGAAGGTCCACGTTTCCGGTCACGCTGCCGCGGGTGAGCTGCTGTACTGCTACAACATCCTCAAGCCGAAGAATGTTATGCCGGTTCACGGCGAGGTTCGCCACCTGATTGCTAGCGGTGACCTGGCGATGGAGACCGGCGTTCCGAAGAAGAACGTGCTGCTCTGCGAGTCCGGTACCGTCGTGGATCTGCGTGATGGCGTGGCGTCCGTGGTGGGCGAGGTTCCCTGCGAGTACCTGTACGTTGACGGCCGCTCCGTCGGTGAGGTCACCGAGAGCGACCTGAAGGACCGCCGCATCCTGGGTGAAGAGGGCTTCGTGTCCATCGTGACCGTCATTGACCGCGCAACTAAGCGCGTGGTGACCGGCCCGGATATTCACGCTCGCGGTATCGCTGAGGACGACTCGGTCTTTGACGAGATTGTTCCGAAGATTACCGCCGCTCTGGAGGATGCTCTGCACCGCGCACCCGAGAAGGTACACACCGTGCAGCAACTACAGCAGATTGTGCGCCGCACCATCGGTGCCTGGATTTCTCGCCGTCTGCGCCGCAAGCCCATGATTGTTCCCGTGGTTGTTGAGAACACCTCGAAGGCCGCGAAGAACTAACACTCTGCGCGAGGCTAGCTGCCCGTAAACAGCGAAAAGGCGGGGTCGATACGTTGTGTCGGCCCCGCCTGCCGTGTATCTGCGCAACGTACGCGTGAAAGCTGCGCGAAAGCTGCGTGAAAGCTCGGCGAAAGCGAACGCAGTAGGGGAGAAGCGCCTCATCAGCGCCCTATCAACACCTCTATAGGCACCGGGCGGGGCGCACTTTTTAGCTCACTGATAACGAAAGAATCGGTACATTAACGGGAAGGTTGATACCCTAAAAGGTATGGCTCCACGGACCACGAAGGGTCGTAACACGACCTCTACTAAAGCAAACACTAAGAAGACCACCCGCAAGCGCACCACCTCCCGAGGCGGTGCCCAGCGCGGTGCCAACGCGGCGAACCCTGTAGCGGGCGCTATCTCCTCCGTCTGGCTGAGCATCGCTCACGCTATCGGTGGGCTCTTCCGCTCCATTGGCGCGGTGCGCACCGACCTTGCGCCCGAAGACCGCCGTGACGGTGGCGCGCTCACCATCCTGCTGTTCGGCATGATTAGCGCCGGAGTGGAGTGGTACAACTGGCGTGCCCACACCTCCCTCGGTTTGTTGCGCGCGCCCCTGGACGCCTGGCACACCATGCTGGGTGGTATTTTCGGTCAGGGCGCCCTGTTGATTCCGGTGTTCTGCCTCATCATGGCGTGGTGTGTTTTCCGTGGGCCCGACCTGATTAAACGTAATAACCGCGTGGCGGTGGGGTCCTTCATCATGCTGATGGCGGCATCCCTGTTCTTTGCACGCCATGCGGGTCACCCGACGTTCGCGGATGGTTTTGACGCCGTCTGGGCTGGTGGTGGCGTGGCTGGCGTGCTGCTGGGCACCCCCATTGTGCGTTTGAGCGGGGGTATTGCGTTCGTTGAGATTCTGATTCACCTGCTACTGGGTATTGCCGGTCTGATGGTTCTGACGAATACCCCGATTCGTCAGGTGGTGCCGCGTACCCTGCACCTGGTCGGTTTGGCTTTGGGTGAGAAGCCTAACGGCACGACTCGAACCTCCGCGAAGGATAGCCCTTCGGATGCGACTCAGACCGTGGATCTGAACGCTGAGGAGCACGACCGTAGCTACCTGTACGAGGATGAGAAGCCGGCGCGTACGGCTCCGAAGTCTGGCGGCCTGTTCTCTCGTCTGCGCGGTTGGTTGGGCATTGCTCCCGCTGCCTCGACCGATTCTTCCCTGGACGAGTACGCCGGTGATGAAGCATTCGTGAGTGCCGTGGTGGATGAGACTCACCCGGAGACCACGCAGATGCCGGTACAGCCGGCGGACTCTGCACAGGATTCTGCGCAGGGATCCGCTCAGCAGACGCGCCCGGCGGCTAAGCCGAACCGTCTGTCCCGTCTGCCCGGTCGCCTCAACCAGGCACCGGCCGCGCAGGGTACGTCCGCCCAGGGTACTTCTGCACAGAACGGTGCTTATTCGAGCAGCCCTGACCTCTTCGACGTTGAGGCGTCGGATGCACCCGCAGCCCGCCTGGATCAGGTGCAGCGTGCCGCCGTGGCGAACGGCCGCGTGAACCGTATTCCTGGCGAGGAGCCTCTCTTTGACGTTGAGGCATATGACGGCTTCGGTGCTTCTGAGGAAGCTGCACCGCAGACGAAACCGCACCAGGTGGTGAACCTTGCACAGTCTGCTACCTCGGCTTCCGCATCCCAGGCTCCTGCAGCATCCGCGGCACAGCCTCCGATTCCGACCCGCATGCACTCGCCCGGCGCGCACTCGAAGAACGCGGCTCCCGCGGCTTCGCGAGCGCCCGAGGCTGGCGCATCCCGCCCGCTGCAGAACAATACTCAGGTGGCGACCACCGAGCAGGCACGCGGTGAGCAGGTTGTGCAGTCCTCCCGCGGCGCGTACGTGCTGCCTTCTGAGGAGATGCTGGTTTCTGGCCCGCCCGCTAAGGAATCCTCCGAGGTCAACGAGCACGTGGTTGAGGCTCTGACGAACGTGCTGGAGCAGTTCAAGGTGGATGCGCAGGTCACCGGCTTCTCGCGTGGCCCGACCGTGACCCGTTACGAGATTGAGCTGGGTCCCGCCACGAAGGTGGAGCGTGTGACGGCGCTGAGCAAGAACATTGCGTACGCTGTGGCGAGCCCGGATGTTCGTATTCTGTCCCCGATTCCGGGTAAGTCCGCAATCGGTATTGAGATTCCGAATACGGACCGTGAGACCGTTGCCCTGGGTGATGTGCTGCGTTCCCCGCAGGCTCACGCGAACCAGCACCCGATGGTCATGGGTGTGGGTAAGGACGTTGAAGGCGGCTTCGTGCTGGCGAACCTCGCGAAGATGCCGCATATGCTGGTCGCTGGTGCGACCGGTGCCGGTAAGTCTTCGTTCGTGAACTCGATGATCACCTCGATTCTGATGCGTGCAACTCCCGACCAGGTGCGCCTGGTGATGGTTGACCCGAAGCGTGTGGAGCTGACCGCCTATGAGGGTATTCCGCACCTGATTACGCCCATCATTACGAACCCGAAGAAGGCTGCTGAGGCTCTTCAGTGGGTAGTTCGTGAGATGGACGCCCGTTACGACGACCTCGCCCACTACGGCTACAAGCACGTGGACGATTTCAACAAGGCGGTGCGTGAGGGTAAGGTTCAGCCCGATCCCGGTAGCAAGCGCACGGTGCACGAGTACCCGTACCTGCTGGTGATTGTTGACGAGCTCGCCGACCTGATGATGGTCGCTCCGCGTGACGTGGAAGAGGCGATTGTTCGTATTACGCAGCTGGCGCGTGCGGCGGGTATTCACCTGGTGCTGGCGACCCAGCGTCCGTCGGTGGATGTGGTGACCGGTCTGATTAAGGCGAACGTTCCGTCTCGTATGGCGTTTGCGACCTCCTCGGTCACTGACTCTCGCGTGGTGCTGGATCAGCCCGGCGCTGAGAAGCTGATCGGTCAGGGTGACGCGCTCTTCCTGCCGATGGGTGCCTCGAAGCCGATGCGTGTTCAGGGTGCGTGGGTGTCTGAATCTGAGATTCACGCCGTGGTTGAGCACGTGAAGAAGCAGGCGCCGACCATCTACCGTGAGGACGTGATGGTCTCTGCCGCGAAGAAGCAGATTGATGAGGAAATCGGCGATGACCTCGATGATCTGCTACAGGCGGCGGAGATTGTGATTACGACCCAGTTCGGTTCGACCTCGATGTTGCAACGTAAGCTGCGCATGGGCTTCGCGAAGGCTGGCCGCATCATGGACCTGCTGGAGTCGCAGGGCGTGGTGGGCCCCTCGGAGGGCTCGAAGGCACGTGAGGTGCTCATCCGCCCGGATGACCTGCAGGCGACCCTGGCGCGTATTCGCGGTGAGGAGCCTCCGGCTGCCGACCCGTACGCGAACGCGGTGGACCCGGGCGAGGCGGTCACCGACTATTTCGATGAGCCCGATGATGATGGCTCGGAGGACGCCTGGCAGCTGACCGGCCGTTAGCCTTTCAGCGCCCTATCCATTCGGCTGAGTCCACTCGGCTGGGTGAACTCGCGACATACACCCCGTATCGTCCCCGTGATGTCTGCTACGGCACACGTATAATGGACGGTACGGGGTGTTTGCGTACCCCCGATACGATTAGGTGTCGGTGCGTATGCGGTCTCTCACCGTCGAAAGCCATCTACCCGTAAGGAGCCGATATGAGTGAAGCTCGCAATTCCGCACCCGCCGGTGCGGTCAGCACAGCGAAGCCTTCGAACTGGAACGTGCCGAATGTGTTGACGGTTCTGCGTATTATTGCGGTTCCTTTCTTCATCGTTGCCCTAGTCGCGGGCGGTACCTTTGGTGCCGCTGATCCGACGCACCGCTGGCTCGCGTGGATTATTTTCATTCTTGCCATGCTCACGGACTGGGCGGACGGCTACCTGGCGCGCTCGCGTAACTTGATTACGAGCTTCGGTAAGATTGCTGACCCGATTGCCGATAAGTTCCTCACTGGCGCGGCGTTCATTGTGCTGTCGGCGCTGGGTGAGCTGTGGTGGTGGGTCACGATTGTGATTCTGTTGCGCGAGTGGGGCATTACGATCATGCGTCTGTTCGTTATTAAGTACGGTGTGATGGCCGCTAGTAAGGGCGGCAAGATTAAGACCGTGCTGCAGACGGTGGCGCTGGTGCTGATGCTTCTGCCGCTGGGGCAGCTGGGTATCGGTTGGCTGATTCCGGGTTGGGTTCTGATGGGCGCGGTCACCGCGATTACCGTGTGGACCGGTCTGGTGTATGTGCGTGATGCGTATATTTTGCGTCGTAACTGGTTGCAGGCTCAGGCCTCCCAGGGCGGCGGTAACTAGAGGCGAGGGGAGTGGCGTGTGCTGCTCCCCTTCGCTGTACCTGCGGTGCGGTGTGTACCGCGTAAGGTTCGGGCGGCGGTGCGCCGCTGAAAGGAGAGAATGATGGTTCCCCTCGTACTTGAAGATGCTCTGTCCGCTGGGCTTTCCTCCGCTGAGGTTTTCTCCGGCACCCCGGAGGCGGCGGCGCTGCTGCTGCGTGATGCGGTGCGGTTGCGTGCCTCCCAGGAAGGCCCGGTGCAGGTGGCGACGGCTGAGTCGCTGACCGGCGGGGATGTTGGCGGCACGATTTGTACGGTGCCGGGCGCATCCGCGTATTACCGTGGCGGCGTGATTTCCTACGCCTACGAGGTGAAGGCGCAGGTGCTGGGAGTGGATGCTCAGCTGCTGGCGCGTGAGGGTGCGGTGCATCCTGCGGTGGCGGTGCAGATGGCGGTCGGTGCGGCGCGTGTGTGCGGTGCCGATTATGCGGTGTCGACCACGGGTGTTGCCGGTCCCGATCCTGCGGATGGGCAGCCGGTGGGCACGGTCTATATTGGCGTGTGTTCCCCGGGTGGTTCTGAGGTGTTTGAGCGCCACTATTCGGGGGATCGCGCGCAGATTCGTGCGGCGGCGAGCGCGGATGCGATTGCTCTGCTGGCGCGTGCGGTGCGTGGCGGTGCCGGTGGGGTTCTGAAGGACGAGCTGGCGTAGCGTGCAGGGCTGTACGGTACCTATCTGAGAAAAAGTTTTACGGTTCAAATATATTCACAGGGTTCTCTCAGCTCCGCAGGAATAAAGGCATAGGTTCGCCTGTTTGAATAGATACAAGCCGTAAGAAGAGGACGAAAATGGCGAGGCTCCTAGCTCGCGCCTCAAAAATCAGTTAGGCTTAACTCTGTACAGTCCCGCAGGTCGGGAATACCTACTCAGGAAAGTGATATAGAAGCTCATGGCTAAGCAGCGCGTATCGATTAATGGCATTACTAAGTGGAAGGAAATCGAGGAGACCCCCCGACAGGTCGCCCCGGTCGTTGAGGAAGCTAAGGTTGTTCCCCTGCGACAGGCAATCGGTGAGGTTCTTCGCGATGTTCGTCAGCGTCAGGGCCGCACCCTGCGTGAGGTTTCCCAGCGTGCCCGTGTTTCCCTCGGTTACCTGAGCGAAGTTGAGCGCGGTCAGAAGGAAGCTTCCTCCGAATTGCTGGCGTGGATTTGCCAGGCTCTGGATATTCCGATGTCCCAGATGCTGCGTGAGGTTGCCGACCGTATGGCGGTTCTCGAGGGCGTTCAGATTCCGGATACTGTTCCGGCTGAGATGTCTGAGCAGTACAAGAGCGATTACTACGTTCTCTCGAAGTAATGCGAGGCGGCACATGCCGCGCTAAACGTGAAGCGATGCCGTGCATCCCCGTAAGGTGGGTGTGCGGCATCGCTTATTCTGGCTTTACTCTCGGTTTATTCTGGGGGGTTGCTCTCGGGCGAGATGTGGGTGATGTGACGAATTATGAAGCGAACTAGCGGTGAAGCGTAAGGAGTGCTTGTGAAGCTGAGCGAATTTTGGGCGTGCATGGAGTATGAGTTCGGTGCCGGGTATGCTCCGGTGCTGGCGCGTGATTTGGTGCTGGGTTCGCTGGGTCATGTGACCGCTGCGGAGGCGCTGGACCAGGGGGTTAACCCGAAGGATGTGTGGCTTGCGATCTGTGAGGAGCAGGAGATTCCGCAGGAGCGTCGCCTGGGCCCCGATAAGGAGCCATTGCGCTAGTCGGTGAGTCTGGCGCTTTCTCGCGTAGGGGCGGGGCCTACCGTTTGTTCGAGTGCTAGCGCCTGCGCGGGAGGTATTTTCGAATAATTAGCCGATAATCCGGGGATTTTCGAAAATATATGCCGAAACCCTATCCGATTTATTCGAAACCGTGTCGTAATTTTGTTCGACTCATGCTAGACTTTTCCACATCAGGAATTTTTCGGAAAAATCTTCAAAGTTTTCCACAGATTTTAAAAAATGGCCTTATCCTGTCAGGCTGTGACCCTAGAGTAGTCTCAGAAGGAACCGGTAGGCCAAAACCTTCAAGGTCTCGATCACGAGTCCCACCGATTCCGAAGAAACATTACTCCCGTCAACCACTGACAACACAAAGAACGAGGTACTACCGTGGCTAAGAACACCAAGTCTCAGAGCGTAGCTCGCGTTCCCGAAGAGGGTCGCGCCAAGGCACTTGAAGCCGTGATGGCACAGATCGACAAGAACTACGGCAAGGGTGCAGTCATGCGCCTGGGCGATAAGGAAATCACCAAGACCGAGGTTATCTCCACCGGCGCTATCGCCCTGGATGCCGCTTTGGGTATTGGCGGTCTGCCCCGCGGTCGCGTCATCGAGATTTACGGTCCCGAGTCCTCCGGTAAGACCACCGTTGCGCTGCACGCTGTAGCGAACGTTCAGAAGGCAGGCGGCGTGGCAGCATTCATTGACGCCGAGCACGCACTGGACCCGATTTACGCGGCTAAGCTGGGCGTGGACATCGACCAGCTGCTGGTCTCTCAGCCCGACACCGGTGAGCAGGCACTGGAAATTATGGACATGCTGGTTGGTTCCGGCGCCGTTGATATCGTGGTCGTCGACTCCGTTGCCGCGCTGGTTCCCCGCGCCGAAATTGAAGGCGACATGGGTGACTCCCACGTGGGTCTGCAGGCTCGCCTCATGAGCCAGGCGCTGCGTAAGATTACCGGCCGCCTCTCCGCAACCGGCACCACCGCAATCTTCATCAACCAGCTGCGTGAGAAGATTGGCGTCTTCTTCGGCTCTCCCGAAACCACCACCGGTGGTAAGGCGCTGAAGTTCTACGCTTCGGTCCGTATCGACATCCGCCGCATTGAGACCCTCAAGGACGGCGCTAACCCGATCGGTAACCGAACCCGCGCCAAGATCGTGAAGAACAAGATGGCTCCGCCCTTCAAGCAGGCTGAGTTCGACATCCTCTACGGTGAGGGCATCTCCGTTGAGGGTGGCATCCTGGACCTGGCGGTGGAGAACGACATCGTCAAGAAGTCCGGCGCATGGTTCACCTACGATGGTGAGCAGCTGGGCCAGGGCCGCGAGAACGTTCGTAAGCTGCTCAAGGACAACCCCGAGCTCACCGAGGAACTGCAGTACAAGGTTCTGGTGAAGCTGGGCATCATTGAGGAAGAAGCTGAGGAGCAGGTAGCCGCTGAGTCCGAGGGTAACGACCCGCTGGACGAGCTGGCTGAGGAGTTCTAAACCCGCCCGCGTAGCTTCTTGCTAACGCCACGACTGATTGCCGTGTGCTGTGCATTCCGCACGGTGCACGGCAATCTGTCGTTAACGGGAGCACGTTAAATGGAGTAAGAGCGGGCGCTGAGACAGCGCCTCGTTACAATGGGGAAGCGCCGTATAGCCGGGCGCACGGGTCATCAGTGACCCAACTCATCAAACGAGCCAACACAGGGGAGAGGAGGAACTGAGCATGACGGAGCAGCGCATGACGGAACAGAACGGTCATGAAGAGCACGAGCGAAACAGCGCGCGTGACGGCGACGCCGGTTTTGCGGCGCTGGATGCGACCGAACCGCACTTCGGTTCCTCAGCGCTTGGTAACTCTGTTTCCTTTGAACCTGCAGCCCCGCCGGTTGAGGTAGGCGGCTTCGAGGCGCTCAATTTTGAGGTGCCCGCCGCCCTGGCGGAGCCTACCCTCAGCTGGGAGGCGCCTCCTGCTGTTGCGTTTCCTGACGTTGCGCCTCCTATTGTTGGAGAGCCCCCGTATGAAGATGAGCCTCCATACCCTGACGAGCCTCCCTACGAGGATGAACCTCCGTATCTGGCAGAGCCTTTGTACCCTGAAACAGAGTACGCAGGGGAATATTATGCAGGGGAATATTGGGTACCCTCGGACGAAGCGGCACCCGCAGAAGCGATAGCGGAGCAGCGTGGGGGCCAAGAAACCGCACCCCAGAAACCCAAGCCGAAAGCGCGGCAGGCTGAAAAGCTCGCACATAAGAAGAAGCCAGCGCCTAAGAAGAAGTCAGCGGCCACAGAAAACGCACCCAAAAAGTGGGTGCGGAACAGGGCCGCGGATTCGGTATCCGCTGAGGAGTTCCCGGACTGGCACCCCGCCGCGCACGGCTTTGTTGAAGAAAGCATCGCCCGCGATAACGGCGGCGACTACGCCGGGGAGTTCCGCGTACCCGAGCTGCCCCTGCAGGCTGTGCCCGCCAACTTTGAAGATGGCAGTTCTGAGGAAGGCGGCGAATCGCCGCGCCGCAGCCTGCTCGTTGACCCGAACCTGCCCGCCGTCTCCATTGACGAAGCGCCCATTCGTGCCTTCACCCCCGGCGGTGCCGAGCCGCGCCCTATGGCGGCTGGCCGTATGAGTCGAGCGGGTGCCGCCTCCATCGGATCGGGGCTCACTGCCGAAGAGAAGGAAGAGATCGAGAGGCAAGCCGCTCAGCGGGCTAAGCAGAAGAAACGCAAGTCTTCGCGTGCCTCCAAGAACACCGACTACAAGCGTGGGTTCCGCCGCATGAGTGCGGCGCAGCAAGAGAAAATGCGGAGCCGTTCGCCCTACGCGCCCGCCTTCGGGGCTCGAAGTGACGACGAGGAAACCCGCAAGAGTCCTGCGGGCCGCGGCTCGGGGAGCAACCTATTTAGGGAGGGAAGTAGCTTGAACGAAGAACTCACCCCCGCCGAAGAAGCACTCATTCGCGGTATTGCCGAGGAGGAGGCGCAGGGCGACGGTACCGGAAAGCGCCGTGCCGCTTCGGCTGGATCCCCAAAGGGCGGTTCTCGAGCACGCGGCTCCCAACCGGGCGGCTCTCAGATGGGACATGCTTCCTCACAACCGGAAAGTAACGTGCCTTCCTGGAAGCAGAAGGTGCGTGCCGCCCGAGCCGCGGAAGAAACAGACCCCTACACACGCGCTAAAACCATCGTGTACAACCAGCTGGCGTACTCGGCAAAAACCCGAGGTCAGCTGCGGAAGAAGCTGCAGGCAGAAGGCTTCGACGCGGAGCTCATTGAGCCGCTGCTCGATACATTCGAGGCTGCAAAACTCATTGACGACGCCGAATACGCCCAAACATTTGTGGCGCAGAAGAGCCGCACCAAGAAGCTCTCCCGCGCCGCGCTACGCCGTGAGCTCGCTGAACGCGGGGTGCGCGGTGAAGAAGCGGAGAATGCACTGGCTCAGCGCACCGACGAGCAGGAACGTGAGGACGCCGCCGAGCTGGTGCGTAAGAAGCTGCGCCCCGGCATGGACCTGAGCGACCGCGCCGAAAAGGATAGGGTGACTCGCCGACTGCTGGGGATGCTGGCTCGCCGCGGGTACTCCTCCTCGGTGTCGATGTCGGTGATTCGTGAGGAACTCGCCGTCTACGGTGCGGAGGACGAGCTCTGGTAGAGGGCGAATTAATACATTCCGCACGCACAGATAGACCCATGCCGGGGTGACCGCAAAAATAGGCACTATAAAGGGTGAGACCGCTACAGACATACTCTGTGGCGGGCTCACCCTTTACGCTTTTGAGTTTTATAAAACGCCTTGGCGAAGGCTATATCCGCTGTTTACTCTGCTGCTTATTCAGCGGCTCCCAGACGGTTCGCGAATTCGGCGAGGGTCGCGTCCTGAGAACCGGCAATCTCAAGGAGCAGACGCATCAGCTGCGCACCTTCACGGCGAATACGAGGCAATAGATCGGAACGCGCCGAAGAAGAGTACAGCTCCAACAGAGCGCACACGGTCACCGCCGTGCACACCGCCAAATCCTCCGCCAGGTGCTCATCCAGCGGGGCGTCCTCAAAGAGGGCAGAGTACAGCGCCGGCAGCGCCTTCTTGCGGTCCACCCGGTAGTGCGGGTACTCCGGCGAGGAGGGGAATCCCAGCATCGCCTCAACGAAGGGGAAGCCGCGGTGGTGCAGGCAGGTGCCCTCCGCATCGACCATGCGCACCTGCGCGCCGTCCGCCGAGCCGATTAGCACGTTCTGCGGTGAAAAATCGCCCGAAGAGAGCATATACACCCTGCCGCGGTTGAGCTTGAACTGCTCGGGTACCGGCGGGCGCTTGGTGAAGAAGGGCTGTAGAACGCGGCGGAAACGGAAGGACAGCTCCTCAACGGCGGCGGGAAGAATGGGCGCGTCCTCATGCGCGGCAGGGCTGGCAGCAAGGCTGTCAGTATCGTGCTCGGGGGCGCGCGCCTCATCAGTCACACCGTATAGCTTCTTCAAACCGCGCTCGGCCAAACCCGGCGAGGCAATAGCGCCCGGGAACTGCGCCTTGCGGTCGGCACGCGCCAGGTTCAGACGGTAATCCTCCACCGCCTCGCCCATAATGCCGCTGGCGGCAAGGGAACGGTACGCCTCAATGTAGTAGTTCAGCGCGTCCAGCGCCTGCTGTTTGGTGCCCTCCAGCAGGGCGTGGGCAACCGAATACTGCTCGCCCTCAACGGTTCCGGCGCTCACATCCTCCAGCGCCAGCACGCGCAGCTCAGGATCCGCGCCGTAGAGCTGCGGGAACAGACCCGGAACCTGCCGGTTCAGCGCCTCCAAACCGTAGCGCTCACGCAGGTACCCGAAACCGCCCGCGTTCACCGTCGAATCCTTACGGCGGTAACGCTTCACAATAATCGAGGTCGGCAAAGACTGTGTAGACTCGAAAGACTGCGCAGACTCGGCGGCAGGCTCATACACCACACGCACCACAACGGAACGCATGCCGGTGCCCAGAATCTGCACGCGCTCAACCGCGCGGGCAGCCACCTGCTCCAAAGAATGCGCCCAGCTGAGCAGTTGCATCAGGGTCTGACGCATCGAGGCAGAATCAGCGCTCGCTTGAGGCGGCACGGGGGAGTAGGCGGCAATCGCCTCCTCAATGAGGGTGCTCAGATGCTCCCCGTCAGGGGCGGGAGCGGAAGAATCGTTCGGTGACAGAGCCGGAAAGTTACTACTAAGGGAAACCTGCATAGAGCCATTATCCCCCATCGGATACCCTATAGGGCATGACTTCGACCCTCAGCGATTCCGCCCAGACCCCCGAAACCAGCCCCCGCACCTACGAAGTGCGCACTTTCGGCTGCCAGATGAACGTGCACGACTCCGAACGAATGTCCGGCCTGCTGGAGGCTAACGGCTACGTTCGCGCTGAGGAAGGCACCCAGCCCGACCTGGTGGTTTTCAACACCTGCGCGGTCCGTGAAAACGCTTCCAACCGCCTGTACGGCAACCTCGGTCAGCTGGCACCGGTCAAGCGCGCCCACAAGGGCATGCAGATCGCCGTGGGCGGCTGCCTGGCGCAGAAGGACCAGGACGCCATCATTGAGAAGGCGCCCTGGGTTGACGTCGTGTTCGGCACCCACAATATTGGTGCCCTCCCCACCCTGCTGGAGCGTGCCCGCCACAACCACGAGGCGCAGGCAGAACTGCTCGAATCCCTCGAAGTTTTCCCCTCCACCCTGCCCACTAAGCGTGATCACGTGTATTCCGGCTGGGTGTCCATCTCGGTTGGCTGTAATAACACCTGCACCTTCTGCATCGTGCCGTCTCTGCGCGGTAAGGAGAAGGACCGCCGCCCCGGCGACATTCTCGCTGAGGTTCAGGCGCTGGTCGATGACGGCGCCATTGAGGTGACCCTGCTCGGTCAGAACGTGAACTCCTACGGTGTGGAGTTCGGCGACCGCCAGGCGTTCTCCAAGCTGCTGCGTGCCTGCGGCGAGATTGAGGGCCTGGAGCGTGTACGCTTCACCTCCCCGCACCCGGCAATGTTCACCGACGACGTGATTGACGCGATGGCGGAGACCCCGAACGTCATGCCCGTGCTGCACATGCCGCTGCAGTCCGGTTCCGACAAGGTGCTCAAGGACATGCGCCGTTCCTACCGTTCCAAGAAGTTCCTGAACATTCTGGACAAGGTGCGCGAGCGCATCCCGAACGCCGTGATTACCACCGACATCATTGTGGGCTTCCCCGGCGAGACTGAAGAGGACTTCCAGGACACTCTGAAGGTTGTGGAGCAGGCTCGTTTCTCCTCCGCGTTCACCTTCCAGTACTCGATCCGCCCCGGCACCCCCGCGGCGACCATGGAGAACCAGATCCCGAAGGAGGTCGTGCAGGAACGCTACGAGCGTCTGATTGCCCTGCAGGACCGCATCGCCGGTGAAGAGAACCGCAAGCAGCTCGGTAAGACCGTTGAACTGATGGTCGTTGCGGAGGCAGGTCGTAAGGCTGAGCAGACTCACCGCCTCTCCGGTCGTGGCCCGGACCAGCGCCTCGTGCATTTCTCGGTACCCGAGGGTTGCGAGACTCCCCGCCCCGGCGACATGGTCACCGTGCCTATTACCGAGGCTGGTTCCTTCCACCTGATTTCTGACCCGACCGCCGAGCAGTACCAGCTGCGCCGCACCCGCGCCGGTGACGCGTGGGACCGTTCCCAAGCTGACTCTTGCGGTACCGGCACCACCCAGGTGCCCGGTGCGCCGGTGGGCCTGGGCATGCCGACCATCGGTCTGCGCCCCTAAAACCTATAACGAATCATGCGCCCTGTTCCTCGGGCTCTTGCCACCACCGCAAGTGGGGGTGAGGGAACCGGTAGAATGGGGCGCATGACTATCTCCGAAACTCTGCCCGTTATCGCTATTGTGGGCCCGACCGGCACCGGTAAGAGCGCGCTCGCCATTGAGCTGGCTCTGCGCCTGAACGGTGAGTGCATTAACGCTGATTCTATGCAGTTCTACCGGGGTATGGATATTGGTACCGCGAAGGTCACCGCGGAGGAGATGCGCGGCGTTCCGCACCACCTGCTGGACATTATGGACGTGCGGGATGAGGCGTCCGTGGCGGAGTTTCAGGGGCGTAGCCGTGAGCTGATTGAGCAGATCCGTGGCCGTGGCCGCTACCCGATTCTGGTGGGTGGTTCCGGTCTGTATATGCGTGCCGCCCTGGATAGGTTGGAGTTTCCCGGCACGGATGCGCGGGTGCGTGAGCGCCTGGAGGAGCAAGCGCGTACCGAGGGTATTGGTGTTCTGCACGCCCGCCTGGCGGAGGTCGACCCGGAGTCGGCGGCGCGCGTGAAGGATGAGCGCCGCATTATTCGAGCCCTGGAGGTGTTCGAGGTGACGGGCCGCCCGTTCTCGGCGTTCATGCCGGTGCGCGAGTACGTGACGGAGAGTATTCAGATTGGTCTGGATATGGATCGTGCCCTGCTGCACGAGCGTCTGCACCGCCGTGTGGAGCTGATGCATGAGCGCGGCCTGCTGGACGAGGTGCGCACCCTGAACGAGCAGGGACTGCAGGAGGGGAAGACCGCCTCCCGCGCGATTGGTTACGCGCAGTTTGCCCGCGCCCTTGAAGATGAGGATTACAGCGTGGAGCAGGCGATTGAGGATACGACGATTGCCACCCGCCAGTTTGCACGCCGCCAGCTGACCTGGTTCCGCGCGGACCCGCGCGTGCACTGGCTGGACGCGCTCTCACCCACCCTTGCCGACGAAGCGGAAGCCATCATCCGCGAAAGCACCCGATAAGCCACAATAACGAGCCGCAGCCGAACAGATACCTCGTCGAGTCGGTCGGCGCGGTAAAATCATAAACGGACAGGTCACCAACCTTAAGGACAGCATATGAGCGAGAACCCTTCCATCTGGGGCGAGCTGGCAGGCCTGACCCTCACCAAGGGTCACGGCACCGGTAACGACTTCATCTTTCTGACGGATGAGAACGCAGAAATTGCCCTTACCCCCGAGCTGGTAGCCCGCGTCTGCGACCGCCACTTCGGCATTGGCGCGGACGGCTTCATTCGTGCTGCCCGCAGCACCGCCTCCCGCGCGGGTCAGAAGCTGCTCGAGGAGCACCCGGACGCTGTCTGGTTCATGGACTACCGCAACGGTGACGGCTCTATCGCTGAAATGTGCGGCAACGGTGTGCGCGCGTTCGTGGAGTACCTGCGCGCTGAGGGCCTGAGTGAGCTTGAGGTGGGTGAGACCGTCAAGATTGGTACCCGTGCCGGTGTGAAGACTGTGGCGCGCACCGAAGAGGGTTACGCGATTGATATGGGTCCGTGGAGCTTCATTCACGGTGAGGCTGCCCGCGAGGGTGGCGAGGACTGCCTGGTGTCTGCTCGCGGCCTGAAGACTCCGCGTGCTGGCCTGTCCATTTCGATGGGTAACCCGCACACCGTGGTGATGCTCGGCTCCGACGGTAAGCTGGACGGCCTGGACCTGCACAGCCTGCCTCAGGTGAACCCCGCCCCGGTCAACGGCACGAACGTTGAGTTTGTGGTGCCGGTCGACCTGGACGTTGAGAGCGGCGCGCATGTGGGCGCTATCCGTATGCGCGTGCACGAACGTGGCGTGGGCGAGACTCTGTCCTGCGGTACCGGCGCGTGTGCGGCTGCTGCTGCGACCCGTTTCTGGGGCGGCGAGGAAGCACCGGATGAGTGGCTGGTGCATGTGCCCGGCGGTACCCTCGCGGTGACTTTCGTGCTGGGCCCGGATGACCTGGAGCATGTTGTTCTGGCTGGTCCGGCGCAGATGGTTGCGACCGTCGTGCTACGATAGTCGGCTGCAATAGCGGGCAGCCCTGGACCAGAGATTTTATAGACAAAAGCGGCGGGTGTTTTCTGACAATAAATTCAGAAAACACCCGCCGCTTTTATGTTTTAAGCAAATAGCGCCAGAGGTTTTAGTCCTCGTAGCGGTGTACCTGCAGAATACGGAAGCCCTTCGAGGTCGCATAGCGCGACACCTCAAACTCGCCGGGGTGCAGCTCCTCAAGCTGCGCGTCCATCCACTTCTGCAAAGAATCAGAGCCCAGGTTCTTCTGAACCACCAGGTAGGCGTCACCACCAGGCGCCAGGCGAGGCAGCCAGGTCAGCAGGATCTCGTGCAGAACCTCCTTGCCCACGCGAATCGGCGGGGTCGACCAGATGGTGTCAAAACGCAGTTCGGGGTCAACCGATTCGGGGGTTCCCACGGTGACGTTGGACAGGCCGAGAGCGGCGGCGTTGCGTTCGGTCAGGCTAATGGAGCGGGAGTTCACATCCACCGCGTGCACCTGCGCCTGCGGTGCGAGCATCGCCAAAGTCAGGGTAATGGGACCCCAACCGCAGCCGATGTCGAGCATGCGTTCGCCCTGCGGGTCGGGTGCTTCCTGCAGCAAAATAGCGGTGCCCTTATCAATACCGGAGGGGCTGAAAATGCCGTTAGCTGTGGTGACGGTGACCTTGCGGCCGGCAAGCTCCACCTGCACCGGGCGGGGCTTGAATTCGGTCTCGGGGGTTTCAGAGAAATAATGCTGCTCGCTCATGCTATCCAGTGTACCGGTAGGGCAAGAACCCGCCGCACACGGGCAGAGAATGCACGGGGCAGGTCAGCAGCTTGCACGCCCTGAGCGCACAGACGACCGAACCCCCTACCTGATGCGGGCAACGGCGGTAGAATTAGAGTCGTATGAATTCTAAGAACATCCCCGTATCTGATACCGAAAAGCTGCCCAGTGATGAGCAGCTGCGCCGCACCGTAGACCGCGTTCTGGGCCGCTCCCAGGCCGCCGCCTCCGTCACTACTTATGACGCAGCCGGTACCGCGCATCACAGCGATAACTCTTCCAGCACCCACGGCAACAATAGCCGCCGTGTGCTGGATACTCGCGCGCGCGAAATTTCTGACGTTCAGCGCGAACACTCCGAATATGACGGTGACCAGGAAGATCTCGCTGAGCGCCGCGCACTGCGCCGTATCGCGAACCTCTCCACCGAACTTGAAGACGTCACCGAAGTCGAGTACCGCCAGCTGCGCCTGGAACGCGTGGTGCTGGCTGGTCTGTGGACTGAAGGCACCGTAGAGGACGCAGAGAACTCCCTGCGTGAGCTCGCGGCACTGGCTGAAACCGCAGGTTCCGAGGTTCTGGACGGCCTGGTTCAGCGCCGCCTCAAGCCGGACCCCGGCACCTTCCTCGGCTCCGGTAAGGCGCTGGAACTCAAGGACATTGTGGAGGCGACCGGCGCCGACACCGTCATCGTCGACTCCGAACTGGCTCCCTCGCAGCGTCGTGCCCTCGAAGACATCGTGAAGGTCAAGGTCATTGACCGCACCGCCCTGATTCTCGACATTTTCGCTCAGCACGCTAAGTCCCGCGAGGGTAAGGCGCAGGTTGAGCTGGCTCAGCTGGAGTACATGCTGCCGCGTCTGCGTGGTTGGGGTGCGTCCCTGTCTCGTCAGGCGGGTGGCCGCGCCGCAGCCGGTGAGGGTATCGGTTCGCGTGGTCCCGGTGAAACCAAGATTGAGATGGACCGCCGCCGCCTGCGCGCTCGCATGGCGAAGCTTAAGCGTGAGATCGCTGCGATGGCGCCGGCGCGTGAGACGAAGCGTCTGAACCGTCGCCGTAACCGCGTGCCTTCGGTGGCTATTGCCGGGTACACGAACGCGGGTAAGTCCTCCCTGCTGAACCGCCTGACCGATGCCGGCGTGCTCGTGGAGAACGCCCTGTTTGCGACGCTGGACCCGACCGTCCGTAAGGCTCAGACCCCGGACGGTATCGGCTACACCCTCTCTGACACGGTGGGTTTCGTGCGTTCGCTGCCGACCCAGCTGGTGGAGGCGTTCCGCTCCACCCTGGAAGAGGTCGC
Source organism: Rothia sp. HMSC065B04 (assembly GCF_001812285.1). Classification (NCBI taxonomy): domain Bacteria; kingdom Bacillati; phylum Actinomycetota; class Actinomycetes; order Micrococcales; family Micrococcaceae; genus Rothia; species Rothia sp. HMSC065B04. The sequence goes on from NZ_KV808408.1 coordinate 81,316, forward strand.
TGACGCTGACGTCATCCTGCACGTGGTGGATGCTTCGCACCCGGACCCGGAGGGGCAGATTCGTGCTGTCCGCGAGGTCATCGCGGAGGTTGACGCCCGCCATATCCCCGAGATCATTGTGCTGAATAAGGCGGATGCCGCCGACCCGTTCGTGCTGGAGCGTATGCGCCAGCGCGAGCCGGAGCACGTGATCGTTTCGGCGCGTACCGGTGAGGGCATTGAGGAGCTGAAGCAGAAGATCGCGGACACCATTCCGCGCCCCTCCATTGAGGTGAAGCTGCTGATTCCGTATTCGCACGGTGAGATTATTTCGCGCCTGCACGAGTGGGACGCCGAAATTAAGAGCACCGATTTCGTATCGGACGGCACCTTCGTGGTGGCTCTGGTCCGTGAGGATGTCGCCTCCGAACTGTCCGAGTATGTGCTGGAGGGCGACCTGCTGGAGATCCTGGAAGAGGAACTTGCGGAGGCACACGCCCTCACTGAGGCGACCGCATCTGACTCCGAGCAGCCCTCTAACTCTGAGGCTCTCTAAGGGCGGATGAGCGTGACCGAGAGCATCAACGCGCCCAAAAACACCCCGGGAACTGGGCCCGGACCGGGGACCGACGGCACCCGATTCACCGGACAGGAGCTTGAGACCCTGCCCGGTGCGAAGGATGCCCTGACCCTGCTGGATGAGGTGGTTGCCGCCACTGGCGGTCAGAATCGTGCCGGTCAGCGCACCATGGTGGCGCATGTGGCGCAGGCTCTTGAACTGCAGCGTCACCTGCTGGTCCAGGCGGGTACCGGTACCGGTAAGTCCCTGGGCTACCTGGTTCCTGCCCTGGCGAGGGTGGGGGAGTCGGACCAGCCGATTGTCGTTGCGACGGCGACCCTTGCCCTGCAGGCGCAGATCGTGAACCGCGATATTCCGCGTCTTCTACAAGCGCTGGAGCCGCGCCCGGAATCGCAGGCGCAGGTGGCTCTGCTCAAGGGCCGCAATAACTACCTCTGCGTGCACAAGCTGGAGGGCGGCTACCCGGAAGACGAGCCGGATGCTCTCTTTGACATGCCTTCTTCGACCTCCCGCGTGGGTGAGGAAGTGGTGCGCCTGCGCGAGTGGGCCGACCGCACGGAGACCGGCGACCGTGACGAGCTGAAGCCCGGCGTCTCTGACCGCGCCTGGGCTCAGGTATCGGTCAGTGCCGCCGAGTGTCTGGGCCGCCGCTGCCCGCTGGTGGAAGAGTGCTTTAGCGAGATGGCGCGTGGCCGTGCCGCTGAGGCTGACATTGTCATCACGAACCACGCCCTGCTGGCGATTAACGCTTTCGAGGGCATGAAGGTTCTGCCCGAACATGAGACGGTCATTATTGATGAGGCTCATGAGCTGGTGGACCGCGTGACCGGTGCCGTGTCTGGTTCTTTGACGGTTGCGATGGTTCGCCGTGCGGCGCGTAGCGTGAAGAAGCATTCAAAGGCTGATTCCGGCGCACTGGAAATGGCTGCCGGCACCCTGGAGACCGCGTTCGAGGGTCTTGCCGAGGGCCTGCTGAAAGGCCTGGACGGTCGCCTTTTGACCGCTATTTCTGCGGTCAATGATGCCGCCCGCACCGCCCTGTCCGATACCAAACCAGACGGGCAGGACGTTGACGCCGGCCTGCAGATGGCGCGCTCGCGTGTCTCTGAGGTACACGACATGAGTAGCCGCATTCTGGAGGCTTCGGGCGAGCAGGACGTTCTGTGGATTTCTCGTCAGGGTGGTTGGGAGAACGGCCGCTACGTGGCTGCTTCCGATACCGACCCGGCGACCCTGAACATCGCCCCCTTGAGCGTCGGTTTGCAGCTACGTGACGGTCTGTTCGCTGACCGCACCGTGATTCTGACGAGTGCGACCCTGACGGTGGGTGACTCTTTTGACGTTGCCGCCGGTGCCCTGGGACTGCAGGGCGAGGGCGCGCCGCGCTGGACGAGCATCGACGTGGGTTCGCCTTTCGACTACCGCAAGCAGGGCATCATGTACGTTGCCGGGGATTTGAAGCCTCCGGGATTCGGTGTGCACGAGGGCCAGCTGGATCGTCTGCGTGAGCTGTGCGAGGCGTCGGAGGGCGGTGCCCTGGGCCTGTTCTCCTCGAAGCGTGCCGCTGAGCGTGCCGCCGAGTACATGCGTGAGCACAGCGACCTGAACATTCTTCTGCAGGGTGAGTCTTCGCTCAAGGCTCTGGTGGAGGAGTTCAGCGAGGACGTTGACTCATGCCTGTTCGGAACGATGAGCCTGTGGCAGGGCGTGGACGTTCCCGGTGACTCTTGCCGCCTGGTGGTGATGGACCGCATCCCGTTCCCCCGCCCGGATGACCCGATTGCGCAGGCTCGTACGGAGGCGGTGAACCGTCATCGCGGTAACGGCTTTATGGCGGTTTCTGCTCACCACGCGGCGATTCGTATGGCGCAGGGCGCGGGTCGCCTGATCCGTTCGGTGTCTGACCGCGGCGTGGTGGCTGTGCTGGATTCTCGCGTGGCGACTAAACGCTACGGCGGTTTCTTGATGAAGGCGATGCCGCCGATGTGGTCGACGCAGAATAAGGCTGCGGTGACCGGCGCGTTGGCTCGTCTTTCGGCGAGTATTGAGCGTTAGCTCGGGCAAGATTCATCCCTGGCTACGCCGCCTCTTTCGCTTTGGAGATATCCGCTTCGGAAATATAGAAATCACCCCGGTGATACGTGAACATTCACGTATCACCGGGGTGATTTCTATATGGAGCTAAAAGCCTCGCGGCTATGTCTTTTAGAGGCTGTGCTGTCTAGAGACTGCGCAGCACGGATACGACCTTACCCATGACGGTTGCGCGGTCGCCCATAATCGGCTCGTAGTTGGAGTTGCGCGGCATGAGCCAGGTATGGCCGTCGACCTGACGGAACACCTTCACGGTTGCCTCGTCGTCAAGTAGCGCAGCAACAATATCGCCGTTGTCTGCGGTGTGCTGCTCGCGGACAACCACCCAGTCGCCGTCGCAGATTGCGGCGTCAATCATGGAATCACCCTTGACCTTGAGCATGAACAGCTTGCCGCTACCGACCAGCTGGCGGGGCAGAGCGAGCACATCCTCCACGGACTGCTCGGCAGTGATGGGGCCGCCCGCTGCAATTCGTCCAACCAGGGGAACGGGTACGAGGTCCTCATCGCCGACTTCGAAGTTCGGCAGCTCGGGCAGGGAAGAGGAAGCGCTACCGTGGATGCCGATGCCGTTCTCATCCAGCACCTCAATGGCACGGGGGAGCTTGGGGTCGCGGCGAATGTAGCCCATGGTCTCGAGGCGACCGAGCTGGTGAGTGACCGAGGACAGGGACGCAAGACCCACCATGTCACCAATCTGGCGCATGGACGGCGGGTAACCCTTCTGTTCAATCTCGGTGCGGATCGCGTCAAGAATCTTCTGCTGGCGCGCGGTCAGCGCCGGACGGGGTGCTGTTGCCATTTCTTTTCCTTCGGTCTGTGCCCCGAATTCTGTACTCCGGTCTCTGCAGTCTGTTTGAGACACAGTCCGGTCGGGGCACGGATGGGTGCTTCACACGTTTTCTGGTGAAGTCCTAAAAATTTTTTGGTTCTGCCGAAATGGGTCTTATCTCGTCAGGGGGTGGAGGAATTCTATCCGTGACGGAGCGATACCGGAGCGATACGCAGGCAACGAGTATGCGCCTCCGCCCTATAAAACTCAGTCAGCAGCACCTGCATTCGATACAGAATCAAACCGTAACGGGTACAGAAACCTGCTGTGAGTAGGACTCATCAGGAGCGTGTGGAACGTCTCTTGACACCAGTGTAGAACACTACACCGAAAAACTCAAACAAATATTCTAGATTTTTTCTTCGAAACTCGAAGAAATTTTTAGTACATCTCTGCTAGACTTTAGAACAAGAGTTCGTATATACTCTTGAATCTCTCCTGGAATTCAGGATTTACGGGTGAATGTTCGAAAAATATTCGAAGATTCAACCCGGAGTCTTTCGGGAGAGGAGAGTGAATGGGTGTTCGAATGTATTCGAATCCTCTGCCTCTCTCTTCGCATGATCTACCTTGGATGCTCTAGGGAGCATCTGGCGAAGAGAGAGCGCAGGGGATGGGGTTCCGGGGTCACCCAGTGCGACCCAGCGCAGCCCGGTGCATCCGACGCTCTGACCTAACTAGGGACTAGCTACCCAATAGTTATCGCCTAACAATCACCACTCCATAGTTATCACTCAACTAGGACCTCCGAGCGGGTATCGCTCGGCATTGCTAGACCCGCGGGGCAACCCCGGGGCGAGCTGAGAGAAAGGAACCACAATGACTACTGCAGCACCTATTGCTTCTCAAGGCACTTCTGCACACCTTCCGGCAGGTTTGGTGGTACTTCACCCCGCCCGCACCGCGTCCGTCCGCACCGTGTCTGCCCGCACCGTGCAGGGGCGTTCTCGTGCGGCTCATGCACTCCGTCCCGCGCAGGTGGCTCAGCCCGCCCACGCTCCCGCTACTTCTGCCCAGGCACCTGCGCAGGTTCGCCCTGTAGTTTCTGAGGTACAGGCTGCTTCTGATGTGCAGGCACCTAGTGCGAAGAGCGTTCTTCTTGCTAAGGGCGGCGAGCTTCTGCGCGCGGTTCCCGCTTCTATTCGTCGTCTTGGCACTGTGCGCGGTTTTCTGAAGGGCCTGCCTCTGCTGACTTTGGCGGCGCTGATTGTGCTCGGCGCTATTAGCTTCTTTGGCCCGGCGGCTTCAGCCTCCGTGGAGAATGCTTCGGCGACTCGAACCGTCGTTGTGGTCAAGCACGGCGAGACCCTGTGGGATATTGCTCAGGCGGTGGATCCGCACGGTGACACCCGTGATACTGTGGTTCGTATTATGGAGTTGAACTCGTTGACCAGCACCTCTGTTGATGCCGGTCAGCGTCTGGAAATTCCTCAGACTCAGCGCTAAGCATGGACCCGCGTGTGGTTGGCTTCTGCATGAGGTTGATGTCTTGACTCCGAATCCTCTATCTCTCAAGCTAGAGCGCTTGAGTCGAATTCTTGAGCCTATGAAATAGGAGCGCACCGATGCCTGTTCCCATTGAATCCACACCCGCCGAAACTGAATCTGTACAGGAAACTGAATCTGTACAGAATGCTCAGACCGCTCGTCCTGTGGTTGCCGTTTTGGGGGAGCCCGGAACTCGTGGCGCCCTGGTGAAGCTTCTTCAGGATGCGGGGGCGGAGGTCATCGTGACCGCTGTGCCAGAGCAGCTGCGTGAGGCTGACGGCATGGTGGTTACCGGCGGTGCGAGCTCTCTTGAAGCATACGAAGACCTGAAAGCTAAGGACGCTGAGCGCGTGATTGGTCGCCGTGTTGCTGGCGGTCGTCCGGTGCTGGTTGCCGGTGCGGCACTGAGCTGCCTCTTCGATTCGGTTACGGTGGAGCATCCGCAGATGGGGCAGGTTCAGGTGCAGTGTATGGGGGAGTGGCCCGGTGAGAGCGTGGAGCTTTCTACCCGCGACTTGGTGCCCGGTGTTTCTGCCCTGCGTTCTTCCTCCGATAGTGCGCTGCTCAAGGATCTTGAGGGCGAGGCTCACTTCAAATCTGAGCACGGCGTTTTTGAGTGGGCTTTTGACCAGAGCATTGAATATATTGCCCCTCCGGCAGTGACTTGGACTGTCACCGAGCCCGCCTATATCGCGGCGGTTGAGAACGGTCCGCTGACGGCGGTGCAGTTCTGCCCGGTGGGTTCTGGTGAGCTGGGTGCAGAGTTTATGCGCCGCTGGGTCGCCTCCCTGGCGGTGACCGGTCGCCTGTCTTCTGGCGACTCCGCTACTGCTGCAGGAGGTAACTAATGTCTGCACCCGTTCTTGAACTTCTGCCCGCTGTTGATATTTCTGAAGGCTATGCGGTGCGCCCGGTGGGCGGCACCCTATCCGGTGGTGAGCAGCGCCTCGACCCGGTGGAGGCGGCTCTGACCTGGGTGAAGGCTGGTGCCCGCTGGATCCACCTGGTTGACCTTGACCTGGCGTTTGGACGCGGTACGAATACCGAGGTTCTGGCTGAGGTTGTCGCCGCCGTCCGTGCCGAGAACACCCGAATGAGCTCCACCCCGGTTCGTATTCAGGTCAGCGGTGGCGTGCGTAATGCTGAGAGCCTGGAGCGCGCCCTGAGTCTGAATCCGGACCGCGTGAACGTGACCAGTGCGGCTCTGGCGGATTCTTCCTGGCTTGAAGACACCCTGGCTCGCTACGCTGATTCTGATCTTCTTGCCCTCGGGCTCGATGCCCGCTACAACCCCGAGCGGGGTTGGGTGACGGTGGCTCGCGGTACCGACTGGTCGGGCCCTGACCTGGCGGAGGCGCTGGCTTGGCTGGAGGGCGCGGGCGTGCGCCGCTATATCGTTACGGATGTGAGCAAGGACGGTTCTCTGGCGGGTCCCGGTGCGGAGCTGCTGGATGAGGTGCTTGCCCAGAGCGCCTGTCGGGTGGTGGCGTCCGGTGGTGTGGCATCGCTGGCTGATCTTGAGAAGCTGCGTTCCATGGTGCCTTATGGGCTGGAGGGCGTGGTGCTTGGTAAGGCACTGTACGTGGGCAACTTTAGTTTTGAGCAGGCTCTTGAGGCTGCCGGCTCCCGCTCCCGCTAAATTTGGTTCCTGCTAAAGCTGCCGGCTTGCTCTAGCCCGCATATCTAGCCCGGGTAGATTCCTTGTCCGCACAGGCTTATATACGACGAAGCCCCGTCTTCCTCATCGTGAGGGAGACGGGGCTTCGCTGTGAATAGACCGGGTACGGTTTAGTACACCGGGCCGGTGAGCTTTTCGCCGGGGCCCTTGCCGGGCTCGTCCGGGAAGGGGGATGCTTCGCGGAATGCGAGCTGCAGGGTGCGCAGGCCGTCGCGCAGGGGCGCTGCGTGCTGGGAGCCGATTTCGGGTGCTGCGGCGGTGACGAGGCCTGCCAGCGCGGTGATGAGCTTGCGTGCTTCGTCGAGGTCCTTGAGGTCGTCGGCGTTTTCGTCGGCTGCGAGGCCGCACTTGACGGCTGCGGCGCTCATCATGTGGATGGCTGCGGAGCTGATGATTTCGATGGCGGGTACGTCTGCGATGTCGCGCAGCTGTTCGTTGACGGCTTCGACCTGCTCTTCGGTGAGTTCGGTGTGGCCGTGTACGGGGGTTTCTTCTTCCGCGGTGAAGCGGAAACTCGTGTTTTCAGTGCTCATAGTCCTAGAATCTCATATTTCGTTTGTTTCGGTAAATGCGTCCTTAAGAGTGGGCGTCTCCGTGGACTTTCCGCGTGAATGACCGCAATTTTTATGGTGTTTTACGTCTAATTCCTTGCGCCTGTAGGGGGTTCTGCGGTATGGTTGTAGGCAGTTTGCAAGTGGAGCATGCCTCCCACCCGGTTGACCGCCGCAGACGTTAGTTTGCGAGTTTTAAGGTGAACGGGTTCGTCCGCCGCTTTCGGCGTACGCTGGTTTGTGCCTCCGCTTGTGTAACTGCGGGGGCTTTTTTAGTGCCCGCAACGGATAGTATTCACGGGGAAACCCACAGAGCACAGGAGCTAGTCATTAGCGAACCACGCATTAACGATCGTATCCGCGTTCCCGAGGTCCGTCTTGTCGGTCCCGGTGGCGAGCAGGTAGGCGTTGTCCCTCTGAAGGACGCTCTGCGTCTGGCTGAGGACGCCGAACTCGACCTGGTCGAGGTTGCCCCGAACGCGAAGCCGCCCGTGTGCAAGCTCATGGATTACGGTAAGTACAAGTACGAAGCCGCGATCAAGGCTCGTGAATCCCGCAAGAAGCAGGCTAATGCCGTTCTGAAGGAGATCCGTTTCCGCCTGAAGATTGATACCCACGACTACGAAACCAAGGTTGGACACGCTCGTCGTTTCCTTTCCGGTGGTGACAAGGTCAAGGCAATGATTCAGTTCCGTGGTCGTGAGCAGCAGCGCCCCGAGATGGGTGTGCGTCTGCTGGAGCGTCTGGCGGCTGAGCTGGCTGAGGTGAGTACCGTTGAGTCTCGCCCCCGTCAGGATGGCCGCAACATGGTGATGGTTCTGGCTCCGCTTCGCGGTAAGGCAGAGGCTCGCCGTGAGCAGGGCGCCGGCGGTCGCAAGGGTCGCGAGCGTATTGACACGACCAAGGCGAAGCCCGTAACTAATTCTTTGGCAGACGCTATGCCTGCCGAGTTGAAGGCACAGGCTTCCGCCGAGTAGGGAACCGGGTCGTCACTTTAGGATGGGCACGCGCCTCCACCGTTGGGTGGGTGTTGCGGGTTCACCCGGTGCCGGTTCCGAGGCACCTCGTTGGGGGTGCCTCACCTTTGGTCCTTGGGGCTGATGCGTGTATCGCTCAACCCCACTAAGCTCCCCCGCCGTTGTGGCGGGGGATGAATGTAAGGAGAACGGCAGCTATGCCGAAGCAGAAGACCCACTCTGGTGCTAAGAAGCGCTTCAAGCTCACCGGTAGCGGCAAGGTTAAGCGCCAGCAGGCGAACCGTCGCCACTACCTGGAGCACAAGTCCTCTCGTCTGACCCGTCGTCTGGCTTCTGACCAGATCGTTACCGGCGGCCAGGCAAAGGTTGTCAAGAAGATGCTGGGTAAGTAAGCAACGCTTACTCTCTGCACCTGGCGCACCGATAGTGGTGCGCACTGATTAAAGACTCGCTCCTGTTCAGCGTGATATGTGAGCTGTTCAGGACATAAGACGAAGGAGACACACGTGGCACGTGTGAAGCGCGCGGTTAACGCGCACAAGAAGCGCCGTACTATTCTCGATCGTGCATCCGGCTACCGCGGTCAGCGTTCTCGCCTGTACCGTAAGGCTAAGGAGCAGGTCACTCACTCGCTGGTTTACAGCTACGACCACCGTCGTAAGAAGAAGGGTGACTTCCGTCGCCTGTGGATTCAGCGTATTAACGCTGCTTCCCGCGCACAGGGCCTGACCTACAACCGCTTCATCCAGGGCCTGAAGGCTGCTGGTGTTGAGGTTGACCGCCGTATGCTGGCTGAGCTGGCTGTTAACGAGCCCGCTGCTTTCAACGCACTGGTTGAGATTGCTAAGAACAACCTGCCCGAGGACACCTCGGCTCCCAAGGCTTAATGAGCCTAGGTTGTGTTCTTACCTCGAAAATCTAGGTTCGGGGTAGGATGCTTAAGCGTCGTGAGCGGCCGTCTGCACTTTTGAGTGTGGGCGGCCGCTTTCTGCGTATCTGGGGGGCGCTGGTGACTGTTCTGCGTTTTTGGGTGTGCCTTTGCCTGTACCCTTTAAGAGTGAACTTTTTTGAACGTATTAGTACCCCCGTTGTGATGTCCAATCCGCAGGCAGATCGTGTACGCGATATTGCGAAGCTACGTACCCGCGCTGCCCGCACGAAGAAGGGCCAGTTCCTGGTGGAAGGCCCGCAGGCTGTGCGTGAGGCGTTGAAGGCGCATCTGAAGAAGCCGATTCTGGACGCTGTGTATGTCACGGAGACGGCTTTTGACCGTCATGAGGATATTGCTGAGCTGCTGGAGCAGGTGTACGGCACTCCCACCCCGGAGGAGGGGCGCCGCGTCTTTATGCGTGTGGTGACCGATGAGGTGCTGGAGGCGATGGCTGATTCGGTGAGCCCGCAGGGTATTATTGCGGTTTCCTTTATGGTGGATGCGTCGTTCTCGCTGCTGTGGGGTGAGGGCGCGTTGAACCCGAAGCTGATTGCTGTGCTGTCTCGTGTGCAGGATCCGGGTAATGCGGGCACTATTCTTCGCGTGGCTGATGCGGCCGGTGCTGACTTGGTGATTACGACTAGGGGTTCGGTGGATTTGTATAACCCGAAGACGGTGCGTTCTACCGCGGGTTCGCTGTTCCATGTGCCGATTATTCAGGGCGTGCAGCTGGAGGATTTCGCGGAGGATGTGAAGTCTCAGGGTACTGCTGTGCTGGCTGCTGACGGCTATGGTGCGGTGAATCTGCAGGAGCTGAGTGAGTACACTGCGGCTCGTCGTGCCGGTGTGGAGGCGAGTGCCCCGTCCGGTGTGAAGGGTAATTTTGATCTTTCTAAGCCGACCATGTGGCTTTTCGGTAATGAGGCGCAGGGCTTGAACGCTGAAGAGAAGGCTACCGCCACGATGCGCGTGGCTGTTCCTGTTTATGGTTCGGCTGAGTCTTTGAATGTGGGTACGGCTGCTGCTGTGTGCCTGTATGCTTCGGCGATGGCTCAGCGCGGCGTTTCTCGCTAGATTTTTCTAGGTTTTGGGCGGTTCGCGGCTGTGGCATAGCGGCGGGCCGCCTTAGCCTCATAGGTTTTAGAGTTTTAGTTTAGGGCTGAGAAAGGGAAAATATGTCTGCTCCTTCTGGTCATTCGGGTTCGGGCGCGATTATTGCCGCGCTGGGTGCGAATCTGGGTATTGCGGTGCTGAAGTTTTTGGCTTTTGCGCTGACTCGTTCTTCGTCGATGTTGGCGGAGGCTATTCACTCGGTGGCTGACTCGGGTAATCAGCTTTTGCTTCTTCTGGGCGGTCGCGCTTCGCAGAAGCAGGCTGATGAGGAGCACCCGTTTGGTTATGGCCGTAACCGCTATATTTACGCGTTTATTGTTTCGATTATTATCTTTGCCCTGGGTGGCTTGTTCGCTCTGTATGAGGGTTATGAGAAGCTGCATGACCCGCACGGTATTACTGAGTGGCAGTGGGTTCCGGTGGCTGTTCTGGTGGGTTCGATTCTGCTGGAGGGTAATTCGTTCCGCGTGGCGGTGAAGGAGTCGCGTGATCTGAAGGGCAAGCAGAGCTGGATGCGTTTCTTGCGTACTTCGAAGAACCCGGAGCTTCCGGTGCTTCTGCTGGAGGATGCGGGTGCGCTGCTGGGTCTGATTTTTGCGCTCTTTGGTGTGGGTCTGACTCTGTTGACCGGTAATGGTCTGTGGGATGCGTTCGGTACCCTGGCTATTGGTGTGCTGCTGGTCTTTATTGCTGTGTTCCTTGCGGTGGAGATGAAGTCCCTGATTTTGGGTGAGGCTGCTTCTCCGGAGGATTTGGCGAAGATTCGTGCGGCGATTGAGGATGGCGATAGCGAGCGCATTATCCACATTAAGACCGTGCACTTGGGTCCTGAGGAGATTCTGGTGGCGGCAAAGATTCGTATTCATGATGCTGACACCGGTCGTGCGGTAGCTGATGAGATTGACGCTGCTGAGGTGCGTATTCGTGAGGCTGTTCCTGCGGCGCGCATCATTTATTTGGAGCCGGATATTTTCCGGGCTTAGTTCTAGGAGATTTTTGTTATGACCGTTGAGATGATCGTTGATGGTTTGCTAAAGATTTTCATTGGCCTGATCATTCTTTTGGTGTACCTGCGTCTGACTCACCGTTCTCAGGCGGGGCACCAGACCCCGATTGATACCATCGGTAACTTTGTCATCGGTGGTGTGTTCGGTGGCGTGTTGTACAGCAAGCAGATTAGCCTGTTCTACTTTGTCATCTACATGGTGTTTACGCTGTGCATGATTCAGCTGCTGAACGTGGCGACCACGAAGATTCGTTTTCTGCATATGGCGGTGCGTGAGCAGCGCGTGCCGGTCATTACGGATGGTGATATCGATATTAAGAGCTTCCAGCAGGCAGATGTGGTTCTTGATCCGATGCGCCTGATTGCTGACCTTCGTGCGCAGGGTATTTACGACCTGGAAGACATTGAGTTCGCTCAGATTGAACCGAACGGTGTGCTGAGTGTGATTCGTAAGGGTGACGGTGTGCCGAACTTTGCTCTGATTGTGAAGGGTAGCTTGGTCACTCGCGATATCGCGGATGCGCACAAGACCGAGGATTGGGTGTACCTGCAGTTGCGTGCGGCTGAGGTCGAACTTGAGGATGTCTTCCTCATGGAGTTCAAGAACGGTAACCGCCTGCTCATTCTGCTCAATGACGGCACTACTATTCGCCGTGAGGTGGCAGAAGCCTCGAATATGAATGATAAGGAAGAAGAGTGGCAGGAAGGCGTGGAGGAAGCTCCTGAGCCGGAGGATACTGAGGATGCTAAGAAGGAAGTAGCGGAGCACGCTGCTGAGGATGCGCATCCGACGAAGGATTCTAAAGCGTAGAAGAAGGTAGAGAAAGATGAGTGAAGTGTCGCCCTCGTTTGAGGTTCAGGTGGTTGGCGCCGCCGTGGTTGATTCTTTGGAGGCTCCGACCCGTATGCTGGTGGCTCAGCGTTCTGAGCCGCAGACTGTTGCCGGCATGTGGGAGTTCCCGGGCGGTAAGGTCGAGCCGGGGGAGAGCTGCGAGCAGGCGCTGGTGCGTGAGCTGAAGGAGGAGCTGGGCGTGCAGGCGCGTTTGGGTGCTGAGGTGCCCGGCGCGTACCCGCAGGGCTGGCGTCTGAGCGAGCGTCTGGCGATGCGCGTGTTCTTTGCGGAGATTCTTTCGGGTACTCCGGATACTTTGGAAGATCACAGCGCGCTGCGGTGGATGTCGTTGCCGAAGTCTAAGGATGACGCGCAGGCGTACGATGATTTGCTGGGTTTGCCGTGGATTCCGGCGGATTTGCCGATTGTTTCGGCTCTTCTGCAGCAGCTGCAGGATACAGGTACTGGCGAGGCGTAATCCTAGTGCTGTGGCGCTAAGACTCTGTGTTGGCTCGTTGCGAGGCTAAGTCACCGTTATGTGACAAACTCGCGGCGGTAGTGTGATAAATTTTCTACATCTTTTTTGACGCTGTTTGAAGGCGGGATTCCCTATGAGGAGTCCCGCCTTTATTCATATTTTGAGGGTGATTTATGCGCCAGGTGATTCTGACTTGTGTATTTGTGGGGGTGGGGATTTTGTCACATATGGGTTCGACACGGATACATACTTTGGAAACCAATCGGTAGGCGGGTAGTATTGAGGGAGAAATCACATACGTATTGGGAGACAATGATGACTGCTCAACCCCCGTTTGATCCGGGTGCCTACCGCTCCGACGCGGTTCCCTCGGACACTCAAGCTATTTATATTCAGGAAGGCGGCGCTGAGCCGCGCGGAATTCTGTTCCACTCGCCGACCAAGCACCCGAAGATTCTGCGTCTGCAGGAGATTATGATTGTCTCCGCGCTGCTCTGCTTTATCCACGGTGTTATTTCCTCGTTCGCACCGGGTAACCTGTCCCCGCTGAAGGGTCTGCCGGAGGTCGGTGCTGCAGATGGTATCGGTCTGCTGGTTGTTTCTGCGGTTGTGTACATCTGGGTCTACTTCACGATTCAGAAGGGCAAGCGTCTGGGCCTGACTGTCGGTCTGATTTTTGCAATTCTGGGTGCGTTCGTGGCGATTCTGTCTCTGATTGGTAATGTCATTGACGCTCAGCGCTACGGCTTCGTGCCCCTGTACGCGGCATGGTTCATTGCGAACGTGCTGTGGATTCGTGCTTCTTTCGACCCGGCTGTGAAGCAGGCTCTGAAGTAGAAGTACCCTCTTCAACGTTGTTGTTGAGGCTATATACCTAAGAACGCCCGGATGGACTATCCGGGCGTTCTGCTGTTTGCGCTTCGTTCTCTGGTCTAAAATGGATAGGATATGCGCCCGTCGCCAACCCTGCTCCGCACCCTGTGCGGGTAGCCGGGGGAGAGCAGATGGTGCTGCCTAAGGTGTATAACGAGCCAGCCGGCATAGTGCCGGTGGTATGCAGAGAAGAGTGACAATGACCGATTCCGTGCAGGAACACGAGGGTCTTAACGGCCCGGCTCAGGTTCTCGCCCGCATTGCGCAGGTTCTGGAGGAGAACCCCGAGAACGGTTTGGACGCTATCCGTGAGGCTTTTGAGGCTGAGCGTGAGCGCGCCAAGCAGGAGATTCGCGAGAAGGCTAAGGACTTTGACAGCCTCAAGGAGGTGCGCCTGAGCTTCTTCGGTGAGAAGGGCATCATGAGCATCGCTAACCGCCAGATGCGTGATCTTCAGAACCAGCACAAGGGCCCGGTGGGTAAGCTGATGGGTCAGGCTCGTGCGGCTCTGACTGAGGCTATTGAGGCTCGTACCGCTGAGCTGGAGGCTGAGCGTGAGGCTCGCATCCTGGCTGAGGAGGCTGTGGATGTTTCGGCTGCGTCGCCTCGCCGTTCTCTGGGCGGTCGCCACCCGATTGCTCTGATGCAGGAGCGCCTGACCGACATTTTCGTTGGTATGGGTTGGGAAGTTGCTGACGGCCCGGAGCTGGAGTCTGAGTGGTACAACTTTGACGCTCTGAACATTAAGCCGGATCACCCGGCACGCGAAATGCAGGACACTTTCTACGTTGAACCGAAGAACGCTCACCTGCTGCTGCGCACCCACACTTCGCCGGTGCAGATGCGCTCGCTGCTTTCTCGCGAGTTGCCGCTGTACATTGTGTGCCCGGGTCAGGTGTACCGCACCGATGAGCTGGACGCGACCCATACTCCGGTCTTCCACCAGATTGAGGGTCTTGCCGTGGATAAGGGCCTGACCATGGCTGATCTGAAGGGCACCCTGGAGTACATGGCACGCGCCATGTTCGGTGAGGACGCTAAGATTCGCCTGCGCCCGAACTTCTTCCCGTTCACTGAGCCTTCCGCTGAGCTGGATTTGTGGCACCCGAACGCTAAGGGCGGCCCGCAGTGGATTGAGTGGGGCGGTTGCGGCATGGTGAACCCCAACGTTTTGCGTGCTGCGGGTATTGATCCTGAGGAGTACTCGGGCTTCGCTTTCGGTATGGGTATTGAACGTACCCTCATGTTCCGTAACAACGTCGCTGACATGCATGACATGGTTGAAGGCGACATCCGTTTCTCTGAGCAGTTCGGGATGGAGATCTAAATTATGCGTGTACCCCTGTCATGGCTGCGCGAGTTCGTGCCTGTAGCTGAGGATGCTTCGGCTGAAGATTTGATGGCAACCCTGGTGAAGGTTGGCCTGGAAGAAGAAGACGTTCACCGCCCCTCTGATGAGCTGTCCGGACCAATTGTGGTTGGCCAGGTGCTCTCTATGGAGCCGGAGACTCACTCTAACGGCAAGACCGTGAACTGGTGCCAGGTGCGTGTGGTTCCGGAGGGCCAGGAGCAGACTCTGACCGGTAAGGGCATTGAGCCTTCCGGCGTTCAGGGCATTATTTGTGGTGCCCACAATTTCAAGCCCGGCGACAAGGTTGTTGTGACCCTGCCCGGCGCTGTTCTGCCCGGTGGTTTCGCGATTACTGCCCGTAAGACTTACGGTCACAAGTCGGCTGGCATGATTGCCTCTACCCGTGAGCTGGGTATTGGCGATGATCACGGCGGCATTCTGGTGCTTTCGACTCTGGGCCTGGACCCGGAGGTCGGCACCGACGCGATGGAGCTGCTGGGTCTGTACGATCAGGCTGCTGAGGTGAACGTGACTCCGGACCGCGGTTACGCGTTCTCTCTGCGCGGTATCGCTCGCGAGTGGTGCCACGCTACCGGTTCTTCCTTTGAGGATTTTGTGCTGGCGTACGGCGAGCGCGCCCCGGAGGCGAACGAGTCCGGTCACCCGGTTTCTCTGCGTGATGACGCCCCGATTCACGGTAACCCGGGCTGCACTCGTTTCGTGATGCGTGAGGTTTCGGGCGTGAAGGCGGATGCGCCGGTTCCGACCTGGATGTCTTCGCGTCTGCGTCTGGCGGGTGTGCGCTCGCTGTCGCTGCCGGTGGATATTTCGAACTACGTGATGCTGGAGACCGGCCAGCCGCTGCACTTCTATGACGCTGACAAGGTTCAGGGCGAGATTGTGGTGCGCCGCGCCGCTGCTGGTGAGAAGCTGGTGACCCTGGATGGTGTGGAGCGTACTCTGCACCCCGAGGACATCGTTATCGCTGATGATTCGGGCGTGATTGGTCTTGCCGGTGTGATGGGCGGCGCCTCCACTGAGGTGACCGATTCGACCACCCGCATTCTGGTTGAGGCTGCTCGTTTTGACGAGGTGTCGGTGGCTCGTACTGCTCGCCGTCACAAGCTGATTTCTGAGGCGTCGAAGCGTTTCGAGCGTGGCGTGGATCCGCAGATTCAGGCTGCGGCTGCTCAGCGTGCGGTTGAGCTGCTGGTTGAGCTGGCTGGCGCTCAGGTTGAGCCGGGCGTGACCGATGTGTCCCTCGGCTATGAGCCGGTCGTGATTGACCTGCCCGCTGATTACACTGCCGGTCGTATCGGCGTGGATTACTCGCCGGAGCAGATTGAGTCTTGCCTGCGTGAGATTGGTTGCTCGGTGGAGCGTACCGAGTCCGGTTACGCTGTGACTGTCCCGTCGTGGCGTACCGACCTGCGCGCGAAGGAAGACCTGACCGAGGAAATCGCACGTATTGACGGTTACGAGAACATCCCCTCGACTCTGCCGGTGGCTCCTGCGGGTCGCGGTTACACTCCGGAGCAGGCGGGTAAGCGTCGTGCGCTGAACGCGCTGGCGGCTTCGGGCCTGACTGAGGTTTTCGCGTACCCCTTCGTGTCGGCTGATGCGAACAACCTGTGGTCGGCTCCGTGGGTGAGCACCCCTGAGAACCCGGTGACTGAGGTTCCTTCGGTTCGCCTGGAGAACCCGATTTCTTCGGCTGAGGGCTGGATGCGCCGCTCGCTGCTGCCGGGCCTGGTTGAGGTTCTGAAGCGTAACCTGTCTCGCGGTTTCAAGAACCTGGCTATTTTTGAGGCGGGTCACGTGTTCATCCCGGGTGAGCAGCTGGGTTCGGAGTCTATTCCGCCGCTGGGTGCTCGTCCTTCGGATGAGGTTCTGGCTGATTTGAATGCCGGTATTCCGCATCAGCCCACTTTCATTGCTGGCCTGTTTGCAGGTACTGAGCATGAGGTGATGCCCGGCGCTACTCCGCGCGCTTACGATTGGCGTGACGCCCTGGACGCTGTGCGTCTGGTCGCTGACGCTGTTTCGGCTGAGATTCAGATGCGTAACGGTGTGCATACTGCATTCCACCCGGGCCGTGTGGCTGAGGTTCTGAACGCTGCCGGTGAGCGTGTTGGTTTCGCTGGTGAGCTGCACCCGAAGCTTCTGCAGGAGCTGAACCTGCCTGAGCGTACTTGCGCGTTTGAGCTGGATTTCTCGGCGCTGTTTGCTGGTCGTGTTGAGGCGCGTCAGGCTACTCCGGTGCTGACTTTCCCGGCTGCTACTCAGGACGTGGCGCTTCTGGTGGACCGCGATCTGCCTGCTTCTGAGGTGGAGCGTGTTCTGCGTGAGGGCGCTGGCGAGCTGCTGGAGGACATCCGCGTCTTTGATGATTACCGCGGTGTCGGTATTGATGAGTCGAAGAAGTCTTTGGCGTTTGCTCTGCGTTTCCGCGCGCCGGATCGTACGCTGACTGCTGATGAGGCATCGGCTGCTCGTGAGGCTGCTGTGGCTGCGACTGTTGAGCAGCTGGGTGCGGAACCGCGTGTCTAACCGGGTCTAACCCTATGGCGTAGTGCCTAGTGCTGACGGGGTGGGAGTCGCTGGCTCCCACCCCGTAGCTTTTGGCGTTGCATCGTGGGTTTACCTGTTTAGTGTGTTCATGAAGCGCTGATAAGCGCTTTCCTTGGTGAACTCATGTGGTTATGGGTACCCTAGAAGATAGATGAAGTGAGGGAGAGAGTAATGGCTAATCGAGAGAACTCGCGCGAGCAGGACGAGCTGTCGCAGTCTGCTGAGATCGAAGAAACCTATTTCGAGGATTCTCAGTACGATGACTCTGAGTATGAAGACCATGAATATGAGGAGTACGAGGATTACGAGGATTACGACGATGAGGAAGAGAACTCCTCCCTATTCGCAATGAGTGAGGAAGAGCTGGATGACCGCCCGGGTGTGAACTGGTTGTCGGTTCTTTCTGCTGCAGTTGCGGTTATTCTTTCCATTGTTTTGGCTGTTGTGGGTGTCCGCGCGTTTGCGTCGGTCAATAATAACGCCGAGTATGCCGGTAAGAGCTGGGTTATTCAGGGTACTTACCAGGATTTGACTCCTGACCTAATTACGAAGGGTAATGTGGCTCGTTATAAGGGCAACCTGCCGGCTGATGACGCTCTGAACGGTAAGACGTACGTGTCGAACCTGAAGGATAAGTACCAGGTGACTTCGGGTGCTTCGATTGAGTTCCGTGGTTCGCAGACTGGTGATGTTCCTTCTGAGTTCCCGCGTGAGGTGGACGGCCTGCTGGTGGAGAAGAACGGCAGCCTTGAGGTTGTCTACACCGCTGAGAAGGGCACGTTGAAGCCTGTGACTGAGGCAAGCGTGAACGCTGAGCGTTTTGCCGGTATCGCAAGTATTGTTGGTGCGGTGCTGGTGCTTTTGCTGGGTCTTGGTTTTGCTGTGTGGCTGAACCGCCGTTCGCGCGATGTTGAGTATGAGGACTTGGATGGTCTGGTGGAGGATGAGCGCTAGGCGTTCTGAGTCCTGAGGATTCACCTCGAAGTTTTGCTGAAGGAGCCTGTTTCTGGCGCACGTGGTGTTGCTGGAGGCGGGCTCCTTTTTCGCGCTCGCCTGCCGGAGGCTTCTTGCTCGGTTCGGCGCGCCAGCCCAGAATGTTCTTGCACACTATGCATTCATTGCGAGGTTATGCGCCCGAATGTGTAGATACACGCTGTTTTCGTGGTGGCGTGTGTGACAGCTGATGAGATAAACCCTGAAAATTCCCCCATATCTTGGAATAATCCATATTTGGTGCGCATATTTATGTGCATATGTATTATCTTGGGTAGTGAAGAATGTTGCGCTGCGCCACCGTTGGGCAGCTCCGTTCTGAATTCGTGATTGGCACCGTAGGAAGAAGAGATATTATGCCTTTCCCCTCGACCAAGATCGCGCGTCAGGCACGCATCGTTGAATTGCTGCAGACCCGACGTGTCCGCTCCCAGGCTGAACTGGCGCAGTACCTGACCGATGATGGTATGAAGGTTACTCAAGCGACCCTTTCCCGTGATCTTGTTGAAATTGGCGCTGAGCGCATCCGTGATGAAGGCGCCGGCTTGATTTATGCTGTGCCGAATTACCCTGCTCGTCGTGGCGGCGGCACTGCACCTGACGCCCGTATGATTTCCCTGTTCAAGGAGCTGCTGATTACCGCTGAGGGTTCGGCGAATATTACGGTTCTGCGTACTCCTCCGGGTGCTGCGCAGTTCTTGGCTTCGTCGATTGACCAGGGCGGTCTTGAGGCGATTATGGGCACTATCGCCGGTGACGATACGGTCATTGTTGTGACTCGTGACCCCAATGGTGGGGCTGCGCTGGCGGAGAGCTTCTTGGATTGGTCTGCTGCTCAGTAGTAGCTGGGGCGTATCTTGTGCTGTTCCTCTGATGTGTCGGGGGAGCGGCTGAAGGTACGCCCTTCTGCTGTCTTCGGGCTCTTTTCCGGGCTTCTATCTTGGCTTCTTCTTTTCTAGATATACCGATTTTTCTGTGGTGAGAGTTTTTATCATGTCTGAAATGCACGATTCAGCGAACAATATTGCCTATCTTTTAGCGGAGGCGGCATCGTCTGCCGGGGCTAAGGCTGCTTTGGCGATTCCTGCTTCCGAATCTGCTGATATGCAGCTGGTGAGCTACGCGCAGTTGGCGTCTGCCGCCTCGCAGGTTCAGCGTCATCTGGAGGCGCTCGGTGTTGAGCGTGGTGACCGTGTGGCGTTGTCTATGCCGAATGTGGCGTTGATGCCGGCGTTGTATTACGGCATTGTGGCTGCGGGTGCTATTTGTGTTCCGTTGAATCCGCTGTTGTCGGGTGCTGAGCTGGAGTATCATCTGCGCGATAGCGGGGCGAAGGTGCTTTTTGCTTTTGCGGGTACTCGTCTGGCGTCGGAGGCACTCTCGACGGTGCCGGTGAAGAACGGTTCGGTTCGTTGCGAGATTTTCACCGGGGGAGAGGGTTCACCGGTGGCTCCTTTTGATGCGCCTGCCGATAGTGCGCTGTCGGATGCTGTTCCGTCAGCTGCTGTTCTGGAGCCTGTCCCGGTGGCGGCGAGTGATCCGGCGATTATTCTCTACACTTCGGGTACGACGGGCAAGCCGAAGGGCGCGACTCTGACTCACGCGAATATCCTCTCGAATGCTCGTAGCTGCGTGAGCGTTTTTGGTTTCACCGCTGATGATGTCATTTTTGGTGGTCTTCCGCTGTTCCATGCGTTTGGTCAGACGGTGTCGATGAACGCGGCGTTTGCGGCGTCGGCTACGGTGGCTTTGCTGCCGCGTTTTACCCCTGATGGCGCGCTGAATCTGATGGAGCGTGCCGTGGTGTCGGTGTTGGCCGCGGTCCCGAGCATGTATGTGTCGTTGGCGGCGGCGCTGGAGGCTGAGCCTGAGCGTGCGCGCTCGCTGCGTGGTCGCATCCGGTTCGGCATTTCGGGTGGTTCGCCGCTGCCTGCGCCGGTGCATTCTGCGTTGAAAACGCTGATTGAGTGCCCGGTGTATGAGGGCTACGGTTTGAGCGAGACGTCGCCGGTGGTTTCGTTTAATCAGGCGGAGTTCGGCATGGTGCTCGGTTCGGTGGGTCGTGTGCTGCCGGGCGTGCAGGTGCAGGTCCGTTGCCCGCAGGGTTCCGAGTGCGCGCCGGGTGTGAGCGGTCAGCTGTGGGTACGCGGCGAGAACGTGATGGCTGGCTACTGGAATAATCCTGCGGCTACTGCTGAGGTTTTTGACGGCGAGTGGTTTGCGACCGGCGACGTTGCTCGTGTTGATGAGCAGGGCAATATTTTTATTGTGGACCGTATTAAGGACATGGTTCTGCGTAACGGCTATTCGGTGTATCCGCGTGAGATTGAGGATATTCTCTATACCCATGAGCAGGTGCAGTCGGTAGCTGTGTTGGGCGTGCCGGATGAGCGTGTGGGCGAGGAGGTTGTCGCCGTGGTCAAGCCGCGTCCGGGTGCTGATGAGGGTGTGCTGCAGGCGGAGTTGAATGCGTTGGCGCGCACTCGTTTGGCGGCGTATAAGTATCCTCGCCGCTACGTGATGGTGGAGAGCATGCCGCTGGGGCCGACCGGCAAGATTCTTAAGCGTGACTTGCGGGTTGTGATTCAGCGGGGCTAATCCCGGCAGATGGTTCTTATCTCTCATCTGAGGACAAGAGCGGGTGAAGAGGGTAGAATTTTGTAGGCGGCTTCTACCGCGTTATTGTTCCCGGGCGTTTTTTCCGGGGCTATCCCCTTCACGAAAGAGAGAGCATGAGCGTTCCCGCTTCTGAGGCTTCGCGAACCCCTATTGAGCAGTTGATTCCGACTGCTTGCGCTACGATTCCGAATTACCCGCACGAGGGTATCCTCTTTTACGATGTGACCACTCTCTTCGCTAATGCTGAGGTGTTCAAGGCGTGCATTGATGAGCTGGCTACTCGTTTTGAGGGTCAGTTTGATGTGGTGGCTGGTGTTGAGGCTCGCGGTTTCTTGCTGGCTTCTGCGCTCGCGTACGCTACCGGCACCGGCATTATGACGGTTCGTAAGGCGGGTAAGCTTCCGCGTGAGACGTACCGTGAGGAGTATGCGTTGGAGTACGGTAGCGCGGCGATTGAGATTCACTGTAATGATTTCGCGCCGGGCACTCGTGTTCTTCTGCTGGATGATCTGCTGGCAACTGGCGGTACCCTGGTTGCCGCCGCGAAGCTGGTGGAGCGCGCGAACCTGAAGGTTGCCGGCGTTGGTGCTCTTCTGGAGCTGGAGGGTCTGGGCGGTCGTGAGGCGCTGGACGGTTACCGTCTTGAGACGCTGAGCTTGGTGTCTGAGTACCCGCTGCCGTCGAAGTAGTTTTATAGAGTTTGAGGCTTACCGCCCTTTGGGTGTGTAGCTGATAGTGATGAGGGGTGCCCTGCCGGTTGAGCCGGTGGGGCACTTTTCTGTGGGGGTAATATTTCTACCCTTCGGAGCCTGTCCTGTAAAATAGTGACCCGTATTTTTGGGTGCCTGTCGCGCCCTGTCTTTGAGACACCATAGGTTTAAGGAGCTTACGTGTCATCTGAATCTTTACCCCAGCAGTCTGCTGATTCTTCGGCGGCTGAGAAGCTGTTTGCTGAGCAGATGGCTGCGGAACGTGAGTATGTTGCTCGCGTGTATGCTCGCCTGGATGAGCTCCGTGAGGAGACGGCTGAGAAGCTGGCTGCTGTGCGTAAGAATCAGGCGGTGGGCGGTCATCAGAACCGTTCGGAGCGTGACTCTTTTGCTACTCACTATGAGGATCGTTTGGCGCAGCTGAATGCTGTGGATTCTCGTCTGACGTTTGGTCGTTTGGATATGGACCGTGAGGGCGCTGATGCGGTGCGTTATATCGGTCGTATTGGTATTACGGATAGCAATCAGCAGCGTCTGCTGATGGACTGGCGTGCCCCGGAGGCGGGTACGTTCTATCAGGCGACTGCGTTCCAGCCGATGGGTGTGCGCCGCCGCCGTCACCTGATGCTTGAGGGCCGTACTGTCGTCAATATTGAGGATGAGGTCTTCGATTCGGAGATGCTGCAGGATGAGGATTCCCTTCACGGTGAGGGTGCTCTGCTGGCGGCGTTGAATAAGAAGCGTACCGGCCGCATGGGCGATATTGTGGCGACGATTCAGGCTGAGCAGGATGCGATTATCCGCTCGGAGCTGCCGGGTGTGCGCGTGGTGCAGGGTGGTCCCGGTACCGGTAAGACCGCTGTGGCGCTGCATCGTGCGGCGTATCTGCTGTACACGAACCGTGAGCGCCTGTCGAAGGCTGGCGTGCTGGTGGTTGGTCCGTCGAATTCGTTCATGTGGTACATCGAGCGTGTGCTTCCGTCGCTGGGCGAGACCGGCGTGGTGATGTCTTCGTTGGCGACCCTGTACCCGGGTCTGCGTGCTGTGCCTGAGAAGGACCGCGCGGTTGCCGCGTTGAAGGGCGATTTGCGCATGGTGAAGGTTATTAAACGTGCGGTGGCGGATCGTCAGAAGGTGCCGGCTCAGGTTCAGCGTCTGAATGTTGAGGGTACTGATGTTGAGCTGACTCCGGAGATGGTTCGTTCGGCTCGTTCTCGTGCTCGTTCGACGGGCAAGCCGCATAATGAGGCTCGTGAGACGTTCGTGAAGATTCTGTTGAAGGAGCTGACCGCGAAGCTGGATGATCAGCTGAACCGTGCGGCGGGTCGTGTGGTGGAGCGTCCGTATCTGCAAGATGATGTGCGTGCTTCGATGGATGTGCGCCGTGCCTTGAACCTGGCGTGGATGCCGCTGTCGCCGGAGACTCTGTTGCGCTCGCTGTTTTCGAAGCCGCACTATCTGGAGTCTGCGACTCGTGAGTTGTCGAAGGCTGAGCGTGAGCTGCTGGCTCGCCCGGCGGATGCCCCCTTCACGGAGGCTGATGTTCCTCTGCTGGATGAGGCTGCTGAGCTTTTGGGTGATTTTTCGAAGGTGACCGGTGCGGCTGCTGCGGCTCGTGCTGCGGCGGAGCATCGTGCGAACCTTGAGAATGCGGCGAAGGCTTTGGAGAATGTTCACCAGTCGCTGGAGGATATTGGCGCTGATGGCGTGATTACTCCTGAGCAGATTGCGATGATGAATGAGGTTCGTGGCGAGCGTATGACTGCTGCGGCTGCGGCGTCTGCTGATCGTACGTGGGCGTATGGCCATATTGTGGTGGATGAGGCCCAGGAGCTCTCGCCCATGCAGTGGCGTTTGCTGATGCGTCGTTGCCCGATGAAGTCGTTTACGATTGTGGGCGATATTGCACAGGCCTCTTCTGCTGCGGCTGCTTCGTCGTGGTCGCAGGCGTTGGAGCCGTTTGTGGGTGAGCGTTTCACTCTGGAGGAGCTGACGATTAATTACCGTACTCCGGCTCAGATTGCTGAGGCAGCGGTATCGGTTGCTCAGGCTGCTGGTTATGAGGTGTCTGCACCTCGTGCGGTGCGTGAGGGCCAGTGGCCTCCGCTGGTTCATGAGGTTGCCGCCGAGTCTGTTGTGGAGCAGACCGTGTCCGTGGTCAGCGAGGAAGTCGCTCATTCGGGCGGCGCTCTGATTGGTGTGGTGTGCCCGCCGAGCCTGTATGTTCAGACGGCTCAGGCCGTGGCTCGTGCTCATGCTGATCGTACGGGTACCGCGCAGACTGCGTTGGAGAATCAGGTGCTGGTTCTGACTCCGTGGGAGGCGAAGGGCCTTGAGTTTGATGTTGTGGTGATTGTTGAGCCGCAGCAGCTGATCGATGATGCTGGTGGTGCTGTGGGTGACTTGTACGTGTCGATGACTCGTCCGACTCAGCGCCTGCACATGGTGGGTTCGCGGATGCCCGCGGGTCTGTAGCTCTGTAGTACCTTTCTTGTTATTTCTTTGAGCCGGTGCCGCACCGGTTTGGGCGCTCGCCTGGGTTTTTCTGAGCGTTTGTGCCGGTGCGGTGCTAGGCTTGTTACATATTTTGTTCGAGCGCCTTCGGGCGTTGTTACCTTGTGAATGGGAGAAGCATGTCTGCCGAGATCCTCAACGCGCAGCATAATGACGATACCTTCGAGAATATTTGGCAGGAGCTGAAGTGGCGCGGCCTGGTGCACGTGAGCACTGATGAGGCTGCTCTGGAGAAGGCGCTGAGCGAGGAGAGCCTGACTTTCTATACGGGTTATGATCCGACTGCGGCTTCTTTGCACCTGGGTCACCTGGTGCAGCTGCTGGTGATGCGTCGTCTGCAGCTGGCCGGTCACAAGCCGCTGGGTCTGGTGGGTGGTTTCACCGGTTTGATTGGTGATCCGCGTCAGACGTCTGAGCGTGTGCTGAACTCTCCTGAGGTTGTTGCTGAGTGGGTTAAGTCTCTGCGTGCTCAGATTGAGCGTTTCCTCTCTTTCGAGGGTGAGAATGCAGCCCGCATGGTGAATAACTTGGACTGGAGCGGTCAGATGTCTGCTCTGCAGCTGCTACGCGATGTTGGTAAGCACTTCCGCGTGGGCACCATGGTGAAGAAGGAGATTGTTGCGAAGCGCCTGAACTCTGATGAGGGCATTTCGTACACCGAGTTTTCGTATCAGATTCTGCAGGGCTTGGACTTCTTGGAGCTGAACCGTCGTTTCGGTTGTACTCTGCAGACCGGTGGTTCTGATCAGTGGGGTAACCTGACCAGCGGTACCGAGCTGATTCGTAAGGTGGAGGGTAAGAGCGTTCACGCTATTGGTACCCCGCTGATTACTAACTCTGATGGCACTAAGTTCGGTAAGAGCGAGGGTAACGCTATTTGGCTGAACCCGCAGATGTGCTCGCCGTACGCTTTCTACCAGTTCTGGCTGAACACTGCGGATGCGGATGTGCTGGATCGCCTGAAGGTGTTCACTTTCTTGACTCGTGCTGAGATTGCTGAGTTTGCGGAGAAGGTTGAGAAGGAGCCGTTTAAGCGTGAGGCTCAGAAGACTCTGGCGTACCTGGTGACTTCGCTGGTTCACGGTACTGAGGCTACTGATCAGGCTGTGGCTGCTTCGGAGGCTTTGTTTGGTAAGGGCGATTTCGCTGCTCTGGATGAGGCTACCTTGGAGTCTGTGGTTGCTGAGCTTCCTTCGGCTAAGCTGTCCGAGGACCGTCTGGACATGATTTCTGTTCTGACTGAGCTGGGCTTTGCGAAGTCTAACTCTGAGGCTCGTCGCATTCTGAAGGAGGGCGGCGCTTCGGTGAACGGCGTGAAGGTTCAGGGCGAGGACGCAGCTATTTCTAAGGATGATCTGCTGCACGGTCGTTTTGCGATGGTTCGCCGTGGCAAGAAGAACCAGGGCGCTGTAGAGCTTGTTTAGTCTTTTCTGACTTTCTCTATACATATAGAGGGGGAGGGGATCTTCTCTGCTGAGTGTTCGGTACTGAATGTTCGGTGGGGGAGTGCCCCTCCTTTTCTGTTCCCTATATACATTCCCTATATACACAGAGCCCCTCCGTCAGGAGGGGCTCTTCTTGTATCGCTCTGCTGCCCTCTGGCTCTGGGGTTTCTTGGTTTGTCTTTGTTGGCGAGGGCTTTGGGCGCCTTTCGACCCTGTTTTGGGGCTCCCGAAAGGGGAATTCGCAGATTTTTAAGGTTTTTTGGAAGTTTTTTAAAGATTTTTTA
>NZ_KV808408.1:107314-124829 GCF_001812285.1 Rothia sp. HMSC065B04
CCGAAGCGAAGCGAGGGCGGGTGCCCCTGTAGGAGCGAGGAGGGTGCCGAACCTCGAGCTAATCCCGCCGGGTGGTTCGTGGTTTGGGCGTGCGCCCCGTGCCTAGCGAACTGGTGCGGGGGAGGGCTGTCGCCTTTTAGTGTGTTGCTTGGTGATTTGGCGTTTTGCATGTGGCGCGGAGGAAACATGCGGCGTGGCAGCCTCCACCCACAAGCAATAAGCCACCGCGTATCAGAGTGTAACCCCGGTGAGAGCCTAGCCTAAGACTGCGGTAAACTGAAAGTTATGACTGCAACTCCGTTCTACATCACCACCGCCATCTCCTACCCCAATGGCAACCCGCACATCGGCCATGCCTACGAAACCATCGCAGCCGACGTGCTAGCCCGCTTCAAGCGCCTCGACGGCTTCGACGTGCGCTTCATGACCGGCACCGACGAGCACGGCCAGAAGATGCAGACCACCGCCGAGAAGCTCGGTAAGACCGCTAAGGAACTCGCCGACGAGAACTCCGCACGCTTCAAAGCAATGAACGACGCGCTGAACATCAGCTACGACCGCTTCATCCGCACCACCGACCCCGACCACTATGTCGCATCCCAGGCAATCTGGAAGCGCATGGAAGAAAACGGCGACATCTACCTCGACAAGTACGCCGGCTGGTACTCCGTACGCGACGAAGCCTACTACGCAGAAGACGAAACCGAAGTCCGCGACGGCCAGCGCTACGCCATCACCACCGGCACCGAAGTCGAATGGACCGAAGAAGAATCCTACTTCTTCCGCCTCTCCAAGTACGGCGACAAGCTCCTCGAACTCTACGCCAACGAAGGCTACGTCTACCCCGAATCCCGCCGCAACGAACTCATCTCCTTCGTCAAGGGCGGCCTCAACGACCTGTCCATCTCCCGCACCACCTTCGACTGGGGCGTACCCGTACCCGGCAACGACAAGCACGTCATGTACGTGTGGGTCGACGCCCTCACCAACTACCTGACCGGCCTCGGCTACCCCGACACCGACAACGAGCTGTTCACCAAGTACTGGCCCGCCGACCTGCACCTCATCGGTAAGGACATCACCCGATTCCACTCCATCTACTGGCCCGCATTCCTGTGGTCCGCCGGAGTCGAACTGCCCAAGCGCGTCTTCGGCCACGGCTTCCTGCTCGTCAACGGCGAGAAGATGTCCAAGTCCGTCGGTAACGTCGTCGACCCCGCAAACCTTGTCAACGCGTTCGGCCTGGACGCCGTACGATTCTTCCTCATGCGTGAAGTGTCCTTCGGTCAGGACGGCTCCTACTCCGAAGAGTCCATCATCAACCGCATCAACTCCGACCTGGCAAACAACCTCGGCAACCTCGCCCAGCGTTCCCTGTCCATGGTCGCCAAGAACTGCGGCGGTGCCGTCCCCACCCACGGCGAATTCACCGAAGCCGACCGCCAGATCCTCGACCAGGCGGCAGCCCTCTACGAGCCCGTCCGTGCAGACTTCGACGAGCAGGCATTCCACCGCGCACTCGAGCGCATCTGGACCGTCCTCGCAGACACCAACGCCTACTTCGCAGAACAGGAACCCTGGACCCTGCGCAAGAACGGCGAACTCGACCGCATGAACACCGTGCTGTACGTAACCCTTGAGGTCGTACGCCAGGTCGCCCTGCTGCTGCAGCCCGTCATGCCCGACTCGACCGCCAAGCTGCTGACCCTGCTCGGTGTACCCGAAGGCGACGCACGCCAGTTCGCAGCCCTCGGCACCGCACTCGTGCCCGGCACCGAACTGCCCGCACCCGCACCGGTGTTCCCCCGCTACGAAGCACCCAAGGCATAACAGCTGCTTCTGCAATAGCGAATAGCGTATGAAAGCCCTCGGCTTCCTGACCCCGAATGGGGGGAGGAGCCGGGGGCTTTTCGCATACATATATATGTGTAGGCGCGGGCAGAGATGGGAGGCAGAGGTACGGGGTAGGGGTGCAGGGTGAGAACGCCGGGTGAGCCGCCACTCATCCTTAAGGATGATGCCGGTGCCCCGCCCAGCCCGCCTCAGGCTCACCTCAGCCCGTGGAATGAGTGGGGAATCTGCGCATCCGCAGGTCAGGACCCGGTGAACACCCGCCAAAATCAACCTGGAGGATGAGAAAAACCCTGTAGTCAGCGCCATGCTGCGTGAAATAATTGAACTATGACTACGACAACTCCTCACGCACAGACGGCACAGGTTGCCGTCTCCGCACGAAACCTTTCTAAAACCTACGGCATGGGTGAAGCCACCGTCCACGCCCTCAACAACGTCTCCGTCGACTTTGAGCAGGGCAAGTTCACCGCCATTATGGGCCCCTCCGGCTCGGGCAAGTCCACGCTGATGCAGACCATCGCAACCCTGGACACCCCCGACCCGAACCCGGCAACCTCCATCCGTATTGGCGGTACCGAGCTCTTCGGCCTGAAGGACAACGCCCTTACCGAATTCCGCCGCGAACACATCGGCTTCATCTTCCAGGCGTTCAACCTGGTGCCCACCCTCACCGCGGGCCAGAACATTGACCTGCCCCTGGGCCTTGCCGGTAAGAAGCCCGACCCGCAGTGGCGCGACTACCTAGTTAAGACCCTCGGCCTGGAAACCCGCCTCGACCACCGCCCCGAACAGCTCTCCGGCGGTCAGCAGCAGCGCGTCGCCATCGTGCGCGCCCTGCTCGCACGCCCCGAAGTGGTCTTCGCCGACGAACCGACCGGTAACCTCGACTCCAACTCCGGCGCCGAGGTTCTGCGCCTGCTACGTGCCGCCGCAACCGACCACGCACAGACCATCCTCATGGTCACCCACGACGCAAACGCCGCCTCCTACGCAGACCGCGTGGTCTTCATCAAGGACGGCATGGTCGCCGGCGAAATGATCGAACCCACCTACGACGCCGTCCTCGGCGCAATGGCACAGCTGGAAGGTCGATAAGCCGTGGCAACCACACTGAACACGGTGGCGCGCTCCAATCTGCGCGCCTCCAAAGGAAAATACATCCTCACGGGCATAGGCATCGCGATCTCATCCTTCTTCATCGCCGCCATTATGATGCTCACCAACTCGCTGCAGGCGACCGTCAACTCCTCCGTTGGTGACGTGCTCTCCCGCGCCGAGGCGGTCGTCGCCTCCGCCGCTACAACCAGCGACGGTAAAGACAGCACCTCTATCTACCTGACCCGTGACCAGATTCAGAAAGTAGAAAAGAGCGACCTGCTCTCCGGCTACTGGGTGCAGTACGCCGTCACGGGTTCGATCGGTACCGGCGATCAGAAAACCCCCGTGCAGTACAACCAGCTGCCCGCCGACTCGAGCCTCTTCCCGTACAAGGTGCAGGGTAAAATCCCCAGTAGCGACCACGAAATCATGGTCTCTACCTACTTCGCGAAGAAGCACAACCTCTCGCTGAACGGCAAGGTCACCAGCACCGACGTTGTAGAATCCGTCAGCGCCCCCGGTACTGACAAGACCGCCGAATACACCGTCGTCGGTCTGTTCGACCCCGGTTTTGAAGGCTCCACCACCAATCAGGCTGTCTTCATTGGCGGCACCAGCCTCGGCGAAGCCACCCTGAAAGCAGCCGAGACAGAAAACAAGAGCTCCGCGGCAGGCTACCGGAACATGGCTGGCGCGAACCTCATCTACCTCAAGTTCAAGGACGGCGTAACCGACGCCAAACTCAAGAGCCTGCAGGATACCCTCAGCAGCGGCGACACCAAGAACGACCCGCGCGTCATGACCGGTCAGAAGCTGCTGGAGGACTACCAGAAGACCATCTCCACGGTCTTCACCTCCATTAGCGTGGTCCTGGGTGCCTTCGCAGCACTGGCTCTGCTGGTTTCCTCCTTCGTCATCTCCAACACCTTCGCGGTGCTGGTCGGCCAGCGCATCCGTGAGCTGGCTCTGCTGCGCACCCTCGGCGCCCGCGGCGGCTCCCTTGTACGGATGCTACTCATCGAATCCATTACCGTGGGCGTGGTGTTCTCCCTCATCGGTGCGCTGCTGACCTACCCGGTTGGCGCGCTGGTTGGTGCGAACCTGACCACCATCATGATTTCGTACTCAATCACCCCGGTGATTATCAGT
Source organism: Rothia sp. HMSC065B04 (assembly GCF_001812285.1). Classification (NCBI taxonomy): domain Bacteria; kingdom Bacillati; phylum Actinomycetota; class Actinomycetes; order Micrococcales; family Micrococcaceae; genus Rothia; species Rothia sp. HMSC065B04. The sequence continues at coordinate 111,416 of NZ_KV808408.1, forward strand.
ACCCTGATCTGCACCATCGTCACGGTTCTGGCGTCGCTCTCCCCGGCACGAAGCGCCCTGCGCATCTCGCCCATCAGCGCGATGAGCGAGCACACCAACCGCGAAGTCAGCAAGCCCGGCAAGATCGGCCCGATCTTCGGTATGCTCTTCGCCATCGGTGGCGTGGTTGCTGTTGTGGCTGCTCTCGATAAGGCAACCAGCACGGAGCGTGACGGTAACTCCGCGATCTTCCTCGGCATGCTCGCCGCGCTGCTGCTCGGTATCGCGGTCTTTCTCCTCACCCCGCTGGTACTGCCCCCGCTGGTACGTGCCCTCGGTAAGGTCACCCGCACCCAGACCGGCAAGCTGGCGCTCGCCAACGCACTACGTTCGCCCAAGCGAACCGTCTCCACCGGCCGTGCTGTGCTCGTCGGCACCCTGGTCGTGTCGACTGTGCTGACCGGCTACACGGTTCTGAGCGCATCGTTCGTCAAGGCTCTGGACCAGCAGTACCCGATTTCTGCGCAGGCGAAGTACAGCTCGTATGACCAGTCTGAGGCGGCTTCTACCGTGACCAAGGCGGAGGGAATTGCCTCCAAGGTCAAGGGTATTAAGAACGTTCAGGCATCCGCCGTCGGTTACGCAGCCGGTGTGGTTGACTACACCGTCGAGTACGAGGGACAGACCGCCAACCAGAATTCCGACCTGGTGGCGCTGAGCTCCTCCGATTTGAAGGCAATCCTGCCGGGCGAAAACTCGAACCTTGCGGATGACACCGTGCTCGTACCGCAGGGCCTCTGGAAGTCCGCTGGATTGAATGAGTCCAGCCGTCTGAAGGCACACGGCCCGCTCGGCGAAGTGGAACTCAAACCCGTCAAGTCCGCAACCAAGCAGAACCTGCTGATTGTCAACCCGACCACCGCCGCCAAGCTGCAGGACGCCAAGAACCCGCAGAAGGTTGCCAACCCCGCCGCTGAGGAAGCTCAGAAGCGCATGGAAGAAGCAATCGCCAGCGGTGACCAGGAAGCTCAGACGAAGGCAGCACGTCTGACCGTCACCAGCCAGGCAACCGGTAACGACACCGTCGTTCTGGTGCGCGCCGCCTCCCCGCTGACTAGCAGTGAAAGCTCAACTCTGCAGACTGCGCTGAACCGAATCAGCCCGGACAACTCATTCAACGGTGGCCTGCAGGAGCGCCAGACGTTCGACCAGCTGCTGACCGTTATGCTGACCTTCACCCTGGTGATGCTCATGCTCGCAGTGGTCATCTCCATCATTGGTGTGGCGAACACGATGACCCTGTCGGTCAACGAACGCCGCCGCGAGAACGCGATGCTCCGCTCGCTAGGCCTGTCCCGCAAGCAGCTGCGCCGTATGATTTCCATTGAGGCGATTCTGATTACGCTCGCCGCAGTGGTGCTCGGCATGATTGCCGGTACGGTCATCGGCACGGTCTCCGCGAAGATCGTGATGGCATCCGCGAGCGCCAGCGCCCCGCTGGTGCTTGACCTGCCGTACGTCTGGTACGTAGTCATCCTCATGGTGGGTGTGCTCGCCGCGATGCTCGCTTCGGCTCTGCCTGCGGCTCGTTCGGCTCGCATGTCCCCGGTTGAGGGTATGCGCGGCTAACCCGGCATAGTCACAGTATTCGGTGTAGTTCCGGATACTCGGCGTGAGAAAGCCCCGGAGGGTGCCCCCGATCAGGAGGCGCCCGCCGGGGCTTCACTGTGTCCTCTAGTCTGCCGTGCTTGTGCTCTCAGACTCTTGGAGCTGACCTGTAGCATGGCTTTGCGCGTATGATGGGTGTATGAGCACTAGCCACCCCAATCTGCGTCGCGGGTACACGCTACCCCATGAAGCGGAGGTTCTTCAGATCCTCCGTGACGCTGGCGTGCGCCGTGCCCGGCTCTTCGGCAGCGCCGCCCGCAGTGAGCTGACCGAAACCAGCGACCTGGATTTTTTGGTGCAGATGCCGGGGGCAGCCCCTTTTGACGAGTTCATGCAGATGGTGGATGCTCAGCACCGCATTGAACAGCTGACCGGCCGTAGCGTTGATATGGTCACCCAGTTGCGCCCCCGCATCTATGCGGAAGCAGAACCGGACATGGTGGAGTTGCCGCTATAAGAAGTTGCCTGAGCTGATGAGCGACTTTGAACGAATCATCGACGAGATAGAAGAAACTACTTAACTAAAGAGCCCCGGAGGGTGCCTCGATCAGGAGGCGCCCGCCGGGGCTTCGCTGTGTCCTCTAGTCTGCCGTGCTCTCTATTCTGCTGTGCCCTTATATAAGGGAGCGCTAGTGGGCGATACCCGCCTCATACGCCATAATGACCGCCTGCACACGATCACGCGCCCCCAACTTCGCCAACACATGCGACACATGCGTCTTCACCGTCGCCTCCGAAAGCACCAGCTCCCGCGTAATCTCCGCATTCGACAAGCCACGCGCAATCAAACCCAGCACCTCAAACTCACGCGGCGACAACTGCTCAATCAACTCACGATGCGGATAATCCTGCACAGGCTCAAGGCTTGCATGCTCAGCCGGAATAAACGTCGCCTTAGGAAGCTCAGAACCAGCAGCCGGGGGAGTAGCAGGAACAGACTCAGCGGTAGGAACAACAGGAGTGGGGGAGTCCAGCACCGGAATCATCTGCTCCAACAGGCGGCGAGTCGCAGACGGCGCAATCACCGCATCGCCGCGGTGCACCGTACGAATCGCTTCCAGCAGCTGCTCGGGCGGGGTGTCCTTCAACAAGAAACCGCTCGCACCCGCACGCACCGCCGAATACACGTACTCATCAATATCGAAGGTCGTGAGCATGATAATGCGCACCCGCTCATCCTCGGACACCTCACGCTCGCCGTCACGCTCCAGGATGCGGCGCGCCGCCTCCAGGCCGTCGCAGTGCGGCATGCGCACGTCCATGAGGATGACCTGCGGCGCCTGCCCTTCAGACACCATGCGGTCAAAAACGTCAATAGCCGCCAGGCCGTCATCAGCTTCCATGACGACCTGCAGGTCTGGCTGGGAGTTGACGAGCATGCTCAAGCCGCCGCGCACTAGGCGCTGGTCGTCAACGAGCATCACGCGGATCGGCTGGGTGGTCTGTGGTGCAGAAGTCTGTGGTGCAGAAGAGTACATAGTTTCAATCCTAGATCACGAGGTAGTAGAGGGCACGGGTATTAGAGGTCGCGGTAGGGCAGCGCCGCCTCAACGAGCCAGCCGCCGTCGGGTTGCAGACCGTAGGTGAGGGTGCCGTGGTAGAGGGCGATGCGCTCGCTCATGCCGCGCAGACCGTTGCCGCTACCGGGTACCGGGCGGGCAATGTGCTGAGCCGCGGCAGAGGAAACCGGGCCGTTCTGAACCCACAACTGCAGACCGTCCTCACCCCAGTGAATGGTGACGGTGGTTGCCGCGCCGGGGGAGTGCTTGAGCGCGTTAGTGAGCGCCTCCTGCACGGTGCGGTACGCCGCGAGTTCTGCGCCCTGCGGCAGGGTGCGCGCCATGGTGCCGGTGATTCCGGTGAAGGTGACGGGTAGCCCGGCGCGGCGGCTCTGCTCCACGAGGGCGGGCACATCGTTGAGGGTGGGCACGGGTGCGTAGGCGGTTGCCTCGTCCGTGCGGAGTAGTCCGAGGAGGGAACGCATCTGGGTGAGGGAGTCGCGTGCCGTATCTGCAATGAGTTCGAGGGTCTGCTCGGCAATATCCGGTTCGCTCTGCTGCTGAGCCTGACCCGGCTGCTCTGCTTGTTCAGTCTGCTGCTCTGCCTGCTGTGCCTGTTGTGTTTGCTGGGCGCGTGCGGTGCGGGCGCTCGCGGCGGCGTAGCGTGCCCCGTCCGCCTGGGAAATAATGCTGGAGAGCGAGTGCGCCACAATATCGTGCATTTCGCGGGCGATGCGGGTGCGTTCGTCCTGCGCGGCGAGGCGGCGTTCCTGTTCCTGCTCGTATTCGAGGCGGCGGGCGCGTTCTTTGAATTCCTCACTGCGGAGTTCGCGCATGCGGCGGGAGTCGCCGAGGAACCAGAAGACGGTGAAGATGGAACCACAGAGCACGCCGAGCATCAGGCAGATGAAGACGCGGGCGGGTATGTCGTCCCAGTGGTAGAGGAACGAGAGCGAGGCCTGCACGGTGACGGCTAGTGCGCCGACCCAGCCGAGGATGAGGGCGCGGAAGCGGGCGCGGCGGGTCCAGTGCCTGCCGGTGTGGTAGGCGGCGAGGCTGACCGGCGGGTAGCAGGTGATGACGAGTGAGTCGGGGAAGGGGGTCACGAGGGTGAGACAGAGCGCCGCGATGACCACGTAGATGCTGCCGTAGGGGAAGCGGTAGCGGAAGTAGAGCGCGGTGGTGCTGCAGAGCGCGGAGATGAGCGGGATCCAGCCGTAGCCGTTGATGAAGGCAACGGAGAGTACGCAGCAGAAGAACTGCATGTGCGCGACGACGATGAAGTTCATCCAGCCGCGTTTGTCTCTGAGGTAGCTTTGCACGCGGCTGGAGGCGGTGATGGCGTCGGCGGGCAGGTCGTTGCTTTCTGAGCTGCCGCGGGTATGCGTTACGGCGTGGCCTGATTCGGCTGTCTCTGTGCTGTGTTGTGGGTTCTGCTGGGGTTCGGTGTGTTTGAGGGGCATGGTTCTAGTGTATCGAGGGTGTTTGTGAGGGAATGGGAGCCTCTTTTTGCTCTCACGTGCAGGAATATTCTGTGGGTTTGTGTGTGGGGGTGTGTGCTTGGGTGAGTATGACACGCCAAAAACAGCTATTTTTAGTGACCTTGATTACTTTTTTATAGATTATTTATTCAATCACTACTTGAGAGTTTGGGGTTGTATGGGGTTTCAATTCGGGTTTAAGAGACCTGAAACTCCCTTAAGTAACCTATTTTGGTTGCAAAACCTTCAATCAAAGCGGAGAGTTTAAGGGAAACCTCCTGATCAGGGTCACATTTGGAACCATTGCGGTACAGGTCCTTGATGGGTATAGTTTTGGCTGTACCCGAAATCTGCGCCCGAGGTCTAAGAACCTCGCAGAACTAAACACCAAGAGTTCTGGAGCGCGACTCCCTGTGTAGGGGAGCGGAGTACAGCATTATGTCGTTATCACCAGAGGTCAGGCTCAAGCCGACTCACTCACTCGACTTGTTTCAAGTGATGTTTTCTGCCGCGCACGACGGCGGGTGATAACTCTTATTCCTCAAAATGACATCACTCTCGAAGGACATACATGTCTACTAACATTTCTCGCCGCAAGGTTGTCGCTGGCGCAGCATGGGCTGCTCCGGTTGTTGCAGCATCTGCTGCAGTTCCCGCTTTCGCTTCCTCTACCGTTTGTGATTGGGAGTCCACCGCAGCTTACACCGCAGAGGGTAACGCTTCGGGTGCTAAGGGCACCACTTCTTTCGTTGTTCCCGCACTGGTCGACAAGATTAAGTTCGAGGTCGTCGGTGGTGCTGGTGGTACCAACTACGACGATATGGCAGCAGGCTCCGGTGCTAAGATCACCGGTATCATCGAGGTCAAGGAAGGCCAGACCGTTCAGCTCATCGGCGCAGCCGGTGGTATCGGTAACAACCCTCTGACTCCCGCAGAGGGTGGCGAGGGCTACGGTAACGGCGGTTCCTCCAACCTGCCCACCCCCATCCCCGCAAGCGTCATGCAGAGCGTGAACGCTATCTGGCCCGATAACTCCACCCTGAAGCGTATTACCTACTCCGCTTCCGGTGGTGGCTCCTCCGCTCTGGTGATCAACGGTACCCCCGTTGCAGTCGCAGGTGGTGGCGGTGGCGCTGGCTTCGTGAACGCTGGTGGCGCTAACAACAACTTCGACTACATCTTCCCCGGCGCTGTTGACGCAGGTCGCCTGTGGCCCGATGGTGCAAAGCGCAACGTGTACCCCGTCATCGGTTCCACCGGTGGTTCCGCTGAGGGTGCAGCAGGTTCCGCAGGTAACCAGGGTGCACTGACCTACTCCGCTGACACCTCCGTCACCACCACTGTTAACGCAGGTGAGGGTGGCTCCGCAGGTATCGGTGGTAACGGTGGCTCCAAGACCGACCTGCCCTCCGGCAAGTCCCCCAACGGCGTTCTGGGTTACTCCTCCACCAACAACCAGGAGATCTACCACTCCTCCAAGTCCGGTAACAACGGTGGCGACGGCTTCAAGGGTAACGGTGGCGACGGCGTGGGCTCCTACTCCTACATGATCGACAACAACGACCGCACCATCAAGGAAGTTGTTACCGTGAAGGCAACCGGTGAGAAGAAGGCTCTGGAGTACAAGTCCATCGGCTTCAACTGGAACGGTTACCAGTCCGTCATCTCCGCAGGTGGTGGCGCAGGTTACGGTGGCGGTGGCTCCGGTGCTTCCACCTCCGCATCCGCAATCGTTCTGACCCAGAAGTGGAACAACAACCCCGACGGTCTGCGCCAGAACACCGGCTTCTCGCAGTTCGGTGGTGGCGGTGGCGCTGGTGGCTCCTACGTTGCTCCCGGTGTTTCCGGTGGCTCCATCGAGTCCGCAGGCAATGCTCCGACCGCTCGTGGCAAGCGTGGCAACGGCTACGTGAAGGTCACCCTCTGCAAGCGCACCGCGTAATTGCATAGACCTTTAGGGCTCTCACACTGAGTGAGAACTCATAACAATATTCCCCGGCTGATGACTCAGCCGGGGAATATTGTTTTAACCGGCGGGGCAGGGGAGCGGTAGCTAACCTGGAACTCTCTACCCCAGACTCTGCCTAGCCCAGAGTCTGAGAACCCGCCCGCACACTCTACCGCCCACCCGTGGTGCGTATTAGGGTAGAGGCATGACTGAAGCACGTAGCATCGACCTCGCCGTCATCCCCGGCGACGGCATCGGCCCCGAAATCATTACCGAAGCCCAGCGCATCCTCACCCGCGCCTGCGAGCTCGAAAACATCACCGTAACCCCCACCCACTACAAGCTCGGCGCCGAGCACTGGCTGGAAACCGGTGAAACCCTGCCCGACTCCACCATGGACGCCCTCAAGCAGCACGACGCGATCCTCTTCGGCGCCATTGGTGCAGACCCCCGCAGCGGTCAGATTCCCTCCGGCCTCATCGAACGCGAAATGCTCCTCAAGCTGCGCTTCGCCTTCGACCACTACATCAACCTGCGCCCCTCCCGCCTGTACCCCGGCGCAGTCTCCCCGCTCGCCAACCCCGGCAACATCGACTTTGTGGTCGTGCGTGAAGGCACCGAAGGCCCCTACATTGGCAACGGCGGCGTCATCCGCGGCGGCACCCCGCACGAAATCGCCACCGAGGTCTCCCTCAACACCGCGCACGGCGTGGAGCGCCTGGTACGCTACGCTTTCGAGCTTGCCGCAACCCGCCGCAAGAAGGTCACCCTCGTGCACAAGACCAACGTGCTCACCCACGCTGGCCGCCTCTACAACCGCTACTTCAGCGAAATCGCGAAGGAATTCCCCGAGGTCGAGACCGACTACCTGCACATTGACGCGACCACCATCTTCATGGTCACCGACCCCGCACGCTTCGACGTGATTGTTACCGACAACCTCTTCGGCGACATCATCACCGACCTCGCAGGTGCAGTGACCGGCGGTATCGGCTACGCGGCAAGCGGCAATATCAACGCCGTTGGTGAGTTCCCCTCCATGTTCGAGCCCGTTCACGGCTCCGCACCGGACATCGCCCGCCAGAACAAGGCAAACCCCACCGCCGCAATCCTCGCCGGTGCGATGTTGCTGCGCCACCTCGGCCACGATGCAGCCGCAGCCCGCATTGAGGACGCCGTCGAAGCAGATATGCGCGAAAACGGTGCGAGCGTACGCGGAACCGATCAGGTGGGCGCGGACGTGCTCGCACGCCTCGGCTAAGCTCAGCTGGCTAAAACTCGCTCATGACAGCATGAGCGCTGAATAAAAACGCTAGGGAAGCCCGGAAGGAACACACCTTCCGGGCTTCACCTGTACCTAGCTACAAAAGATGGGGGAGGAGATCTCCGATGCCTAACCTCCAACAAGCCCGCACGAATCCCACTTGTTCACATCTTGAATGGCAGAAAAGGTGCGCATGCGGCAAACTCATCTTTCCGGTACTCTAAAACAGGTCAGGCACACCCGCCCGGCACTTCGGCGGTGGACACCCTCCACCACTAGCTTTGATGCATCCGACTAGCACAGACCGCTAGATGCACCATCTGCCCCGCACGACAACGCGCCCGGCGGCACACACCGGTCCCTCGCCCCGCCGCGAGAACCGCCACTCAAAGAACGCCCACAGAGGCAACTAGACGAAGAGGAACGCAGAACGATGGCAACCGAATTCAGCCACGAAGCAAACCAGTCACCCGCCACCGCCGAACGCCGCGCCGAAATCCTCGCAAACCCCGGCTTCGGTGACTACTTCAGCGACCACATGGTCACCATCGACTGGGAGGGTGACTACAAGACCGGCGGCACCTGGTATGACGCACGAGTTCACCCCTACGGCCCGCTCGTCCTCGACCCCGCAGCATCCGTGTTCCACTACGGCCAGGAAATCTTCGAAGGTATCAAGGGCTACCGCCACGCCGACGGCTCCGTATGGACCTTCCGCCCCGAGAAGAACGCGGCACGCTTCGCGAACTCCGCACGCCGCCTCTCCCTGCCCGAACTGCCCGAAGAGACCTTCATCGAATCCCTGCGTGAACTCGTGAAGATGGACGAGCAGTGGGTACCCACCGGCGACGGTGAAGCCTTCTACTTCCGCCCCTTCATGATCGCAACCGAGGCGTTCCTCGGCGTTCGCCCCGCACGCCACGTGCAGTACCACGTGATCGGCTCGCCCGCAGGTAACTACTTCGGCACCCCCGAACCCGTGGACATTTGGCTCTCCACCACCTACGCCCGCGCAGGCGAAGGCGGCACCGGTGCGGCAAAGTGCGGCGGTAACTACGCAGCATCCATGATTGCCCAGACCGAGGGTGAAAAGCACGGCTGCAAGCAGGTTATCTTCAAGGACCCGCACCGCGGCGACGCCATCGAAGAGCTCGGCGGCATGAACGTGTTCTTCATCTTCGGCAAGGAAAACAAGATCGTCACCCCCGAACTGACCGGCACCATCCTGGAGGGCGTGACCCGCTCCTCGCTGATTCAGCTCGCCAAGGACCGCGGCATGACCGTCGAAGAGCGCGCAATCACCCTCACCGAATGGCGTGAAGGCGTGGCAAACGGCGACATCACCGAAATCTTCGCCTGCGGCACCGCAGCAGTGGTCGCACCCATCGGCAAGCTCAAGGCAGAAGACTTCGAAATCCCGGCACCCACCGAGCACTTCGGCGAAATCTCCAAGAGCCTGCGCGAAGAGCTCGTCGGCATTCAGCTCGGCACCGTTGAGGACCGCCACGGCTGGATGACCCGCCTCATCTAAACGTGAATCTAACGTAACCCGCGAAATCCCCGCAGGATGCCCCCGCCCGACCCCGCACGTCGCGCGGTGAGCAATCCGCGGGGATTCGCTGTGCCCGGAAAATGAGGTGCTCGGAAAATGCCGTGCCCGGTGATGCTGTGCTCGGCGAGTATTGCGCGCGGCGTTGATAGCGTGAGGACAGGGGAGGGGAGGCGCACCCCGCCGAACCTAATAGTGTTGAACCCCGCCGGGCTAAAACCTGCCTTGCCAATTCCGCCCGCCGCCCACACCCTCGAAGGCTGGTACCCTAGAAAGTATGCGTATTGCACGATTTACCGTAAATAATGAGCTCCACTTCGGGCTGGTAGAAGGCGACGCAGGCGAAGAAACCCTGCGCGTACTCGCCGGCGACCCCTTCTACTCGGGTATCGAACCGACCGGCACCACCTACCCCATCGACCAGGTGCGTCTGCTCGCCCCGATTATTCCCCGCTCCAAGGTGATTGGAGCGATCGCAAACTGGGCTGGAACCGAGGCGCCCGCCTCCCCGCAGTTCTTCCTCAAGCCCAACACCACCGTGATTGGCCCCGGCGACCCCGTGACCCTGCCCGAGTACTCCGAAGCCGTCAGCGCAGAAGGTGAACTCGCCGTCATTATCGGTCGTATCGCCAAGTCCGTGCCGCTCGAGCGCGTGCACGAGGTCATCTTCGGCTACACCGTAGCCAACGACCTCACCGCCCGCGACCTGCTCGAAGACCGCCAGTGGACCCGCGCGAAGGGCTTCGACGGCTCCACCCCGCTCGGCCCCTGGATTGAAACCGACCTGGACACCGACTCGCTGAACATCACCACCTGGGTTGACGGCGACGTCGTGCAGGAAGGCAACACCTCCGAAATGCACTACTCCGTAGCCGAGCAGGTTGCCGCAGCCTCCGAAATCTTCACCCTGCTGCCCGGCGACGTACTGCTCACCGGCACCCCCGCCGGCATCAGCGTACTGCGCGACGGCAACGAAGTAGAGGTCGAAGTCGAAGGCATCGGCTCCCTCGTCACCCGCGTGCGCGACTAACCGCCCGCGCCCCACAACGTAACGTACATCCTGAAACACACCGTCAAGGAGACATCATGACCGAATACCACGGTCCCGTACTCAACAGCCCCGCAGACACCCGCGTCCGCTTCTGCCCCTCGCCCACCGGCACCCCGCACGTGGGCATGGTCCGCACCGCCCTCTTCAACTGGGCGTACGCACGCCACACCGGCGGCAAGCTGATCTTCCGAATCGAAGACACCGACGCGGCACGCGACTCCGAAGAGTCGTTCAACCAGGTGCTCGAATCCCTGCACTGGCTCGGCATCAACTGGGACGAAGGCGTCGGCGTCGGCGGCCCTCACGAGCCCTACCGCCAGTCCGAGCGTAAGACCGCAGGCATCTACAACGAGATCTTCGAAAAGCTCGTTGAAGGCGGCTACGTGTACGAAGACTTCTCCACCCCCGACGAGGTGAAGGAACGCCGCAAGGCAGCCGGTCAGGACCCGCAGCTCGGCTACGACAACTACGACCGCAACCTCACCGAAGAGCAGAAGGAAGCCTACCGCGCTGAGGGCCGTAAGCCCGTGTGGCGTCTGCGCATGCCCGACGAGGACATCACCTTCAACGACCTCGTTCGCGGTGAAATCACCTTCAAGGCCGGTACCGTGCCCGACTACGTGGTCGTCCGCTCCAACGGCGACCCGCTGTACACCTTCGTGAACCCCGTCGACGACGCACTCATGGGCATCACCCACGTGCTACGCGGTGAGGACCTGCTCTCCTCCACCCCGCGTCAGATTGCGCTCTACCGCGCACTCATCGACACCGGCGTGACCACCTTCATCCCCGAGTTCGGCCACCTGCCCTACGTCATGGGCCAGGGCAACAAGAAGCTCTCCAAGCGCGACCCCGAGTCGAACCTCTTCCTGCTGCGCGACTCCGGCTTCATCAAGGAAGGCCTGCTGAACTACCTGTCCCTGCTGGGCTGGTCTCTCTCCGCAGACCAGGACGTCTTCACCATCGACGAGCTCGTCGAGCACTTCGACGTACACGACGTTGTCGCCAACCCCGCACGCTTCGACGTGAAGAAGGCAGAGTCCATCAACGGCGACCACATCCGTGCGCTCGACCCCAAGGACTTCCGCGACCGCCTCATCCCGTACCTGCAGGCCGCAGGCGTACTCGGCGAAACCCTCACCGAGCGTGAAGAGCAGGTCCTCACCGAAGCTGCACCCCTCGTCCAGGAGCGTATGCAGCTGCTCGGCGAAGCACCCGGCCTGCTCGCATTCCTCTTCAAGAGCGACGACGAGATTACCGTGGCGGACGACGCCCGCAAGCAGCTCAAGGAATCCGCACCGCAGGTCCTCGCCGCCGCAATCGAGGCTCTGGAGCCCCTCGAGGACTTCACCGCCGCCAACATCGAGGCAGCCCTGCGCGCCGCAATCGTCGACGGCCTGGAAATCAAGCCGCGCCTCGCATTCGGCCCCGTGCGTATCGCAGTGTCCGGTGAGCGTATCTCCCCGCCGCTGTTCGAATCCATGGAAATCCTGGGCAAGGAATCCTCCCTCGCACGCCTGCGCAAGCTTGCAACTGAACTGGGCTAACCATGAGCCAGCCGAATAACCAATCCATCATCAGCAAGGCGCTGTTCAAGGGCACCCTCATGGCGCTCACCAACGCCTGCATTATCTGGGTGTTTGCCTACATTGCTGGCTTTGACCGCTCCGTATGGATGGTCGTCATCATTATTGCCGGCGCGGCGCTCGCCTACGTGACCGCATTCCTGGAGGCACGCGCCATGCAGAACGCGGCTCGCGGCGGCGATGTGAGCACCTCGTCGTCTGTTGTTGATTCTTTGGAATCTTCTGACTCTTCGGACGAAGAAGACGACTTCGTGGACCCGGGCCCCGACCCGGACGCGGGCGACTTCGACGCCGGAAGCTCCAGCAGCTCCAGCAGCTCGGACTACAGCAGCTACAGCAGCTCCGACTACTCTGGCGGCGGAGATTCCGGTGGAGGCGACTCCGGCGGTAGCAGCGACTAAGCTCTAGAGAATCCCCTTATCCAGCGGGAATCAGACGACCGAAAGGTCTGAAGAAACCCGGCGGATAAGGGGATTTTTCATAAATTTGAGAATATTTTTTGTGATGGGTATTTCCTGTAAAACTACTAGTCAGTATGTTTTATAGGGGTGAATCTGGCTCCATTTTGGGGAGTATGGCAAGAATTTGGTTTGCGCACCCCGGCAAAGGCTCGTATAGTAGTACCTGTTGTTGCGACGAACTGAAAAGTTCAAAGCGAAAACATGCGGTTGTAGCTCAGTTGGTAGAGCACCACCTTGCCAAGGTGGATGTCGCGAGTTCAAGTCTCGTCAACCGCTCCACTCAAGCCCCGAGGTTCGCCTCGGGGCTTTTTCGTTGTCTCCAGAATTTATCGGCTCCGAAATTTGCTGTCTCTGGGGGTTTTAGGTTTTGGAGGCGTGGGCAGCGGGTCCTGCGATCTTTCTCGAGGTGGTTGCTTGGGTGGGTTGGCCGCCGGGCTGCGTTGGCTATCTGACGACCTGACTGCCCGGTCACCTGACTGCCGGGAGGTGGTGCAGGAAAAAATCTTCAAAAAATTTGGGATGCAAAGCGTGCGGGGGAGGGGGTAAAACTGCTCTCCGAGCCACCTCGGAGCTGCTGTGAAGGGTGAAAATCGGCCCCAAAACCTTCTTTTTGAAGAAATTTAAAAAACTTTTTAACCCCAAAAACCCCGGAAACACGCGGAAGTAGCGGGTGTAAAACCGTGAATGTGAGGCGGCTCTCCAGATTTCGGCTTGCGCGCCCCCAGAAAGACCCGTATAGTTATTACTCGTTCCGGTGAAAAGCCGAAAGGCGAAGAACGGAACGGTAACTCAATAGAGTAATGGGATATGGTGTAATTGGCAACACGAAGGTTTCTGGTTCCTTTGTTCTAGGTTCGAGTCCTGGTATCCCAGCTAACCTCCTAACGGAGGTTGCGGCCCCATCGTATAGCGGCCTAGTACTCCGCCC
>NZ_KV808408.1:124929-363613 GCF_001812285.1 Rothia sp. HMSC065B04
CGGTTCAAATCCGGTTGGGGTCACCACTAGGAAAGAAGCTCTCCAGTCGAAAGACTGGGGAGCTTCTTTGTTTATCCGGTGAAAAATGGTTTTAGATTCTACGGTGCCGCCGTGAGCCTCTCACGGCGCCGCTCCTTACGTCGCGGCACTGCGGGGCATGATGGAATCCCTCGCGCGCTCGGCATCATGCCCCTCCGTCACCGTTACAAACCGGTTGGGGTCACACTAGGAAAAAAGCCTTGATTCTTCGGAATCAAGGCTTTTTTGTTTACCCAGCACCTCTAAGTCTAGATTTGGTAATGACTTAGCGACTTCAGCCATGGTTAAAAGCTATCCCTCAAGACGCTAACCCAGTCCCAAAGTCCGTACCTCATGACCAGAGTCCATAAGTCATTACTGAACCTGCAGTCACCTCAATCGGAGGAAGCAGTGCATGAGCAGAGAAGAAGAATCTCCTCGAAAAGCTACAAGTGTTTCGAGAAGCCACCATTTTTGTGGCTTTTCGAAACACAAGTGGCTTCTCGGCGGGAAGGGAACGGGGAGAAAAAAAGGGGAGCGCAAAATTTGACCTTCACGCCAAGCCTCGGTATAGTCTTATCCGTAAGCGTGATTGGCGCAGTGGTAGCGCGCTTCGTTCACACCGAAGAGGTCACTGGTTCGAACCCAGTATCACGCACCAAAGAACCCCCGTTTCAAGGAACGGGGGTTTTATTATGCCCACCGGTATTTGTGCCCACAAGCAGTACAAACCCAGCCGCGGACACAACCACCCGAGAATGAGGTACCCCGTGACAACACCCGAACTCGCCGCAGCCACCGACTACGGACGCATGTACGCGCGCGTCCGCGGAGGAGAACCCCTCGTCCCCTCCATCACCACCGTCATCGGGCAGCACGCCAACGACCTCAGCGGCTGGCACGGGTACATGGCCGCCAAAGCCGCTCTCGAAGACCAGCGCGCCTACCGCGCCACCGGATCCCACGGCCTCAAATTCGCCATCATCCGCGATGCAGCCAGCGCCTCCGAACGATACCGCGACGCAGCCGCCGCCCGAGGCGACCGCGTGCACAACTACGCCGAAAACGTCGCCCTGCGCGCCATGGGACGCGACCACGACGTCGCCGGATGCCGCGAGCTGCTCATCGCCAACGGCGAGCAAGCCTACGCCGACCGCTTCGACGAGTGGTGGGAAGCCTTCAAACCCCGCCCCCTCGCCGCCGAAGTCACCATCTGGAACGACACCGTCGGCTACGCCGGAACCCTCGACCTCGTCGCAGAAATCGCAGGCCGAACCTGCATCATCGACTACAAAACCAAAGGCACCGACAAACGCGGCCGCGTCAAAGCACTCGACGAAAAAGTCGTCATGCAGCTCGTCGCCGGACTCAAAGCCGAAGAATCCCTCCTCGACCCCGACGAAGGCACCTGGGAACCCTGGAAATACGGCGACGCACCCGTCCTCATGGGCGTAGCCCTCGGCGAAACGCAGGTGCTGCCGCAGCAGGCAAACCCCGCCGTGCTCGAACGCAACTGGTACAAGTTCTGCGCCCTGCGCCGCGTCTGGGAATTCGACCGCCAGGTCCAAGAATTTGAAGACCCCGCGCTCATGCCCGTAGTACCGCCGCCCGCGGTATAGGGGAGTAGCGATAATAGCCGGGGAGAGATGAGGCTCACCCCTCGCCCCAACGCCTCGATTCGTTCTAGATTCGCGCTACTGAATCGGCGACAATAGAACAATAGACAGAACGGCGCCCGCGCACCTGCTGTGAAGAATGCGCCCGCTGTGAAGAACCCGCTACTGGGAAAACCGCCAGCGCGGTTCTGCCACCATGTTGAAATCCGTAAGCACATTCCCGGCACCCCGCCGGCAAAGGAGAACCATGACCATCCTGAGCATCCGCACCGTAGGCGACCCGGTGCTGCGCAGCGTCTGCGACCCCATCACCGTCTTCGACGACGACCTGGCACGACTTATCGACGACATGCTAGAAACCATGTACGACGTGGGCGGCGTGGGCCTTGCAGGCCCGCAGGTTGGCATCTCCAAGCAGATCTTCACCTTCGGCGGCATTGACGATCGCGAAGGCTACATCATCAACCCCGTGCTCGAAGTCGGCGAAGAAGACCAGGAAGGCGGCGAAGGCTGCCTGTCCGTGCCCGGTCAGAAGTCCGCGACTCCGCGCAAGAACTGGGCGCGCGTGACCGGCGTGGACCGCCACGGCGAACCCCTCGTGCTGGAAGGTGAGGGCCTGTTCGCGCGCATGCTGCAGCACGAGACCGACCACCTGCACGGCAAGCTGTTCATCGACCGCCTCGTGGGTGAAGACCGCCAGCGCGTGATGCGTGCCCTGCGCGCCGCAGACTACAACGCTGTCGCCGCGAAGACCGTGACCGAGCGTGCAACCCGCGTGGGTGGTGCGTTCGGCGGCGGTGGCGCGTTCGGTGCTGGCTCTGCCGGTTCCTCCTTCGGTAGCTTCGGAAAGTAGGCTCACATGCTCAACATCATTTACGCAGGCACCCCCGACGTTGCCGTGCCCCCGCTCGACTACCTGGCGAACTCCGATAAGGTGCGCGTGGTCGGCGTGCTCACCCGCGAAGACGCCCCCGTGGGCCGCAAGCGCGTGCTCACCCCCTCCCCGGTCGCACAGCGCGCCGAAGAGCTCGGCCTGCCCATCGTGAAGGCAAACCACTGGAACGACGAAGCCGCCGCAGCCATCGCTGAGCTGAACGCTGACGCAGCCGCCGTGGTCGCCTACGGCGCCCTGCTGCCGCTGCCCGCGCTGGAATCCCTGCGCTACGGCTGGGTCAACCTGCACTTCTCCAAGCTGCCCGCATGGCGCGGCGCCGCCCCCGTGCAGCGCGCCCTCATCGCCGGTGAGCAGGAAATTTTCTCCACCACCTTCCTGCTCGAAGAAGGTCTGGACACCGGCCCCACCTTCGAACAGGAATCCACCCCCGTAGTCGCCGACGACACCGCAGGCACCGTGCTGATGCGCCTCGCCACCAGCGGCGGAGCACTGCTTGAACGCACCTTCGAACGCCTCGAAGCGGGCGAGAGCGGCACCGTGCAGGTCGAGGACGAATTGGTCAGCTACGCCTCCAAGATGAGCATTGCCGACGGCCGCCTCACCTGGACCGAGCCCGCCGAGCAGATCCTGGCACGCTTCCGCGGCGTGACCCCCGAACCCGGCGCATGGTGCGAACTGGGCGAAAACCGCTTCAAGATCGGTGGCCTGGCGGTTGCCGACGAGCGCCTGGTGCAGTCCCTGACTGAGGCGAACGGCGGCCCCCTCGCACCCGGTGCGGTGCGTCTGCACGCAAAGAAGGTACTGGTCGGCACCGGTACCGAACCCCTGATGCTGCTGCAGGTTCAGCCTGCCGGTAAAAAAATGATGGATGCGCCCGCGTGGGCTCGCGGCGCTGGCAAGGACATGGCGGAAGGCCTGGTGGTACTCGCATGAGCAACGAAAAGCGCCCCTACAAGGGAGGACACGGCAAGTCCGGTCACGCTGGCAATGGCAAGCCCGGCAACGGCAAGTTCAGCCAGGGTAGCGGTCAGGGTAAGTTCAATCAGGGCAGTGGCCAGGGTGAGGGCGGTGCGAAGCGTAAGCGTCGCCGCCGCTCCGGCGCTGGCAGCGGCTCCGGCTCTGGTGTGAGCGAGCAGAACCGCCAGCAGTCCCAGAATTCCCAGCGCGCTCAGAACCAGCGCTCCCAGAATCAAAACTTTCAGGGCCGCCCGCAGAAGTGGGACGACAACTCCCGCAGCGAATCGCGCACCGGTCGCCGCTTCGATGGCCTGACCAGCGTCGAACGCGCCGCACGCCGCGCCAAGACCGAGCACGATGACACCAAACGCGGTGGCGGCGGCACCTCCCAGCGCAATAAGAGCGGCCACGAACGCAACCGCCGCTCCATGTCCGCCCGCGAGTTCTCCGCGGCGGCACCCTCCGCACGCTCGCGTACCGCAGACACCGCACGCGCAACCGTCTTCGACGTACTGCGCTCCGTTGCCGAATCTGACGCCTACGCAAACCTCGTGTTGCCCAAGGCGATTCGTAGCCACCGCCTCGACCACCGCGACGCAGGCTTCGCCACCGAGCTGACCTACGGCACGCTACGCCACCAGGGCACCTACGACGCAATCCTCAGCCGCTGCGTAGACCGCCCCATCGAGAAGGTCGGCACCACCACCCTGATCGTGCTGCGCATGGGCGTGCACCAGCTGCTGAACATGCGCGTTCCCGCCCACGCGGCACTGAACCAGAGCGTGTCCCTGGCACGCGAAAAGATCGGTGCGGGCCCTGCAAGCTTCATCAACGCGGTGCTGCGCCGCGTCTCCGAGCGCACCCCCGAAGAATGGTACGAACTCATCATTGAGGACGCGAAGGACGACACCGAGCGCATGGCGCTGCTCGCCTCGCACCCCGGCTGGATTGTGCGTTCCATGCGCCAGGCACTCGTCGCGCACGGCCGCCCCGCCTCCGAAATTGAGCAACTGCTCGAAGCGGACAACCTCGCCCCCGTGGTGAACCTGGTTGCGCTGCCCGGCCTGGGTAGCCTCGACGAGGCACGCGAACAGGGCGCCGTTGATGGCGAGCTGGTTGAAGGTTCGGCGCTGTACGCCTCCGGCGACTTGGCACGCCTGGAATCCGTACGTGAAGGCACCGTCCGTGCGCAGGATGCCGGCTCTCAGCTGGTGGCACGTGCGCTCGCCGCAGCACCCCTGGACGGCACCGACACCGCATGGCTCGACCTGTGCGCAGGCCCCGGCGGTAAGGCGGCGCTCCTCGGCGCGCTCGGTATTCAGCGCGGCGCATCCCTGGTCGCCAACGAGGCGGCACCGCACCGCGCGCAGCTCGTGGAATCCTCCATGCGCCCCCTGCCCGAGGACAGCTACACGGTACTCACCGGCGACGGCCGCCAGATCCGCGAGACCCTGCGCAAGAACGCCTCCGACCTGCCCGGTTCCATTGAGCCCGGTCAGCTTTTCGACCGCGTCATGGTGGATGTGCCCTGCTCCGGTCTGGGCGCCCTGCGCCGCCGCCCCGAGGCACGTTGGCGCAAGTCCCCGCGCGATATTGCCGAGTTGCTGCCCCTGCAGCGTCAGCTCCTGGACGCAGCCATTGAGGCGACCCGCCCCGGCGGCGTGATTGCCTACGTGACCTGCTCCCCGCACGCGGCAGAGACCCAGAACATTGTTGCCGAGGTGCTCGAAAGCGGCGCGGTCAGCCTGCTTGATTCCGCCGCCGCACTGCGCGAAGTCGCCCTGCACACCGAAGGCGCGAACGGCGAGCCCGTGAGCGTGCTGGCGGGGGAGAAGGACCCCGGCCACACCCCCGAGATCAAGGTCAAGAAGGGTGCGCCGGTCGTGAAGGCTTCGGAGAACCCGACCACCGCGCAGCTGTGGCCGCACGTGCACGGAACCGACGCCATGTTCCTCGCCCTGCTGCGTAAGAACTAGCCGCTTCACCGCCTAGCATCATCCGCCATACGGCACGGATTTGAAAGGAACCCCATGGGTATTGCCATTAACCCGTCGATTCTCTCGGCGGATTTCGCGAACCTGCAGCGCGAGCTGGAGCGCATTTCCACCGCAGACGCCGCGCATATTGACGTGATGGACAACCACTTCGTCCCCAACCTCACCTGGGGCCCGCCGGTGGTTAAGCGTCTGCGCGAAATCTCCCCGGTGCCGTTCGACGTGCACCTGATGATTGAGGACGCCGACCGTTGGGCACCCGAATACGCCAGCATGGGCTGCGAATCGGTGACCTTCCACGCGGAGGCGGCTATCGCCCCCATCAAGCTGGCGCGCACTCTGCGTGCTGAGGGTGCGAAGGCGGGTATGGCGCTGCGCCCGGCAACCGCCGTGGAACCCTACCTGGACATGCTCGGCGAACTGGACATGCTGCTGATCATGACCGTGGAACCCGGCTTCGGCGGTCAGGCGTTCCTGGACGTGACCCTGCCGAAGATCGCCCGCGCCGCCAAGGCGATTGAGGGGGCGAACCTGCCGGTGACCGTGCAGGTGGACGGCGGCATCACCGAAGAGACCATCCTGCGTGCCGCGGAGGCTGGCGCAACCTGCTTCGTTGCCGGTAGCTCGGTCTACGGTGTGGATGAGGCGCTCGGCGGCCCGGAGGCGGCAATCGCCTCCCTGCGTGCGGCGGCAGCATCGGTCAAGCGTTCCGGCGCCGGTTGCGGCTGCTAGCGGTGCTTGCCGGTAACGGCGCTTGCCAGTAATGGCGCCCGCATCGATGACCCCCGCGCCCATAAAACCTCATACGCCCCGTTGTGAAGTCTGCGCCCCGTCGCGGCTCTTCGCGGCGGGGCGTTTTGCGTACCAGGCGTTCTCAACCGCCGCAGATTTATAGCAAGGTAACAGCAGGGGAGAGGGCCTGTTTAAATGACATAGTGTCAGCAAGACTATGACAAAGCGTGATATATGTTACCCCGCGCAATTCCGCGGCAAAACCGGGTATCCTGGCGGTCAGAGAAGGCAAACAGAACACATCTTGATGTAACACTCAGATATCTGTAAGGTTAGGTATAGTTTAGTCAAATCTAGGGGGAACTATGTCTTTCAACCGAACCGAGCTGACCGACGCCGAAAACCACGGCGCATCGGGCGTTAACCGCCGCGCATTCTTCGGCCTGGCGCTCGCCTCCTCGGCTGCTCTCGCCCTCGCGGCATGCAGCAGCGAGACCACCACGACCACCACTTCCGGCGGTTCCACCTCCGGCGGCAACAGCGGTACCCGCACCATCAAGGACATTGACGAGGAGAACGTAGAAGTTCCCGCCAACCCGCAGAAGGTTATCGTCCTCTCTGAGCCCACCCTCGACGGCCTGCTCGCCCTCGGCGTGACCCCCGTCGGTTCCGTCTCCGGTCGCGGCCAGTCCGGCGTGCCCAACTACCTTGCCGACCGCGCCAAGGGCGTGCAGATTATCGGCACCGTCGCCCAGGTCAACTACGAGCAGATTGGCAACCTTGATCCCGACCTGATTCTGGTCGACTCCACCGGCGTAGACAAGCGCTCTGAGGCCTTCGAAACCCTCAAGAAGATCGCTCCCGTCGTCTACTGCGGCTACGCGGGCGGCGACTGGCGCATCAACTTCCGCAACGTCGCCAACGCTATGAACATGGTCGACAAGGGCGAAGAAGTCATCAAGGCATACGAGTCAAACGCCGCAGCGCTGAAGGATCAGCTCGCCCCCAAGTACGGCGACAAGACCTTCTCCATCGTCCGCTGGGCAGGCAACGGCCCCGCCCTGATCCTCAAGGAACTGCCTGCCGGCCAGGTACTCAACGACCTGGGCCTCAAGCGCCCCGAGGCGCAGGACCGCAACGGCCAGGGCCACTCCGAACCTGTCTCCCTGGAGAACCTGGCAACCATCGACGCGGACTACATGTTCCTCGGTACCCTCGGCGGCGCAAGCCAGAAGAACCCGAACGCACAGGGTACCGCAGGTCTGCAGGGCGCCGAAGAAGCACTGAATAAGGCGAAGGAAACCTCCGGCTTCACCAACCTGAAGGCAGTCAAGGACGACCACGTGATTCTCGTGGACGGCTCCAAGTGGACCTCCACCGGCGGCCCGCTACTGCTCGAGGGCATTATCGAAGACGTCAAGAAGGCGCTTCCGCTCTAAACGCCCCGCTCTAAATACCCTGTGAAGCAATCACCCGCTGAAGCTTCCGCCACCCTTCCCGCCGCGACCTAAAAACCGCGGCGGGAAGGGGATGCACGACCCACCACACCATCCTCAAGGACCACCATGACCGAAACTCGACCCGTGCGCACCGCAGCCCGCTATGGTGCCGTCGTGGCTCTCGCCGGCGCGCTCATCACCCCCGGTGCAGCGCTGACCGGCTCCACTCTCGCATTCGCGGATACTCCCGCCGCCACCCAGCAGGAAGCTAAGGCTGCCGTGACCATCTCCACCGAGAAGTGGCGCGAAGGTAAGCTCGTGCTGCGCGGCACCGGCTTTACCAGCACCGCACCCGGTCGCGGCGCAGTGTTCGCAGTGAAGTTCCTCGACGCCCTGCCGGATGAAGCGCACCAGGCGATTAACCCGCTCACCAAGCAGGGCGGCAACTCGCCCGCGAACTTCATGGCAATCGCCAAGGAGGACGGCACCTTCGAGGTTGAGGTCTCCCTGCCGACCCCCGAAAACACTGGTCTGACCGCTGAACAGCTCAAGAACAAGGGCTGGACCGTGGAAGGCACCAGCCACCGTATTCAGGTGCTTTCCGGTTCCCTGGGCGGTACGGATGCGGACGGCAACACCTACGACCGTCGTGCATCTGTGTCGCAGAATATTACGTTGAGCGACCCGGCTCCGAGCCCGGCACCGACCGCGGATCCCTCTGCTACCGCTGAGCCCAGCGCAACTGTAGAGCCTTCTGCGACTGCCGAGCCTACTGCGGAGCCCTCTGCTACCGCTGAGCCTTCTGCGACTGCCGAGCCTACCGCGGATCCCTCTGCTACCGCAGAACCCACCCCGGCACCTACTGCAGACCCCACCCCGGCACCTACTGCAGACCCCACCCCGGCACCCAGCGAAGACTCGAAAACCTGCACCCCCGCTGACGGCTCCTTCACCCCGCGCCTGAGCATCGAGAACCCCAAGGCGGTTCAGGGCGGCAAGCTGCACCTGACCGGTGACGGCTGGTGCAACCCTGAAGACAAGAAGGCATCCGTTATCGGTCTGAAGATTGACGACGGCAAGGTATCCCGTAACGACGCCACCGCGGTCAACGACAACCGCACCATCTGGGCTGTCATCACCCCCGATGAGAACGGCCATATCGACGCCTGGATTGACCTGCCCACCCGCGACAACGCAGCCTTCAAGAATGACGAAGACGCCGCCAAGTACGCCTCCGGTGAGCACACCCTGCGCCTGCTGACCGGTAGCCTGCGTGAGGGCGACCGATCCGGAACCTACGGCGGCGCCAACAGCCAGGGCGGCATCAACACCACCTTCACCATCGGTGAGTACGCCCCCGGTGACGCGCCCGAGCCGGTCAACGCCTCCGAGCTGACCGCTGGTAATGGCGTGCAGGTGAGCCGTGACGGCTCCACTGTGACCGTGACCGTGCCGAACGCTGAACCGGGCACCTGGGTGTACGCCGCGACCTACCTCGGCAACTCCCCGCAGACCCTCTACGGCTCCGGCTGGAAGCGTCTGGATGGCAACCGTAGCTTCAGCTACGAAACCAGTGTGAGCATGCCCGCCGCAACCTACCGCGTGGTCGTGCACAACGGCAACCAGGGCGCTGACAATGCGGTGCTCGGTTTTGCTGACATGACCGTGGAACGTGCTGTTACCCCTCGTCAGGACGTTTCCCGCGATGAGCAGGACGCCACCGACCAGCTGGTCGAAGAGCTGAACGAGAACCCCGCAACCGCAACCTCCACGGCACCTGTGCCCATGCGTAACGCGGGCGGCCGCATCAGCACCCGCGCCACCGACGTGGACGCGTCCCTCGCCGCGCTCTCGCAGAGCACCGCCCCGGTCGTGAACCGCGTGCAGGCTAAGGCGAAGGTTCAGAACGCGCAGAAGAACCTGGCAACCACCGTGCAGAAGACCGAAGCCAACGCGAAGAAGGCAGTGAAGGCTGCCGCCGGTTCGCAGAACTCGCAGAACACGCAGGGTTCGCAGAACTCCGCCGCTGGCACCAAGGCACAGGGCCCGACCATTGAGGGTACTGAGCTGACCGGTCTGACCAAGTGGCTGGTGAACAACGCCAATAACCTGCTGCTCTCGGCGGCTGGCCTGGTGGTTTTGGCTGCGGCTCTGCTGTTGCGCACCTCCAAGAAGTAAGCTCTCTGACCACACATTCACACCGGCACCGGCTCACGCCCCACACTTTTGACCCTGCACCCTTGAACAGGGGCGTGGATCGGGTGCCTCCAACCATTCGGGTCACGACCCGCTGAACTGCACCTCCACGAACCCGGTAGCGTTCAGCTTCGACCCCGGTAATTTTGAAAGGACCACCATGCGTGCACCTTTTTCGGGAGCCCCGAAGGCATCCCTGACCTCTAAGGCGCTGACCGCCTGTGCTGCCGCAACCCTGGCGCTGGGCTTGGGCGTTGGCACTGCATCCGCTCTGCCTCCGGGCGGTGCGAAGGCATCTACCCCCGGCACCTCTTCGACTGTTTCCTCCTCTGTGAGCGAGCACGGCGTGATTTCCTTTAGCGTGAGCGGCTTCCCCGCAAACACTGTGGTGTCCGTGAAGGTGGACGACGGTAACCTGTGCCCCTCCGATGCGGCACAGGGCGCTTGCGTGGTGCACCAGCAGAAGACCGATGGCAACGGTAACGTCTCCGGTTCCTTCGTTCTGCCGGATGTTGGCGCTGGCACTCACACTCTGCGTTTCCTTGCAACTGGTGAGAAGCGTGACAAGGACGGCAAGTACCTGGGCACCGAGGCGTACAGCAACCGTAGCCCCGAGTTCACCGTGGTGGGTGAGGGCGGTTCGGATAATTCCTCCTCGAACTCTTCGGGTTCTTCCTCGAACCGCGGCTCTTCCAGCTCGAAGAGCAACGGTGGTTCCTCGAACGGCGGCTCGAACTCTAACAACTCAGACTCTGCAGACGAGGCTCAGGGCTCTAACGATTCCAACGAGTCCTCGTCCAATGGTGGTTCGAACGGCTCCTCGAATGGTTCTGCAGGTGGCGCGGCTGAGGCTGAGACCGTGTACACCGACGCTGAGGGCAACACCATCACTAAGGAGGAGTACGACCGCCTGAACGCGGCAGCTGACTCTTCCGGTACCTCCGGTACCTCTGGCTCTTCCGCTGCGCCTGCTGCTTCGGCTTCTGCAAATGCCCAGAAGAAGGCGACCGCTTCGGCGAGCGCATCTTCTTCGGCTGTTGCGCGCGGTACCGCGTCGAGCCCGAGCGCTTCGGCTTCGGGCGCGGCTAACACCGCATCCACCGTTCAGACCGTGACTTACGGTGCTGCGTTCCCGTGGATTGGCGTGGTGGTTCTGGGCGTAAGCATTGTGAGTGCCGCTGCGCTGCTGCTGACCCGTAAGCGCTAAGACTTAACGTCGGATGCGGGTGGGGGAGTAACCCGCCCGCTCCGGCGTTTCTCTCATTATCTACCGGTGTGCCGGGTGCCCCTCGTGTGGTGTGGGTGCGCCGGGTGTGCCTCCCCGTTTTCTTGTATCGAGCATAAGGAGCATAGTGGCCCGCACGAGCTCATTGTCCCGAGATGTTCAGCAGGAGAGTACGTCCCGTCAGGGTTCTGTGATTCAGGGGCAGAAGTTGGGTAAGCGCCTGGCTTTTCTGTTCTTGTTTGCGGTGCTTTTGGTGGGGGCTGTGGCTGCTTCTTTGCTGTTCGGGTCGAATAATCTTCCGCCGGATCAGGTTCTGGCTGTTTTCAATGGCACTGCTTCTGAGCAGGCGCAGACGATTGTGATGGAGCAGCGCATTCCGCGTACCCTGGTGGGTCTTGCGGCGGGTGCGGCGTTGGCTATTGCCGGTTCTCTGATGCAGTCGTTGACTCGTAACCCGTTGGCTGAGCCCGGCCTGATGGGTGTGAACGCCGGTGCTGCGGTGGCTGTGATTGGCTCCGTGGTGGTTTTTGGCGTGATGGGTATTTGGCAGTACATGGTTGCTGCGACGATTGGTGGCGCGTTGGCTGCGGTGCTGGTGTATACGCTGGGTCGTGGTCGTGACGGGTCGATCGTGAAGCTCGCTCTGGCGGGTGTGGCGATTTCTGCGGCGCTGTCGGCGATTGCGCAGGGCCTGATTTTGGCTGATCAGGATGCATATAACGAGTTCCGTGTGTGGGTTGCCGGTTCGCTGGAGGGCCGCGGTATGGATATCGCGTCGACGGTGGGTCCGGTGATTCTGCTGGGTATGCTGGTGGCGTTCTTTGTGGCTCCTGCGATTAATGCTCTGAGTATGGGCGAGGAGGCGGCGACCAGCCTCGGCGTGAGTGTGCGTACGACCCAGAATTTGACGTTGCTGGCGGTGACGGTGCTTGCCGGTGCGGCGACTGCTGCGGTGGGTCCGATTGGTTTTGTGGGTTTGGCGGTGCCGTTTGTGGTGCGTGCCCTACTCGGTAATGATGTGCGCTGGGTGAATTATGGTTCGGCGCTGTTGGGTCCGGTGTGGCTGCTGTGTGCTGACGTGTTGGCGCGTGTGCTGGTGGCTCCGCAGGAGACTCAGGTGGGTATTGTGGCGACTCTTGCCGGTGCCCCGGTGTTCTTGTTCTTGATGACTCGTCGTAAGGTGGAGGCTCTCTAATGTCGAATTCTTCCGCTGTTTCGACGGCGACCGTCACCACTGCAGCTAATCGTTCTGCGCGTCGTAGCGGCCGCGATTTGGGTGGCCGCCCGGTGTTGACTGTGCGCGGTCCGCTGAGTGCTCAGGTGCCGTGGCGTGTGCTGATTTTGAATGTGGCGTTGGTGGTGCTGATTGCGGCGCTGGCGTTTTGGGGCATGTTGCAGGGTGATTATAAGATCGCCCCGGAGAAGCTGATCCCGGCGCTGCTGGGTGAGGGCAAGCAGATTACGGTGACTTTCGCTCAGCAGCGTGCGGCGCGTATTGTGGCGGCGCTTCTGGTGGGTGCGGCGCTTGGTCTCTCGGGTGCGATTTTCCAGGTGATTTCGGGTAATGCCCTGGGTTCGCCGGATATTATCGGCTTCACGAATGGTGCTGCGACCGGTGCGCTTCTGCAGATTATTGTCTTCAATTCCGGCCCCGTTGAGGTTGCCCTGGGCGCCGTTATTGGTGGTTTGGCGACCTCGGTGCTGGTGTGGCTGTTGACGCGCCGCACGGGCCTGCATGGCTTCCGCTTGGTGCTGGTCGGTATTGGTGTGGGGTCGACCCTGGCGGCGTTCAATGCGCTGCTGGTGGTGCGTGCTTCGCTGACTCAGGCGCAGACCGCGGCGTCCTGGCTTGCCGGTTCGCTCAATGACATCACGTGGGAGCGCACCTACGCGCTGATGGGTCTGCTGCTCGTGGTGACTCCGCTGTTGCTGATGCTGGTCCGCCCGCTGGGCGCGATTCGTTTTGGTGACCAGGTGGCATCCGGTTTGGGTGTGAGCGTGAACGCGTACCGTGTGGCGGCTCTGTTTATCGGTGTGCTTCTGGTTTCGCTGGCGACCGCGACGACCGGCCCGATTGCCTTTGTCGCCCTGGCGGCACCGCACATCGCGAAGACCCTGTCTCGCAGTGGCGGGGTGGGCTTCACCTCCGCGGCACTCATGGGCGCGCTCATGGTGCTCGGCTCTGACCTGATTGGCCGATTCGCTGTTCCCGGACGCATCATTCAGGTGGGTGTGGTGACCGGCGCGATTGGCGGCCTGTACCTGATTTACCTGATTTACCTCGAAAGGAAGAAGAGCTAGTGAACACTAGTGTGACGACCCGCCTTGAAGGCGAGAACATGGTGGTTGCCTACGGTGAGCATACGGTGCTCAACGGGGTAGATTTTCAGGTGCCGGAGGGGGAGCTGACCGTTATCTTGGGCCCGAACGCCTGCGGTAAGTCGACCACCCTGAAGGCTCTTGCCCGCGTGAACCCGCTCAAGGAGGGTGAGGTTCGCCTGGACGGCACCCCGCTGCCGCAGATGAAGTCCCGCGCCATCGCCAAGATCCTGGCGATGCTGCCGCAGACCCCGGAGGCGCCTAGCGGCGTGACCGTGGCGGATGTGGTGGCGCGCGGCCGCTACCCGCACCAGTCGCTGCTGCGTTCCTGGTCCGATGAGGACGAGTGCGCCTGTGTGGATGCGATGCAGGCTGCGAACGTTCTGGAGCTTGCCGAACGCCCCATTGAGGCGCTGTCCGGTGGTCAGCGTCAGCGCGTGTGGATTGCCATGACCCTGGCGCAGCAGACCCCGCTGATCCTGCTCGATGAGCCGACCACCTACCTGGACATCACGCACCAGATTGAAGTGCTGAACCTGACGAAGAAGTTGCATTCCGAAGGTCGGACTGTAGCCGTGGTTTTGCATGACCTGAACCTTGCTTTCAGGTATGCTACTCATGTTGTGTTAATGAAGCAGGGACGGATTATCGCTCAGGGCGATCCGCGTGCGATAATTACACCGGAACTTATTCAGGAAGTTTTTGACCTGCAATCGGTCATTATTCCTGATCCATGCACTGGTACCCCTTTGGTTATTCCGAAGGAGAACCAAACAATTCATATTGCCGCTGACGCTATTTCGGCGGCCCGCGAAAGCGAATAGTTTTCGCCCCTAAGCCGCGTGGGAGTTAGCACCAACCGTCTCAGTACGGGTGGAAAAGCTCGGCATTGCGCCAAGCAGCGAACGCTAGGATCTGAGGGACCCAGGATCCCCTGCGCGTAGGGCGCCTACCCGGTGCTCGCCCGTCTTTGACGCATGAACGGATCCGAGCACTGGGTAGGTTCCATTTTGGGAACCCGCAGATGAGGCACCGAGACTGCCGTATGAGACCTTCACTGTTTGGAGGTTTGATGCACGGTCTCGGTGCCTCATCTCATTTAACTGCCCTGTTTGTGGTGGGCACTGTTTGCGACCTACAGTTGGGGCCTGCATTTGAACCCCGCGCTCGCTGTCATGAATGTCATGTTGTGGTTCTTTCGCTTTTCCCTTTGGCTGGAGTTTGGGTAAGGGATACCATAGAGTGAGGTAGTAGAGGCTAACTAATGATAATGCGCCTCCTCACCGATTCTCACCGATTGAGTGTTTCCACAGACCAAGGAGGAACCGTTGGGCGAGCACGAACCCACCGCGACCGTTCCCGCACAGGCTACTTCTGTGCAGACTGCTTCTGCCCAGGCTACTTCTGTGCAGCCGCGTACCGTTGCGCCGGCTGTGCGCCCGACCCCTCCTAAGACCCCGCGCCCCGTACCGGCACCGCGCGTGGACAGCCCCCTCATCAGCGCCCTCATTGCCGAGGCGGTCAGCCCCGAAGAGCTGAACGCCCGCATCCTTGAGGTCGTCTCCGAAGGCACCCCCATTATCGAGCCGGTGCACCGCGAAGACGGCAGCATCAGTGAGAACGAGCGCATCGTCACCTTCCTGTACCACAACGAGCAGGCGGAGCAGGTGCTCATGTTCATCAACCGCCTGACCGATGAGAAGAACCTTGACCGTTCCCTTATGGCCCGCATCGAGGGCACTGGCTGGTGGCAGCTGAGCATGCAGATGGAAACCACCTGGCGTGCCTCCTACAACTTCTTGCCGGCGCTGCCCGGCGAGCGCCCCGCCTGGCTGGGTGATGACGATCAGGTGCGCCTGCGCGCCGCCCTGGACTCCGGCGAGGGTGACCCGCTGAACCCCGAGACCGCGTGCAACCGTATCGGTCGTTGCATGGGGGTGGTGCAGCTTGAGCATGCGCCGGTGCAGGAGTTCATCCTGACTCAGGAAGAGATTGACGCGCTGCCCGCCCCCGAGTGGATGCAGACCTCTGACGGTCACCAGTATGTGCTCGGCCGCGTGGGTGACCCCGCCCCGGATGCGCCGCTGTTCATCCAGTTCGACGGTGAGATGTGGTTCAGCCAGGGTATGGAGCACACCCTCAACCGTGCCCACGAGGCCGGTCGTATTCCGGCGATGCACGTGTTCTTCCTGCACTCTGGCGGTCGTGAGAACCGCTGGAAGGAGCTGAACGGCGACAACCCGATTGCCGACTACCTGGTAGAGATCGCGTTCCCGCACCTGGAGGCAGTGCACTGCATTAAGACCGCGCCGCAGAACATTGTGATTAACGGTCAGTCGCTGGGCGGGCTGTCCTCCCTACTTGCGGTGCTGAGCCGCCCGGAGGCGTTTGGTGGCGCAATCGCGCAGTCTTCGTCGCTGTGGCAGCCGCAGGTCATGGACCGCCTGGACGAGCTTGAGGCGGCGGGTGAGATTGACCGCCTGCGCCACCTGTACCTTGAGATTGAGGTGGGGGAGCAGGAGTGGGTTCTGGTGCCTCCTCACCGCGAGCTGAAGGAGCGCCTGGAAAAGCTGGGCCTGAAGAATGCGCGTTGCACGACCTTCAACGGCGGTCACGATTATGCGTGCTGGCGCGGTGCGATTGTGCCGGCGTTGGAACGTATTATTGCTGCCCACCGGGAGGCTGAGCGCGCTGAGCGGAGCTTAGCTGAGGAGTAGCGAGAGGTCGCCTATGAATCCTGCACGGGTAGAGCACACCCCGCATGGTGGGCGTGCGGGGTTCCCGTTAGGGTAAACACCGCCGCGCCCGTATCCTAGAGAAGTGCAGCCTAAGAGAAGTGCAACGCTACCGCGCCGCGAGGGGTGCCGAAGGGTACCCGGCGCAGGTTGCGCACCCGCCCTCATTGACGAGATGGCATCACGCTGCGAACGCACGCAGCACGTGAGCGCTATAGAAACCGCAAACGACACAGAAATCGAGAGAAGATGACCGTAGAACGTAGCCCCCTGGCCCCCACGCCGCTCATCCCCGAGTCTTTTGCCGCGAAGTACCGCGAAGCCGGCTACTGGATTGACCAGACCATCCCCGAGTTCCTGCTGGATACCTGCCGCGCAAAGCCGCACTTCCCGGCGCTGGTGGCGCTCTCGCACGCGCAGCTCGATGAGGACGGCAAGCCTCAGCAGATTCGCCTCTCCTACGGTGAGCTGGAGGCGGCAGGCCGTGCTGCTGCGGCGCGCCTCGTGAAGGCTGGTGTGCAGCCCGGTGACCGCGTGCTGCTGCAGCTGGGCAACACCGCCGAGTACCTGGTGTACCTGCTGGGTATTTTCTGGGCGGCGGCGCTGCCGGTGTTCTGCCTGCCGCAGCACCGCACCACCGAGCTCGTGCACTTTGCGACCCGCACCGACGCTGCGGCGCACGTGTTCTCTTCGCTGACCCCGGGCGCAGATTTCGCCGCCCTGCACGAGGACGTTGCCGCCGAGCTGCGCAAGAACTCCCAGGAGCCGCCGGTTGCTATTGATGTTGCGGAGCCGCTGACCCCGCTGACCGAAGAAGAGCTCGCTGAAGAGTTCGTGCCCGGCGTCATTCAGAACACCGAGAACCTGCGTGCGAGCGAGCAGGTGGCGTTCCTGCAGCTCTCCGGCGGTACGACCGGCATTTCGAAGCTGATTCCTCGCACCCACGCCGCCTACCTGTACTCGGTGCGCGGCTCGGTCGATATCTGCAAGCTGAACAACAACACGACCATGCTCGTGGTGCTGCCCGCCGCGCACAACTTCACGATGAGCTCGCCCGGTATTCTGGGCGTCATGTGCGCCTCCGGCAAGCTGGTGTTTGCGGCGGATCCGTCCCCGCAGACTGCGTTCCACCTCATTGAGATGGAGGGTGTGACCACCTCCGCGCTGGTGCCGCCGCTGGCTCAGGCATGGGTCGCCTCCGCGGAGAAGCGCGGCGTGTCCCTGCCGTCTCTGCAGACCCTGCAGGTGGGCGGTTCGAAGCTGGCCCCGGCGGTTGCGGGCAAGATTGAGTCGGTGCTCGGCTGCACGGTTCAGCAGGTGTTCGGCATGGCTGAGGGCCTGGTGAACTACACCCGTTCCACCGACATGATTGAGCTGCGCCTGCGGACCCAGGGCTACCCGATTAGCCCCGACGACGAGATCCTGATTGTTGATGATCAGGACCAGCCGGTCAAGCGCGGCGAGAGCGGCCACCTGCTCACCCGCGGCCCGTACACGATTCGCGGCTACTACCTGGAGGAGAACGCGAACCGCTACGGCTTCACCGAGGACGGCTTCTACCGCACCGGCGACATCGTGCGCCTGGTCGCTGGCAAGTACCTTGAGGTGACCGGCCGCGCGAAGGACCAGATTAACCGCAACGGCGAGAAGATTGCCGTGGACGAAATCGAAGAGCTGGCGCTGACCCACCCCGACGTTTTTGACGCCGTGGTTCTGGGTATCCCGGATGAGACTGTGGGCGAGCGCGTGGGCCTGGTCATTGTGCCGCAGGAAGGCGCCGACCTGGGTGAAAACCCGCGCCGCACGATGCATGAGTTCTTCACCTCGAAGAAGCTCGCCGACTTCAAAATCCCGGAGCGAGTGCAGGTTCTGCAGGAGCTGCCCACCACGAACGTGGGTAAGATTTCTCGCCGCGAACTGCGCGCCAAGCTTGCCGAAATTTTCGGCTAAACCCTTTGAGCTGATCATTTTCAGCTAAACCGTACGCCCTTATTCCTACCCCTATTGAGGAGAAAAATGTCCGCATTTGAGACCCTGCGCCCCATCATGGAGAAGTACATCGTCGAGCCCGACTCCCTGCAGACCGCTTTTGACGAGCCGACCACCGACCTGTTCTCCCTGGGCATGGATTCTATGGGCGCATTCGCCCTGCTCGACGACCTTGCCGCCGAGGGCGCCGTGATTGAGTTTACCGAGCTGGTGGAGAACCCGACCGTGGAGTTCATCGCCTCCCGCCTGGGCTAAGCGTTACCGCACCCCGAGTGCCCGCCTGCCGCGAATGCAGACGGGTGCCCGGGGTGTTTGCTACTCGCCTCGTTTTTCTGTGCGCCGGTTTTACGCCGTGTTGTGTAGCTGCGTTTGCACTTGTCAGCGCACTTCTGTTAGTGCACTTCTGCCAGCGCGAAACGGCGGGGCAGTAGCCTACCTTTCACACTTACCTTTCACACACCGCATATCATCCCTAATCCAGACCCCTAATCCAGACCTTTGAGAGGCCACCATGGGCGTAGCTGATACTACCGCACCCGCTAGCTTCGGGACTGCTTCCGACCTTCGCACCGCCGCGAACCCCTCCGCACAGCACAGCGCTGACAGCCCCTGGCTGCCGCTGACCACTAACGCGCGCGGCATCTATTTTGCCGCCGCGATTGACCCGACGAACCCCTGCTACAACACCGCGGAGGTTCTGCAATGCCCCGCAGACACCGACCTCGCTCTGCTGCGTGAGGCTTTTGAACAGCTCTACCGCGAGAACGAGGGCTTCCGCGTGCGCACCCGCATTGCCGATGGTGCCGCCTCCCAGCAGATTCTGCCGCTTGAGGCGTTCCTCGAGGGTATTGACCTGCTCGTGGACGGAGGCGAACTGGACGGGGGCGAACTGGAGGAGGGCGAGCTGAGCGGTACCGCCGAGGCGGAGGAGAGCGATACTTCCGATCTGCCTGACTCTGATTTGCCCGCGCCGGTGCGCGCCTGGGCGCAGCGTCTGCTCGCCCAGCCCCTCGTCACCGATGAGGGCGTGACCGTGCGCAGCGCCGTGGTGCGTTACGGCGGGTTCCTCTGGGTTTATCATTCCTTCTCCCATGTGGTTGCCGACGGTTTCGCCGCGTTCAACGGCCTCTCCCGCGTCGCCGCTATTTACCGTGCTCTGTCCGCCGGTCAGCCGGTTCCGGCAACCCGCCGCATGAGCCTGCAACAGCTGCTCGACGCCGACGATGCCGCCTCCGCCGCCCGTGAAGAAGACGTCGCCTTCTGGCAGGCGAGCGGCGCCCTGGAACAGGAAGACACCTCACTGGCGGGTCGTGCCGCCTCCCCGTCGGCGCAGTCTGTGCGCCTGGCGTTCAGCATTGACGTACCCACCCAGCAGGCTCTGCTGGATGCCGCAAAGCAGTACGGCGTCTCCTGGCCCGTGCTGGCGACCGCCGCCGTCGGCTCGTACCTGGCGCGTGTAGGCGGCTATGCGCAGGCTTCGTTCGGTGTGCCGCAGATGAACCGCATGTTCGCCCGCACCCTGCCGGAGGCGACCCGCGCCCTGGGCGCGGCAAGCGCGCAGACCGGCTGTACCGCGGTGAACGTGCTGCCGGCGCAGGTTGCGGCGACCGGCCCCATCGCGGAGTCCCTGCACTCGGTGAAGGAACAGTACGCCCGCAACGCCGAGCACCCCCTGGCACGCCAGGAAGACCTCGAGCGCATCGCGCGTAACGCCCAGTCCAGGCTCTTTGGCGCGCAGATTAACGTGGTGCCCTTCGACGCGGTGCTGCCCCTGGCGGCACCTTCCAAGGACGGGTCCGGAGCCCCGGTGCCGACGGCGCGCATCCACAATATCTCTGCCGGTCCCGTTGCTGACGCGACCTTCACCCTGCGCGGCATGCCCGGCCGCGGCAACAGCATCTCCTGCGAGATTGACATGAACCCGGTGCTCTACACCGCCGAGGAGCTGGAACGTCACGCCGCCCGCCTGAGCGAGTGGCTACCCGCCTACGCGGCGGAGACGCAGCGCGAGGACGCCTCCCTGAACAATCTCGGCTTGGCGACCGAGGCGGAGCTTGCGACCCTGCGCGAGCTGACCGCCCCGGCGCTGACCGAGCACCCGCTGGAGTACAAGACCCTGCTGGGTCGCTTCCATGACGCGGTGGCGGCGCATCCGCGGGCGCTCGCCGTGCTGGATTCTGCCCCCGCGCCCGGTGAGGTGCTCACCCCCGAGTCGAATCGCGCCTACGCTTTTGACCGTGCCCTCACCTACGCCGAACTGGACGAGCGCGCCCGCGCGCTAGCCGCGCAGCTGCTGGACTGGGGCGTTCGCCCCGCCGATGCGGTGGGTCTGCGTGTGCACCGCGGTGTGGAGCAGTACGTGGCGCTGTACGCCCTGCTGTACGCTGGCGCCACCTACGTGCCGGTGCTTCCGGATCTGCCCGCTGAGCGTGTGGGCGTGATGATGGAGGACGCCGAGTGCTCCCTGCTTCTGCACGGCCCCGGCCTGCACCCGCTGAACGCGGAAGAGCTGAACCCGCAGGAACCGCAGCGTCACGCGAACCTGCCGCAGCATACTCTGCCCCTACTGAGCGCCGAGGAACCCAACGGGGAACACTCCTCAGCACCCGCCGCAGAGGAGCTTCCGGGCGCGAAAACCGGTCTGGACGAGGACGCTTACGTGCTCTTCACCTCCGGCTCCACGGGCAGGCCTAAGGGCGTTGCCATCAGCCACCGCGCGATTGATAACCGCCTGCGCTGGCAGCAGCACCAGATTCCGGTGGGGGAGGGCGACCGCGTTCTGCACAAGACCCCCATCTCCTTTGACGTGCACGTGTGGGAGCTGTACTGGCCTCTCGCCGAGGGTGCCGCCGTGGTCATTGCCGCGCCGGAGGGTCACCGCGACCCCGCCTACCTGGCGCGAGTGATTGCCGAGCAGTCCGTCACTGCGGTGCACTTTGTGCCGACCATGCTGTCGGCGCTGACCTCTTCGCCGGCGGCGCGCCGCATCCTGGCTGATGCTGGCTTCGGTCAGGATCGAGAGCAGCCCCTGCGCTACGTGGTCTGCTCGGGTGAGGCGCTGCAGAAGGACCAGGTGCAGGCTGCGGGCGAGGTTCTGGGCGTGTACCCGCTGAACCTGTACGGCCCGACCGAGGCGGCGGTGGATGTCACCTTCTGGGAGACGTCCAACGACCCGCAGCGTGAGAGCGTGCCCATTGGCGAGCCGGTCTGGAACACCGGAACCCTGATTCTTGACCCGACCGGCCACCCCGTGCCGGTGGGCGTGACGGGCGAACTGCACCTGTCGGGCGTGCAGCTGGCGCGCGGCTACAAGAACAACCCGCAGGCGACCGCGGCGGCTTTCGTGGAGCAGGCTCCCGCCGGTGCGCTCGTACTGCTGAACGGTGAGAGTCAGCGCCTGTACCGTACGGGCGATTTGGCGTGCTGGGAGATTCTTCCCGATGGCCGTGCCGTCATTGGTTACCGCGGCCGCACGGACTATCAGATTAAGGTGCGCGGTCAGCGCCTGGAGCTGGGCGATATTGAGATGGCTCTTGCAGCGGTTGAGGGCGTGAGCGCTTCGGTGGCTCTGCTGTACCGCGGCCTGCGTGAGCCCGCCCTGGCGGCGGTGCTGGAGGTCGGCGACGTGCCCGCTGAGCGTGCTGAGCAGCTGGTGGAGGCGGCGCGTGAGCATTGTGCGCAGGTTCTGCCGGACTACATGGTGCCGACCCTGTGGCACACCCTGCCTGCTCTGCCGGTGAGCCCCTCCGGTAAGGCGGATCGCAAGCTGTTGGCGTCCCTCGACCTGACCCCTCAGACTTCTGATGCTGAGGGCCCGCACGGCCTGCTGGAGCAGCAGCTGTGCTCGATTATTGCCGGTGTGCTGGGTCGTGAGCGTTTCGGCGTGGATGAGGATTTCTTCGCCTCGGGTGGTCATTCGCTGGCGGCTCTTGAGGTGATTGCCGCGGTTGAGGAGCAGCTGGGTCTGAGCGTGAGCATTGGTGCGCTGTTTGCGCATCCGACAGTGCAGGCTTTGGCGGCGTCCATTGCGGGCGAGCGTGGCGAGGGTGCGGAGTTCGCGCCGGTTCTGCCGCTGCGTGAGCACATTTTGACTCAGCGCGAACACGTTGTGACTCAGCGTGAGCAGCCCGTTGTCCCCGATACTACCGGTGCCCCCGCGCCGCTGTTTATTCTGCCGCCTGCTGGTGGTTTGGGCTGGTGCTATGCGGGGTACCTTTCGCATCTTCCGGCTCAGCAGGGTGTGTATGCTGTGCAGGCTGAGGCGTTCTCTGACCCGAATGCCGGGTTTGCGTCGAGTTTGCAGGAGCTGGCTGAGGGCTACCTGAAGCTGATCGAGAAGACCCTGGCGGAGCGTTCGTTGCCGCGTCGTTTTGCGTTGATGGGCTGGTCTGTGGGCGGTACTGCCGCGGTGCAGGTGGCGGCTCTGGCGCAGGCTGCGGGTGCGCAGGTTGAGCGCGTCATCCTGTTGGATGCGTATCCTTCGGAGCAGTGGCAGGGCGTGCCTGCGCCGGATGAGCAGGAGAGCTTCCGCGCGCTGTTGCGTATGGGCGGTTTGCCGGAGCCTGCCGCCGATGAGCGGCTTGATTTGCCGGGTACGTTGGAGCGTCTGCAGCGGGCGGGTTCGGCGATGGGTTACCTACCGGAGGAGAAGCTGGGCGTGTGCTTGGGTAGTATGCGTGCTTCAGCGGCACTGATGCGTGGTGCTGAGCAGGCGTTCTTTGAAGGGGACGTGTTGCTGGTGGGTGTGCCGCATGAGGATCAGCCGTACCTGGATGCGGAGGGTTGGTCGGCGCATGCGTCGTCGTTCCGTTCGGTGCTGCTGGAGGGTACGCACCCTGACCTGGTGAATCCGACGCGTCTGGCGGAGGTGACCGGCCACTTCGCCGGCTAACCCTCTATAACTGATGTAGCCCGGAGGTAATAGTCGTTACCTCCGGGCTACATCGGTTAAAACATGCATGCGTGTTCTTATCATAAAGAGTATCTTTTAGGTGATTTTAGTCATATAAAAGATTTGTGTAAAAAATTATCGGTACACAAATGGCGCAAAATGCCAAATTTTACAGACCTTATTATACACATACACTCTTAAATTTTGTGACACATGACTCATTTGTTGCTTGAAAAGACTCCTTAATGAGTGCTAGATTGAAGCCACCTCTTAAATATGATTCCGATTACATAGATTGGGATTGTATCTAAGAGAACGACTCGGCATACACCAGGTCTTGAAACGTATCTCACTCATGCAGAAGGATATCCTTCTCAAAACACTAGGAGTTTACGATGAAGCTCTAGAACATTCTCCTAGTAGTCATGACGCTGCAGACCCCCCTGTGTATTGTCTGCACATAGCGGCTTGATCCTTTCGTCATGGGTGCGCTCCCAAACTAGTAGGTATTCCCCCATGCCCGAAGTCCTGCTTGAACTTTGGTTCAGCATAGGGCTTAGCATAGACAACTGATTCCCTAAGCACCCGTATTACTGGGCACTACATGGTGATTATCGCCAGAGCATAACCCAGCTTTCTTTACTACCGCATATTCTTTATCCAATTAAGGAGGGAGAATTATGAACCTCAAGAAATTCTTTCAACCCGCAATGGCTATAACGTTTGCATTCACGTTAGCCTGCACATCCTGTTCTACAGGCCCGCAACTAGAACGTGATGAAACAGCCCAAGCAACTCTAGACTATAAAAACAACCAAATCATTACTCCACTCGAAGAATACAATGACCTTTTAGATGAAAATTCCCAGTATTACACTCGAGCCTTGGAAATTCTCAGGCAGCGCTGTTTCGCAAAACACGGCCAATCCTATGAAATATATATCCCGGATGTAGAAGATAGGAAATTCTTTTCGTCCGGTCGCGAGTTTGGCCTCTGGAACCCCGAATACGCCGCCAAATATGGAAACTACAAGCGAGGGAATGCACCATCATCCGGGGGCTATGACACAAAAATCATGGAACAGTGCATGCCTGAAATCTTAGCCACGTTGAAAGAGATCGCGGGCATCAGCCTCGAAGAGCAAAGTGGCCTCACAGAAGCCTATCGTCGAATCCACGGCGAATCCTATGCAGCTGCCATGAATCATCCTGAATGGAAAAAATACCGTGAAGCATGGTGGAAATGCCTATCGGATAAAGGTCTAACGCCACGAAAAGGCGACGAAGAATGGGGTACAAAAGAACTATCAAATGCAACCCGTGCTAGCGGTGATAATAATGCCCCGGCATCAGAAGAAGAAATTCGACTCAGCGTCATTGAAGCACAATGCAGTAAAGATACAGGAATGGCTCAAGGTCTTGCTAATCTTGTAGCTTCGTATCAAAAACCGCTCATCCGGGATAATGAAACAAAACTAGAAGAACAGCGAAAGCAGCTATCAGAAGTTAATCTCCGATATAAAGAGTGGGTTCTCAAAAACCAATAAATATAATGCCCCCGGTTGATGAATCATCAACCGGGGGCATCGTTTAGCTTCTAACGCAGAACCGGGGTTCTACCGCTAAATGCTTAGTGCTGCTCCAGCTCGGAGTTAGCGTTCACGTTCAGCAGGTCGTACTTAGCGAATGCCTTCGCGGGAACGTCTGCTGCAACCTCGCCGCGCTTTGCCAGCGTCTGCAGGGTGCGGACAACAACCGACTCTGCATCGATGTGGAAGAAGCGACGTGCACCCGGGCGGGTGTCTGCGAAGCCGAAGCCGTCAGCACCCAGGGTTGCGAAGTCGTTCGGAACGAACTGGCGGATCTGGTCGGGAACATCCGAAGCGAAGTCGGTGGTCGCGACGATCGGGCCAGCAGCGCCAGCCAGCTTCTGGGTCACGTAAGGAACGCGAGCGGGCTGGTTCGGGTTCAGCAGAGCCTCTTCCTCAGCGGCAATGCCGTCGCGGCGCAGCTCGGTCCACGAGGTGACAGACCAGAGGTCTGCGGAGACGCCCCAGTCCTCAGCCAGCAGCTGCTGAGCCTTCTCAGCCCACGGAACAGCAACGCCGGATGCCAGCAGCTGTGCCTTGGGGCCGGAGGTCAGCGGGGACTCGCTGATCTTGTGGATACCCTTGATGATGCCCTCAACGTCAACGTTTGCCGGCTCAGCAGGCTGGTGAATCGGCTCGTTGTACACGGTCAGGTAGTACATGACGTTGTGGTCTTCGTCCTTGGTGCCGTACATCTGCTCGATACCGCGCTCCACGATGTGAGCGATCTCGTAGCCGTATGCCGGGTCGTAGATCTTGAACGCCGGGTTAGTGGACGCCAGAATCGGGGAGTGACCGTCAGCGTGCTGCAGACCCTCACCGGACAGGGTGGTACGACCTGCGGTTGCACCGATGACGAAGCCGCGGCACAGCTGGTCGGCAGCAGCCCAGAAGGAGTCGCCGGTGCGCTGGAAGCCGAACATCGAGTAGAAGATGTAGATCGGGATCATCGGCTCGCCGTGGGTGTCGTAGGACGAACCCAGAGCGATGAATGCAGCGGTTGCGCCTGCCTCGTTAATACCCACGTGAACAATCTGGCCCTCGGGGGACTCGGTGTAGGTGAGCATGAGCTGGTGGTCAACGGGCACGTAGTTCTGGCCGTTGGGGTTGTACAGCTTAGCCGAGGGGAAGAAGGAGTCCATACCGAAGGTACGTGCCTCATCGGGGGTGATGGGAGCGATACGGTGACCGAAGCCCTTCACGCGCATGAGGTCCTTCATCAGGCGGACGAACGCCATGGTGGTAGCAGCGGTCTGCTTGCCGGAGCCCTTCTTGGTCTGTGCGTAGACCTTGGACTCGGGCAGGATAATCTCAGGCTGGGTGTTTGCACGGCCGGGGATGTAACCGCCGAGTTCCTTACGGCGTGCCTGCATGTACTGCAGAGCCGGGTGGTTTGCCTCGGGCAGGTAGTACGGCGGGTTGTACAGATCCTTCTCCAGCTCCTCGTCGGAGATGGGGATGTTCAGGTGGTCACGGAAGCCCTTCAGTGCTTCCATGGTGAACTTCTTGATCTGGTGGGTGGAGTTACGTGCCTCGAAGAACGGGCCGAGCTCCGCACCCTTAATGGACTGTGCCAGGATGACGGTGGGCTTGCCCTTGGTCTCCATAGCTTCCTTGTAGGCTGCGTAGATCTTCTTGTCGTCGTGGCCACCCAGACGCAGGTTGAAGATCTGCTCGTCGGTCAGGTCTGCAACCAGTTCCTTGGTCTCGGGGTACTTGCCGAAGAAGTGCTCGCGGATGTAGCCGCCGTCTTCACCGCGGAAGGTCTGGTAGTCACCGTCGAGGGTTTCGTTCATCAGCTGGATGAGCTTGCCGCTCTTGTCCTTCTTGAGCAGCTCGTCGTAGTCGGAGCCCCACAGGACCTTGATGACGTGCCAGCCTGCACCGCGGAAGAATGCCTCGAGCTCCTGAACGATCTTGCCGTTACCGCGAACGGGGCCGTCCAGACGCTGCAGGTTGCAGTTGACGACGAAGGTCAGGTTGTCCAGGTGCTCGTTTGCAGCCAGCTGCAGTGCACCACGCGACTCGGGCTCGTCCATTTCGCCGTCGCCCAGGAATGCCCAGACGTGCTGCTCGGAGGTGTCCTTGATCTTGTGGTTGTGCAGGTACTTGTTGAAGGATGCCTGGTGGATTGCGTTCAGGGGACCCAGACCCATGGAAACGGTCGGGAACTGCCAGAACTCGGGCATGCAACGGGGGTGCGGGTACGAAGGAATACCGTCTGCGCCCTTGGTCTTCTCCTGACGGAAGCCGTCCATCTGGTCTTCGCTCAGGACGCCCTCAACGAATGCGCGGGAGTAGACACCGGGGGAGGAATGACCCTGGAAGAAGACCTGGTCACCGCCACCGGGGTGGTTACGGCCGCGGAAGAAGTGGTTCTGGCCCATTTCGTAGAGGTCAGCCACACCTGCGAAGGTGGAGATGTGACCGCCAACGCCGATACCCTTCTTCTGGGCACGCTGAACCATAATTGCTGCGTTCCAACGAATCCATGCGCGGTACTGGCGCTCGAGTTCCTCATCACCGGGGTACTCGGGCTGCTGGTCGACGGGGATGGTGTTGATGTAGTCGGTCTTGACCAGAGTCGGGACCTTAACGCCCTTCTCGCCAGCTTCCTTGAGCAGTGCGCGAAGGATGTACTCTGCACGCTCGGTGCCGTGAGTCTTGATAAGGTCCTCGAGGGACTCAGCCCATTCCTGGGTCTCTTCTACGTCGATGTCCTTGAAGCCATCGAGAAGGGTGCTCAGGGAGTGCTCGTTCGGTACGTTAGCCAAACTAATCCAACCTCTCTTCTGTGCGGTTGTGAGATCGCCCGCCGCGCGTTGTTGCGTTGTCGAACAATCTTTGTGTTTAAGCGCTATAGGTCTGTAAGACCCACTTCGCTTCTTATCTCTACTATCTTAGACCTAAAGGTGCCTCTCTTGGTCTCAAATGGGGGTTTTTGTGATGTGGGTTTCGCATTGTGACTATCTGAGTGGAAAAAATGCGCATCAAAAGTACTAGTTAGGGTCTTTTTGCACCTAAATGGCGCGGAATGGCGGGGTTGGCGGAATGGCGCGGAATGAGAGGGTGTGGCTTGTTTCTGAGGGGGAGGGTAGCTGTGGCTTGGTGTGGCTTGATGTTGGGTGCGGTGGGAAAATGAAAAAAATATTGAGACATAGAACACGTGTTCTGGATTTGCGTGGCACCTCAAAAGCCCGTATAGTTGTTTCTTGTGTTCGTCACTGGAATGGAAACGAAACAGTGAGAACTACGGGTCTTTAGCTCAGCTGGTAGAGCGCCACGTTTACACCGTGGATGTCATCGGTTCGATCCCGGTAGGACCCACCGATTACCCCGGTACCGCACGGTACCGGGGTTTTTGTTTACCCTCAGCGGTTTACCCACCCGGGCCGTATTCCCCCGCGAGTATCCCGATGCGTGTCCCGGTGCATTTCTCCAAGAGTGAGAAGAACAGTCCATCAGGGTATAAAAGTACACTCTACCTGTATATAGCCTGTCCTCAGCGCGTATCCTTATATACATGACTGAAAACAAGAAGGCACAGATTGGTGTCACCGGCCTTGCTGTCATGGGCGCAAACCTCGCCCGCAACCTGGCACGTAACGGCTACACCGTGGCACTGCACAACCGTTCCGTAGAGAAGACCGACGCACTGCTGGCTGAGCACGGCGCAGACGGCGACTTCATCCGTACCGAGTCCCTGCAGGAACTCGTCGACTCCCTCGAGTCTCCCCGCCGCATCCTGATTATGGTCAAGGCGGGCGCACCCGTCGACGCAGTGATCGAGCAGCTCACCCCCATGCTCGACGAGGGTGACATCATCATCGACGGCGGTAACTCCCACTTCCCCGACACCATCCGTCGCGAGCACGCCCTGGCTGAAAAGGGCCTGCACTTCGTAGGCGTTGGCGTTTCCGGCGGCGAAGAGGGCGCTCTCTGGGGCCCCTCCATGATGCCCGGCGGCTCCGCAGAGTCCTACAAGCACCTGGGCCCGCTGCTCGAAAAGATCGCAGCGAAGGCACCTCAGGACGGCGCACCCTGCTGCGCATGGATCTCCACCGACGGTGCGGGTCACTTCGTGAAGATGGTCCACAACGGCATCGAGTACGCCGACATGCAGGTGATCGGCGAAGCGTACGACATTCTGCGCTCCATCGCAGGCATTGAGCCGGCACAGCAGGCAGAAATCTTCAAGACCTGGAACGAAGGCGACCTGAGCTCCTACCTGATCGAAATCACCGCTGAGGTGCTCGCACAGGTAGACGCAAAGACCGGCAAGCCCCTGGTCGACGTTATCGTTGACGCAGCGGGCCAGAAGGGTACCGGCCTGTGGACCGCTAAGGCTGGCCTGGACCTCGGTTCCCCCGTCTCCGCTATCGCAGAGTCCGTGTTCGCACGCGCCCTCTCCTCCTCCGAGCGTGAGCAGCGAGAGCAAGCACAGCGCGAACTGCCCGCAGGTCTGATCGCAACCACCGGCATCGGTGCAGGCGACCCCGAGTTCGTTGAGGATGTGCGCCGCGCACTCTTCGCATCCAAGCTCGTTGCGTACGCACAGGGCATGGACCTGCTCACCCGCGCAGGCAAGGAATACGGTTGGGACCTGAAGCTGGACACCATCGCATCGCTGTGGCGTGCAGGCTGCATTATCCGCGCCGAGCTGCTGGGCGACATCATGGCTGCCTACGCAGGCGAAGCACCCGCGAACATGCTGCTGGCACCCGCCTTCAAGAACCTCATGGAGGAGCTCGTTCCTTCCTGGCGTCGCGTGGTGGCTAAGGCAACCGCACTGGGCATCCCCGTGCCGGTGTTCGCATCCGCACTGTCCTACTACGACGGCCTGCGCCGCGACCGCCTGCCCGCATCCCTGATTCAGGGTCAGCGTGACTTCTTCGGTGCACACACCTACGGTCGTATTGACGAAGAGGGCGCATTCCACACCATGTGGAGCGGTGACCGTTCCGAGGTGAACGCAGCGGACATTCACGTTCACTAAGCTCACGTAGCTGAATACGTCAAAGCCCGCCTTCGGCTGGATGAGAATCCGGTCGAAGGCGGGCTTTCGTTATGTCTTGATGGGGCACCCCCCGAGATGCCTCAGGGGCATATAGCAGGAGAGAAGACCTGCAGCCCCTAGAGCCTAGAGCCTCGTGAGGAGCCGCCAGGTGCGCCTCTACCGCCTCAAAACGCTTGCCAAGCCTAAATCCACATGGCGGGGTCAATGTACTCCACAGCGTCCACCAGGGGCTTCTTCTTCTCCGGGGTGCGCGGGCGGTGCTTCGCCGGAATGCCGGTAATAATCGAATCGGCGGGGTGATCATTGACGACCACGGCGTTCGCGCCAATAGCGCTATCGGCACCAATAACCACCGGACCCAGCACCTTAGCACCTGCACCGATGGTCACACGGTCACCAATGGTGGGGTGACGCTTCACCTTCTCCAGGGAGCGACCGCCCAGGGTCACACCGTGGTACAGCATCACGTCGTCACCAACCTCAGCAGTCTCACCAATGACAATGCCCATGCCGTGATCAATGAAGAAACGGCGGCCAATGGTCGCACCGGGGTGAATCTCCACACCGGTCAGAAAACGAGCAAACTGCGAGAGAGTACGAGCCAGAGCCTTCGTCTCATCCTTCTGCCAGAGCTTATGGGTCAGACGGTGAACCCAAATGGCGTGCATACCCGAATAGTTC
Organism: Rothia sp. HMSC065B04; assembly: GCF_001812285.1. Taxonomy (NCBI): domain Bacteria; kingdom Bacillati; phylum Actinomycetota; class Actinomycetes; order Micrococcales; family Micrococcaceae; genus Rothia; species Rothia sp. HMSC065B04. The sequence goes on from NZ_KV808408.1 coordinate 155,223, forward strand.
AGCGCAATCTCGACAGCGCCGCGCGCAGCAGGGTCGTGCTGGCGGACGTTCTCAATATCTTCACGTAGACGCGCAATAAAACTCATGGGTTCCCTTTCCCTCATCGGTCGCGCTCTGTGTATGCGACCTTTCCAAAGGTACCAACAACGGTGCTCATTCACCTATTCCCGAACTCTGTCGTCGTCATAGTGAGTGCTCTCTTTAACATCTCGGTCACAATTGCGTGCGGAACGTAATATTCGGGCTCGGGTGGGTCTCAGCGGGGGAGCATCGCGAGAAAACGCAAACGCTCCGCCCCGGCATGCAACCGGGACGGAGCGTCGAACACTGCGTACTGTTCTAGATGGCGGCCTCACGGGGAGGGGTGCCGAAGACCGGGGCCTATTAGCCGCGGATATCCTCGTACAGAGCGGTAGAGATGTAACGCTCACCGAAGTCGGGAACGATAGCCACAATCAGCTTGTCCTTGTTCTCAGACTTCTTAGCCTCCTCCAGAGCAGCCCACACAGCCGCACCGGAAGAAATACCGCCCAGAATACCTTCCTGGGTAGCCAGCAGGCGGGAGGTGCGCATAGCGTCCTCAGCGCTGACCGGAGTCACCGAATCGTAGATGCCGCGGTCCAGGGTGTCGGGAACGAAGTTAGCGCCCAGGCCCTGAATCTTGTGGGGACCAACGCGACCCTCGGAGAGCAGCGGGGAGTCCTTCGGCTCAACCGCAACAACCTTAACGTTCGGGTTCTGCTCCTTCAGGTACTTACCGGTACCGGAGATGGTGCCGCCGGTGCCAATACCCGCCACGAAAATGTCGACCTTACCGTCGGTTGCTTCCCAAATCTCGGGGCCGGTGGTGTTGTAGTGAATGGTGGGGTTCGCCTCGTTGGAGAACTGGGACGCCAGGATAGCGTTCTCGGTGGTCGCAACGATTTCCTTAGCCTTCTCCACAGCGCCGCGCATACCCTCGGTACCCGGGGTCAACACAATCTGAGCACCGTAAGCGCGCAGCAGCACGCGACGCTCAGCAGACATGGTCTCCGGCATGGTCAGGATGACGCGGTAACCGCGAGCAGCACCCACCATAGCCAGCGCAATACCGGTGTTACCGGAAGTGCCCTCAACAATGGTGCCGCCGGGCTTCAGCGCACCCGACTTCTCAGCAGCGTCAATGATGGCGCGACCGATACGGTCCTTAACCGAACCAGCGGGGTTGTAGAACTCAAGCTTGACCGCTACGTTACCGGGAAGACCCTCGTCCAGTCGGTTCAGCTTAACCAGGGGGGTCTGGCCGGTTGCTTCAACAATGCTGTTGAGAATCTTTGCCATGGGGTGCTCCTTCATGAGCTTGGGGGGAGGCCAGCCGCGATGGGGTCTCCGCAATGAATAATCGGTTACGTGGCAACTCTACTACTCACCGGCGGCAGGTTTAAACCTGCGGTCACAGTTCGTAATAATGCCAGAGAAAAACCTCAAGGAACGAGGTTCAGAAAGAGGGTACAGAAAAGCGCCGCACAAACCCTTTCTCGACAAAGGATGATGAATGTGCGGCGCTCTCTAGAAACATTATGTAGCCCAAAAGACAACCTCTGTATATAAGAGTAGTGGTGAACTCCGTTCACCGCAAGCTGGAGCCACAAATTTTATTGCCATCAATGGAAAAAACAGTAGAAAACCGCATCCTGAGACGGCACAACGCTAAAAGCGGGGGAGAAAACCAGCCTCAGAGGACTAGTTGATGTCCATGTGAAGATCCCACTTGTTGTTCAGGTAGCGGCCAACAGCCTCACCGAACATCTTCACGTGACGCTTATCAGCCGCCACGGTCTGCTCCTTGCCGTCCTTGAACAGCTTCTCACCCAGGTCCACGTTCAACGTCACGGTCCAGTTGTACGCGCCCTGAGCCAGAACCGGCTGCTTAGTACCAATAGTCAGGGTAGCGGTCGGGTTCACGTACCAGGTCTTCTTCTCATCAATACCGGCCTTGGTGGAGTCCGCGTACTTCTTCATCGCCGCCAGGGTCTCCTGGTCGGTGCTGACCTCGTTCATGTAGTGCATATCGCCGGTACGCAGCAGGTACTCAAACGCCGCACCGAAGTACGCCAGAGCCGCCGCGAAGCCAGCCACCGAATTCTGGTGCATAGCCTCCGGAACAATCGGGGACGGCACGTTCTGCGGCGGGTGCTCAGCATTACCCGGCTGGTACTCGCCGTGATCCTCCATCTTCTCCAGCTTCGCTACGCCACTGTAATCCTTATTGTCGTTAGGCAGCGGAGAGTTCGTTGCAGTAGCCGAAGCCGAAGCAGAAGCGGAAGGGGAAGCAGACGCCGATGCAGAAGCAGAGGGCGAAGCGGTAGCAGACTCAGAAGCAGCAGCAGAAGCGCTCTCAGAGCCAGAAGCGGAAGCAGACGCCTCAGAAGTAGCCTTAGAGCCACAAGCCGCCAGCAAAGCCATGGAGCTGACGCCCAGTACGCCCAGCGCCGCGCGGCGGGTCAGGTTCTCGGACATAGTGATACCTTTCAGTCAGTCGGTGATTGCAACCAGTTTAGCCGCAAACCCAACAGGATACAGAGTTGAGTGGACGAAGCGTGAGAAGCGCCTCGCAGATAAAAGCGTTATGACGAACTATGACGCCGCGGAAGTGGCGGACGCCTCAGTGGAAGCTTCAGCAGAAGCGGGGGCAGAAGCAGAAGCCGAACCAGATGCCGCGCCGGACGCCGCCGCGCTCGCGGTGGAAGCGCCGCCCTGGAGCGTCGCACCGTACGCCACGCTCAGCTCCCACATCTTAGAATCAGCGTGGTAGCGACCGCGGAAATCGCACTCCTGAACCGTTACCCGAGAAGCCGGACCCGCCGCAGTAGCAGTAGCAGAAGCCGAAGCAGTGGGGGACGCCGCATCAGACACCAGCGCATCCTCGGACGGCTCAGTAGGCTCAGCAGAAGTACTCGCGGAGGCGACCACCGGCTGGATCTTGCCCTCAGCCACCGCCTCCGCACCGAAGTCCAGAGTGTACTTGCCCTTAAACAGCAGGTTGCCATCGCTCATAATGGACGGTTGCGCACTCGAAAGCGCATAGGAAGCCGACGGATTCACATACCAGGAACCCTTCTCCACACCCGCAAGAATAGAAGCCGACAGAGCATCCACCTCAGAGCGAGTCTTCGACGACAGCTGAATACCGGTCGAGAACGCATCCGTGCTACCGGTCTTCACCAGATAATCCATAGCCGCCGCAAAATAGGCAATCGCCTCATGAAAACCCGTCACCGTATTCAACGAGAGAGTATCAGTCACCTTCGGCTTCGGAGCATTACGCGGCGGATGATCCACCGTACCCTGCTCATAATTCACCGCACCCTCATAGTGGGTGTACTCCACCAGACCCGAATAGTTCTTACCATCATCGCTGTACCCATTCGGGTTAGCGCTCGACTTCGAACCATTCAGGCTACCACCCTGAGAACCCGACTGCTGGCTAGAGCTACCCGAGCCGCACGCGCTCAACAGCGCCGCAGAACCCGCAACAGCAGATGCGCCCAAGCCCAGGCGCAGCAGGGAGCGGCGAGAGAAAGACTGAGAAAAAGAAGACATAAGAGAAAAACCTTGAATCCAGGAAAGCTCGTTACTACCAGAGTAAAACAGATCATGCCCTAACCCGAGTGCGAGTTAGGGCATGATGCCTCATCCATCTGAGGGCTTAAAGGTTGTCACCATTAGAATTGCCGCCATTACCGGAGTTGCCGGAATTGCCAGCATTACCCCCATTAGCGGCACCACCATTAGCGCCACCATTCTGCGGCTGAGCCGACGCTTGAGCCTCGTACTCATCCTGAATAGTCAAAGTCCAGTCATTATCGTGGCGCACACCGGTAATCACCAAGCCGCGCTCAGTACGGCGCACCTTCTCAGACATCTCCGCAGGAGCACCGTCAATCACCACGGTCGGACCCAAATCAATCACCAGATCAAAGGTCCACTGCACGCTCTTCTTCACCAGCGCAGGAACCGCAGTGAACGCAGACATGGTCACCTTCGGCGACACAAACCAATCACGATTCTGCGAGCTCTCATTCGACTCATCCATAAACGACGAGAACGAAGCAACGAACTTCTCATCAGCCTTCGACTCACGCAGCGGAGCCGCATCACCGGTCAGCACCAGGTAGTTAATCGCCGCATACACGAATGCAATCGAATCGTACAGACCCTGCACCGAGTTTTCCGAAGCGCTCGCCGGGCGCTTGGGGAACGGCACGTTCTGAGCGGGCGCAGACTCGGTCGCCGGAACGAAAGTACCCTTCTTCTCATAGTTGTCGAAGGTGACCTCGCCGCTAAAATCAGTACGCGCAGAAGCCGAAGGGGAAATCTGAGGGGTATCCGCATCAGCGTTTTCGCTGGTGGACGAAGAACCACCGCACGCAACCAGTAGGGCGCTCAAAGACACGCCCGCAACGCCCGCACCCGCGTAACGCAGAGCAGAACGGCGGCTGATGCCGGTAGTGGAACTGGGAAGCCCGGAGGTCATGGGGAAAAGCGCCACGGAGTACCTTTCGAGTGAGAATCTCAGGTGAGAGACGAGTGAGAGTGCGCCTCGACGAGCGGATATCACACGCGGACATCCCTCTAGAGACAGTCCTAAGTATAACGCGCCCCCGCCTTCACACCCGTGCGTACCAGCGCTCAAAGGAGCGTGATATGCCGCCCATCAGCGAACTTACCGCAGCCAGTGAACTCAGTGGAACCAGCGGGAGCATCGCACCAGATGGGGTGAAAGAGGGGACGCGTTCATCGTCTATAGGGGGAGGGGCTACTGGGCGCCCTCACCGGGGACACCACCGGGAACACCGGCAGGTGCCTCAGCGCCGCCAGCTGCACCGCCCGCATCGGGGGCACCGGGCGCTACGGTCGGCTGAGCCGTCGCAGCTGCAGGCTGAGTCGCCACGGGCTGCGCGGGAGCGGTAGCCGCAGGCGCCTGGGTAGCGGCAGGCTGAGGAGCCTGAGCCGCGCCACCCTGACCGGTGCCGGTCTGTGCGCCACCATTCTGGGAACCAGTGTACTGACGGGAACCGCCCTGACCTGCACCATTCTGGGCGGCAGGAGCCTGCGCACCACCGTTCTGCGCGGCACCATTCTGAGCAGTGCCCTGAGCCGCGCCGTTACCCGAAGTATTCGCGCCGGCATTCGCACCAGCATTAGCCGCCACAGTGCTGTCATCAGTCACCGTCGGGGTATAGGTCGAGGAAGGATGCGCGCGCGGAGTCTGAGTCGGCTTCGGAGCCAACGCAGGATCGTACTGCTGAGGCGAAATCACGACCCAGCGCTTCGCCTCCTCATCGTACTCAGCGTACAGAGCCTTAATCTCCGGGGCCTCAGTGTCCTCCAGAGGCTTGGTCGTATTAGTCGCCTTCTCAACCCGCATGCCGTGTGCCTGAGTCACGGTGCACGCCCACGAATACTTCGTGCCGCGGGTCGTCGGCTGCTTATCGGTCAGACGGAACGTCCACTCGCCGCCCACCAGCCAGTTCGTACCGGTCGCGTAGAACACGCGCAGCTTCTCCAGCGCCGCACGGTCGGTAGAGTTCTGCGCCTGAACCACCTGCAGAGCAGGACCCGGGTCACCGGTCATGCGGGCATAGTTCACCGCCGCCGCAAAATACGCGAAAGTGGCGCGCAGACCGCGGGCGTTCTTGTCGTACATGCTCTCATCCTCAATCGGGATGGGCACGGCACTCGCCTTAGAATCAACGCTTGCCGGGCCGGCAGTCGGCTCAATCGTGTACACCTGACCGGTTTCCGGGTCGGTGCTGCTCATCGGGGCCGCACCGTTGCCCGCAATGTACTTAGTCCACTTCAGCTCGCCCGACAGATTGTCGTAGGCACCCGCAATCGAAGCGGAAGCAGTGGGGGAGGCAGTCGCCTCCTCAGTCTTTTTGGAACCGCAAGCGGCAAGCATCGCACCCAGGGCGGCGGTGCCCGTAAGCGCAATAAAGTGGCGGCGGCTGTGAATCATAGTGATCCCCTTGAATGTGCTGTGATGCGGAAGTATCGGTGATAAGTGAAGAGCTCACGCTCCAATTCTCAGCCTAACATCACGCCCCTACAGGAGGGCGCGAAGCAGTCACCCGCAGGGCGAGTAGACGCGTATTGAGGCAAAAATGGGCGGACCTCATCTAGCCCTAGCCTATAGATTTCACGCGTGGCACACAAATAAAAGCCCTCATCCGTGCCTCATATCACCCAATATGACGGGTTCTTTGAGGCACGGATGTAAAGAAGCTTTAGGCTGAGCCTCGAATATAACGAGCCGCCTTAGAAGGGGTGCCCTCATTCGGGGTCGGGTGCGCACTCGGAATATTCGCGGACGGTTCAGCGGTAGCCGCAGGGGTGGCGGTAGCACTCGGGGAAGACTTCGGATCCTCCAGCATCTGCCAGCCCTCTTCACCAAAGTAGACGTAAGCATCCGCCTTCTGATTGCTGCCGTAGATACCGGTGAGCTGCTCACGCTGACGGGTCTCATGGTTGAACAAGAACGCGTTCTCGTCCACCTTCAGGGTCGCCTTCCAGCAGTAGACGTCCTGCTCGGTAGCGGGCACCGGCTGCGGGGAGCTCAGGTTAATGCACATGGGGTGGTTGTTCTTAGAGACCAGCCAGCCAATGTTGTAGCGGTAGATATCGCGGTACATCTGCGCCATGTTGCTAAAGTGCTCCTGGCCGGGCAGACCCATGAAAGGGTCGGTATCGCCGGTGAGGAGCATGTAGTTCTGCGCCGCACCCCAGTACTGCAGAAAGGCGTGCAGGCCCTCGACGGTGCGCTCTTTAGCCTCCGGGGGCATGGTGGGGCGGGGGACATTGACGGCTCGATGGCTCAGGGTGCCGTTTGAGAAATTTCCGGAACGCTCAAAGAACTGATCCGGCAGAAGAGCCGGTCCGCGACCGTCCAGGGCGGATGCGGGCAGGGGCTCGGCGTACGTAATGCTGCGCGTGGTGGTCGCAGATTTGGTCTGGGAGCTCTGAGGAGCAGCCTTAGTAGGGGAAGGGTTAGCGAGTGGTTGAGGGCGAGAAACTGCGCTGGGGCTGCAAGCGCTTGCGAGTGCGCTCAATGCTGCTCCGGAAGAAAGAGCAAGAAGATGGCGCCGTGACAGCGAACCGAACATACGCAACCTTTCGCAAGAGTAAAGATGGGCAGACAGTATGCGGGTAGCTCGGATGCAGTGAACCTCAACGGCAGTAAATTGTGAATGTAGTTGCGTGAGGGTTCGGTGAGCATTCCCGGTGGGTATCGCATACCGCGGTGAGTACGGATGCGATACGAAGGGCAGGTCAGAAACCTCCTGGGGATTCGGTGTGGATTATGACCTGCCTGTATGTCGTGCTCAACGATTCTAAGCGTACTTTCAGGTTCAAAATGACCATATCTGCGCTTGAGCGTAAAAAGTTATCAAATCTTAATATTTGCCCGTTTTATGCGGGTTATAAAACGTACCAATGTGTTCCGGGTAACCGCATTGAAATGTACTGATTTCCTGCGGAAAATCAAGGATTTTCTCACCTGCTCTTCTTATGAATAAATCATAAATTGGAGTTGTTGCACCCTGTGTGCAAGTAGTATCTCAACCTCTTCAGGTTGTCCAAACACCTATCAAAAACACCTCAATATGAGCCCCCAAACAACCCGCAACCGCAACGCGCCCACCGCAACGCCTACACATGGCATGAAGCAGGTGCACCCTATGGGACAATAGCGCTGTGACTACCACCGACTATGCGCAGCTCAAAGCAGCTCGCGAACTGCTCACTCGAATCCCCCTCCCGCTCGACGTAGAAGCCGGCGAAACCCCCGGCACCCCCTACACCGTCACCCACGACGGTACCGCCGAGCACGGCACCGCCACCGCGCGCACCCTGCTCGCCGCCATGGCACGCCAACTCGACGACTACATCCTGCCGCGCAGCGCCAGCGTCGATAACCCCCTCACCATCGTGGTCGGAGGCTCCACTGGCGCCGGCAAATCCACCCTCGTCAACACCCTGCTCGGCGAACCGCTCACCCAGTCCGGCGCGATTCGACCCACCACCCGCCACCCCGTACTCCTGCACCGCGCAGAAGACGAAGCGGCGCTATCACCCGAACGCTTCCTGCCCACCCTGCCGCGCACCCGCACCTCCGGCATGAACGCCGGATCGCAGGCACTACCCGGCCTCGACCCGAAGATCGCGCGCGCCCTCATTCCTATTACTACCTCGGCGCTACCGCAGGGCATCGCGCTCATCGACGCACCCGATATCGACTCCGTCTCCGAGGAAAACCGCACCCTCGCCAAGGAACTGCTCTCCGCCGCTGACCTGTGGCTCTTTGTCACCACCGCCAACCGCTACGCCGACGCCGTGCCCTGGGAACTGCTCCACGAAGCAGCCGCACGCTCCATCGCCATCGCCGTGGTGCTCAACCGCGTGCCCGAAGGCGACGAAGAAGCCATCGAAAACGACCTGCGACGCATGCTCGACGAGGCGGGAATCCACGCCGTACTGATTCACACCGTCACCGAACAGCCCCGCGACGCAAGCGGCATGCTCGCCCCCGTCAGCCTCGCCCCGCTGACCCTGTGGATCCGCGAACTTGGCGCCGACGCACCCGCCCGCGCCGCCATCGCCCGGCAGACCCTCGCCGGTGCCGTCGAAACCCTCGCCGGAAACCTGCAGGTGCTCGCCGCCGAACAGGCACGCCAGCAGGCGGCGCACCAGTCGCTTGCCACCATCGTCGCCGAAGAATACGAGGACGCGCTGACCACCATCGACGGCGCCCTCTCCGACGGCTCCCTGCTACGCGGCGAAGTGCTCTCGCGCTGGCACGACTTCGTGGGAACCGGCGACTTCTTCCGCTCCCTCGACAGCACCATCGGTCGCCTGCGCGACCGCGTCGGCTCCGCCCTGCGAGGCCAGCCCGCCGCCGCCCAGAAGGTAGAAGACGCCCTCGAAAGCGGCATCCACGCCGTCGTGCTGGATGCGGCCGCCCGCGCCTCCGAAAATACCCGCACCCGCTGGCGTGCCAGCCGCGCCGGACGCTCCCTGCTGGCGCGCCTTGATGCGCCGCAGGCTGTTTCTGTTGCGCCGCAGACGGCCTCCGCCGCGCCCGAACAGAACGTAGGCGCAAACGGCGAGGCAAAGGGCAACGAAGCGAAGGGGGAAGTGCAGTCCGCCGAGGACATCTTCTCCGCAGCCGTTGCCGAACAGATTCGCCTCTGGCAGGGATCCGTCCTCGAAATGATCCGCGAAGAAGGAGCCGACAAGCGCAAACGCGCCCGCTTCCTCTCCCTGGGCGTGAACGCCACCGCCGTGATGCTCATGGTTGCCGCGTTCAGCCTCACCGGCGGCATCACCGGTATTGAGGCGGGTATCGCCGGCGGTAGCGGAGTGGTCGGCACCAAACTGCTCGAGTCCATCTTCGGTGAAGACGCGGTGCGCCGCATGGCAACCCGCGCCCGCACCGACCTGCTCGAACGCATGTCGGGGCTGCTCACTGAGCACGCTCAGCCCTTCACCGCCGTACTGGAAGAAACCGACCCGCAGGCTGATGCCGAGGACATTCACCGCGCCGCTGAGCAGGTGCAGGCAATCGCCGCAGAAATGAGCACCCAGAGTCAAACCACACAGCGCCAAGCCGCAGCCCACACTAACGGCACGGTTGCTCGCTAAACCACTCCGGACAGGCACCCCGCACCACAGACGAAGAAAAACGCACTATGACTACCCCCGAGAAGAAACTCGAGAACGCCGAGCGCAATACTACTGAGCGCAACACCGAGCGAGGCGCCACCCCCGCCGTGGCAACCTCGCCCTTCGCGCGCTCCGTCGCATCCCTCAAGGACGCCATTAGCTACGGCGAAGGACGAGTCCCCGAAACCGTGCTGCTCGACGCCGCCGCAACCCTCGAACGCCTCAGCCAACGCCGCGAACTCTCCACCGAACACACCGTCATCGGCTTCTTCGGCGCGACCGGCAGCGGCAAATCCACGCTCTTCAACGCCATCGCCGGGCAGAACATTGCCCTCTCCGCGCCCACACGCCCGACCACCTCCACCGTGCAGGCGGCAATCTGGGAAGCAGAAGGCAGCGAAGAGCTACTTGACTGGCTCGGCATTGACAAGCGCGTTTACCCGCAAACTCAGGCGCTCGCCGCAGAAGGAGAAGCAAGCGACGGCAACGGGGCAGGTAAACACAATAAAGCCGGGGGCGCGGCGGCACCCAACGCCGTCACCGAACCGGCACCCGGACTCTTCAACCGCATCCGCCGAGCCGTCGGCGGACGCGGCGAAATGCGCACCCGCACCGGCGGCCTCATCCTGCTGGACATGCCCGACTTCGACTCGGTCACCACCACCAACCGCGACCTCGCCGCCCGCATGATGCGCTACGTAGACGTACTCGTCTGGGTGGTCGACCCCCAAAAGTACGCCGACGCCGTCATCCACCGCGACTTCATGGTGCCGCTTGCCGCATCCGGCGCGCAGGCGCTCTGCGTGCTCAACCAGGCGGACAAACTCGCACCCGCCGAGGTGCCCGCCGTGCTCGCATCCCTCACCCGCCTGCTCCAGGCCGAGGGCACCGAAGCGCACCTGCTCTCCGCACCCATCGCCGTCTCCGCACGAACCGGTGACGGCGTCGACGTGCTCCGTGACCTGCTTGCACAGGTAGCCGCCGCCAAGAGCCTATCCCTGCAGCGAACCGACGCGCAGCTGCACGCCACCGCCTCCCAGCTGCGCACCTACGCCGGGGGAGAGGGCACCGTACTCGCCGGAGCCTACGCCCTCGAAGCGGAGCAGAAGCTCGTGAAGGCATGCTACACCTCCAGCCAGGCAGAGCAGGTTTTGCAGGCGGCAACCGCCTCCTACCGCCGCACCGCGGGTCAGCACACCGGCTGGATCCTCACCCGCTGGATGAGCCGCCTGAAAGCTGACCCCCTGCGCCGCCTGCACCTGGGGCAGCAAGACGAAACGAAGAGCACGTCTAAGGCCGAGAAGTCCGCGGGCATGCTCGGTTCCGATAGCGAGAACGCACCCGAGCTGGTGGCATCCTCGCTACCTCCGCTGAGCGCCGCGCAGAAGGCTGGCATGGCAAACGCCGTGCGCCAATACAGCAAGCAGATGGCGGCCCGCATCGACGAACCGTGGAAACGCAGCATGAAGGAAGCCGCCCTCTCCCGCGAGGCTGAGCTACCCGAACTGCTCGAACGCGACATGATGCGCATCGACTACGGTCTGGGCCGCACCCGCGCCCCCTGGGTCATCTTCAATGCCCTGCAGTGGATCGCGCTACTGAGCGCCCTGGTAGGCGTCGGCTGGCTGACCCTGATTTCCGGCATGGCGTACCTGCAGATTCAGCTGCCGCCCGCCCCGACCCCCGAAGGCTCCCCGGTGCCCCTGCCGACCCTGCTTCTGCTGCTGGGTATCCTGCTTGGTATCGCCTCGGCGGGTGTGGGCAGGCTACTTACCGCCATGGGTTCACGCTACTACGCACGTAAGTTGCGGGGTCACCTGCAGACCGGCGTGGAGAAGGCAGTGCAGTCCTGCGTGGTCGCCCCGGTACAGCAGGAAGCAAAGCGCCTCAACGCCTACCGCAAGGCGCTGGACATTTAGCGGCGTATCATCCGAGAAACCGCATCAAACTAAGAGCGCACAAAAGAATCCCTCCCCACCTCAATCGAGGCGGGGAGGGATTCTTTTCGTTAAATCTACACGCTACTGAAGCTTAGTCCTCTTCAGTACTCTCACCGCAGGGAGCCTGCTGAGACGCCGCAAGCTCACGCAGACCGTCCGTAATCGCCTGAGCAGCCATAACGACCAGCTCAGGGTAGTTGCGGTTCGGCTGGCGGGTCATGCGGTCAATCGGACCCGAGATGGACACTGCCGCAATCACCTTGCCGCCGGGCGCACGCACCGGAGCAGAGACCGAGGCGGTTCCGCGCTCGCGCTCACCCACGGACTGCGCCCAACCGATGCGGCGCACAGCCGCGAGCATGGCGGCGCTGAAGTGGGCGTCGCGCAGGCCTTCAACAATGCGGTTCTGGTCTTCCCAAGCCAGCAGAACCTGGGCGGCGGAACCAGCCTGCATGGACAGCTGGGTACCGACCGGGATGGATTCGTGCATGCCGGAGGGGCGTGCCGCGGTTGCCGCGCATACACGCCAGTCGCCCTGGCGGCGGTACAGCTGGGTGGACTCGTCAGCTTCGAGGCTAAGCTTCTGCAGAATCGGGTCTGCCACGGTGATGAGCTCATCGGAAATGGTGGCGGACGCGAGTTCGGTCAGGCGGGGTCCGAGCATGAAGCGTCCCTGCACGTCGCGGGCTACGAGGCGGTGGTGAGCCAGCGCCACGGCGAGGCGGTGCGCGGTGGGGCGTGCCAGACCGGTTGCCTTGACGAGGTCGCCCAGGGATACGGGTCCTGCCTCGAGGCAATCAAGAATGAGGGTCGCCTTGTCGAGCACGCCAACGCCGGAGGAGCCGTGGGAGTTTACCTCTACCATCTGCTCGTCGGCGGCCATGTGTTCGGGCGGCTTGACGGGGTCGACAATCGGTGCGTTGTGGTATGTGGATGCGTTGGGGTGACGCATTCCGTGTGCGTTAAAACGTGAGGCGGAAGGAGTCATTCTTATATTCTATCTCAGAATATGAAAGATACCCCGGACTTCATGGACTCTTTGAGATGCAGAGCTGAAGATGGAATCACCCCCTACGGGATAAATTGTGAACTTTTCATAATAAGTGTTTGTGTGGGTTTATGGGTGAAAATATGCGAAAAGACGCAGAAAAATGCGAATAATCTCGCAAAATTACCCTGGAGTCATAGAGTAAACCCACATAAAAACACTCGCTAGTTCGGGGTGTTTCTAGGCCGTCTCACAGGCTAAGAATCCGTGAAAAAATATGCGACACGCCGCAGGGAAATACCGATTTGAGGGTCCCATCGGGTAAATAATCCGCCCCTCAACTCCGCAAACTTGCGGCACGCACCACACCGAACGCATCCACCGTAGGAACGCATCAAGCAGGAGAAAGCATGACTAGCGAACAGAACGCAACCACCGCGGGCACCCGTCCGCGCACCCTGGCAGAAAAAGTCTGGGACGCACACGTCGTCGTCCCCGGTGAAAACGGCAAGCCCGACCTGCTCTACATCGACCTGCAGCTACTGCACGAAGTGACCTCCCCCCAGGCATTCGAAGGCCTGCGCATCGAGAACCGCCCCCTGCGCCGCCTCGACCTGACCATCGCCACCGAGGATCACAACACCCCCACCGACAACATCTTCGGCACCATCGCCGACCTGACCAGCCGCACCCAGATCGAGACCCTGCGCCGCAACGCCAAGGAATTCGGCGTGCGCATCCACTCCCTCGGTGACGAAGAACAGGGCATTGTGCACGTGGTCGGCCCGCAGCTGGGTCTGACCATGCCCGGCATGACCATCGTCTGCGGCGACTCCCACACCTCCACCCACGGTGCGTTCGGCGCTCTCGCGTTCGGCATCGGCACCTCCGAGGTGGAACACGTCATGGCGACCCAGACCCTGCCCCTGGCACGCTTCAAGACCATGGCAATCAACGTTGAAGGCACACTCAAGCCCGGCGTGACCGCAAAGGACATCATCCTCGCTGTCATCGCGCAGATTGGTACCGGCGGCGGTCAGGGCTACGTGCTCGAATACCGCGGCTCCGCAATCCGCTCCCTCTCTATGGAGGGCCGCATGACCATGTGCAACATGTCCATCGAGGCGGGCGCACGCGCCGGCATGGTCGCCCCCGACGAGATCACCTTCGAGTACATCAAGGGTCGCCAGCACGCGCCCAAGGGTGAAGAGTGGGACAAGGCAGTCGAGTACTGGAAGAGCCTGCCCACCGACGAAGGCGCCGTCTTCGACAAGGAAATCTTCATCAACGCTGACGAGCTCGAACCCTTCGTCACCTGGGGTACCAACCCCGGTCAGGGCATTCCGCTGAGCCACGCCGTTCCCTCCCCGGACGACTTCGAGGACGAGAACGACAAGGTCGCAGCAGAACGCGCCCTCGAATACATGGGCCTGGAGGCGGGCACCCCCATGAAGGAAATCCCCGTGGATGTTGTCTTCCTGGGTTCCTGCACCAACTCCCGCATCGAGGATTTGCGCGCCGCCGCAGACATTGTGCGTGGCCGCACCATCGCTGAGAACGTACGCATGATGGTCGTGCCCGGCTCACAGAAGGTCCGCGCACAGGCAGAAGCAGAAGGCCTGGACAAGGTCTTCAAGGAATTCGGTGCCGACTGGCGCTTTGCCGGTTGCTCCATGTGCCTGGGCATGAACCCCGACCAGCTGGCACCCGGTGAGCGTTGCGCCTCCACCTCGAATCGTAACTTTGAGGGCCGCCAGGGCAAGGGTGGCCGCACCCACCTGGTCTCCCCGGTGGTTGCTGCCGCAACCGCTGTGCGCGGTACCCTGTCCGCCCCGTCCGACGTCGTGGCCTAGCACGCCGCTATAGCTAAGGAGCCATTATGGAACCCATTATTAAGCACACCGGCATTGGCGTGCCGCTGCGTTCTTCGAATGTTGACACCGACCAGATTATTCCCGCCGTCTACCTCAAGCGAGTGACCAAGACCGGCTTCGATGATGCCCTCTTCGCTAACTGGCGTAAGGACCCCGAGTTCATCCTGAACCAGGAGCCCTACAAGCACGGTAGCGTGCTGGTTGCGGGCCCGGACTTCGGTACCGGTTCCTCGCGTGAGCACGCCGTGTGGGCGCTGCGCGACTACGGTTTCAAGGTCGTTATTTCTGCTCGTTTTGCCGATATTTTCCGCGGCAACTCGGGCAAGCAGGGCCTGGTTACCGCGCAGGTTGCACAGGACGATATCGAGCTGATCTGGAAGGCGCTGGAGCACGAGCCCGGCACCGAAATCACCGTTGACCTGGAGTCCAAGACCGTAACCGTGGGTGCGCTGGTTGTTCCCTTCGAGATTGACGACTACGTGCGTTGGCGCCTCATGGAGGGTCTGGACGATATTGGTCTGACCCTGCAGAACCTCGAAGCTATTGAAGCGTACGAGGCGAAGCGCCCCTCCTGGATGCCCCGTACTCAGGAACTCTAAGCCGAGAGCTCTAAAACCTAGAGATATAAAGCTCGAAGGCGGCGACTGATTCAGTTGCCGCCTTCGAGCTTTTCTGTACCCAAAAACCTAGCACACATATGAATGTGCCTCCCCGGAGCATCAGCTTCCGGGGAGGCGCATTTATTGACGACCTAGAGCTTAGGCACCCTCAGTGATGGGGGTGTTCAGGGTTGCGTTCTCGGTGCAGCCGTACAGCGTTGCAGAACCGGGGGAGCGCACGCCCGCGGTCGGGTTTGCGTTCTGTGCGGTGGCAAGAGCGAAGTCAGAAACCACCTCGTGGTTAATGTAGCTGCCGCCTGCGCCGCCGCCGCTGCTCAGGGCGCTGAGCGAGTAGATGTTGCCTTCGCCCTCGAACTGCACCTGACGGCCGAAAACGCCCTCGTAGTATGAGCCAACGGTCCAGATGTTCAGGCCTGCGCCTCCGCCGCCGTAGCCGGCGCCACCACCGGATGCTACGGAGGTGAGGGAGAGCTTGCCGTGGGTTCGGGAAAGCAGCGCGCCGGAGCCGCCCTTACCGCGGTAAGAGCCGGTTGCGTTCGCACCGCCGGTGCCCTTCTCTCCCTCATGCACGGAGTCGCCCTGGTAAAGGTAGTAGCGCGGGAAGCTGTACGATTCGAACCAGGAGGTAGACATGGGCTGGAGCTTCAGCTCGTTATTCTCGTCGAGAATGCCGACCAGCGCCTCACCGAGGGTACCCGCCACTCCGGAGCGGCCAGCGGTACCGCCGGTGACCATGAAGCGCATGTCCAGGGTCTTGTCGTCCTCCTCAAGGGGCTTGAACTCCTGGTAGGGGCTTGCCATGAGCATGCCGCCCTGACCGGTGTTGTCGGTGCCCAGGTCGCCGCCTGCGCTACCGCCTGCGGTGGTGGATGCGTCACGGCCGTCCAGTGCCACGCGCAGTGCCGGGTTCAGCTGGTCCTTGGGCTGCGCGTCAAAGATGCGCTGGTGGGTAGTGAGGGTGCCCAGCTGTGCGCCACCGCCGCCAGCGCCGGCAACGGCTACGACGGTGACTGCGCCGTCGCGGACGAGCTCGACCGCGGAGGAGCCGCCGCCGGACGCGCCGTACACGTAGCCGCTATCGGTGTCCACTACCTGCGCTGCGCCGGTTGCGGTGCTGGAGCCGGTGGAGTCGCCGCCGGCTGCGTAGCCTTCGCCACCGAGTGCGGGCTCCGCGCCGGCTGCGGAGCCGACGCCGCCGTTACCCGCCCAGACGCGCAGGATGTCGCCGGACTTGACCGCAAGAACACCGCTGAGCTGTGCACCGGCACCGCCGCCAGCCAGGGCCGCGTTCGTGACGTCGGTCAGGTATCGGGGAGTAAAGGAAGATGCGGCACCGCCAGCACCTCCCACGAGGTCGAATCGTACTCGTCCAACGCCTTCAGGGACGAGCCATTCGGTGTATGCGCCAGCCTTGTCGTCGAAGCCGGTTGCGGTCGGCTTGAGGGTCAGAGCGGGGGAGCAGGTGGGCTCGCCGCTTGCCGCCCATGCAGGGACGGTTGCGCTGGCGAGGATAACGGGGGCACTCCATGCCGTACCCTGTACGAGGCGACGGCGCGAAATGCGTGATGCAGTGTTGTGATGTGTCATATTTGGGGTCCTCCGGTAGTTCGCGGATGCAGCCGCGAAGCGACCTGTGGTTGGTTGCGATGGGCCCTGGTTTTTAGTTGACTTTCGAATATTTACGGTGATGTTGAAGTGAATTTTTGAAGTTGAAGTGAATCAGGAAGCCGAACCGTTTTGGTTGGGTACCATCGCAAAGGTTTATGCAGTGAATGCACGCCACGCACCCTCCTGTGAGGCTCTGTACTGCGCGGGTGCAAGGTCGGTGCCGGCGCCTATGCCGCAGTGTAGAGCTGATTGGCTCCTCCGTGAGAGCGGAGGCGCCGTTCAGTGGGCACGAGTGTGCACGTTATTGTAGGGGTGAGGTTGCTCTCAAGTTCAAATTCGGACGTTAAAAAGACGAAACTAACGTCAAATTTCGGCGAAGAAACAGAAAATGTTTGCATTAGTGTGAATATTTGTGTATCTTTTTGTTTTTTCTGGCTCTGAATCTGAGGGGGTCAGAGCGGTTTTTCACATACACAACAGAGCAAAATCTCAGTCACGAGTTCCAAAGGTTCTTCAGTGTTTGGAGCACCTTTACGCAGGGCTTAGAATAATGATGAATATATGCGCCCGTTTCGCCCTGCTACCGGCAGGGGCGCGGCACGACAGAACGCGGCGCATCGGCACACTGTTAAAGTTCGGCCTAAACCAGCCGACTCCACAAAGGATTTTTAATGACTGAGAACATCAGCAAGCTTCGCATTGAAGGTGGCACTCCGCTCGTTGGTGAGGTTCACGTTCGAGGCGCCAAGAACCTGGTGCCCAAGGCGATGGTCGCAGCACTGCACGGTTCGACCCCCTCGACCCTGCGTAACGTCCCTGACCTGAGCGATGTCGAAATCGTTACCACCCTCGTGGAGCTGCACGGTGCAAAGGTCGACTACGACCGCGAAGCTGGTGTTCTGACCCTCAACCCCGCACAGGATGCAACCACCGCCGCAAAGAACGCAGAGGAGATTCAGCTCTTCGGCGGTAACTCCCGCATCCCGATTCTGATGGTGGGCCCGCTGCTACACACCCTCGGTACCGCACGCATCCCCAACCTGGGTGGCTGCAAGATCGGTGACCGCCCCATCGACTACCATATGTCTGCACTGCGCAAGTTCGGCGCAGTCGTTGAGAAGGACGACGAAACCGGCACCACCCTGATCGTTCCCGAAGAGGGCCTGAAGGGTGCAGAGATTGTGCTGAACTACCCCTCCGTGGGCGCTACCGAGCAGGTCCTGCTCACCGGTGTGCGCGCTAAGGGTAAGACCATCCTGCGCAACGCTGCGATTGAGCCCGAAATTATTGACCTGATTGCTGTTCTGCAGAAGATGGGCGCGATTATCTTCATCAACGAGGACCGCACCATCGTCATTGAGGGCGTGGACGAGCTGACCGGCTACGATCACGCGTCCCTGCCCGACCGCAACGAGTCCGCTTCTTGGGCTTCTGCGGCGCTGGCTACCGGCGGCGACATTTTCGTTCGCGGTGCAGCTCAGAAGGACATGACCGCGTTCCTGAACCAGTTCCGCAAGATGGGCGGCCTGTACGAGGTGACCGCCGAGGGCATCCGCTTTACCCACCCGGCTCAGCGCACCCCCGGAGCTCAGCTGAAGCCCATCGTCTTTGAGACCAACGTGCACCCCGGCTTCATGACCGACTGGCAGCAGCCCCTCGTCGTGGCGCTGACTCAGGCTAAGGGCGCGTCCATCGTGCACGAGACCGTGTACGAGGAGCGTTTCGGCTTCACCAACGCGCTGAAGCAGATGGGCGCAGATATTGTCGTCATGCGTGACTGCGTGGGCGGCACGCCCTGCCGTTTCGAGGGTAAGGGCTACGGTCACTCCGCTATTATTTCTGGCCCCACCCCGCTGACCGGTGCCGACATTGAGGTTCCGGACCTGCGCGGCGGCTTCTCCCACATTATTGCTGCTCTGACTGCTAAGGGCACCTCTCACGTGAGCGGTGTTGAGCTGATTGCTCGCGGCTACGAGAACTTCGAGGAGAAGCTCAAGGGCCTGGGTGCCAACTTTGAGGTGCTGGCACGCAAGGCGTCGAAGGCTCCCAAGCCCGATGCAGCAATCGTCGTTGTTGAGCCCGAGGAAGTTGAGGTTCAGGACTAGTGAGCGGACAGCAGGGAAAGCAGGCTCTGCCTGAGATTGAGCCCACCGCCTCCGGTGATGCTCTGTACAAGGTGCTCGGTAACGCTGCGCGCGGGCTGTACAAGCTCATCGCGCGCGTTGAGATTACCGGCCGTGAGAACCTGCCTAAGAGCGGCGGGTACATTATCGTGGCTAACCACACCACCGAGCTTGACCCGGTGACTGTGGCTTTCCCTGCTTTCGTTGAGGGCGCCCTGCCGCGCTTCTTGGCGAAGGATTCGCTGTTCCGCGCCCCCGTGCTCGGCTACATTATGCGCAAGCTCGCGCATATTCCTGTGGTTCGCGGTTCGGTGGATGCGCGTAAGTCCCTGATTACTGCCCGCAAGATTGTTGAGGCTGGCGGTGCCGTCGTGATTTTCCCGGAGGGCACCACCACCCATGATCCGCAGCTGTGGCCCATGCAGGCGCGTACCGGCGCGGCTCGTCTGGCTCTTGCGACCGGTGCGCCCGTCTACCCGGTGGCGCACTGGGGTGATGAACAGATTCTCGGTTACGTGGATGAGGCTGGCGAGGACGGCCGCATCAAGGAGAAGCGTAAGATTTCGCTGTTCCCGCGCAAGACCGTTCGCGTAAAGGTTGGCAAGGCGCTGGATATCGCCTCCCTCGTTGAGGATACCAGCCCCGAGGCTAAGCACACCCGCACCGAACTGGGCGTGGTCACCGACGCCATGCTGGACGCTATTACCGCCGAGCTGGAGACGATCCGCGGTGAGAAGGCTCCTGAGGGTCGTTGGAACCCGCGCACGAAGCGTCGTGAAGCACCCGGTACCCCCTCGGGTCCGGTTGGTGGTGCGCTCGGCGAACCGGACGAAAAGTAGCATCCCAGCTGGGAAAATCGTAGAGGCCCTGACAGAAGCCGCGGCTATTTGCTGAGGCGCCTGTCAGGGACTCGCACAATAACCTCGCAAGGAAGAGAGGCAGGTGTTTTCGTGACCTTCTTTGGACGCACCCCCGCAGCAAGCCCTGAATTTACCCCTCCGGCAACCGTACAGTCTATTGCGGTGCTCGGTGCCGGTAGCTGGGGCACCGCTTTCGCTAAGATCGCGGCGGACGCTGCCCGCGAGCGCGGCGATGACACCCGCGTGACCCTCATCGGTCGTGATGAGCAGGTGATGGCTGAATGCGAGCGCACCCGCGAGAATGCCCGCTATTTTCCGGGAATGAAGCTGCCGGATAACATGCACTTCACGGCGGATGCCCCCGCGGCGCTTGCCGGTGCGGATATTGTGGTTCTTGCCCTGCCCGCGCAGGTTCTGCGTTCGCAGTTGCAGAGCTTCGCCCGCTATATTGAGCCGAACGCCATGCTGGTGTCTTTGGCGAAGGGTTTGGAGACCGGTACGGGTCTGCGCATGTCGCAGGTCATTACCGAGGAACTGGAAGAATCCATGGCTCTGCGCGGTGCTGATCTGCGCGCGATTGGCCATATTCCGCACCGCGTGTGCGTGCTGTCGGGCCCGAACCTGGCGAAGGAAATCATGGGGGAGGAGCCTACCGCCTCCGTGGTTGCGGCTCGTACCCTGCCGGTGGCTGAGGCTGTTGCTCACGCGATTGCGTGCGGTTACTTCCGCCCGTACACCAACACGGATGTGGTGGGTACTGAAATTGGTGGCCTGGTGAAGAACGTGATTGCCCTTTGCGTGGGTATTTGCGAGGGCCGTAATTACGGCGATAATTCGAAGGCGTCCATTATGACGCGCGGCCTGGCGGAGATTACCCGCCTGGCGGTGGCGTTGGGCGGCGAGGCTGCGACCATGAGCGGTCTTGCTGGCATGGGCGACTTGATTGCGACCTGCTCTTCGCCGTTGTCCCGTAACCACACGGCGGGTCGTCTGCTGGCTCAGGGTATTTCCCCTGACCGCCTGCACGAGCACATGAGCCAGACTGCCGAGTCGATTAAGTCGGCTCCCGTGGTGGCTGAGTTGGCTCGCCGTCACGGCGTGGAGATGCCCATCGTGGAGGCTGTGGTGGCGGTGCTTTCGGGTCGCATTGGCATTGAGGACTTGGCGCCTCAGCTGCTGGGTCGCCGCCTCAAGCATGAGGGCCACTAGGTTTTGAAGCTTTCTGGTGTGCTGGCACCCCTTGATTCGGGTTGTGTGCCAGGACATACTAGAAGAAGATTGAATGTAGACATCCGAGGACGGATACCGTTGCGGAAAACCGGTGCGTGAGAAACGCATCAGTGACCGCGACGGTATTCGTGCGTTAGGATTATTGACGCATTGCCGTTCCACCTTCCGGACCTAAGGGTAGGGGAACATTGACTAGGAGAAATATATGACCGAGAAGAAGACCGTCGCCCTGCTGTGCGGTGGCCGCTCCTCCGAGCACCCGATTTCGCTCATTACCGCTGCCGGCGTTCTGGGCGCTATTGACCGCACCGCCTACGACGTCATCACTATCGGTATTACCCGTGACGGCCGCTGGTACCTGACCGACGAGCAGCAGCTTGCCGAGCTGACCGCTGGCACTCGCGGTACCGCAGAGTTCCCCGAGGGTACCCAGCAGGTGTTCCTGCCGATGGGCGCCGGCGATTCCCGCCTGACCCTGGTGGATGCTGAGGGTAACGTTACCCGCACCGCACCGGTGGACGTTGTGTTCCCGCTGCTGCACGGCCCCTTCGGTGAGGACGGCACCGTGCAGGGCCTGCTGGAAATGGCTGACCTGCACTATGTGGGTTGCGGTGTGACCGCATCCGCTGTGGGTATGGATAAGCACTTCATGAAGGTTGCTTTCGAGTCTGCTGGCCTGGAGGTCGGCCCCTACGAGGTTGTCACCAACCGCCAGTGGGAGCACGAGGACCGCGAGCAGATCCTGGAGCGCGTGCTGAAGCTGGGCTTCCCCATGTTCGTGAAGCCGACCCGCGCAGGTTCTTCCTTCGGTATTACCAAGGTGGATTCGGTGGAGGAGCTCGTGCCCGCGATTGAAGAGGCGCGCCGCCACGATCCGAAGATCATTATTGAGGCGGGTATTGTGGGCCGCGAAATCGAGTGCGCTGTGCTCGATGGCCACCACGGCGAGATGCCCCGCGCATCCTACCCCGGTGAGATTGAGGTTGTGGACGAGGATCACGGCTTCTACGACTTTGAGGCGAAGTATGTTTCTGAGTCTTCCGCTGTGACCGTGTGCCCGGCGAACCTGCCGCAGGATGTGCAGGATCGTCTGCGTGAGCTGGCTGTGAAGGCGTTCCTGGCGCTGGATGGTGAAGGTCTGTCTCGTGCGGACTTCTTCTACACCGAGGATGGCCGCCTGGTCATCAACGAGGTGAACACCATGCCCGGCTTCACCCCGATTTCGATGTACAAGACCATGTGGGAGAACACCGGCATCTCTTACACTGACCTGATTAGCGAGCTGCTGACCCTGGCGATGGAACGACCCCTGGGTCTGCGCTAGTTCTTGAGGCTGCGTTAGTTCTGAGACTGCGTTAGTTGTTCTTGAAGCTGCGTTAGTTCTTGGGCACGCTGTCGTTTTGACTGCGCTCAGTTATTGAATACGTAACGGTGGGGGAGTAGCCCCTGCTGTAAGGCGCCTCGGTGCGGATTCTTGAGGGATTCGCGCCGGGGCGCTTTTTGCGCGGTGGGCAAGTTACTGCCTTTGTGGGAAGGGTAATTGGTACGTATTAGCCTCTACATCTTGATGAGAATCGCTCGAATTTCACCCATGAGAAAAATCACTCACACTCGCCTCGAGGCTGCTTGGATAGTGGAGTGCAAGTTTTAAAGTGGTATTGATAAGGCAAAACATAATTCTGCTCATAAGTGCATGAAATGATGCTTCTAGGTAATAAAAAGATGTGGTTGATGGTCGTTGCACATCTTGAAGCTCAAAGATTGGTATGAAAGCGCTAAAATGAGTAATGAAGAAAAAGCCGATTCGGTAGAATAGATGAAGGCATATCCAATCTGCCCTAGCGATTGGGTATCTATTCACTCACAACGTATTAGAAAGTCAAGGACAACCTTTGGGAAAACGAAACCGTAAGGTGGTCTCTGCGAGTCTGGCGACAGCACTGGTTGCTTCCGGAAGTCCATACGTAGCCTCATTTGCTCAAGATGTGCAGGAGGCAGCGTCACAGCTTCCGCCGAACCCTGTCGGCACCGCAAGCCAAACCCTGGACCCCGCCGCGGCCGCGGCATCTTCCTCTCAGGCGGCAGTACCCACGCTCGCAACCGTGAGCGCATGGCCCACCGCTCAGGGGGACAATAAGACTGACAAAGCGCAGGCAGAGCCCACCGCTCAGCCTAGCGCTTCTTCGAGTGCTCAGCCCACCGCTAGCGCCGAGCCCTCCGCGAGTGCTACGCCCAGTCCGAACGCTACCGCGCAGCCTACTGCCGAGCCCACCGCTTCTGCTAGTGCGACTGCAAACCCGAGTGCTACGGCGAGTCCTAGCGTAGAGCCCTCTAAGGATGCGACCGCTGAACCTACCGCTACGCCGACCGTAGCTCCTAGCGCAAGTGCCGAACCGAGTGTTGCTCCTACCGCAACTCCGACGGCTGAGCCGACTGTAGCTCCGACTGCGGAGCCTACGGTCCAGCCGACGGCAGAACCTACTGTTGCTCCCACTCCGGAGCCGACCGTTGCGCCTACTGTGGAGCCCACCGCGGAACCCACCAAGGATGCAACTCCGGAGCCTACTCAGGATCCGACCCCTGAGCCTACTCCCGAGCCGACGAAGGATGTAACTCCCGAGCCGAACCCGGACCCCACTCCGGAACCGAATCCGGAGCCCACTCCTGAGCCGACCAAGGACGTAACTCCCGAACCGACCCCGGAGCCGACCCAGGACCCCACTCCGGAACCGAATCCGGAGCCGACCCAGGATCCCGTCCCGGTTCCCGAGCCGACTAAGGACGTAACTCCCGAGCCGACCCAGGAGCCCTCTCAGGTTCCAGTTGTTCCGGCCCCGGTTCAGGATCCGACTCAGGAGCCCTCCAAGGAAGCTAAGCAGGAGCCGACCAAGGATGCGGTCATCCCCGTGATTCCGGTAGCTCCGGTAGAGGATAACAAGGACAGCTCGGACTCCAAATCGGTTACCCCGATCGAGACCGAACCTGTTGCTCCGATTCCTCCGGCGAACAACCCGGTGACCGTCCCCGGCAATCGTCAGGAAGTCTCTGGGGAAGATGTCATCATCTCCATTGAGCTTCCGCGACCGGGCAGCTCCTCTGACTCCTCAAGTTCCTCTTCGGGATCTTCGAGCTCTTCACCGAGCAAGGCACCGAGCGACAGGCTTGATGGCGAGGATGACGATCCGTTGCGTTCTGGTGGCACCACCCTCGGACGAATCGCAGCTAATAACGGTTCGAATGACTCCATTCCGGGTGCGGCTGACTGGGTTGCTGGATACCTCTCGCGCAATAAGACAGAGGAGGACCACTCCCACGAGGCAAGCCCCTCGAACTCCTCAAGCTCGGTATCGGCTTCGAAGTCGCCTAGCTCCTCCTCCACCTCGGCTAGCGCCAGCCGCTCTGCAAAGAGCGTGGCAAAGGCTGACGGCGCGAATGCCGCCCAGGAGCAGGCCGTGAAGAATGCGGACGCGGACGATTCCGGACTTTCCGGTATTGCACCGCTGATTCTCTTCTCGCTCATCGGTCTGGTGCTGATTGCTCTGGCAATCCGCTACTTCAGCCGCGGAGCATAAGGCGAACATAACGCGTAAGAATACGCGATAATAGAGGATGTGAATCCTCAGACTTTTAGCGAAACGCGGGACAACCCCATGCGAGAGACACCTCTCTCAAAGCTGGGGGAGTCCCGCGTTCTGCGCGCTTTCATGCCGATTATCAACGCCCACAACGAGCAGGTTGCCGCAGCGGCACGCCAGGCGGGGCGCATCGAACCCCTCGAGGTGGGCCCCGGTGACGACTGTGCCGTCCTCGCCGAGCCCGCGCCCGGTCAGCGTACCGTGGTCACCACCGACACTCTCGTTGAGGACCAAGACTTCATGAACCTGTGGCCCGGTGGTATCGCACGGGCGGGTGAGGCCGGTGAGTTCATTCTGGACCCCGCCCGCAGTAGCGGCTACGATGTGGGGCGCAAAGCCGCGACCCAGAACCTCGCCGACGTTGCCGCCATGGGTGCGCGCCCGGCGAGTCTCTTCATCTCACTGAGCCTGCCCGGTAGCACTCCTTACGGCTGGATTGACGGCTTCGCCCACGGCATTGTGGACGGAATCAACGCCTGCGGAGCCACCGAATGTGTGATTGGCGGCGGCGATATTGGCGACTCCACCGAAATGTCGGTGACCGTCACCGCCCTCGGCTACACGGACCGCGCCGTGCTGCGCTCCGGTGCGCGCCCCGGCGACACTATCGCCCTGGCGGGGCGTACCGCCTGGTCCGATGCCGGTCTGCGCCTGCTGCTCAACCCGCTCTCCCTGCCCGCTACGGCACTGCTGCGTGCCATCGCCGCAGGTCAGGATGCTGAGGTGGCGCTGAACGCGGTGGCCCAGGCGTGGGCTCAGCAGCAACCGGAAGGTACTGGCGCTCTTCCCGAAGGACTCATCGAGCTTGCCCGCACCCTCACCCCCGAATATGCCGCACAGATGCTTGCGGTCTGCGAGCGCGCCGTCGACTCACAGCACCACCCGGTCAGCCCCATCCCCGCAGGAGAGGTGGCGCGCCAGCATCAGGCAAGCTCCATGCTGGATCTTTCCGACGGGCTCGTCAAGGACGCCGGGCGAGTTGCCGCCGCCTCCGGGATACAGATGCGCCTCGACCGCGCTGCCGTGGATGCGTTCGCCGAGCCGCTACTACCGCTGGCACGCCTACTACTGGCGATTGGTGAGCGCAACGAGGCGGGGGAGAGCCCCGCATCCCTGGCGCGCACCTTTGTGCTGGTCGGTGGAGAAGACCACGGCCTGCTGGCGACCTTCCCCTATGAGGTGCCCGAAGAGTTCGTGCCCCTGGGCACCTGCGTTGCGGACGCCCCGGAGCGAGGTCTGAGCGCCGAGCTCTACGGTGCCGAGCGCCGCCATGATACGGTAACCGGCGCGGCGGTCGTGATGGACGGCCGCTCCCTGGACGGCATGGGCTGGGAACACTACGGGGCTTCCGCGTAGGAGCTCCGCCGAGTGTTGCCGAATGTTGCCGAGTGCCGCGAGGCGCGTGCGGTTTATATGTTTAGTCCGTGCTTTCATCCTCCGTGCTTTCATCCCGCGGGATAGGTAGCGGACAATACCGTACATTTAACCGAAATTACCTAGAATAGAAGTACGAAATAGACTGGATTCCGCCCGTGCCGCGGGCGCTGAGAAATCAGTTGGGAACTAACCGGGAAATCAGTCGGGAACTAGCCACAAACTCAGCCGAGAACCGCGCGAAACCGACGAAACTTACAAGGAGGGTAGCGTGAACGCAGAACAGAACCAGCGCACCGAAGAGCGCGAGATTTACCGCCGCGCCTGCGTGCGTGCCTACCGCTTCGGCGTAGCGTGGTCCACCGCCGCCCGCACCACCATCGAACGCTACCGCGAGGCGCTCAACGAACTCAACGGGTTCCCCGTGCCCGATAAGGACACCGGCTCCAATATCGCCCACACCCTGCTGACCCTGACCGAGGAGTTTGAGCGGGGCATGGAGCAGGTTCTGCCCGGTGAAATTCTTTCTAGTGAGGTTCTTCCCGCGGGCGAAATTCTTGGCGGGGAGGGCACCTCTGACGAGGAAACCCTCGCCCACCTGTGGATTCAGTTGGGTGGAATCTACGAGCACGCGATTATGCGCGCATCCCGTGTGGCACGCGGCAACTCGGGTACCCTGCTCTGCGCCTGGGCGCTGGAGGCGGTGCGTAGCTACTGGTTCCTGCCCGGAAACCTCGCTCGGGAGCTTGGCGACGCAGCCGATGAGCTGCCGCTCGTGCGCGCCCTGGAAGCAGACTACGAGCGTGTGCTGGCTGGCGGTTCCCTGCCGAAGCACCGCGAAGTGAAGCTGGAGTACGCCCACGCGGAGGCGCGCGCGATGGCGTTTGCGGCTGAGCGTATTCGCGCCAGTGTGGGGGAGCAGATGGTGCCCTCCACGATGCTGTCGGTCATGGTGGAGCTTGCCCGCCTGGACGCGCACTATGACGCATCACAGGACGCAGAAGCTGCTGACGAGGCGCTGAAAGAGCGTCGACGTGCGCTGATGCGTGCCGCTCTGGAACGTACCGCGCAGTTCCCGCCCTCGCCCGAGCTTGCCGGTTTCGTGGATGCCGGCGCGCTCGGCTTCTACCTTGCCGTGGTGCACTCCAATCCGCGCTGGGAGGGGGCAACCCTGAACGAGGCGCAGGTGCAGTCTATGCTCCGCGCGCCCTCAGCTGTGGATGCGGCGCGGGCTGGCTCTGAACCTGCCGAGCACGCAGAACATGCGGGGCAGAGCGGCTGGGAGCTCATGGGTACATTGACCTGCGAGCCTCTCGCCCTGGCGCAGCTGCGCCCCGAACTTGAATCCATGGGCGACAGCCTGCTCATCACGCCCCTGGACATGGCGGCTGGACTCTGGGCGTTGCACGTGCACGTGCCCGAAATTGAACCCGCCCGCGAGCTGATTATGGGCTACGGTCAGTGGTCGGATGAGCGTATTTCCTCCCTGGCGGATGGTCGTCACGCCGACCACGCGTGCGGTGTGGAGGGCGGCGCATGAGTCCCGCCCGACGTTCCGTGAACCCACAGCAGGAAGCCCTGGATTTGGGGCTTCCCGAGCCTGCGCCCGCTAAGACTAAACCTGCGAAGGCCGAGGCAGCGCAGGGTGAACCCGCAGAGTCAACGGCTGTCGAGCCTACCCGCGCTCAGCGGGGGAAAAAAGCTACGCTTCTACTGAGCGATGAGCAGCTCCGCACCACCGCCGAGCTGACCGTGCGCGATCTTGCCGCCTACGCCCGCGGCGAGGTGAGCCGCGCCGAACTGAGCGAACGCGCGGCACAGCGCGCCAGCGCACCCTACCGTAAGGCGCTCAAGACGCTCAAACATTCGCTGGGTCCCGCCGCGCACACCATGACCGACGATGCCCTCTACGAGCTGGTTGATATTGCGTTGGCGGCGCGGCAGGCAACTCAGCCGGAGGAGCCCGCACGGAAGAAGGCAACCCGCAGGGCACCCGCCCAGAAAGCACCTGTCCAGAAGAAGACTGTTCAGAAGGAACCTGCTCAGAACGAACCGAGCCCGCAGGAGAACGAAAATCCCGCGCGGGCTACTTCGGCGCGCCCGCAGAAGGTGACGAAAGCAAGCGAAGGAATCGAGCAGAAGCCTGCGCCGAAGAAGAGCGTGCCCGAGGTAGAAGCTGAAAAGCCTGCACCCAAAAAGGCTGTAGCGAAGAAGACTGCGCCCGCAGAGAAAGCTCCCGCTTCCAAAGCCGCGGCATCTAAAACCCCGGCATCGAAAACTGCTACGCCGAAAACCCCCTCCAAGAAGGCAACGCCTGCGCAAAAAACTACGCCGAAGAAAGCTCCCGCCCAGAAAGCTCCTGCGAAGAAGGCCGCTACCAAGAAGGTTGCGGCTGAGAAGCCCGCTGCAGCCTCCGCATCTGCAGCCGCGGAGGCTAAAAGCCGTGCCCTGGCGCGCTACGCCTCCGAAGACCGCCTCGAAAATGCGCCGCTCAAAAAGTACCTGCCCGCACCCAGCGCCAAGGCAATCTCCGCGCACCTTGACCTGCACACCGTCGGGGAAATGCTCGAGTACTTCCCGCGCAAATACCTGCCGCGCGGCGAGCTCAGCTCCTTCGCCGAACTCGTCGAAGGCCAGGACGTGACCATTATTGCCCGCGTGGTGCACGTGAGCACCCGAACCATGGCGGCACGCCGCGGCAAAATCACGGAAGTGACCATCACCGACCGGCTCGCCGACGCCACCGGGCAGGACGCACCCGCCGGTTTTGGTGTTGCTGGCTTCGGGGCTGGCGGTCCCGTATCCGTGGTGCCCGGGCGCGCTAACCGCCCCGGTTCCTCTGCTGCGCCCGCTCAGAGTTGGCAGGCAACCGGGATGCACAACCCGCGC
This sequence comes from Rothia sp. HMSC065B04, assembly GCF_001812285.1. NCBI lineage: Bacteria > Bacillati > Actinomycetota > Actinomycetes > Micrococcales > Micrococcaceae > Rothia > Rothia sp. HMSC065B04. The sequence continues at coordinate 184,069 of NZ_KV808408.1, forward strand.
ATTAATGCGCTCGCTAACTCCAGGCAGAACCCAGCTGCCCAGATTCCCCGCGCTCAGAACCCGGCACAGGGCAGGGGAGCGCAACCCGCCTCCTACAGCGGCTACGCAGATAGCTACGGCCAAGATTCGTTCGCGCAGGACAGTTTTGCGCAGGATAGTTTCGCGCAGGGAGGCCTCTTTGGCGTGCCCGCGCCCAGCATGACGAACCCCGGTGCGCTTATTGGCTCGCAGATGAAGCTTTCCTTCTTCAACGCCTGGACCGCCGCCCGAGAAATCCACGAGGGCGAAACCATGATGTTCTCGGGCAGGGTCGACATCTACCGCGGCGAATACACCCTCACCAACCCGCACTACGCTCTGCTCTCGAAGGACGCCTCCGGCGCGGACATCACCGACGCCGCCACCGCCCCCGTGCCCGTCTACCGCGCCCCCGTGAAGCTGCCCACCGACCGCATTAGCGGCTACATGGCGCAGCTGCTCGAAAAGGTGCCGCTCAAAGAACTCGAAGACCCGGTACCCTACACGATTCGTCGCGCCCGCAAGGTGCCCTCCCTGGAGTGGACGTACCGCGCCCTGCACACCCCCGATTCGGAGGACACCTGGCGTGCCGCGCAGGCGCAGATGCGTTACCGCGAGGCATTCGTGTTGCAGAGCGCGCTCGCCCGCCTGCATTCGGCGCGTGCCGCGCACCTGACTCAGCCGCGCCCCGCCGTGGAGGGTGGACTCGCCGATCAGCTGCTTCAGGTTCTGCCCTACGAGCTAACCGAGGGGCAGCAGAAGGTGGGCGCTGAGATTGCCGCCGATCTGTCGAGCGAATCGCCCATGAACCGCCTGCTACAGGGTGATGTGGGTTCCGGTAAGACCGTGGTGGCTCTGCGCGCCATGCTGCAGGTGGCCGATGCGGGCGGCCAGTCCGCGATGCTCGCCCCGACCGAGGTGCTTGCCGAGCAGCATTTGCGTTCGGTGCTGGACATCCTGGGGGATATGGCGGCGCCCGAAGACTCTGACGATTCAGCCGCCGGTTCTGCCGAGGAAACTCCCTCGAGGAGCGGGGATGAACCCCGCCGTGTGCGCGTGCGCCTGCTGACCGCCTCCATGGGTACCCGCGCCAAGCGCAAGGTTCTGCAGGAGCTCGCCGACGGCACCGCCCAGATTGTGATTGGCACCCACGCCCTGCTCTCCGATGAGGTGAGCTTCCACGATTTGGGTCTGGTCGTCGTGGACGAGCAGCACCGCTTCGGCGTGGAACAGCGCGACGGCCTGCGCGGCACCGACGGCGTTCTGCCGCACCGCCTGGTCATGACCGCAACGCCCATTCCGCGTACCGTCGCCATGACCGTGTTCGGTGACCTGGACGTGTCCGTGCTCGACACCCTGCCCGCCGGTCGCCAGAAAATCTCAACGCACGTGGTACCCCTTGCCGAGAAGCCCGCCTGGGCGTCCCGGCTGTGGAGGCGCGCCCGCGAAGAAATCGATGCGGGCCACCAGGTGTATGTTGTCGTACCCAAAATCGGGGAGGATGGCGACGGCATGGAGGAAGGCGCCGCGTTCTTTGGCGCATCCAGCCTGAACGGTGCGGGTGCGGGCGCGGGCAACTCTGCCCAGGGCTATTTCGGGCAGGGCGGTAGCGCCAGTAGCGACGGCAAGGTTCAATTGACCTCGGTCGCCTCAATGTACTCGTACCTGAGCGCTGAGGACGCCCTCGTCGGCGTGCGTATCGGCACCCTGCACGGCCGCATGGACCCGGCGGAGAAGACCGCCGTCATGACCGCTTTTGAGCGCGGAGAGATTGACCTGCTCATCAGCACCACCGTCATTGAGGTGGGCGTGAACGTCCCGAACGCCACGCTCATGATCATCATGGATGCCGACCGTTTCGGCATCTCGGGCCTGCACCAGCTGCGCGGTCGTGTGGGCCGCGGCGGCTACGCGGGCACCTGCCTGCTCGTCACCCGCCAGGAGGAGGGCGGCGTGTCCCGCGAGCGCCTGGATGCGGTCGCCTCCACCACGGACGGCTTTGAGCTTTCCCGCATCGACCTGGCTCAGCGCCGTGAGGGTGATATTCTGGGTGCTGCACAATCGGGCTCGAAGAGCACCCTGCGGTTCTTGCGGGCGCTCGCCGATGCCGACATTATTGAGCGTGCCCGCGAGGATGCTCGCTCGGTGGTGGAGAAGGACCCGACGCTGGCTAAGCATCCGTCGCTGGCGCGTACGATTGACCGCGCCCTGGACGCTGACCGTGAGGCGTTCCTCGGCAGGGGATAGGCGCCCGATAGGGGAGAACGCCCGCCCCCGCCCGCCAATCTGTCTTGCCCATCGCCTACTAAAACCGCCGCTAAACTGTGGCTTCAACACACCGCACTAGCTAAGAGGAGAGACCTATGAGCCGTATTATTTCCGGTGCTGCCGGAGGCGTTCGCCTTGCCTCGGTTCCGGGGGATAATACTCGCCCCACCACCGACCGGGTGAAGGAATCCCTCTTCTCCAAGCTGGAGAGCTACGACATTATTCGTGGCGCCCGCGTGCTGGACGCCTTTGGTGGCTCGGGTGCGCTGGGCTGCGAGGCACTCTCACGCGGTGCCGCCTCCGTGACTCTGCTGGATACGTACCCGAAGGCTGTTGCGGTGATTCGCAAGAACGTTGCCGCGGTGGAGAAGGCGATGGGCCGCACCGGTTCTTCTGGTGCTACCGGTTCTGCGGCGCGCGTGCAGCAGTCTCAGGCGCTGACCTACGTGAAGTCCGCCTCCGGGCCGTGGGATCTGGTGTTTGTTGACCCGCCCTACGCCATGCCGAATGAGCAGGTCAGTGAGCTGCTGGAGGCGCTCACCCCCAAGCTTGCCGAGGGTGCCGTGGTCGTGGTGGAGCGTTCTTCGCGCGACCCCGAGCCGGTGTGGGGCGAGGGCCTGTACTGTTTTTCGACCCGTCAGCACGGCGAGACGGTTCTCTACTATGTGGAGCCTGACGAGGTGGAGGAGCAGGCGGGCGACGAGCCCGGCACGAACCTTGAGCCCGGCGAAGACGCTGAAGAGCTCGCCGCCTAAGATTGCCGCCGCATCTCACCGCCCGATCTTGCTACCTCAGCCTGCGCTCGTCCGCATGCCACTAACCCGCATCCTAAATTCACCCGCATCTACTCATTCCAACGTCTGATATTTATTCGTGAAGGGACCGCCATGATTGCCCTCTGCCCCGGATCTTTTGACCCCGTGCACCACGGCCACCTGGAAATCATTGCCCGCGCCGCTCAGCTCTTTGACGAGGTGATCGTGGGCGTGGCGCACAATAGCTCCAAGAAGTACCGTTTCTCCCTGGAGGAGCGCGTGCAGCTGGTGCGTGAGTCTCTGCAGGAGCTCGGCATTGAGGGTGTGAGCGTGGAGCCGATTCCGCCGGGCGTGCTGCTTGCCGAGTATGCGGCGGAGCGTGGCGCGAAGGTGCTGGTGAAGGGTCTGCGTTCGGCGACGGACTACAGCTATGAGGCGCCAATGGCGAGCATGAACCGCCACCTGGCGCAGGTTGAGACGGTGTTTTTGGCGGGTGAGGACCGCTACGGTGCGGTGTCGTCCACGATTATTCGTGAGGTGGCTTCGCTGGGTGGTGACGTGACTCCCTTCGTGCCGGAGGCGGTCGCCCGCGCTCTGAAAAACGCCTAGTTAAGCCGGGTCTTGGGGCGTTAGAGAGCCTGCCCGCCCGGTGCACCCGCACCGCCGACAGGGAGCTTACCGCCCCTGTAGTAGCCCCGACCGGCCGATTAAATGCCGCGCGGCGCCTCCTTAAGGGGATATTTAAGAGGTGAGCGCCACTTAAAGAGATTTAAAAGGCGCTTAATCTTGATTAACGGTGCGAATGACCCCTAAAATGGGACTTTGGTTTATACATTTCGTAAGGAGAAACGCCATTTCACGTGCAGACGCATCGCCGCTGGTGGTATCGGTCACTAACCTGATTCACCGCCCCGGCACCATGGAAACTCTCACTGAGGTTCTGCCCGCACCGGCAGACCTGGGTAACACGCTCATCGGCGTGGAAGAGGGTTCGGATATTGACCTCGATATTCGTATGGAGTCTGTTGTTGATGGTATCCTAGTAACCGGCTCCGTCGTTGTGGATGTACACGGCGAGTGTAGCCTCTGCTTGGATCCGATTGATTACGAGATGTCGGCCAATATTCAAGAGCTTTTCGTCTTTGAGAAGGCCCCGGCTGGCGGCCCCGAAGACGAAGTAGATGAGCAGTACGCCGTTGAGGATGATTCCATCGACCTTGAACCGGCTCTGCGGGACGCAGTAATCCTTCAACTGCCGTTCCAGCCTGTTTGTAGGGACACCTGCCAGGGTCTGTGCGCCGATTGCGGTGCGCGCCTGGAGGATGACCCCGGGCATCATCACGAGGTGTTGGATCCGCGCTGGTCGGCCCTACAGGGCCTGCTCGGTGCAGATACCGAAAACTAAATTGTTGTTACTAGAGATTGTGAGATAGCTGTGGCTGTTCCCAAGCGCAAGATGTCCCGCGCTAACACCCGCGCACGCCGTTCCCAGTGGAAGGCATCCGTGCCCCAGCTGGTTAAGACCGTTGAAAACGGTCGCGTGACCTACAGCCTGCCCCACCAGGCAAAGGTTGTAACCGACGCTGCAGGCAACGCCCTGTTCCTGGAGTACAAGGGCCGTAAGGTTGCAGACGCCTAAGAAGCGGTGAATCCTTATGACTGAATTTCCTAGTGTTGATACTAGGGAGTTGCGTAAACGTCTCGGAGTCGATATCGACGCCGAGACGTTTTTGCTATCCCTAACCCACCGCTCCTACGCCTTCGAGAACCCCGGAGTGGAGCATAATGAGCGCCTGGAGTTCCTGGGCGATTCGGTGCTTTCCCTGGCGATCGCTGAAGAAGTGTACCGACGCTACCCCGACCTGCCCGAGGGTGAGCTCGTGAAGCTGCACCACGTGGTGGTGTCTACGGTGGCGTTGGCGAAGGTGGCACGCGACCTTGACCTGGGCAGGTACATCCTGCTCGGTAAGGGCGAGATTCACACCGGCGGCGCCGATAAGGACTCGATCCTTGCCGACACCATGGAAGCGATTTTTGGCCTGACCTACTTGGAATGCGGTCGCGAGGCGGCTCGTGACCTGGTGTTGCGCCTGATTGCGCCGCTGCTCGACGATGAGAAGGTCCTGAACTCTGGACGCGACTGGAAGACTGAGCTGCTGAACCTCGCCACCGCCCGCGGCTGGGGAGACGTGCGCTACGAGGTGACCGGCGAGGGCCCCGACCACGCGCGCGTGTACACTGCGGTTGCTATTGTGGCGAACCAGCAGGCCGGTACCGGTGTGGGTCCGAGCAAGAAGGAGGCGGAGCGCCTTGCCGCTGAGCAGGCGTACCGCGTTCTGATTTAGGCTCATTCAAGCATCCTGCAGGCCTGTTAGCTCTGCGGGCTCTTGATTCTGTAGCCCCGCTGATTGGAGTAATTCATGCCCGAACTGCCCGAGGTGGAAACCGTTCGTGCGGGTATTGCCGACCATTCGTTGGGTCGGCCCGTGCGGGCGGTGCGCGTGGTCGATGCCCGTTCGCTGCGCAGGCACCTGCCCGGTCCCGCCCACTTTGAAGCGGCACTCACCGGCAGGGCGCTGCGCGGCGCCTACCGCCGCGGCAAGTACCTGTGGCTGACCCTGAGCGAGGCGGACGGCACGCTTGCCGACGAGGCGCTCGTGGTGCATCTGGGCATGAGCGGTCAGCTGCTCGTGCGCGATGAACCGGGTGGCGAATCGGATAGTGAATCTGAGGCGCGCGCGGCCTTTGATGAGCAGCCGCGGCACCTGCGCGTGGCGCTCGAACTAGGACCGGCGGGAGCCACCGGCGGTGCGGCGAGCACCAACCGGGCAAGCACCGGGCAGCGCTTGCTTTTTGTAGATCAGCGCATCTTCGGCGGCATGTTCCTCAGCCCGCTGGTACCGGACGTACCCGCGGCAGTTGCAACGAATAAAGTAGCGCCGGGTGAGGTAGCGCCGGGTGAAGTACCGGAGCGTTTTCTAGTACCGGAAGCGGTCATGCACATTGCCCGTGACCCGCTGGATGAGTTCTTCGACCCCGCGGCGGTGCGTCGTAAGTTCCTGCGCACCTCTAGCGGCATCAAGAAGGTGCTGCTGGACCAGTCGGTAATCTCCGGTGTGGGTAATATCTATGCCGACGAGGCGCTATGGCGTGCGCGGCTGCACTACGCGAAGCCCGCCCGCACCCTGAGCGCCGCGCAGACCCGCGAACTGCTGGAGGCGGTCACGGACGTGCTGCGCGAGTCCCTGGCGGCTGGCGGCACGAGCTTCGACGCCCTGTACGTGAACGTGCTGGGCGAATCGGGCTACTTTGAGCGCTCGCTGAACGCTTACGGGCGTGCCGGGGAGCCCTGCCACCGGTGCGCGGAGGCGGGTCGCACCTCCCTGATCGTGCGCGAACCGTTCCAGAACCGCTCCTCCTACCGCTGCCCGCACTGCCAGCGGGCGCCGCGTACTCGGTAGATAAAAGCGCACGCTAGATAAAGGCTCCATAAAGCATCACGCTAGATACGCAAATGACGGCGTAGCTACGTTCCTCTCGTACGGGGGATGTAGCTACGCCGTCATTTGTTTAAAACTGGGTTGGGAAAGGGCTGGGGAGCCGACCCGAAAAGAAGCAGCTAGCGGCTGTACCTATCGCTTGTACCTGTCCCCGTAGAACAGGCCCAGGCGCTCGTAGCCTTCCTCAATCGACACGGAAGGCTCCCACTGCAGCAGTTCGCGGGTGCGGCGCTGGTCAAACCAGTGCGCGGTCGACAGCTGCTCGGCAAGGAACTCCGTCATGGGTGGCTCGTCACCGGCGGTGACGTTCTTCGGCAGACGTTCCCACACGCGCTCAATGACCTTACCCGCCAGAGCCGCAACCTTCGCCGGAACCGAGAAACGCGGGGCGGGAACGCCGACCGCCTCGCAGAAACCACCGAGAAGCTCAGCAATAGTGCGCGGCTGGCCGTTCGTGACCACCAGCGCCCGGCCCGCAAAGGCGTCGAGGCGCTGGTATCCGCGCACCACGGCGTCGGCGGCGTTATCAATGTAGAGCGTGTCAATCAGGCCCGTACCGCCCGAGAGCAGCGGCAGGCGGCCCGCGGCGGAACGCTCCAGAATGCGCTCGACCAGCTGGGTATCGCCCGGGCCCCACATCAGGTGCGGACGCAACGCACCCACACGCAAAACCCCGCCACCGGGCAGGGGAGTACCGTTCGCCTCCAGGGCAAGGAGCTCGGCGGCAGCCTTCGAACGCGCATAGTTACCGCGCGCATGCTCCGGGGACGCCACGCCGGCACCGTCACCCACAATCGCCGCGCCGGCATGAGCCACCGACGGCGAGGAGATGTACAGGAACGAACCCACCGAATGATTCAGCGCCGCCTGCAGCAGGGTGCGGGTGCCCTCAATATTGATGCGCTCATAATCAGCCCACTCGCCGCTGACCGAAACCTTCGCCGCGGCATGCACCACGCCGTTCACACCGGTCATCGCCAAATCAACAGCCTGCGCGTTCGTAATATCGCCGCGCACCTGCTCAAAACGCGGGCGCACCGAATCCGGCAGAAGCGCCGCAATACCCGAATCACCACGCTGAAAAACGCGCACATCGTAGCCCGCACGCAGTAGCGCCAGTACGCTCTCACGACCCAGCAGGCCGCTCGCGCCGGTAAAGAGGATGCGCTCGCCAATACGCGGCGCGAAATCGGGCTCCTCAATCGGGCGCAGCGAACGCGGGGCGGGGTCGGTGTAGCGTGCCGCCAGCGGCTGCGCAGGCTTGCGGAACCGAGCCGTCGGCGAGTTCACCGCATGCGAGGTCGACAGGCGGGATGCAGGCAGACGGGATGCATGCTCGTGGGAAGAGGACTCACGCGAAGAATGAGGGGACATCATACTCCTTAGACTTAGAGATCCGGCAGGCGCTTACGCCCCCGCAAGGACCTTCGACGCCCACTCACCCAGGGCGGGGCGGTCAATCTTCGAATTGTGGCGAATATCTGTCGGATGCTCGTGCACCACCAGCACCGCGGCAAGCTCCACGCCGGTATCCTCGGCAACCTTCTGACGCACCAGCTGGGACAGCTCGAAGGGGGCCACACCCTCCGCAATGGGGAAGCGGCCGGGCACGCGATCGAGCAGGGCACGCTTGAACACGGATGCGGACTGGCGCGCCTCCAGGGCGGCGGTATTCGCGGAAGCCTCAATGACCAGCACCGGGGCGGCGGTACCGGCGGGACCCACCGCAACCAGGGCGGCGCGGCGCACCTCGGGCAGGGACTCGGCGGACTGTTCGGCAGCCACCGGGGTCAGCACGCCCTGGGAGGTCAGCAGCACGTGCGCGAGGCGACCCTCAACCCACAGGCGACCCGAAGCGTCCAGGTGTCCGACGTCACCGGTATGATGCCAACCCGGAGTGCTAATGGACTGCTCCTCGGTCACCCACAGAGTGTCGTAGCGGTCCTTCACGTGGGGTGCCGACACCAGAATCTCGCCGGTCACGCCGGGCTCGTGGGTCAGCTCAGAAGCCACCGAACCGTCCTGCAGTAGCGGCGCAATGGCAACCGCCGCGCCGTACACCGCGAAGCCCACGCACACGCCGTCGCGGGCGAACGGGTCAAGCACCTCACCGGCGGCGTTCGGGGTGCCCTCGGCAATCGCCTGGCGAATCATCTCGAAGGACACGTCAGTCACCGGCAGGCCCTCGGTCATGCCGTAGGGGGTGTGCAGGGAGGCGTTCGGCACCAGGGCGGAGAGCGCCTCCAGCAGGGGCACGGGAATCGGCGCGCCAGCGCTCAGAACCGTCTGAACCTTAGCCAACGCCGCACGCTGCTCAGCGTTCAGCTCGTCGGCGGTCGCCACCACATTGACCAGGGCGGCGGGGGACGCAAACACCACGGACGCATCAATAGCCGCCGCGGCCGACGCCAATGCCGAAGCCGTCAGAGTCTTCGGACGGGTCACATCCATCGTCGGGGTCACGCTGGTAGCACCCAGCGCCGGGCCCAACAGCGCAAACGGCGCAAAGCCAGCCACCAGGCCGCTACCGGGCGCAAAACCGTACGTATTCGCAATGGCATCACGCATACCCGCCAGCTGACGCTGCGTGTACACCACACCCTTAGCCGGGCCGGTCGAACCGGAGGTGTACAGCACCGCCGCATCAGCATCCGGCACGGGGGAGGGGAACTCCACCACGGTCGGGGTGGGCACCGGCGCACCCGGAGTACCGTCAGCGGAGGGCGCGGTAAACACCGAACCGGCAACGCCCAACAGCTTCTCCTGCACCGAACCCAGCGGCTCCACAGAAATACGCACACCCGGCCACAGCAGGGTACGGGCGGCACTGAGCGCGGCGGGAATACCCACCAGGAAGCTCGGGTTAGCGCCCTTCAACGCGCGAGTCAGACCCGGAATACCCAGACCGGTATCAGCCACCACAATGACAGCGCCCAGCTTCATGCAGGCGTAAATCAGGGTGGTCAGGCGGGCACCCGGAGGCACCATCAGGTTCACGCGGTCGCCCGGACGCACACCCAGGGCGTGCAGGCGGGTCGCGGCGGCGTTGACCTGCTGGTTCAGCTCAGCCCAGGTCAGGGTCACGGAAACGGAGGTGCCGTCGCCCTTGGGGTCCATGTCCACCACGGCGGTGGAGGCGTCGTCGGCGCGTTCGGTGAGGGCTGCGAGCATGGGGCGGAACGCCGCGGGAACAGCACCCTCAGCGGTAGCGCCCTCGCCGGTAGTTAGACCGTGGCGGCGTGCGCGGGCGGCACGGTGCTCCGCCTCCGCATTACGCGCCGGAACCAGCATGCCGTCCTCCAGCGTGCCGAAAGTCTGCGCAAGCCACGAAATCATGGGGGAGGCAATATCGTAATCCTCAATGACCAGGTGCGAGGCCTTCTCGTAGCGGTGCACCTTCGCCTGCGGCATGCGCTCCATCAGGTCGAACAGGTAGCGGCGCTGGAACACCGGGTCCTTCGTACCCCACTGGAAGAAGGCGGGCACGTCCAGGCCACGGATCTGCTCGGCAATACGCTGCATCGGCGTATAAGAAGGAATATCGGTGCCGGTCGGAATATCGCCCACAAAATTACGTACACCCTCACGCCACGCTGAATGAGCGTACGGCGCACGGTAGGTGCGGTAAATCGCCTCGTTCAGCGGGCTCGGGTACAGGCGCTTAGGCTGCTTGCCCACCGGCTGCGGCAGGGCACCATCAAGCGCGCCGGCACCGGCAGAACCCGGCGCGGGCAGGCGGCCCTCATTCTGAGCCAAACCCAAGGTCACATCAATAAACGCGGTCGAATCGTGAGTACCCCACTCGTGCACACCCAACGCCAGGCGCAGGGCGGCAGGGATATTCTCAATGCCGTCATGGTAGACCGCGGTGTTCGTCAGCATCACGCCCGAAAGAATCTCACGATGCTCCAGCGCCCAACCAAAGGACACCAGCCCACCCCAGTCATGGGCGAGAGTCACGAGCGGCTTATCGGTCTCATCCAGGCCGAGCGTCTTCGTGAAATCACCCAGGTCAGCGATACGGTCGGTCAGGGAGCGGCGCTCACCCTCCAAATCCAGGTGGGTGCGCTCCGAATAACCCATATCAATCTGATCAACCGCAACCACACGCCACGGGGCGCGCTCATTCACACCCGCATCCAGCACGGTACGCCACAGGTACGACCAAGTCGGGTTACCGTGCACGCACAGAATCGTGCCAATCGGCTCCAAACCCTGCTCGACCAGCACCGGAAGGTTATCCAGGTAGTGCCAGCGGCGCGCGCCAGCCTGCTGCGCCCGCTGCTCAATGGGGGCGGAGGTGGGCACCTCCAGAAGGTGGGAGTAGCGCGGGTTCACGCCCGCCCATTCCTCCGGGTTATACGGGGGCTGAGCCTTAGGGAAGTTCAAATGGCGCATGCTGGGAATCCTTCCGGATCGAATCGGTGAATGTCTACCGCAAAAGCTAACGGGTTACCACTGAATCTCAAGCAGGGCAGTGTTCAGGCCAGAACCCACACCCATGCACAGAATACGGTCGCCTTCCGTGTAGGTCGGCGCGCACTCGGCGAGAGTCATCGGCAGAGCCGCCGCAGCCACATTGCCCCACTTCGGGAAGGTCAAGGGGATGCGCTCACGCTCAATACCGACCGCCTCAATAATGGCGTTCGTGTGGGCGTTAGAAATCTGATGGGTCACGTAGGAGGTCATGTCGTTCCATTCCCAGCCGTCCTGATGCGCCTGCTCCCACGCCTGCGCCACCAGCTCCAGGCCGTGCTTGAGCAGGCCCTCTGCGTCAGTGTTCATGCCTTGATCCGCCTCGCCACCGATGCACAGGTTACGGTGTTCAGTGCCCGCGCGGGACACCGAACCGACGAGGCGGTGGCCCTCCGGGTGGCGGTCAGCGCGACCAATCACAGCCGCCGCCGCACCCGAACCGAGGGTCAGGGTCGCAAACTGAGCCAGCACATCCTCGCGGGTCGAATCGGGGTTGTTCAGGATGCGCACCGCGGTACGGTGCCACGGGGAGGGGTCCTCGCCAGCGACAATCAGGGCGTAGTCGATAGCGCCCGCATCAATCATGGTGGAGGCGACAGTCATCGCGTTCACAAAGCCCAGGCAGGCATTCGTAATATCGAAGTTCAGGGCGTGACGCGGCAAATCCAGGCGGTCGTGCACACCCACCGAAACGGCGGGCTCAAAGTTATCGCGAGTCACCGAAGCATTAATCAGCAGGCCAATCTGGGAACGGTCAATACCCGCCTCCGTAATAGCCTTCTCGGCTGCGGCAACCACGCCGTCCTCGAAGGTCTGGCCCTCAGCCCAACCGCGGCGAGTGCTAATACCGGCTAGACGCTCCAGTAGGCCCTTCGGCATGCGCAGACGCTGATAGGTTTGGGCCAGCTGCTCATCGAAGTAGTCGCTCGCGACGACCTCCGGAGGCAGCTCATGGGTAATAGACAGCAGAGCTGCATTAGCGTGGCGAATGTCAGAGTTCGTGCCGATCTTATCGGCGGATGAATTCATCAATGGGGTGTGGCCCTTGAAAATAGAAGTCAGTGGGATACATAGAAAAACGCGGGGATGCGAACAGTGGCCCCGCAGAATTCGTGATGCTCATTCCAATCTACCGCACCGACCGGGCGAACCCGTATCCGTAGACCCAATATGAACGCGCCCGTTCACCCCGCGCGTAAGATGATGCACAATGAGGAACTTTGAACCCCTTTCACCCCGTGCACGTTCACGCCGCCCGCCCGCCGCACCGCGTACACTAGAGGGATGCCGCCACGCACCACAGAACGTGCCCGGCAAACACCAGTTCTTCTGCAGAAAGGCCCCTTGTGCACCTGATGTCGCTGACCCTGCGCGGGTTCAAGTCTTTCGCCTCCGCAACCACTTTTGAGTTCACCCCCGGCATTAACGCGGTGGTCGGCCCGAACGGCTCCGGCAAGTCCAATGTGCTGGATGCGCTCGCCTGGGTTATGGGTGAGCAGGGCGCTAAGAGCCTGCGCGGCGGCAGCATGAAGGACGTCATTTTTGCGGGCTCCGGCGAGGCTGGTTCGGGCGATGGCGCCCAGCGTGCGCCCCTGGGCCGCGCCAAAGTCACCCTGACTTTCGATAATTCTGACGGCACCCTCAGCATTCCCGCTGATCGGGTGCAGATTTCACGCACCATGTTCCGCTCCGGCGGCAGCGAGTACGAGATTAACGGCTCCCCGGCGCGTCTTGCTGACATTCAGGACCTGCTCTCGGAGGCGGGTCTGGGCCAGCAGATGCACGTGCTCGTCGGCCAGGGTCAGCTGGATGCGGTCCTGCATGCCACCGCGCAGCAGCGCCGCGACATGATTGAGCAGGCGGCGGGCGTGGTCAAGTACCGCCGCCGCCAGGAGAAGACCAGCCGCAAACTGGAGTCTGTGGCATCGAACGTTACCCGCCTGAGCGACCTGGTTGCCGAGCTGGATTCGCAGCTGCAACCGCTGAGCGAGCAGGCAGAATCCGCCGCGACTGCACGCCAGCTGCAGGCGCGCATCCGCCAGCTGGAGGCGGTTCTTTTGGCTCGTCAGCTGGGTGTTCTGCAGGCTGAGCAGGCGCAGGCGCTCGCCTCCGAGGCGGAAGGTACCCGCCGCGCCGACACCCTGAAAGAACAGCTGGAGGCGGCGCGTGCAGCATCCGCGAAGCATCAGCAGGAACAGAACCGCCTGAACGCCGAGGTCACCGCCTGCCAGAAGGCCGTGTCGACCCTGCGCGAGTCCGCAGCGCGCGTGCGCACCGTGCAGTCCATCGCCGCCGAGCGCGTGCGCACCTACCGCGTGGAACTGACCGAGGCGACCGCCGCCGCCCGCGCCGGATACGAACGCGCCCTGGAACTGCTGGAAGAGCGCCGCGAAGAGGCAGAGCGCGCGGTTGAAAGCTACGCCAGCTTTGAGGAACGCTACGATGCGGCGCTGAAGAACGTTGAGAAGGCGGCGTCCGAGGTGGCGCAGACTGAGCGCGCCTCGGGTGAGGCGGCACAGTCTCGTGCCCGCGCGCAGGCTCAGCTGGATGCCGCCCGCGCCGCGGCGGTGGAGGCGACCCGCGCCTACGCGGCGGCGGCTGAGCGTGCCGCAACCCTGCGTGAGGCGCTGGGTCAGAGCCTGGGTGAGGCGCCCGCCGAACTGGACGCTGAATCTGCTGAGGCGGTGTTCGACCCCGAGACCGGCGAGCTCATGGATTCTTCGAGCGAGGGCGCGAGCCTGCTGCGCGTGCTGGATGCCGTGCAGATTGACCCCGAGTATGCGCGCGCGGCGTCTGCGGCGCTGACTTCGCTGGCGACCGCGGCGTTGAGCGTGCCGGTTGAGGGTGCCGAGGTGTCGCAGCTGCGCGGTGACAAGGATGATGAAAGCAACGAATCTGCCGCGAAGGAACTTTCAACAGAACTGCCCGAAACCACCCTGCCCGAATCCTGCGCCACCGAGCTGCGCGAGCTGGGTATCCGCCCCGCAACCGAGATGATTGAACCGCTCAGCGAGGACGCCGCCGCGCTCGCCGGTATCGACGAGCACGCCCTGGCACGCGTCACCGCGGCGCTGGGTGAGCGCCTGGCGGGTGTGCTGTTCGCGCCGGACGCCGCCTCCGCAGAGCACGCCCTGCACCTGCTCGCAGAGAATCCCCTCGCAGGTCAGCGCACTATGTGGCGTATTTTTGACCCCGCAGGCACCGAACATACCCGCTACAGCCTGCTCTACCCGGCTGAGGGCGCCAGCCCCCTGGAACTTGCCGCCGCATACCGCGCCGCCTCCCAGGTCGTGACCCGCACCCGCGCGGAACTGGACGAAGCCGAGCAGTCCGTTCAGCAGGCTCAGACCGCGGCAGAATCGGCGGTCGAAGCAGAACGCGAGGCAGCGAAGGCGGCGGGCGTGGCGAGCGCCGAGCACGCCCGCGCCCGCGCCCAGGCGGAGTCCCTGGAAGCCTCCGCGCAGAATATTCAGAATGAGCGCGCCCGCCTGAATGAGCGCCTCACCGCCGCGGAGGAATCCGTGGCACAGGCGCGTACCGCCTACGAGTTGGCGCGCACCCGCGAGGATTCCTACCTGGCGGGCACGGGGGAGCAGGCTCCCGCTGCGACAATTGAGCGCCGCGCCCAGCGTCTGGGTGAGGTACTTGCCGAGCAGGTGAGCGAGCGTGAGCAGCAGCTGCACGAGCTGAGCGGCGCCCTGAAGAACGCCCAGGAGGGTCTGACCAGCACGAACGAGGAGGCGCAGGATTTGCAGGCAGCGCACGCGGCGGCGCTGACCCTGCTGGCGCGCACCCAGACGGAGGCGGCACGTGTGCAGGAGCGCGTGCAGGCGCTGGCTGAGCGTGCCCGCCTGATGACCGGTTTGACCCTGGAGCAGCTGGAGGAGGAGTACTCCGAGCAGCTGCCGGTTGATGTGCCCGCTGAGGAGGCTTCCGAAAACGACGCTACCGAAACGGCATCAGAGACTACCGAAGCTTCCACCGAGAGCGTGCGCGCTCGCCTCAAGGCAACCCGCGCCGAACTGGAGGCGCTGGGCGCCATTAACCCCCTGGCGCTGGAGGAGTACGAGGCGCTGTCCGAACGCCACGCCTACCTGAATCAGCAGATTGAGGATTTGAAGGCGACCCGCCGCGACCTGAACACGGTCATGGACGAGGTCAGTAGCCACATTGCGGAGGTGTTCACCGCCGCTATGGATGACATCAACACCCACTACCGCCGCATCTTTGAGACCCTGTTCCCGGGAGGCGAGGGCCACCTGGAGCTGGACGACCCCTCCGATCCGTTGAACTCGGGTGTGGAGATTCACGCGCGCCCGGCGGGTAAGAAGGTCAAGCGCCTGTCGCTGCTGTCCGGCGGTGAGCGTTCGCTTGCGTCGTTGGCGCTGCTGATTGCGATTTATATGTCTCGTCCGTCGCCGTTCTATGCCCTTGATGAGGTTGAGGCGGCGCTGGATGACCGCAATCTCTCGCGCCTGCTGCAGGTGATTGGTGAGTTGGGGGAGCGTTCGCAGCTGATTGTGGTGACGCATCAGAAGCGCACGATGCAGATTGCGGAGACCCTGTACGGGGTGTCGATGCGCGGTGGTGTGTCGACGGTGCTTTCTCAGCAGATGGAGGAGTTGCGCGAGCTGCTGTAGCCCGCCGCGCTTGCCAGACCCTGCCAGACCCAGCCGAGCGCCCCTGCCTCGCCGCTTCTTCCCAGCGTTTAAACCTTCCCATGCGAGCCGCCCATACCCGCGAGCACACCCACCCTGGCGAACGTCACATGTCCTAGGAATGGTCATGTGCACCCCAGGGTACTGTTCACCGCCTGCACCCGGGTACTATAGGGGGATATGTGCGAACGCCGCCCCGCCCTACCCGCGGTTGCGTGGTGTTTCGCTGTGATCAGGCCTGATGCCCCGCCCTACCCGCGGCGCGCATCCGGCGGTAACCATCCAGGGAAGGAATAGTGATGAGCGAGAACCTGGCAGATGCTTTCCTCAACGGCGAGTCGTTGAAGAATGCCCCCGGCCCCTATTTTGGTGAGTACGGCGGGCGGTGGATGCCCGAGTCGCTGATTGCCGCCATGGATGAGCTGGAGGCAACCTTTAACGAGGCGAAGAACGACCCCGAGTTCATTGCTGAGTTCCAGCGTCTTTCTGCTGAGTATTCGAACCGTCCGTCGCTACTGACTGAGGTTCCGAAGTTCTCTGAGCATGCTGGTGCGCGTGTGTTCCTCAAGCGTGAGGACCTGAACCACACCGGTAGCCACAAGATTAATAACGTGATTGGTCAGGCTCTGCTGGCTAAGCGCATGGGTAAGACCCGCCTGATTGCTGAGACCGGCGCGGGTCAGCACGGTGTTGCGACTGCGACCGCTGCGGCCCTGTTCGGCATGGAGTGCGTGGTCTACATGGGCGAGGAAGACACCGAGCGTCAGTCGCTGAACGTGGCTCGTATGCAGCTGCTGGGCGCGAAGGTGATTGCGGTTCAGAACGGTTCCCGCACCCTGAAGGACGCCATTAATGAGGCGCTGCGCGACTGGGTTTCGAACGTTGAGAACACCCACTACCTGCTGGGTACCGCTGCGGGTGCGCACCCGTTCCCGGCGATGGTGCGTTTCTTCCACGACGCTATCGGTGAGGAGGCGCGCGAGCAGATTCTGGCTGAGACCGGCCGCCTGCCCGATGGTATTGCTGCCTGTGTGGGTGGCGGTTCGAACGCGATTGGTCTGTTCCACGCGTTCTTGGACGATTCGTCGGTTGAGATTTACGGTTTTGAGGCTGGCGGCGACGGCGTGGAGACGGGCCGTCACGCGGCGACCATTACTCTGGGCCGCCCGGGCATGCTGCACGGCGCGATGACCTACCTGATGCAGGATGAGGACGGTCAGACCATTGAGTCCCATTCGATTTCTGCTGGTTTGGATTACCCGGGTGTGGGTCCGGAGCACTCCTACCTGTCCGATATTGGTCGCGTGACTTACGAGCCGGTGACTGACACCGAGGCGATGGACGCTCTGCGTCTGCTCTGCCGCACCGAGGGTATTATTCCGGCGATTGAGTCTTCGCACGCTCTGGCGGGCGCGTTGCGCGTGTGCCAGCGTTGGGCTGCTGAGGATCCGGAGGCGGCACGCGAGAAGACGATGATTGTCTGCCTGTCCGGTCGTGGCGATAAAGACATGGAGACCGCGCTGAAGTGGTTCGGTCTGGGTAAGGCGATTCCGTCCTCGACCCTGATGACCGGTAATAAGGAAGCTGCCGCATCCGCTGCACAGAACGCACAGGCTGAAAGTGAGGCTAAGTAATGAGCTACCAGGACGCTATTTCTCAGGCGGCACCTTTTACGGTGCTGGATGGTTCTTTCCCCGCTCCGAATGCGCAGTCGCCTCTGGCGGCTCGTCTGGCTGAGTGCGAGAAGCAGGGCCGTGCGGCGCTGATTGGCTACCTGCCGGTGGGCTTCCCGACCCTGGACGAGTCGATTGACGCGGCGATTGCTCTGGGCAATAACGGCGCGGACATTATTGAGCTGGGCGTGCCTTATTCTGATCCGGTCATGGATGGCCCGGTGATTCAGAAGGCTACCGGCGTGGCGCTGGAGAACGGTTTCAAGCTTCCTCAGCTGTTTGAGGCGGTCCGCCGCATTACCGAGGCGACCGACGCGGTGGTTGTCGTGATGACGTACTGGAACCCGGTTCTGGCGTACGGTGTGAAGAATTTTGCGCGTGATTTGGCGGCTGCCGGCGGTGCGGGCATGATTACCCCGGACCTGGTGCCTGATGAGGCGTCGTCGTGGTTTGAAGCTTCTGATGAGTACGGTCTGGACCGTATTTTCTTGGCTGCTCTGTCTTCTTCGCCGGAGCGTCTGGCGACTATTGCGAAGGCGTCGAGCGGCTTCGTGTACGCCGTGTCGGTGATGGGCGTGACCGGTGCCCGCACCTCCGTGTCGGAGGCGGCTCGCACCCTGGTTGCGGACATTAAGGCTGCCGGTGCGCCTCGTGCGTGCGTGGGTCTGGGCGTTTCGACTCGTGCCCACGTTGAGGAGATTGGCGAGTATGCGGACGGCGTGATTGTCGGTACTGCGCTAGTGAAGGCTTTGGCTTCTGGCGGTGTTGAGGCGGTGGCTAAGCTGACCCGTGAGCTGGCGGGGCGTGAAGGCTAATGTCTGATGTGCTGTCGCTGGCGAGCGTGCCGGTAGCTAACGTGCTGGCTTCGATTCCCTCTCCGAGCGTTTCGTACCTGCAGTTGGGCCCGTTCCGTGTGCATTTCTATGCCCTGTGTATTCTTGCGGGTATGGCGGTGTGCTTGTGGCTGGGTTCTCGCCGTTGGAAGGCGGCGGGTGGTACCCCTGAGCGCGTTTTTGACGTGGCGATGTGGGCTATTCCGGCGGGTATTATTGGTGCCCGCGCCTACCATGTGCTGATTACTGACCCGGGTAGCTATTTCGGTCCGAATGTTGCTGATCCGTGGGCTTTCCTGAAGATTTGGGAGGGCGGCATCGGCATTATGGGTGCCGTGTCGGTTGGTGCGTTGGGCGCCTGGTATGGTTGCCGCCGCTATGGCATGAATTTCCCTGCTTTTGCGGATGCGGTAGCGCCGGGTATTCTGCTGGCTCAGGCGTTTGGCCGCTGGGGTAACTGGTTCAACCAGGAGCTGTTCGGCAAGCCGACGACTCTGCCGTGGGGCTTGGAGATTAGCGCGTCGAGCGGTAATTTTCCGTCGCAGTATCCGGCGGGTACGCTGTTCCATCCGACGTTCCTGTACGAGTCGCTGTGGAACCTGCTGGGTGTGGCGTTGCTGCTGTGGCTGGGCCGTAAGGGCGTGCTGAAGCTGGGTCAGACCCTGTGGCTGTACGTGTTCTACTACGGTGTGGGTCGCCTCTTCATTGAGATGTTCTTGCGTATTGATACCTCGGAGATGCTCTGGGGCGTTCGTATTCACGTGTGGACTGCTCTGCTGCTGGTTCTGCTGGGTGCTGCTGGTTTTGTGGTGGCTGGTCGTCGTGCTGCGGCGAAGGCTGCTGCAGGTATTGAGCCGGCTCCGGCGGAGTTCGCTCCGAAGCCTGCCGCAGATGAGTCTGTAGAGGGCGCTGAGGAGAAGGCATCCGAGAAGGCATCTGAGAAGGCAGAGCCCGCCGAGGATTCTGACTCTTCTGAGTCTTCGACGAAGGGCTCCTAGCTGACAAAGGGCTCCTAGCTTTCATCTTCTAGCTCCATCTAAATTTCATAGAAAAACCGCCGGATGGGGGAGCGCCCCTGTCCGGCGGTTTTTTGTGCCCGCTATTTGTGCTTGCTGTCTGTTTCTTGCTGGTGGATGTTCTCATGGTGGCATGTGCCGGGACCCTGCGTGGATTTGGGCTGTTGAGAAGGCATAATAGAGGTATTGCGTGTGGCGGGCACCCACGTAAGGAGTATGAGGCTCCGTGTAAGGAGTATGAGGCTCTTCGAACGCCCGTCGCGTCTGCGTTTAGAAACACCCACTCAACGTACAGGATTTTTATCGTGAGCTCTTCTGCCGGCGATTCTTCGCGCCCCATTTCTCCTTCTTCTCGTCCGGGTCTGACCCGTCGTCGTCTGGTGGCTGGTGCGGCGTGGGCTGCCCCGGTTGTTGTGGCGTCATCGGTGATTCCGGCGTATGCGGCGTCTGATGAGGAAGGCGAGTGCACCGGACCTTACGAGGATTCGACGATGATCACTGCCGGTGACGGCGTGAAGAAGGTAGCCGTGCTGACGGTTCCTGCGGGCGCTAAGCGTATGCGTTTTACCGCTGTGGGCGGTGCCGGTGGCACGAACTACACTGTGGCTGATGCCGGTTCCGGTGCCATGGTGGAGGGTTCTATGGCTGTGCGCGGCGGCCAGACTATTACTCTGACGGCCGGTTCGGGCGGTATTGGTAATGGTGAGCTGAAGCCCGCTGAGGGCGGCGACGGCTACGGTGTGGGTGGCTCCTCGAAGGCTTCTTCGCCGGTTCCCGCAAACGTTGTTTCTGCGATTAATGATTTGACCCGCATTTCTGGCGGTGTGACCGGTCGCGGCGGCATGAGCGCTGTGCTGTATTCGGCGTCCGGCGGTGGTTCCTCCGCTATTGAGGTGGATGGCGTGCCGATGATTGTTGCCGGTGGCGGCGGCGGTGCCGGTGTGTTGGCGTCGTATGCGACGGTTCTGCCGAACCCCGCGAATGCGGGTGCTGTGCGCCCGACCGCGCACTATTCGCTGGATAGCTCCGGCGGTGAGCACCAGTTCAGCACCGGTGGCGGCGCTGGTTCGGGTGACGGCGACGGTTCGCCCGGTTTTGTTGGTTTCACCTCGTACGAGGTGCAGTCTGAGCCGATTCTGACGGTGAACCCGGGTTCGGGTGCTGCCGGTGGTGTGGGCGGTGCTGGCGGCGAGAAGCTGGACCCGCCGACCACCGATGGTTCGGTGATTGGTTTTTCGAGCACCTCCACCCAGAAGCTGGTGAGCACTGCGACTGCCGGTGCGGTGGGTGCGAGCGGTTTCCGTGCGAAGGGCGCCGATGGTGTGGCGAGCTATTCGTACCAGTGGGATCAGACTCCGGAGGGTACCGATAACCGCCCGTCGAACGCTGGCGAGCTGTTTAACGGCTACCAGTCGGTGGTTTCTGGAGGCGGTGGCGCCGGTTATGGCGGCGGCGGTTCCGGTGCTGCGTTGAGCGTTTCGGCTCGTGTGGTGTCGCAGAAGTGGAATAATGATGCGGCTCGTGCCCGCTATGCAGTGGGTTCGGTGCAGCTGGCTGGCGGTGGCGCTGGCGGCGGTACGTTCATGGATACTACGGTGCGTGTGACGGATCTGGGTTGGGCGTTGAACGCTCCGAATGGTCCGGGTGAGCGCGGTGCCGGCTATATTGAGGTTGCTTTCTGCTTCTAGGCGGCCGCTCAGAGCTGCTAAGAGCCGTGAGGAAGCGTATAGGTGTAGATTGAACCCTTTCTTTAGGGTGGTATGCGCCTCAAACTTAATATTTAAATTTTTTCTGAATGCCTCCCAAACCGCTTGTTTGGGAGGCATTCTCATCTTCTGTGTCGCTTCGTCATAGCGTCATATCAACCTTTGGCGGTTTAGCGCATTGGTCGGAATAGACCTTATCGAAAGCTCATCCTCGTTCGCGTGCTGACCCCTAAATAACCCCTCTGTCATATTCGGGGATAGTCCTTTAGATTGGCGGCTCATCATTTTACGGTGGAAATGTAAAGAATACGCGCGCCCACCCCGCTAGGTTGCAAAGCGCAAATTGCAGATTGCGGCTTGAGCGCGGCAACCAATGACTAAGGAGTTATAGGTCATGTGCAAGGAAACCATGAAGGCTGTTGTTGTTCCTGAGAAGGTTGACGGTTCGGTTGTTGTCCGTGAGGTTCCCGTTCCGGCTGTCGGTCACGGCCAGGCGCTCGTGAAGATTGAGTACTCGGGCGTGTGCCACACTGACCTGCACGTGGCTTCCGGTGACTTCGGTGAGGTTCCGGGTCGTATTCTGGGCCACGAAGGCATTGGTCGTGTCGTCAAGGTCGGTGAGGGTGTTGAGTCCCTGAAGGAAGGCGATCGCGTGTCGGTGGCTTGGTTCTTCGAGGGCTGCGGTCACTGTGAGTACTGCACCTCGGGCCGTGAGACCCTGTGCCGTTCGGTGAAGAATGCAGGCTACTCGGTCGATGGCGGCATGAGTGAGTACACTCTGGTGACCGCCGACTACGCGGTCAAGGTGCCCGAGGGCCTGGACCCGGCGCAGGCCAGCTCGATTACCTGCGCGGGTGTGACCACCTACAAGGCAACCAAGGAGTCGCTGGTTCGCCCGGGTCAGTGGCTGGTTGCTTACGGCGCTGGCGGTCTGGGCAACCTGGCTGTTCAGTACGCTAAGAAGGTTTTCGGTGCCAAGGTTATCGCTGTTGATATCAACGACGACAAGCTGGCTCTGGCTCGTAAGATCGGTGCTGATCACGTCATCAACGGCCGTGAGGTTGAGGACGTTCCGGCTCGTATTCGCGAGCTGACCGGCGGCGGCGCTCACGCTGCTGTGGTGACCGCTGTGTCGAAGGTTGCGTTCAACCAGGCTATCGAGTCGGTTCGTGCGGGCGGTTCCGTGGTGGCTGTTGGTCTGCCCTCGGAGATGATGGAGCTGTCCATTGTGAAGATCGTTCTGGACGGTATCCGCGTGGTGGGTTCCCTGGTGGGCACCCGTCAGGATTTGGCGGAGGCGTTCCAGTTCGGTGCTGACGGCCTCGTGGTTCCGGTGGTTCAGCTGCGTGAGGTTGACGAGGCACCGGCTGTCTTCGAGGAAATGACTGCTGGTAAGATTACCGGCCGTATGGTTCTGGACTTCGCTAGCCTCTAAGCTGGCGGATGGTTCGAGGCGCCCGGTAGGGCTTCAAGGTCTCACTCGACTGGGGTCTTGCCGGTAGTTTCGATGGTTATAGCGCCTAAGGCGCATCCCGTGTGGCGGGGGAGTATGGGTACTCTTTCTGCTGTGCATACGACGCGGGGTGCGCCTTAGTGTTTTTAACGCGGCTTTTTAGGGTGGGGTGGGCTGTAGGTTTTTGAGAGCCGTTATCGTGAGGAGCCGAATTCCTCTGTGAGTACTAGGCACCTAAACGTAATATACGCAGGAATTTATTTTTGAAATATTCGGGGAATATCTCAAAATTCTCACTAAATTAGTTCAATAGAGTATCTTGTTTGACATCTATAGGCCTCAAAATGCATACTTGTATTGTAAACATTCAACCACTGGTTGAGGCGTAATATTTGCCGAAGAGATAGGTTTCGCGTGCGCCTACACCTACCCTAGATGTAACGGGATATGACGTGTGAAGGTTTCGGCCCTCCTAGATATCGATTCCTTCTCCCGGAACGCCATACCCGGGTGAATTTCAGCATCTTCGTACCGTGCCGTTATTCACCGTTGAGTCCTTAATTCCGGCCAGGCGCCCCTTTAGACACCTTCGGATTGAGGTCTCACCAACGATTAGTGTGGGCCCCACGGACATAGTCAATGGGGACTATGTCCGCCACACTAATCCGGGGCTTTTAGGACATTGCATGACTTCGAGGCGGCACGCCCGCCACGCCATAAATTTACCTGCCGGCACGGGTAACATAGCCGGGTTCTCTACTCACTCGGTAACCCACCCGCTGCAGAACGCATCTTGATTTTTGTGTTGTTCAGAAGATGCGCCCTGTAGCAAAAGAACGAGGGGCACCTCTGCCAGGTGCCCCTCGTTTTTATATGCGCGTTGCAGTGTTTATTAGCTGCCGTGCTGTTGAGTAGATTCCACGCTGTTTAGTAGATTCCACGCTGCGCGGTCCAGCGGATCGTGCCGCGCTCAAAGTCCATGTAGTACACGCCGTTCACGTAGGATTCGTCGCCGCGTGCCGCACCGTAACGGGCGGTGTTCTTCTCCCAATGCTTGAAAATCGCGCCGTTACCGTTGGTTTCGTACGCACCGTACGCATCCGACCAGAGCAGTACCTTACCCGAGGCGAACTGAATCTGAGCACCCGTGGAGGTGACAGTCTCGTCGGTCACCGGTGCACCCCAGGCGCCGCGGTGCTGCAGGAAACGGTGGTAGAACGCGCCGCCGGTGTGCAGGCGGTGGGTGCCGGTCTGTGCGGACCACACGTAGGTGGTGCTGCCGGTGAATTCCTGCTTGATGATGCCGTTGCCCAGATTCTGCTCGTCAGTGGTGGGCACGCCCCTCATGCCAGCTGCACGCCAGGTCGCGTAGATGGAGCCGCGCTCATTGATGATGTGGGTGCCGGTAGCGGCAGACCAGTAGGCGCCTTCACCGTTAGCGAAGGAGACTGCGATGGTGTCGGAGCGGGTTTCCTCGTCGGTGGTCAGGCCGCGGAATCGTGCCACGTCCGAGCGGAACTTATAATCCAGGCCGCCGTTGGTGACCAGCCAGTGCGAACCGTGAGAGTTCGTCCAGTAGATGGTCTTGCCGTTGGTGAACTTCTGCGCGTACACGCCGTGACCCAGAGAGTACTCGGTGCCAATCGGGTTGCCGTAGAAGGAGCGGTTCTTATTCCAGAAGTTACCGATGCCGGTGCGAATATCAATGGAGCCGGTCGCGGTGGTCACCACGTTCGAATCCTGAGCGGCGCGATCTTTTGCCGCACGCTCCTCAACCGTGCGGTCCTGGCCGTTCGACCAGTTGCGGTGCACAGCCTTCGGGTTCTTCGCCAGAACCTTCAGATCGTTCACGGTGCCGGGGAAGAAGTTCGAGTCACCCACGAACGGGCCCGAATCGGTGAACTGCCAAATGTCGTAGCCGCTCCAACCCGCCGGAATTGCACCGACCACGGTCGAGTAGCTCGCCAGGTGCAGGGGCAGAGAACCAAACTGTTGCGAACCCACGCACTGCGACCACCAAGAGGTTGCGGTGTACACCATCGGGGCGCGACCGGTCAGCGAACGGTAAGTGTCCACGAAGTCGCGGGTCCAGGCGGTCAGCTGCGCCGGAGTCATGTTGAAGCAGGTGTTGCCGTAGGCGGGGTAGGGATTGAACTCAATATCCAGCAGACCGGGCAGGGTCTTGCCGTCGGCAGTCCACGCGCCACCATTCTGCACGAAGTAGCGTGCCTGATCGGCACCCGAGGAGGTGCGGGGGTTTGCGAAGTGGTAGGCGCCACGCACCATGCCGACCTGTGCCGAACCGTTGTACTGCTGACCGAAGTAGGGGTTGGTGTAGTAGCCGCCCTCGGTTGCCTTCACGTAGGCGAAGCGGGAACCTGCGGCGTAGGCGCTCGCCCAGTCCACGTTCTGCTGGTGGGAGGAGACATCCATGCCGAGGGTGCCGCCGGAGGGGGTCCACGCGGAGCGGCCCTGTGCCAGTGCCTGACCGGATGCCACGCCCTGCGCGGAGCTCTGGTGTGCGGCAATACCGCTCAGGGTTGCGGTAGAAGCGGGGGAGGTTGCGCCGGTGCGTGCGTTCGCGGTGCCCAGGCGCTCGCGCTCGCCCGCACCCATGGCGGGGTTGGAGTGTTCGACGAGGGATGCATCCGGGGCGGGAGCGTAGGTGAGCTCCTCGTAGGATGCGCCGAGGTTGACCTCTGCGGCTGCGCTCACGCTGGGGGCGGCGAAGGCTGCGGGAACGGAGGTGAGGGATGCGGCGACCAGGGAGAGCGCACCTGCGGACGCCACGATGGAGCGGGCTGCCGCGGAGTGCGCGGCAGTCTGGAGTTTCTTCATAGATTTTGCCTGTGTTTGAGAGGTGGATGTGTCGATGTGGCCCTGTGTGGGGGCTTCTGGCACGAGTGAATGGTGGGGTAGTTGGGTGAGGTTTATGTGTCAATTGTTGCCGCGTCAAGCGACCGGCACAGCTATCAGCCTACGGTACCTGCACCGCTGTGCGCAATGATTTGGGGTGTCATTCTGGCGGCATATCTTTCGCAGAGTGCACAGTAACCTGGAATCTTTGGGGTGTCTGTTTTACTTTGTGGCTTGTCGGTGCATTTATTGGCTCAAGTTTTTGGGACAAAATTTTAGGCACGCGACACGCCGGGGCGTTGCGAATTTCATTCTGTGGACTGCTCTGTCGGAGGGGACGCTGCAGGGGCTTTGGCTTGCGGGCATAAGGAAAGGGGTGGGCCGCACACACAAAGACCCACCCCTCATGTTCCGGGTACTGTATCTGGCGCGGCCTCGCACCGGCACCCGGAGTTGCATGGTCGATGCAGGAGAGATGAAGAGTCATCGACCACGTATATGGTGCCTGTTGGCACGTTTATCTCGGCTCTTCCCGCCCGCTCCTTCAGGTTCTGATGTCCGGCTGAAAGAGACGGGTGGGAAGAGGCGAAAGCTTGTGTTTCCCGAAAGGCTTAGAGGAACTTTGCGATGTCCTCGACCAGCGGCTTGAGGGTCTCGCGATCGATGTACTCAGCCTTGCCGGTCTTGTAGCATTCGAGCATCTGCTGAATACCCTCGTTCGGGTGCGGGTTAGCCATGAGCCATGCGCGCACCGGGCCCTTCAGGGCGGTCTTGTGAGCCAGCGAAATCTTGTCGAAGTCGATGCCGCCACGCAGGTGGTAGACGGGGCGACCTTCGGTCAGTTCGGGGGTGTAGCTCTTGGCGACGGCCTTGTCCAGCAGGTTCTTGGAGTATTCACCGGTGAAGGAGACGGTGAAGAATGCGGTGCGGTTCTTCTTGGGCGCAATAATCGGCAGAATCTTCTTGCGAAGTGCCGGTGCGCCGTTGAGGAATCCACCGTAGTCGCTGCCGGCAATGACGAAAGCGTCGAATGCCTCAGCCTGCTCGGGGGTGACCTTGGAGGCGGGGACAGTCTCAACCTCGGGGGCCTGCGGGAGTGCACGCAGATCTTCTGCCAGCCAGGTGGCGTACTGTTCGGTGTAGCCGTAGGTGGAGCCGAAGATAATCAGCACGCGAGTAGTCATCTGTGAACCTTCCAGATATATTTCGCATTTCAAATACTAATTATGGGTTCCAATATAGGCTAGGCGCGCGAAAATGTGAAATCGCCCAGCTTTTGGATGCCCCATCTATCTTCTCATAGCCCACTCTGAGTGTCTCTATGTTTTTGAAATATGCTCGAATGTTCTCGAACGAGACTAAATATTGCGCAGTACTGGCTAGATATGGGTAAAAAGCACCCTAATTTACTTTCCGGGCGAGGCGGGGGTGGTGGGGGTGAAAATCGACTTTCTGTGGCGTGTTCGATGGAAGAGGGGTGGCGTTCAAAATGCGACGTGAAACACAATTTCTTCGGTGGAAAGAGTTGGGAGAAGCATACCCAAGAGGGCGCAAAACCCCTATAATTGAGAAAGAGTCCCACGCATCCGGCATGTGGTTACCTGTTAGAACACGTGGGAATAATTGGGAATTTGACATTAGTCTTCCCCGGAAAATCAGTGTGAGCCCTCAGGGGCCACATGAAACAACACACAAAGGTTAGGTACATGAGGCGCGCAAAAATCGTTGCAACCATCGGTCCGGCAATCGAGTCCCCCGAGAAGATCTCCGAGGCAATCAAGGCTGGCCTGAACGTCGCCCGTCTGAACATGAGCCACGGTGACCACGCCGAGCACCAGGCACGCTACGACACCATCCGTGACCAGTCTGCAAAGCTCGGTAAGGACGTTGCTATCCTCGCCGACCTGCAGGGCCCCAAGATTCGCCTCGAGCGTTTCGCAAACGGCAAGGAATACCTTGAGCCCGGCGCAGACTTCACCATCACCTCCGAAGACGTTGAAGGTACCGCAGAAATCTGTGGCACCACCTACAAGGGTCTGCCCGGCGACGTAAAGCTCGGCGACAAGCTCCTGCTCGACGACGGCAAGATTCGCCTCGAAGCTATTGAGGTAACTCCCACCCGCGTTCGCACCCGCGTGGTCGTCGGTGGCCCGATCTCCAACAACAAGGGCATCAACCTGCCCGGCGCAGCAGTCTCCCTGCCCGCGCTGACCGAGAAGGACGCAAACGATCTGCGCTTCGCACTGAAGATGGGTGCAGACATCATTGCACTCTCCTTCGTCCGTACCGGCGCAGACGTTGACCCCGTCCACAAGATCATGGACGAAGAGGGTATCCGCGTACCCGTCATCGCCAAGATCGAGAAGCCCCAGGCAGTTGAGAACCTGCAGGACATCATCGACAAGTTCGACGGCATCATGGTCGCTCGTGGTGACCTCGGTGTTGAGCTGCCCTTCTCCGAGGTTCCCCTCGTCCAGAAGAAGGCTATCGACATGGCACGCCGCTGGGCAAAGCCCGTCATCGTGGCAACCCAGGTGCTCGAGTCCATGACCGACAACCCCGTCCCCACCCGTGCAGAGGTTTCTGACTGCGCTAACGCAATCCTCGACGGCGCAGATGCAGTAATGCTCTCCGGTGAGACCTCGGTCGGTAAGTACCCGATCCTGACCCTGCAGGCTATGGCTGCAATCGTTCAGGATACCGAAAAGGGCGGCCTGTACCGCGTGCCCGAGCTGGACCGCAAGCCCCGCACCCGCGGTGGCGCAATTACCCGCGCAGCAGTGAACATCGCTGACCAGCTGGATGCAAAGCTCATCGTTACTTTCACCCAGTCCGGTGACTCCGCACGTCGTCTGGCACGTCTGCGTCCCGAGACCCCGATTGTTGCGTTCACCACCAGCTCGAAGGTTCGCTCCTTCCTGTCCATGCTGTGGGGCGTTGACGCTGAGCAGGTTGAGATGATCACCGATCAGGAAGGTCTGTTCCACTTCGTGGACGAGTACCTGCTGAAGAACGGTCTGGCAGAAGCTGGCGACCTGGTCGTCGTTGCTGCCGGTGCTCCCGCAGGCCGCGCAGGTACCACCAACATGGTTCAGGTACACCGCGTCCACGGTGCTGAGGGCGAGCGCGAGGCTCTGCGTCCTTACGAGGAGAACGAGGTCAAGCGCTAAGCCGCTCACCAATCTTTTTCGATGCGTAGCTGAGGGTAATCCTCAGCCTGCACGCTAGGTATATAGAACCGCCGCCCGGTCGTGAATTCACGGCCGGGCGGCGGTTTCTTGTGTCTTTATTGTTGCCGCATCCGATGCGCGGGTGGGCGTAAAAGTAGAAGTAGATACGCAAAAGCGGCGGGAAAGCTTCAAGCTTTCCCGCCGCTTTTTGCGTTGGTGCCCGAGGTGGGACTCGAACCCACACTCCGAAGAACCTGATTTTGAGTCAGGCGCGTCTGCCAATTCCGCCACTCGGGCGTATCACGCATTTGTGCGTAACACCTTTAGAATTCTAACCCAGGCTGTCTAGAAAATCTAATCTATCTGACGTGTTGAGCAGGCTGAGGTGGGGCGCGGAACATTTGCTGAGGGTTTCAGCTGCGCCTCTATGAGGGGGTAAGTCTGGTACCTGCCGCGCATTTGCTGAGGGGCGCGGGAGGGGATGTTGAGCGTAAATCCTGAGCTCAGGGTGAACCGGCGCCACTTATCCACAGGTGGAGGCGGGGGAGAAAGCGCGCATCCTGTATCCTTAAAGACTGACTAACCATCCCCGTTCGCCTTCGCGGCTGGGGGCCACCTCAACGTTAAGAAAGTGATCACGGCTCGTGTTCAATTCTCTCTCCGACCGCTTGACGGCAACTTTTAAGAACCTGCGCGGCAAGGGCCGCCTCTCCGAGGCAGACATTGATGCAACCGTCCGCGAAATCCGCCGCGCCCTGCTCGACGCTGACGTCGCCGTCCCCGTGGTCCGCGAATTTACCGCCCACGTGAAGGAACGCGCTCTCGGTGCGGAGGTTTCCGAGGCGCTGAACCCCTCCCAGCAGATCGTGAAGATCGTGAACGAGGAGCTGGTGAGCATCCTCGGCGGTTCGACCCGCCGCATCAACATGGCGAAGAGCGGCCCGACCATCATTATGCTGGCGGGTCTGCAGGGTGCCGGTAAGACCACCCTGGCGGGCAAGCTGGCTCACTGGCTGAAGGGCCAGGGTCACACCCCGATGCTGATTGCATCCGACCTGCAGCGCCCCAATGCGGTGACCCAGCTGAAGGTTGTTGGTGAGCGTGCGGGCGTGCCCGTGTACGCGCCGCACCCCGGTGTGACCAGCGAGTTTGACGTACCCACCGGCGATCCCGTGCAGGTGGCGCGTGACGGTGTGGCTGAGGCTCGCGCTAAGCTGCACGACGTGGTGATTGTCGATACCGCGGGTCGTCTGGGTGTTGATGCTGAGCTCATGCAGCAGGCACGTAATATTCGTGACGCTATTGAGCCGCACGAAGTTCTGTTCGTTATCGATGCGATGATCGGTCAGGACGCCGTGAACACCGCTAACGCCTTCAACGAGGGTGTGGACTTCACCGGTGTGGTCCTGTCTAAGCTTGATGGTGACGCCCGCGGTGGTGCGGCGCTGTCGGTGGCTTCGGTGACCGGCAAGCCGATTATGTTCGCGTCCACCGGTGAGAACGTCACTGACTTTGAGCAGTTCCACCCGGACCGTATGGCAAGCCGCATCCTGGATATGGGTGACATCCTGACTCTGATTGAGCAGGCTGAAGCTCAGTGGGATAAGGCTGAAGCCGACCGCATGGCAAAGAAGTTCATCGATCAGGAAGACTTCACTTTTGAGGACTTCCTGGCTCAGATGCAGCAGATTCGTAAGCTTGGTTCCATGAAGAAGCTGCTCATGATGATGCCCGGTGCGGCTCAGATGCGTCAGCAGCTTGAAGCTTTTGACGAGCGCGAGATTGACCGCGTGGAGGCGATTGTTCGCTCCATGACCCCGCATGAGCGTGTGGCTCCGCGCATCATTAACGGTTCTCGTCGTGCCCGTATCGCTAAGGGTGCGGGTGTGACCGTGTCTGAAGTGAACCAGCTGATGGAGCGTTTCGCTCAGGCTCAGAAGATGATGAAGAAGCTCGCTTCGGGCAAGATGCCCGGCATGCCCGGTGGTATGCAGATGCCCGGTATGGCGGCTGCGGCCGGTGGCGCTCGTAAGAACGCGAAGAACAACAACAAGAAGAAGAAGGCTCGCTCCGGCAACCCGCAGAAGCGTGCGGCGCAGGAGGCGGCAGCAGCTAAGGCGCAGCAGGCTCGCGCCGGTGCTGCATTCGGTCAGCAGGCTCAGAACCAGGAGATGGATCTGTCCAGCATGAACCTGCCGAAGGGCTTCGAGAAGTTCCTGCAGTAAGAGCAAATATGAGCCCGGTAAGGGGTGGTACGGGTGCGCACGTGGTGACGGGCGCACCCGTACCGGTATGGTGCCCGGTTTGGGTGCATGAATGGTGTGAAGGGAAGGTATCAATGGCTCAGAACGAGCAGAATTGGAATCGAGAGAACGCGGATGATCAGCTGAATGAGCAGGTCACGCCGTGGTCTCAGCGCGCCTTCGCTGATGATGCTGTAGAGGACCCTGCCGGCGCATCTGCCGCTGAGTTTGTAGAGGAGCCTGCATGCGAGTTCTCGGAAGACCTCGTGGGCGATTTCGACGATGATTCGAGCATCCTTCCCGGGTACACTCCCGTCTGGGCGCGTATTGCCCTCGAGTACGGGGAGCACTCCGCCGAACTGGCGGGCGACCTCGTCTACTCCAGCGAGAGTGACGACCCCGCCGTTGACGACGTTGCCGCAACCATCCTGAACCTCATTCGTGAAGCCCGCAGCATGCACGATGAGGTGAAGGCGGAAGACCCCGATAAGCAGCGCGCCTGGAACGACCGCACGAAGGTTGACCGCCTCGCCGCCGCCCTGGAGAGCGAAGAGTGGACCGTCGATAAGCTCACCGGCATGTGGGACGAGGCCCCCGCACCCGCCGGAACCGGTGAGTCGGATAGCCCCGAGTACCTGCGCGCCCAGGATGAGGAGCGCACCGCTGAGAAGCAGCGCAATGAGCGCATCGAGCAGACCATGGAGCTGGAGGAGAAGATTCAGCGCCGCCGCATCATGGCTCGTTCCACTACCGATGAGGAGCTGATTGCCGCCCTCATTGAGGCGACCGCCGCCTCCCCGGAGCTGATTGCTTACGAGATGGGTGAGCACCAGGTGCAGCTCTACGTGCTGTGCGCCGTGGACGATGAGGGCTACATGAACGTGCTGGAGGTCGCTGACGGCCATCTGCACGTGGGCACCCCCGTTGAGGATTACGTGGCGCAGCTGGTGGATCAGCTGCCGGTTACCGGTGCCGCCCTTGAGGGTGAGGCGACCGTGTGGGAGGAGCTGCCCAATGGACAGGGTGAGCTGGAGTTCCTGGTGGACGGCGACGCCGCCATGCTCGTTGACCTGCCCATTGACATGATTACCGGGCTTCTTTTGGCGTACCTTCCTGCCGGTACTCGGCAGGTTGTTGCCGCGCCGGCGGGGGAGTGGACCCTCATTTCTGCCGACCCGGTGGACCTGATGGCGCTACTGGGCCTGCTGAACTGCAACGCCCTGATTGCTGAGGGCAACGCGAACCAGCAGCACCTGGTGGTCTATGAGGAGCCCGCCCGCGAACCCTACTCGGATGAGGAGTGGTACCTGGAGGCGTTCGGCGAACCCTACGAGAACATCGTGGAGGAGTTCACCTGGCAGCGCGTGCCTAAGCGCCTGAACCGTGCCCTCAGCCGTGAGGAAGTCGCACGTTTTGGCGGCGTGTTGGAGGATCTGCTCTCAGAGCTTCCCGGTAGCGCCCCGGAGCTTTCGGGTTCGAAGATTTTCGGTTCCGATGAGGATGAAATCGAGCAGGGCATCGCTAATGTCATGGCGATGTTTGGGGTGGAAGCTGATTCCATTACCGGTCGCCGCCTGAACGCGTACCTGCGCGATACGAGCAACACCCTGGCGCTGGAGTCGGTGCTGCAGCTGCTGGATGTTCCTACGGAGCTGGCGCTGGTTCCGACCACCGGTTTTGATGTGGCGTCGATTAGTACGGCGCGCATCTTCGGCAACGAGGATGAGGGCTTCGCGCAGCCTGCAGATGCGGCTGATTCGGCTGATGAGATGCAGACTTCTGAAGCTTTGGACGTTACCTTCCCGCTGGATAACTCCGTTGCCGAGGCTACCTTCTCTGAGAACACTTTCCCTGAGAACAGCTCTGCAGAGGAGGATGCATTTGAGGATGAATCCTTTGAAGATGACGAGGAGATTGAGCCCTATCCGGGTAATTTCCCCTCGCCCATGGAGCGTAGCTACCGACTGGTTGCGACCGGTCGCCGCGTGACCCTCGCCGAGTGGATGGATGCCATTAGCGAAGGTCATATTCCCTTCGAGTACACTCATATGTCTTTCCCGGAAGACACTCTTGATGAGGAAGAAGACTTCCTGGACGCTGAGGCGTTTGACGACTTCGAGGGTCCCTACGAACAGGACCGTGATTCCGATAAGGACGACGCGAACCGGCCTACGGGTGGCAGGAATTTCACCCCGGAGGAAGAAGAAGCTATTCTTGCGCATTTGAGGGCTGCCCTCGCACCGCACTCCGCCAAGTCCGCAACAGAACAGCCTGCTGTCTCACAGTCCGAGGCGACCCCGGTTGAGGACGCGCCTTCTGATGCCGCGGGATCTGATGATGCACCGTCTGAGAACGCATCTGCTGAAGATGTTCCGTCTCAGGCAACGCAGGCATCCCCCTCCGCGTGGTCTGTCTCGAAGAAGCCTGCCTCGAAAAAGCGCCTGACTCCGGAGCAGATTCGTGCGAAGACCCGCCGCGTGGGTCTGGTCCTGGGTGCGGATGTGACGGCTCAAAGCGCTATTGCCCTGACCCTGGCGAATGTGGCGCGCCGCCGCCGTGCGCAGGGTAAGGCGAGCCGTAAGTTCTCGGTGGCTGCCGCACTCTTTGCGCTGAATGCCACGGTTGAGACGGCTCTGATTCCGACGATTCTGCATTCTTTCGACGAGATGCAGCGGAAGAAGCATGCCCGCCCGGTGGCGGATGCTGAGCTGGTGCATCCGGGCGACACCGCAGGGGAGCAGCCCTCGACCAAGAAGCGTACTCTGATTGATGACCTACGTGAGGGCCACTACCGCACGGTGGAGGATGCCGCCCCGTCCATGGAGCAGGCACCCTCTGGACTGCGTGAGCGTGCCCTGGGTATAGTGCGTAGCATCAGGCAGCGCGCTGCGAAGAAAACCGACCGCTAAAGGAAAGAAGCCATGAAGGATTCCTATCTGAGCGATGAAGAGCTGAAGGCTTTTATCGCCACCTTGCCCACGCGCCGTTTGGCGGCGGGCGCGCTGATTCGTAATGAGCGCGGCGAGATGCTGCTGGTGAAGCCGAACTATAAGGACGGCTGGATTCTTCCCGGCGGCACCGTGGAGGCTGGCGAGGCTCCCAAGCCCGGTTGCGAGCGCGAGATTGTGGAGGAGCTGGGCCTGGATGTGAAGCTGGGCCGCGTGCTGCTGATTTTCCACGGCTTGTCGCTGGGCGTGTGGGGCGATTCGACCTACTACATGTATGACGGCGGCGTGATTGCGGCGGATACGAAGATTACCCTGCAGGATGCTGAGCTGGTGACCTACGAGTGGGTTGCTCCGGAGAACCTGGAAGGCTACGTACGTCCGTCGATGGTGGAGCGTCTGCGTGAGTGCTACCGCGCCCTGGAGACGGGGGAGACTCTGGAGATGAGCAACCTCGACTCCTAGCCACATCAATTCCTAGCAACCTCGACTAGAGCTCATCGGTGAGGGCGCCGGGGCAGCTATTTGAGCCGAGTAACAGCCGAGTGACCGGGCACAGCCGGGCACATCACGGGAACAGAACGCTGTTTAAAAGTGATGTTCGGTGCCTGCGGCAATTATTTTTCCGTGTCGCTAGCTTAAAATCTTGGGCTCTGATACCCTAGCTGAGTACCCGGCGACGCGCGACCCCTCTCTTCGCGCGCCGTTGTGTCCATAGAGGCGCCGTGAATGGCCCGCCCCACGGGTGCTGAACCGTGTGCCTCGCACCAAATTATGAAACAGGA
Source organism: Rothia sp. HMSC065B04 (assembly GCF_001812285.1). Classification (NCBI taxonomy): domain Bacteria; kingdom Bacillati; phylum Actinomycetota; class Actinomycetes; order Micrococcales; family Micrococcaceae; genus Rothia; species Rothia sp. HMSC065B04. The sequence goes on from NZ_KV808408.1 coordinate 218,424, forward strand.
GTAACCACTAAAGTGGCTGTTAAGATTCGTCTCAAGCGTATGGGTAAGATCCGCGATCCTCGTTACCGCGTCGTGATCGCTGATTCGCGCGTCAAGCGCGACGGTAAGACCATCGAAGAGATCGGTATTTACCACCCGACCGAGCACCCCTCGCGTATCGAGATCAACTCTGAGCGTGCTCAGTACTGGCTCTCTGTCGGCGCACAGCCGACCGAGCAGGTTCTGGCTCTGCTGAAGCTCTCGGGCGACTGGGCTGCATTCAAGGGCGAGAAGGCAGAGTCCAAGGTTCTGCCCGTCGAGGCTAAGGCTGAGTTCGTTGTTCCCGAAAAGGGTTCCGTGATCCTGCCCGAGGCTATCACCCCCAAGGCTGAGAAGGCTGAAGAGGCTGCTGAGGAAGCAGCACCCGAGGCTGAGGCTGAGGAAGCAGCTGAGTAATTATGTTGGCTGACGCACTCGAACACCTGGTTCGAGGGATTGTCGATCGTCCGGAGGAAGTGAAGGTGCGCCTGCGCACTCAGCGTCACCGTGAAACCCTTGAGGTTCGCGTGCATCCGGATGACCTGGGCCGAGTGATCGGCAGGTCTGGTCGTACCGCCAAGAGCATCCGTCTGGTGATGGACGCTATTTCTGATGGCGAGCCGATGCGTATCGACATTATCGACACCGACAAAAAGCGACGCTAGCTCGTAAACGCTTGAAGCCCCCGCTCCCGGAGTTTTTCCGGAAGGCGGGGGCTTTCGCGTACCCGGGTCCCGGTGGTAGTGCGTGCGGCAGAATGCGCCCGTCCTAAGTGCCCGGTAGAATAGTGGGAGCCGTGCACGTGCACGGCGTAGGTTTTTAGCTTGTATCCAGCGGAGGGAAAATATGCAGGTTGTGGTGGCTCGTATCGGTAAGCCTCACGGTATTCGTGGTGAGGTGACGGTTCAGCTCTTTACTGATGCCCCGCAGGAGCGTTTTGCCCGCGGTGAGGTGCTCGGTATCGAGAATTTCAAGCCCGGCTCTGCTGCCGCTTCGGTGGCGCCCACCGGTGAGCTGACGGTTGCCGGTGCCCGCTGGAACAAGAAGATTCTGGTGGTCCGTTTTGATGAGGTGACTACCCGCAACCAGGCTGAGGAGCTGCGCGGCAGCCGCCTGGTCTACGAGGTTCCCGAGGATGAGGGCGATGAAGAGGGCTTCTACGAGCAGGAGCTGGTGAACCTGCCCGTGTACCTGCTGGCGGACGTTCCCGAGGGTGAGAGCCCCGTGGATAACCCGGCTGTGGGCAAGCCGCTGGGTAAGGTGACCGGTCTGCAGACCATGCCGGTTCAGGATCTGCTGCTGATTAAGCTGGCTCGTTCGCCGCGTCTTGCATCCGGTGCGGGTGAAGAGATCATGATTCCTTTTGTTGAGGAGATTGTGCCCGAGGTGGTTCCCTCGACCGAGGATGAGCCCGGCTTTGTGCTGCTGACCCCTCCGGCGGGTTTGATTGACCTGGTCGAGGACGCTGAGCAGGATTCTGCGCAGGCGACCGAGCAGGCGGGGGAGTAGTCCGTGCGCTACGATGTGGTCACGATTTTCCCCGAGTATCTGGAGCCGCTGAAGCTGTCCCTGCTGGGTAAGGCACGCGAGAAGGGTCTGGTGGATCTGCACCTGCATGATTTGCGTGAGTACACGTTTGACCGTCACCGCACGGTGGATGACACTCCGTACGGCGGTGGCGCGGGCATGGTCATGAAGCCCGAGCCGTGGGGCCTGGCCCTGGACGAGGTACTTGCCGCCTCCCCGCTGAACGCTTCCGAAGACTCTACTGAGGGTGCCGAGCCTGTCGAACCCGCCGCTGATACCCGCCCGCTGCTGATTGTCCCGTCCCCGGCGGGTGCCGTTTTCGATCAGGCGATGGCGTATGAGCTGGCGGAGGAGAAGCATATTGTCTTCGCTCCGGCGCGCTACGAGGGCATTGACGAGCGTGTGCTGGACTGGGCGCAGGAGAGCTTCCGCGTGATGCCCGTGTCCCTGGGCGATTACGTGCTCTACGGTGGCGAGGTCGCGGTCATGGCGATGATTGAGGCTATCACCCGCCTGATTCCGGGCGCGATGGGTAACCCCGCCTCCCTGGAGGAGGAGTCGCACACGGGCGGTCTGCTGGAGTACCCGGTGTACACGAAGCCCGCCGTGTGGCGTGACCGTGAGGTGCCGGAGGTGCTGCTGTCGGGTAATCACGGTGCGATTGCGCGTTGGCGTCGTGACCGTCAGATTGAGCGCACCCTGGAGCGCCGCCCGGACCTGTTGGAGGCGTACCCGGTGGAGCAGTGGGATAAGAAGGACCGCCGTTTCTTGGCTGAGCGCGGGGTGCATTTTGCGAACCCGGCGAAGGCGGCTCAGAAGAAAGCAAAGAAGAGCCCCGCAGTGCAGGCTGATACCGCCGCTCAGGCGGATACCGCACCTCAGGGTGAATCTACTCAGCCCGATACCGCCCAGCCCGAGGCAAATTCCTAGGCCTCGAATAGGCGCTCGCGAGCGCCTCGTAATCCTCTGAATGGGGGTTAGCGTCATATAACTGTTAGTTGGCGCTGACCCCTATTTTTTGTGCCTGCAAACCGTTATTCTGAGGGTAACCTCGCTAAGAACATAGCCTACCTATAGGTGGTGCGAGGTGGTAATACGCTTTCATCGTTGAAAGCACGTACTCAACAGAAGGAGGACACATGTCCGTTGTTAAGGTTCACCGTCTTGCTGTCGTTGGCGACAACCAGGCTGAGCTGGAGAAGCGCTTCGCTGCTGCCCGCCACATTGCTGACTCTTTCCCCGGCTTTGAGGGTTTTGAGCTGTGGCGCCCCCTGGATGAGGGCGGCGACTACTTTGTGGTGACCCGCTGGGTTGATGAGGCAAGCCACGATGCGTACGCGGCGGCTCGTCGTGAGCGTGACCCGAACACTGTTGTCTCTCACGCTGACGGCACCATGAGCTTCGAGAAGGTAGAGTTCGACGACTAACATCTGTGCTTGTCTGCGTCTGACCGGATTTATGGCTGAAGCCCATGTGAGATGAAGAATTTATCTCATATAGTGAGGGGTCGCGCTGACTTTTCTGAATATTGCTTTAAGTGGGTATTAGCCCATGTGGAGGCGGTATAAGGAAGGGTCAGCGTGGCCCCTCCTTGATTTTTCGGGGCATAAAATCTGCAGGTATTTCGTGGTTATTGGATATGTGGGTTCGGCGCTATAAAACACCTGAATTATGGTCAATAAATGCCCTCTATATCCTTCAATCCGAAAGTGACACTTTAATGCAAAAAGGTTATGATTGTTCCCGAGAGCACACTTCGTCCGTGCCGGTAGTTCGGGCGAAGACAGCGATCCCCTCTCGGCTACATCGCATGAGACAGCCGAGTCACTCAAGGGAATATTCAGCGCACCCGTGTGAGTACCTCCTCTGCATAGGAAGGTCTGGCAGGGGAGCCGACTCAACTATCACGTATTCACACAAGTGGTGCATGGTACTGGACCCCGCAATATATGGGATGGGAGCTTGGTGGTTCGAGCGTTCATCGTGGTTGATGACCCTCCCAGCCGCGGATAGAAAAGTGCTTTGCTTAGCGGGTGAGCAACTCGGTGGTCCGGACCGGTGCTCGCCCGCTCCGCTGTTTAAAAGATTCCTTCAGGCCCTAATGCTTTTCGGGCACTGGGCGCTCGCGGAACTCGATGGGTCGCTTCGCCTTGGGTAGCGAGTACATGACGCGCAGGTACGCATCCTCCACCAGCTCCTCCAGAACCCGCTCGGTTATGCCTTCGCCGGCGCCTACGGAAATCCAGTGTCGCTTATTCATGTGCCATGCCGGAATGATACTCGGGTAGATGCGCCGCAGCACCTCGGATTCTTCCGGGTCGGTTTTGAGGTTCACGATGGGGTGGCCGATGCCCTCCGTGTACATGGCGAAGATTTTGCCGCCCACCCGGTACACCGTGTGTTCGGGGCCGAACGGCTGATCACGCGTCGCCAGCGGCATGGCGAGCGCGAGGCGGTCAACGGCATGCTCGAGGTCTTCGGGTGCCAGAAGTTTGGGGGAGGGGTTTGTGCTCATAGCTTCGAGTCTAGTACCCGCGTGGTACTTCGCATAGCATGCAACCTAAAACTCTCGTACCCTCAGCCGAATCCACGCTAAAATAGGTAACTATGGCTGAATTTATTTATCAGATGATCAAGGCCCGCAAGACTGTGGGCGACAAGGTCATCCTTAACGACGTGACGATGTCGTTCTTCCCCGGCGCCAAGATCGGTATGGTTGGTCCGAACGGTGCGGGTAAGTCGACTATCCTGAAGATCATGGCTGGCCTCGACCAGCCCTCCAACGGTGAGGCACGCCTGACCCCCGGTTACACCGTGGGTATCCTCATGCAGGAGCCGCCGCTGAATGAAGAGAAGACCGTTCTGGGCAACGTTGAAGAAGGCGTGGGCGAAATCAAGTCCAAGCTGGACCGCTTCAACGAAATCTCCGCTCTCATGGCTGAGCCCGACGCTGACTTCGACGCCCTCATGGAAGAAATGGGTCAGCTGCAGGAAGCTATCGACGCCGCTAACGCATGGGACCTGGACTCCCAGCTGGAGCAGGCAATGGAAGCGCTGCGTTGCCCGCCCGCTGACATGCCCGTCACCCACCTCTCCGGTGGTGAGCGCCGCCGCGTGGCACTGTGCAAGCTGCTGCTGCAGAAGCCCGACCTGCTGTTGCTCGACGAGCCCACCAACCACCTGGACGCAGAGTCCGTGCTCTGGCTGGAGCAGCACCTGCAGTCCTACGAGGGTGCCGTCATCGCGATTACCCACGACCGCTACTTCCTCGACCACGTTGCCGAGTGGATCGCCGAGGTTGACCGCGGTAACCTGTACCCCTACGAGGGTAACTACTCCACCTACCTGGAGAAGAAGCGCGCCCGCCTCGAAGTTCAGGGCAAGAAGGACGCTAAGCTCGCTAAGCGCCTGAGCGAGGAACTGGACTGGGTCCGCTCCAACGCTAAGGGCCGCCAGGCTAAGTCGAAGGCTCGTCTGGCACGCTACGAGGAGATGGCTGCGGAGGCTGAGAAGACCCGCAAGCTTGACTTCGAAGAGATTCAGATTCCTCCGGGACCCCGCCTGGGTAACGTCGTTATTGAGGCTGAGAACCTGCAGAAGGGCTTCGACGGCCGTTCCCTGATTAACGGTCTGTCCTTCTCCCTGCCCCGTAACGGCATTGTGGGTGTGATTGGTCCGAACGGTGTGGGTAAGTCCACCCTGTTCAAGACCATCGTTGGCCTGGAGCCCCTCGACGGCGGCGAGCTGAAGGTCGGCGAGACCGTGAAGATCTCGTACGTTGACCAGAACCGCGCGAACATCGACCCGGAGAAGAGCCTCTGGGAGGTCGTCTCTGACGGTCTGGACTACATCCAGGTCGGCAACGTTGAAATGCCTTCGCGTGCGTACGTTTCCGCGTTCGGCTTCAAGGGCCCGGACCAGCAGAAGAAGGCGGGTGTGCTCTCCGGTGGTGAGCGCAACCGCCTGAACCTGGCGCTGACCCTCAAGCAGGGTGGTAACCTGCTGCTGCTCGATGAGCCCACTAACGACCTGGACGTTGAGACCCTCGCATCCCTGGAAAATGCGCTGCTGGAATTCCCCGGCTGCGCCGTGGTCGTCTCTCACGACCGTTGGTTCCTGGACCGCGTGGCAACCCATATCCTGGCGTGGGAGGGCACCGACGAGAACCCGGATCAGTGGTACTGGTTCGAGGGTAACTTCGAGTCCTACGAGAAGAACAAGATTGAGCGCCTCGGCCCCGAGGCCGCCAAGCCGCACCGCGTGGTGCACCGCAAGCTGACCCGATAGGGTTTAGTTCGGTAGCGAGCCCCGCCTCCTGCGCTGTTGAAGCGTGGGGAGGCGGGGCTTTGCTGTGCCCGCTAGATGCCATATGCGCTGGATGCCGTACGCGCTGTGTGTACTGGATGCTGCGCGCGTTGGCTGCTGTATGTGCTGGCGAGGGGAGGGTCGCGTGTTCGCCGGTAGAAATAGTTCGCTCAGTGGCGACCGATATATCGTGGCGGACTTCATATTTACGGTTTATAATGGGTATGTGCGTAAGTACAACTGACACATGTGATTACGAAGAGAAGAGCATTATGCTTTCAAAATATAACTGGATGTCCTTGGTTACCGGTCTGTTGCTGATTGCAGCGGCAATCTACATGTTCGCCAATCCCGCTATTCCGCTGGTAGTTCTGGGTTATGTGTTCTCCATTTCGGTGTGGCTTGGTGGCGTGTTTGAACTGGTACGTTACTTCGGCACGCCAAAGCAGGCACGTACCGGCTGGGACCTGGTTGACGGCATCTTGACCGTGGTGGCTGGCCTGATTCTGCTGACTGCCTCGGTGGGTGCACAGGCAACCTTCATCCCGACCATTGTGGGTACGTGGATGATTATGTGGGCGCTGATTCGTCTGATGACTGCCCAGGGCGTGAAATACCTGAGCTACGCCGCCGGACGCCACCTGCAGCTCTCTGCTATTGGTACCCTTATTCTGGGCTTGCTCGTGGTGCTGTTCCCGATAATCTACGGCGTGGCGGCAGTATGGATGGCAGCACTGGGTCTTCTGGTGACCGGTCTGGTATTCGTGGGTGACTTCTTTGTTTCCCGCCGCACCAAGAGCACCGTGCACATTTCCCCGGACGGTGTGATTGACGGCGAAGCTAAATAAGAGCTTCCAAACGGCTTCTAGACCGTACACTAGAACATAAGAAAGACCGTGTGAGACAACCACCTCACACGGTCTTTCTGTATGCTCTGCCAGGTTCGCCTGACGCCTTCCGGTAGTCCTAGCGGTGCTCTGCTTTATCGATATTCCGGCAGGCGGAACATCATTTCCTGCGCCACGGTCGCCACCAGCTCACCGGAACGATTGAAAATCGAACCCTGCGCGAGCATCCTGCCGCCCTGCGCGCTCGGGGAATCCAGCACGTACAGCAGCCACTCGTCGGCGCGCGCCGGGCGGTGGAACCACATCGCGTGATCCAGCGAGGCGCTCTTGAGGCCCGGTTCCAGCCAGAACTTGCCGTGACGACGCAGAGCAGGCTCCAGCGGCAGGTAATCCGAAGCGTAGGCGATAGCGGCGCGGTGCTCCGCCTCCGACGCCTCAGAACCATCAGCATGCACCAGGCGGTCAAAGGTCTTGAACCACACGCAGGCACGCGGCTGTGTCGAGGAGGCATCCGGCTGAGTGTACAGGGGCGCATCCACGTGGCGCATATCAATCGGACGTTCCCACGCTACCGCCTGTGCAATGGGGTGGGGGAGCTGGCCCAGATAATCGCTGACCTTCGGAAGGGACTCGGGGTCCGGAACCTCCGGCATGGTGACCGCGGTGTGCTCCGGGCCGCGGCTATCCGCCTGGAAAGACATAATTGCAGAGAACATGGGCGCCTCATCCTGGAACACCTGCACGCGGCGGGTCGAGAAGGAACGGCTATCATTCAGACGCTGAGCGGCAAAGAACAGTTCACGCTCAATATCGCCGGGACGCAGAAAATAGGCGTGAATCGAGTGGATGTACTTGCCCTCCACCGTGCGGTCGGCGGCAATAATCGACTGGGCAAGAACCTGACCACCGAAAGTACGCGGCTGCTCGCGGGTGAGCGTCACGCCGGTAGACACTTCATCACTACCGAAGGAAGCGGGCGCCGCCTCCACGGGGGAGAGGTCCAGCATCCGCATGAGGTTTTGGGTCACAGTGGGCTTGGTCATGGTTTTATTCTCGCACGTTTTCAATGAACCGGTTTCTGGCGTAGAGTGGGAGAGCATACTCTGAGACAACCACGACAGGTTGATTCGGAACATTGACTAGGAACAACGGCCCGGATTATCGATCTGGATGAACAATCCGGAACGTTCCCCTAACACACCATCGCACGATATCACCCACCAACTTGCCACCGAGCAGGCCAACGCCGAAAAGGAGCAGAAATGACTACGCCGTCTGACACCACCCCTGACACCGCACAGGACAACGCTCCCGACCAGAACAGCGCACCGAACGCGGCGGCACCCATTGAACTCAAGTACAACCCCCACGAAGGCGTGGAGGAACCCTTCCTGATTCTGCCCGGCGGCGCGCAGGGTGCCGCAGTGGTGAAGGACCTTGCCACCTACATTTCTCGCGCCCTGGCGGTGAACCCGGACGCCGCTATCCGCCTGACCGCGCGCGGCCACGTGGTGGCGGTATTCGCCTGTTCCCTGGAGCCGGAGGACGCCTCCTCGGACACCCCGGTCATTATGGGTCTGCGTGCCCTGCACCTGCTGGCTGACTCCACCCTGGACATGACCGTACAGGCGCAGGCGCTGCTGGACCGTCTGGCGCGTCTGCAGAAGCAGGCAGAAGAACAGGGTAACGAAGAGAACCCGCAGCTGGTGCTGTTCATGCCGCCGGTGACCGTCAACGCCAGCTGGGCTGGCAAGTCAGCCCCGCTCAGCGGCTGGTACGAGGTTGGTACCGTCCCGGTTGAAGAGTTCCACCGCGCCACCGCAGAAGGCCTGGAGGCGGTAGAACGCGCCCTGCCCGAGAACCCCGGCGCTGCTGTGCTTTCTACGGTGCGCTCGCGTATTTGGTCCTCCGATATGGTGCTGGAGTACCTACCTGAGTTCGATACCGTGCTTGTGCCGACCGGCGCGGCATTCGCCCTGCGCGTGTTTGGTTTCATCCCGGAAGGCTTCACGGGCGATCTGCCGCTGTTCGCTGCGCATGTTGGTTCGGAGGAGTGGCTGCGCATTGTGGCGCCCGCCGGTATGGTGCTGGTGCGCCGCGGTTCCGGTTCGCTACTCTAACTTTCCTCGAGATATTTCTAGACTTTTTACGCTGGTGGTGTGGGCTCTTTGCCTGCGCCACCAGCGGTTTTTCTATGCCGTATGACATCAACGGGGTAGTTGTAATAATGACATTCGATAGGGCATTACTTTACGAAAATAGGGTATTCTAGAGAGACTACGCCCTTTCACCGGGGCGTCTTTGACACACCGATTACCAGCCACACCGCACGGGAACTCTTCCGCCGCGCCCTCACCAGGCGCATTCTTCCCGTACGGATCGAAAGTGAGACCTATATGGATCTGATTGCAGTCGACATTGACGGTACCCTTGCCAGCAACCGAGATCAGATGGACAAGTACCTGACCGGTTTCTTCGCAAGCAACCGCCGATTCTTCAAGGCCATCCGCAACGCCACGGTCAATGTTGAAATTGCCGACCGTGTTCGCGAAATCGCGGCAGACACCGGCGCAGAGGTCGTAGTAATTACCGGCCGCGATGGCACCTACATGAAGGAATTGAACCAGTTCATCGCCCGCGCAGGTCTGGAACCCAAGCACGTGTTCGCTAAGCCCGGCAACGACGGCTCCAACAGCCCCGCATGGAAGGACTCCGTCATTGAGTCCCTGATTGCTGACGGCAACCGCATTATCCACGCTTTTGAAGACACCGACCACGAGGTGTACCTGCGCCGCGGCATTCCCGTCACCTGGGTCGCCCCGATTCGCGACTACATTGGCGAATGGCACTACGAGTCGATCGACATTGACCCGGTCGCCTGGGCTGCCGAGCAGCGTGAGAAGGAAGCCGCTCGTGAGCGTCAGAAGCGTCGCCTTGCGGAGGGCGTGCTCGCACACCAGAAGGCTGAGGCGAAGGAACGCCAGGCAAACGTCGCGGCATAAAACCCGCACACTAACTTGAGAGCTGCGGTGGGTAACCCACTCAAACGGATGAGGCGCCGGAAGGATTCAATCCTCCCGGCGCCTCATTCTTGATGCTCTATACGTTGATCGAAGCTGATGTACTCGGCTGATTACACAGTTAGTTTACGCGGTGCCGAGCAGTTCACGCAGACGAGTCGCAAAGGGGCCCGCCAGCTTATGGTGCGCCTTCTCCTTCAGATGCACGCCATCAGCCATGTCACCCTCAGCCAGGTAGAGGCTCTGCCAGCCCGAGGTGTCCATGAACAGCACGCCGGTCTCGCGGGCACCCTGCCTTGCCACCTCGTTTGCCACGTGACGCTTATGCGCCACCTGCTTATCCGGTGCAGACGCCTCATCCATAGACACCACACCACCGAACACAATCTTCGACGACGGGTACATACGTCGCAGCTGCTCAATGACCTGAGTCTGGTGAGCGTTCACGTGCTCGCGCGCCTTCGTCTCATCCTCGTGAATGTAAATGTCATTGCCGGAGGCGTCCAGGTAAATCACGCCGGGGTTACCGCTCGGCAGAGCCCAACGGCCACCCATCACACCCTGATAGTAGGAGGGGCACACACCCTCGCGGGCAGTCACAAAACCGATGCCGCCGCAACGGAACAGGTACGGGACGAAACCTGCCTGCTTCAGACCCAAACCAACCCAGGAGGTTGCGGTCACCTGCGAGTCACCAATCACCAGGGCATCCTTAGCGCCAAGAACATTGGTGTTACGCGGCAGACCGTTCGCCTTATCCCAGTAGAGTTCAGCCTTCTCAAACTTGGTGTACAGAACGCCCTTCTTGGATCGCCAGCTCACCGGCAGACCCTCCCAACCGGCAAAGTCGCTGTACCCGCGCTGCTTCCACCAGTGCTCGTAGACGCCGGATTCCACCGCAACCGGACCGTACTTGGGGGTGTACATGACCACGCCACCCTTGAACTGCTGAACCAGCATGTCGGCGGCATCAGCGGAGGTGGGGAACGGCGCCTGAATCTCACCGGTTGCCTGCGCGCCCTCCTTGCCGAAGGCGTTCTGCGCGGTGCGTTCCATCTTCTGCGCCGGGGTGGTCGGTTCCGGAGTCGGCTCGGGGGAGGGGGACTCGCTGGGGCTTTCCTGCGCCGACTGGGTAGGCTCGGCGCCCGTAGCAGCGGTAGCGGCGGTGCTACCGGGTGCGGTGAAGCCTCCTGCGGAGTACATGCCAAAGGAACCGGCGGCAACCACAGCAAGGATTGTGCCGGTCAGAGAAACTTTCGCGATAGGAGACTTGATAGAAGGCATGCACAACAGTATACGATAGGCGCAACCCCAAGTAGAGAGCTTTTGAGGGATATTCAAATGAAAATACCAAAAAATATGCACCGCAGTGACAAGAATTAGACTCGGTGCGCAAACCGGTGTGCAACTTGGGGCACAACTCAAAATAGAACCGGCATAAACCCCCATATAGAAACGTCCCCTCCCACCCCGAATCGGGGTAGAAGGGGACGAATAAAAACCTATGAGCAAAAACCCATGAGAGCAGGTGGCGAACCCGCCTCAGCTCACAAGCATTGTTAAATGTCAGCCGCCTGAACCTTCAGCGCACGAGCCACGCCGTCGCGTGCCTCCGCAATCTGACGGTACAGAGCCGCAGCATCCTCAGGCAGAGATGCCAGGTACGCCTCGGTACGCTCCAGCAGCTCAGCGGTCGGCTCGCTCGGGTACATGCCACCAATAATCTGCATGGAAATCTCGTGCGAACGCGAACGCCAAATACCCTCAATCTGCTCGAAGTACGGCTCATCGTACTGGGCAATCAGCTCGGGCTTGCCGGACTTGAAACCGGAAATAGCGTAACGCTGAATCATGTTCGACAGCTCGCCGGTCACCATGATCTTGTTCCAGTACTCAGCCTTAGCCTCCGCGGTCGGAATCGACGCGTATGCCTGAGCGGCGTACTGCTGACCGTTTGCGGTGTTGTCGTTCTCCAGCTCCGCAGCAATCTGCTCGGCGGAGAAACGGCCACCGGTAGCCAGGCGGCACACCAGGTTCCAACGCAGGTCAGCGTCAATGTCCAGTCCCTCAAGGGTCAGCTCACCCTCGAAGAGGCGCTGCACGTTGTCGTACTGCTCCTCGGTGCGGGTCTGGTTGATGAACGCCTGCAGCAGCTGCAGCTGAGCATCCGAGTCGGGCTCTGCAACGCATGCCAGCTCCCACAGACGGTCAGCGGCACGGTGGCGGGTCTCCTCGCGAGCTTCAGGAGCTACGAAGGAGTGCAGAGTAGCGGACAGGTTGTTGATCTGGGTGCGCAGAGCGGTGGAGTTGGTCTCCTTACCGATGTTGTTCAGCACCAGGTCAACGTACTTACGTGCCGGCATCTGAGCGTCACGCACGGTATCCCAGAGCGAACCCCAGACCACGCCGCGAGCCACGGACGAATCAATGTCGCCCAGGTGCTTGATAGCGGTCTCGATGGAACGCTCGTCCAGGCGAATCTTGGCGTACGCCAGGTCCTCATCGTTCAGCAGCAGCAGGTCGGGGCGCTTCTTACCGAGAGCCTCCTCAACCACGGTCAGCTCGCCGTCAATGTCCAGCTCGATGCGGTCGGTGCGGGTCAGCTTGCCGTCCACCAGGTTGTAGAAACCAATTACGGCACGGTGCGGGCGCAGGGTCTCGAAGCCCTCAGCGTAGGACTGGCGGATACCCAGGTTCGAAATGTTGCCAGCCTCGTCGTTCTCAATCTCAACGGCGAGAGTGTTCACACCAGCGGTCTCAAGCCACTTAGCGCTCCACGCACGCACGTCACGGCCGGAGGTGCGCTCCAGCTCAACCAGCAGGTCGTCAAGAACGGTGTTGCCCCAGCTGTGCTTATCGAAGTACACCTTCAGAGCAGCCATGAAGTTCTCCTGGCCAACCCACGCCACCATCTGACGCAGCACCGAAGCGCCCTTCGCGTACGTAATGCCGTCGAAGTTCACCTGAACATCGGCAAGGTCACGGATCTCAGCCACAATCGGGTGAGTCGAAGACAGCTGATCCTGACGGTACGCCCAGGTCTTCTCCGACGCGGCGAAGGTGGCCCACGCCTCCTTCGCGTAGCGGGTGTTCTCCGCAGCAGCCAGGGTCGACATGAACTCAGCGAAGGACTCGTTCAGCCACAGGTCGTTCCACCACTTCATGGTGACCAGGTCACCGAACCACATGTGAGCCAGCTCGTGCAGAACGGTGATAGCGCGGCGCTCACGCAGAGCCTCCGCAACCTTGGAGCGGAAGACGTAAGTCTCCAGGTAGGTTACGCAGCCAGCGTTCTCCATCGCACCGGCGTTGAACTCGGGCACGAACAGCTGATCGTACTTCTCGAACGGGTACGGGGTCTTGAACTGCTCCTCGTAGAACTCGAAGCCCTGACGGGTCAGCTCAAACATGTCCTCAGCATCCACAAACGGCATGAGGGACTTACGAGCGTACACGCCCAGCGGAATCACTCGACCTTCAGAGTTAGTCAGCTCGCTGGTGACCTTCTCGTAGGGGCCAGCCACAATCGCGGTAATGTACGAAGACATGCGCGGGGTCGGCTTGAAGAACCAGGTCTTCGCACGGCCGCAACCGCACTCCTTCTCCTCAACCTTCACCTCGGGCTGGTTAGACACAACCACCCAGTGCGAGGGAACGCGCACAATAAACTCGAATTCAGCCTTCAGGTCGGGCTGCTCAAAGACGGGGAACACGCGGCGGGAGTCCGGCACTTCAAACTGGGAGTACAGGTACACTTCGCCGTCGGCGGGGTCCACGAAACGGTGCAGACCCTCACCGGTGTTGGTGTAGAACATCTCTGCGTCAATGACCAGGGTGTTCTCAGCAGCAAGGTTCGGCAGCTGGATGCGCTCGCCGTCCGCCAGGTCGGTGCTCAGCTCTTCGCCGTTGAGGTTAATGGACTTGACCGAGGAGGTGATGGCGTCAATGAAGGTGGAGGCACCTTCCTGAGCGTCGAAGCGAATTTCAACCTTCGAGGAGAAGACGTCTTTGTCCTTCGGAAGGTCGAGTTCAATACGGTACGAGTGCACGCGCTTAATAATGGATGCGCGTTCGATTGCCTCATTGCGGGTTAGGTTCAGGCCGGGCATACAGCTCCCTCTCCTTAGATGTGAATAGCGTGCCGTGTTGACACGCCCTGTCATGGTGCGCTGGTTCCCGAGGTGCGCGGCTCCTGCGACGCTGCATACGTAGCGCTGGAGGCCTTCAAGCTTGGGCGCGGCGAATCGGGACACCAAAAAGTGCCATATCCCACAGTCTACCGTATAGGTGGGGGTATAGAAGGCTTCGCATTACCCGAACCCGCGCGAATTCGATACAGTTAAGACAGAAAAAACCCAAACGGGGAAGCGTATCCCACCTGATGGATGCGCGGCGCACTCTAGCAACGGCGCTCAGAACTGAGAACCGGCGCCTCCCACGAACGCACAAACGCACGTCACACCAAGACAAAATCACCAGGAGAGTACCATGCGCGTACACATCGCAACCGACCACGCTGGCCTCGAACTGAGCCACTACCTAATCGAGTCCCTCACCGCTGCGGGCTACGAAATGATTGACCACGGCCCCGCCGACTATGACCCGCTGGACGACTACCCCTCGTTCTGCATTAATGCAGCCCTTGGCGTGAAGCGTGACCGCGAGGCTGGCCTGGACTCCCTGGGTATTGTGCTGGGCGGTAGCGGCAACGGCGAGCAGATGGCTGCGAACAAGGTTGAGGGTATCCGCGCGGCTCTGGCGTGGAACCACGACACCGCGGCACTGGCTCGCGAGCACAACAATGCACAGGTCGTTGCTGTGGGCGGCCGCCAGCACAGCAAGGAAGAAGCACTGGAAATCATCAAGGTCTTCCTGGCTACCCCCTGGACCAACGAGGAGCGTCACGCACGCCGTATCGGTCAGCTGGCTGAGTACGAGCAGACCGGCGACATTGCCGGCAAGCAGATTGACGCTGCCTAAGCTCTAAAATCTGAGGCGCATAGTGCAGGCTATGCGCCTCAGTCGTCTTTGCACCCCATATAATCCGCACTATTTCTAGCCGACAAGTTTTCGAGGAGAACCCGTGCCCGAAGGCCACTCCATCCACCGTATTGCCCGCCAAATCAGTGACGTCTTCACCGGCGAGCGCGTGCAGGTTTCCTCCCCGCAGGGCCGCTACGCCGAGGGTGCCGCCCTGCTGGATGGGCACACCATCACCGGGGCGTACGCGCACGGTAAGCACCTGTTCGTGACCTTCGAGAACGACCTGACCCTGAACGTGCACCTGGGTATTTACGGTAACTGGAGCTTCGGTGGGGATGAGACGTTCACGGGTGCTTCGAGCATTGGCGCGCCCCGCAAGATCGGCGAAAAAGAATACGCGGCGGGGGAGGGGGAACCCTACGCCGGTCCTCCCGAACGGAAGAGTACGGTGCGTTGCCGTATTGTTTCGGAGCACGGCTGGGCGGACCTGGTGGGCCCGACTATCTGCCGCACCCTCACTCCGGAGGAGGTGCGCACCGTCCGCTCCAAGCTCGGCCCCGACCCGCTCAACCCGGATGCCGACCCCGAACAGTTCTACCGCGCCGCACGTAAGAGCTCCCGCCCGATTGGCGTGATTCTGATGGACCAGGCGGCAATCTCCGGCGTGGGCAATATCTTCCGCGCCGAATCGCTGTACCGCCAGGAAATTGACCCGCTACGCCCCGGCAAGAGCCTCAGCGACGAGGAACTGGAGCGACTCTGGGAGGACAATAAGCACCTGCTGGTCATCGGCGTGCGCGTGGGGCGCATCATCACCACCGAGCCCGAAGACCGCCCCGGCGTGCCCGAAACCGAAGCGTGGCCCGACCACGCGAACTACGTGTACATGCACCACGGCGAGCCCTGCCGCCGCTGCGGAACGACCATCCGCATGGAGGAAATCGCCGGCCGCAAACTCTACTGGTGCCCCGGCTGCCAGAAGTAGTGGTATCCGGCTCTAACTCACGGCTGTGGATACGAGAAAAGCGAGGAGTCCTCGATAATAAATTGGGGCTCCTCGCTTAGCTCTACTGCTCTGATTTTGTGAGGGCTTATGAAGTGAAGATGAATTTCTCGCCCTTAGAGAGGCACTGAGCCCACTCCTTCAGCTGTGCACTATCAACATTTCCACCCTGTTGCTTCACAAACTTCTGCAGTTCCGGCAGGATCAACTCCACCGGTTTGCCCTTCATAGTTGAGGCGATGCGGTCAAACTCATGCTGATACTTCTGAGTCGTTGCAGCAATCTGTTGCTGTACGAGCTTTTCCAAAGCTTTTTCATTAATCTTCAAGGTCACTGGATTTTCCTATCTGAAATAGAATACCTTCGAATAAGTGTACCATATTTTACGGTATATAATCCGCATTGATGCAAATATTCGTATTTGTCTCCGATTATTCTGCTGGAGTGAAGTTTTTTGGGGCGAGGTAAGTGTGTGGGGGCTCTATATTGTTGGGGATGACGGGCTGGAGTCTAAAAGTTTCGAAAGCTTTCGGAACTTTTAGACGTAAGCGATTCCCGGCAACCTTGAGCGGGATTTGTGGAGGGGATGACGAGCTGGAGCGTGCGGATTCCGAGCGCGCGAGGAAACAAATCCGCATGTGGAAGCGGTTCCCACGATTCGTTCAGGATAGTTCTCGAGGGGATGACGGGCTGGAGGGCGAAAATCCCGAGCGCGCGAGGGAATACATTTTCGCCCGGAAGCGATTCCCGGCATCCCCGAGCACAAAAAATCCCCCCGACAACGTCGAGGGGATTGTGCGAGGGGATGACGGGAATCGAACCCGCGTAATCAGTTTGGAAGACTGAGGCTTTACCATTAAGCTACATCCCCGGAATGGAACTTGACCATAGTAGCGAGGTTCCATCTGTGCTGTCAAACTCTTGGGCGTGTTGGCGCGGTTTTGCGTGGTGGCCTTTGCCTGTTCTTGTGGGCGCTCGCCTCCTCTTTTTGTGCCGGTCTGCGCATCCTTATTAGGGGAGTACGCGCTCAGTGGAAATAAACCGTGCACGAGCCGCTGTGTTGGGCATTTAGCGGGAAAACAGGTAAACTAGGGCACTGACTGTGTTAAACACGCAAGTGCGCAACACGGTCGGTTTCACGGGGCGTGGCGTAGCTTGGCTAACGCGCCTGCTTTGGGAGCAGGAGATCGCAGGTTCGAATCCTGTCGCCCCGACGTGAAACGGTTGCCGCGACGCTACAAGGTCGTGGCGCTCTTTCCACTAAGCAACCGCGGCACACACGATTCGTGCCGCACCGAAACTATATGAGGAGATCACGGACGTGAAGACCGCCGTCGAGAAGCTCAACCCGACCCTCGCAAAGATTGAGGTCGAGGTTCCCTTCGCAGAATTCAAGCCCTACCTGGACCGCACCTACAAGAACCTCTCGGGTCAGATCAGCGTTCCCGGCTTCCGCAAGGGTAAGCTGCCCAAGCAGCTCATCGAGCAGCGTGCGGGCTTCGACTACATCGTCGAGGCATCCCTGAACGACGCTCTGAACGACTACTACGCACAGGCACTGGGCGAGAACGAACTCTCCCCCCTGGCACAGCCCGAGCTGGACGTTCAGTCCCAGCCCTCCACCGAGAACCGTGAGGCAGACGTCAAGCTGACCATCACCGTCACCGTCCGCCCCGAAATCGAGCTGCCCAACTACGAGGGCCTCGAGGTTGAGGTTGACGAGGTAGAGGTCACCGCTGAGGACGAGGTTCAGGCACTGGACGCTCTGCGTGAGCGCTTCGGCACCCTGAAGACCGTTGAGCGCCCCGCAGCTGACGAGGACTTCGTGACCATCGACATCGCCGCAGAAATCGACGGCGAGCAGGTAGACGCAGCAAACGACCTGTCCTACCAGATTGGTTCCGGCACCATGCTCGACGGCATCGACGAGGCTCTGACCGGCCTGTCCGCTGGCGAGGACGCAACCTTCGAGACCAAGCTCTCCGGTGGCGAGCACGCAGGCGAGCAGGCAACCATCAAGGTCAAGCTCACCGCAGTCAAGGAGCGCGAGCTGCCCGCCGCTGACGACGAGTTCGCACAGCTGGCTTCCGAGTTCGACACCATCGACGAGCTGAAGGAAGACATCAAGAAGCAGGTTGCAGAAGCTAAGGTTGCCGAGCAGGGCACCCAGGCACGCGACAAGGTCCTCGCAAAGCTCGTTGAGCTCGTTGAGATCCCCGTCCCCGAGAAGGTTATCGAGGATCAGCTCGAGCAGCACTTCAACAACCCCAACGCTGAAGCAGGCCACGACACCGAGGAGCACCGCGCCGAGGTTCGCGAGAACACCGAGACCGCATTCAAGAACGAGATGGTTCTCGACGCTGTTGCGGACAAGGAAGAAGTGACCGTCGACCAGGCTGAGATGATTAACTACATCATCACCATGAGCTCCCAGTACGGCATGGACCCCAACCAGTTCGCACAGATGCTGGACGGCTCCGGCCAGGCTGGCGCACTGGTCGGCGAGGTTCGCCGCTCCAAGGCTCTGGCAGCAGTGCTGAAGACCGCAGTGGTCAAGGACACCAAGGGCAACGTTGTTGATCTGTCCAAGTACCTGGGCGAGGGCGAAGAGGCAGCTGCCTAAATCCCCGCCACGGTCTGCAAGAAGCCACCCCGCTAGAGGGCGTGAGCTGATTGCTTGAAACGTGTAGCCTCAGCGGGCATCCACCGAATTACCGGTTGGGTGCCCGCTGAGGCTCTTTTTACCCCAAACTATTCCGTTCTCAAGTTATTCCGTACCGAGGTTATCGCCTCGGCTTCACCCCCTGGCGAACGAACAACCCGAAGGGAAGCGGGGGAGAGCAACTATCGGTAAGGTAGTAGCAACGAAACTTTTCGCGTGCGCTCCGGCGCGTAAATCGCGCAAAGATGCAGCGAAGACCCATTAGAGAAGAAGAGGAAGAATGTCCAGCTACATGCCTCTGCCCATCGGCGCCTCCCAGGCAGCCGGCGTGGCGCCCGCGCCGTCTATGGCAACCCCCATCGTTGGTGCCCAGGAAGATTACGTCTACAACAGCCTCCTGAAGGAGCGCATTATCTGGCTCGGTTCCGAGGTGCGCGACTCCAACGCCAACCTCATCTGCTCCCAGATGCTGCTGCTCTCGGCTGAAGACCCCGAGGCAGACATCTACCTGTACATCAACTCTCCCGGCGGCTCCGTCACCGCCGGCATGGCTATCTACGACACCATGCAGCTCATCCCGAACGACGTGGTGACCGTGGTGACCGGTATGGCAGCATCCATGGGTCAGTTCCTGCTCACCGCAGGCACCATCGGCAAGCGCTACGCAACCCCGAACGCCCGCATCCTCATGCACCAGCCCCTCGGCGGTATTGGCGGTACCGCATCGGATATCCGCACTCAGGCTGAGCTGATTCTGGACATGAAGAAGCGCCTGGCAGAGATCACCGCTGAGCGCACCGGCAAGAGCCTCGAGACCATCCTGAAGGATAACGACCGCGACAACTGGTTCAACGCGGAAGAAGGCCTGGAATACGGCTTCTTCGACCACATTGCCACCACCGCCGGTAAGCTGCCCGAATCGAAGAACGCATAAGGGAGATGCACATGAACTACCTGCCGAACGATATCACCACCTCGGCGCCGGCTATGCCGAGCAACCGCTACGTGCTCCCCAGCTTCGAGGAGCGCACCCCCTACGGTTACAAGCGTCAGGACCCGTACGCAAAGCTGTTCGAGGACCGCATCATCTTCCTGGGCACCCAGGTGGACGACGCATCCGCTGACGACATCATGGCTCAGCTGCTGGTTCTGGAGGCACAGGACCCCGAGCGTGACATCACCCTGTACATTAACTCGCCCGGCGGCTCCTTCACCGCAATGACCGCCATCTACGACACCATGCAGTTCATCCGCCCCGAGATTCAGACCGTGTGCCTGGGCCAGGCGGCATCCGCTGCGGCGGTTCTGCTGGCTGCCGGTACCCCCGGCAAGCGTCTGGCGCTGCCGAACGCTCGCGTGCTGATTCACCAGCCCGCACTGAGCGGCCAGCAGGGCGGTCAGGCATCTGACATTGAGATTCACGCGAACGAGGTTATGCGTATGCGTGAGTGGACTGCGCAGACCCTGGCACTGCACTCGGGCAAGACCTACGAGGAAGTTGACCGTTCCATTGAGCGTGACAACATTCTGACTGCGGCTGCTGCCCTGGAGTACGGCCTGGTCGATAAGGTGCTGGAGTCTCGTAAGCTGCGTAAGCCTGCGACCAACACCGCTATTTCCCACACCTAAACTTTAGTTTTGAGGAATATCCCCGAGCGTTTTTCGGGGGAGGGGCGGCATCGCTCCGTGTGCGAGCCTTCGGGCTGGTGCGCGGTGCGGTGCCGCCCTTTTTGCGCCCGCCAGGGGTACGGCAAGGCAGGCTGATATGTGGCGTTGACCTGCGCTTTCTTGCCGGGCTTTAGCGTCACATGCCTACCGTCATATGCCGGAGTATCAGCCCCGCCGCCGTCATAAAAGACGCGCTTTGTCATATGCCCGGTAAGTCCGTTCATTTGCGGTGCGTAATTCTGAGTTCCGGGGTGAACTCCGGTAGCCTTAGAGAAGGAGAAAATTCGAGTATTTCATACCGGTTTCTCACTCAAACCACGGCGCCCACCACCCGCCGGTGCCCCTCCTGAGGAATCACCGCAGACATCAGGTCACTGACCCTTCTGCACCGATTTCACCACGCCGATCGAAAGGGAATCTTCGTGGCCACAGACATCATTGTGCCTCCCGAACAGCCCAACGCCAGCATGCGATGCTCCTTCTGCAAGAAGACTCGCGCGCAGGTTTTCAAGATTGTGCTCGGCCCGAATGTTTCCATCTGCGACGAATGCGTGGAGCTGTGCGAAGAGATCCTCGCTGAAGAGCGTCTGAAGGTGAAATCCTCCGCGGCGGCGCCTGCATCTCAGCTGGCTACTCCGCGCGAAATTTACAGCTACCTCAACGACTACGTCATCGGTCAGGACGCGGCGAAGCGCACCCTGGCGGTGGCGGTGTACAACCATTACAAGCGCATCCACGATATTGATAACCCGGTGCTGACCTCCCGCATTCTTTCGGCGACCGCGGGGGAGCAGGTGGAGCTGGGCAAGTCGAATATTCTGATGCTCGGACCGACCGGCTGCGGTAAAACCTACCTGGCGGCAACCCTGGCGAAGAAGCTGGATGTGCCCTTCGCCCTGGTCGACGCAACCACCCTCACCGAGGCGGGCTACGTGGGTGATGACGTGGAGAACATTCTGCTGCGCCTCATCAATGCCGCTGACGGTGATATTGCTAAGGCTCAGCGCGGCATCATCTACATTGACGAGATCGACAAGATTGCCCGCAAGGGCGGCGAGAACCTCTCCATCACCCGTGACGTGTCCGGTGAGGGCGTGCAGCAGGCGCTGCTGAAGATTATTGAGGGCACCGTGGCGACCGTACCGCCGGAGGGCGGACGCAAGCACCCGGCACACGCGAATATTGAGATTGATACCTCGAACATTCTCTTCATCGTGGCTGGCGCCTTCGACAATATCGACGACCGCATCGCAGCCCGCGTGGGTGCCGGCGGTATCGGTTTCGGTGCTGAGCTGGGTGGCTCCGTGAAGAACCCGCTCGACCAAATTATGCCCGAGGACCTGGCGCACTACGGCATTATCCCCGAGCTGATTGGCCGCCTGCCGGTCATCTCGACCCTGAGCGAGCTCAACGAAGAAGAGCTGGCTCGCGTGCTGACGGAACCGAAGAACGCGCTGCTCAAGCAGTACCGTCACCTCTTCGCCCTGGACGGCGTGGACCTGGTCCTCGACGACGCTGCGGTCGCGGCTATTGCCCGCCTCGCCGCCGAACGCGGCACCGGTGCCCGCGGCCTGCGCGCCATGATGGAGCAGATTCTGCAGCCGATTATGTTCGACATCCCGGACCGCACCGATGTGGTGTCCATCGTTATCGGTGAGGACACCGTGCTCAACGGCGCGGAACCCCGCTACGTGTTGCAGGCACCCGACCCCGAAACCGAGACCACCCGCACCGTGAAGGGGGAGGCGAAGGCTGCCTCCCTGAAGGAAGCGGACCGTCAGGCGGCATAACCGAATACTTCCAGCCGACAGGCTAGGGAATAAAGAAGCCGTCGCCCCGGTTATACGGGGTGACGGCTCACTAGCAGGTACTGCTCTCGCTGGCATGTCCTGATGAGCGTGTACCGAAGAATAAGCGCCGGCTCATAGAAGCGGCTGGCGCAACCGTATGAGAGAGGAACACTCATGACTGAGAACGCACCCGCACAGATTGATTTCTGGTTCGACCCGATCTGCCCCTGGTGCTGGATTACCTC
The DNA here is from genome assembly GCF_001812285.1 of Rothia sp. HMSC065B04. NCBI lineage: Bacteria > Bacillati > Actinomycetota > Actinomycetes > Micrococcales > Micrococcaceae > Rothia > Rothia sp. HMSC065B04. Next base: position 240,493 of record NZ_KV808408.1, read on the forward strand.
CCGCTGGATTGGCGAGGTGCAGAAGGTCCGTAATGTTGAGGTGACCTGGCGTCCCTTCTCCCTGTCCATGCACAACCAGGGCCGCGACCTGCCCGCCGACTACCAGGCAATGATGGACCGGTCCTGGGCGCCGACCCGCCTCATTACCGCTGTGCGTGAGCTGCACGGCAATGAGGTCATCAAGCCCCTCTATGACGCTCTGGGCGAGCAGATTCACCACAACAAGAACAAGGCTGATTCCTACCGCGACGCAATCGTCAAGGCGCTGGAGGAGGTCAACCTGCCGGCTGAGCTGGTGGATGTCGCCTTCACCGACCAGTACGATGAGCAGATGCGCGCCTCCCTGGACCTGGCACTGGAGACCGTGGGCGGCACCGATGTGGGTGTTCCGCTGATTTCCATTAACGGCACCGCTTTCTTCGGCCCGGTCATCTCCCCGAGCCCCGCCGGTGAAGAGGCTGGTAAGCTCTTTGACGGCGCCCTGGCGCTGGCTTCCTACCCCGGCTTCTTTGAGCTCAAGCGCCCCCGTAACGTGGGCCCGATTTTCCACGGCGAAAAGGGCGAAGCCTAAGAAGCCTGCAATGTGCTGAGAATCCTGCATGCCCGCAGGCTCGGTAGAGTCTGCGGCTGCAGAGCAAAAAAGTACCGCCCGGTCATGTACTGACCGGGCGGTACTTTTCTATTCACTATGTTGCGCTGAAACGTACGATCTACGCGCGGTGAGCGCTACTTGCAGAGGTAGCCTTGTGCGCCTTCTGCGCATTGTGCGCCTTCTGTGCATTGTGCATCTTCTGCGCTTTCAGCGCTTTCTGAGCCTTGCGCTGAGCCCTGTGCTCCAGAACCTTCGGGTGCGTTGCCCGCTGCACAATCTTCGTATCACGCATATGGAAGGTGCGGGTTGCCGTGTACTGGACCGCCGCGTCCGAGGTGAACGCCAACATCGCAAACACCGCAACGCCCAGCTGGAAGAAAATCGTGGACAGCGGCAGGGACTGATGGCCCCACAGCACACCACCGGTAATCGCCGCGAAGTTCAACGCTGTCAACAGCAGAGCCAGGCGACGAGCCTTCGACGAGCCGCGCAACGTACTCCACAGCAGGAACAGGTGCACCGCCGAATAAATTGCTACAAAACCCACCAGCACGGTGCCGGTAATGGTGAGTAGCACGTTGCTATCCACCTGATCGAAGAGGTCCAGCAGCTCAATGTCGTTGCCGGAACCTTCCTCCAACAGCTTGGCGCGAAGTGCCGGGCGGCTGAGCGCCAAAATGACACTGTTGACAATGTCGGCGAGGGTCACAGCGATGAGCATACCCGAACCAACCAGCAGGCTCAGCGGCATGCGGTACGCCAGGTCGTGCGCACTGGAGAGGTGAATTTCTTCCTGCTCCTGCGGCTCCAGGCCCTCATTGTTCAGCACGATGACCGGGAGCGCGCCGTCCGTGCGGATCGCGTCACCGCCGCCGTTACGGGCATGGTAGCCGGAGGAAAAATCGTGCAGAATCTCAACGTGAGTTTCCGGGTGGGCGTACTGAATGGACTCCACAATGTAGTCGCGTTCAAAGTCGGTTTCAGCGTCAATGCGGTGCGTGACCTGCAGAGTGAAGAAACTGAAACCCACACCGGAGTCGTACGTGCCCGCCGCCAACCAATCCACCTGGTGACCGCCCGGCAGAAGCCAGCCGTCCGGGGTTTTCCAGAAGCGCACGTGGTGGCGCTTCTCGGGGTTGCCGTCCACTTCCTTCTGGTAGGCGAAAGCCTGCGTCTTACCAAAAATTTTCAGCGGGGAGACGGGCGCCTCCGCGTAGGAGCGGCGGGTGATGGTGGAGAGAATAATCTTCCAGGAAGAGACGAGGGTGACGTTGTCAGCGCGGGTCCAGCCTGCGTCCTGCATGACCTGGTGAATCTGCTCCTCGGTACCAATCAGACCGATATTGACCGGGTCGCCGAGCAGACCGTCCGGGGTGCGGGTGCGCCCAATAAAGTAGTCGGGCACGTAGATGCGGGTCATGATCGCGTGAAAACGCGGTAGCGTCAGGTACGCGGTGACCGCCCAGAAAATGAAGGCAATGGGGAAACCCCAGAAAGAATGGCCGACCGTATTCGCCAGAATCATGAAGGTCAGCACGAGGGCCGCGATGCCGGCAAAGATAAAGAAGAGAGTGTCCCAGAAATCGACCCACAAGCTGCGCGGGACGAGGTCTTGCGCCGTGCCGCGCGCGTCAATATCACCACGGTAGACCGGTGGGGAGGTAACTGGGGGAGCAACATCGCTACGTATAGGCCGTAGGACGCGTTTTTGGTGGGACATTCCCGCCCTTTCTGCAACATAGTTAGGGTCTTTGAATATCCATAACTATAGCAAGGGGCAGGTTATGTGAAGTACGCATTCCGAGCAGGGCTTAATCGCTTGGCTCGATCGCCCCGCCGCGGAAAACGCGGTACCAACGCGGAGTGCTGGCGTTGCCGCGCGAAAGAAATAAAGGGTGACCCTACTCGGGGAGGGGCTTAGCCTCCACAGCGGCGCGTGCGGCGGCAATGGAGCTTTCGTGGTGCAGCATATCGCGGCTTTCACGCATGAGGCGCACCCACTTGCGGGTCAGTTCCTCAAGCTGCTGAGCGGTCAACGAACCGGAGACGATGCTCGCCTCATCGGTGGCGGCGCTGGTGGAAATATGCTGAAGCCAGAGTTCATACACTTCGTTGGTGTAGCTGGCACGCAGCGCCTGGGCATGTTCACGTGCCTGGCTGATGTACTCGTTCAGGCTCGTGTGATAGTGCTGAAGCTGATTGGGGGAAATGTTGGTTTGCGCTCCTGGCGGCGTGCTCGGGGTTGAGCTCTGCCTCGCCTGAGGCTCTTGCGGTAATCCGGAAGATGAAGAATGTGAATTCATAGTAATTATGGGTGCGCCTACTTTGGCGCGGGTCAGAGCCAGGACGCATCGCTACGCCTGACGGGTGGTTTATTGTCGTGCGGTTGGTCGGGGTATGTCGTTACTCGTACCGGTGATTTGTCTGTTGCTGAAGTTGAATAGAGGGTTGTTCCTGATGGTAAAACCCTCGCATCAACAATCATACATAAAGTGACAGTCAATCTCATAAGGTTGATTATGCTCTTTGCACATTGATGAATATAAAAAGGGGTTGGAAATTCCATAGAATCCCCACAGATTAGCAGGCTAAACCCATATCGTTGGGGGAACCGCTAGCGAAGATTCTCAGAGGGCTGGAGCAGGCATCCACGGGCGCAGCTTGGACAAATCCTATAGTCAGAGCCGTAGAGGTCAGCCGCTGGGGCCTCACACCCGGCGAGCTACAACGAACAGTAGGCACAGAAAACGGGGCGGTACCGTCAACCGGTACCGCCCCGTCCTCAACGCTCAAGTAGCGTCATAAATTTAAGCGAACAACGCTCAAAATTAGGCGAAATTACTCAGCTGCTTCTTCCACAACGAGCACCACATCGCGAACCTCCAGCTCGCCCTCAGCCGCCACCAGGGACAGCTCACGAGCGTTACCGGCAGCCTTCAGATCAGCCATGCCAGCAGCAATGCGATCCAGCTGAGCCTGGGGAGCCGCAATAGTTGCGGACTCAACCTCGGTGCGCTGCTTAACCTTCGCGTCGCTCTTAGCCTTACGCAGACCACCCAGAGCCTCAGCAACATCCGGCAGAATCTGCTTCAGCGACTCAATCTGAGCCGGGTCAGCGTCCGCCAGGACCCACTGAGCCGAAATGCCGGCGGTCGGGTTCTGAGCGGAGTACTCAGCCAGCAGGGTGCCTTCCAGGATGGGCAGTGCCTGCGGCCACTCGGCGCGGTGCACGCTACCTGCACGCCACCAGGACCAAATCTCTTCGGTCACGAACGGCAGGAAGGGAGCGAACAGACGCAGTAGGGCATCCAGGGTGGTTGCCAGCGCAGCCAGAACAGAAGCCTGCTCCTCTTCGCCGCGAGCACCGTACGCACGGTCCTTAATCAGCTCGACGAAGTCGTCGGTGAAGGACCAGAAGAAGCTCTCGCAAATCTGCAGAGCACGAGCGTACTCGTACTTCTCGAACGCAGCGGTTGCCTCTTCAATCAGGTACGCCAGGCGAGCCAGCAGGGAACGGTCCAGGGCGTTGATGAGCACGCGACCCTGAGCCTGAGAAGTAATGACAGACTTCTCGGTAGCGCCCAGGTTCAGCACGAACTTGGATGCGTTCAGCAGCTTAATCGCAAGGCGGCGGCCAATCTTCATCTGGCCTTCGTCGTAGGCAGTGTCAGCACCCAGGCGAGCGGAAGCAGCCCAGTAGCGCACAGCGTCCGAACCGTACTTCTCCAGAACCTCGTTCGGGACCACAACGTTGCCCTTGGACTTGGACATCTTCTTGCGGTCCGGGTCCAGAATCCAGCCGGAGAGTGCGGTGTTGTACCACGGCACGGAGGAAGCCAGGGTCTCCGCGCGAACAGCGGTAGAGAACAGCCAGGTACGGATAATGTCGTGACCCTGCGGGCGCAGATCCATGGGGAAGGTCTTCGCGTGCAGGTCCGGGTCCACACCCCAACCGGTCGCAATCTGCGGGGTCAGGGAGGAGGTAGCCCAGGTGTCCAGAACGTCCGGGTCGGCGATGAAGCCGCCCGCTACGCCGCGCTGATCCTCGGTGTAACCGGGAGCAGCCTGCGATGCGGGATCAACCGGCAACATGTCCTCAGAAGGCAGAATCGGGTTCTCGTAGTCCGGCTCGCCCTCAGCGTCCAGCGGGTACCAGACGGGGAAGGGAACGCCGAAGAAGCGCTGGCGAGAAATCAGCCAGTCGCCGTTCAGGCCCTCAACCCAGTTCTCGTAGCGGCTACGCATGAAGGAGGGGTACCAGTTGATTTCGCGGCCGCGCTCGATGAGCTTCTCGCGGCGTGCAGCGTCACGGCCACCGTTGCGGATGTACCACTGGCGGGAAGCAACGATTTCGAGGGGCTTGTCGCCCTTCTCGTAGAACTTCACGGGGTGGGTAATCGGCTTGGGGTCGCCGTCCATTTCGCCGGCCTCAACCAGCATTTCCACGACGGTCTTCTGTGCGGTGAAGACGGTGGTGCCCGCCATGCGTTCGTAGCGCTCGCGGCCCTCGGCGGAGGTGATCCACTCGGGGGTTTCGCGGGAGAAGCGGCCGTCGCGACCGATGAGGGCGCGGGTGTCCAGCTGCAGCTCACGCCACCAAGTAACGTCGGTGGTGTCACCGAAGGTACAAATCATGGCGATACCGGCACCCTTGTCGGGCTGTGCCAGCGGGTGCGCCTTAATTTCGACCTCAACGCCGAACAGCGGGGAGGTGACGGTGGTGCCGAACAGCGGCTTGTAACGCTCGTCGTCGGGGTGCGCCACGAGAGCCACACAGGAGGGAAGCAGCTCGGGGCGGGTGGTCTCAATCCAGACCTTCTCGCCGTTGGGGCGGTGGAAGCTGATGCGGTGGTACGCGCCGGGGCGTTCCTTATCTTCCAGCTCAGCCTGTGCCACTGCGGTGCGGAAGGTGACGTCCCACATGGTCGGTGCTTCTGCCATGTAGGCGTTGCCTGCTTCCAGGTCCTTCAGGAAGGCGAGCTGGGAGACCTTGCGGGAGTGCGCGTCGATGGTGCGGTAGGTGCGCGACCAGTCAACGGACAGACCCAGGGTGGTGAAGAGGTTTTCGAAGACCTTCTCGTCTTCAACCGCGAGCTCTTCACAGAGTTCAATGAAGTTGTTGCGGGAGATGCGCGGCCACTTTGCCTGGCTGCGGTCGGGCTTGGGGGTGCCGTCTGCCTTCCAGGTGATCAGGTCGCGGAAGGAGTCGTTGTCTGCCACGGAGGGGTCGCAGAGAACGCCGTAGTAGTTCTGAACGCGGCGTTCGGTGGGCAGGCCGTTGTCATCCCAGCCGAGGGGGTAGAACACGTTCTTGCCGGTCATGCGCTGGTAGCGTGCAATGACGTCGGTCTGGGTGTAGGAGAACATGTGACCCACGTGCAGGGAGCCGGATGCGGTCGGCGGCGGGGTGTCAATGGAGTAGACCTGTTCGCGAGTGGTGTTCTCGTCGAATGCGTAGGTCTTCTCGTCGGCCCAGCGCTGCGAGAGCTTCTCTTCGAGGCCTTCGAGGGCGGGGCGGTCGGGAACGTTAATCTGTACGGGCGAGTCTGAGCCCAAAATGTTTTCAGCCATAACGGCTATTTTCTCATATTCACGGCATTCTCTCAGCTCCAGGGGAATTCTGCGCTGTGCTTGCCTGTTCGTACTGCTCGATTGCGGCTTCTAGACGTGCCAGGAGGTGCCGGTACCGGCGCACAAATTGTGCCCTGCGTACTGCGGCGCGTACCCCGCCGGAGGCGGTGAGTTCCCGCCAGGAAGCGGGGTCGAGGTAGCTCTGCCCGAGCAGCAGATGCACCTCAGAACTATAGGGGGTTCCGGTGGCGGCACGGATAGTGCGCGCCCGCTGCTGGAGTGCTTGGCGCTGCTCTTTAAGAGAGGTGATGCGCTGGTGCGGTATTGCTGTCATGTGGAGGTTCCCAATATGAGGAGTAATCGGCGATTCAGTGACAAACTCGGTGGAAACGGTAATGGGGGAGAGACCCCCTAATATTGCTGCCCCTGATTACCTGCAGTGTATGCGCGAAAATCTGCAGTATCAATGCCCACGAATCCTTCTCAGCAGAGCGGGCGCGGCGTAGACTGAAGATACACGACCTTTGAGGAGTTGCCAATGAGTTCTCTGAGTATTTTTGGTTTGGGCACGTCTGAAACCGTTCTGCTGATACTGCACCTGGTGCTGGTTGCGTTGTGCGTCTGGCATTTGACGGTGCGTAGCGGTTACGGTGAGGCGCGTATGCGTTTCGTACTGCCTCTGATTGCGTTCATGCCCGGTGCCGCGATTCTCTATCTCATGTCTGCACGCGAGGGTACGGTTCCCCCGGACACCGTGAAGACCGGTAGTAGCTCGCCCGTGTACTTTGAGCACCGCCTCGGATTCCGTGACGGCGGCAGGAGCCGCTGGGGTCTGCCGCGCCGCCGCAAGTAGTAGGTGTGACAGCGCCTGTACCGTTCGTCCTGAATGGTGGCATTGTCGGCATCTATCTCACTATCGAAAATTTCAAAATATATGCCCGCGAGTCTGCTCGAACAGAGCACCCGCGGGCATCACTCTACTAGGATTAAAGTATGACTGAGAACACCCACATTCCTGCATCTCCTTTTCTTCCCACGACCGGCGTCGGCAAAGTTGCCGTGGTGACCGGCGCGTCCAGCGGAATTGGTCGAGCTACCGTGCATCAGCTGGTTGCCACCGGGTGGACGGTGTACGCTCTGGCTCGCCGCACCGACCGCCTCTACACTCTCTACGCGGAAACCGGCGCTCACCCGGTGACCTGCGACGTGACCGATGAGCATTCCGTCCGCTTTATTGCCGAGCAGATCCTGGAGGAGCAGGGCACCATTGACGCCCTGGTCAATATTGCCGGTGGTGCTATTGGCGTGGATAAGGTTGCCGACGGCAAGCCTACCGATTATTTGAAGATGTACCAGATGAATGTGCTCGGTATTCTGCACATGGTGCGTGCCTTCGCGGAGGCGTTGCGCCTGAACGGTCACGGCACGATCCTGAACCTGACCTCCACCGCTGCCGAGCACGGCTACGAGGGCGGCGCCGGATACAACGCGGCGAAGTTCGGCGCTCGCGGCCTGACCGAGGCGCTCCGCCTGGAAGAAGCGGAACATAACGTTCGCGTGATTGAGATTTGCCCGGGCATGGTGCACACCGAGGAGTTCTCCCTAAATCGTCTGGGTTCCAAGGAAGCCGCCGAGCGCGTCTATGCGGGTGTTGAGAAGCCGCTGACCGCAGAGGACGTGGCGCAGACCGTGACCTTTGCGTTGAACGTTCCGCACCACGTGAACCTTGACCGCATTACGATTCGCCCGGTGGCGCAGCCGAGCCAGTTCAAGGTGATTCGTAAGGAGAGCTGAGCTTGCGGTGTGCCGTGACGATTGAGCCTTAGTGAGGCCTTGACTTTGGTAGCCCCGCCCGCATCCCTATCTGGATGCGGGCGGGGTGTTTCTCTGTGTTCTCGGCGTGTAGAGAAGGCATACATGAAGGTGCCCGTGGGGTGTTGAGAAGCGGGGGAGAGGCATGAAGGAGAACTTGAGGGAACTATAAAGTGGTACGTGAGACTTCAAGGTTCATTAGGGTGAAAATGGTGAGTCGAAATCACCTATGGAACACCCTATATTTTCTTCAAATGCAATCAAAAGATAGGGTTATATGCCTTCGTGTGTCAGTAGATGGGCGTAAAATTCCCGGATTGGTCTGCATTAAGCCTCAACTTAAGGGGTGGTTTTATAACGATTTCGTTACAGTTGGGCAAAGATGGCGGTAAGCATGCTAAACGTCCAGGGGCAAATGCTAGCCTTTTAGCAGTCACACCCATGTAGTGGGCCTACTGCACCTTCAAAGACGGGGGCGAACCACGGTAGGCTCAACACCGATAATCAGAGATCGAGGAAAAATGTCGAAGACTACCCGTCGCGTTTACAAGATCGCAGCAGCGGCAGCCTTTACTGCCGGTTCCGTGGCAGCAATCCCGGCAACTTTTGCGGCAGAAGCACCCGCTGACCAGCAGCAGGTTGTCGACCAGAAGGCAACTGCTCAGACTTCTTCCCTGCCTGGCGGCAACGCAACCGAGACCCCCAAGGCTGAAGCTCCTAAGACTGAAGCACCTAAGGCTGAGGCAACCGAGGCTCCCAAGGCAGAGACTCCTAAGACTGAGGCTACCGAGGCTCCCAAGGCAGAGACTCCTAAGGCAGAGACTCCCAAGGCTGAAGCAACCGAGGCTCCTAAGGCTGAAGCTCCTAAGGCTGAGGCTACCGAGGCTCCCAAGGCAGAGACCCCTGCTCCCGCAACCCCCGAGCCCACCACTCCCTCCACCCCGGCTCCCGAGGCGAAGCAGGCTAACCCCTTCGTCTCCATCGAGAACGCACGCTTCTCCGGTGATGCGCAGTTTAACACCGTGAGCGTTGTTGGTACCGGCTTCTACGGCGAGAAGGTCGGCCCCGGCGTTCAGGTCAGCATCTACGCGCTGGATGAGAACCAGCAGATTACCGGTGACGCCATCACCACCGTGTCCGTGTCTGCGGACCAGATTCAGGATGGCTCCTTCAAGACTTCCTTCACTGTCGAGGCAAGCAAGCTGCCCGCCGGCGCTTCCTACGCTCTGGTTGCTGTGAGCAACCCTCAGGCTGCTCAGGCTGACCAGAAGCTCGTGGCTCTCTCCTCCTTCAAGGTCACCGATTCCGCTTCTCCCGAAGCTCCGAAGACCGACGAGACCCCCGCCCCTGAAGCTCCCAAGCCTGAGACCCCCAAGGCTGACGAGACTCCCGCTCCCGTAACCCCGGCACCCGAGACCCCGAAGGCTGACGAGACCCCGGCACCCGAGGCTCCCAAGACTGAGACTCCCAAGGAAGAAACTCCTGCTCCGGAAGCCCCCAAGGCTGAGACCCCCAAGGCTGACGAGACCCCCGCTCCTGAGGCGCCCGCGGCACCCGAGAACGCAACCCTCACCACCGAGGATGCTTCCCTGAACCCGAACGACCAGTACAACGTTCTGACCTTCAACGGCTCCGGTTTCACCCACGAGTCCGTCGCTAACGGTGTGCAGATCGCTATCTTCCGCCTGGATGCAAACGGCAACATCACCGGTGATGCTCTGGCAACCCACGATGTGCCCGCTTCTGAAATCGTGAACGGCACCTTCCGCGTCAAGGTCAGCGTTCTTGCTGAACTGCTGCAGCCCGGTTACGCCTACGCAATGGTGGCAACCAGCGACCCCAACGGCCCGGTACACCAGGTGGCAGTCACCACCGCTACCGTGAGCGATGCGAACAACCCCGCACCGACCCTGCCGGCAGCTACCGAGGGTGACAACACCACTGTTCGCGATAACGGCGACGGCACCACCAGCGTCTTCACCGCTGAAATGCGCGAAGATGGTTCGGTTGTCGTAACCGAGACCCGCATGCCCACTTCTCAGGCACCCAAGGCTAAGGTTGGTAACGCATCCGCTGCTACCTCCTCTAACTCCAAGGGCCACACTGTAGGTGTCTCCGGCACCAAGGGTTCTTCTTCGGCTTCCTCGAAGCCGCAGCTGGCTAACACCGGTGCTGAAGGTGTTGCAGGTATCGCAGGCGTTGGCGCCGCAGCTCTGATTGCTGGTGCTGCACTGATGCTCCTGCGCCGCCGCAGCCTCTAATAGCTCAGCCTCTATAGGCTAGGCTCTGAATATCTGATACTCGCCGCAAGGTGAGTGATTCAAGTGCCGCCAATACTCTGAAAGGGTATTGGCGGCACTTTTGCATGTCAGCAGTTTTGTATGTCAACAGTTTTTGTTGAGCTGTTCTTTGGATCTGGGGGGGGGTAGTTGTGTGTGGCAAGGTGTGTGCGGCAAGCGGGGTGAGAGGGGTGGCTCTTCCGTATTGGGGGTGCAGGCTGGCGTAACGGAATGATTTTGTCGACTTATTTTGTGCGTGGTTATTGGTACGCACGCTTTTAATCAATGTGCGGGAAAAGGTGCTGTGACCTGCATTTTTTCACTTAAAAGAAATAAATTAAATGCATGAATGTGCAGAATATTTTTATCTCAAATCCATTAAAACTGCATATGCATGCAATAAAACCTTGAACCTCAAGGGAGAGTTGAAAAATTTCGCCTAGTCCATGTAATTTGAGTGCTCTTGATACTGTTCTGGAGGGTAAAAAATATTCCATGTGGGTTATTGCACAAGAAAATAGTCAGGACGTAAAGCGTATTTACAGCAATAATCTAAAAAGTATTGTTAGTGTGGAATTACCGATAAATAGAGCGATTCCCTTCGCGGTAACTTCCACTATTACAGGAATGTTATGACTAGTCCGTGCGTTATAGTGTTCATTCCTGAAGAGGTATCCAACCATCTTCACTCCGTGGCACCCTCCGGAGGGTATCGTTCACACTCACAGAAAAGGTGTGTTCCATGCCCGAACCCGCTCACTCAAAAACCCGTGCAACAGCCGCTATTGCTGCATCCGTCCTGTCCGTTACCGGTGTTGGTGCTGCGCACGCAGATGTGCAGGTGCAAAATAATGGCGGAATTGCTTCATCGACTGCGGTAGAACCCGACAATCCCCCCTCCGCAACAAACGCAACCCCCATCGAAAACGTTGCCACCCAAACCTCCCCGCAGGTGTACGTCGAGCAGGGTGTCGTCATTAACCCGGCACGTTCCCAGAGCATCACCGTCACCGGTGAAGGCTTCACCGGCGGTGCCGTTGAACGTTACGGTGTGGCGGTGTACGTGAGCGAATACCGCCAGTACCCCCTCTACGCGTTGGGGCGCGGTTCCGCAGTGACGATGACCCTCGTGCCCGAACTCGATGTGGACGGTGGCCGCTTCAGCACCCAGTTGACCCTGCCCGCAGGTACCCTCGACCCCAACCAGCAGTACGTTGTCGCAACTGCCGTGGTTGACCCTGCCAAGGGCTACGCGACGGAGGATCCCTCCTACAACTCCTCCGCACCCCTGGAGCTGCTGCCCGCAAATACTCAGGATGAGCCGCTCAATGCTCAGATTCTTTCGGGGCAGCTGGAAATCCCGCAGGATAAGAACCTTGTCGTCTACAAGGTCACCGGTCTGGGTGAGGCGCAGGCTTTTGAAGTCATGACCTACACCTACGCCCTGGATAGCCAGGGTAACCGCATCCTGCTCGCTGCCTCTCCCGCGCGTGCCGACGTTATGAACGGCACCCTCCTGGACGGCATTGAAGTGCCCGGATCCAGGCTGGAAGAAGTGCAGGCTGTTCACGAAGACCTGCGCTACGTGCTGAGCATTGAGGTTGCGCCCTCTGCCGCTAATGGTTACACCGCCCAGGAAGTTGAGGTTCCCTTCATGAATGGTTGGAATGCACAGAATGGCTCCGCTCCGGTTGCTACCGCTGAGCGTGCAATGGCGGAGCAGGCACAGTTCGAGAAGAAGCAGCCTGCAGAGGAAGCGCAGCCCGAGCAGGTCGCCCAGGCTACCCCGAGTGCGCAGTCTGAGCAGGCTACCTCGAATGCTCAGTCCGCTCAGGCAGTTGCCGCGAGCCCCGTCGAGCAGTTCGACCACGTACTGCCCGAGAACGACCCGCGCCGCCACTACAGCCTGCCGCGCAATACCGTCTTTGACCGCGTCCACGACACCACTAAAGAACAGAACAACACCTCTAACCCCGTGATGACCGCCCGCCTGCACGTAGAAGAAACCGTAGTTCCCGAAAACGATTCCGCAAAGACCCTGACCCTGCGTGGAGAGGGCTTCACCGGCGTCAGCTCGGTGCACCTGATGGTTAGCGCTATCGATGAATACGGAGTGGCTACCGGCGGCGTGATTGCGTCGGCTGATGTCTCTGAGATTGACGACTCCGGTGCTTTCACCGCACAGGTGCAGATTCCCGGCTCGGAGCTCAAGTCCGGTGCCACCTATCGTGTGAGTGCTGTGGCGGAGGATGAGCAGGGTACTGTGCGCATGGTCAATGGCGGCTTTACCGTCGAGCGCGATAGCGTGGATAGCCTGCCCACTACCCCTGAGCAGGATGCGCCCACTGTCGAGGCTCCCGTAGCCGACACTCCCGCTGTCGAGACTCCCGCGGTCGATGCTTCGGTGCCTACTGAGCCTGCGGCTGATCAGGCTTCTGTTACCGAGCAGAAGGCGGGGGAGAGCGGTGCTGAGCAGAAGAAGGACGCTCCGGCTGGTGTTCAGGGTGCTCCCGCGCAGAATGTTTCTGCACAGAATACCTCTGTGCAGAAGACTGAAGCGCAGAAGGGCAACGCGCAGAAGGCCGAAGCACAGGCATCTGGCTCCCAGAAGGTTGCCTCCGGTGCCCAGCAGAAGCGCGAGCAGTTGGCGGCTACCGGCGCCTCCAATATGTTGGTCATTAGTGCCGCTGGATCGCTGTCACTGCTTGCCGGTATGCGTTTGAGCCGCCGTCGCCGTAGTGAGATGCAGCTCAGTTCTCGCCGCTAAAACGGGTCAATTATTGCCCCACTAGGCAAAATACGCATATAGATGTAGGGATGTCCGAAATGCAAGATTCGGGCGTCCCTACATCTTTAACTTTTTCTAAGGTTATACCTATAATTTAGAGTGCTGTCATAGACGGTACTATCACTCTTTACCACCTCGTTCACCCGAGGTGAGGAGTCGCTGTGAAGCGCCTCCGGTCACCGATATCAGAGAACCGTTATTCTGTGCCTACTTCCGACCTTTGGGCGCAGGAGTCACACGACGATTCATCACACTCACTCACGAAAATAGGTGACCATGTTTTCCACGCAGCGAACTGCTCGCGGCGCGGCGCTAGTAGCGTCCGCAACCCTCGGTTTGGGGGGTGCTCTCGCGCCTGCAACTCTTGCTCCCGCAACTTTCGCGCCTGTTGCCTACGCTCAGACTCAGCAGCCTGAAAAGCCTGAACTTCCGCTCGCCGTTGCCACTGATGTGGTTCAGCACAGTATCTCCTTGGTTTTACTGGCTCAGACTGGCGACTACACTCTTCTGCAAATCGGCGGTGTAAATTCCCTGGACCAGGTGAAGGTTCGCCTGTCCGCCATCTCCGTTGAAGATGGCGTTGTGGCGACCATGACCGTACCCGCAGCCCAGATGACTGCCTCAAAGAATGAAGAAGGCAATATTGAGCTGAGCATCCACCAGCGCCTCAACGTTGAGCAGCCGTACATGGTGGAAATTGAGAATCTGAGCAACGGCGAGACTGTCTCCGTTGAGTTTATGCCCGAGTACGGTGTAACAGTCGACGAGATTATGGCTAGCAGCCAGAACATTTTCTTCCCGGACACCCCCGGTGTTCCCCGTGCTAACCGCGTGGAGGCGAATCCTGCCCCCGAGGTGTCCCTGAGCCCCAGCGCATCCCCGAGTGCCGCGAAGGATAGCCCGCGCCCGACGGTCGCCCCGGCACCTTCTGAAGCGCCGTCTGCATCGCAGAAAGTTTCTGCTCGTCCTTCTGTGAGTGCATCTGCTAGCGCCTCGGTGAGTGCGTCTGCCAGTGCTTCTGCTTCGGTGAGTTCTTCTACCGATGATGCGGCGCCCGCTGAGGTGACCGAGGATCGTCTGCTGGTGCACTCCCGCTCCGATCGGGCTCCCGCGGAGACCCGTGAGGCGACCCTGGAAATTTCCACCGCAGAGCTGCGCGGATCGGATGAGCTGCAGCCGATTAGCGTGCGCGCTAGGAACGTTGCGGAGAGTGGCCTGGGCTATGACGTGATGGTCTTTGAAATGCCTGCTGACGGCGGTGCCGTGGGTTCGCCGCTGGCGACCACGCATGTGAGCCCTCAGCAGGTGACTGATGCTTCTTTCTCTGCTGATTTGAAGGTTCCCGGTACCTCTTTGAATGCGGGTAAGCGCTACCGTGTGGTTGTGGTGGGTGGTAACTCCACTGAGGAGCTGCAGCTCATGGCGACCAGTGCTTTTGGTGTGAGCGTGATTCAGCGTGCGGTTCCTGTTGACCCGGCTCCGAAGCCTACGAATACTGTTGTTCACCCGCAGGTCCCGATGATTTCTGATGCGAACCAGCGTGTGAGCCCTTCGGCCCCTTCAGGTCGCGTGGGCTCTTCAGATACCTCTGCGGACGCTCAGGGTTTGGTGATTGATTCTGTTGCTAAGATTCCCTCGGTGGATAGCGCTCTGGGCTATATTGTGCAGGCGCAGCAGTCGGCGCGTGCGATTACCGCGCAGGCTCGTAGTTCTGTGGCTGAGACTGCGGTGGTTCCTTCGACGATGGTGATGTCTGGTTATGCAGTGATGTTGCCGGGGCGTACCGTGGTGAACCTGTTGGGTTACCAGTCTACTGAGGGGGAGACGGTGACTGTTGCTTCGCCTCAGGAGAATGTGGGTGCTGCAGGTTCGGGTAGTTTCTATACGCGTAGCTCGAAGTCGCGCGGTGATTCTGCCGGTTCGAAGCTGGAGGCGAGTGCTCAGGATAATGGCCCGCTGCCGGAGGGTACCTTGCCGCTGAGTATTGCTCTGCTGGGTTCGGTTGCCTTTGTGGGTACTGCTGTTGCGGTTAACGTGTATCGTCGCCGCCTTGAGGGTGCTGAGGAGCTGGGTGCCGAGTAGTTCAGCTATTTGTTGCTTAGCGCTGTGAGGCGTGGCTCTCTGTAGGGGAGTTTGTTGAGTGGGAGGCGTTCTGCTGGATGCGTGCTGAGTGGGTGCGTGTTTGGTGGGGCGCCTTCTGTGTGCCCGGATGTTTGACTCTATTGCGCGGTGGTCTGGTGCGCCTTAGGGTGGTGTAAAAATTTCTTTTTGGTGCACTCTGGGGAATATATTTTGACATTCGAATTTTGCGTTATTTATATCTCAGTAAAGTATTTAATTCCCTTTTATTTCGGCAATTATCGCGACATAAAGTTTTAGCACGTGAATGCAATGCAACATTAAGTGCAATATCCGTGTTAGGCTAGGGTGTAACCGACGTACTGGTGCGCAAATACCTGGATAGAAACACCGGCTTGTGGTGAGCCTTCCCTAGTCCACGCTTTGCGCCTACATCGATCGAAATGGCGCACATGACTATCACTCGACTTCCGAAACGCATTCATGCTCTTTCGCTTGTAGCCGCTTTAGGTGCAAGCGCTTTTGTGCTTCCTGGCGCCTCCGCAGTAGAGGCTGAAGCAATTAACGTGAATGATTGCCTGGCGGCTCTGGTTAATAGCGAATTTAATTCAAGCTGCCCCTACGAAGACCTCGAAATTGAGGTCGATACCATTGAGATTCAGATTCAGTCCATCAAGGACGGTCAGGCAACCATTAAGCTCGCGCCCCTCTATGAGGGCGGCTACGTGGGCGATGCCTCTAGGGTGTACCTGGTAATGCAGTACTACGACGCCACTGGCACGTTGCTTGGGTCTGACACCTACGAGCCCTCCGCAATGCAGGTTGAGCGTGCGGACGACGGCTCGATGCTCGTCACCTTTGAGATGCCGCAGATGCCCCAGGAGGGCTACTACTCCATTAGTGCCATGGATCTTGTGACCTCCGACGCGGGTTATGGCGAATTCATGATTTCTGAGGGTTCCCTCGTTCCGCACGTTATCCCGATTGAGGATGACCCTGACGAGGTTATGGTGGATAAGAAGGAAAACGCCCACCGTGTTCCGACCATTGACGAGCTGAAGACGATGGAAAAGCTCCGTGAAGAGGAGCAGAAGAACCAGCAGGCTGCAGATCAGAAGGGTAGCAAGGATAAGGTTAAGACTGAGGTGCCTTCCGAGTCTGCTGAAAACCCGAACTCCGAAACCCACACGCAGAAGCTGGAGCAGATCCCCGGCGGATCGACCTCTTCTCGCGATATTCAGACCCTGAGCGCTACGGAACTGAAGGTTGCGTATGCTGAGGTTCGCTCCGATAAGGAAACCAAGCCGGTGACTATCAGTGCAGAGCGTCTGGCCGCGAATGCGGCTGGCTACGACCTGATCGTGGTTGAAACCGATATGAGTGGCAACCATAAGGGTGATGCGCTGTCCATTACACGCATCAGCTCTGATCGCATTGTGAATGGCGCGTTCAAAGAAGAGGTTGGCATGCCCGGCTCTCTGCTGAAGACCGGCTCGGTGTACACCGCCTACCTGGTGCGTGCGGACGATACTGAGTATGCGGAAGAAGTTGTCTCGGTGCGATTCAAGGTCAGTGGCGAGGCGACCGGCAACTCAACCTCCTTGACGAAGGATGAATCGCCCCGCCAGGATGCAAGCGCATCGCTCACGCCCAGCGCCAATGCGGCCGAGGCGACCGGTACCACTCAGGGTAGCCCCTCCGCTGCTACTAGTGCCGTCTCGACTCGTTCTGATGATACCCAGTCGGGCTCGGGTCAGTCTGCCGCGAGCGCACCCCGCTCCACTCTGGATGCGGTGAGCGCCATGTCCAAGGCAAAGGAAGCGAAGGCTGAGCGTCAGCGTCAGGCTCTGCAGGCCTTGGCTCAGGCACGTACGATAGCTCCGCGTTCGGCTTTTGAACCGACCCGCACCAATCAGATTTCGGCGTACAGTTCGGGTTCTGATCCGGCATCTATCGCTGCTACCGCGAAGCTGGATGCTTTGACGGATGAAGAAAAGGCGGCGTCGGCAGCTTCTGGTAATGGCAATAAGGGTTTCACCCCCGTGGTTCATTCGGAATCTAATAATCGTTCCGCTACGGTGAACTCGAATACCACCCAGGTGCACTCCAACGCGAATGCTGATCGTCAGGACGGCGTGAAGGCTGCGGTTTCCACTGCGGCTCCTGCTAGTGAAGAGGTTGCTCAGCATGGCGTAGCTTTCTGGGCTCTTGGCGGCGTTGGTTTGGCGCTCGTGGTTGGTGCCGCCTGGATGGCTCACCGCCGCGGTTTCTTGGGTGGCTAATGCGCTAGTCAGGCGTTTTCTGCCGGCCGTGTGCAGTATGTTTTTCGTTTCATGAGGAATGCTCGCCCCCGCTATCTGTAGGTGCAGATAGCGGGGGCGAGTCGCGTGTTCGGGGTGTTTGTTCAGAGTGTTCAAAAAAACTCTACCCTCGCGTGAATAAACCTTAAGGTTCGTGATAGGGTTGAAATAACCGATAAATAAATGCGAGCTATTGTCAGGTCTTCTTCACCTGAAATATGAAGCGGAGTATGGTACGACAAATCCGGGTGTATGGCGCTCCCGAAAGGCTCCCTGAGGCGCATGAAGAATGGGCAGTAGCACGCACAATTCCATCATGAAAAGACGCATTGCATGAGTATTTATTCAGCGAAGCACCGTATTGTCACCGCAACCGTTTTGGTTGCGGGGCTTCAGTGCGGGCTTGTTGTACCCTCTGTCGCAACGGAAGCACCCGTCACGACCCACTCTGCCGTGCAAAAAACCGCGACCTTGAACACGAACCAGGCTGAAGACAACCAGGAGACGCAGGGCGCCGCCTCCACCATCACCATGAAGGCGCAGCTCAAGGATGGCGGCTATCTTCTACGTTGGACGGGTTTCCCTGAAGATCTGGAGGCCTCCAGTGTTCTGGTTGATGTGAACTTCTACGCCCCTTCCGGTGAGTATGGTGGCTCCGTCCTGGAAAGCCCGGCCCTAGCTGAGGGGACCAAGGAGGGGGAGTTTCGCCTCCTGATGAGCCCGGCGACGGACTCTAACGTCGTGTACGTGATCGTTCTGGAGGACACCGCGCACGGTGTCTCCTACGAATTTTTTGTGACTGAGCGGGGGAACCGCCTGGTTGAGACTGCTGACCCGCGCAACGGTAAGGCAAAGCCCACCGAACCGCCGGTCGATATTGAGCGTGAAGAAGCAGAAACTGCTGATGCAACTGCCACCCCAAGTCCCGAGGCGGTAAACCTGCCTTCGCCGACCGCTACGTCATCCACCGATGCGAACGGTGACACGGTTCGCCGTACTGTAGATAACCCGCAGAACCATGATTCTGGGCAGTACGTTATCTCCGAAGACAACAGCGTGTACGATCCGATGAACCAGAGGGATGGCAAAGCGCACCTATCCATTCAGGATTCGCAGGGCGACTCTCAGGATGACACGAAGCCCGTCACGGTCCGTGCCACGAACTTCCCCCGGAATGAGAAGGGCTACGACCTGATCGTCATGGAAATTGACTCCAACGGCAACACTGTTGGTGATGCGCTCGCCATTGTGCACGTTGGCCCGGAATCCATTTCTGCGGGCGCTTTCGAGGCTGTGATTGGCGTGCCCGGTGCGTCCCTGCAGATTGGTAGGACCTACCTGGTGGCGGCTTTCGACGCAGGTGATGATGGTAACCTTCAGCTCAATACAGTGCGTTTTACGGTGACCCAGGCGTCTGCCGAGAATGGTGGCTCGTCATCTAATTCTTCCTCTAAGGACGAGGGTAACCCAGCTGTGGAGTCTTCCGCGTCTTCTTCGGCTCCCGCTGATACTGCGGGCGCATCCGGTACGAAGGCACCCGCCGCGGGTTCCAAATCTAAGACCCGCGGAATTCAGGCCGACAGTGCTATGGCTCCGGGTACTAATGACGCCACGATTTCTATTCCGCGCGCTGCCGGTAGCCCTGCCACCGCGTCTTCCTCGGCGCTGGGGTACCGCACCGGGGAGGCGCAGCCTGTTGAGGTGGCGACCCCCGAGTCTAATTTGCCCTCGGGTACCGATTCGGCGGCTCAGTCTCGCCGTGCCGCGATTCTGAACGGTTCTTCCTCTCAGGTTCGTACTGATCCCGGATCGCCGAACGGTGTGAAGGCAACGGAGGCGCAGATTACCCGCAACATGGATAAGAGTTCGCCTCTTCTGCCGATTTTGGTGACCCTGGGCGGTGGCCTGATTCTTGGTGCTCTGGGCATGTCACGCATGCATACCTCGAAGAAGGATTAGTCGCGTAGGGGGTGGGGGAGTAGCGGCCCCTGTTGCCTGTTGAGGGGGTATTGCCCTGTCGGTGTGCTGTGGGGTGGTTTGTCACAAAACGGTTTCTTGGAACCTGATGTTGAGAAATACTCACGCTATCGATATAGTAAGCCTGTCCTAACAGTGTCGATAGTATGGATACACACCAATGAAGATTTTCACATCTGGCACCCGCCTCTCCAAGGGAGCCTGCGCCCTCGCTGTCGCTGGCGCTGTCGCCCTGCCCCTGGCACCCGTTCTCGCCGAGAACATTAATATCGCTGCCCAGAACGTTGCCGCACAGAACGTCGCTGCAGGCGACCAGGCAACCGCCGGCGCGTCCTTCGGCTGGGGCGTGCGCGCCTCCTTCCTGTCCTACAACGGTATGCCCCGCGAAATGACCGACGGCGCAGCCTGGGACGCAACCGCAAAGCAGTTCACCTTCACCCCGACCTCCACCACCGTCTCTGAAGACGGCAAGCAGGTCACCCTGCAGGCTGCCGGCCGCCTCTGGTTCACCGGCCACTGCGCCGAAGGTCAAGACCCCGAAACTGGTTGCGCCCTGAACCTCACCTTCTCCAACCCCCGCGTGGAACTGAACCTTGCTGACGGCACCGGCTCCCTCTACATGACCGTGCGCACCAAAAACTACGCCTCCGGCAAGTTCGAGGGCCCCATGGAAGTCAAGATGGCGACCCTGAGCACCGGCACCGCCAAGCAGAGCGAGAAGGACGGTGTGGTCAGCATCAGCGGCATCTCCGCGAACCTGACCGCCGACGGTAACCACGCCTTCTCCGACTTCTACAACGAAGGCGCCAGCCTCGACCCGCTGAGCATCTCCTACAACGGTAGCGCAGCTAACACCCCCAAGAGCGCCTACAGCGTCGCTGAGTCCTACAACACCGGTGCGGGCGTGAACCTGCCCCAGAACACCGCACGTCTGGGCCAGAACCACATCGTGCACGTGGCACCCCCGAGCTTCGGCGGCGACACCACCTACACCGTGCTGACCAGCTCCAACCTGAAGATGACCGACACCGGCGTACTGAAGGCCAACAAGGGCGTTTTCGCCGTGGATGCTGACGGCAACCGCATGCTCGTCATCGGCAGCGAGACCAACAAGCCCGAGCTGTACACCGTGACGGCTGAGGGTAAGCTCGTCTCCTCCGGTACCTACTCCGATGCAGAGCTCGGCGCCAACACCGTCAAGGCAATCGGCTACAACCCCGCCAACAACACCTGGGGCATCGTCAGCGTTGACGGCCAGGGTGGCGGCAAGCTGACCATCATTGACGCATCCGGCAAGGCAACCTCGCAGGCTCTGCCGAAGCCCGACTCTATCGACCCGCAGGTTGTGAACGCATACTCGCTCGACGAGTACTACGGCGACTCGTTCTCCAACAACACCGTGACCCTCGCACCGCTGCCCGACGGCAGCTTCGTGTACGCGCCGTCGACTTCCATCTACGATGCGGCCGGCGAAAAGGTGGTTCAGAAGGGTCACCTGCTGCACATGAGCAGCAACGGCGTGTCCCTGGTGCCGAACTCTTCACCCGCAGGCTACGACACCGCCCTACCCTCGACCCTGGTCAGCCCCAAGGGCTACATTTACCGTTGGAACAACTGGTACGGCGGTAAGGTGCAGATTCTCAAGTACGAGAACGGCACTTTCAGCGTGGTCCGCGAGTCCGCAACTCTTGAGGGCTTCGAGAAGACCGAGGTTGCCACCATGTTCCTGACCCGCGCGGGTAACGTGGTCGTGGTGGACGCATCCGGCTCCCGCCTGGTGTTCATGGATGACAACCTGAACAAGGTGAACGAGGTGGTGCTCTCCTCGATGCGCAAGACCGACAAGAGCGGCGGCTACAACGCTCTCGAGCTGCCCAACGGCGATATTATCTACCCGACCAGCTTCGAGAACCCGAACACCTATGAGGATCAGCTGTGGCTGAACCGCCTGGCAGCGAACTCGGCACCGACCCCGGCACCCGAGCCGACCAAGGCACCTGAACCGACTAAGGCACCTGAGCCGACTAAGGCACCTGAGCCGACTAAGTCTGCTGAGCCTACCGTGGCACCGACTGCTGAGCCGACCGTCGCGCCTTCTGCTGAGCCTTCTGCTGAGCCTACCGTGACTGCGGAGCCGACTGTTGCTCCGACCGAGGCGCCGACCGCAGAGCCCACTAAGTCCGCTGAGCCGACTGTTGCGCCCACCGAGGCACCCTCTGCTGAGCCGACCGTTGCTCCCACCGCTGAGCCGACCGTCGCTCCCACCGCTGAGCCGACTGCGGAGCCTTCTGCTACTGCAGAACCTTCTGTCACCGCAGAACCGACTGCTGAGCCGACCGTGGAACCCTCTGCAACCGCTGAGCCCAGCGTGACCGCAGAACCCACCGCAGCACCTTCGGAAGAGCCCACCTCGCCGTCTCTGCCGACCGCATCCGTGGCTCCTTCTGTAGCCCCGAGTGCTTCTGCAACTCCGAGCGCATCGGTGAGCGCTTCCCCGACCGCGGTTCCGAGCGTTCCCGCTGTGACCCCCTCGGTGAGCGCGTCTGCATCCGCTAGCGCGTCTGCTTCTTCGAGCGCTTCTGCGAGCGCATCGAGCTCCGCAAGCAGCTCCAGCAGCGCATCGGTGACCGCATCGGCTAGCGAGTCTGCATCTGCGAGTGCATCCGCGTCCGCGAGCGCTTCCGCAAGTGAGTCTGCATCCGCGAGCGCTTCTGCTTCTGAGAGCAGCACCGCTGACCAGAACGCAGCCGGCCACAAGGGTGGCTCCAACGGCGGTTCTGACGCAGGTTCCGGCGCCTCCGACAACTTGGGTGTGAGCGGCTCCAACGGCGGTTCCTCTAACGGTGGTTCTTCCGCAGGTGGTTCCTCGACCTCCGGTAGCTCCTCCTCGAAGCTGGCACAGACCGGCGCATCCGGCGCTATGTTCGCAGCAGCAGCTGGTGCTATCACCCTGGCTGCAGGTACCGCACTGGTCGTGGCACGCCGCCGCAAGAGCTAAAATTTAGCCTTCGTGCAACACCCCGTTTCGTCACTCGTGTTCATGAGTGGGGAAGCGGGGTGTTCCTTTCATACAATGGAAATATGACTATTCTGAATGTAATCGCAACCTCGCACGGCACCGACTCGGTCGCCGGTCGCGAGGCTATTACGCTGATTCGTGAGCAGATCAAGTTCCTGCTCGCGCAGCGTAACGACGGCGTGGAGTACCGTATCCACGCCGCATATGTGGATGTGGAATCTCCCAGCGTTGATGATGCCGCAGCCTCTCTGCCCAATGATGAGCCCTGCGTGATCGTGCCGATTCTGCTGTCGACCGGTTTCCACACTCAGGTGGATTTGCGCCGTGCCGCACGCAATAGCGGTATTGAGCGTATTAGTATTGGCGAGTCTCTGGGCCCGGATGCGCGCCTTGCCGCACTGACCCGCGCCCGCTTGGAAGAGGCTGGTTGGACTCCCGGCGACGGCCCTGTTGTGCAGGGTGCTGCGGGTTCTTCTCGTGCTGATGGTCGCGCGGACATGAGCCGTGCCGCTGAGCTGCTGGCTGAGGAACTGAACACCCCGGTGCATCACGGCTTCGTTGCCGCTATCGATCCGAAGTTCCACGAGGTGGTTGCTGAGCATCAGCCTAAGTTTGCTGCAACCTACCTTCTAGCGGAGGGTTTCTTCGCCGGTAAGATGCGCCGTGATGCTGAGTCGACCGGTGTGCCGGTGAAGGTTGCCTCGCCGCTGGTGAACGCGCAGGGTGGTGCTTCTGCTGCCGTGGTGGCGGAGTGCTTTATTGACCGCATGGATGCCGCTATTGCCCAGCTGGATGCCGCCTAGATGACTTAAAATCAGGCTAGTGCGCTCGCTGTTCACTCACCTGATTCGGGGCTTCTGAAAATCCATACAAAAAACCTCGGGACGTTATGTTCCCGAGGTTTTTTGTGTTGCTGTGTTTGAGTTGTGAAGTGTGAGTGTTTAGGCGGTCTTGAGGTAGACGTCGCCGTCGCGGACCTCTACGGGGTAGACCTTGATGGAGTAGGAGGGGTCGGAGAGGCACTCGCCGGTGGTCAGGTCGTAGACCTCCTTGTAGAGGGGGGAGGTGATGGTGGGGTTGCCATTCTTCTCGCCGACGATGCCGCGTGCGAGGACCAGTGCCTGGCTGTGCGGGTCGAGGTGGTCGCTGGCGAAGATGCCGTGCTTGGTCTTGTAGATGGCGTACTGGTAGCCGTCGACCAGGGCGACTTCACCCCAGTTTTCTTCGAGGTCAGATTCGGCGCAGATGCGTACCCAGTTCTCAGCCATGGGGGTTTCCTTTCGAAGTGGTGGTCTGCGCCGCGCGGGGTGCAGGACACAATAGCGGTTCGTGTGTTCTTTGTTTGGAGTTTACCTTATGAAACCCACATTTGGAAATGGGGCACGCGGAGGGTGCTAAAGGTTATTTTTACCCTAAAAGATGATCTCAAATTTCATAGATTAGCCTTACCTAAATTAGGTTTAGATAAGGTAAGAATACCCTATTCCAGCCCGGTATTCCGCGGATTTTTTGGAAAATTTTCCCAAAAAATACGGATTTTCGATGCTTCGACCCCGCGCTAGAGTGTACGATAAAAGTCGTAGTTTAAAACGCCTTTTGACTGCCTGAAGAAAACAACATAATCCCACACAAAAATGTTTCGTAATTTTCAGATGCATTCTAAAGAAGCGGGCGCTTCAACTACTCGGTACGCATCAGGTACGAGCCCAACGGTACGGAAACTAGGAGTTCCAATACCGGGCACGATCCAGCCGCACACTGAGGGTAGATAAGTGCCATGAACTACCTGCATTACAACTAGGAAGGAAAATCCATGTCGCACACCCCCCGCAACATTCTCGTTGTCGGCGCAGGCCCCGCTGCGTGGCGTTTTGTACGCGCGTACCACGAAGGCGCTGAAGCTGCCGGTCGCGCAGCGGACACCATCACCGTCCTCAACGATGAGCCCTACATCCCCTACGACCGCGTTGCTATCGAGAAGATTTTCAAGGACACCGAGAAGGACCTGACCCTCGGTGATCCCGAACTGTGGAATGCAGAGAACATCAACCTGGTCAACAACTGCCACGCAGAGAAGCTTGACCGCACCCGCCGCGTTGTTACCGACACCGAGGGCAACGAGTACCCCTATGACGTGCTGGTCTTCGCAACCGGTTCCCGCGCGGTTCGTATCCCCATTCTTAACTCGGACGCCGCACACGTCTTCCGCACCATTGACGACGTGAAGAACATGGTCTCCGAGGTCAAGCGCCTGCAGTCCACCCTCGGCCGCGCACCCCGCGGTGTCGTCGTCGGTGGCGGTCTGCTCGGCCTCGAAGCAGCTGAGGGTCTGAAGGACCTGGGCGCAGAGCCCACCATCCTGGACGTGGCACCCTGGCTGCTCTCCGTTGAGGTTGACCAGGGCGGCGGTTACGCCGTGAACGCCCAGATTAAGGCAACCGGCATTGACATTGAGACCGGCGTGTACATCTCCGGTATCAACAAGGACGCTGACGGCAACGTCGTCTCCGTCTCCATCGCAGATTCTCCTTCTGAGGATGCAGAAATCCGCACCCTGCCCGCCGACATGGTGGTCTTCGGTGCTGGTATTCGCCCCAACGACGAGCTGGCACGCGACGCTGACCTGGCACTGGGTGAGCGCGGCGGTATTCTCGTCAACGACGCATGCCACTCCTCCGACGAGCACATTTGGGCTATCGGTGAGGTTGCCTGCGTGCTGGGCCGCACCTGGGGCCTGGTCGCACCGGCTAACGCTATGGCTGACGCTGTGGCAGCTAACCTGCTCAACGACAACGAAGAAGCTCAGGTTGAAGAGTTCGACATCGCAACCAAGCTGAAGTTCTCCGGCGTTCAGGTTGCCGGCTTCGGTGATCGCCGAGGTACCACCGAGGGTTGCCTCGAGGTTCTGTTCGCAGACCCCGCACGCGGCATGTACCAGAAGATTGTGACCAGCGGCGACGCAAAGACCCTGCTCGGTGGCGTGTTCGTCGGTGACACCGCTCCCTTCGACTCTCTCAAGCCCCTGCTCGGCCGCGAACTGCCCGCTGAGCCGAACGTTTACCTGACCGCAGCTGGCGGCGGCGACGGCATCCCCGACACCGAACTGCCCGACGACGCAATCCTGTGTTCCTGCAACAACATCAGCTTCGGTGCTGTCCGCGAGGCTATCGTTGACGGCAACCACGATGTTGCATCCCTGAAGTCCTGCACCACCGCGGGTACCCAGTGTGGTTCCTGTGTTCCGATGCTGCAGAAGACTTTGGAACAGCAGATGAAGAAGATGGGTCTGACCGTCTCCAAGGCACTGTGTGAGCACTTCGACTTCTCCCGTGCTGAGCTGGCTGAGGCTGTGCGCCTGACCAGCCTGGATGACTTCGACTCCGTGCTGGCACGCTTCGGCCGCGGTGGCGACGGCTGTGCTATCTGTAAGCCGACCGTTGCGTCGATTCTCTCCTCCTTCCGCAACTCCTACGTCCTGGACGCAGGCCGCGGTGGTATTCAGGAGACCAACGACCGTGCGCTGGCAAACATGCAGAAGAACGGTACCTACTCCGTCGTTCCGCGTATTCCCGCAGGTGAGATTCCCGCTAAGAAGCTGGGCGTCATCGCAGAGGTCGCTGAAGAGTTCGGTCTGTACGTGAAGATCACCGGTGCACAGCGTATCGGTATGTTCGGTGCTCGCCTGGAGCAGCTGCCCTACATTTGGGAACGCCTGGTGGATGCCGGCTTCGAGTCCGGTCAGGCATACGGTAAGTCCCTGCGTAACGTGAAGTCCTGCATGGGTTCGACCTGGTGCCGCTTCGGTGTTCAGGACTCGACCGGCATGGCAGTCAAGCTCGAGAACCGTTACCGCGGTCTGCGTTCCCCGCACAAGTTCAAGTTCGGTGTTTCCGGTTGTAACCGTGAATGTGCTGAGGCACAGGGCAAGGACGTTGGTCTGATTGCAACCACCAACGGCTGGAACCTGTACCTGGGCGGTAACGGTGGTGCGAACCCCGCTCACGGTCGCCTCTTCGTCAAGGACGCCTCCAGCGAGGACATCATCCGCTACATTGACCGCTACCTGATGTACTACATCCGTACCGCGGACAAGCTGCAGCGTACCGCTCGCTGGCTTGAGGATCTGGATGAGGAGCACGGCGACGGTCTGGCACACCTGCAGTCGGTCCTCATTGAGGACTCCCTGGGCGTGTGCGAGGACCTGGAGCGCGACATGCAGCGTCACGTTGACTCCTACGAGGACGAGTGGGCAGCAACCCTGCGCGACGAGCGCCGCCTGCGCCGTTTCCGCGCCTTCATTAACGAGCCCAACGGCAGCGACGAGGGTTCGCACCTGTACGTGCTGGAGCGCGAGCAGATTCGCCCCGCAACCCCCGAGGAAATTGCGGCGGCAGAAGCTGGCGAGTCCGACACCGTCCTGCTGACCGGTACCAAGATTCCCGTGGGTAAGCCCAGTGACCTCAACCCGGTCCCGGCAGCATAGTATGTGCCCGAAGATTCCTCCGTTCCCGCCCCGCGAGTTCGCCACTATCGACGAAGTACTCGCGGGCGGGGCGCCCGGGCACAGCCTGGACGATAGCGTGACGGAACGCGGCATTCTTCTGCCCGGCGAGCCTGCTGAGAACCCCGGCAAGGTCTACATTGTGGGTGGCGGCCCCGGTGCCGCTGACCTGCTGACCCTGCGTGCGGCACGTGCCCTGAGCGAGGCGGACGTGGTCCTTCTGGATCACCTCGCCCCGCAGGAGTACGGCGAGTACGCACCGAACGCCCTCATCGTTGATGTGGGCAAGGTTCCCGGTAAGCACGCTGTTCCGCAGTCCCGCATTCAGCAGCTCATGATTGATTACGCGCTCTCGGGTAAGACCGTGGTGCGTTTGAAGGGCGGCGACCCGTACGTGTACGGTCGCGGCGCTGAAGAGCTGGATGCGTGCATCGCCGCCGGCCTGGAGGCTGAGGTTATCCCCGGCATTACCAGCGCCATTGCGGTTCCTGCGCGTGCTGCGATTCCGGTGACCCTGCGTAAGGTATCCTCGATTTTCACCGTCATTTCTGGTCACTCCGGCCTGTCGGAGACCGAAGTGTCGGCGGTTGAGGCGACCCTGCGTGCCCAGGGCACCGTGGTGCTGCTGATGGGCGTTCGTACCCTGCCCGATACGGTGGCGTCTCTGCTCTCTCGTGGGATTGAGGCTGACACGCCGCTGGCAATCATTGAGAACGGTTTCTCTGAGAAGGAGCGCGTGACTGTCACGACCCTTGAGAACGCTCAGGCGGATTGCGCATCGGTTAAGGCGCCGGCTATTACCGTCATCGGTGAGGTCGTGCATTATGCTCGCGATAATCAGAACCGCTTTGTGAGCGAGGTTCACGAGCGTCTGCGTGAGCGTTCCACCTCCTAGAGGCGGTGCGCCAGATAGTATTGCACGGCCCCGCATCCTTGGTTTTCCTAGTTGCCAAGGGGCGGGGCTGTTGCTGTGCCGGGTTATATTGCTACGCCGGGAGCGCCGCGGAGCAAAAACAGCGGCACAAAAACATACGAAAGCGGGGCGGGTATCAGTTGATACCCGCCCCGCTTTCGTCAGGGGTGCTGCGCTCAAATCCTAATCTTGGAGTTTAGAGTCTCAGCGCCTAGATCTTGAAATCGCTGCTGCTACCGGAACTAGAGCTACCGGAGCCGCCACCACTGGACTTGCTTGCCGAAGCCGATGAGGAGGGACCCTCAAAGACCTGGCGGAATCGGTCGCTGTACTCCGACACGAAGTACTCGCGGCTAGTCACGCGCCACTTGCCCTCGGCGTACACCACGTAAATCACGACATCCAGGGTGCTTGCCTTCTGAACCTCACCGGTGCCCTTCTGGTAGATGGTGTATTCCTTGACAACATCCCGGCAGGGGAACGCCACAACAGCCAAATCGGTAGAGGCAAGAGCCTTCGCATTTAGATCGTCACGGATGCTCAGCTTGCTCTCGTAGTCCTTAGTCCAACCGCCCGCAGCGTAGAGTTTAGCGATAGCCTTCAGGTTGT
The DNA here is from genome assembly GCF_001812285.1 of Rothia sp. HMSC065B04. Classification (NCBI taxonomy): domain Bacteria; kingdom Bacillati; phylum Actinomycetota; class Actinomycetes; order Micrococcales; family Micrococcaceae; genus Rothia; species Rothia sp. HMSC065B04. Next base: position 268,933 of record NZ_KV808408.1, read on the forward strand.
TGACCAGACCGCTGTCAGCGCCGTGGACCAGTCCCTTGAGGTACTGCAGGTCGCCGTTGTACATCGCGGCAATGTACGCGCTCTGGTAAGCAGCCAGGGTCTTGTAGGCACCTTCGAGGGAGACGGTACGCTGAGCCACCGTATCAATGACCGGGATTGGGACGTTTTTCGCGGGGGAGGTGTCGGTCGGCTCAACATAGTGTGCAATGGCGGGCTTGTACTCGTACTTGACGTCGCCAATGTACTTCTTATAGTCCTTCAAGAACTCGTCGGGCGGAATAATCTTCGCGGTGGTACGGCTGGACGAGGACGAAGACGAAGCGGATGCCGAAGCCGAGGCAGACTCAGAAGGCGACGCAGAAGCCGAAGCCGAGGGGGAGGCGGAAGCGCTCGGGGAACCGGAGAAAGTATCACCGGTACCGGTGGGGCGAATATCCTTGTTGAAAGCGCATCCTGCCAGGGCGAAAGCGCCGGCGGTCAGACCGCCCAAGAGCGCGGCGCGGCGGGTCAACATGTTTCGGTCGTTAGCAGAGGGGCTGGTGTGTGCACTCGGCCGGAAGGACATGGTATCTCCTGAAAGTGGTTGATCGAGGTAACTCGCAACGCTGCGATGCGTACGAGAGACTCTTCCTCATCGTTTTGTATGGTGCGCGGTACAGGGGAAGTACCGGGATACGAGTGTGCCGAAGCGTGAACTGCGGCGGTATGAAGTATCCACTTCTTACTATAGAAGACTGGTTTTAAAACTTCGTCAAAAAACCCTGGACATTGTCTTTAAGGCACAATAACCCAAAGTCGGTGAGGTGCAGGGGGAACTGTGCCTCAACGACTTTGGGCTAGCGCGTATGAAATTGGTGAGATGGGGCGGCTCTCGACCGGGGGTATTAGACCCCTGCGGATTTAGACCTTAGTGGAGCCGCGACCCGAAGAACCGCTAGAACCAGCGGAACCGGAACCTCCGGAACTAGAAGAGTCGGAAGAATCGGAAGAGCCCTTGCCGCCATTCAGACGCTCGTTCAGATAGTCGTTGCCGATTCGCCACCACTTACCCTCGGTGTAGAGCATCACGTGCGGAATGGCTACCTGAGTAATCGCCGGTATCTTGCGTTCGGAGCCGTCCGGTTGATGGATGGCGGTGGCAGAATACTTGGCGTCCATCATGATTTCTACGTAGCCGTCACCGTTCTTCAGGGCAGTTCGCGGCTCCGTATTCCGCATGGAAATAGTGCACGTGAAGTCCATGTACCAGCCGTTCTGCTCATACAGTTCCTTGACCGCCTTGACCTCATCAATGGCGCTCTTGTCTGCCGGGTAGGTCAGCTCAATCGCCTGATCCGCGTAGCGGCCATCCTTGAGCGTGGTGATCTGGGCGCTGTAGTAGGCGCGCAACGTCTCGTAGGCGCCCTGGAAGGTCGGGTCCTCACGGTGCGGAACGGTCTTGAGAGGCTTGGGTACGTTCTTCGCAGGGGAAGAATCCGTTGCGGGCTGGTACTCGCCCATGTATTCGCCGGTCAGCTTCAGGGGTCCGGGGTACTTCTGCCAGCCCTCGACCAGCGCATCCTCGGAGACGGGTACGCGTGCCGCACTGGACGAGCTGCTTGTGGCATTTGCTGAAGCACTTGCCGAAGCGCTCGCGGAGGAAGTAGCGGTAGCAGATGCCGAACTAGATGCAGAAGGTGAAGCGCTCGCGGAAGGGGCGGGGGAGCCTACCTTAGCTTTTGCCTCTTCGCTCAGTGGGCGAATATCGGAGGCGCAACCAGCCATGAGGGAAACCGCGCCACCGAGTAGCAGGGTGCGGCGGCTTAAGAGGCGGGAAGTAGCGGAACGGGTACTCGAAGAGCGGTCGGGTGAGAGCATCGGTGAACTCCTTGATTTTTTCCGAGGCAGGCTCGGGGCACCCGGCGGCGGGCGCGTGGTTGTATGGCGTGTTGGGCGAGGTCGTGAAAGGGGGTGAAACTTCGGGTAGGTGCCGCGGTTTCAGACCCTGTCCGGAAGTGACCTCGGGTGTACCTCACGCCGTGGGCTAGAGGTACTGGTGAACTCATCTTTGAGACTGCTGTGGTCGCGCCCCGGTGAGAGGGTAGATGTTATCGAATCATCATTGATGTGTTACACGATTCATTTTAGACTATTTTGAGCTCAAAATGCACGAAAAAGCACCTTAGTAATCCCTGAGAGCCTATGGGGCATTCAAGATATCAATCACTGTAAAGTATTACGGCTGCCCCCTGCTGGTGAGGAGTTATGTGATGGAGGCGACTACTTGGCGAGGGGGTTGCGCGCATGTCGAGCTAAGTGATTTCGGTCATATTTATGACTTGAAAAATAAAAGAGCTGCGCCTCAGTATTTCCAAAAGGCGGGGGAGAGGAGGGTGTTTAGTTTAATCTTCTGACCGTAAGGAAGTCTTCAATAGTCCAGAAGAAATACCCGATTCAATAAGGGGAAACCCGCTCGGCAATCCCCAAATATGCACTCTATTCACCCGCTATGCATTGCTGAACCATCCGGAAAAACCGGTTCCCACACGGAATACTGAGGGGATGAAAACTTGCAGAGGTGAATATCTAGTGGAATTACATCGGTGTTCACCCCATATCTTGTGGTTGTACCGACACTAATCCCGCAGGCTCCCTTGAAAAAATTGAAACCCACTTAAAGCAACACGCAAGGAATGTAAAAACATACATCCTTAAACACGCCCGAGTGCGGGGTGGGGCAAGACCCCTTAAGCCCCCTACTCGCTCTAGATATCGCCGAACGAAGAACCATTCTGTTTTGCGCCTCCAGTATCGGTGCATTAGAAAAGTGCTGTTCAAACCCACACCCCGCGGGGTTGCATACAGACACAAAAGCCACATAAACTATTAGTGTTTGCAACGACCCGGCCATCACCGGCGAGCAATTCGGAAGAACGGACCGCACCTGCGGACACCCGCCAATCGCTGCGGCGAGGGTGTCTTAGCGGAAGAGATGTAGTCCCAGTAGAACCGGACGGTTAAGCCCGATATAGCTGTAATAAGCGACTGATACCCGCCCAACGCGCCGCTCTTCCGGTGGCTAGGTATCGCGGACATACACCGCGACGCCACGTAGCCCCGGGAGGGTTCGGTGCGTTGAGCTGTTAAATCAGTAAGCAAGGTGGTACCGCGCCGCATCCCGACCCCCGGCACAACCCGGGCAAGTCAGCGATGCCCAGGCGTCCTTGCACCCGTCATGTCAATCCTCACCCGCTGAAACGGTGGGACGACGAGTGCTACGTACCCTGTCGCCCCAACCTCTCAGCGTTGAGAACAACAGATAAGGGCGCACAAACACATGTCCCATGTTTACCCCAAGGCGAGCGCCTTCGAAGCCGCAGGAAGCGGCGTCACCGCATCGCCCAAGTTCCCCGCACTCGAAGAGGCAGTCCTCGACTACTGGAAGAAGGACAACACCTTCTCCGCATCCGTCGAGAACCGCCCCGCAGGCGAAAACGGCGAAAACGAATTCGTCTTCTACGACGGCCCTCCCTTCGCTAACGGCCTGCCCCACTACGGCCACCTGCTCACCGGCTACGCCAAGGACCTCGTCGCGCGCTACCAGACCCAGCGCGGCCACAAGGTAGAACGCCGCTTCGGCTGGGACACCCACGGCCTGCCCGCAGAACTCGAGGCAATGAAGCAGCTCGGCATGACCGACAAGCGCGAAATCCTCGAAATGGGCATCGACAACTTCAACGACGCTGCCCGCGCATCCGTGCTCAAGTACACCAACGAGTGGGAAAAGTACGTCACCCGCCAGGCACGCTGGGTCGACTTCGAAAACGACTACAAGACCCTGAACGTCGAGTACATGGAGTCCGTCATCTGGGCGTTCAAGCGCCTCTACGACAAGGGCCTGACCTACCAGGGCTTCCGCGTGCTGCCCTACTGCTGGAAGGACGAGACTCCCCTCTCCAACCACGAGCTGCGCATGGACGACGACGTGTACAAGGACCGCCAGGACCAGACCGTCACCGTCGCATTCCGCCTCACCGCAGACACCGCCCTCGGCGCTGACGAGAAGGTCGCCGCAGAACTCGACGGCGTCGAAGCACTCGCATGGACCACCACCCCCTGGACCCTGCCCACCAACCAGGCACTCGCCGTCGGACCCGAGATCGAATACTCCGTCGTACCCGGCGCAGGCAAGTTCGAGGGTCGCTCCTTCCTGCTCGCCTCCGAGCTGCTCGGCTCCTACGCCAAGGACCTCGGCTACGAAGGCGACCAGCCCGAAAAGGACGCAGACGCAGCCGTCACCGCACGCTACACCGGCTCCCAGCTCGAGCACGTGCGCTACACCCCGCTCTGGGACTACTTCGCAGACGCCGAAAAGTGGGGCACCGAAACCTCCTGGCAGATCCTCGTCGCCGACTACGTCACCACCGGTGACGGTACCGGCATCGTCCACCAGGCACCCGCCTACGGTGAAGACGACCAGAAGGTCTGTGAAGGTTACGGCATCCCCGTGATCCTCTCCCTCGACGAAGGCGCAAAGTTCCTGAACCTCTTCGCCGAGCCTACCGCCTCCGGCTCCACCGCCTTGGCTGAAATCGCGGGCGTGCAGGCATTCGACGCGAACCGCACCATCATCAACGCCCTCAAGGCAGACGATGTGCTGATCCGCGAGAAGTCCTACGTGCACTCCTACCCGCACTGCTGGCGCTGCCGCACCCCGCTCATCTACCGTGCAATCACCTCCTGGTACGTGAAGGTCACCGACTTCAAGGACCGCATGTACGAGCTGAACAAGCAGATCAACTGGATCCCGGAAAACGTGAAGTACGGCCAGTTCGGCAAGTGGGTTGAGAACGCACGCGACTGGTCCATCTCCCGTAACCGCTTCTGGGGCTCCCCGATCCCCGTGTGGGTTTCGGACGACCCGAACTACCCGCGCATGGACGTGTACGGCTCCCTCGAAGAGCTCAAGGCAGACTTCGGCCGCCTGCCCCTGAACAAGGACGGCGAACCCGACCTGCACCGCCCGTACATTGACGAGCTGACCCGCCCGAACCCAGACGACCCGACCGGTAAGTCCACCATGCGTCGCGTGGAAGACGTGCTCGACGTCTGGTTCGACTCCGGCTCCATGCCCTACGCACAGGTGCACTACCCCTTCGAGAACCAGGAATGGTTCGAGAACCACTACCCGGCAGACTTCATCGTCGAGTACATCGGTCAGACCCGCGGCTGGTTCTACGTGCTGCACGTACTGGCGACCGCACTCTTCGACCGCCCCGCGTTCAAGAACGTCATCAGCCACGGTATTGTGCTCGGCTCGGACGGTCAGAAGATGTCCAAGTCCCTGCGTAACTACCCGGACGTCTCCGAGGTCCTCGACCGCGACGGCTCCGATGCAATGCGCTGGTTCCTGATGTCCTCGCCGATTCTGCGCGGCGGCAACCTGATCGTGACCGAACAGGGCATCCGTGAGGGTGTTCGCCAGGTCATGCTGCCGCTGTGGAACGTCTACCACTTCTTCGCCCTGTACGCTAACGCCGCCAACAACGGCGAAGGCTACAGCGCAAAGCTCAAGTACGACTCGCAGCACGTGATGGACCGCTTCATCCTCGGCAAGACCCGCGAACTCATCGAGCAGGTCACCGCAGCGATGGACTCCTACGACATCTGGAACGCCTGCGAATCCCTGCGCCAATACGCCGACGCACTGACCAACTGGTACGTGCGCCGCTCCCGCGAGCGCTTCTTCAACGAAGATACCGACGCATTCGACACCCTCTACACCGCACTGGTGACCGTGTCGAAGGTCGCCGCATCCCTGCTGCCGCTCAGCAGCGAGGAAATCTACCGCGGCCTCACCGGTGAACGCTCCGTGCACCTGGCTGACTGGCCCGAGGCATCCGCCTTCGCTGACGAGTCCGACCTGCTGGCTCTTATGCAGACCGTGCGTGAGGTCTGCTCCGCCGGTTCGGCACTGCGCAAGGAAAAGAAGATCCGCGTGCGCCAGCCGCTGCAGAAGATGACCGTGGCGATCGCACCCGAGCAGTTCGCAGCCCTGGGCACCGCTTTCGGTGAGAAGGGCGCGGAGTACTTCGCGAACATCGTCGAGGACGAGCTGAACCTGCGCCAGGTGGAGCTGGTCAGCGCCGACACCGTCGACCCCGCCGACTACGGCATCTCCCAGCAGCTGAAGGTCAACGCACGTGCGGCAGGTCCGCGCCTGGGCAAGCAGGTGCAGGTTGCCATTAAGGCATCCAAGTCCGGTGACTGGACCGTGACCGAGGACGGTACCGTCCTGGTCGGCGTGGCAGCTCTGGACGGCGGCCTGGCTCTGGAAGAGGGCGAATACGAGCTGGCAACCGTGGTTGCCGCTGACGCTGAGGGTGCTGAGCACACTGCGGCTGCGGTTCTGCCCGGCGGCTTCCTGGTCCTCAACATTGAGCTGACCGACGAGCTGGTAGCCGAGGGTATCGCCCGCGACACCATCCGCGCTATTCAGCAGGCACGTAAGGACGCCGACCTGAACGTTGCGGACCGCATCAACCTGAGCATCGCGGCACCGGAGGAAACTCTGGCAGCTCTGCGCACCAACGAAGCACTGGTGACCGGTGAAACCCTCGCCGTGTCCCTGCAGCTGAGCGAAGCAGCCGAGCTGAGCATTAGCGTAGCCAAGGCATAAAACGCCTGAACCGTACGGCCGTCCCGTCCCTTGATTGGGCGGGGCGGCCCGTCGTCTATCCCGCCGCACGGCGGAGACTCGGCCGGTGCCGCAACCGGCTATCCCAGTGAGGAGAACAATGAGCGAGAAGAATTACCCCGCAATTCCCGATCCCGAGGGCGTGGAGCGGGTCTACGGCGAGCTGCTGGCGCGCGCCCCCGAAAATAAGATGGCCCCGCGCCTGGACGCTGTGGCGCGCGCCGTCGAAATCCTCGGCGACGTGCACCGTGCCGCGCCGGTCATCCACATCACCGGCACGAACGGTAAGACCAGCACCGCCCGCATGATTGAGGCGCTGCTGCTCGGCCACGACCTGCGTGTGGGCCGCTTTACCAGCCCGCACCTCGAAAGCGTCACCGAACGTATCTGCATTAACGGCGCGCCCGTACCGGACGCCACCTTCGTGCGCATTTGGGAGGAAATTGCCCCCTACCTGCAGATTGTGGACGCGGAGATGACCTCCCGCGGCGAGCCCGCCCTGACCTTCTTCGAGTCCGTTACCGTGCTCGCCTTCGCGATTTTCGCGGATGAGCCGGTGGACGTGGTGGTGCTCGAGGTCGGTATCGGCGGCACCTGGGACTCCACGAACGTTGCCGACGGCGTGGTTTCCGTGGTCACCCCGATCGGTCTGGACCACACCGACATGCTGGGCGAAACCCTCGCCGAGATTGCGACCGAAAAGTCCGGCATTATCAAGCCCGGCGGCTTCTTGATTTCTGCGGTACAGGACCCGGAAGCGGCGGACGTGCTGCTCGCCTCCGCCCGCGAGAAGGAAGCATCCTTCGCCTTTGAGGGCGTGGAGTTCGGCGTTGTCTCCCGTGAGCTTGCGGTCGGCGGTCAGCTGCTGACCCTGCGCGGACTGGCGGGCGAGTACCCGGATGTGCCGCTGTCCCTGCACGGTGCGCATCAGGCGCAGAACGCCGTGGTGGCTCTCGCCGCCGTGGAGGCGTTCTTCGGCGGTCAGCGTCAGCTGCCCGAGGACGTGGTGCGTACCGCGTTTGAGACGGTGCGCTCGCCGGGCCGTCTGGAGGTTGTGCGCACCGAGCCGCTGACCATCCTGGATGCGGGCCACAACCCGCACGGCGTGCGTGCGTCCGCGGCTGCGCTGACCGAGGCGTTCAAGCTGTCGCACCTGCATTCCGTGGTCGGTATTTTGGGTGAGAAGGATGCTCTGGGCATGTTTGAGACCATGCGCGAAGAGTACGTTGACGCTTCTGACGGTACCTTCCGCCTGTACCTGGCGGCGTCGGATTCGCCGCGTGCGATTGCGCCGGAGCGTCTGCACGAGCTGGCGCTGGATGCGGGTCTGGATGAAGACTCGATTGAGGTGTTTGAGCACCTGGACGAGGCGATTGCCACCGCCATGGAGAACGCCCTCTTTGAGCAGGAGTCGGCGGGCGTGCTGATTACCGGTTCGATTACGGTCATTGGTGAGGCGCGTACCCTGCTGGCGGCGCATGAGGAGGCGAAGACCCCCGGCGCTGAGGCTGAAGAGCTGCCGGATGAGCTGGGCGCCGAGGGTGCCTATGCGGGTTCTGCGGGTGCGGCGTCGGCTTCGACTCTGGCTGCCGCGGCGGCTGCGGCTGCCTCTGCTGAGCCGGATGAGCTGCTGGACGGCATCATGGCTGAGCTGGGTGGCGAGTCTGCGGCGGGTTCTTCGCTGGAGGATTCGCTGGGTCTGCCGCTGGGCGATTCGTACACCGATGATTTCTTCGGTGATGATGATTCCGAGGACGATGCGGATCACTAAGGCGACCCGTTGAGGTTGCAGAGATGAGGCGGGGTGCCGCCCTCCGGTTGGTTGTACTGGCTGGGGGAGTGGCACCCCGTTTTTTCGCGCCTCTGCCCTCGTGCTCCCACTCGAACGCATGATTTCTCACGTGTTCCCATGGGCTCTCATCTAACCCCAATCGTGCGAGTTTGACCGGCATCATCCGCTCTCACCCATCCAAAAAATCGAAAAGAACGAAAATTTGTGGGCACCGGGGCGCAAAACCGGGCGCGCCTTGGCGTCACGGTGCTATATTCGCTGAGGCGCCGGCCCCAACGCCTGAGGCCGCACCAACACACCCGCACACATACGCATACCAGCGACGGTATGCCACATAGTGAAAGGCACCCATCATGCCCGCACCCTTCACCGATTTGATTGGCACCGATTCGTTCACCGAGTCCCTACGCCAGGAGAACCTCGACACCTGGCTTGCCGCCACGAATCACCGCTTTGTTGCTGAGCTTTTTGACGGCTCGATTGCCCCGCAGGTCATGGCGGGGTACCTGGTGCAGGACTACCGCTTCCTCGATACCTTCCTCGCCCTGATTGGTGGCGCGATTGCTAACGCTGATACTCTCGCGGGTCGCCTGCGCTTGGCGCAGTTTGCCGGCGAGATTGCGGGCGATGAGAACACTTACTTCCTGCGTTGTTTTGAGACTCTGGGCGTGACCGAACATCAGCGTGACTCCATGCCCGATACGGAGGCGACCACCGGCTTCAAGCGTCTCTTCCTCGACGCGGCGGCTAGCGGCAGCTACGCGGCGATCCTGTCGGTGCTGGTGGTTTGCGAGGGCCTGTACCTGGATTGGGCGTCGAAGGCTCCCGCCAAGCGTCCCGAATCGTTTGTGCACCACGAGTGGATTACCCTGCACGACTACCCGGAGTTCCGTGAGCTGGTTGATTTCCTGCGCCGCGAACTGGACCGTGTGGGCCCGTCGGATGCGCAGCGTGCCCGCGAGTTCTTTAGCCGCGCGGTGGAGCTGGAGCAGCTGTTCTTTGACGAGTCGTACACCCACCCGCTGCCCTAACGCACTGCCCTCACGTGCCGTCTGTGCGCTCCACGGTAGTTGCCGTGGGAGCCGCCGCGCGTCGATGAGGCGAATGCCATAGAAAACATGCGCACCATGCCCCGGAAGGTCCCGCCCGCCGCTACGTTGCGGGCTCCTTCCGGGGCTTTTGTGTTTAAGGTACGTCACAAAAATGCGCCTATTTGCATGATTTGAGGCGTCATATAGTAAATGTAGAAGCTAATGGCGTGCTATTGAGCAATGTGAGAGGCTAGGATAAATGGGGTACTGCTTCCGGGGTGCTGGCTATGCCGCGCCGGTGAGTACCACCGTAAAACACTATCTAAAGGAGTCGTATGAGTACCGCCGCATCGAGTACTACCGAGCCCGTCCACGCTGAGGCTGAGAACGAAGCGCAGCACGGGCATGCGGGAACCCCGGGCGGCTACTCAGACCGACAGCTCGGATTCTGGCTGGTTGGCGCCGGCCTGATTGCACTCATTTCTTCAGCGATTCTGGTGTATGAGCGGCTGCAGATTTACATTGATGCCGGCCACTCCACGGTCTGCGATATTAACGCCCTGCTCAGCTGCGGCACGGTGATGCGCACCCCTCAGGCGGAAGCGTTCGGCTTCCCGAACCCGTTCATTGGTCTGGTGGGCTTTTCGATTGTGGTGACTATCGGTGCCGCGATTATGGCGGGCGCACAGTTTAAGAAGTGGTTCTGGGTGTGCATGAACATTGGTTTGGCGGCGGCGACCGCATTCATTATGTGGCTGTGGTACCAGACGACGTTCCAGATCAACGCCCTGTGCCTGTTCTGCATGATCGTGTGGGTTATGACCATCACGCTTTTTGTGAAGACCACGGTCCGCAATATTTCGGCGGGTGTTATTCCGGCGTCGCAGTCGATGCGTGAGAGCGCGCGCGGCTGGTCGTGGTTTGCGATTAGCCTGTGGCTGATCCTGATTTTCGGCATCATCGTGATCCGCTTCTTTGAGGTCATTGTGAATATGATGCGCTAAGCATTTGAGGGCTGATGCCCCGAACATGCAACGCCCCGGTGCCTGTTGGTGCCGGGGCGTTGTTGCGTCTGCGGGTGGGTGAGGCTGCGCAGAATATGCCGGGCTGGGGCGCTGGGCTGGGGCGCCGGGTAGTGGGGAGGCGCCGGTGACCCGAGCCGTGAAGTCAGCGGGGAGCCGGCGCGGGTGCGTATAATGGTCAGGTATATTCTTGAGCGGCGTCAGCCGCAGCCGTCCGCGGGGTTTGCCTGCGGCGTTGACTGCCTGCCGTTCTGCTGGACACTAGATTCTTGATACCCCTTCGAGGAGAACCGTGAAGACTGCCGGAATTGCCGCAATGGGCGCTGCTGCTGTTATTTTTCTGACTGCCCTGCTGTTGCTGACTGCCGGTCACTTCTCGCTGCTGTGGGTGATTCTGCTGGTTGTTTCTCCGTTTGTTTTCATTCTGGGCGTTCCGTTTGCGACCGGTTCCGGTCCGGAGTACCTGCCGACCGACCCGAAGCTTGCTCAGCAGGCTCGTGAGGCGCGCGATGCGGAACTGGGTCTGGACTAGCCCCTCCTCTGAAAGTTTTTTGAAGCCGGGTGTGCGTAGTGGTACGCCCGGCTTTGCCGTACCCGCTAGACGGCCGCCGCAGTGTGCCCGCAGTAATGTGCCCACGCATCCGGCTGGGGAGGAGTGGTACCCAGATAGGGTGCCGGGGTGGCTTAGAGGTACCCTCTACCGGGTATAATGGAACACGGTGTCTTGTGCGCCCCGCACGCGCATAAAGATCCCCACCAACGCATCGAGGGAGAGTACCCGAAGAGCGCCGGCTATAAGCCGCGGAGCATAACTGTCGCACCGCGCGGGCCGCCCGCCTCGGCGAAGAAACCCGAAGACCGGCAGGGCACCCAGGAAGGGTGTGAGCGTGCCGTGCTCGAGAGCGAGGTGGCTGTGACCGTCGCGGCGCGCTCTGCGTTCCGCCCGCTCGCCCCCTACGGCAGAAGCACTGAACGAGATAGTGCCCGGTAGCGCCGATGAACGCGTGCCGTAGGGTGAGGCTTGAGCCGCGGTGACAGCAACTAGGCTTTGCGCTGTATGCGCGCTGTTAAAATCCTTGCGGTGCGGAGCAGGGTGTAACGAAAGAAGATTAATGTCTGACGAGAAGAACGTCGAACTTGGGGTTTTTGAGGCGCTGAACGCCCTCGCGGAGGAGAAGAACGCCTCTGCAGAGACCCGTGAAACTCTGCGTAAGAATGTTCGTGAGAGCTCTGAGGCTCAGCAGGGTGCTGAGCGCCGCCGTCCGGGTCGCCCGAAGAAGGAGAAGGCTCCTGAGGTTCCCCTGGATGAGGCGATTGCTGCTGGCCTGACCAACCTGCGTAATGCTAAGGCTAAGCACGCGCCGGCACCGAAGGTTGCCGCTCCCGTTGCGTCTGAGACCGAGGTTGCTTCTACCCTCGATAGCCTGTTTGCGGCTGCTGAGAAGAAGGCGGCTGAGCCTGCTGTTGAGGAGAAGACCGCAAAGGTCGAGACCGTCGAGAAGACCGCGAAGGTTGAAGAGGTCGCCAAGGTTGAGAAGGTTGCTAAGACCGAGACCGTGGAGAAGACCGCGAAGGTGGAGGAAGTTGTTGCCCCCGCCGCTGAGTCTGCCGAGCCTGCCGTTGAGGTGAAGGAAGAGACCGCCAAGGTTGAGGTCGTAACCCCCGCACCGGCTGAGAAGGCTGAAGATCCCGCTGAAGAGGCTGCCGCTGAGCAGCCCGCCGAGGCTGCTGCAGTTGCTGAGGAATCCGCAACCGAAGAAGCTGCACTCGAGGCACCCGCCGCAGAAGAGTCTGCTGAGGAGTCCGAGGAACCGGCTGAGCCGGTAAAGACCATTAGCGACCTGCAGCGCGAAAAGCTGCAGGAGCTGCGCTCGCGTACCCACATGGGTGCGATGCCGCTGTTCATGGCTCCCGAGCCGGAAGAGCTGAGCGAGCTCGCTGTTGCCGCCAAGCTGGAGCGTGAGGCACGCCGCGCCGCTGCCGAGGAGCAGAAGCGTAAGGAGCGCATGGAGCGCCGCCGCGAGGAGGCTGCCGCTGAGGCTGAGGTGACGAGCCACCGTCGCCGTCGCCGTCGCCGCGGTACCGAAGATATTGAGATTGAGGGCGGCGTCGATGATGAGGTTGAGACCGTCACCAAGGTGCGTGCGCCGCGCCTGGCTGACTCTCACGCATCCAACACTGTGACCGGTGTGCGCGGTTCTACCCGCCTGGAGGCGAAGCGTGTGCGCCGCCGTGAGTCCCGTTCCCTGGGTCGCCGCCGCCACATCGTGACTGAGGCTGAGTTCCTGGCTCGCCGCGAGTCTGTAGACCGTCAGATGCTGGTTCGTCAGAAGGACGGCCGCATCCAGATTGGCGTGCTTGAGGACGGCGTGCTGGCTGAGCACTTCGTGTCCAAGACCCAGCAGGATTCCCTGATTGGTAACGTGTACCTGGGTAAGGTTCAGAACGTTCTGCCGTCCATGGAAGCTGCGTTCGTTGACATTGGACGCGGCCGCAACGCTGTGCTGTACGCGGGCGAGGTCAACTGGGATGTCACCGGTCTGGACGGTGCGCCCCGCAAGATTGAGAACGCCCTGAAGCCCGGCGATTCGGTTCTGGTGCAGGTCACCAAGGACCCGATTGGTCACAAGGGTGCCCGCCTGACCAGCCAGGTTTCCCTGCCCGGCCGCTTCCTGGTGTACGTGCCGGGTGGTTCGATGACCGGTATTTCCCGCAAGCTGCCCGACACCGAGCGTGCGCGTCTGAAGAAGATTCTGAAGGACAAGCTGCCCGAGGGTGCCGGCGTAATCGTTCGTACCGCGGCGGAGGGCGCTTCTGAGGAGGAGCTGACCCACGACATTAACCGTCTGCGTGCGCAGTGGGAAGAGATCCAGGAGAAGGCTAACTCCCGCAAGGTGCTGGCTCCGGAGATGCTCTACCAGGAGCCCGACCTGATGATTAAGACCGTGCGTGACGTCTTCAACGAGGACTTCACCGCGATGATCGTTCAGGGCGAGAACGCGTGGGATTCCATCGAGGCGTACGTGACGTACGTGGCGCCGGACCTGGTCTCCCGCCTGCAGCAGTGGGACGGCGACGACGACCTCTTCGACCACTACCGCATCAACGAGCAGCTGGCGAAGGCACTGGACCGTAAGGTGTACCTGCCTTCGGGTGGTTCGCTGGTGATTGACCGTACTGAAGCCATGACCGTGGTGGATGTGAACACCGGTAAGTTCACCGGTAGCGGCGGCAACCTTGAAGAGACTGTCACCAAGAACAACCTGGAAGCTGCTGAGGAGATTGTCCGTCAGCTGCGTCTGCGCGATATCGGCGGCATTATCGTCATTGACTTCATTGACATGGTGCTTGAGTCGAACCGTGACCTGGTTCTGCGTCGCCTGATTGAGTGCCTGGGCCGAGACCGTACCAAGCATCAGGTGGCTGAGGTGACTTCGCTGGGTCTGGTTCAGATGACCCGTAAGCGCCTGGGTACCGGTCTGCTTGAGGTCTTCTCGGAGCCCTGCGAGCATTGTGCCGGTCGTGGCCTGGTGGTTCACGATCAGCCGCTGAGCGGTCGTAGCGGTGGCGCGTCGGATTACATCCACCGCCATGAGCGTAATGACCGTAAGCGTAGCCGTGCCGCTGCCCGCGAGGATTCTCGTGACCAGCAGAAGCAGGATGCTCTGGAGTCGAAGAAGGCTGAGCGCCGTAACGCTATGGCTGCGGTGGCTGCCGCATCCGCTCAGAGCGAGGACGTTTCGGAGGAGACTGCTTCGACCCGCAAGAAGCGTAAGCGCCGCAAGCGTTCGCGCCGCGCAGAGACCGCTGAGCTTTCGCTTGAGCAGGAGATTCAGGGTATTGCCGAGGCTGCCAGCGAGCAGGCTCACGCCGAGGTTGCTCAGCGTGAGGACAAGGTCGCTGAGGTCACCGGCGGCAACTGGATTGGCGAGCAGGGCGGTTTCTCCCTGGAGCAGCTGGCAAGTGCGTTTGACCGCGCGGAGGAGTCCGCTGAGGATTCCTCGAAGGACTCTGAGCAGGAGCGTTCGGAGGACCGTTCTGAGGACCGTTCTGAGGAGCGTCGTTCGTCTAAGCGCGGCGAGAAGAAGTCTTCTCGTAACCGCCAGCGCCGCGAGCTGACCGATGCGGATATCGCCGCTGTGGAGGATTCCGGCGCGGGTGCGCTGGAGGACGAGCACCACGTTGACCCGGAGCTCGACCCGCGCTTTAGCCGCTCCTCGGATCGTTTCGAGGCGATTCGCGCCGGTGAGGCGAAGGCTCGTGCTTCTCAGAAGGCTGGCCGTCTTGCCCGCACCGAGGGTGAGTCGTTCCGTTCGGGCCGTGAGGATCGTTCGGAAGAGCGTCGTTCGTCCAAGCGCCAGGACCGTGAGCAGCAGAACGCTGAGGCAACCTCCGCTGAGGTAAACTCGGGTGTGCAGAAGGCTCAGGAGTCCAAGCGTGTTGAGCGTGAGGACCTGCGCATTGAGGATGTTCGTGAGACTCCGCGTGCCTCCCGCCGCCGTGCTCGTCGCGAAGCTGATGAGAAGCGCGCCGAGAAGGCAGCTGAGCAGAGCGTGGCATCCGAGCAGGCACCCGCAAAGGCTGATAAGGTTGAGAAGTCTGAGTCTCGTACGGTTGTGACCGGCGTGATTGGTGCTCCGGCGGTAACCGGTGTGGTGGGCGCAGCTCCCGCAGTGGTTGAGGCTCCGGTTGAGGAGGCTCAGAAACCTGCGGCTCAGGTGCCCGGTTCGACCCCGCGTAAGCGTCGCACTCGCCGTGCGGCTTCGAGCGCCGGTGCCGGTGCTCAGGTCGTGACCGTGGACGCTTCCGAGCGTGCTGAGGGTTCCGTGGTTGCTTCCGCTTCTGTTGCGGATGTGGCTCCGGTGGCTGATGACGCTTCGGCTCCTGTCTTGTTCGGCATTGGCGTTGCTGCTGCCGACATTAAGCGTGAAGGTAAGGACGATTAGTCTTTAGCTTCCGATCATCGGAATTCCGATGGTGTGTGTATATGAGATAGCCTCGGTAGGGCGAGCCGGAACTTCCCTACCGAGGCTATTTTTTCTGTGCGTGTGCTGCGTCATTTTAAAGGCGCTACTAAGAGTGCGGTGCAGTATTAGAGGAGCATCACGTGGTGTCTGCGGATAATCCGCAAAATTATCTATTGCGCGGCGCGTAGATCATGCCGTATCCTTAAGGACTGGTGTTTATCTCAGTGAAGCCCTATCGACGCAGGGCCAGCGGGAGACACCGCTCCCACCCGCATCGTCTTCGGCACGGTCGAGTATTTGGCTGAGTCGAAACGTGCGGGAGAGAGACACCACCGGTGAGCCTCGCGTGTTGGCTTCGGCGGGCAATCCCGCCGGAACGCACGGGCCGTTCCTCCTTATTCGCGGTCATTCGACTGGCGGGGGAGGGCGCACAGCAATGAAAGCGCAGGCTGCTCATTCGTGTGAGATCCAAGAAGCAAGTTGTCGAGAAAAGTGAGTCCCATAGTGGCATACGCGATTGTACGCGCTGGCGGCCGCCAGGAGAAGGTTTCCGTAGGCGACCTCGTTACCCTTGACCGTGTTGCAGGCGAGCCCGGCAGCACCATCGAGCTGCCCGTGCTGCTGCTCGTCGACGGTGACAAGGTCACCGCTGACGCAAAGTCCCTGGCTTCCGCCAAGGTTGTTGCTGAGAAGGTTGAGGACCTGCGCGGTCCGAAGATCGTTATTCAGAAGTACAAGAACAAGACCGGTTACAAGAAGCGTCAGGGCTTCCGCGCCGAGCTGACCACCGTCAAGATTACCGCTATCAACGCGTAATTAAGACGACCGGAATTCAAACCCTAAGGTAGGAATACAGAATGGCACACAAGAAGGGCGCAAGCTCCACCCGTAACGGCCGTGACTCGAACCCCCAGTACCTCGGTGTTAAGCGCTACGGCGGCCAGTCCGTCAACGCAGGCGAGATTCTCGTTCGCCAGCGCGGCACCCACTTCCACCCCGGCCTGAACGTTGGCCGCGGTGGCGACGACACCCTGTTCGCTCTGGCAGCAGGCACCGTCGAATTCGGTACCCGCAAGGGCCGCAAGGTCGTTAACATCCTGGCAGCAGCTGAGTAATACTCACCGCTAGGGCAGAGGGGGTAGGCGTTAGTCTACCCCCTCTCGCTATGACCTCGAATGCCGTGGACGCCTGTGCTGGGCTCCACGATGAGGCGCACCCCAACCCGGTCGCGCCTGCCGCCGCATCCGCAGCATGATTGGTGTGTGCCGTGCGGTGGCGAAGTGAAGATGTTCAAGATAAGGAGAACCCGTGGCAGAGTTCGTGGACCGCGTGGTCTTGCATGTATCTGGCGGTCGCGGAGGTAACGGCTGCGTCTCCGTGCGACGTGAAAAGTTTAAGCCCCTGGGCGGCCCTAACGGCGGTAATGGTGGTAATGGTGGCGCGGTGATTCTGCGCGTGGATAACCAGACCACGACCCTGTTGGAGTACCACCACAGCCCGCATCAGCACGCCCCGAATGGCGATATTGGTCGTGGCGATATGCACCACGGCTATAACGGTGAGGACCTGGTTCTGACCGTGCCGCAGGGTACTGTGGTGAAGGACCGCGAGGGTAATGTTTTGGCTGACCTGCTGCGTGTGGGCGACGAGTACGTTGCTGCCCGTGGCGGTATGGGTGGTCTGGGTAACGCTGCGTTGGCTTCGGCTAAGCGTAAGGCTCCCGGTTTTGCTCTGCTGGGCACCCCCGGTGAAGAAGCTGATATTGTTCTGGAGCTCAAGTCCATTGCGGATGTGGCTCTGGTGGGTTACCCCTCGGCGGGTAAGTCTTCGTTGATTGCTGCGATTTCTGCGGCGCGTCCGAAGATCGCTGACTACCCGTTCACCACTTTGATCCCGAACCTGGGCGTGGTGCAGGCGGGCGATGTTCGCTACACCGTCGCGGATGTTCCGGGTCTGATTGAGGGCGCTTCGGAGGGCCGCGGTCTGGGTCACCGCTTCCTGCGCCATGTGGAGCGTTCTTCGGCTCTGGTGCACGTGATTGACTGCGCTACTTTGGAGCCGGGCCGCGACCCGATCAGTGACTTTGAGGTGATCCGCGGCGAGCTGCAGAACTACGAGGTTGACCCGACTGCGGGTGTGACCGTGCCGCTGCATGAGCGTCCGCAGATTGTGGTGCTCAATAAGATTGACGTTCCTGAGGCTCGTGAGCTGGCGGAGTTTGTTCGCCCCGAGTTTGAGGAGATGGGCTTTAAGGTCTTCGAGATTTCGACTGCTTCCCATGAGGGTCTGAAGTCCCTGATCTTTGCGATGGCAAAGCTCGTGGAGGAGGACCGCGTGGCTCGTGCCGCTGCCGAGAAGGAAGCGGAGCGCGTGGTTGTTGAGGCTCCTGTGGTTCGTCCGAAGGGCTTCCGCGGTAAGAAGAAGCAGGAGTTCACTATTCGCCGCGAGGAGCGCAACCTTGAGCCGCTGTTCCGCGTGATTGGTGAGAAGCCTGAGCGTTGGATTCAGCAGACTGACTTCAATAATGATGAGGCTGTCGGCTACCTGGCGGACCGCCTGGCGCGCCTGGGTGTTGAGGATGAGCTGTTCAAGGCTGGTGCTCGTGCCGGTGACGCCGTGGTGATTGGTGAGAATGACAACTCGGTGATCTTCGATTGGGAGCCGACCATGGTCGGTGGCGCTGAGTTGCTGTCCTCCCCGCGTGGTACGGACGCTCGTCTGGAAGAGATCATTCGCCCGACTCGTGCGCAGAAGCGTGTGGAGTACAAGGAGCGTATGGACGCGAAGGCGGAGGCTCGTGCCGAGCTGGAGTCCGAGCGTGTTGCAGGCGTGTGGACCGAGTCGGTTGAGTACCGCAAGAAGTTGAAGGAAGGCAAGGTCGACGAGAATATCGACATGCCGAACATTGACGACTAGTAGCTGAAGCGTAGCTGTTGCCTAGACAGCTGTTTCCTAGACAGTGAATGGTGCCGCGTACCGGGGTTTGGCTCCGGTGCGCGGCGCTTTCTTGTGTGCTGTGCGGTTGTCTCTCGCGCCGGATGTGTGTGTTGGAACATTCGGGTGAGCCTGTGGTCGGGCGTGCTGGCTGGGTATTCCACTGGCGGCTTAGCTCACCCCCCGTCATTTCGGTTTTTTTGACCGTAAGCAGGTAGCATAGAGGAGAATGTACGCGGGCACCTTTTTCGGTGTTGCGTACCTTCTGTGTACCTGCCCGCATCCGCGCCTGTAGTGGCTTTTTAGCTGCTGTGGTGCGGTCTCTGTCCCCAGCAAGGACGGCATTTGTGACTGACCAGCCTGTTCACCTTGATTTTGGTGCTCCGAGCACCGAGTCGATTCCCCCGCGCATTCCCGGTCGGGTGCGTCTGGGCGTGATGGGTGGAACCTTCGACCCGATTCACCACGGACACCTGGTGGCAGCTAGTGAAGTTGCCGCCGTGTTCGACCTGGACGAGGTTGTGTTCGTTCCGACCGGTCAGCCCTGGCAGAAGGTGGGGGAGCGGCACGTGAGTGACGCTGAGCATCGCTACCTGATGACGGTGATTGCGACCGCGTCGAACCCGCGTTTTACGGTGAGCCGTATTGATATTGACCGTGGCGGCGCCACCTACACCTTTGATACGCTTAACGAGCTGCGCGCCCTGCGCCCGGATGCTGACCTGTTCTTCATTACCGGCGCGGACGCGATTAGCCAGATTATGACCTGGCGCAATGCCCATAAGCTGTGGGATTTGGCGACTTTTGTGGGTGTGACCCGCCCCGATCATGAGCTGGATCCGCCGCTGGCTGAGGGTCGTCATATTACGACCCTGAAGATTCCTGCGATGGCGATTTCTTCGACCGATATTCGTCGCCGCGCAGCTGAAGACGCCCCCATCTGGTACCTGGTGCCCGATGGTGTGGTGCAGTACATTGCTAAGTACGGCCTGTACAAGAAGGACGCCTTGACGGCGTACCGTGACGGCTTGCCCCGCGTGAAGGATGAGTCTGGGCAGGCACCCCAATCGACGAATAATGAGGGAACACATGAGTGAAGCTACGGGTTCGAAGCCCTATAGCGAGGACGAAGCGTACCTCTACGAGACGTACGTGACCGAGGACGGCATTGAGGTGCCGCCGCCTACTAAGGTGATGGGTCCGCGCCGTCTTGCCCGCTACCGTGAAGAAGTTGCCGAGTACCTGCGCGCGAACCGCCGCGGTGAGCCCGCGAAGCCTGTTGCGAACATGGGCTCCGTGATTTATACGGACGCTATTGACCCGCAGGTTCTGGCTGTTCAGCGTCGTTTTGCGGCGCTGGCGGCTCAGGGCAAGATTGACACTGAAGCGAACGATGAGGAGAAGCTGCACGAGCCTGCTCCTCTGACCAGTAGCCTACGTATTCTGCGCCCCGAAGAGATCGCGCAGAACCGTGTGGATGCGACCAGCCCCTCCGCGGTGGATAACCCGATGACTTCTTCGATCCCGGTCATTGCCGTGGTCAAGGAGGAGAAACCGGAACCCGAGCTGCACCAGTACCTGGTGCGCGATGAGCCGAAGGTTGAGGAGCTGGACAGCTCTGACGTTGAGACTGAGCAGACCGAGGTTGCTTCCGTTGAGGAAGAAGCCGTTGAGATTGCTGAGATTGAAGAGTCTGCTGACGAACTGCCCACCCGCGTGAGCGCAGTGAACGCGCAGGGTCTTGACCTGAGCGTGCTGGATAGCGCCTCCGCTGGTGACACCGTGGATTCGGTGGACGGCGACCCGACCGTTGCTCTGAGCCCGGATGAGGTTGAGGAGCTGCTGCAGCGCATGGTGGATCGTCAGGATCCCGAAGAAGCACTGGTCGAGGAGACTGCCGAGGAGTCCGAAGAGGACTCTGAGGTTGAAGAGTCTAAGCCGGCTGAGTCGAAGTCTGCTTCGGCTTCTTCTGCTGAGGCTTCGAAGGAAGCCGAGTCAAAGGAAGCAGCGTCGAAGAAAACTGGGGAAGACTCTGCTTCTGAGAGCGCTGTTGAGAAGACTGAAGAGGTTCTGCAGCCTGCGCAGAAGCCCTCCCTGGCGTGGCTGTGGATTGTGCTGTTGCTCGCCCTGGTCGTTGTCGGTCTGATTATGATTTTTGGCCCTAAGTAGGCCGTGAACAATGCACCCCTGTTGCGGGTGTTGCCGGCGGGTGTTCTGCCGGCAAGGAAGGAAAATATGACTGCTGCACAGTCCTCGATTGAGGCTCTGCGCATTGCCGCCCGCGCTGCGGAGGAGAAGCAGGGAACTAACCTGTTCGCTGTGGATGCATCCGACGCGATGGGCCTGATTGATGGCTTCCTGGTGGTTTCTGCCCACAATGAGCGCCTCGTGAACGCTGTTGCGGATGAGGTTGAGGACGCTCTGCGTGAGCAGGCTGACCTGAAGCCGGTCCGCCGTGAGGGTCGTTCCTCGGGTCGTTGGATTCTGCTGGACTTCGGCGATATTGTCGTGCACGTTCAGCACGAGGAGGACCGCGAGTTCTACGCTCTGGATCGTCTGTGGGCTGAGGCTCCGCGTATTGAGCTGGGCGTTGAGAACGAGGCTCCCTTCGACATTGAGGGTGAGACTGAGGAAGATGCTGCACGCATCATTCCCGCTCAGGACGAGGCGTAGGCTTCTGCTTAATTTTTAGCTGATGAGGGGTGGGCTCTGCTGGCGCTGTATGGTGCCGCGGGGGCCGCCCTTCTTGCTTACCCGCCGGGAACTTTTTGGATTTTTGGGTGCGCTGGTTTGCATCGCTGTCCGTGGTGTGTGTAATATATTCATGTTGCCTCGTTGAGGTCACTAACAGAATATGGGGATATGGCGCAGCTGGTAGCGCACCTGCATGGCATGCAGGGGGTCAGGGGTTCGAGTCCCCTTATCTCCACGTTTTCCTCGGTTGAGGAGCTTGTCGCCCGGTTCTTGTGAATCGGGCGATTTTGCTATCTGCCGATAACTCTCGATAGTCAACAACACAGTTCATAGTTGAGGAGTCACTCATGGGAGCGCACGCACATCACGGCCACGGCGGGCATCACGGGCATCACCACGACCATTCGCATGCCCCGAGCCCGGAGGACGCCGCCTCGATGCGTCCGCGCCTGCTGATTGCGTTCAGTCTGGCGGTCGTTATTGTGTTGGCGCAGGCGATTGGTTC
Source organism: Rothia sp. HMSC065B04 (assembly GCF_001812285.1). Lineage (NCBI taxonomy): Bacteria > Bacillati > Actinomycetota > Actinomycetes > Micrococcales > Micrococcaceae > Rothia > Rothia sp. HMSC065B04. Next base: position 290,554 of record NZ_KV808408.1, read on the forward strand.
GTTGGTCACCGGAAGTCTTGCGTTGCTGACTGATACGGCGCACGCTGTTACGGATGCCTCGGGCCTGCTGGTGGCGCTTACGGCGGCTTCGCTCATGACGCGCCCGGCAACGTCCCGCCGCACGTGGGGTTTCCGCCGTATTGAGGTGCTTGCCGCCCTCGGGCAGTCGGTACTGCTGCTGGCGGTGGGTATCTACACGGCGGTGGAGGGCGTGCATCGCCTGTTCGCCCCGCCGGAGGTGCCCGGCACCGAGCTGCTGATCTTTGGTGTGGTCGGCCTGGTGGCGAACGCTATTGGTATTGCGGTGCTGGCTACGGCGAGGAACGCGAACTTCAATATGCGTGCCGCGTTCCTGGAGGTGCTCAATGACGCCCTGGGCTCGCTGGGCGTGATTGTGGCGGCTATCGTGATTTGGCTGACCGGCTTCTACCAGGCGGATGCCCTGGCGGGTCTATTCATTGCGGCGCTGATTGTGCCGCGTGCAGTACGTTTGATGAAGCAGACCACGGCGGTGCTCATGGAGTTTACCCCGGACGGCCTGGACCTGGACGCGATGCGTGAGCACATGCTGCGCGTTGACGGCGTTGTAGAGGTGCACGATGTGCACGCCTCGATGGTGGCGACCGGTCTGCCAGTGGTGACCGCGCACGTGGTGGTTGCCGATTCATGCTTCCATGACGGGTCTGCGGTGACGATTCTGGACCATATCCGTTCGTGTGTGGCGAGCCATTTTGAGGTGTCGGTGGAGCACTCGACCTTCCAGCTGGAGACCGCCGAGCTGGGTGGTCGTGAGCCGGATTCGATTCGCCACCCCTAGGCTGTGCCCGTAGGTTTTGCCGGGACTTCGCAGGCAGTTCTGCCCGCCGCGGTAAATTACGGCAGAAAACGGCAAGCCAGAACAGGTACCAGAGCCTGAAATAGCGGGGGAGAAGTGACCGTTATATTTGGTGGCTTCAACACGCAAAAGATACACTCTTTAGGGAGCAAAAGGTGCTCCTCACCCACACACTTTGACAGGCCCGCTGGCTGGCTCTTTAGTTTGGTAGCCGCGGTAGCCTGCAACGATGAGCGCCTCAGCCCAGCTGAAACGGAATAGCTGAAACGGAACAGCGGGCGGGCGCATCCATAGATTTTTGACGAGAACAACCACGATTAGCAGCAGATACGGAACACTATGCATTCACCTATTGCCACTTACCTGACCGAGACCCTCGAGTCGGTCGCTTCTGATACCTCCGGTGAGTTGGCAAACTACATTCCGGAACTTGCCGCCGTGGACCCGGACAAGCTTGCCGCGTCTATCGCCATGGTTGATGGTGAGCAGTACGCCGCCGGTGACTCCGATGTGGAGTTCACGATCCAGTCGATTTCTAAGCCGTTCGTGTACGCCCTGGCGCTCGCGGACCGCGGCTATGATGACGTGCTTGCGAAGGTGGGCGTGGAGCCTTCCGGTGAGCCGTTCAACGAGCTGTCCCTGGAGGACGGCTCCGGTAAGCCGCTGAACCCGATGATTAACGCGGGCGCGATTACCACCCATTCGCTGGTTGGTCCTCCCGGTGCGACTCAGGGCGAGCGCATGGAGCGCGTCATTTCTGGTCTGTCTGCGTTTGCGGGTCGCCGCCTGTCGGTGAATGAGCGCGTGTACGAGTCTGAGCTGGAGCACGCGCACCGCAACTACGCGATTGCGCACATGCTGCGCGGCCACGGCATCCTGACCGGTGACCCGACTGTGGCGGTGCAGGGTTATACCCGCCAGTGCTCGCTGATGGTGACGGTTAAGGATTTGGCGTTGATGGCGGCGACTTTGGCGAACTATGGTGTGCATCCGGTGACGGGTGAGCAGGTGGTTCCTAAGACTGTGGTGCGTCAGGTGCTGAGCGTCATGTTCACGTGCGGCATGTATAACGCTGCGGGTGACTGGGCAACCCAGGTGGGTGTGCCGGCGAAGAGCGGCGTGGGCGGCGGCATTATTGGTGCGGTGCCCGGTCAGCTGGGTGTGGCGACGTTCTCGCCGCGCCTGGACGGTCACGGTAACAGTGTGCGCGGTGTGGAGCTGTTCGAGCAGTTCTCGGATGACATGGGCATGCACGTGATGAACGTGCCGACCGTGGCTCGTTCGGCGTTGCGCGCGAACTACCAGATCGGTTCGGGCGATGAGTCTATGCGCCTGATCCAGTTGCAGGGCCGTATCCGTTTTGCGGGTGTGGAGCGCGTAATCCGTGAGATTGTGGAATCCCCGATGGAGGGTTCCAAGGTCGCCCTGGACGTGACTCGCGTGTACGCGGTGGATGAGGTCGCTCAGAGCATGCTCCTGGAGCTGATGCGTCGCCTGCGGAATGACGGGTACAAGGTGTACCTGATTGATAATGACGAGACGATCACGAATACGGATGCGCTGCGCAGCATGGGTGTGAAGGTTCTGACGAACCCGGCGGCGGTGACTTCTGCTGAGTCGGATGCTGAGCGTGTGGCTGAGGCGGATGCTGAAGAGGCTGCGGAGGCTGCGGCTCTGGAGGCACTGAATGCGCTGGACTCTGCTAAGGCGGAGCAGCGGGAAGCTTCGGAAACTGAGTAGGTTTCTCTCCGCGTACTTGATCGTATCTGCGTACTTGGCAGTACGATTGCGTGAACTTTATATATTGAGGCCCCTTTCCCGGGCGCGTTGTGAACGTGTTCTGGGGGAGGGGCCTCGCTGTACTTACCTAGAGTTGCACCTTGCGCTGTAGCTGGAGCTGTACCTGGATTGCCTGGCGGGGGTAGCTTAGTGCGCTGAGCGTGGTCTTCGGTGAGTGAGGGGACTGAAAGTACGTAGAGGTTCTTTAATGGCGCAGTTGTTAATCATTAAGTAATATTTTGAATTTTTCGATAGCTAACAGTGGTCTCATCATACACTCGTAATATGAACACTGTTCCACACCCAGAAACACCTATCGCTCCTCGTCAATCCGCTATCGTCAACCCCGTTACTGACCACATGGTATCGGGCGCCTCTGCCCGCGCCTCCATGGGGCGACGGGAACTCTTACAACACGTTGGTACCTTTGGCCTGGGCGCGGTGAGCTTCGGCGTGCTGGGTCTTGGCCTCACCGGTTGTACCCCGTCGAACACCCCATCGAGCAGCCCGTCCGGTAGTGCGTCGGCGAGCCCTTCTTCGACCCCTTCGGCAAGCTCGGCGGCTGCCCCCTCCGCATCTGGCTCCGCAACGGGTACCCCATCCCCGACTGCCGCGGCATCTAAGACCGCTTCTGCGACTGCGACCTCGTCGAACCCGGTTCCCGAAGCTCGTGCCTGGACCGGCCCGCAGACCGGCCTGCCCGGTGAGGGTAAGTACATTGCGTGGACGGTCGATGACGGCGCCGACCCGGAGGTGGTGCGCGCCTACGCGGAGTTTTCCCGCCGTACCGGCACGCGCCTCACCTTTTTTATCAACGGTCAGTACCCGGCGTTTAGGCAGCATCGTGACCTGTTGTTGCCGCTGGTGAAGAGTGGTCAGTTGCAGATTGCGAACCATACGTATAGTCATGCGGCGTTGACGAGCCTGACGGATGAGCAGATTGTTCAGGAGTTGACCCGTAATGATGAGGAGATTAGGCGGCTTTTTGGGGTGTCTTCGAAGCCGTACTTCCGCCCGCCGTACGGGTATTATGATGCGCGCGTGTTGGCGGCTGCGGCGTCGTGTGGTTTTACGCGCCCGGTTCTGTGGTACGGGTCGTTGGCGGATTCGTCTAATATTTCTTCGGCTGAGGTGTATGCCTATGCGGAGAAGTATGCGTTGGCTCAGCATATTGTGATTGGGCATTTGAATTATCGGGGTGTGGTGTCTGAGCTGGACCGTATTCGGGCGTTGTTGGATCGGCGCGGGTTGAAGACGGTGACGATTCGCGACTATTACGGGTAGTGCGGGGGAGCCCCGGCGAGGGGTTCCGGTGGGTATACTGGGAGGCATGATGAAGCTTCCTCAGAACCCTCTCCTTCGGCAGGTGCACCGCTTCCGTGAGTCGCTACTGCTTCTGCTGTACTATTCGCTGTCTTTTCTGGGTGTGCGGTGGGTGCGCACGGGGCATCCGCGTGTGGCGGCGGTGTGGTCTGTGGGTTTGTGGCTGAACTTGGTGCTGCGTGGCATGGGCCAGGTGGTGCGTATGCTGGTGCCGGTCCTGCAGGATGCGGAGGCGCGCCGTGCTCGTGCTGAGCGTGCCCGTGCCTACCAGCCGCGCTAACCTCACCGGCTGAGCTGACAGAACGAGGCTGATATGACGAAGCCCCCTCGTACTAGAAATAGTGCGAGGGGGCTTCGCCATATCTGGGGTTGAAACTTAGTGCTTCTTCTTCGGCTCGCACGCCACGCCGTCACCATCAGAATCAAGACCGGGGCGGTAACCCGGCTCGCCACGATGCAACGGCGCCGCACCAGCTGCACGTACCGCATCACAATTCTTGTAATAAACACTCGACTGCGCCGGAGCCTGCTGCACCGGCTGCGCGGGAGCCTGCTGAGCAGGAGCCTCAGCCGCCGGAGCCTGCGCGGGCGCCTGCTGAACCGGCGCCTCCGTAGCGACCTGAGCAGGAGCTTCCTGAACCGGTGCCTGCTGCGCGGGTGCCTCAGAAACTGGAGGTGCCGGAGCCTCCGCGGAAGGTGCCTCAGTAGCCGGTGCCTGCACGGGAGCCTCAGTAGTCGGAACCGGAGACGGGGTTACCGTCGGGGTAGGAGACTCCGAAGGAGTCGCAGACGCACTCGGAGAAGAACTAGGAGTAGCTGAAACCGAAGGGCTAGCAGAAACAGACGTCGACGATGACGCAGAAGGCCCAGGCTTCGGAGCGCGAACAGACGAAGAGCAACCAGTCAGCAGCAGAGCACCCGCAAGAACACCAGCGGTCGCGGTGTGAATTTTCAACACAATATTCCTTTATAAAGTGAGTGGACAAGTGTGTTCACCGTAGAACACACACTCAAGTGTAAATGAAAACAGTCCTATCCGCAGGTAATATTGAGCTCCCAAACATTCTGACAAGGGAAGATATAACGTGCGGGCATAGCAAAGCCCCCTCGTACTAGAAATAGTACGAGGGGGATCCGCTATACCTGGGGCTGCATTAGCCGGGGGCGCTGGGGGAGTAGCACCCCCGCCGGGGCAGCTCCATCCAGAACTGTCGCTAGGAGCAGTTGCCGTTCATATCGCAGGACGGACCCGCCTCCGCAGCATTGTTACCTGCCGCGTCACCAGCCGCGCCCGCCAGCGGGTTCAGGAACTCAACCTGATGAGTCTGCTCCCACACCTGACGCAGCGCCTGCACCAGCGCCTCCGCAGGCTGCGCACCATTCACCGCCCACTTCGACTCAATCAAGAAGAACGGCACACCATTAATGCCCAGCTGGTGCGCCAACTGCTCATCAGCGCGCACATCCACCGCGTAACGGTCGCTCTTCAACACCGCCTCAACCTCGGCGGTATCCAAACCAATCTCAGAGGCGATATCCAGAATCGACTCGTGATCCTGCACCGAACGGCCCTGCGTGAAGTACGCCTTCTTAAACGCCTCCTGCGCCGCCGATGCCAAACCCTGCTCCGCCGCATAATGAATCACACGGTGCGCATCAAACGTGTTACCGTAGCGTGCCTGCCGCCAATTGAAATCCAAACCCACCTCGCGGGCACGCTCCGCCAACGACTCCTGGCTCGCGATCGCCTGCTCCAGCGACATCTGATACTTACCGGCAATCATCTCAGGCAGCGAACCGGCAGGATGCTCCGTAGCCGACGGGTCCAGCTCAAAACTATGCCACACCACCTCAACCTCGTCACGGTGCTCAAACTCGGCGAGCGCCTGCTCCAGGTTACGCTTGCCCACGTAGCAGAAGGGGCACACAATATCGGACCAAATATCAATACGCATGTTATCTATTCCTCTCATACTCGGATGCGGCACGTTGCCGCCTTGTATGCTCACCTAACGCCCCGGCTGCCGCGTTTATTCCCGGCTATTCCCAGCGTTATTTCCCAGAGTTTATTCCCCAGCGGTTATTCCCGCCGGGTACGGCAAAGCCCCCTCGCGCCGGTTCGTACAGAATCCCTGTATAGGAATGTCCGTACAGGAACCGGGTCAAGGGGGCTTAGCACACGCGAAATACGCGACCCTATCGGCGGGCAGCCGCCGGTGCGGTCGTGGCAGTAGCCGCGGGAGCAGTCGTAGCCGCAGGTGCGGCGGTCGCACGAGCAGCCGGAGCAGTCGTTGCCGCCGGGGCGGTCGTCGCCTGCTGGTTTGCCGCTGCCTCATCCTCATAGCGGGTAGTCGGCGCCTGAGTCGGAGCCTCAGTAGTCGGCTCCTGGGTAGGGGTTGCCGGTGCCTCAGTGGTCTGCTCGGGCTCCGGGGTGTGCTCCTCCGGGGTGGGGGTCGGCGAAGGTGCCGCCGCCTTAATCTCTTCCTCGGATGCGTCACCGTAGTAGTCACGAACCGTCACCGCAGTCAGGCCGCGGTCATCAATCAGACCCTTCACCTTATCCAGGATCGGGATGATCGTCTCGTAGTTCAGGTGGCCCAGCACAATCTGCTGCGGCAGCATGTATCGGATGCAGCGCATGTAAATCACGCGGGAGCTGGTCTTCGCCTCATCCCCGGTCGTGCCGTTCCACATGACCGGGCGGGTAAAACCAATCTCGCCGGCTGCTTTCAGAACCGCATCGTTGTAGCGGCCGTAGGGCGGGCGGAAGTACGGCTTTGACGAGACACCGAACATGCTCATAATCTCGTCTTCGTTACGCTGCAGCTCTTCCTTCACGCCCTCAGCGTCCAGGGTGGTCAGGTCGGCGTGGCTGTAGGTGTGGTTCGCAACCTGAATCTGACCGCTCTGAACCAGCGGACGCAACAGCGACACGTGCTCCTTAAAACCGGTGTAAGAAGCGTTAATGAAGAACGTCAGGCGAGTATTCGTACGCTTCGAGAACTCAGCGTAGCCGCGAATCGCCTCCGGGCTTGCGCCGTCATCAACAGTCCACGCAACATACTTGCCGTCACCAACGAGGGAGTTGCCGATGCCGGGCCATTCGCGCGGCTTATCAACCGGGTTGCCAGCAGCGGCAACCGTCGGCGAATTCGTGGGTGCGGGGCGAGTAGCAGCAGCAGAGGTCTCGCCGCCAGCCTGATACGGAGTGAAATTACCGCTGGTGCCGTCGTAGTCATTCGACTTCTTCGAGCAGGCAGCAATCAGCGGAAGCATAGCAGTGCCGAGCACAAAAAGTCGGCGGTTAGGCTGTGAGTGGGTCATACTCTCCAGGATAACGCCCCCACCTGCAAGGAACGAATCTGAACAGCACATACACCCCTAAATAATGCGCACATCACACCCCCCGCTCAGCACCACAGTATTAATAGGTATAAAAACTAGATATAAGAACACAAAATCCTAAAGCCGCAAGCCGGTAACGCTCCGCTACACTAGTGGGATGGAGAATTTGGGCACTCACGAACTGCGCAACCTTGTGAACGATGCTGCCGACGAGGCAGTCAACATCGGCTATCGCGTTGCAGACCGGCTGCACAGGTGGCGCGAAAAGCGCGCCATCGCCGCCGGTCGCGAGCCTATCCTCGTGCCCACCGAAGGCTACGGACGCGCCGCCTCCGAAGGAAACCCCGGCTGGGTCCGCATCATCGCCCGCGCACTCTACAAGACGGTCAACCTCGAACGCCTGCTACAGGTCGTAGAAGGCACCCAAGACACCGCCAACCCCATGCGCGGCTGGCGCTCCTTCACCGCAACCGCAATGTCCGACGCGCCCGTCACCATCGTCATCGACGGCACCAAGTATGAGGCGTACACCGACCGCGGCGGCGTACTCGACGTCAAACTCAGCATCGACCTGGACCCTGGCATGCACGAAGTCATCATGTACGTGCCCGGCTCCCGCGCCGTAGCAACCAGCGTCTACATCGTTCCCGAAAGCCAGAAGCTCGGCGTCATCATGGACGTCGACGACACCGTCATGGTCACCATGCTGCCGCGCCCCCTCGTCGCTGCCTGGAACTCCTTCATTCTCGACGAGCACGCACGCATCCCCACCCCCGGCATGGCGGTCATGACTGACCGTATCCGCCGTAGCCACCCGGATGCGCCGTTCATGTACCTGTCCACCGGCGCCTGGAACATCACCCCGACCCTGCGCCGCTTCCTCAGCCGCAACGGCTACCCGCGCGGCACGTTCCTGCTCACCGACTGGGGCCCCACCCCCGACCGCTGGTTCCGCTCCGGAACCAACCATAAGGTCGAGTCCCTGCGCCGCCTCGCCGAGGAATTCCCGCAAATGAAGTGGATCCTCGTCGGTGACGACGGGCAGCGCGACCCGTACATCTACAACGGCTTCGCGGTACGCTACCCGGACAACGTCGCGGCAATCGTCATCCGCAACCTGACGGTGGGGGAGACCATGCTCGCCTCCGGCCGAGTCTGGAGTGACTACCGTGCCGAACAGATGATGCGCTCGCCGCTGTGGATTGAAGCCACCGACGGCGTAACGCTGAGTAAGAAACTGCGTGAGCTGGGCCTGATCGATTTCTAGCCGGTTACTGCTCGCCGGTTGCTAAAATCTGTGCCTATAGCCTGTAAACCCACCGCAAATACCGCGAAATGCCGGTATATGCGGTGGGTTTTGGTGTTTCAGCGGAATTAACCAACTTAAACCCACGACACACCGGCTGCTGAAAAAGAGTTAAAAATCTTTTCTACAGCCTTAATCACATAGCTTAAACCCGCTCGAAGGGGGTTAACCCCCGCCTTTAAGAAAGTCCGTTCTGCTTTAAAACCGCGCCGTTCCGCGCAAGAACGGGTGAGAGCGGAAATCTCTTTAAAATCAAGCCCGAATCTGCCGGGTTTTATGCCCCCAAACGCATACATGAGGTTAACTGAACCTCAACTTGGCGGGCGAATGAACCCTTAAAAATCCTGACCAACTTAAACCCCACCTGTGGATAACCCGGCACACCCCGCGAAAATACGGCGAACTAGCCCCGCGGCAGGGTGTGGATAAGCTGTAGACACCCCCTCTTAAGTGGGTTCAACTGTGGGTTTATCGAACGAAACACGACCCTCGCACCACATCATCTTGTGGTGCAGAAAAATCTCGACACTAGATGTAGTATTAATACTCGGTTCCACCACTACGGCACTTTTAGGCGCCCTGCCCCAGAGCAGGAAACCGCCACGCCCCACTAGGAGGGGGCAGTGGACGGCACAGCGCCCGCCGTAAATAACACGTGGTGAACCACCGACGAAACACGCCAGATTCATTCACGAGATAAGCCCGCCCGAGCGGGAGAAAGTAAGAGGCACTCCCATGGTAGTGACCGTGTACACCAAGCCCCAGTGCGTCCAGTGCAACATGACCTACCGCGCCCTCGACGCGAAGGGTATCAGCTACACCAAGGTTGATATCACCGAAGACGCTCAGGCCCTCGAAATGGTCAAGTCCCTCGGCTACATGCAGGCACCCGTCGTCATCGCAGGCGACGAGCACTGGTCCGGCTTCCAGCCCGACAAGATCAACGCTCTGGCAGCGTAACAACCCTGCCGAAACCCGTACAAACGGAAAATCGGCACGGAACCACACCGGCCCACGAGAATAAGGAGTACAGATTGAGTACCGCCCTCACGCCCAACCCCGTCGACGAGCACGCAGAAATCCGCAAGATTCTTATGGATGCACGCAATGCTTCCGAGGGTCGAGCGACCGAGGACGAACTGGACGATACAGCGCCACTCATCGTGTACTTCTCCTCCATCTCCGGTAACACCCACAAGTTCGTGGAGAAGATCCGTGCCCGCCGCCTCCGCCTGCCGCTGCGCACCGGCGAAGACACCCTCATTCTTGATGAGCCGTTCGTGCTCATCGTCCCCACCTACGGCAAGCCCGAAGGCGCCGGTAACGTTCCCCCGCAGGTGGTTAAATTCCTGAACGTGGAGCAGAATCGCCACCACATACTCGGTGTGATTGGCTCCGGCAACACCAACTTTGGTCCGCTCTTCGGTATCGCGGCAGACATTGTCGCCAAGAAGTGCGATGTGCCCGTGCTCTTCAAATTTGAGCTCATGGGCACCGATTCAGATGTAGAAAAAGTCAACGAAGGATTGGAAGCATTTTGGACGCAAAACTGCCCTCAGCACTAGAAACTCTCGGTGCGAGCCACAACGGCAAGAGCGTGCCCGAGAAGTTCAAAGGTATGAGCTACCACGAGCTGAACGCACTGCTGAACCTCTACGATGAGAACGGCCAGATTCAGTTCGATGCAGACCGCCAGGCGGCACGACAGTACTTCCTGCAGCACGTCAACAACAACACCGTCTTCTTCCACGACCTGGAAGAGAAGATTGAGTACCTGATTGAGAACCAGTACTACGAGCCGGAACTCTTCGACAAGTACAACTTCCAGTTCATCAAGAACCTGTTCAAGCGCGCCTACGCCGTGAAGTTCCGCTTCCCGACCTTCCTGGGTGCCTTCAAGTTCTACACCTCCTACGCGCTCAAGACCTTCGACGGTCAGCGCTACCTGGAGCGTTTCGAAGACCGCGTCTGCATGGTCGCACTGCTGCTGGCAGAAGGCAACGAGAAGCTCGCCGAAGACATCGTCGACGAGATCATCTCCGGCCGTTTCCAGCCGGCAACCCCGACCTTCCTCAACGCAGGTAAGAAGCAGCGCGGCGAGCTCGTCTCCTGCTTCCTGCTGCGCATGGAAGACAACATGGAGTCCATCGGCCGCTCCATCAACTCTGCACTGCAGCTCTCCAAGCGCGGCGGCGGCGTGGCATTCGCCCTGACCAACCTGCGCGAGTCCGGTGCGCCCATTAAGAAGATTGAGAACCAGTCCTCGGGCGTTATCCCCGTCATGAAGCTGCTGGAAGACGCCTTCTCCTACGCAAACCAGCTCGGCGCACGTCAGGGTGCCGGTGCCGTGTACCTGCACGCACACCACCCCGACATCTACGCCTTCTTGGACACCAAGCGTGAGAACGCTGACGAGAAGATCCGCATCAAGACCCTCTCCCTGGGCGTTGTCATCCCCGACATCACCTTCGAGCTGGCGAAGAAGAACGAGGACATGTACCTCTTCTCCCCGTACGATGTGGAACGCATCTACGGCGTGCCCTTCTCCGACATCAACGTCTCCGAGAAGTACTACGAAATGGTCGACGATGCACGCATCACCAAGACCAAGATCAACGCGCGTGAGTTCTTCCAGACCATCGCAGAGATCCAGTTCGAGTCCGGCTACCCGTACGTGATGTTCGAAGACACCGTCAACCGCGCGAACCCCATCGCCGGTAAGATCATCATGTCCAACCTGTGCTCCGAGATCCTGCAGGTTTCTGAGCCGTCCACCTACCACGCTGACCTCGGCTACGAGACCGTCGGTAAGGACATCTCCTGCAACCTCGGCTCGCTGAACATTGCACTGACCATGGACGGCGACGACTTCGGCAAGACCGTGGAAACTGCGATTCGTTCGCTGACCTCCGTCTCCGACCAGTCTGACATCCGCTCCGTACCCTCCATCGAGCGCGGCAACGGCATGAGCCACGCCGTGGGTCTGGGCCAGATGAACCTGCACGGCTACCTGGCACGCGAGCACGTCTACTACGGTTCCGAAGAAGCACTGGACTTCACCAACATGTACTTCTACACCGTCGCCTACCACGCAATCCGCGCCTCCATGCAGATTGCTAAGGAACGCGGCCAGCGTTTCGAGGGCTTCGAGAACTCGAAGTACGCGTCCGGTGAGTTCTTCGCAAAGTACATTGAGAAGGAATGGGCACCGCAGACCGAGCGTACCCGCGAACTGTTCGCTAAGCACCACATCCCCACCCGTGAAGAGTGGATTCAGCTGGCTGCTGACGTGGCACAGTACGGCATGTACAACCAGAACCTGCAGGCTGTTCCGCCGACCGGCTCCATCTCCTACATCAACGGTTCGACCTCTTCGATTCACCCGATCGCTTCGAAGATTGAGATCCGTAAGGAAGGCAAGCTCGGCCGCGTCTACTACCCGGCACCGTACATGACCAACGAGAACCTGGAGTACTACCAGGACTCCTACGAAATTGGTTACGAGAAGATTATCGACACCTACGCTGTTGCAACCCAGCACGTGGACCAGGGCCTGTCGCTGACCCTCTTCTTCCGCGATACCGCAACCACCCGCGATATCAACCGCGCCCAGATTTACGCATGGCGTAAGGGCATCAAGACCATCTACTACATCCGTCTGCGTCAGATGGCTCTTGAGGGTACCGAGGTTGAAGGCTGCGTATCCTGCATGCTCTAGCCCGAATGCTGTGACGCATTCAGCCTGAGCTGGCACACTATAACTAAAGACTGGAAGGGGCGGTTACGGTAAACACGCAAACCGCCTGCGCGACTGGCTGGCCGCGCGTGGCACCGTAACCGCCCCTTAAGAATCGGAGAATTACTAATGAGCGAAAAGGTGAAGCTCGTCGACCACGTGGTCGAGGCTATCAACTGGAACCGTATTGAGGACGAGAAGGACCTTGAGGTTTGGGATCGTCTGACCGGTAACTTCTGGCTGCCGGAAAAGGTGCCGCTGAGCAACGACGTGCCCTCCTGGAAGACCCTGACCGAGGAAGAGAAGCAGCTGACCATGCGCGTCTTCACCGGTCTGACCCTGCTGGACACCATCCAGGGTACTGTCGGTGCTGTGTCCCTGCTGCCGGACGCTGTGACCGCGCACGAAGAGGCCGTGTACACCAACATTGCGTTCATGGAGTCCGTGCACGCAAAGTCGTACTCCTCGATCTTCTCGACCCTCGCCTCCACCAAGGAGATTGACGAGGCGTTCCGCTGGGCTTCTGAGAATGAGCACCTGCAGAAGAAGGCGAAGATTGTTCTGTCCTACTACACCGGTGACGACCCGCTGAAGAAGAAGGTTGCCTCCACTCTGCTGGAGTCCTTCCTGTTCTACTCGGGCTTCTACCTGCCCATGTACTGGTCTTCGCACGCGAAGCTGACCAACACCGCTGACCTGATTCGTCTGATTATTCGTGACGAGGCAGTGCACGGCTACTACATTGGCTACAAGTTCCAGCGCGGCCTGGCGAAGGAGTCCGCGGAGCGTCAGGCAGAGCTGAAGGAGTACACCTTCAACCTGCTGTACGAACTGTACGAGAACGAGGTGGCATACACCCACTCCCTGTACGACGGTGTGGGTTGGAGTGAGGACGTTAAGAAGTTCCTGCACTACAACGCTAACAAGGCTCTGATGAACCTGGGCTACGAGCCGATGTTCCCGGCGACCGTGACGAACGTGTCCCCGGCAATCCTGTCGGCACTGTCCCCGAACGCTGATGAGAACCACGACTTCTTCTCCGGTTCCGGCTCTTCCTACGTGATCGGTAAGGCTGTGAACACTGAGGACGAGGACTGGGACTTCTAAGGCGGAGACTTCTATCCTGGGACTTCTAAGCCCCTTCTCGCCTTGAGATATCAGGCTGAGATAAACCGACCCCCGCGTATCCACTGTGGATGCGCGGGGGTTCCGCCGTTTAACCGGGCTATTTAACGTGCCAGGATGCCCAGGCTTCCCCGGTATAACCTGGCGCGGAAGCGGCGGAGAAGCAGGGGAGTAGGAGCGGTCTTTCTGGTTCCGGTTGTCGGAATTTTTACCTTCACCCCGTAGCATAAAAAATTATTGATATATCGGGGTGCGGGGCGTACTCTGATACGACTAACTATCAACGCAGATTTGAAAGGAATATCATGCGTTCAGTTGTTATGGAAGCCCCCGGCAAGGTCGTCGTCAACGAAGTTGAGAAGCCGACCCTGCTCGAACCCACCGACGCCATCATCAAGCTCGCAGCATCCTGCATCTGCGGCTCCGACCTGTGGCCCTACCGCGGCGCAGACGCAAAGCCCGTCGACCACCGCGCAATGGGCCACGAATACATCGGCGAGGTCGTAGAAATCGGCTCCGAGGTCACCACCGTAGCCCCCGGCGACTTCGTCGTAGGCTCCTTCTGCATCTCCTGCGGCGAGTGCGAAACCTGCACCGCAGGCTACCCCTCCCGTTGCCTCAAGGCAATCGCAGCAGGCGACACATTCATCGGCATGCGCTCTAACGGCACCCAGGCAGAATACGCCCGCGTACCCTTCGCAGACGGCACCCTCGTCAAGACCCCCGCAACCCCCACCGAAGAGCAGATCCCGCACCTGATGGCGGCATCCGACGTGCTCGGCACCGGCTGGTACGCAGCAGACGCAGCGCAGGCAGGCCCCGGCAAGACCATCGTCGTTATTGGCGACGGCGCAGTCGGCCTGAGCGCAGTCATCGGCGCTAAGCAGCTCGGCGCGGAGAAGATCATCATCATGTCCCGCAACCCCGAACGTCAGGCGCTCGCTAAGGAATTCGGCGCAACCCACGTCGTGGAAGAGCGCGGCGAAGAGGGCATCGCCAAGGTTCTGGAGCTCACCGACGGCGTGGGCGCACACGGCGTTGCTGAGGCTGTTGGTACCCAGCAGTCCTTCGACCAGGCACTCGGTTGCGTACGCCACGGTGGTTACATCGGCTTCGTGGGCGTGCCGCACGACAGCTCCATCGGCACCGATAAGCTCTTCGACAAGCAGGTTCACCTGGAGGGCGGCCCCGCCCCCGTGCGCAAGTACCTGCCGACCCTCATTGACCTGATTTACAAGGGTGAAATTGAGCCCGGTAAGGTGTTCGACCTGGTTCTGCCCATCGACGAGGCAGCTAAGGGTTACGAGGCAATGGACCAGCGCACCGCCACCAAGGTTCTGCTGACTATGCCGTAATAGCCGCTCGTATCGTCGGTTCTTGTGCCTTCTTACACCGGCAACCCGGCGTGTATGCGCTACTGATCCCCGCACCGACCCTGTTACTCCACGTGAGCGTAGGGTACCGGTTGCGGGGATTAGTGCTTTAAAAATTGAGTTTATTTGCCACCTTCCGGCGAGGTGAGGGACAAATGAGTGAGCCAAGGCATAGAATAAAAGAGCATGATTCGTACAACTCGAAGGATGACAATGACGAAGAAGCCTTTCCCTTCCGACCTCGAAATCGCACTTGCCGCCGATCTTTGGCCCATCAACAAGATCGCAGCGGACAACGGCATCAGCGAAGATCGCCTTGAACCCTACGGCAAGTACGTCGCTAAGGTCCTTCTCGACGAAACCACCAACGCAGAGACCGCCCGCAAGCGCGGCTCCAAGTACATCGTGGTTACCGCAGTCACCCCCACCCCGCTCGGTGAAGGTAAGACCGCAACCTCCGTATCCCTCGCACAGGGCTTCGCGCAGACCGGCCGCAAGGCAATCCTGGCTCTGCGTCAGCCCGCAATGGGCCCGACCTTCGGCATCAAGGGCGGCGCAGCAGGCGGCGGCTACTCCCAGATCGTTCCCATGGAGAAGCTGAACCTGCACCTGACCGGCGACTTCCACGCCGTCACCGCAGCACACAACCTGCTTGCCGCCATGATTGACAACCACCTGCACCACGGCAACGAGCTGCGCATCGACCCGCGCGCAATCGAGTGGCGCCGCGTTATCGACATGAACGACCGCTCCCTGCGCAACATCGTCGTGGGCCTGGGCGAACGCATGGACGGCGTGGTCCGCGAGACCGGTTTCGACATCACCAGCGCCTCCGAAATCATGGTGATTCTCTCGCTGGCAACCTCCTTCAAGGACCTGCGCGAGCGCCTGGCAAAGATCGTTATCGGCCTGAACTACGACGGCGAGCCCGTCACCGCAGCTGACCTGAAGGCTGACGGCGCAATGTCCGTCATCCTGGCAGACGCTATCAACCCGAACCTGCTGCAGACCCTGGAGCACACCCCCGCTCTGATTCACGCGGGACCCTTCGGCAACATTGCAACCGGTAACTCCTCCGTGGTTGCCGACTACGTTGGCCTGGAGTACTCCGACTACGTGATTACCGAGGCTGGCTTCGGCGCAGACATGGGTGCGGAGCGTTTCTTCAACGTCAAGTGCCGCGTCTCCGGCCTGAAGCCCGACGCAGCAGTGCTCGTCGTCACCGTGCGCTCCCTGAAGTCTCACTCCGGCCTGTACAAGATTGTTCCGGGCAAGCCCCTGCCCGAAGGCATGCTGCAGGAAAGCCCCTCCGACGTGGAGAAGGGCGCAGAGAACCTGAAGAAGCACATCGAGATTGTGCGTAACTTCGGTGTTCAGCCGGTCGTGGCAATCAACGCGTTCCCGACCGACTTCGAGTCCGAGCACGAAACCATCCGCCGTATCGCTGAGGAAGCTGGCGCTCGCGTGGCTATCCACCGCGGTGTGGCTGAGGGCGGTAAGGGCACCACCGACCTGGCAGACGTGGTCGCTGAGGCATGTGACGACGTTTCGGATCTGAAGTACACCTACGATCTTGAGGACTCCATCGAGACCAAGATTGAGAAGGTTGCGACCAAGGTCTACGGCGCGGACGGCATTTCGATTGCTCCCGTTGCCGCTAAGCAGCTGAAGCGTTTCGCTGAGCTGGGCTACTCGCACCTGCCCGTGGTTATCGCGAAGACCCACCTGTCCATCTCTTCGGATGCAACTCTGAAGGGCGCACCGACCGGCTGGACCCTGCCCGTGCGCGAGGTTCGCCTGGCTGCAGGTGCTGGCTACGTCTACGCTATCTGCGGCACCATGCGCACCATGCCGGGCCTGAGCAAGAGCCCCGCAGCTGAGCGCATCGGCTTTGACGAGAATGGCGTGATGGTAGGCCTGTCCTAAGGCTTGTTCTAAAGCGGCTGTTCCAGCTGATTTATAGCTAGTGGAGGCGGCGCTCCTTCCCCACAGCGGGGGAGGGGCGCCGCCTTTGCTGTGCCCTATGGTGCTTTTGTGGAGTGCTCTGCCCCCCAGATGCATGGAAGCATGAGGGGCGAATACGAGGTGTGCAACGCTTGAGGGCGGGGGAACGGAGCTCTTGAAAACAGAATGAAACTAGGCTGCAACCCGGCTGAAACTAGGCTGCAACCAGGCAGCAACCAGGGGGAGTGAAGGATCCTGAAACCCCTGGCGGAGGGGTCTTTCAACCTTTCATTGAGGCTTCTAGGGCGCCTGTTTTGAGGGTGAAATTGGTACGTGCTGGTTAATAATTGGGCTCTATTTGTGCTTGAAGGTCAGGTTTTATTAAACAATCTATAGAGGTTGATTTTTTAGTGACACACTGTCTTGCATTTTGTGAAAATACGGCATTGACTAGGTATTTTGCTTTTTGAAAGGGGTTTTAATGGGTGCACTCAGTGAACCTGAATGTGGGGCTGATGTTATTGTTTTGTAATAAAACCTCTACTTTAGGGGGTACCTACAGGGGTAAAACAGACCAATTGATTTTGCCCTCGCGCGAATAATTGTGCAGATTTTGAACGGTGAGCAGTACATTTTTTCCTGCTCATGAAGTTGCAAGTACTTGAAGATACTTTCACCTTAACCCTCTACTTCCGCAGAATACCGGGCTAAAACTGGGTATTGAACCTTTGGGATTGCCGAGTGTGGAGCTTAAGTTAAAGGTGCACCGAAGTGCCAAAAGAGGGAAATTCTAAAATTATTTTGGGTGAAATAAGTCACGCTAAAACTCGAAAAAAATGAAATTGGTACGTATGGATACCCTAAAAAACACCTGTTTTTATTACAGAATGATTACAATGAGGCGCGGGTCACTAAATCCGGCTCTCCGTACCAAATTGGACGGTAAAACAGCCCCTAAAAAGTTCGCTACTATTGAGTCATCAAGTAATCGTGAGATTTCCAAAGTCCTCGGGTTGCTTGTGTTTGAGTGAGTGATAGATACCCCTGGGTGTCATGAGAAGCGACTGTGTATCGATGCGCAGTCGCTTCTCTGTTTAACTTTTGGATTTCACCGGAGCCTCAGAAAGACAAGCTCTTGGCTAGAGCCTGTTCCGAGCCGAGCTTGCTCCAATATCTGTGCCATCTGCATCCGGCACATGCATCCCGTGCGTTCAATGCCGAATGCGCTGATAGGGGAGCGAACCGCATAGGCGCATACTGTGCGGTCACAACCCCTACACTGGAACTATGACTACTTACCCCGAACCCACCCTCATCTTTGAGAACCCCGAACTGACCGTCCGTGCGTTCAGTGTCTCCGAGATGGACAATAGCGTCTACCTCATCACCATGCGCGCCACCGGCGAGCAGGTGCTCATCGACCCTGCAGACGATGCAGAAGAACTCTACGCATTCACTCTTGACGCGCTCCTGAACGACTGCCCGCAGCTCGAACTGGCAGATGGTGAAGAACGCCGCGTGCGCGTCATGGAGAAGGAAGAGGACTTCAACTCCATCAGGCCCCGCACTATTGGTCTGACCGGCATTCTGGTTACTCACGGCCACTGGGACCACATCCGCGCTATTAAGGAGCTCGACCACCTCACCGGCGCCGTGACCTCCGCGGGTGCAGCTGACGCTGCTGAGATTAAGGAACTGGAAGACTACATCGTCGAAGAAGAGCTGACCGGCGGCGAAAGCTTCGACTTCTACCTCTCCGACACCGTCATCCGCGCCCTGCACGTGCCCGGCCACACCCCCGGATCCATCGTCTACACCCTCGAAACCACCTGGGAAGACGGCACCCCCGCAACCCTGCTGTTCACCGGCGACACCCTCTTCCCCGGCGGCGTGGGCAAGACCGACTCCCCGCAGCAGTTCGGCGAGCTCTTCTCCAACGTGCTCGAAAAGCTCTTCGGCGGCTTCGAAGACGACGCCATCGTACTGCCCGGCCATGGCCGCTCCACCACCCTCGGCGACGAGCGCCCCCACCTGGAAGAGTGGGGAACCCGCGGCTGGTAAACCGCGCCTGACAGTCCGCCTCATATAAGTGCTGCACCCTCATGCCTTCACCCGCCGCATAATCCCGCTGGTGAAAGGCGTGAGGGTGTAGAATTTAAGTTCGAAGATAAGACGAAAGGATTTTCGATGACACCCCGCCCGGCACACGGTAGCACCGCACTCAAAGCGAACGACCTGACCAGTATCCGGGTTCAGGGTGCCCGCGAAAACAATCTCAAGAACGTAGACCTCACCATTCCGCGTGATGCGATGGTCGTCTTCACTGGCCTCTCCGGCTCCGGTAAGTCCTCCCTCGCCTTCGACACCATCTTTGCGGAAGGTCAGCGCCGCTACGTTGAGTCGCTGTCCTCCTACGCGCGCATGTTCCTCGGACAGGTCGACAAGCCCGACGTAGACTTCATCGAGGGCCTCTCCCCGGCGGTGTCTATTGACCAGAAGTCCACCTCCAAGAACCCGCGCTCAACCGTCGGTACCATCACCGAAATCTACGACTACATGCGTCTGCTCTGGGCGCGCATCGGCCACCCGCACTGCCCCGAATGCGGCGAAGAAATCACCCAGCAGACTCCGCAGCAGATCGTGGACATTCTGCAGGAGTATCCCGAACGCACCCGCCTGCAGATTCTCGCGCCCGTCGTCAGCGCACGTAAGGGCGAGTTTGTCGACCTCTTCAAGGATCTGCTCACCCAGGGCTACTCGCGTGCCCGCGTGGACGGCGAAACCGTGCAGCTCTCCGACCCGCCCAAGCTCGCCAAGCAGTACAAGCACACCATCGAGGTGGTCGTCGACCGTATCGTCATTAAGGACGGTATTCACCAGCGCCTGACCGACTCCATCGAAACCGCGCTCAAGCTCGCCGACGGCCGCGTGCTCATCGACTTCGTGGACCGAGAGCAGGACGACCCCGAACGTACCCGTTCCTTCAGCGAAAACCTTGCCTGCCCCAACAACCACCCGCTGCAGATCGACACCATCGAGCCGCGCGCCTTCTCCTTCAACTCGCCGTTCGGCGCATGTAGCGCCTGTGACGGCATCGGCTCGCGCCTGGAAGTAGACACCGAACTGCTCGTGCCCAACCCCGACCTGACCCTCGGCGAGGGCGCTATCGCCCCCTGGTCACAGGGCAAAGCAACCACCGAATACTGGCTGCGCCTGCTCGCAGGCCTGGGGGAGGAACTCGGCTTCGACCTGGACACCCCCTTCAAGGACCTGCCCGCCAAGACCCGCGCCGCGATCCTGGACGGCAAGGACTACAAGGTTGAGGTGTCCTACCGCAACCGATTCGGCCGCGAACGCCGCTACACCTCCGGATTCGAGGGCGTGAAGGCGTACATCAAGCGCAAGCACGAAGAAACCGAATCGGACTTCGCCCGCGACCGCTACGAACAGTACATGCGCCAGGTCGCCTGCCCCTCCTGCGGTGGCGCGCGCCTGAACCCGACCATCCTCGGCGTGAAGGTTGGCGGCCAGTCCATCGCAGACATCACCGACCTGTCCCTGGCTGACGCGCTCGCCTTCGTGCGCGGCCTGCAGCTCAGCGCCCGCGAAGCCAAGATTGGCGAGCAGGTCCTCAAAGAAATTGACGCGCGCCTGCAGTTCCTGCTGGATGTGGGCCTGGACTACCTGACCCTCTCACGCTCCGCCGGTACGCTCTCCGGCGGTGAGGCGCAGCGCATCCGCCTCGCAACCCAGATTGGTTCCGGCCTGGTCGGCGTGCTCTACGTGCTCGACGAGCCCTCCATCGGTCTGCATCAGCGTGATAACCGCCGCCTCATCGAAACCCTGACCAAGCTGCGCGATATGGGCAATACGCTTATCGTGGTTGAGCATGACGAAGACACCATGCGCGAAGCCGACTGGATCGTGGACGTAGGACCCGGCGCCGGCGAACACGGCGGCGAAATCGTGCACTCCGGCAGCTTTGAAGAGTTGCTGAAGAACACCAAGTCCATTACCGGCGACTACATGGCTGGCCGCCGCAGCATTGAGGTGCCCGCATCCCGCCGACCCGTGGACAAGAAACGCCAGCTGACCGTGCGCGGTGCCCGCGAAAACAACCTCAAGAACGTGACCGTGTCCTTCCCGCTGGGCGTGTTCACAGCGGTGACCGGCGTGTCCGGCTCGGGTAAGTCCACCCTCGTCAACGACATTCTGTACACCTCCCTGGCGAACAAGCTCAACGGCGCCAAGCAGGTACCCGGCCGCCACAAGAGCATCGACGGTCTGGAGCACCTGGACAAGGTCATTCACGTGGACCAGTCGCCCATCGGTCGTACCCCGCGCTCGAACCCCGCCACCTACACCGGCGTGTTCGACCACATCCGCAAGCTGTTTGCAGAGACCAGCGAGGCGAAAATGCGCGGCTACACCCCGGGCCGCTTCTCCTTCAACGTCAAGGGCGGCCGCTGCGAGGACTGCTCCGGCGACGGCACCCTGAAGATTGAAATGAACTTCCTGCCGGATGTGTACGTGCCCTGCGAAACCTGCCACGGCAAGCGCTACAACCGCGAAACCCTCGAAGTGCACTACAAGGGCAAGACCATTGCCGACGTACTCGAAATGCCCGTGGAAGAAGCCGCAGAGTTCTTCGCCGCATTCACCCCGATTGCGCGCCACCTGAACACCCTCGTGGACGTGGGCCTGGGCTACATTCGCCTGGGTCAGCCCGCAACCACCCTCTCCGGCGGTGAAGCGCAGCGCGTGAAGCTCGCAACTGAACTGCAGAAGCGCTCCAACGGCCGCTCCATCTACGTGCTGGACGAGCCGACCACCGGCCTGCACTTTGAAGACATCCGCAAGCTGCTCGCCGTGCTGCAATCGCTGGTTGACAAGGGAAATAGCGTCATCACCATCGAGCACAACCTGGACGTGGTCAAGTGCGCCGACTGGATCATCGACATGGGCCCCGAAGGCGGTAGCGGCGGCGGCACCGTCATCGCAGAGGGCACCCCGGAACAGGTGGCTCAGGTGAAGGGCTCGCACACCGGCGCGTTCCTTGCTGAGATCCTGAACTAGCCGAGATCCTGAACTAGTCAAAAATTTGCCCTAGAGGAAACCTACGTGACTGATACTCAAGGAACCGAATCTGCCCGGGGAGCTAAAGCAATCCGTGGAGCTGTAAACCGTGGTGCTGTGAACCGTGGCGTCGTGAATCGTGGAGCTGTGACCACCGTGGACCGTGCGCGGCACATCCTGCATACCCAGCTGGAGGCTGACTTCTGCCAGGCGCCCGGCTCGATTAGTCGCGCCCTCGAGGAGCTACGCGACTACCCGGAAGCCGAAAGCTTGCCGCTACTCGCCACCGTGCAGCCGCCCTCCGAGAAGATGGGCGCCGCACGCCGCCGCAACGACGACATCTGGGAGTTGCGCGTCGCCAACTACGCGAGCGTCGGCATTCTCTGCGCCAAGCATCCGCGCGTGCTGGACAAGGCTATCGACTACATGCTCGGCGACCAGTCGAACTGGCTCGGCGACTACGCGCAGCTGCGCCAGCTCAACGAACTGCTCACCCCCTACACCCAGCAGGTCAGCGGCACGAGCATCTACTACACGCCCGGCCGCGCCCTGCTGAACTCGGTCGTACCCGAGGGCGTGCAGGCGCAGGAGGTCAAGTGTGCCGTGCCCGGTATGGGCATGATGCGCCGCGTTGACCCCGCCGAACTGAAGGCGGCGCTGCTTGCCGAAATCACCGGCGAGCGCACCATCCGCAGGGAGGCAAACGCCTCCGCGGGGGCGCTTGAGGTTGACCCGCAGGACACGCAGGCACGCGTAACCCACCTGCGCGTGGAGCTGCTGGACGCTGAGCAGATTGAGCGCTTCCGCGGGGATAAGCGCTACTCGAATGCGCTGGGCTTTAGCGTGACCCGCCCGGATGTGCTGGTGCTTGCCGCCTACCCGGTGGGTGAGGAGGCATCTAAGGCATCTGAAGTAGCTGTGGCGGGGGAGAGCGCCCCCATGCACGCAGACCCTATCGCCCTCGTGGGCGTGAGTGATGATTCGCCGATTATGCGTCAGATCGGTATCGATGTGCTGCCCGCCTGGCGTGGTGCCGGCATCGCCAGCGTGCTGGTGCGTGATGCCGCACGTCTGACCCTGGCGGAAGGGTACCTGCCGTTCTACGGTACGAGCCCGTCGCACATGCTGTCGCAGCGGGTTGCGTTGAACGCGGGGCTGGTGCCGACCTGGTGGGAGTACGTTTCCACCAGCCTGAATGACCTACCCATGGACTAGATTTCCTACAGACTAGAGCCGCCCGCGCTAGGCATAACGGACATGCGCAAAAGCCCCCGAGATTCTGCATCTCGGGGGCTTTTTGCTGCTGAGTTTCGCGTGTTAGCCGCGTGGGGTTCAGCGTCTAGAGTCGCCGCATAAGGAACAACCTCTAGAGCCTTACCAGTTACAGCTCCGCGCCGTTGCTGGCAATCACCTCACGGTACCAGTGGAAGGACTTCTTACGGTAGCGCGCCAGGGTGCCGGTGCCGTTGTCGTTGCGGTCCACGTAGATGAACCCGTAGCGCTTGGACATCTGCGCGGTGGAGGCGCTAATCATGTCGATGCAACCCCAGGTGGTGTAGCCGAGCACGTTCACGCCGTCCTCAATCGCCTCGCGTACCGCGTGCAGGTGCTGGCGCAGGTAGTCGATGCGGTAGTCGTCATCCACGGTGAGCTCACCGTTCACCTCGACCAGTTCGTCGCGGGCGCCCAGGCCGTTCTCCACGATGAACAGCGGCTTCTGCCAGCGGTCCCAGTACTGGTTGAGGACCACGCGCAGGCCGGTCGGGTCGATCTGCCAGCCCCATTCGCTGGAGGGCAGGGTCGGGTTCACCACGCCGCCGAGGATGTTGCCTTCGCCGCGTTCGCCTCGTGCCGGGTCGCCGGTCGCGCAGGTGGACATGTAGTAGCTGAAGGACACAAAATCCACGGTGTTTTTCAGGTCCTTGCGGTCCTGCTCGGTGATGGTCAGCTCCACGCCCTTTTCGCGCAGGGAGCGCAGGAAGTAGCCGGGGTATGCGCCGTGCACGTGCACGTCACCGAACGCGAAGTTTGCCTGTTCCGTCTGCATGGCGGCGAGTACGTCGGCGGGGTCGGGGGTGAGCGGGTAGGTGGGCATGGCAAGAATCATGCAGCCGACCTGGGCGCCGGGCGCCAGTTCGCGTGCCGCAGCGGTGGCGCGTGCGGAGGCGACCAGCTCGTGGTGCATCGCCTGGTAGAGGTCTGCGTCGCTGAGCTGATCTGCCGGGGTGTTAATACCGCCGGACATGAACGGCAGGTGCAGCATCGAGTTGATTTCGTTGAAGGTCAGCCAGTACTTCACGCGCTTGCCGTAGCGGGCGAACACGGTGCGGGCGTAGCGTTCGTAGAAGCCGATGAGTTCGCGGCTAGTCCAGCCGTTGTACTGCTCCACCAGGTGCAGCGGGGTTTCGTAGTGGCTGAGGGTGATGAGCGGCTCCATGCCGTGCTTTTCGAGCTCGTCGAGCACGCGGTCGTAGAAGGCGAGGCCCGCCTCGTTCGGGGTTTCTTCGTCGCCGCGGGGGAAGATACGCGACCAGGCGATGGAGAAACGGAAGACCTTAAAACCCATCTCCGCGAGCAGGGCGATGTCTTCGCGGTAGCGGTGGTAGAAGTCGATGCCCTCCAGCTTGAGGTTGTCCTCGGTGGGTTCGGCGGTGCGCGGGTGCAGGCCGCCGGCGGGTAGTACATCCTGCAGGCTGGGGCCCTTGCCGTCTTCGTTCCAGGCGCCCTCAAACTGGTTGGCGGCGGTGGCGCCTCCGAAGAGGAAACCGTCAGGGAATGCGCCGAGCGGCTGCGGCTCGGTCAGCGCCGGGTTGGTGCGCTGTTCAGTGCTGACGCGGGGTAGCGCGGTGGTTTGGGCGGTGATGTGCTGGTCCTGATGCACGGCATCCTCCAAGGTGTTGTGGGGTTTTCTTCTACCCTAGCGGAGGGGGTGGGGGATTACTAGGTTTTAGCTACCCGGGTGGGCGTTTTCGCATTGTGGGGAGACGTAGGAGCTGTGGCGAGCGTAACCGTAAAATAGGAACGTGCAGATTATTCGAGAGACCGGCCCCGAATCCGGCGATATCCTCATTCACCACGACCAGACGGTGCAGATGCTCCGCGAGGTGGCAAGCGGGCAGCGTGAAGCCACCTTGCGCATGTATCAGCCGAACCCGACGGTTGCGTTCGGCCGCCGTGACGAACTGAACCCCGGCTTCGCGGAGGCCTCCGCGGCGTGCGCCGAGCACGGCTTTGAGGTGCTGGTGCGCAAGGTCGGTGGGCACGCCGCCGCCTACCATCAGGGGTGCCTGGTCGTGGACCATTTTCAGCCCGCCACCGACGCCCGCAGCGGCAACACCCTACGCTACGAACTCTTCGGTTCCATGTACGCGCAGGCGCTACGCGAAGTCGGCGTGGATGCGCGCATGGGTGAAATCCCGGGGGAGTACTGCCCCGGCGAGTATTCGGTGCACGCGCAGCTTCCCGCCTCCGCAGGTGGCGGCCGCATTAAACTGGTCGGCACCGCCCAGCGTGTGGTGACCGGCGGCTGGTGGTTTAGCACCGGCATCGTGGTCTCTGATTCTGCACCCCTGCGGGCGGTCACCGCGGATGTGTACCGTGCCCTCGGCATGGAGCTGGACCCCGCCACGGTCGGCGCGGCGCAGGACGCGAACCCCGCCCTGCTCATGGAAGACCTGGAAGACGCCATCGTTGAGGTGTACGCCCAAAACGGCTTTCACTAGGTTGTTTTATTTCTGACTTTTATCCGTAACTTATTCGATATATCCCCACCTGAAGCGAAGGAGCATCCATGCGTTGGGCACAGATTAAAGACTCGAAGGGCAGCCGCGCGGTCTGTTTCTTTGAAGAGACCGTGTACGAGCTTCCGGCGAAGCTCAGCCCGCTACTGAATTTCTACAGCCGGTTCCGCCTGAACTTTGGCGACCCGAAAAACGCCGTGGCAATCCTGAAGGAGAACGGCGCGACCGTCATGGGTCACGGCGAGGAGCTGTGGAACTCCCTACCCTTTATTCGCCCGCTGGATAAGCCCGGCAAGATTGTGTGCGCCGGCCTGAACTACCGCGACCACGCCGCGGAAATGAACCTTGAGGTGCCCGAGCATCCGGCGCTGTTCGCGAAGTTCCCGAACGCACTGATTGGCCCCGGCGAGCAGATCCGCATGCCCGCCGCCGACGGCACCGGCAGCACGAAAATCGACTGGGAGGTTGAGCTGTGCCTGGTCGTGGGCGCTCGCCTGCGTAACGCCACAGAGGAGCAGGCACTTGAGGCTCTGATGGGGTACACGGTCATGAATGATGTGTCGGTGCGTGACTGGCAGGGTCGTTCCTCGGAGTGGTTCCAGGGTAAGAACTGGGATGCGATGACTCCGTTCGGTCCGGTGATTGTGAGCCCCGATGAGGTTGACCCGGTTGCCGGCCTGGAGCTGGTCTGTGAGGTGGACGGCGTGGTGCGTCAGCGCGGCACGACGGCGGATATGGTGTTCACTCCGGCGCAGCTGCTGTCCTATATTTCGCGGTTTATGACCCTGGAGCCGGGTGACCTGGTGGCGACGGGTACCCCGGCGGGGGTTGGTTTGTCGCTGCATCCGCGTCAGTGGTTGAAGCCGGGGCAGACGGTGCGCACCCGTATTGAGGGCATTGGTGAGCTGGTGAATGTCTGCTCGGAGGCGGGCGCACTGTAACTATCGTGCGCCGTAACTATTTTGCGCTGTAGCTAACCCGTGGCGCCGTGGTTTCCCCTGGCTCTGTGAGCAACTGCGGATGAACCCACGTGAACCCACGCTGGGGGGGGGGCTACCGATACCTGCTGCGGGGCGCACCCGCGGTAGCTATAGGTGAATATATATGCACTCCGCATGTGTTTTTAAGGCACATGCGGAGTACTTTTTTGCATTGATAAAGCCCCCGGTGGGCGGCTTGGAGTCGTTGCTGGGAGCTGCGTGCAGCACCTCGAGTGGGGGCGTGGTGTGTTTGCATGGTTACACACTGACAAACACATAGAAACTTTGAACTTTTACGTGAATTTTAGGGTTTTACGTGGGTTTTGAGGGGTCAGCGAGGTGAAGCGCAGGGTGCCCCTGTTGGGTGATGGTTACCAGAAAATTGCTCTTTGAGGGGTGGCTGGGTGCCCGTCTCGGTGCATGGGGTGCTATCTGCTCTCGGTGCAGAATCTCAGATTGTGGTCACGTGTGAGAAATTCAACAGGAAGTTTTGGCGCGTCTTTCAGGGAAATTCAAGGTTTAAGGTTTAGTTCCCTGTACGCATTTTTCGTTTTCTTCACGTCACCCTCGCTTGACTAGGAGTAAACCCTAAACACTGCGGTGCAAATTCTGCGTCTTCAAACACCAATAAATGCATGAAGGTGCAAGGAGATGTGACTCTAAACCTGAACCTTTATCAAAAAATCGGTGCCCAAAATCACAAACTCGTTTTGCGTTCACCCAAAAGACTATGTAGGGTATGGGGATTATCTGAGAGTTTCCTGAGAATTCCTGCCAGAAGATCAGGACCCACCCGGGCACACCCTCAGATGCATATTTCACTCACGTCCGTGTTTGTTCATACAAACGCACTCACTCAAATAAGCCGACACGAACGAAAGAAAAACATGACCGCAACTGCATCCAAAAACCCGGCACAGCGCCCTGCAAACCGCCGCCGTGCCACCATCGCTGCCTCCGCAGCACTGGCAACCGTCATCACCGGCGCGAATCTCCCCGCGACCTTCGGTGCAACCGCCCCCATCCGCAACGTAGCCGGTACCACCTGCGTCGACGCAGGCTACCGCACCGTGCCAACCCTGGCGAACCTCACCAACGTGGCGCCCGGTCCGACCTGCTACTGGAACCCCGACCAGAAGGCACAGAGCATCGCGACCCTCGCACCGGTTAACTCCTCCCTCACTAAGGCGCAGCTGACCACCACCGAGAACACCTCGCCCCTCAGTGGTAAGCTCGCCCGCGATTCATTCGCCGCCAAGAAGCTCACCGGCACCGAAGCCGTCGTAGCCAATAGCAGCGAAATCAGCCGCACCTTCCTCGAATACAGTGCCGATGCGGGTAACCACCCCATCACCACCGCCATCAACGCGGGCACCGTGAAGAAGGACCGCGCCCAGACCGTCGGCGGCCACGAAAACATCCCGACCCTCGCCGTGAACTCCGCGAACCCGCACCAGGAGTACGTCGAGGTCGTCTCCCGCGATGGCCGTGTCAACGCCAATGCAGAGAACAAGCGCATCCTCACCGGCGGCGTCCCGATTCCGAAGTGGTTTGCCGAGGACCACGGCCTCTCCGGCGACCAGTCCGTCGCCCTCTACGACGAAGCGACCGGCATCTGGCGTTCCTACTTCAAGTTCGTCAAGGATGCAGACGCACAGACCTACACCAGCACCGCCCGTGTACAGGTGGGCGGCGGCAACGTATCCACCCCCAAGAGCGCAAAGATTCAGTACGACAACGTCGGCCGCGGCAACGCAGGTCAGACCGTCACCATCAACGCACCCGTGAGCATCGACGCGAAGTCCGGCAATGCCCGCACCTCCTACCCGATTGCTCGCGGCGCGAAGTTCCGCCTGGCAAAGAACGTACCCGGCGCGTCCATCGACGCGAACACCGGCGTTATCACCTACAAGATTCCCGCAGGCACCCGCGGTACCGTGGACATCCCCGTTGCGGTTGACTACCCGGCGACCTACCACGTGTCCTCCGGCGGCTACATGCTCGCTAAGCCGAACTTCGGCGGCGTGGGCGAAGACAACTACTGGCTGACCCTCAAGAACGGCACCTCCTCCGTGGTGGGTATGGCGAACGAGCTCACCCAGATTGGTGTGGACGAGCTCAAGGCAGGCAAGATCAACCACATGGTGTCCATCACCGCGGCTGACTATGCGGCGCTGACTTCCTCCTTCCCCGCGAAGGGCACCGACGGCAAGCTGGACATGAGCAAGTACCCGAACGCGCCCCGCGCTGGCCAGCGCGGCTTCCTGCCCGCAAGCTTTGACGTGGAAGAGCACCTGGCAAACACCGGCCACGCCGACGACCAGCTCACCCGCATGATCCTGACCGCAATGAAGGAATACGGCTTCATCCTCACGGACCACAACCTCTTCACCAACGCATTCAACCTGGAGGCGGCAAGCTCCTACGCGCCCTACGCCCGCCAGGGTAAGAACGTGTATAAGGAAGACCCGCAGCTGGCGGCAATGTTCGCGAACTTCGTGCCCAGCGGCTTCACCGGCAACCAGTTCCCCTGGCAGCAGGTGCAGTGGATGCCCGTGAACTACACCGAGTCCGCTGAAAACAGTGCAGGCCGCAACACCGCCAGCGCAGATACCAGCGTGAAGTTCAAGTACCCCTCGGATTCCTACGGCAAGACCGGCACCGGCTCCGGCGTGTTCTACCAGCCCGCCGAGCACCACGCCACCGTCTACTCCGGCGAGACCGCAGTCGCGCAGAGCGTTCACCAGTCGCACAAGGTTTCCCCGAACTACCGTTACGCCCGCGACTACAACTTCCAGGAAATCGAGCAGACCCCGAACTTCCGCCCCAGCCGCTGGGTCAACAAGGAGAAGGTCAACACTGCTGGCGGCCAGTTCTCCAGCGCGGAGACCGGCATCCGCTTTGCCTCCAACGGCAAGACCGGCACCTACTCGATCGACCTGAACACCCACGACGTCACCGGCACCACCTGGGACCTGCGCCGCGACAACGGCACGAACATCACCGTGAACCGCACCGGCAAGGCACCCGCACGCATGTCCGATGTGAAGGCGAAGAAGGGCGCAGCCGCACAGCTGTACTCGATCCCGCTGAAGGTGCACGTGGTCGACAAGAACAGCCCCATCGCGCGTGAGGACTCCGTCTCCCTGTACTCGGGTACCACCCAGAACGTGGCAGTCTTGAACAACGACGAAGCATCCTTCGGCGCATACAGCCGCGGCGAAACCGTGAAGAAGCTGGAGCTGCTCAACGAGCGCGGCCAGGTCGTCAGCTCCTACAGCGACGAATACGGTACCTACCGTGTGGTGACCCTGCCCGACGGCACCCAGGGCATCGCGGTATCTGCTAAGAATAAGCAGGGCTTCGCACCGCTGGTCCGCTACCGCGCAGTGACCGACAAGGGCGTAAAGTCCGCTGAAGGTTACCTGCAGGTAGCAGTCGCTAACCGCTAACCGGACGCACCAGCGAGCATCAGCGCACATAGGGGAGAGGGGCACGCTCAAGAAAGCACGCCGCACAGGCGTCACTTCCTTGACGTGCCCCCTTTCCTGTACATAAGGTGAAAATACTATGACTCAGAGCCAGCACACAGACCAGACCGAAACTAACACCACCCACACTGACCATGCCCACGAGCATGCATCGGACCATACCCACGAGGTGCCCACCAACGCGCCTCTCCTTGAAGGCAGCGGCCCCAAAGACTGGGAGGAACAGTTCGGCCCGTCCGTGGCGATTTTCTCGGCGCTCGCGAACCCGCTACGCCTGGCGATTGCGCACCACCTGATGCACCGCCCGCATAGCGTGAGCGAACTGCACACCTGCCTGGGTATTTCGCAGCCGCTCGCTTCGCACCACCTGCGCATTCTGCGTGAGGCGCACGTGATTGACCGTGAGCAGCAGGGCCGCACCACCATTTACCGTCTGAAGGACGACCATATTAGCCACATTGTGGTTGACGTGTATGAGCATACGCGTGAGCATCATGCGGACTAGTTTGCCCTCAAGCTGAGCGTTTGCTGGGAGCCGTTGTAAGATGGTGTGTGTCCGTGCACCAGTACAGTGCGGAATAGTATGCGCACCGGCGGCGCCCCGAGTGGCACGCTTGCGCCTGAGTTAAGGAGACTTATGTCTGCCGCTGATTCTTCAGCAATTGTTATTAGCGTTTCTGGTGAGGAGCGCGAGGTTACCGCGAAGACTGCTGCTGAGCTGTTCGCTGACGACCCGAAGATCGTTGTGGCACGCGTGAACGGCGTGCTCGTTGATCTCTCCCATGAGCTGTCTGCTGGCGATTCCGTTGAGCCGGTTTTCATTCACGAGCCGGACGGCCTGAACGTTCTGCGCCACTCTGCTGCGCACGTGATGGCGCAGGCGGTGCAGGAGTACCGCAAGGACGCCAAGCTGGGTATTGGCCCGTACATTACTGATGGCTTCTACTTTGACTTTGATGTGGCTGAGCCGTTCACTCCGGAAGATCTGAAGAAGATCGAGAAGTCGATGATTAAGATCATCAAGTCCGGTCAGCTGTTCCGCCGCCGCGTGGTCACCCACGACGAGGCTGTCGCCGAGATGGCGAACGAGCCGTACAAGCTGGAGCTGCTCTCCCTGACCCAGGGCCCCGGTTCTGGTGCGGATGCTGCCGAGGGCGCATCCGTGGAGGTCGGCGAGGGTGAAATCACCATTTACGACAACGTGCACCCGAAGACCGGCGAGACCGTCTGGAAGGACCTCTGCCGCGGCCCGCACCTGCCGAACACCAAGCTGATCGCTAACGGTTACGCCCTGATGCGTGCCGGTGGCGCGTACTGGCGCGGTTCTGAGAAGAACCCCATGCTGCAGCGTATTTACGGTACTGCTTGGCCGACTAAGGAAGAGCTGGTGGCGTACAAGGAGCGCATTGCTGAGGCGGAGCGCCGCGACCACCGCCGCCTGGGCCGTGAGCTGGACCTGTTCTCCTTCCCGAAGACCATTGGTCCCGGCCTGCCGGTAATCCACCCCAAGGGTGGCGTGATTAAGCGCGAGATGGAAGACTACGTGCGCACCCGCCACATTCAGGAAGGCTTCCAGTATGTCAGCACCCCGCACATTTCGAAGGAAGACCTGTTCTACACGTCCGGTCACCTTCCGTACTATGCGGACGGTATGTTCCCGCCCATGGAGCTGGATAACGGTCATTACCGTCTGAAGGCTATGAACTGCCCGATGCACAACGAGATTTACCGTTCTCGTGGCCGTTCGTACCGTGAGCTGCCGCTGCGTTTCTTTGAGTTCGGCACCGTGTACCGTGACGAGAAGTCCGGCGTGCTGCAGGGCCTGACCCGTGTGCGCATGATTACTCAGGACGACTCGCACTCGTATGTGACGAAGGAGCAGGCACCGGACGAGGTGCGTCACCTGCTGAAGTTCATGCTGAGCCTGCTTGAGGACTTCGGCATGACTGACTTCTACCTTGAGCTGTCCACCCGCGACACTGAGGGTGATAAGAAGGATAAGTTCATCGGTACTGATGAGCAGTGGGAAGAGGCTACCGCGGTTCTGGAGCAGGTTGCGAAGGAGACCGGCCTGGAGCTCGTTCCGGATCCCGGTGGAGCTGCGTTCTACGGCCCGAAGATTTCGGTTCAGGCGAAGGACGCGATTGGCCGTACCTGGCAGATGTCGACCGTTCAATATGACTTCAACCAGCCGAGCCGTTTCGGTCTGGAGTACCAGGCTGCTGATGGCACCGTGCAGGAGCCGGTCATGATTCACTCGGCGAAGTTCGGTTCGATTGAGCGCTTCTTGGGTGTGCTGACTGAGCACTATGCGGGCGCGTTCCCGGCGTGGCTGGCACCGGTTCAGGTGATTGGTGTGCCGGTGGCTGAGGCGTTCAACGACTACATGACCGAGATTGCGGACAAGCTGCGTGCGCACGGTGTGCGTGTTGAGGTGGATTACGGTTCGGATCGCTTCACGAAGAAGATTCGTACCGCGTCTACTGAGAAGGTTCCGTTCATCCTGATTGCTGGCGGTGAGGATGCGGAGCACGGCGCTGTTTCGTTCCGTTTCCGCGGCAACAAGCAGGAGAACGGTGTGCCCGTGGATGAGGCTGTGGCACGTATTGTGGAGCATATCCGCAACCGCGTGAACGAAGACCCCAAGCCCAGCACGGAGGCTGCTGAGTAGTACTAGGCTTTCTGGTCTAGCTCATATATAGAAACCACCCCCTTTGCGGCGACAAGCTTCGGAGGGGGTGGTTCTGTGTGCCTTGAGGAGGCGAGGGTGGGGGAGTGTGGTTGGGTGCAGAAAGTTGTGTTGTGGGGAACTTTTTAGCTTCAGAGTGCTAGCGTGGTAGTAAGGCGGACGTCCATAGTCATTCAGAAAATGGGTAGCTGGATGGTCCTGAAAATGATGTATCGCTGTTGATTATTGAGGGAGCACGAGCGTATGAAGTCGAATAAGTATGTTCCTGTTGGGATGCTGTTCTTGATCCTGGCAATTATCTTGAATGTAGTGTCAAATGTCAGCGACCTAGTGCTTGGAATCCTTTATGGCATCTCAATAGCAGTATTGATTATTGGACTATTTAATAGTCGAAAATAAGTGCTGTAGCAGACAAAAATGGACCCGGCGGGTCATCCGATTGGATAGCCCTCCGGGTTTTTCGGGGAGCAAAGTTTGTTCACGAAGAATTAGCAGGCTTCGCTGTTGAAACGCATTTGAAAGGGTGAGTGTATGGCAAGCGTTGAGGTGATGAAGGAACGAGCTCGTATTGCGGGTCGTTTCAACCTGTCTGCTCGCCGAAACCCGGAACACAGGGCACTTGTTGCGCTCGCTGCACAGAAGGCAGGAGGGGAGTGTCATGTTATCCCGGTTGCTCCCGGCGAAGATGAGGCTGATGTACTCCACCGTGCCCGCAAGGTTGCGGGCGGTAAACCGGTCATTATCGTGACCGAGACTAACGGAGAGCTTCGCGCTCGCCTCTTCGATGGAGGTAACAACTAGCTGTATAGGTAAGAAAGGATTCAGCAGACACTACTACTAGTAGTATTCCTGCTGGGTCCTTTCTGCTTTGAGGAGGCGAGGGTGGGGTGGGGGCGGTTGGGTACAGAAAGTTGTGTCGTGGTGGAGTTTTTCCTAGTCCGGGCGGGTGTCTTCGTGCTAGTGTAAGTGATGGCGCTAACGTTCGTTGCTGTTCGGAAGTGCCGGTAATTGTACGATTCGGATAAGGACGTCTGGATACGATTTGGGCACTTCGTGCGTGTTTAATCGCCAGGTATTCTATCTGCAAGTTCAAGGAGGAGCTTATAAGGTAAATATTTCTGAAACTTATTGAATTATTCCGTAACTATACAAGGAGGTATTATGTACATCAAGCGTATTGAATTAGAAAATATACGTTGTTTTTCCGGAAAAGAGGAAATTTTCTTATCTCCAGGATTGAACTATCTTGTTGGTGAAAACAATAGTGGAAAATCTTCTATTCTACATGCTTTAGATTACTTAAAGAGCTTCTCGTCAAAAGATGAATCTAAAATTTATACAAATAACACTGATTGTTCAAGAGTTATTATAGATATTGCCGGGGATGACCTGGAATATATTTTACGCGAAGAATCTTTAGATAAACTTATTCCGTATCTTTTTGATGATGGAAAAGGTGACAGTAAAATTCTTAGAGCTCAACGCCAGTCGCAGGAAGAATCTATTAGGCAAAATGGAAGAAGCGTGAAAGTCGATTCCAAGAAAGTGCTTTTCTGGAACCAAGAGAACGAGCAGTATGAGAATATCACCGGGATTGATGCAGCCCCTAAGAAACTTTTTGATTTTAATTTTATATATGCTGATGAAACTCCTGGTGAGCATGCCAATATGGCAACAACTAAAACTTTGGGAAAGCTCGTTGCAGAATGCGTATCGGACATTACCGAACATCAGTTGTGGGAAAAATTTAGTAAAGCTCATGCTGAATTATTTGTTCGAGATGGTGAGGGTAGTGTGCAAAATGCTTTAACTGATTTAGAAGGTAACTTAAATGAGTTACTTTCCGATCAGTATGCAAAAGGTGTTCGAGCAAAATTCATTTTCGATATGCCTGATGCATCTTCCTTCCTCAAGTCTGGTCGAGTCGTTATGTCTAATGGAGATAATGGTGATGATGAGACTAGTCTTGAGAATAAAGGAACTGGTCTGCAGCGAGCTTTTATGATTGCCCTGCTGCAAGTTTATGCCAAAAAAACTGCCGGAGATATCAATAAGTATAGTAAAAATATTTTTGGATTGGATGAGCCTGAAACATGGTTGCATCCGCGGGCGCAGATAAAATTAATTAAAGCTGTTAGGGAAATTTCAAAGAGTCAGCAGGTTATACTAGTTACACATTCCCCATATATGTTGCAGGATTTTGCCCCTGATAACTCGAATGTTATTGTTCTTGGTGAAAGCCCGAATGGGGGCAGGGCTTATAGATATACTGAGTTGAATAAATGTAAACTTCCGTACATTTCATGGAACGCAATTAATTATTATGTTTTTGGTGTCCCAAGTGTTGAGTTTATGGATGAGTTGTATGGTGAATTTCAGAAGAGAAGTACAGGTAAGGAATTTGCTGGAGAAGCAGAAATATGCGAAAAGCTAAAACAGGCGGGGGCTCCTTTAGCGTTGACCTGGAAGGATAATAGGCCGAAATTTAATGATCGGAGTGTTCCAGTATCTGTCTATGTTAGAAATTCTGTACATCATCCAGAGAGTAAAAACAAATATACTTCTGAACAATTGTTGCATGCTATTCAGGAGTTAGAATTGGCAATTATTAAGTATATTTAAAATTTTTTATGGTGTTATTTAAATATAGTTTTCAGTTTGTCTACGCAAAACCAATAAAAGTTATGCAAGACTTGGGGGCTCGGTAACCTACTGGTGTAGGTTACCGAGCCCCCTTTTCTAATGCCCTGGTGAAGTTGTTAGCGGGTGGTGCGTTCCAGCAGCTGCAGCACGTTCTGGTAGCTGTGGCCGGTCGCCTCGGTCATACCCTGCTCACAGGTACGGTTAGCCGAAATGTATGCGGCGAACTGCTTCTGCTCGCTCAGCTCCGCAGCCTCCGCCTCGGTAGCGCTTGCCGTCAGTTCGGGGTGCAGCATACCGCGGTCACCCGCATAACCACAGCAACCCCAGTGCTTCGGTACGTACACGTCGTCACTCATTGCGTTCGCAATCTTCTCAAACGCAGGCTGAGTACCCAGGTGCGTCATGGAGCAGGTCGGGTGCAGAGCAACCGACGGCAGGGGAGCAGACACGGTCAGCTTGTTCAGCATGTTATCGGCGGCGAACTGAACCGCATCGTACATGCGCAGGCGCGAGAAGTCCGGCTCACCCGGCTTCAGGCCGTTCACGATCTTGTGCTCAAGCGCCTTAATGACCTTCTCGCGCATCACCTCAAGGCCCTCAGTACAGGACGAAGCGTCACACACGACCGGCAGGCGGCCACCGTCAGTAGCCTCCCACAGGGACTTCAGCACACGGTCGCTCATGATCGAGTAGCCGTCAGTGAAGCCCTTCGACTTCCACGGGGTGGAGCAGCACATCTCACCAATGTTGTCCGGGATGCGGTACTTCACGCCCGCACGCTCACACAGGCGGATGAACGCCTGGGTTGCGTTGACCGGGTCGTGCTTGCCGTCGCCATCCACACCGCCGAACATGGAGTTCACGCAGGCGGGGAAGAACACAATCTCAGCGGTTGCGTCCTTGTGCGGCTTACGTGCCGGGCCACCGACCGGCAGGTCCTTCTTGTAGGAAGGAACCGTGTCGTCGCCCATGACCTTACGGGCAATGTTGGTGGTGCCGTGCACCACCGGGAACGGCAGCTTCTTAGCCACAGTCAGGGACTTACCGGCAACCTTATCCATGATGCCCCACTGCTGTGCGGCAATCTTCCAGCCGGTAGCGGCCAGCTTGTCCTGGTTCTCAGAACGCAGGCGGCGAATCAGGTCACCGGTGTTGATGTTCACGGGGCAACGGGTCTGGCACATGCCGTCCACAGCACAGGTCTCAATGCCGTAGTACTCGTACTCCTTACGCAGGCGCTCAGCGAGCTCGTGGTCGCCGTTCGCCTCAGCGGCAGCAATCTCACGGCGCAGCACAATACGCTTACGGGGGGTCAAAGTCAGGTTACGGGAGGGACAGACCGGCTCACAGTAGCCGCACTCCACACAACGGTCGACTTCTTCCTCAACGGTCTCAGCGACCTTCAGATCGGTCACGTAGTCGGTGCCCGGCTCAACCAGCAGAACGCCCGGGTTCATGAAGCCCTTCGGGTCAATGAGGCGCTTGATCTGGCGCATCACGTCGAAGAGTTCCTCACCGAACTGGCGGCTCACAAACGGAGCCATGATACGGCCGGTACCGTGCTCAGCCTTCAGCGAGCCTTCGTTACCGAGAATCAGCTGAACCATTTCTTCAGTGAAGTCGCGGTAGCGGTCCAACTGCTTCGGGTCGCGGAACTGCTCGTTCAGCATGAAGTGGATGTTACCGTCCTTCGCGTGGCCGAAAATCACGGAGTCCTGGTAGCCGTGCGAGTCGAACAGCTTGGTCAGGTCGCTACAGGTGTTACCCAGAACCTCGACGGGCACGACCACGTCTTCAAGCAGTGCGTTAGTGCCGGAACGGCGGTTACCCGCAACGGTGGTGTACAGGCCACGGCGGGCAGCCCACAGTGCGTTACGTTCAGACAGCTTGCTGGTCATCGACACCGGCGAAGCCACGG
The DNA here is from genome assembly GCF_001812285.1 of Rothia sp. HMSC065B04. Taxonomy (NCBI): domain Bacteria; kingdom Bacillati; phylum Actinomycetota; class Actinomycetes; order Micrococcales; family Micrococcaceae; genus Rothia; species Rothia sp. HMSC065B04. The sequence continues at coordinate 327,857 of NZ_KV808408.1, forward strand.
GCAGGTTCTTAAACATGGGTGCCGCAGCGGCAGCCAGGTCGTTCAGCTCCTGCTCAGAGTTGCCCTGGAACTCAACCAGCAGAGCGGCGTGGTCCTTCACGTCAATGGCGGCGAGCGCCTCCGCAGCCTGGCCGGTACGCTGGCCCACACGAATACTGGTGGCGTCCATCAGCTCCACGGTCGCCAGCTTGTTAGCAACCAGCTCGGGCACGGAGCGCGCCGCATCAATCAGGTTGTTGAACACGAGCAGGCCGGTGGAAATGTTCTTCAGAATCGGGCGGGTGCGGTAGGTTGCCGAAGCAACGAAGCCGAGGGTACCTTCCGAACCAATCAGCAGGTGCTGCAGAATGTCCACGGGGGTTTCAAAGTCGACCAGGGAGTTCAGGCCGTAACCCATGGTGTTCTTCATGGAGTACTGCTGGCGAATCTTCGCCATGGATTCGGGGTTCTCGGTGACGCGCTTACGCAGGCGTAGCAGGCCCTCGTGAAGTTCAGGTTCGAGGGAGCGCAGCTTCTGGTCAGCGTCCGGTTCGGCGGTGTCAATGATGGTGCCGCTGGGTAGTACGAACACCATGGAGTCCAGGGTGTTGTACGTGTTGTACTTGGTGCCCGACGACATACCGGAGGAGTTGTTCGCAACCACACCACCGACGGTGCATGCGGACCAGGATGCCGGGTCGGGGCCGAGCTTGTAGCCGTAGGGTGCCAGGTAGTTGTTGACCATCATGATGGTCGCGCCGGGCTGCACGCGAACCTTCTTGCCGTCTTCAAGGACTTCAATTTTCTTGAAGTGGCGGCGGGTGTCGATCATGAGGCCGTCGCCGCTGGACTGACCGGAGAGGGAGGTGCCGCCGGAGCGGAAGGTCAGCGGCAGGCCGAGGTCGCCGGCTGCGCGGAAGATGTTGGCGACGTCTTCGGCGGAGTCGGGGCGGATGAGGCCGGCGGGCACGAGCAGGTAGTGGGATGCGTCGTGGGAGATTGCCAGGCGCTCCAGTTCAGAGACGCTGGATTCGACGGCTTCTGCGCGCGCATCGGAGAGTAGACGCTTGAGGGTGTCCTCGTAGGGGGACTTGAGTGCTTTGGAAGTGTTTGACACAACGGTGGTCATGATGAATCTCCTTAGTGAGACTGTCTTACCTTTCAGTATGTGCTCTTGAACACCGTCTTTTCCGCTTAGCTATGGCTAAGCTTGGCGACTACTTGTCACCATAAAGGGGGTGGGTTATACACCGTGCTGATGCGGTGGTTTGCCGCGTATTTGCTGGCTTTCCGGGGGAATACGCCCGGGCCTGCGGAGGCGCACCCACCACACTCTGAACGCCGCGGTTGCTCTTAGGCGCGGCTGCCGAGGGTTGTAACATTCCAGCGGCTAACCCAAAAGGCGGCTAACCCAAAAGAAAGCGTGGGGCAGAAAGCTACATGCTTTCCACCCCACGCTTGTGTAACGTTTAGGCTTCGTCGAAGAAGTCCTCATCAAGCTTCATGATGGTGTACGTGCGTGCCACCTGTACGCCAATACCGTACTTAATCATGAGGCGCGCCAGGTGCTCACCATCAATCAGAACGAGGGAAACTCCGCCACCAAGTTCCTCCGCATAGCCGCGTGCGTCAGACGTATAGGAGCTCGACGTGATGAACACTCCCTGCGTTGCCTTGCCATGCAGTGCGCCCACAAAGCTCTGAAGGGCAGGGCGTCCCACCACATTGTCCTTGGCGTAACGCTTAGCCTGGACATAAATCTTTGAAATACCCAACGCATCCTGGTCAATGATTCCGTCCACGCCGCCGTCATTGGAAGCCGGAGTAACGGTGCCGCGTCCTGCCGGGCCGCCGTAGCCCATCGCCAACAGAACATCCACCACCAGATGCTCAAAAGCAGTCGGAGACATTGCGCGGACGCGTTCCAAAATATCGTGCGTCAGCGCGGACTCAATCTGAGTGATGCTTTCATCAATGAGTTCCTGCGGGGTGCTATCAGACACCTCAGAGGGTGCAGTCGTGACGGCAACAGTCTTGGTAGCGGTCTTCGGGGTTTCCTGCGGGTCCTGCTCGGAACTATCAGACTGGGAACGCTCACGCGTGCTGCGGGCGGAACGAACGATATGCGCGACGACATCATCGGGGATGCCCCCAGGATGAGCCTCAATCAGCTTCAAGCCTTCGTCAGAAATAACCTGCTGACCGCGGCGAGGGGAATCAACCGCACCGAACATCTTGAGATAGGTCAAGCCCCAACTAATGCGGTCCACATAGACGGGACGCTTGCCGTTCGGCAGGTAGGGTAGTAGCTGCTCGTCAGAAAGCGGGTAGCGCTCTGCTACAGCGCTATAAATCTCTTTATTGGTGCGGGAGTTGCCGTCAGATAGGTACGCAAGAATGCTGGGAATGAATTCGTAGAACTTGGGAAGTTCAACCTCAGTGGTATCAGGCGACTGAGCGGTCATCGGTGTATCTCCATTGATTGATAACGGCTGGTTAATAACGGCGGGTAGTCCGTTCTTAATATACCTCTAATACAAAAGATAATCGTTACCAGAGGTGCCTGTTTTCCCTTGTGCAGGCTTTATTAGCGCCGCAGCTGCTCTTAGGCACGCCCGCCGAGGGCCGTAACATTCCAGCTAGCAGTACTATCAGAAGTCACCACACCACAAAATAGGGGAGAACCCGCCGAAGCACGCACCCCCAAATCCTCCACAAACACGCGGCCACCCGCAGGCACACTACGCTCCTTACGATCCACACCCGCACAATACACCGTCATCTTCGCACCCGAACGGTTCTCCACCGCAACCGAACCGCCGCCCGATTTCGACACAGTATCGTGCACAAAACCGCGGTGTAAAGACCGCCGCCCAAAGGTCACAGCACAAGGTCACAGTGCAACGAAATAGAAACGCAAACGCAACGGCGTGGAGTATCATTCACACTATGGATAAGGCAGAACAGAACCAGACAGACAACACGGTAAAGAACGGCACAGCACCCAATACCTCGGGGAATACCTCGGGCAATATTCCGGGGAACAGCCCGGTGGGTGCGTCTGCGCGCCCTGAAACTGTTGCATCTGAAACTACCGCATCTGAAGCCGCCGCTGAGAATACCACGAAGGCTGGTTATACCCAGTCGGCACCGGCAGAATCCAGTGCCGCCAAAACTAGTGCTGCAGCAAGTAGCCCCGCAGAGGCTACCGCCCCCGGCATGGAGGCAGTACAGGTTGATGCCGTGCAGATTGATAGCGCCCGCCTGGACAGCACCCACTCCGTCTACTCCACCGACCTGGACCCCGACGACTACGAAGAGGTCGTCGAAGAATACGCCACCACCGACGCGCCGGACGGTACGCACCGCGAGGAGCGTCGCATCACCCGCACCACGCATCACCCGCACGGCAAGGGCGACCAGAAAGCGGGCACCCAGGGTAACCCCGATGATGCCGCCGAGATAATCGATGCGGGCGAACCCGAAACGCACACCACGACCATTCGCACGGTCACCCGCACCGTCACGGACCCGCCGCGTCGCGCCCCGCGCACCCGCCTGTTCCGCACGCTCAGCAAGTACCGCGGCGAGAAGAACCTGGCGGCGTGGGAGGAACGCTCCTCCACGCCCATGTTCGTGGCGTCCGTACTGTACCTGCTCGCGTTCGCCGCGCCCATCATGAGCACACGCATTCAGGAGCCGTACGACGCGTACCTCAACATCATTCAGATGATCCTGTGGGGCCTATTCGCCGCCGACTACTGCATTCGCCTGTACTTGGCGCCGCGGCGACTCTACTTCATCACGCATAACCTGATGAACCTGGCGATTGTGCTGCTGCCCGCGTGGCGTATTGTCAGCTTCCTCTCCATGATTTATATGACCGCCAACCGCCAATATAAGAGGCTCTCAGAGCTGGCGGTGAAGCTCTTCGGATACACCGCGATCTTCATCATCATGTTTGCCCTGTCGATCTATTCGGTGGAGTCCTCCGAGCCGGGCGCGATGATTCGTGACCTGCCCACCGCCTACTGGTGGATGTTCACGACCCTCGCCACGGTCGGCTACGGAGACGTTTACCCGGTCACCGGTATCGGCAGGGTCATCGCCGTGATCGTCATGCTGTACGGCGGGGGCTTGGTCGCGGTTGCTACCGGTGCGCTCGCGAGCTGGATTATCGAAAAGTTTGGTGGCAGGGAGGAGCAGGAGTACCCCGCAACCAAGGCTGACGTGGACGATCTTCGCCAGGAGATTTCTGAGTTGCGTGCCCTGCTGGCTCGTGAGTATGCGCGCCGTGAAGCCCGCGACTACACGTTGCGTGAGGTCGTGGATGAAGACGGTGTGCACCCGGTTCCTTCGGATGCGGAGGCGGCACGCCGCGCCGGTTTCAGCGCCGCCGCGGGCTTTACTGCCCCTGGTACTCCTGGCGCTCCGGGTGCTGCTGCGGCAGCTTCTGCGGAGGCTACCCCGAACACCGCGCCCGGCGCCGCGCGGGCTGGTGAACCTGCCGACTCCTCGGCATCTCATGAGGTTGCGGTGCGCGAGCAGGAGCCGGTCGCCCTGCTGGAGGAGACCCGCCAGACGTTCACGATTATTCGTGAGAAGTTCTCGCTACGTTCCCGCAAGCAGTAGTCCGCTCGCAAATACCCTGCGGACAGTAACCGGGCTGTAGCGGCTCGGTTGCGGTAGCGCAGATAGCAGCGCAGATATAACAGTTCAGTTGAGGCTTGGCGCTCAAACCCACACCGCATACTTATTGAAGCGGTGGGTTTGGGTGCCGAGCCCACGCGAAGGCAAGACGAAGGCAAGAAAATTGCCGCCCACGCCACCGTGCGGGATATTTCGCCTTGTCGAGGCAAAATTAGCCCGTGGAGAGTGCAAATTGGGGCTCGTGTGCGCGAAAAACCCCTCAACTTAAGATCTAATGTGACCAAACTATCTTTTAAAAATGGCCGCCACTGGTGAAACTCCTAGCCAGAGCCTATAAACTATCTACCGTGCCGGTTATCGAACGCCCTGTAGCCTCAATGCGCTACGGGGTGTCGTCGTATCCCCACCTCACTCACGGGGAGGCACCACTCAACTCACAAACTCACTCAAACACATACTCTGTTAGGACACGTTCGTGGTACCTAAGTCCACTCTGGGCGCGCTCGCTCTACTCGGCGCGCTCTCTCTCACCGCGTGTGCACCCGCACCGAATAACGCCTCCGCAAGTGCGGTTGTTGACCCCGCAGCTTTTGAAACCGTCGAGCCTAGTGCCGTTTCCGCCCCCGGCGATGACAGCACCGGAATTAAGGCGGCGGTTAATGCCTCGCATGACCCGTCGATTCACCCGGCTGCGACCCAGCCTACTGAGACCCCCGCGCCGGACAACACGAGCAACCAGGAGCCTGCCGCATACACCGCGGCGCCCATGCCTTCCTCGGCAGCCGTTGCGCGCTCGCAGAAAATCATGGACGGCACCTGGGTTCAGCAGGACTCTACCAACCTTGAGAACTACATGGACGCAGTCATTCACGACGGCATTATCGAGGTCACCTACCACCTGAACCACGAAGAGCTGGCAACCCCCTTCTGGGCTGGCACTTTCGAGGCGAAGACCGGCAACTTCAGCTACATTTCGCACGTGGACCACGCGAAGCTGAGCCACGCACCGTACGCCTCCGATAAGGAAACCAAGGAATTCGTCATGGAGGACGGCGTGCTGAGCTTCCCCATGACCTTTGAGGGTGCCACCCGCATCATTCACCTGGAAAAGCAGCACAGCTAAGCGCGCTGCCGGGGGAGTTATCTCATATCTGGCACGCATGACGGACGGGGCGTTCCCGTTGCCGCGTGCGGGCTATAGAATGGGACTATGAGCGAGAACACGACCCCCGAGCATGGCACCGCAGCCTCGGTGCAGGATTCCTTCGAGCTACCCAGCGCACCGGACCAGTTCCAGCGCCTGTGGACCCCTCACCGCACCGCCTACGTGAGCGGTGGCCAGAAGGACTACACCGAGAAGACCTGCCCCTTCTGCACCGCGCCCAGCCGCAGTGACGAAGAGTCGCTGATTGTGCACCGCGGCGAGCATGCCTTCGTGATTCTCAACCTCTACCCGTATAACCCCGGTCACCTGCTGGTCTGCCCGTACCGCCACATCCCGTTCTATGACGATGCGACCGAGGCAGAAACCATGGAGATTGCGCAGCTGACGCAGCTCGCCATGAAGGTTCTGCGCGAGGTGTCGCATAATGACGGCTTCAACATTGGCATTAATCAGGGCAAGGTGGGCGGCGCGGGCATTGCTGATCACCTGCATCAGCACATTTTGCCGCGCTGGAGTGGAGATACGAACTTCCTGCCGATTATTGCTCAGACGAAGACCATGTCTCGCACGCTGGATGATATGCGCTCTGCGATTGCGGGGGGGTTTGCCCGCCTCAGCTAGATGGCGTGGCTCATCCGTCAGATAGTCCGGCTGAGCGGCTTGGTGATTTTGAAATTTTGCACTAATTGCTTCAATTTGCCAGCTAGTGCACAGAAATTCTGCGTCATAAATGCGCAGATTGGGCAGTCGATGCGTATTTGAATGATGTTATGTCCATTGGATATGGCAAAGTTTTAAATGCAGCGACGCTGCGGGGAAGCTTCCGGCTTCCATGAACACCGCATAGCTCACCGAAAAATAGCGGTCACCGATCGCTTTCGGGCTTGGCAGGGTAAGCGCCCTGCCTCAACCACAGAGGTCAGCGCCTCAGCTGAGAACCCACCCCGTCGTGCGTGAACGCACGGCAACACTGCGAGGGGTGCGGATCAGCGTGAAGGACGCTGGCCTCTTTTTGTGTTCTGCCGATGCGCGTGGCAGATGCGTGTGGGGGCGAGCGCGCGGGGAATGTGCGGAACGTCTAGGGTGAGCCCGCCGGTCGTGCCACGAACCCGCCAGACCCGCTAGATTTGCCAGCACTAGATGTACCAGACCCGTTAGAGTGGAATGCTATGGACTACCCCAACCTGCTTGAGACTGCTTTCGACGAGTTTAGTGCTGTGCCCGTCGCTGGTAATAATGCCTGCGCCGGTCATGATGCCGCCGGTGATTCTGCAGGCGCGCCGCAGCTGCTCATCTGGAGGCAGATCCGCTGGTCCAACCGCCGCCCGCTCATTGAAGTGGAACCGGTCGTGCCCGGCGGGGTCGCGGAAGGAACTCATAACCGGGCGTCTCAAGCGGCGGGGGAGAGCGCCCCTAACCAGGAAAGCAACCCTGCGCAGCGTGGCGTTCCGAGCGGGGTTCGCATCCAGATTCCGTTGACCCCCGGCGCCTACCTGGGGCTGCGCATTCCGCGCGATAGCGAGGGGGAACTCTACCGCTACTGCGCCGGCTACACCACCGGTACGAGCAATGACGCCGCCCCCGAATCCGCGGGAATCCGCCGCGTACCCTGTCCCGAAGGTGCCCGCATCCAGCGTGGCCAGCAGTGCCCGCGCTGCACAGCCCGCGACGAATTTACCGCCCTGCACAGCGCGCACCTGTACCCCGGAACGCTCACCGAATCCATGCGCGCCTACGCCATGCTGGAGCATCGCCTCTATATCGCGACCTTCCCGGACGGCACGCACAAGGTCGGCACGAGCTCCCTGCATTCGACCCCGCGCCGCCTGGACGAGCAGGCGGTCGCCACCGCCACCTACATTGCGCTCGCACCCGACGGGCTTGCTATTCGCCGCGCCGAGGACGCCGTGACCGCTCTCGCGAAGATTCCGCAGGTCAAGCAGGTGGCGAGCAAGTACCGCGCCTGGACGAACCCGCTACCCGGCGCGCAGCTTCGTGTTGCCCACCAGGAGGCGGTTGCCCGCGCCCGCGAAGCGCTCGCCGAACTGGCGCGCACCGACCCGGAGGTGCCGCTCACCGCCCTGGATGAGCCGTGGATTCCGTCGCTCGCCATGAACCGTCCGTATGCGGCTCTGCGCGCGCAATCGCCCGAACCGCTGGCGCCCTGTGATCCTGGTTTGGGCGATTCCGGTACCGAGGACGGGGCGGCTGGTTTCTTCTGCACGGGCGCGGCGGGTCAGTTTCTGAGTGCCCACACCGGCGATGCTGACGCGGCGTTCCTGGTGAATACTGCCGCGTGGCGGAACGTGTTGGTGGAGCCGGCGCAGGAGTTCACGCGGGTGAGGGTGCAGGGTTCTCTGTTCTAGATGGGTTCACTGTACTAGGCGGGTTCGCTGTTCTAATACCCCCGGCGCTCCGCTCTAGCCGGAGCCCCGCACCAAACCCCTGCGCCAAACCCCCCGCACCCCCTGCGCCAAAACCCCAGTAACCCCGCCCCGTCCGGCATGAGCGAACGATACCGCTCCCCACATTCAGCCGTTAGCGTGCGTGTACTAAAATGGTAAGCATGTCCAAACCCCTCATTCGTCTTCTCGGCCAGGGCGTACGCGCCGCGACTAAGCTTCGCGGCGGCGGCTCCGCCTTCCCCGGCCTTGTCATGGAAAAATTGCACCCCGACTTCGTCGCTGAAGAGCTCGCGAAGCTGCCCTACGGCGTGGTTGTTGTCTCCGGCACGAACGGTAAGACCACCACCACGAAGATGGCTGTGCAGCTGCTTGAAGCTCAGGGTCTGAAGGTTTTCACTAACCGCACCGGTTCGAACTTTGTGCGCGGTGTCGCCGCGGCACTGCTGGGCGAGATGACCCTCGGCGGCAAGCTTGACGCTGATATTGCTGTGCTTGAGCTGGATGAGGCGCACGCCGTGCACTTCGTCAAGGCCGTCAAGCCCGATTACGCTCTGCTGCTGAACGTTCTGCGTGACCAGCTGGACCGTTTCGGTGAGATTGACACGACCCGCCGCATGCTGGCGACCGTCGCCTCCGCAACGACCGGTACCGTGGTGCTCAACCGTGAGGACCCGCGCATCCGCTCCCTCGCTGAGAACGTGCAGCCTGGCGTGACCGTCAAGTACTACGGTCTGGATGAGTCCCTGCGCTCCTACTTCCCTTCGGATGATGAGATGCGCGGCGGCACTGTCGCGAAGGCAACCCTGCCCGAAGCTGACGTCACCCTGACCGCGTTCTCCGGCACCTCCGCTACGTTCGACCTGGCGGGTGTGGAGCGAGTCGGCGAGATCAACCTCTACGGTATTTACAACATCTTCAACGCGGCAGGCGCTATGGCGCTGACCCGCGCCGTCATGGGCGAGAAGCTCAACGAAGATAAGCTCATCGCCGAGCTGGCGAAGATTACCCCCGCCTTCGGTCGCGGTGAGACCCTGAACGTGAACGGCCGCCCGCTGCAGCTGCTGCTGGTGAAGAACCCGAGCGGTTTCCGCCTGTCCCTGGCGAGCGCGAACGCTGACGACTACGCCACCATGATTACGATCAACGACCAGTACGCTGACGGTCGTGACGTGTCCTGGCTGTGGGATGTTGACTTCGACAGCTTGAAGAAGACCGGCGTGCAGATGGTTTCGGGTGTGCGTGCCTGGGATATGGCGCTGCGTCTGGAGCATGACGGCGTGAAGGTTGACGATGTTAACGAGAACCTCGCCGATGCGCTCAAGGGCTTCATCGCCTCCAGCGGTAACGCGCCCATGCGTATTTTCTGCACCTACACCGCAATGCTGGCTCTGCGTGAAGAGCTCGCAAAGATCACTGACGTTGAGAGGGTCTCCTAATGACGGCAACTCACACTTTTGAGGGCACCCCCGCCTCCGGCCCCAATAACGGTAAGACTCTGCGTATTCTGCAGCTGTACCCGCTCGACATGAACATTTACGGCGACTGGGGTAACACTCTGGCGTTGGCTCGTCGCGCGCAGGCGCACGGCTTTGACGTGCAGATTCTGGACCACAACCCCGGTCAGCCTTTCCCGGAAGATGTTGACATCATTCTGGGTGGCGGCGGCCAGGACTCGGGTCAGTCCGTGATTCAGGATGACCTGCACGCGAACGGTGACACGCTGCGCTCGCTGGCTGAGGCTGGCGTGCCGATGCTCGTCATTTGTGGCCTGTACCAGCTGTTCGGCAAGGAATTCCGCACCCGTGAGGGTGAGGTGCTGAAGGGTATCGGCATTTTTGATGCGCACACGGTCGGCGGCGATGACCGACTGATCGGCAACATTGTTGAGGAGTCTGAGGAGTTCGGCACCGTGATTGGTTTTGAAAACCACTCGGGCCTGACTTACCTGGGTTCCGGCTGCACCCCGCTGGCTACCGTCACTAAGGGTGAGGGCAACAACGTGACCGACTCGCATGAGGGTGCGCGCGTGCACAACGTAATTGGCACCTACCTGCACGGTTCGCTGCTGCCGAAGAACCCGAAGATTGCGGACTACCTGATTGAGCAGGCCGCAATTCGTCGCTTTGGCGAGTTCACGCCGAACACGATTGACGACTCGCTGGTGGAGAAGGCGCGCGCTTCGGCTGCGTCCCGCCCCCGCTAGCCTATTCCTGGCGGTGGCGTGCACTTTCTGAGGTGGTGTGCGCCTCCGCTACGGTATAGTTATGTGAGTACAGTACGGTGCGTGGGACGTTTCGCCGTGCCCGCACGGAGGTTTTGACTAAGGGAGATACGAATGTCCGGTCACTCTAAATGGGCGACTACTAAGCACAAGAAGGCTGCTATCGACGCTAAGCGCGCGAAGGCTTTCGCGAAGTTCATTAAGGCAATTGAAGTTGCAGCACGTATGGGCGGCGCTGATATTGCTGGTAACCCCGCTCTTGACCTGGCTGTGTCGAAGGCGAAGAAGAACTCCGTTCCTAACGACAACATTGACCGCGCAATCAAGCGTGGCGCTGGCCTGACCGGTGAGACCATTGACTACACCGAAATCATGTACGAAGCACGCGGCCCGCAGGGTACCGCTCTGTACATTGAGTGTCTGACCGATAACCGTAACCGTGCAGCGTCTGAGGTTCGCCTGGCCGTGACCCGTAACGGCGGCACCATGGCTGACCAGGGTTCGGTTGCGTTCCTGTTCGAGCGTAAGGGCGTTGCTGAGGTCACCAAGACTGACGGTCTGACCGAGGACGACGTTCTGATGGCTGTTCTGGATGCAGGCGCTGAAGAGGTTCTGGACGAGGGCGATATCTTCACCGTTGTTTCCGCAGCGACCGACCTGCCCGAGATCCGTAAGGCACTGGACGAGGCTGGCCTGGAGTACAACAACGACGACCCGGTCTTCCGCCCGACCATGCAGGTTGACCTGGACGCTGAGGGTGCTAAGAAGTTCATGAAGCTGGCAGATGCTATTGAAGAGCTCGACGACGTTCAGAACGTCTACTCGAACGCTAACGTCTCTGACGAGGTTATGGCAGAGCTGGAAGCTGAGTAATCATAGCTGAGTAATCACTCGGGTTCTGATATCTGATGCTTGAAGAAGCCGCTCCTTTAACCGAGCCGCCGCGCGGTGGCTGGTTGGGGGAGTGGCTTCTTAGTGTCTGGGCTGTATTGCCTGCGATACCGCATTTTGGGGATGCGCTGGGTACTTTTCGCGGGGCGCGCGGTGACTGTTCACGCGGTGACCGCGCTTGTGATGGCCGTTCTCGTGATGCCCGCGCTCGTGGCATGCCCCGGTGCCGGGTGCTAGGATTCTGAAGGGCTAGAATCTAGAGATTCTAGAGGGAGTTTGTCGAAAGGGGAGATGATGGCCGCTGCTCAACCTGCCGCACGCGATAGCATGCGTGAGAACCGTACTGCCGCCGCTGTGGAGCGTGTGCCGGGTGCAACCCGCATCATGGGTGTTGACCCGGGTCTGACCCGCTGCGGCTTCTCCATGCTCGATATGACCGCCGACCGTAAGGCGCACTTCGTGAACGTGGGTGTTGCCGGCACGATCCCGGCGGAGTCCCTGGACCAGCGTATTCTCTGGATTTTCAACGCCGCCTCCCACTGGCTCGACACCTATAAGCCGGATGCCCTGGCGATTGAGCGTATCTTCGCGCAGGAGCAGGTGAACACGGTGATTGGTACGGCGCATGCTTCGGGTGCGGTGATTTCTGCTGCGGCGATGCGCGGCGTGCCGGTGTTCTTCCATACCCCCTCGGAGGTGAAGGCGGCGGTGACCGGTAGTGGCCGCGCCGATAAGGCGTCCGTGGGTCGTATGGTGACCCGTATTTTGGGGCTGGAATCCATGCCGAAGCCCGCCGATGCTGCCGATGCTCTGGCGATTGCAATCTGTCACGGCTGGCGTGGCGGCGGTATCGGTTCGGGCATTAATATGTCCGCCCAGACGCAGACTCACCAGGGTTCACGCCCGGCGCAGGCTCGCCGTGGTGGGTCGTTGACTCCGGCGCAGCGTGCCTGGATGGAGGCGGAGGCGCGCGCTCGCCGCTAGAGGTGCCGCCACTAGAGGGGGCCTTCGTGGGCTTGTGTGCCGCCTCCTGCTGGCTCGCGTGTATTCGCTAAGAAGTTCGAATATATGCTTGATTTCAGAAGAAATATTCTAATATACTTGTAGTGTCTCCCCGTCGAACTGGGGGAGTGCGTTCTGTGGGTGCCGGAGTGCCCGGTGCCCTCACACTGCCGCGAGCCTCATTCCTGGGCGCGGTGTTGAAAGGTGGAGAGAAATGATTGCATCCCTGACCGGTCGTGTGGCTCAGGTGGGCCTTGATCATGCGGTGATTAACGTGAACGGTTTTGGCATGCTCGTGTACGCTACCGCGCGTACTCTCTCCAAGCTGCGCACCGGTGAGGAAGCTACCGTGCTGACCACCATGATTGTGCGTGAAGAGTCGATGACTCTGTACGGTTTTTCGGAGCCTGCCGAGCGTGAAGTGTTCGATATGATGCTTTCGGTTTCCGGTATTGGTCCGCGTATTGCTCTGGCGGTGTTGAGTGTTCACACTGCCGCTGAGGTGGAGCGCGCCGTGGCGACCGGTGACGATAAGGCGTTCACGAAGGTTCCCGGTATTGGCCCGAAGGGTGCCCGCCGTATTGTGCTGGAGCTTGCCGGCAAGCTGATTCTCAGCGATGGCCAGACCGATGAGTTGCCGCTGAGCCAGGGCATTGTCTGGAAGCCGCAGGTGCTTGACGCTCTCACCTCTCTGGGCTGGAGCGAGAAGGACGCTTCCGCCGCTATTGACGCTTACGTGCAGCACAACCCTGCCGCAGAGACTGAGCCGGTGGGTGTGGCTCTGCGTGGTGTGCTCGCCTCCTTGGGTACTCAGAACACGGTGGGCCGCCACTAAGCGGCGCGCCCTGTTCGACGTATCCCACTCAAACTTTTGTGAAAGAAGAATTCTATGAGCCAGAATCCCTATGAGCCGCAGCCCGCGGCGTCCCTGGTTTCCGGCGGGTATTTTCCCGGTCAGGTGCCCGGCACTCAGGCGTCTTCAGCTCCCGCCCAGCGCCTGGTGGCGATGGAAGAAGAGCCTGAAGAGAAGATGATTGAGGCGGCACTGCGCCCTAAGTCCCTGGATGACTTTGTGGGTCAGCGCCGTGTGCGTCAGCAGCTGTCCCTGGTGTTGGAGGCTTCGAAGATGCGTGGCCGTAGCGCCGACCATGTGCTGCTGTCGGGCCCTCCCGGTCTGGGTAAGACCACTCTCGCAATGATTATTGCGGCAGAGATGGAGGCGCCGCTGCGCATCACCTCCGGTCCGGCGATTCAGCATTCGGGTGATTTGGCGGCGATTCTGTCTTCGCTGACTCCCGGTGAGGTGTTGTTCCTGGATGAGATTCACCGTATGAGCCGCCCGGCTGAGGAAATGCTCTACATGGCGATGGAAGATTTCCGTGTGGACATTGTGGTCGGTAAGGGTGCGGGTGCGACTTCCATTCCGCTGGAGCTGCCGCAGTTCACTCTGGTGGGTGCGACGACCCGTGCGGGTCTGCTGCCCGGTCCTCTGCGTGACCGTTTCGGTTTTACCGGTCACCTGGAGTTCTACTCGGTGGAGGAGCTGGAGCTGGTGCTGCGCCGTAGCGCTGGTCTGATGGATATGCAGATTACCTCCGAGGGTTTCACCGAGATTGCCGGTCGTTCCCGCGGCACGCCGCGTATTGCGAACCGCCTGCTGCGTCGTGTGCGTGACTGGGCACTGGTCAACGGTGTGGACCGCATCAATGCGACCGATGCCGCAACCGCGCTGGACATGTACGAGGTAGATTCGCGCGGCCTGGACCGTCTGGACCGCGCCGTGCTGGAGGCGCTGATTCACAAGTTCGGCGGTGGCCCGGTGGGTCTGTCCACCCTCGCCATTGCGGTGGGTGAAGAGACGGAGACCGTGGAGACGGTTGCCGAGCCGTACCTGGTGCGTGAGGGCCTGATTGGTCGCACCCCGCGCGGTCGTGTGGCTCTGCCCGCAGCGTGGGAGCACCTCGGCTTGGAGGCCCCGGAGATTCAGCTCTAGATCCGCATCAGCTCTAGATTCGTATCAGCTCTAGCCCCGCACCAGCTGATAACACTGTTGTAGTAGCCCGTGGGAGGTATCCGCCTCCCGCGGGCTTCTCTGTACCCCGGTTTCTGCAGGCGCGGTGCTCTTCTACCGGTTCTGCAGGCGCTGTCGGGTTCCATTGGGCGCTGTCGGGTTCCATTGGGCTCTGCCGGTCTTTACCAGCGACATAAAATTACGCCGAGAGAGTCCAAAACTCAGGTTAACCTCACAAAAACGCTGGTTCGGGGCGCTAAAGCTCATGCTCTCGCGTAGGATGGATACGTACTGTATCTACGATTCCACACCTTCTGGTACGCTCAACCCTCGCGGTGAGCGGCACGGGTGCGGATGTGAAAGTGAGACCATGGATTTTAACCTCCTGATTATGATCGCCATGATGGCGCTGCTGGCATGGATGATGTTCTCCGCCCAGAAGCGTCAGCGTAAGCAGATGGAGGAACTGCGCGCAATGCAGCAGTCTCTCGTCCCCGGCACCCAGGTGATGACTGGTTCCGGCATCTACGGCACCGTTGTCAGCACTGACCTTGAGAACAACAAGCTGCAGCTTCAGATTGCGGACGGTGTTGTTATCACCCTGGCACTGAACGCGATTATGGCCGTCGTTGAGGAGGAAGCCCCCGCGGCGCCCCTGACCGAGGACGTGTACGAGGCTACCGCATCCGAAGCTCCCGCTTCCGATACCTCTTCTGATACTGCTAAGTAATTCAGCGCGTATGAGCCCGGCGCCCAGTGAGCGGCGTCGGGTTTTCGCGTTACGGAATCTGTAGAACACTCAATACTATTCACACGAAGAAGGAACATTATGGCTAAGCGTTCACCGCTTGCAGCCGCGCGAGGGGCGCTCCTCTCGATGGTCCTGCTCATGGTTGTTATGGCTGCCGGTATTTTCGGCACCACCTACTCGGGAGGTTCTTGGGCACCGAAGCTCGCCCTGGACCTTTCGGGTGGTACTCAGATGATTCTTTCTCCGAAGGTCAATGGCTCTTCGGATGAGAACGTCTCCCAGGAGCAGTTGAACCAGGCGGTTGAGATTATTCGTCAGCGCGTTGATGGTGCCGGCGTTTCGGAGGCGGAGGTTACCACCTCCTTCGGCTCGGGTAATAACGTGGTTGTTTCGGTTCCCGGAACGATTAGCGCTGAGACTCGTCAGCTGATTCAGGCGTCTGCAAATATGACGTTCCGCCCGGTGCTGCTTTCTGGTGCCGGTACTGCGGTGGCTGAGGATGCCCGCACTGCGGACGATAAGCTGCCCAAGCCCTCTGCGGAGCCGACTAATGGTTCGGACCGTAACTGGATTACTGCGGACCTGTACAAGCAGTATGAGGCGAAGGACTGCACCGCGGCACGCAATGAGGACGCCGATAGTGCGGACCCGACTAAGCCGATGGTGGCGTGCTCCACTGACGGTCAGGAGAAGTACATTCTGGGTCCTGTGGAGCTGAGCGGTAGCGATATTTCTACCGCAAGCCACTCGCAGGAGACAACCGGTCAGGGCGTAACTACGGGCCGTTGGGCTGTGAACATTCAGTTCAATGATGAGGCTCGTGAGAAGTTCCAGAATATTACTTCTCGCCTGAACGCGATTCGTGCGCAGAACGCAAATGATCCGCGTGCCCGCTTCGCGATTCTGCTGGACGGCAAGGTGCTGTCTTCCCCGGTGTCGCAGGCTGTGATTTCTGATGGTAAGCCGCAGATTACCGGTAACTTCACTGAGCAGGAGGCGAAGGCTCTCGCCGATCAGCTCAAGTACGGTGCCCTGCCGATTAGCTTCACGATCCAGTCGGAGCAGCAGATTTCTGCGACCCTGGGTTCGGAGCAGCTGCGTGTGGGTCTGCTGACCGGCCTGATTGGTCTGCTGCTGGTGTTCGTGTACTCGCTGTTCCAGTACCGTCTGCTGGGCTTTGTCACGATGATGTCGTTGGTTGTGGCTGGCATTATTTCGTATGAGGCGATTGCGCTGCTGGGTTGGGCGTTGAACTACCGCCTGTCCCTGGCTGGTGTGGCGGGTCTGATTGTGGCGATTGGTGCTACGGCTGACTCGTTTATCGTCTACTTTGAGCGTATCCGTGATGAGATCCGTGCGGGCCGCACGATCCCGTCGGCGGTGAACCACGGTTGGCAGCGTGCATCCCGCACTATTTTGGCGTCGAAGGCTGTGAACCTGCTGGCTGCTGTGGTGCTGTACGTGGTGTCGGTCGGTTCGGTGAAGGGCTTCGCGTTCACCCTTGGTTTGACTGCGATTGCTGACCTTGTGGTCGTGTACCTGTTCACCCACCCGATGCTGACTCTGCTGGCGAATACCCGCTACTTCGGTGAGGGTCACCGCCACTCGGGCTTGTCGCCTGAGTCGCTGGGCGCTACGCCGCTGTACCGTGGTGCCGGTCGCCTCCGCAGCCCGGAGGAGAAGCAGCTGAGCATCGCTGAGCGTCGCCGTGCAGAGCGTGCTGCCGCTGAGGCTGACGAGTCTGCTTCTGATGAGAAGAAGGAGAGCTAAGCATGGCTACCGATGTGAAACCTAATGCTTTTGCCCGCTTCGGTAATGACCTGCATTCGGGTGCCCGCTCGTACCCCTTCGTGGGTAAGCGCCGCCTGTGGCTGCTGCTTGCGGCTGTGCTGATGGCGGTTTCGGTGCTGATTCCGGCTGTTGGTGGCGGCTTCAATCTGGGTATTGATTTCCGTGGCGGTTCGGAGTTCGTGGTCTCGAAGACCGCGCACGTTGATACTGCTACGGGTGAGCGCATTATTCACGAGAAGGCGAAGGACGCTTCGGATGTTCGCGTGACCAATATTGCGCCGGGTACGATTCGTGCCCAGATGAGCAAGCTCAGCGATGATGAGACTCTGCAGGTGAAGGCGGCTCTGCAGGAGGGTTACGGCGTCTCTGAGAATGACGTGACCTCTTCGTTTGTGGGCCCGACCTGGGGTGCGGATGTGACCCGTCAGGCGTTCTGGGGTCTGGTCGCGTTTGTGGTGCTTGCGCTGATTGGTATGGCGTTCTACTTCCGCACCTGGAAGATGTCGCTGGCGTCTATTGCGGGTCTGTTCTTCACCGTGGTGGTGACGGTTGGCCTGTACGCCGCGTTCGGCTTCGAGATCACTCCGAGTGCAATTATTGGTTTCTTGACGATTCTGAGCTACTCGCTGTACGACTCGGTGGTGGTGTTCGATAAGATCCGTGAGAACACCGAGGATGTGCTGGAACGCCGCGACACGACCTTTGCCGAGCAGATTAACCTGGCGGTGAACCAGACTCTGGTCCGTTCGATTAACACCGCTATTGTGGGTGTTCTGCCGGTGGGCGCGATCTTGTTCATTGGTGCGTTCATCCTGGGTGCAGGTACTTTGCAGGACCTGTCCCTGTCGTTGTTTGTGGGTATTCTGGTGGGCATGTTCGGCACGCTGTTCGTGTCTGCGCCGCTGTATGCTTCGTTGCGTTTGGGTGAGGCTCAGATTCGTGAGCACACCGCGAAGGTGGAGAGCGGCAACTTCAAGGACGCTGAGGATGCTGACGAGGCTGAGGGTGACTCTTCGGAGGAGCCCGCCGAGGCTGAGAAGGCTACGAAGTCTGAGGAATCTGCTGACAAGGCGACCGAGGACGAGAAGGCACCCGAGAAGCCTGCTAAGAAGCCGGCACGTGCAACCATTGAGATTCACCGCGTGAACTTGAACGGTTAGCCAGCGTTCCGCCAGCGCTACTGGCGTTGCTAACGATAGGGGAGTCGATACCGAAAGGTGTCGGCTCCCCTTTAGCATGCCCGATTATTTCCTAAACAACGCGCTCTGGTGTGTTAAAACGTCGCATAGTTTGGCGCGTTCCAGACCGCTGGGTAGGATAAGAAGTGAAGATACTGTGCGCTCGCGTTTGAGCCTGCTGATGGCTGGTTTGGCCGGTATAGCCCTCAACGATGAGGAACCTGAGTGTGCGGCTGATTATCTTGAGTCCAAAGGAGCCCGGAATGAGTGCAGAACCTGCCGTGAACACCAACGCTGAGAACCCTGCAGGGACCGCCGAGAAGCCCGCGGTTCGGCCCGCTGGCCCGATTCCTCTGCCTGAAACTGATTCGTCTGATGCGAAGAGGAAGCGCGGCTCGCACCGTGTCATGGCTGCTAGCGGACGTGTGCCGAACCGCCTCGTCTTCGGTAGCCGCAGCAGCAAGATGGAAGCCTCCGACTCGCACGGCGGTACCATCCGTTTCTCCCCGATGATTGCGCCGGTCGTGCGTGCCGTGCGCCGCTACCACCCGGATGAGGACATTCAGGTGTTGCAGCGCGCCTACGAGGTGGCGAACCGCTGCCACGAGGGTCAGAAGCGTAAGAGTGGCGACCCGTACATCACCCACCCGGTCGCTGTGACCGCGATTCTTGCGGAGATGGGCGCGACCGGCCCCGTGCTCGCCGCCGGCCTGCTGCACGACACCGTGGAAGACACCGACTACACGATGGAGCAGCTCACCGAAGAGTTCGGTGAGGAGGTCGCCTACCTGGTCGACGGCGTGACCAAGCTGGACAAGATGACCTACGGCGAGAACGCCTCCATCGAGACGATTCGCAAGCTCGTGCTGTCCATGAGCAAGGACATCCGCGTGCTGCTCATCAAGCTTGCCGACCGCCTGCACAACGCCCGCACCTGGCGCTTTGTGCCGCAGGCCTCTGCCGCGAAGAAGGCAGAAGAAACCCTGAAAATTTATGCGCCGCTCGCGCACCGCCTGGGCCTGAACACGATCAAGTGGGAGCTGGAGGACCTGTCCTTCGCCGCCATGAGCCCGGAAATTTACGCCGAAATGGTGCGCATGGTCGGCGAACGCACCCCCGCGCTCGAAAAGTTCCTGAACGAGGCGCGCACCAAGATTACGGACCGCCTGAAAGAGGTGGGCATCGACGCGACCGTGACGGGCCGCCCCAAGCACTACTACTCGATTCATCAGAAGATGAAGACGAAGGGCCGCAGCTTCGACGAGATTAACGACATCCTCGCCGTGCGCATCATGGTTGAGGAAGAGGCGGAGTGCTACACGGTGCTCGGCCACGTGCTGTCCCTGTGGCCGTCGATGACCGGCCGTTTCAAGGACTACATTAAGAACCCGAAGAACAACAACTACCAGTCGCTGCACCTGACCGTGTACGGCCCGGGTAACCTGCCGCTTGAGATTCAGATCCGCACCTACAAGATGCACGAAGAAGCTGAATACGGTGTGGCGGCGCACTGGCGCTACAAGGCGGCGTCGCGCGACGAGAAGGTCGCTGCTCGTGGCGGCGCACCCGCGAAGGACCCGAAGGAGCCGGGCACCCAGACCTCGGCGATGATGAACGTCGGCATCCTGCAGTCCATCGCGGAGATTTCGAACTCCAACCCGGAGTCGGAGAAGTTCTACGAGTCGCTCGCGGACACCCTCGACACCGACGAAATCGTCGTACTCACCCCCAACGGTGAGGCAATCGCCCTGCCCAACGGCTCCACCCCCGTGGACTTCGCCTACGCCATCCACAGTGAAGTCGGCGACCGCACGGTCGGCGCGAAGGTCAACGGCCGCCTCGTGCCGCTGCACACGGTCCTGCCCACCGGCGCCACCGTGGAGATTATGACCACGAAGAACGAAGACGCCGGACCCAGCGAGGACTGGCTGAAGTTCGTTCGCTCCTCACGCGCTCGCACGAAGATCCGCCAGTACTTCGCGAAGGAACGCCGTCTGGAGGCGCTGCTCGCTGGCCGCGAGATGCTCACCAAGAGCATGCGCAACAGTGAGCTGCCGCTGCAGAAGATGATGAGCCCGGAGATTATGACTCAGGTGGCTCAGCTGCTGCACAAGAACGATGTGGCGTCGCTGTACCGTGCGATCGGTGAACACGAGATCGCGCCGAAGCAGGTCATTGACACCCTCGTTGAGGTGCACCGTGGCGACGAGCCGGCACCCGAGGTTGAGGTCAGCGACTTTGACGAGACGCTGCTGAAGTCGACCCGCAAGGCGATTGGCGATAACGGCGTGATTGTGCCGGGTGCTGAGGGCGTGCTGACGAAGATTGCGCGCTGCTGCACCCCGGTTCCGCCGGATGACATTATCGGCATGGTGACCCGCTATAACGGCATTTCGGTGCACCGTCGTGACTGCCCGAACATGCGTAACGCTGACGAGGAACCGCGCGTGACCACGGTCGAGTGGGCGTCTTCGCCGACCGCTACGTACCGTGTGCAGATTCAGGTGGAGGCGCTGGACCGTAAGGGCCTGCTGAGCGACCTGATTCGCGCTATCTCTGAGTCGGGCGTGAACATTCTGGATGCGCGCGTGCACACCTCGGAGGATCGTACCGTGGTGGACCGCTTCGCCCTGGAGCTGGGTGACCGCTTCATGCTGGAGCACGTGCTGAACGTGGTCCGCAACGTGACGGGCGTGTACAAGGCGTACCGCCTGACCGGCGCGAAGCCCTCGGAAGCGTAGGCTCTTCTATACGCTGAGAAGCCACATGTGTTTTGAAAAGCCACTTCTTTGGTGGCTTCTCGAAACACATGTGGCTTTTCGCTGTTAAGCGGGTTGGGTTCCATAATGACGAACCGGTACGCACATGTCGTTCTCATTAGGCATAATGAATGTGGTGGCAATGGTTGCTGCAACACATACAACGAAATGGTTTTTATATGTCTATTGAAAAGGCAAACGCTCACATTTCCTCGTGCCTGTACTATCTGAGCCGTGAGCTTGACCCTCTGCTGACTAAGTTGTTGGCTCAGAAGGAGTTCATGCCTCAGAAGGTTCTTGAAGAGCGTGGCTGGACCATCATTTTGAAGATTCACGATGAGAATCGTGACCGCCTCCGTCATCCTGATCTCTACAACCCGAAGGACCTTCAGGTTCAGCTTCGTATGTTTACTGAACCTGTGGGGCCCCCGAACAATAAGTTCCCTTTTGAACCTGACGGCGCTCGCAAGGTGCGCACTTATGCGCAGGACCTGCGTATTTTCCGTAATAAGAGCGCGCATTATGTCGATTTGGACCGCAATGACGCGGTGCGTATCTACGATTCGGCGGCTCGTCTTTTTGAGGCGTTGGGTGCGTCGGAGCAGCAGGCGTGGTGTGAGGGTCAGCTGAACCGTGTGCATGCTGATTTGTTTGGTGCTGGTGAGGCGGCTCCGGTTCGTCGTGAGCTGGACGAGGAGGTCCGCCAGGCTGCGTCGACTGCCCGTGAGGTGAAGACTGAGGTGTCTGCGCCTCGTGGTGCGTTTACTCGCCCTGCTCGCCCGGCTCCGGTTTCTCGACCTGCCCAGTCTGCGGCTCCTGCTTCGGCTTCTCAGCCGGCACCGGCCTCTGATTCTTCGCCTGCTCCGCTGTGTCTTGCGGTGGGGGAGGGCCGTTACCCGTTTGAGCCGTGGGAGCCGATTTCGTTGGGTGACCGTGACATTTTTGATTCGCTGCGTAGCAAGCGTTCTAAGGAGCAGATGTCTGCTGCTCTTGAAGAGATTGTGTCTGCTGAGGGCCCGGTTCAGGCTGATCGTTTGGCTACTTTGGCGGCGCAGTGCTTTGGTGTGAGCCGTTTGGCGAAGAAGAACCGCGACTGGATTATCCGTTTGGCGGACCGCATGCCTGAGTTGCAGGTGGATGAGCATAAGTTCGTGTGGCATGTTGAAGAGCCGCGCGAGGAGTATGGCGAGTTCCGCCCTTCGGTTGATGGTGCGGTGCGCGAGTTTGACCAGATTAGTCCGGTTGAGATTGCGAATGCTTGGCGCTTCTATGAGCAGAATCCTGAGCTGATGGATGAGGGCCAGGACGTTGAGTCGGCTGTGTTGGCGACTTTTGGCCGTAAGCGTCGTACTGCGAAGGTTAAGGCTCAGCTGGAGCTGGCTAAGGCGCTACTTGCGGCATAATTATTACTAGTTTTAGTTGATTTGAGGGAGAGCTCATAATGATTAATATATTTGATAATGTTGATGTCCTTAAGCATCAAAATGGTGAGAACGCAAAGCTAGCTGTTGCGCTGAAGAATAAAATAAAATCTTATAACCGTCTGGATATTGCGACGGGCTATATGAACTTGAGCGCGTGGAGTGAATTTTCCGATGAGATTGCATCGGCTCCCTTTGAACCTTGCGATGACCCAGAGAAGACCGTTCCGGTGGCTCGTATTTTGGTGGGTATGGTTCCTCGTTCGCTTACAAAACAGATGAAGCGTGCGGCTGAGGCAGAGATGCGCGGTGATGAGTATTCGGAAGAGATAGAAAAGGAAGAACAACGCAAACAACATGAAAAACTAATCTTGCATTTGCGTGACCAGCTAATGGCTGGTGGTACGAGCTCTTCGCATCGTCAGGCTTTGTTGACTCTGAAGGAGCATTTGGAGTCTGGGCGTGTGCAGATGAGGGTGTATACGAAGCAGACGTTGCACGGTAAACTCTATGTAGCTTATGACCCTAAGACGGAAGACCTTAGCCAGGTGGCTGCGTTTGTGGGATCGTCGAACTTTACTCGTCCGGGTTTGCACACGAATTTGGAGCTCAATGTTGAGTTGACAGATAAGGACCAATCATCACAGTTGAAGGATTGGTTTGAAAAACTATGGAAGAAATCCCCTTTTAACATTACCCAAGAGATTATTGATTTGATTGATGAATCATGGGTTGAACCTGTCACTCCGTATGAAGTGTATATGAAGGTCTGCTACGAGCTATCTAAAGACGCTCGTTTTGGTGAGCAGAAGTATACTCTTTCTCCGCGTTTGGAGCATATGCTGATGGATTACCAAAAGTCGGCTGCTCATACTTTGGTGCACCGTTTGATGCGCCGTGGTGGCACGATGCTGGGTGACGTGGTGGGTCTGGGTAAGACTTTGACTGCGATTGCTGTGGCGTCGATGTTGCAGAACGAAGAGAATATGCGCGTTCTGGTGTTGTGTCCTAAGAACCTGGAGCAGATGTGGAGACAACATCTAAAAGAGTATGAGATTAGGGGCGAGGTGGTTCGCTATTCGATGGCTACTGCTGAGTTGCCGGACTTAGAAGAGCGTTATCAGCTGGTGATTTGTGATGAGTCGCATAATCTGCGTAACGAGAAGACGCAGGTGTGGCGTGCCATTAAGGAGTATGTCTCGCGTAATGAGTCGCGTGTTCTGCTTCTGACTGCGACCCCGTTTAACCTGTCGTTTAGCGATGTGAAGGCGCAGCTGGCTCTGTACCTTGATGAGGACGCTGACTTGGGCATTATTCCTGAGGCAGGGTTGAAAGAGTACCCTGATAAGTTCGACAAGCGGGAGGGTAACCTATCAACCCTGCGCGCTTTTGAGATTTCTGAGGAGCCGGAGGACTGGAAAAGGCTGTTGGAGGATCAGCTGGTACGTCGTACTCGTGCGTACACTAAGCGCCAGGCGCCGACGGAGATGTGGACTTCTCCTGATGGTTTGGTGACGAAGGAGCGCAGCTACCTGGAGCTGTCGACGGGTAAGTTCTATTACCCGGATTGGGCGTCGGAATGGCTGGACCACGAGTTTAAGGAGGATGACCCTGCCCGCTTTATGGAGGATGACCAGACCCTTGATGATTTGAGGGATTTGCGTCTGCCGCGTTATGACATTTCGGGGTATGACAACCCGGATGCTCGCCATACTCCGGAGGATAGGGCGGTTATTGAGGCGGCTCGTTCGGGCCGCGGTAATGTGCGTGGCTTTGTGCTTTCGGGCCTGTATAAGCGTTTGAGCTCTTCGGGTTATTCGTTTATTCAGTCGTTGACTCGTCAGCTGATTCGTAATGAGCTGTGGATTTATGCAATTGACCATCAGCTGAGCGTTCCGACGGGTAGTTTTTCGGATGACCAGTTGGACCTGGATGGTTCTGATGAGGCTGACTTTGAGTCTGTGGATGGCCTGCAGGTTCAGGACTCGAGCGGAAATTCAGAACAGATGTATGAGAGCCTGGTTCAGAGTGCACCGGCTCAGACGAAGTGGGTTTCTTCGACGGTGTTTACGTCTCGTCTGCGTGATGATTTGCAGCATGATAGCGACCTGATTAAGGCTATGCTGAGGCGCTTTGGTACGTGGCAGGTTGAGACTGACTCGAAGCTGCATGATCTGCGTGATTTGATTGAGCAGAAGCACGCGAACGATAAGGTGCTGGTGTTCACGGAGTATAAGGACACTGCGTACTACATTGCTGAGGGCCTGCAGAAGCTGGGCGTTGAGAATGTGGCTGCGGTGGCTGGTGATACTCCTGATCCGGCTTCGTATGCTCGTCGTTTCTCGCCAGTGTCGAACCGTGTGCCAACGGAGCAGGCATCTGACGCGGAGCCTCCTGCCCAGAACGGCTCTGATGAGTTGCGTGTGCTGGTAGCGACTGACGTGCTGTCTGAGGGCCAGAACCTTCAGGATGCTCACGTGGTGGTGAACTATGACTTGCCGTGGGCGATTATTCGTCTGATTCAGCGTGCGGGTCGTGTGGACCGTGTGGGTCAGGTTCATCATGAGGTGAACGTGTATCTGATTTCGCATCAGACAGTGGAGAAGACTTTGAATTTGCGTTCGCGTATTCGTGAACGTTTAAAGTCTGCCGCTGAGGCTTTTGGTGCTGATCAGGCGTTCTTTGCCGATATGTCTTCGGACGATGAAGCTACCCGTATGCTGGAGGACTTCTACTCAGGTGTTCTGAAGGATACAGACCTTGATGAAAGGGGTATTGACCCTGTGTCTGAGGCTGCAGAGCGTTGGGCTGACTTTTTTGTGCAACATCCTGAAAAAGCTGAGCAAATTATGCGTATGCAGGATAAACGTTTGGCTACTCGTCCTTCGCGCCAGAAGAAGAGCATTCATCCGGCAGATGAGAATACTGTAATGGTGTCGTATATCCGGACGAGTAATGAAATTGACTTGTTTTCTATCGCTATTCGTGGTAATAAAAATGGTCCTGAAACGAATCATGTTGTGTCAGCTACGGAAGCGTTGGGTCTGTTCTATGCGGAGTATGGGACGCCGAACAAAGTGACGAGCCCGGAGGCATATGACTTACAGCAGAGGTTGACGCAGCACGCTTTGAAGAATAGCGGTACGTCTGTAGGTAGGTTGCGTGGTGTTCGCCGTCAGGTATGGAACCGTTTCTATGGGGCTGATAACACGGCTTCGTTTGAGACAACGAAACTGGGGGAGCAGGAGCAGAAAGTTCTGGATAAGCTGTACCATTACCCGCTGCGTCGTCAGGCTGAGTCTGAACTGCGCCGTATGTTGCGCCGTAAGGCGGATAACCGCTCTTTGCTGGATGCGTTGTTGCGTATGCAGCAGGATGATGAGCTGTTGGTGAAGGAATCTGATATGCAGATGGCACGTGTGGTGTGTTCGTTGGCGATTTCGGATCCTGATTTTGAGGGTAAGAATCCCGTGCGTTAGTGTGCCCCGGTGGGTGCTATGGCCTGTGGTGCGGGGCGCGGTGAAGCGTCTCGCACCGCGGGGCTGTGTGTAGTTTTTCTGTGAATCGGTTGGTTCACTGTTCTCTTGTGAAGGAGTATTTTTATGGCCGTTATGTGGCCTGATGATGACCTGGACCAGGCGCGTTCGTATCTGGTGGAGGGTCGCCTGGGTGATTTCTTTGTTGAATCTTTGGACTGGGATCCACCGCGCCCTGGAGCGTACAAGGCACAGAGCGTGCCGGTGGATGACCCCCTGGTTCCTTCTGGCGTATTGAACGTGGAGTGTGTGGCGGCGCAGTCGGGCATTCCGGTGTGGGTGTGCCGTGTGGACCGCATTCCTTCGAATACCTCGCAGCTTGAGGTGGACCGCAAGTTGCGCACCTTGAGCATGCACCGCTTGTGTATTTTTGTGCAGGAAGGGACCGGTTTTGCGCCGCGTCAGGTGTGGCGTTGGCCGAGTGTTTCGTCGTCGCGTTTGACTCGTCACGAGCTGTTGGTGACGAATAGGGATCAGGTCGAGGCGCTGTTGGATCGTTGTGCTCTGCTGTATCTGACCTCTGACGATATTGTGAATGGTGTGTCGATTCTGGGTCTTCTCGACCGTATGCGTCGTGGTTTTGACGTTGAGACGGTGAATGAGACCCGTGTTGCGTCGAACCAGATGGCGGGTCTTTTTGAGTCGTTGGCGAAGGCTGGCATGTCGGAGGCTCAGATTTCGACGGTGATGGCGCGCCTGCTGTTCTTGCTGTTCGCTGATGATACGCAGATGTGGTCTGAGTCTGAGGATGCGAACTCGTTTGAGCGGATGATTTGTGATACCCACCAGGAGGGTACGGATCTGGCACAGCGCCTGAATGAGCTTTTCGACCTGCTGAATACGAAGCCTGTGGGTGCTTCTGCGGTGGCGGACGCTCCGGAGTATCTGTCTGGCTTTAAGTATGTGAACGGCGGCATGTTTGCGGACGCTGTGCCGCTTCCTGCTGAGATGAGCGGCGCGGTGGCAAAGACGTTCCGTCAGCAGCTGTTGGCGACTTCGGAGCGTGATTGGTCGAAGGTTTCTCCGGCTATTTTCGGTTCGATGTTCCAGTCGGTGCGTGACGCAAAGACTCGCCGTGAGATGGGTGAGCACTATACCTCGGAAGAGGATGTGCTGAAGACACTTGGTCCGCTGTTCCTGGATGAACTTCAAGATGACTTCGAGAATGCCAAAAACCAGAAGGATGCGGATAAGCGACGGACTGGGCTGAATAATCTGCGACGTCGTATCGCTAACATTCGCTTCTTGGATCCCGCATGTGGTTGCGGTAACTTCATTATTATTGCTTACCGTGAGCTGCGTAAGCTGGAGCTGGATGTCTTGGTATATCTACGTGATTTGAATAAGTTGGATACGAGATTCAAACATAATAAGCATGGAGAATCTTCGCTCATGTTGGGTGAAGCGGGAACGCGCCAGGGCCCTATTAACCGTGTACGTTCGTTAGAACCGCTAGTGTCGATTGATCACTTCTATGGTCTGGAGATTGACCCGTGGCCTGCCTCAATTGCACGCACGGCAATGTTTTTGGTTGAGCGTCAGATGGACCAGAAGATGATGGAGGAGTTTGGTTATGCTCCGGTGCGTCTTCCTCTGGCTCATAGCGCCCATATTCTTGAGGGCGATGCTCTGACTGAGATTGACCCTGCCTTGGGCGAGCAGGTGGACCGTGATTGGTCGAAGGTTCTGCCGGTGACTGCGCAGGATGTGGCGGATGGTGTACGCGTGTACATTGCAGGCAACCCTCCTTTTGCTGGTCAAGGGAAGAAAGGCACCGAAGGCACAGAAGAGAAAAAAGCGAAAGAATGCGGCATGCGTCTAGCCTGGGGCGATGACTATGCCGGGTACCTGGATTTTGCAACGGCATGGTTCGCAAAGGCTGCTCGCTACCTGAAGAACTTACAGGAACAGTCTGAGTCGCTGGGCGTGACTGAGGTACCGGGGGAGTTTGCTTTTGTCTCCACGAATTCGATTGTTCAGGGGAAACCTGTACCTTCGCTCTTTGGCCCGCTCTTCCGGGACGGTTGGCGTATTAAGTTCGCATACCGCACTTTTCCTTGGAAATCCGAAGCTACCGGCAAGGCAGCAGTGCACTGCGTGATTACAGGCTTTACCCGTTCGGAAGTGCCGGAGAAGCGTAGCGTGCGTGTCTTTGACTATGATTGGTCGACTCGCCGAACGGTAGAACAGAAGTCTGTTCATTCCCTGAATGCCTACTTGGTGAGTGATGGACCGAACGTACTGGTTAAAGATCGTTCGAAGCCGTTGTCTTCTTTGATTCCTGCCGCAGTTCGAGGAAGCCAGTCAACGGATGATGGAAATCTAATCGTTAAGGTGGAGGACTACCCGGTGGTTGCTGCTGACCCGGTGGCAGCTCGCTATCTGCGTCCATTCGTTGGTGCTAAGGAGCTGATACAGGGACTGGAACGCTGGTGCTTGTGGCTGGAAGCTGCTTCAGAAGAGGAAATTGCTTCAAGCCCGGTACTCAGTGCTCGTGTGGAAAAAAACCGTGAGTGGCGTTCTGCTCAGCCTCAGGGGGGAGACGCCTACAAGCTACGCGATATTCCGCATCGCATGCGTCCAAATAAAGCACGTCCTTTGACGTCTTACGTATGTATTCCACGACATGTGTCTGCAGATCGTCCGTATTTCACTGTGAAATACTTGCCAGCAGAAGCTATTGCAAGTGATGCAGTTTTTACGGCTACTGATCCAGATGGACTTGCATTTGCTATCATTTCCTCCTCCATGTTTATTGCATGGCAACGAGCAATTGGTGGTCAGATAAAGTCTGATTTGAGGTTCGCAAATACGGTGGTGTGGAACAACCTTCCTCTGCCCGAGATTTCTGAGGAGCAGCGTCGTAAGGTGATTGATGCGGGCGGTAAGGTGTTGGCTGCGCGTAAGGCTATTGAGGAGCGCGAGGATGAACCTGTTTCGTTGGAAACTTTATATGAGTCGCTAGCAACTATGGATCCGGCGTTGCGTGCGGCTCATGATGAGTTGGATTCTGCGGTGGATGTTGCCTTTGGTGCGTCTCGTCGTTGTGCTTCTGATGAAGCGCGTTTGAAGATTCTTTTCGAGCGCTATCAGGAGCTGACTGCGGCAGAGGAAGCTGCGAAGCCGGCTAAGAAGCCGCGCGCTCGCAGGCAAACCGCTAAGTAGCTGGTTCGATAGGTGAAGGGCTGTGTGCTGGCTGAGTTATTCTCGGCGTGTACGCAGCCCTCCCGCATCCCTGCATAATTTGACCGATTCAGGGGCAGAAATTCCGTAGGGAATCTATACTGAGCTTTGAGGGCGGATAGCACTCAGATTCTATGGGTATTTCCTCTTTTGATAAGGAGTTCTCTAATGTTTACACCCATTCACCGTGCCCTGGGCTTAGAACCTGGGAATCTCACTCTTGAGATTATCAAAAAGGCCATTGAGGAAGGCCTGGAAGAGACCAGCGACCTTGATTGGAAAAAGGAACTGTACAACCACAAAAAACCGACATGGTCTGAAGAAGCCTCAAAAGATATCGCAGCTATGGCTAATAGCGGTGGCGGCTGGATTGTCTTTGGGGTAGGAGAAGACGGCAAAAATAATGGGGCTTCCTCAATAAATCCCATTCAATGGTCCGCAACTGATGAACAGCGCATCCTTCAAGCTGCATACAGTAAGATTGGTCCGCCGGTCGTGGGTCTTGACTTTGAAAAAATCCCTTGCGGAGAAAATCCTGATGATGGGTATATCGTGCTCATGCATATTCCTGATTCAGCGGATGCTCCTCATTTTGCGAGGAAGGGTAATGATGCCTTTGTAGCACCACGCCGTAACGGCCCCCATACGAATCCGATGACCTATCGGGATATTGAGCGTGGTTTCCGTGAGCGTTTCCAGCGTGGCGTGGAGCAGGAAAAGACCCTACAGGGATACTTTGAACAGGCGGCAGATGCCCTCAATCCAGAAGAGGGAGTCTTCCTTGCTATTGCCGCAGTTCCTGTTGCCCCTAGAAGTTCTGCAGATCCGATAACCAGCGATATAGCTTCTGGCCATACTCGTCCGTGGGCGTATTCCTATCTCATGGCTTCACAGCATGGAAACAAATCTAAAGAACACCAAACGCAGACTAGCCATACTTCTATTTGGGATTCCGGAGAAAACATTATGGGAATGCGACAGTGGGTACTTCGGAGCTATGCACTGGCAGACGCTAAATACCGTAAATACCTACACAATGACGGAACGTTGGTGGGAGCCTATCAGCTTGGGGGAGTACGGAGTATGTCGTCCGCTTTAGCAGAGTATCTAGCCGGAAAGCCTAATCATTGCATGTCCACAGATATTGAGAAGGCTCTTATAGATTTCTTCTCTCTTCTTCGGGAACATGCGCAAGAACGCGATGTGTATGGGGGATTCCGCATTCGTGTTGGTCTGATCGGTCGGTCTGGAGAACCAATTGTCTTCCGAAGGATGTATGAGGGAATCTCATTGCTTGCTGAAGAGACTGATTCTGAACCCATTAAGCGTTTTCAGCCTGTGTCTACATTTATTGATCCGCTGGCACCAATTGAAGATGTCTTGCCGCCGCTTCGTACCCTGGCTCTGGATATTGTGAATCAGGGCGGTATTCAGAACCTGCAGGTTATTGCTAGGGAAGAGTCTTAGCCGGATTCATATCCCGCCCAGAAGCCACATGTGTTTCGAAAAGCCACTTCTTTGGTGGCTTCTCGAAACACATGTGGCTTCTCGCCGTTCATGAGGGGGAGGCGGCCCGTGTTTTACCCGGGGGTAAATCCCGCCCCGCTTATCGTGTCAGGGGTCCCTCCTATTCTGTAATCAGAAGCACCGAAGCCCACGCGCCGAGAGCACCGCAGCCTCCCAGCGCATCCCGCGAGAAAGGACCACCACCATGGCACGCAGCCCTGAAGCCGAAGCCCGTTACAAGGCCTACCAGAAGAAGTACCACGCCGAACGCAACGCCCGCGCCCGCTACTCCTACGAGCGACTCGAAAAGGCACACCGCGTCGTCGTCAACGGCAAGGACCTCTCCGCCGAACTCATGCAGCGCCGCGCCCCCGGCATCACCGGCGAAACCCCCTGGGACAAGGACCTGACCGTCCACCCCTACAAGTGGCGCCGCCAGGGCATGCCCAAAGACCTTACCCGCTACGTGAGCAACGCGTTCGGTGATGCAGCCCCCTACGAATCCTTCACCGACCCGCGCATGCTCTTCGACTGCACCCTCTTCGACAACATGACCGACGAAGAAATCGCCTACTTCAACGATGAGAAGCACTGGGTGATCGAGCGACCGGATACCGACATCACCCTCAAGAACGAGCTGGAAGGTGAACCCGGCGTGTACGGCTACCTCGTGCATGTGAACCGAGGACGCAAGGAGGTGAACAACCCGCCGGTGGGTCGCCCGCGGTACAAGCGTAAGGACGGTAAGGAACTCGTATGGGACGACCCGCGCCTGGACGCACCCTGGTGGCAGGAATGCGGCGACTACCTCTACGTGTACCTGAACGAGAAGGAAGCCCGCGATGCCTTCAAGCAGCAGAAGATGCGCCTGAACGATTTGAACCAGGAGGTGCGCCTGTACCGCCTGACTAAGCCCATCAGCATCAGTGAGGCCCGCGCGTGGCTGAACTGCGACCACCCGCTGCGCGAAGAGAAGCACGGCGCCATCACCCTGGACGCCTTCGGTACCGGTCAGTACGGCCGCCCCGGTGCGCTGCGCCTGCCGCAGCAGCCTGCCCCTGATGAGGATGAGCAGGACCGTATTGCTGAGGAAGAGTACTGGAACAGCCTCACCCCCGAAGAGCAACAGAAGACCCTGGACGACCTCGAATACTACCAGGCCCTGGAAGAGAAGCGTCGCCAGATCAACAAGGAACGCTGCGACGCCATGGAACCGATGTACACGGAACGTTTCAACATCGACACCTACATGGCATCGGAACTGGCGAAGGTCGAAGCAGAAGTAGAAGCCGACCCCAACGACGAAGAAGCCGCCGAATGGGCACAGACCCTGCGGGACGCAATCCCCAAGATGACCCTCGACGACAAGCTCAAGTACCTCGGCGAAAACATGTACTGGGAAGACCCCGACGGGTGCGAAGAACTGCTGCGCACCCTGAACATCATCACCCCGTACGAGACGCAGCTTCGCCTCGCATACGTACTGGACCCGAGCCAGTGGATGATCGAACACGCCGTCAACATCCACAAGGCAAAACTGAAGAACGGCACCGAAACCAAAAAGCTCAACTTCCGCCGCAAGGGCGGCCAGTACCACCTGAACGAAGAACAGGAAGAATACGTTCGCAATATTCAGGTGAACGACTTCGCCTACGAAGGCGAACACCGCTCCAACGAACTCCTGCAGATGGTGTACGACAACGAATGGTACCCCTGCCTTGAAGCCGACCAGCACGAAGAAATCAACGGCTTCTCCTGGGACACCATCAACATGGATGACTACCGTGCCGGCCGCCTGCTGACCTTCGGCGACGCCCTCCCGGATGGCGCCATCGCCCCTCCGCATGACCGTATCGAGTACCTGGCTGACCTGGTCAAGCGCGCGAAATTGACGTGCCGACCTTCTGGGAGCGCATTAAAACCAATTCGTACGTGGGCACCGTGGAAAAGTTCGGGCCTGACGGGGAACAGTCCTTCATCATCACGAAGAAGAACTGGCGTCAGTTCGTTAATTATCGGGAAGAACGGCCGAACAGTGAGTCGGGCACCTTGTGGTACTGTCAGTTCCCCGAAGCACTTGGCAGTGATGACTATGAGGAGCACATGGAACGGAGCTACGTCTGGCGCATCGCAGACTGGGAAGCGTGGATTGACTCGCTGCCCAACGACTGGTTCGCGGTGAACACTGAGGCAGTTCGGGCCGCTCTCGACGAGTACGAGTACGGGGTCCTCGGCATCGACATTGTGATGGTCTGGGGCCGGGAAATTAAGCGCCGCCGCGGCAAGTAGCCCACCAGGCTAAAGCACCGGTAAAACAAGCGCCGGTAAAACACAGGGCGCGGCGCACCCGCAGCGTTGGATGCGCCGCCCCTCCACCCGCCACCATGCTCGCTGCCCGCCAAACTCACCGCTGAGAGCGCGCTCGCCGGTGAGAGTACAGCCGCCGTATCGCGATTTATCGCGAAAAAAGCGCCCCCGCCCGCTTAGCCTGTCAGGGGAGTAGCGTACAGTAAAACACATCACACACCCACACAATCGAATCCGATAAACAACCACACCCCAAGGAGTGAACATGCCGCACAACGCCGTATCACACATCCAGCAGCAGTACGCCGCACACCACCCGCGATGCAACACCTTCGCCCTGGACAAGCCCAAGAGCGCGGCCTACGGCTACACGGCCGCCTTCATCGCGTTCAACAACGCGGACGGCACGCCCACCAACGAGACGCTCACCCTCGATAGCATCCACGCCGCCGCAGAAGCCTGCCAGGTCATCGACATGGGCTTCGACTACACGCCCTACTACGACGGCGAACCGGTCAACCCGCCCACCTGCCACCTCATCATGGGCACCAACTTCGGCGAATCGAACAAGAAGTATGCGCTTTCCTCGCTCTACGGCACGGCGCGTATCTACCTGATTACCGCCGACGCACCCACCGTCAAAGTCGACGGGTTCATGACGAAGCTGTCCATGTTCGTCAACAAGATGCGTAACAGCGAAACCTGGAACCGCGCCAAAGCATACATTCTGAGCACCTCACCGGCAGGGGAGGAGCTGCAGAGCTTCGCGTGCTCCTTCACCACCTTCGCCATGCCGCGCAAGTACATCGTGGACCATGAGAAGCCCTGGCGACCCGAGAAGGAAATCGTCGTCAACAACAGCCTGCAGACGGCATTCCGACCCGGCATCTTCTGGCCGAAGCAGTCCGCCGTGGACCCCTCGCGTCCGCTGACCGTGCGTGCCTCTGAAGGCCCCAAAATCTTCGAGAGTATCTCGGATCTGACCTGCGGCGGTGTCCCCGTTGAGAAGACGGCGAAAGCCCTGGAAAAGCGGCAGACCATCAACACCTACGTCTACCACTTCGCCTACCCGGAGAACCTGGGGGAGCAGCCGAACCTTGCCGTCATCAACTACATGATGGAGGTACTCGCCCAGCACCTGCGCGAACTGGACAAACTACAGTTGGCGCCGAACGCACAGCCGCCGCTTGAATGGACCATGGAGGACATGCTTTTCAGTTCGGCGTTCGTTGTTCAGGATCTTGCCGAGCAGAGTGGCGTTCCTGAGGGGTCGCACTTGCAGGTTCCTAGTGGCCAGCTGCGACAGCGTACACCGCACACCAGCCCGGAGCGCCCGGCACCTGCCGCTCAGCCCGCACCTGCCGCTCAGCCCGCTCAGGAGGCGCGCCCGGCGCCTGCCCCTACCGCCGAGCCTGCTCAGGAGGCGCGCCCGGTTCCCGCACAGCGCCCGGCGTCTGCCCAGCCGCAGCAGCCGAACCCGCGCCCCGCATACTCTAACCCGCCGCACCCCGCAGCGAACCAGGCGGCGGCACATCAGGCAGAACCCGCGTACCAGCAGGCTCCTCAGCCGGCCCCTGAGTACCGCCCGAACCCGCAGGGATACCAGGCACACGGCCACGCGGACGCCCCGCACCGTGCAGAATCCCAGTACCGCCCCGATGCCCACTACCACTCTGATGCGCAATACCACCCGGGTACTCAGCCTCAGGCAGGCGCGTACCAGGCGCAGGGCTATCAGGATCCGAACTATCAGGCACCGGGTTACCAGGCGCAGGGCTACCAGCCGAACCCGCAGCACCCGCAGGCGAACTACCCGTACCAGCAGAACCCGGCGTATCAGCAGAACCCGGCGTATCAGCAGGATGCGTCGAGCCAGCAGCGTCCGGTTTTCCAGCCGACCCCCACGGGCACCCGCAACACTGGAAACCAGAAGGGTTTCTGGGGTAAGGTCGCGTCATTCCTGAGGGGCGAGTAGGCCCGAATGTAGCGTGGTAATCCGCCGTTATTCGCCCAGAAGCCACATGTGTTTCGAAAAGCCACTTCTTTGGTGGCTTCTCGAAACACATGTGGCTTTTCGCCGTTAAGCGAGGGAAGGGGGGCCCTTCGATAGGTTAGTGTCTTCGCCGTGGGTCTTTAACCCGCAGTAAAGACAGCAACCTATCGAAACAGTCAGCTACCCGCCGTGTAATCTACCCCCTCTGCACAGCACCGATTTCCGGTCATGGGTTAGTGACTTTGGTGGGGGTTAAAACCCCAGCCCAGAGTCACTAACCCATGGTCGAAGTCCGTAACCCATGACCGAATTTCCGTCCGGTGTATGGGAGGCGGGGCAACGGCACACAGGAGGCAAGCCAGTCCGCACCTAATCTTCCGTGCAGCGGGGGACTTTGGCGGGGGAGCGCGCCTCCAGAAAACCCCCTCGTCACGCAATATTTTCTTTTTTTTCTCCGGTATGGGCGGTGCAGCCCCTTATCGTGTCAGGGGTGCCCCCTACCTTTGGCGGTAGAGAACAACAACGCGTTCTCACCCACTCCGCCGAGCGACCAAAGGAGCCCCTCATGTACACGGTTGGTTACTACAATGACGAAGACTTCCGCGCCTTCTACTCCGGCCAGGACGCCGCCAACATTGACGACTTCTTCACCGATAACGGCGAATACCTCATGGTGTACCTGCCGGAGGTGACCGACCGCGAGTTCCTCGCCGGCCTCCGCTACGGTAACGGCTGCGATGCTCTCTGCCAGAGCGGATACGCCCTCGACGAGGCGGAAGAGGCCCTCCGCGACATGTACGCGCTCGCCGTGTAGCCTGCCCGCCCACCTGTCACAGACGGGGATCCGGTCATGAGTTGCGGATTTGTGCCATAGGTTAGTGTCTTTGGTCGTAGTTAAAAACCGTGGCAGAAGACACTAAACCATGGCACAAATTCTGCGGGCGCAGAGATATTTGATGCATAAAGCGTTGATGTGTCCGAATAATGACGTTCAGATACTATTGCACT